>CAVPBI010000010.1:0-612033 GCA_963701735.1 uncultured Ignavibacteria bacterium | reverse complement strand
AATGACCCTGAAACCGTGTTTAGCAACACAGACAACATGGCGATGGTGGGCATCGTGTCATGCCAGCTGTTGCATCAGCATTTCATCGCCGGCCGGCCCGAATCCAATGTTGATGATCTGCACCTGAATACCGATATTGAAAGGATTCATGAATGACGCTGTATCCAATTCCGAAGAGGGGAACGTGACCGAAGAGGCAATCTCCACGGATGTGCTGGTATTCATACGGTCGAACTTCCTGTTCGATGGCGCCGCTACGCTTGACAGGGACCAATCGCTGCTAGGTTCCGGGATCCTGGATTCGACGGGGATCCTTGAGCTGATCTCCTTCCTGGGATCGACATATGACATCAAGTTTCGTGACGATGAACTTGTTGCCGACAACTTCGACACGCTCCGACGCATCAGCACCTTCGTTATGACGAAGGTCTCAAACGGGGGGAAGTAGTCCGGTGCTCCTCCACGAATACCTGAAGGAGGCGGCCCGGAGGGCGCCGGAGAAGGTGGCCCTGACCTCTGGCCAGGTGCATCTGACGTACCGCGAGATCAGCTCGCGGGCCGAGTCGTGGGCCTCGTACCTCCTGGCAAATGGCATTCGCAGGGGGGACCGGGTCGGGGTCTACCTCGAGAACTCGCCTGAGATTGTCATAGCGTTCTTCGGTGCGCTGGAAGCGGGCGCCTGCGTGGTGATCATCAATCCTGCCACTCAGGCTGAGCGAATGCGGCGGATTCTGGAGAATTGCGCTCCGCGCTTCCTCGTGACCACCGCAGAACGGATGTTGACGATCCAGAACGCGCTCCCTGCAGAGGCCGGCCAGCCAGGCGTGGTGATTGTTGGGGCGGACGGAAGCGGGCATCCCACGTTCGCCACGATCTGTGACGGCCATCCTTTCGCGCCGCGGCCGCACCTGGTTGACAACGACCTGGCGGCGATCATCTACACCTCCGGATCGACTGGAAACCCGAAGGGGGTGACGCACCTCCACCGCACGATCGATACGGCCGTGGAGGCGATCGTCGAGTACCTTGAGAACGATGAGCATGACGTCATTCTCGATGTCCTCCCGCTGTCGTCAAGCTACGGGCTGCTGCAGGTGCTTGCCACATTCCGGACGCGTGCCCGATTGGTTCTCGAGAAGGGACTTGGGTTTCCATATGAGCTGATCAAGAGGATCAAGGCGGATCGTGTCACCGGACTTGCGGGTGCGCCCACGATCTGGGCGATCCTCCTGAAGCTGGAGGGAGTGGCTCCGGAAGATGTTGCGTCTCTCCGCTACATCACGAACGCGGCGGCGGCATTGCCTGCCAGCTTCGTTCCTCGTCTCCGGCGGATGTTTCCTGCGACGAAGATATTCCTGATGCACGGGCTCACCGAGTGCCTGCGCACCACGTTCTTACCCCCCGAGGAAATCGAGACCCGCACGACATCCGTGGGCACCGGCATGAAGAACGTGGAGTTGTGGCTGGAGGATCCGGAGCGCAAAGTGCTCGAGAGGGGGGAAGCCGGGGAGATGATTGTGCGCGGGCCGACGTTGATGGCAGGCTACTGGAACGATCCCGAGACCACGGCACAGGTTCTGATACCCGGCCCATATCCCTGGGAGCGGGTGCTTCGAACGGGCGACGTGTTTCGAACGGATAAGGACGGATACTTTCACTTTGTCGGCCGATCCGATGAAGTCATCAAGAGCAAAGGAGAGAAGGTCAGCCCGGTCGAGGTGGAGAACGTGATTTACACGCTTGATGCGGTTCTCGAGAACCGCGTTGTGGGAGTGCCGGATGAGGTGTTCGGTCAGGCGATTCGTGCGGAGATCGTGTTGAAGGAGGGGAGAATGCTTTCTGCGGGCGAGGTGAAAGCCCATTGCCGGCAGTTCCTGGAAGACTTCAAAGTCCCGCAAATTGTCGAGTTTGTCACATTACTGCCCAAGACGCAGAGCGGAAAGATCAAGCGCACCTTATGACCACCACCTCAACAAGTCCGCAGATGCTGCCTCGAGTGAGTGTCATCATGCCCATTCGGCAGGAGGGGTCTGTCATCGATCGAAGTCTGGGCGCGGTGCTTGCCCAGGACTATCCCCGAGATCAGCTGGAAGTGATTGTGGTTGATGGGATGTCCACGGACTCGACAAGGGACGTGGTTCGTGCGATGCAACGGAACGACCCCAGAGTGCAGTTGCTCGACAACCCCAGAGGCATCGTGGCCACTGGCATGAATATCGGAATTGGTGCAGCCACAGGGGATGTGATCATCCGAATAGACGGCCATTGCATCCCTGCACGTGATTACGTGCGATGGTGTGTTGTACACCTGCAACGGGATGGTGTTGACGGTGTCGGTGGTTCTGTCCGCACGATCGGTCACACCAGGACAGGGGAGACAATTGCAGTTGCCATGAGTTCAAGGTTTGGCGTCGGGGATTCAAGGTTTAGGGTATCGCCTGACACAACGGCATTCTCCGACACAGTACCGTTCCCCGCATATTGGCGAACGACAATAGAACGGGCAGGTCCGTATGATGAAGAACTTGTCCGCAACCAGGACGACGAATACAACTATCGGCTCAGGAAGATGGGGGCGAAGATCCTCCTCGCGGCTGATGTGCGATCGGACTATTACAGCCGCAGCACATTTAGATCATTGTGGAGTCAGTTTTTCCAGTATGGCTTCTGGAAGGTGAGGGTGATGCAGAAGCACCCCTATCAGATGAGCGTTCGACAATTCGTGCCGCCGCTATTCGTTGTGGCCCTTTTAGCGTCGCTGCTGACTTGGGCTGTCGCGGGAGTGGGATGGCCACTCCTGCTCCTTGCAGGCATGTATGTGTCGGCTGCAATGATTGCCGCTTTCTTGGTCGCTGGCAGGCGAAATGTCGGGACGATACCATCGCTCTTGCTCGCGTTCGTCTTGATTCACTTGGGATACGGGGCTGGATTCCTCAAAGGATTGGTCAGATTCGCGGGTCGCTGGAGGTTGCAGGATCTCATCGGCGGAAGGTGACGATTCATGTTTTGCCAATCGATGGAACTACATTCGTTTGAGCTAGCATAGTCGGAGAGTGACAATGCGCACAGCCTTTCTCCCGTTCACTGCTCCTGACCTCGATGGAGAGGAGTCGAAGGAGATCCAGGCAGTCCTGGAATCGGGTTGGATCACGACCGGCCCGAAGGTGAAGCAGTTTGAATCCGAGTTCGCGGCTTATGTTGGCGCGCGGCATGCGATAGCGGTGAACTCATGCACGGCCGCGATGCACCTGGCACTCGAAGCTGTGGGAGTTGGCGCAGGGGATGAGGTGATCGTTCCTTCGTATACATTTGCGGCGACGGCAGAGGTCGTTCGGTACTTTCAAGCCCGGCCGGTGCTCGTCGACTCGGACCCCAGGTGCCTAAACATGAACCCTGATGCCGTTCGTGCGGCACTAACGCATCGAACGAAGGCAATTATCCCGGTTCATATTGCAGGACTCCCTGCGGATATGGATGCGTTGCTCGCGATAGGTCAGGATGCGGGAATACCGGTTATCGAAGATTCGGCCCATGCCTTCCCCGCGGAGTACAAAGGCCGGAGGATTGGGTCGATCAGCAAGGCTACCTGCTTCAGTTTCTATGCAACCAAGACAATAACGACCGGCGAAGGGGGGATGATCACCACAGATGATGAAGCCTTCGCCGACCGGTGCCGGATCATGTCGCTTCACGGAATCAGCAAGGATGCGTGGAAGCGCTACACGAGCTGAGGGAAGCTGGTACTACGAGATCATTGCTCCCGGATACAAGTACAATATGACGGATGTGGCTGCCGCCATGGGCATCGTTCAGCTTCGCAAAGCGGAGCGAATGCGATCGCGGCGAGCCGAAATCGCGCGGCATGTTCAACTCGGCGTTCTCCGCACTCCAGGAGCTCGAGGTTCCCGGCGATCGGCCCGAATGCTTGCACTCCTGGCATCTCTACATGCTGCGCCTGCACCTTGACCGGCTAACCATTGATCGAGCAAGGTTTATTGAAGAGCTTATCAAGCGGAATATCGGCGTCAGCGTGCATTTCATTCCGCTGCACATTCACCCCTATTACAGAGACCTCTACGGCTTCAAGCCTGAAGACCTCCCGGTTGCGTACGGTGAGTACCAACGGGAGATTTCGCTGCCGATTTATTCACGAATGTCGGATGACGACGTCCGCGACGTGATCGAGGCAGTTTCTGACATCGTAGATACGCATAGAGCCTGATTACGGGCGGGTATTGATAGAGACTAGCGTGATAGGAGTCACGAGGGGGGTAGTCTTCCCTGTGTTCAGGAAGTGTGACGGGCATCACCCCGGATTGGTGCTCACTTTGGATGCCGTCCCTGTTGCGAAAGTCTGAAGATTCATTTTAATTGAATTACCTCCCCTTACGCTCCACCACTCCACCCTTCCCAAGAGAGTTCAGCCGTGGTTAAACCCGAAGACCAAATTTCTCCGCCCGCTTCATTTGCGCGCGACAGGATGCTCCGACTTGATGAGTTGTTGGCCATTCTCAATCGGGGAAAGAAGACGATCGCACTTTCGACCCTGGCGATTCTCCTGGTTGTGGTTCTCTACACCTTTCTCACTGACCCTGTCTTTGAGTCCACTGCGATGGTGGCGGTGGACACAAGGTCTGAGAAACGACCTCAGACGACGGCGGAAGCTACCGGTTTGACGCCGACATCCAAGATCACGAATGAGTTGGAGGTGTTGAAGTCGTTTTCGATGTCACAGACTGTGGCCGGGCAGCTCTTAGTGCTAGACTCCCTGGGAGGTGTCAAGGGATCGTTGCTGCCAATATTGAAGCCCACAGATGCCGATTCCGACAGGCATGGCAGGGCGGACTGGCGGGAAGTGGTCAAGCGGCTCAAGAAACATGTGGAGTTCATGCCAATAAGGGAATCGGACATCATCCGGATAACGGCGGAAAGCCCGAGCCCGGAGGAAGCTGCGGCCATCGCAAATTTGTACGCAACATTGTACTCTGCGCGAAATCTTGAAGCGAGTAGGGCTCGGTCGAAGGCGATGCGTGAATTCCTGGAGGCTCAGGCGACGGCGAAGCAACGCTCGCTGGACAGTATCGAGCAATCGTTGCAGAAGTACATGAGGACTGCGGGGGTTGTCTCGCTCGACGCGTCTGCGACTCAGTTGGTCGAGCAACTGGCCGAGATCGAGGCGAGCCGTGACGCCATCGAGCTGGAGATCGCGACGAAGTCAAAGATGCTGTCCGGGTACAAAGAAGAGCTGGCAACCCAGGAGCCGAATGCTCTGCGAGCGATCAATGCCTCGGATGACTCGTATATCAAACTGTTCCAGGAGCAGCTGGCGCAGCTTGAGGTTCAGCGAGATGTCATTATCGCGCAGAATCCAGAACTCTCCAGTGACAGGGCGTATTCTGACAAGTTGAAGGAGCTCGAGAATCAGATCGCTTCGCTCAGGCTCACTCTTCAGGAGCGGACGAAGGACTATGTTGCTACTGTCCTCCCCAGTGTCGGCCCCAGCGCCGACGGACAGGCTTCCTTCGTGGGTACATTAAAAGAGAAGATCATTCAGAACCAGATAGAGCTATCTGCCCTCCGCGCGCGTTTGGAGTCGCTTGATCGAGTCATCGCTTTGTATGAGGGCAGATTCAACGAGCTTCCCGCCAAGAGCATGGACCTTGCGCGCTTGCAGAGGGCCAGGCTGAGCAGGGAAAAGACCTATTTGATGGTCGAGGAGAAGTCGAACGAGGCCGCGATCAATGAGAAATCCGAGTTCGGATATGTCACCATCATTGATCCAGCGGTCGTGCCGATTGAACCGGTGAGCCCGAAGGTTTTGTTGAACCTCGTGTTGGGCACCCTTGTCGGTGCATTTCTCGGGGTTGGGTTTGTCCTGGTGCGGTCCTCCCTCGATGTACGCGTTCACACGCCGTCGGATCTGAGAAGGAACGGGTTCGTTCCCTTGACAACGGTAGCCAGGTTCAAAATCGATGATGGAAATGGCCAGGATCGGGCCGATAAGAAGAGGCTGGATCCATCCCTCGTGACGCATCATCTCCCGTTTTCCCCCGTTTCAGAGTCCTATCGGCATCTTCGGTCCAGTCTCGACTCGACTAGCAATGGTGGACCGCTTTCGACAATCATGGTTACCAGTCCCGGGGTGGATGAGGGGAAATCGACAACGGCAGCGAACCTCGCAATTTCACTCACTCAGACAGAGAAGCGGGTGCTTCTGGTCGATTCAGACCTCCGTCGACCATCGATCCACAAGCTGTTCCGGCTCCCGCAGGAGCCCGGGCTCACAGAGTACCTGTCGTCCAAATCCAGCTTGAAAGAGGTGCTTGCGACGAATGTCTTACAGAATCTCGACATTATGCGTTGCGGGAGGAATCCGGAAAATCCTGCCGAGCTCATGGCGTCTCCAAAGATGAAGGAGTTTGTTCACCTCATCAAGGGTCTGTACGACGTTGTCATTTTCGACACGCCGCCTCTCATGGCCGTCACGGACCCAATGGGGCTTGCCAACGTTGTAGATGGCATTGTCGTCGTTGTCTCCGTCGGGCAGACACGTATTCCAACTCTTGAGCGGGCCGTAGAGCAGTTGCGGGCGCGAGGAGGGAATGTGCTGGGCGTTGTGTTGAACAAATTTGAACCCAGGGATGCCCTTGGTGAGCCGTACGGGGTTGACGGATACGGGTTCTACTCGGCGAACGCTAAGGGATACTATCAGTATCTCGGCCCCACCCAGCGACGACAGAAACGGACCTGACATATGAAGACCTACACATTGCGATTCATTGTGATCATGGTGTGCGCATTCCTGGCGGGCGATCTCTATGCACAGCTCGACAAGAGTGCTTTTGTCTCAACGACATCGACGGCACTTTCCACGTCGAACTACTACTTCGCGAAGCCCAATGAGATCACCATCACGGTCAGCGTGATTGGTAATGTGGTCCGTCCGGGTCGTTATGAAATCTCCAAGAGTATCGACCTCATGAATCTCGTGTCTCTTGCGGGTGGCCCGTCACCGGAAGGGACAATTTCCGATGTGAAGATTCAACGGATCAATGAAACGGCGAGCGGCCCGCGATTTGAATCATTGACATTGGATCTTGAAGATCCTGAAGGTCTGGGGCCGTCCGATCTGAAGCTTTCTCCGGGAGACGTGATTTATGTCGGGCAATCTGGATGGATCTCGTTCAAGGATGCCTTTACGATAGTAGTAGGGGCGGCGGTCATTGTTACTGCCATCGCATACGTACAGATCGCGTGGGGCGACTAGCGCCGATCTTGTATCACCTGCACCAAAGAGATCAAAGTCTCTCAGAGGAAGGAGTTGGATCTCGATTTGCATTGGTGCTAACTGAGACCCGTTGAGACCGACGCAGGGGGGTAGCCTGACAGCACTCGTAACGAGGCCTAACTGCCGGCGTTCAAAATTTCGTACCAGTTGGGGCAGGTCATCGGATCGGAGCAAAGGTTAAATGACTTCGCTGCCATTTTGTGTCCCATTTGGAGCGCAGCCGGTCCGGCGTTGACTTGGAGTTCACGGGGGATGACAAATGCGGTTTAGTCCACTTCTACTCGCGGGACTGCTGGGTTCAATTCTGATAAGCTCCGCCGGCGTTTGCTTCGTCACAAATGCGCTCCCAGGATTCATCTGCCTGGTGATGGGAGCGAGCGGAGTCTTGGCCCTGCTTCCGCTCTTTCCCGTTTCGGGTGACCGCATTCTGGTGACGGTGCTCTTCCTCTGCTTGGCCTACCCGTTTCGGTTTCACATACCGTTTGGCATTTTCAATTCATTCTCAATCGTAGAGTTAGCCCTGCCGCTGGCTATCTTGGCGGTCTGGGCTTGGCCGTTGCGTGATCGCGTTCCTAGTGGTCCAGCCTTGAAGAATCAGGATGTTGCCCCTCGGATTGCAGGGATGGACATCGCTATATTCGCCTATGTGGCGGTGAATCTGTTTAGCGTTTTCTGGGCGAGACGTCAGGATCTCACACTTCGCGGCATCATCCCGATCCTTGAAAACGTTGCCTTCTATTACTTGATCGTCCACTACGCCTCGAACGCCAAATCATTGACCCACGTGATTGGGCTTTACCTCGCGCTAGGGTTCGTCGCCATTTTGCTTTCAGCCATCTGGTTTTTCGGCGACGTGGGGATTCCCGCTATCACTCCACCGCTGGATGAGGCGACGGCATTGTCTGAAGTGACTCGCTTGGGATCGCCCGCGTGGGGCCGTTCCAACTACTTTGCCAGTATGATGTTGCTTTGGGTGCCAGTTTACCTGAGTCAGTCGGTGTATTCGACTTCACCTAAGTTGCGGCTCTTTTCTGGGGTTTCTGCAGTTGCAGGTATGCTGGTGTTCTTCTTCACATTGTCCCGCGGTGGGTACTTGGCTCTGTTTGTGGGGCTTGTCGTGTGGGTAATACTTGGTGCTGCATCGCGGCGTCTTAGTTCGGCATTGGTGGCAACAATCCTCTCTGTAGCAGTCGTCTCGGTGGCCTTGACCCTGGTCTACTCTTCCGTCCTTGAAGGGTATCCCTTCGCGAGCAATATTCAATCTCGCGTGCTGACCCTTGGCGATCCGAATACCACATCACGCCTTGAACTCTGGCAACATGCCGCCAGAATTGCAGCGGAGAATCCGCTCGGAATTGGCGCAGGGAACTACCGGGGATTCACGCAGTTCGTTGACCTTTCTGTGCACAATGCCTATCTTCTTGCCGCGCTTGAAACGGGCATATTGGGAGGAGTAATCTTTCTAGCACTCCTCTTCTTCTTCTTTAGGCAAAACTACCGGTTGATGGCAGTGCTCAGAGGCTCGCCGGCAGAGCCGCTGGCGTTCGGGTTTGTTGTCAGTTTCGTCGCCATACTGATTAACATCGCTGTTGAAGCGTCGTTTGAAGGGGTTGTCTTTGGTTGGTTGTTTTGGATGTCACAAGGATTGGTGAGGGCGCTCGCTGATGTGGGAGAAAAAGACACTCTTCAATTTCCAGGCCGAAAGTAACAGAACTTAGGGATGCAGGCCGAGCGAAATCATTCCGAGAGGTCGCCAGCATTTAGTGCTGCCTATGCTTCAATTACGCTGACGACCATAGCTGGACAGGTACTTGGCTTGGTCCGGGAGTCCTCTATTGCCGCAGAATTCGGAGCAACAGGACTTACCGACAGTTTCCTTCTAGCCATCTTGATTCCGAATGGACTTGTTCTTTTGATCCAGAACGGAGTCGCGATGGCATTTATTCCGGTCTTGGCTGAGACTATCGCCACATCAGGTGAAGCCCGAGCCTGGGACCTAGTACGGAATCTCCTGTTCTACGTTGCGTTGGCGGGTGTGGTGCTTTTGGCAAGCATGCTTGCGGCTGCTGATTGGCTGGTTACGCTTCTGGCTCCGAATCTGCCGATCGACCTGCACGATCTGACTGTCTCGGTCTTTCGGACACTATCGCCCATAACAATCCTTGGCACCACGGGTGCACTCTTGGCTGCGGTGGCGAATGCGTATCGCAGCTATGTTGTCCCGGCTCTGTTTGGAGTAGTGTTCAATCTGGCGACGATAGCTGCAATCATCGTTCTTTCAGACTCACTGTCTGTTTATGCTCTTGTAGTAGGCTCCGTTGGCGCCTATTTCTTGCAGGTCGTCGTGCTCCTATTCTCTCTCAGGAGGGTGCAGAAATTCAGCCTAAGGAGCTTCCGGGTAGACAAGAGCACTCTCAAGGTACTTCGCCTCTCATGGCCTCCAATTGTCACACTATTAATGCAACAAGCAGTTGTCCTTGCTGAACGTGTCATTGCCGTTGGGATGGGAGCTGGAAGTGTGTCGGCATTGAACTTTGCGTCAAGGCTGGTGTTCGTGGTACCGCCTCTCTTGGTCGGGGGGATCACAACCGTGGTTCTTCCTGAGATGGCCCGAACGCTTGCCGACGGTGATGTGGGACGTGCTAGGAGCGATGCCATTTCCGTTCTTAAGTTCTCTGTATTTGTTGCCATGCCCTGCATGGCAATCCTATTCGTATTGAGAGAGCCAGTAACGAAGCTCGCGTTTCAGCGCGGTGCTTTCACAGAAGCCGCATCCGACCTTACCGCTACCGTTGTTGCATACTATGTAGTCGTTCTGGTTGCTGGCAGTTTGCGCGAAGTGATCGTGCGACTGTTCTATGCTGCCCACGACACTGTAACCCCGATGGCCTCGGCAATAGCACGCATGACTGTGAACATAGCCTTGAGCGTTGTGCTTGCGCAATGGATTGGCATCGAGGGCATTGCGCTTGGCTATAGCATAGCTCTTTGTTTGGACGTCGCGATCATGGGAGCATTCGTCATGCGCAAATGGCAGTTAGGTTTTGGAGTCAATTACCTTGCCAAAGTGTCATTGGCTACACTGGCAGTCTTGCTCGTGGCGGGGTGGCTGTCGGTAGAAATGCGCAATCCAATTGGCGACCAGCTTCTCTGGCACCAGGTTCGTAGAATAGCAGTATCGGCCCTCGGTGGGGGGATCACATATCTGGCGGTGTGTGGGCTGCTCGAAGTGGGTGAAGTCAAAACACTTGTGGCTAGTATGGCGCGTTCCGTCGCATGGCTTCGTTCTCGACCGGGGGACGAGTGACTCTTCTGATCGTTGCTTCGCATTGACGGAGCAGCTCAATTTGCGCCAGTTCGTCCAACGCCTGCCGGGCGCTCATTCGGGGGCTATCTAGAGCACCAATGCTGCAGCCTTTCTTTTCAGTTATCGTCTTGAATTGGAACGGTGCGCAATTTCTCAGGGATTGCCTAGGTTCACTGCGTGGTCAAACTTTTCAGGACTTCGAAACCATTCTTGTTGACAACGGTTCGTCGGACGGATCCATCGCGCTGGCATCCAGCGAATTCCCCGAGGTTCAGGTCATTGCCCTTAAGGCGAACCTTGGCTTCTGCAGTGGCAACAACAAGGGAATCAGGGCGGCCAAGGGAGATTTCATTATGCTGTTGAACAATGATACGTTTGTAGACTGCGATATGCTCTCGGAACTTCACGAGAGTATTCAGGCTAGCACAACAGACGTTGGCTCATGGGCGACTAGGATGTTGCGCATGGATCGCCACGAGCTAGTTGACAATTGTGGGTGTGGTTATTCTGCCTTTGGCACAGGCTTTGGAATTGGAGCAGGTGACCACAAGAGCAGACACGAATCGGCAAAGGATGTTTTCTGCCCATCAGGGGGAGCCGGATGCTACCGGCGAAGTGTTCTAGACGAGGTGGGTTTCTTGGATGATGATTTCTTCTTCAACAACGAAGACGTTGACTTAGGCTTCAGGATACAACTGGCAGGGTACACATGTCGGTACGTCCCAAGCGCGATCGTCTATCATTATGGGTCAGCCACGGGAGGAGTCGATAGCGACATGGTGGTGTACCACATACTCCGCAACAAGGAATGGGTGTTCTTCAAGAACATGCCTTCATGGATGCTCTTGAAATACAGCCCGCAACATATCGCATATTCATTTGCATGGGTGGCATATTGGACCACTCGGGGAAAAGGGAAGGTGGCTTGGCGGGCCAAGTGGGATGCGTCGCGGGCGTGGCGGCAGATCTGGAGAAAGCGCAAAGCGATTCAATCCCAACGTCGCATCGATCTCCGTTCCCTTGATCGCATGATAGACAAACGACGGATACTCTCCGCCCAACGTATTGAACGCATGAAGGCTAGTTTTCTCGGGACTGACGCCGTGGCTTGACAGAGTTTCAGACTCTTCGGCAGTCCCGAGATGGAACGGGAACGCTCTCTTGCAGGCCACCGTACGGTTGGGATTATTGACGCGCCCCAGGGCATGTGTGGTCTTTGCTGTGGGGTCCGATTATCCGGCCGCTCGTATTCGATCGATGCCGGGTAATTCGAGATTGAGGAGCAGTTGACCGAAACTGGATGCTATGATTGCACATGATTCTCTGATCGGGCGGACCGGATGCTCCCTGCGGATGCTACCTTTGATTCCTGCCGCACACCTGGGTTTGGTCAGTAGTTTCTCGCTTTGCTTCTGCCTCAGATCCCGATAAGCAGGGGGTTGTCCTGTGTTGTGGTTGGGGGTGCTGGGCCGCGTCGGCACACAGATTGCAGACTCTGAGGCAAGAGAGTCAATGCGCCGCACGAATTGTCCAGAACGTAGAGGCTTTCATTGAAGAGCCACTTCATGCTGATCGTCATAGTGTTAACGGGCTTAGTATCCACACTGGTTCCCGGCTGCAATCAGAGTCCAAGTGACTCTGCCCTCGTCAACCCTCAGTCTCTTATGCTGAAGATCAAGCCGGACTCAATCGCCATTCGCGAAGTCGGGCAGGGCATACGTACTGATGCAGATGCGGTATGGTGGGGCTTCGATGAACAGAATCCAACGAGTGGCCTGCAGGCGGCGATTCGATCTGGTGCGAAGAGACTGACCATCCCTAATGTCGGGAAACCATGGAGAGTTGATCCCATTCTGCTTGAGTCAGATCAGGAGATTCTGTTCGAACCAGGAGTGATTGTCGCTGCTCGTGAAGGCTCCTTTCATGCACCTGGTGATGCATTGCTTCGGGCGAGTGGAAAGCGAAGAATAACCCTAATAGGATATGGCGCAAGGCTAGAGATGCGAAAGCAGGACTACATGTCACCTGCGTACACGAAGTCGGAGTGGCGACATTGTTTGGCGTTCACGGGTTGCCAGGGAATCCAAGTGTTCGGGCTAGAGATAGCGGGCAGTGGTGGCGACGGCATCTATGTCGGCCGCGGCACAAGCATGACTTTCTGTGACACTGTGCACATAAAGGATGTTGTGTGCGAGAACAATCTCCGGCAAGGCATCAGCGTTATTTCCGCAAGGGACTTGCTTATCGAGGACTGTGTATTTCGCCAGACCAAGGGAGCTGCACCAGAATCTGGAATCGACTTTGAACCCAACGAGCGGGACGAACAGCTTGTAGGCTGCGTTGTACGCAATTGTGAGATTCTGGACAACGCGAACCTCGGCGTGCAAATCGTCCTTGCCAACCTTGACCGCGACTCGCACCCGATTTCAATCACTATCGAAGGGTCTAGGATTCTTGGGAATATGGGGGGGACACTTGAAGTGTGGCCGACAAAGAGTGGTGATGGAGAACTCGGGTACATACGGATTAGCAGGAATGTGTTCGATATGTCTCCATACATCCCGCCCATGACGAACGTTCGCGTCCTCATAGAAGAGTAGTGGCCATCATGGGTCACCAGTGGGAGTGGTTGCTAGATCTGAATCCGACTCGAGTGCGCACATTCTCTTTGGCTGGCCGGGGAACCGCCTGATGTGGGTTCACCAGATGTCGCAGTCAGCTTGTGGATATCTTTTTGGGGCAATTGGGTCTCGGTGTCTCAAGGTCGCGGCGTTGACGCCCTTCCTTTCAGGTTGTGAAACCTTCTGTAGCGGACTAGTTCTTGTCTTGGGCTCGTTACTGCAAATTTGGCCCGCTCCGATGCTACCTATACCTTGAAGGCATTCTCCTCGATTAAGGAGCACTCCGTCAGAAGCATGCATGAACATGGCAGCGTGAACGGATAACTGTTTCTCGACACATCGACGATCTGCTCTCTGGGTCCAATTCCTTCGGAGGATCGTGTGTCATGCGAGCCGCGCAATTGTCATCGAGAAGCCTTGGTCGAAGAAGAACGCTCACATATGAAGAACTCTCTGATCAGAGAGGTGGCTGTCACGCGGCAATCGCAAATTGTTGTCAAGCAACCGACTGAATCCGTATGATGAGGATCCTATTCCTGACAAGATATCACGCAGATGGTGCAAGTTCGAGATACCGAACCCTGCAGTACATTCCATACCTAAGGAATCGTGGATTTCAATGTGATGTGAGTCCTCTATTTCCGGTCGGATATGTTCACAAGCGTTTTGACAGAATAGCATCGTTGCCACTTCCAGTGCTGCGGGGCTATTGGTCAAGACTCAGCGCGCTCTGGAAGTCTAAGAAATACGACCTTCTCGTGATCGAGAAGGAGTGTCTTCCCTTTGCTCCTGCAGGGCTGGAACTGGGTTTGTTGCGCGGAGATGTTCCCTTCATCTTCGATCTTGATGACCCGCTCTATCATACGTATGATGGAACACGGGGGAAATTGATCCAGCACGTAGTAGGGGACAAGTTTCCGGACCTTTTTTCCAGAGCAAGTGCCGTCATCGCCGGAAGTCATTACATTGCGGACTACGCTAAGCGATTTTGCCAGGCCGTATATCTAGTGCCCACCGCCATTGATCTATCTAGGTATCCCGCAGAGGCCCAGGCTAGATCCAGTAACAGTCTATTCACGATTGGCTGGATCGGTTCCAAGGGTCAAACGAAACACCTGAAATTGGTGGAGGGTGTGCTCGCGAAGTACTGTGTGGATAACCGGGCCAAGTTACATATCATCGGCGGAAGTCGCGCGACCCTTAGGATACCGAACTTGGAATTTCGGGATTGGTCAAGTGAAACCGAAATAGATGAGCTGGCGCAGATCGACGTTGGCATTATGCCACTGTTTGATGATTCAATGTCCCGAGGAAAGTGTGCCTTCAAACTGATCCAGTACATGGCATCTTGGAAACCGGTCGTTGCTTCACCTATAGGTGAGAACACATATGTTGTAGAACCAAGGCAAAATGGTTTTCTTGCCTCAAACGAACAGGAATGGCGAGACGCTTTAGATGTGATTCGAGAGAACATAAGCCTCGCTCATAGCATGGGCGCAAGCGGTCGTAAGAAAGTGGAGGAATCCTACTGCATTTCGGCCACGCTTGCCAATATTAGAATCCATTTTTCGTAGGCACGGATAGGATCACTTCACGATGCGTGTGGATTCCCCAATCCCCCTGGGTCGTGGGTATGTCTACGTGGATAGCTCACTTGTGCATATGTGTAGGCGAGGTCAACTCGCACAACTGGCTTGACGAGTTGGAGGTGACCTCAGTCCGGCTCAAAGCAATTTCAACAACGATGCCTGGACCCTTTCGTCTTGCTCACTTAGGGCACGAAATGCCTCATTCGATCAACCAGACGTCCTAACTTGAATCCCAGGATCCCACACATCGTCAAGGTACTCTTCAGCTGCCTTTCGTTGATCTGTGCATGCGGAACTCCAAGATGAAGTCAGTCGAATCACCCTCAACGCTTCCAAGACTGGTCTTGGTAGGCGGCCCGGATGTGGATGCGCGGCTCGACGTGATCCAAATACTTGCACATGAGTTTGATATCATCGTGATGGGATCCAGCCGCGACCTTGCGAAGAGCTTCGAGCAGCTGGGGATCTCGTATCACTGCTACAACTTATCTCGCGGTGTCGCCCCGATAGCGGACATTCGGACCATTTTCCAACTAACTCACCTATTGTCGGAAATCCGCCCCGCTATCGTCCACGTCTTCGATACCAAGCCAAGCGTGCTCGCGAGAATTGCGGCGTATGCGGCGAAGGTTCCGGTCGTGATAGCTACGCTTCCGGGTCTTGGGAGTCTCTACATTGACCAAGGCATCCGAAGAAGGCTTGTCAGGATCATATATGAGCAACTCCAGAGGCTAATCTCGCGTCTCTCTACACTAACCATCTTTCAAAACTCAGATGACCTCTGGGAATTCGTAGATCGAAATATCGTACCAAGTTCCAAGGCACGCATTATCCGTGGCTCTGGAGTGAGGACTGATCTGTTCGATCCCGATCGATTTCGAAGCACTCGCGATAAGGTTAGAGAGGATATGGGGATTCCAGAGCATACGGTGGTTGTCACCATGATTTCGCGGGTTATTAGATCCAAGGGGATCCTCCATTTTTCAGGAGCAGCCGAGTTGCTTTCCGGCTCAAATGGTAAGGTGCGTTTTCTACTCGCAGGCTCTGATGATGTCGAAAGTCTGGATAGGTTGAAAAAGGGCGAGATTGAACAAATGAGACGAGTGGTCACCTGGTTGGGGAACCTTGCAGATGTCGCGCCGATCCTTGCGGCTAGTGACATTTTTGTCCTACCCACGCATTACCGCGAAGGAATCCCGCGAGTGCTCTTGGAAGCAGCCTCAATGGGGTTGCCACTTGTGGCGACCAATGTACCCGGATGCAGAGAAGTAGTCCAGAGCGGCGTAAATGGTCTCTTGGTTCCGGCTCAGAATACAAGTGCGCTTGCGTCAGCAATCTCGCAGTTGGTTGCTGATCGGGGCAGGCGGGAGAGGTATGGCCGTGCATCTCGCCAGATTGCAGTTGACCATTTTAGTACGAAGGTAGTGGCTGAACAAATGCGAATTCATTACAACCTGATCCTGAAGACAGAGCAGCATGAATACGGCCACCCGGCGGACAGGATTCATGGATAGCTTTTTGGCACCTTTTTACTTCCGCGCAAAGAAACCCGTTTGCCCTTTGCTGGGAGGGGAGGATCGCGGGATCCACACAAGAGCTGTGGGCGGGTTCTAATCTGTTGAAGTCTTGAAGATGATTTTTTTGTGTCACAGGTTCCCATATATTTGCGTAGTCAAGCTTGATCATAGCGAGGAGTGTCTCGATGTCTTCATATCTCCTTACCGGGTCAGCTGGCTTCATCGCGTCAAGGGTGTGCTTGCAGCTTCTCGAACAGGGCCATAGGGTTCTCGGCATCGACAACATGAACGACGCCTACGATGTCCGCCTGAAGGAGTGGCGGCTGCGGCAAATCGAGGGAACACCGGGATTCACCTTCCGGCGGGCGGATATCAGCGAGAAAGGGGCGCTTGATTCTGTCTTTGCGAAGGAAAAGAGCAACTCGGGGCGACCCTTCGACGCTGTCATCAATCTCGCAGCAAGAGCCGGCGTCCGACAATCGGTGGAAAACCCTGGGTCTATGTCGATACCAATATCACGGGAACCCTCAACCTCCTCGAACTCTGCAGGACCCACGGGGTCAAGAAGTTCCTCATGGCCTCGACATCCAGCCTTTATGGGGCCCACAATCCCCGCCCGTTCCGTGAAGATGCGGATACCGCCAAAGTGCTCTCACCCTATGCGGCGTCAAAAAAGGCGGGCGAGGTCCTCTGCTACACCTACCACTATCTCTACGGACTCGATATCGCCATCCCGAGGTACTTCACAGTCTATGGCCCCGCCGGCAGACCCGACATGAGCCTCTTCAGGTTCACACAGTGGATCAGCGAGGGGAAACCGGTCACCGTCTTCGGAGACGGAAACCAATCCAGAGACTTCACGTTTGTGGACGATATCGCGCGCGGCACGATCGCATGCCTGAAGCTCGAGGGCTACAATATTGTGAATCTGGGTTCGGACAAACCCCATGTCCTCATGGATTCGATCCGCCTCATCGAAAAACTGACCGGGAAACAGGCCCGCCTGGAGCATAAGCCGCTTCATCCCGCAGACGTCCTTGCCACCTGGGCGGATATCGGAACGGCACGCAAACTCCTTGGCTGGGAACCGCAGACCTCCTTCGAAAAGGGGGTGGAGAAGCTCGTTGATTGGTACCAGAAGAACCGGGACTGGGCAAGAGACATAGATACCCGCTGATGTTGACTTTTTCTGCCTCTTTGGGTACTGTATACCTCCTGTCTGCCGTATTCCGAATACCTGAGTTCCGCACCTGGGGCCCTTCACCGGGGTAGCTTGGCGGATCCGCGAGGAGAGCACCCTGTGTCAAAAGCTGAATCCAATCATTTTGCGTTCTTTGAGCCATTATCGTCCTCCTGACGGTGCTGGCTCCCTCCGCCTTTGCGACCCAATACCACGTTACCACAGCAGGGACCTCGTCGGGAACCGGCACTCTTCTCCGGCCCTGGAGCCTCGCCCACGCCCTGACCCACCCTTCGGCTGTTCTGCCCGGAGACACAATCTGGGTTCACGCTGGAACCTACGTGGGCCATTTTGCCAGCCACCTGACCGGTACCTCCTCTAAGCCCATTATCGTGCGCGCCTTCGGGAACGATCGCGCCACCCTCGAGGACCGAACGGGCGGGGAGTTTAACCTGGCTATCGGAGGGGGGTACACGTGGTTCTGGGGCCTGGAGGTCACGAGCACGTCAACCAACCTCTCGAACACGTCAGGTGTTGTCATCAGCGCCCCGGGTGTCAAATGCATCAATATGGTCGTCCACGACTGCCTTGCCAGCGGCATCAATCCTTTCAAGGAGGCCATCGACGCTGAAGTGTACGGATCGCTGATCTACTACAATGGGCGACAGAAGGCGCGAGCAGGTGGCGCGTACGGCTCGTACATCCAGAACGTGACGGGAAGAAAACTGATCCGTGACAACATCTACCATCACAACTGGTCATACGCGATTCATGCCTACGAGAGTGGGGGAGCCGATCTTGACAACATGACGTTCGAAGGGAACGCCGTCTTCAACAACGGACTATTCTACGAGGCCGGCAAGTTCAGGACGAATGTATTCCTGGGAGGCGATGATGTCCATACGGCGGATAACAACGTGTTCAGAAACAACTACACGTACTACTCGCCGACACCATCGTACAATCAGGCAAACGTCATCGGTCATACAGCAGGTGCCACCAATCTCACCATGGAAGGGAACTTCTGGATATCTCCCGGTTTCTATTCGATGATGCTGAATAGTGTAAACAATACTATCACAGGCAACGTCTTCCTCGGCCGACTGTCCGGCATGTCATCCAGCACGTATCCATCGAATACCTATTACACAAGCTGGCCTTCACGACCCGACGATATCATAGTACGGTCGAACGTGTACGAGAAAGGTCGGGGCCACGTGTACGCCTATAACTGGGACCAATCGGGTTCCGTACTGGTGGACCTTTCTCCGATACTCCGCTCCGGCGACCGGTTTGAGATCCGGGATGCACTCAACTACTACGGTGCCGCCGTCGTTTCGGGGACATATGCCGGCGGCACCGTAGCTATTCCGATGACCGGATTGAGCGCCGCAACCCCGCTCGGCAAACCCGTCACCGGGCCCATCCACACGGCCCCACGGTTTGGAGCGTTCGTTGTCGTGTCCACGGCTCGCGCCACCACAACTCCCGTGGGCGGAATCGACGTCAGTCCGGATACGCTGAGCTCCAGCGGCGGAAACGTGACCGTCAACTGGGTGTCGACCGGCGCAACATCCGTGAATATCTCTCCTGGCGTTGGCGCTGTCAACGCCTCCGGGTCGACAACCGTGCCGGTGTCGCAGACAACGAAGTTCGTGCTGACCTTGACGAACACGGCAGGCACCTCGTCCTACAATGCGACAGTTGTCGTCCGGCCACCCCAGCCTGCGGTGCCGGCTCTTCAGTCGCCCGCCAACGCAAGCCTGAACCAGCCCACCTCCATTACGCTCCGCTGGCAAGCGGCGGCAAACGCCAGCAGCTATCAGATTCAAGGGTCCAGGGATCTTGCGTTCGGGGAGCTCGTGTTTGATGCCGGGAAAGATGGCACACCCAGTTACCAGGTGGCAGGACTGTTGCACAGCAGGACCTACTACTGGCGGGTGCGCTCACGAGGGCTTGGAGGAGAAAGCGCGTGGTCTGAGACATGGTCGTTCACGACCGGCCCGATTCCCGTGACATCCCTTCCGGTGAACCTGCTTGGGACTCCGCCGGAGGAGCAACTGATCGAAGTCCAGTTGCAGAAGCCGGGCGCAACCGACTCGGCTTTCATGACAATGTGGGTGTACGATGCGGATGCCTCCAACGAAGGGGAGCTGAGCATCAACGACAACACCCCGCTGACCCTGTTCGGGCCGCACGCGCAGAGCGCCAACAATCAGGTCGTGGTACCCATCACCTACGCGCTGTCACCAGGCCTCTTCCGTAACGGAGCGAACAGACTGCTGTACGCTCACACACGGACCGGCGGGTTCAGAGTTGACAGCATCCGGGTGACCTTTCGCACCACTCCTGTCGGCAGGATTATTGTTGAGCCGGACACGCTTGCTTCAGGTGGGGGGAACGTTACGGTGAACTGGACTTCAACCGGGGCGACGTCCATCGGTATTGCTCCGAGTCCTGGCGCGGTTGCTGCCTCGGGCTCAGCGGTCGTGCCAGTGTCACAGACGACGACTTTTGTGCTCACCCTGTCGAACGCCGTTGGAACGACAACTCGTCGAGCGACTGCTGTCGTCCTGGCCCCTCGGCCGCCGATGCCAGTGCTCCAGGATCCGTCCGACGGGAGCGCAGACCAACCGGTATCATTGGCGTTTCGTTGGAACGCCGCGGCGAATGCCAGCAGCTATCAGATTCAGTGTTCCCAGGATAGCTCGTTCGGGGTGCTTGTTTTTGATGCAGTTTCGGGTGCCACACCCGGCTATTCAGCACAAGGACTTCTACACGGCAGGACATACTATTGGCGCGTTCGATCGCGCGGTGTTGGAGGGGAAAGTGGCTGGTCTGAGACGTGGTCTTTTGCGACCGTACCTATTTCAGCGACAACGCTTCCTGTTAGACTGCAAGGGACTCCTCCTGAGGAACAGTTGATCGAGCTTCAGGTGCAGAAGCCGGGGGAGACCGACTCGGCGTTCGTCACAATGTGGACGTATGATGCGGATGCGTCGAAAGAAGGGGAGTTGAGCATCAACGGGAATGCCCCATTGCCTCTGTTCGGGTCAGAAGCCCAAACCGAGTTCACCAAGACAGCCGCCCCGATCACGTACGTTCTCACATCTGCGATCTTCCAGGATGGCCTGAACAGAATGTTGTTCACTCACACGACATCGCGCGGTTTCCGGATCGATAGCCTGGCAGTTGTCTTCCGTGGCGTTACTGAGGTCGACCCCGGGATGTCGATCCCGGCTGCGACCTCTCTGGAACAAAACTACCCGAACCCCTTCAATCCGTCCACTGTGATCTCGTTCGCCCTCGCGAGCGCGACGCACGTCGAGTTGGCGATCTTTGATATTCTGGGACAACGGATCGCCACGTTGATCGACGGCCCGCTCGCAGCCGGGCGACACGCCGTTCAATTCTCGGCTGAACGACTCTCCGGCGGGGTCTATCTCTATGTGCTGAGGGCCGGGGAGTTCCTGCAAACCCGGAGAATGGCCTATGTTAAGTAATGTGCTGAGAACAGGCCTGCTTCTCACAACTTCACTTGTGCTGCTTTCCTGTGGCAAAACAGAGAACGATATGCCTGCAACGTGGAAGGATAATGCTCTGGCCGACGATCTTCGGGTTCTGGCATTGCAGAAGACCTACTTCGGCCATCAATCTGTTGGTATCAATATCGTTGATGGCGTGCGCGAGCTGGCCAGCCTCCATCCGGAAGTTCCGTTTACAGTCGTTGATCCCGCCGCAGCCCGCACTGCGGACGGGCCATTCTTCGCCGAATCCCTCATCGGGAAGAACTCCGATCCGGGTTCCAAGTGCAGCGCCTATCAGGACGTGCTGGCGCAGTTCCAATCCGGCTCGCTCGACATCGCCCTGATGAAGTTCTGTTACGTGGACGTCAAGGCTACGACGGATGTCGACTCGATGTTCAACCGGTATACGCAAGGCATCGAGGAAGTGAAGCGGAGATCTCCGGGCACCACATTTGTGCACGTAACCATCCCAACCACCCGGCGGACCTCGCCCATGAAGCAGTTTCTCAAGAAGATCCTGGGCAAAGTCGATGAGTGGGACGTGGCTGCGACAAAGCGGTATGAGTATAATGCGAAGCTGCGGAGCAAATACGGCTCGGAGCCTCTCTTTGACCTCGAAGCTATCGAGTCAAAGCGGCCGGACGGGGAAGCGATCGAATTCGAATATCAGGGTAAGCGGGCCACCAGCCTCTATGACGCGTACACGGACGATGGCGGCCACCTGAACGGATATGGACGGAAGGTCGTCGCACGGGAGCTGATCCGGTATCTTGCTCAGGTTGCGCGGCAGCGAACAACCTCACTGTAAATCAGACACGGTCTTCAGCAAGATAGTCCGCACGGCTCGTTCCAGGCCGCAAAGGAGAAGAGACTACGATCCGGTCAAGATAGCCCGTCCGTACGCCCGCCCGATACATTCTTCTCCACCGATGCTTGTCGTGAACCAGCCCGATCTTCCACGAACCCAAGTCGTGGGGGATGACATTCAGGTAGGACCGATACAGAGCCGCCGAGGGCAGACAAATGCCCAGCCCGAAATCGGGGTCGCCCCGATTCTCCCACATTCCCGCCGCGTACTCTCTTCTGCTTATCCCGTAGACGAGTTCTAAGTCGTTCTTTATCGCGAAGTCCAGAAGGACCTCGATGTGGTCCGGTGTGAAGACATCATCGTCATCGAGATGCGCGACCCATTCCCCCCTGAGAATCTCCGCCGCCTTTCTCAGGGGTGTCACGCTCTGGACCATCCATCGTCTCAACGGGTCAGTCGGATAGGGACCTCTCTCCTGAAGATTGTGAAAGACAATCCGGGAGTCCGGAATTGCCCTCAGAAGGCGCTCTGTATCATCCGTACAGCAATCTCCCACCACGACAACTTCAAAGTTCCGATAGGTCTGACTCAGTACGCTCGGCAACGTCCTGTCGATGAGAATGTTCGCCCGGTTGTACGTAGGGATCACGACGCTCACCAGGGGATTCTCTGAGAGGCGGTGCTGGCGTTGGCGCTCGCGTTCCACTTTCAGTAGTTCTCGTTCGACCTTCACCTGGGGCCACAACTGTACATCCCGAATTACTGTAAGGACCGGTTTCTTTGCTATCCGGTAGCGCCGCCGAACTGCGCCTGGTATTCGCGCCAGAAAATCGCCAGTACCTCCTAACATTAGCTTCATACTGCCTCCCGCCGACTAGTGTCTCGCCCTGAGTAGATGTCTGACCTCCACACGAATTCTCGCCCGCGTGGCATTCTCCAGCCCCATGAACCACAACATGAGAAGACCTGCAATCAGGACCCCGGCG
Organism: uncultured Ignavibacteria bacterium; assembly: GCA_963701735.1. Taxonomy (GTDB): domain Bacteria; phylum Bacteroidota; class Ignavibacteria; order UBA10030; family UBA6906; genus CAWABB01. Next base: position 589,210 of record CAVPBI010000010.1, on the reverse strand, counting down.
CCGGAACACGCGGCAGCCCAGAAGCTCGGGAGCGGACGTACGGCGCTCGAGAGCAACGCTCCGATCAGACCCAGTGCCGGCAACATCACGATCAGCGGCCCGGCGTCAGCAATGAGGGATCGGAGAAACGATTGCTTGAACATCTTCGCCGAACGAAACGGGACGTACCACAGCGATGTCAGAACTACCCCGCACGTGGCGCCAAGTGCAATGCCTCCCATGCCGAACTCTCGCCCGAGAAGAACTCCGAAGATCGTCGCCAGGGTCCCTTCAATGAGACGCGCGATGGCGTGCGGACGCACAATGAGGTTCGCGGTGAGCACCGCCCTGTGGGGTCCGATCCACATCTGCATCAGCAGGTTCAGTGCGAGAGCCGAATTGAGAATCATGCCGCCGTAGAATGACTCCCCGACCCACCATGTCAGGAAATATGGATTGGCCGCCCATAGTGCGGCCACCGCGGCAATCGCTACGCCACCCGAGAGTCGAACGAGCTGACGATGGACACGCAAGGCACCCTGTTCCCCTTCCTGGCCGATCAATTGCCCCAACATGGGACGTGCCGTATCGGTTATCTGCACGAGAAAACCCGTTGCCATGAGGTACACCCGGCTTGTCAGCGCCATCGTTGCCACGCCCTCAACCGAGATGAGTTTCCCGGTCAGGACACTGTTGAGAGAATTGAAAGCTATCATGCCGATCCCGCCAACGGTGAGCCACAGGCCGACCTGAGACAAGTTGACGAGTGCGGGCCATGAAGCATTTCGCCATCGCACTTTCGAGCCGGGGAGCAGCCGGGCCACCCTCAGGTAGGCGAGACACAAACTCAGCATCTTGGCGGCAATGGACGAAACCGCCAGCGAGAGCACTCCGAAGCCGGCCACCAGCATGATGACGGTGATGACCGTCCGCAATACGATATTCAGCAGCTGCAGCGCGTTGTCAATGTGGATCTGTTGTTGCGCCACGAGTATGGCCGAGAACGGCTGGGCAGCAACAGAGATCGCCGAGGAAACGGTGAGCAGAGCCACCAGCCAGCGAGATTCCGACACGAGGTCACTACTGACGTTGAAAAACCCCGGAAAGACCCATGCTATGACGAGTCCGACCGTGAGCACGCACGCGACGAGGCCGAGCTGAGCGAAGAAGGCAGAGCTCACGAGCACATTCAACAGGTCCCCTTGAGATCGGGCCTCAAGCCGTGAAGCGTGCACCCGCAGACTGGCCGTGATTCCCAGATCGATCAACCCCAGCAACATCAGTGTGTCGCTCGTGAGGGCAAACAGGGCGTATCGCTCCCGATCCAGGTAGTCAAGCGTGAACGGTGTCAGCCAGAGACCGACAGCAAGGGTCACCAGCGTGACGGCGTAACCGCTTGAAAGGCCAGCGATGTACCTTCTGGAACGGGACAAGATGCTTGACTAGGTAGGAGAATTGTCGGTGTCAGCCATGTCGCCTGCTGGCGGCTTGCCACCGTACTGTGTAGGGAACCTGACTACCTGGGGCTTCACCACCTGAACGAGGGCATTCTCCGGGATGCTACGGTCGACAACCGCGTTCGCCCCAATCCTCACGTTGTTTCCAACAGTGATCTTCCCGTATATCTTTGCCCCCGAAGCTACGTAGACATTGTTTCCGATGACGGGGGCTCCACGTCTGGGCCCCTCGCCGGCCAGTCCGATCGTGACATCGTGGGAAAGGCTGAAGTTCTCGCCGATCTTGACCTGCTCGCCGATGAAGATACCCCCGAAGTGATAGATGTGTAAGCCCCCTCCGATCTGCGCGCCGGGCTGAATCATGATTCCCCATTTGGCCATCATTCGGTGATTCTGTAGCGCATACAATGGCTTCAACAGGATCCTGAAAAGGAGGTGCTGATCACGAAGCCATTGGCCAAACCGAAACGTTATCACGGCATGCACTCCCGGTGACCGATAAAGCTCGACCGCCCGGCGCAGCCCGGATCCCGCGGTTTGAGCGTACGATCGTCGCAAATCTTTGCCGAGGTCGCCTTTCAAATCCAACACCGTTGATAGTCTGACGGAACTTGAATGAAACATAAAATGGTAGGCCATCGGGATGTGACATGCAAGTGGCGCGCCCACGTATGACCCCACATCGCTCTGAGCCCGGTGGGAAATCGGCGAGCCGAGGCCTCCGTGCAGGCTGGAATCGGCGATTGCGCCTGTGACGCGTGGCACATGTCTTGCCCCAATCACCCTCAGCAAATGAACTCGTTGGTGACTCGCGCAAGAGGCTCCCCATGTCATGGACCTGCAGCAACCGCATCTCTCGTTCCGTCTTGCCTGCTCTATTCCTCCCGATCCTCGTTCTGTTGTGCTGCTGGACGCAAGGGCTGAGGGCTGGTCAGTTTCATGTCACCACGAATGGCTCGGCTTCAGGTGACGGGTCAGTCGCCAACCCGTGGACCATAGCGCATGCGCTTTCACATCCTGCCCAGGTCGTCGCAGGAGACACGATCTGGGTTCACGAGGGTGTGTACCCGGGCTTTTTCGTGAGCCGTCTCGTCGGAACGGCTTCGCGCCCGATCATCGTGCGCAACTACCGTGGGGGTCGCGCAACCCTTGAGGACCGAACCGGCGGTGAACTGATCCTGGCGATCGGAGGGGGGTACACGTGGTTCTGGGGTCTGGAAGTCAGGAGCATATCAACCAATCTCACAAACTCCTCAGGCGTTGTCATCGGTGCTCCCGGGATCAAGTGCATCAACATGGTAGTCCATGACTGCCTCGGCAGCGGCATCAATCCCTTCAAGGATGCCATTGACGCCGAGGTGTACGGGTCGTTGCTCTATTACAATGGGAGGCAGACACAAAGAGCCGGTGGTGCGTATGGCTCGTATATCCAGAATATCACGGGGCGAAAACTCATCCGTGACAACGTGTATCATCACAACTGGTCGTACGGAATCCATGCGTACGAAAGCGGAGGCGCAGACCTTGACAGTATGACCTTTGAAGGGAACGCCATCTTCAACAACGGGCTGTTCTACGAGGCCAACAAATTCAGGACCAATCTCTTCCTTGGAGGCGATGACGTACACACGGCGGATAATAACGTGTTCAGGAACAACTACACGTACTACTCGTCGACCCCCTCATTCAACCAGTGTAATGCCATAGGTCATACGGCTGGTGCCAGCAACCTTGTTATGGAAGGGAACTTCTGGGTGTCACCCGGATTCTACTCGATGATGCTCAACAGCGTCAACAATACGATCACGAACAATGTGTTCTTTGGACAGATGAGGGGGTTGACGTCGGGCAGTTATCCTTCCAACACCTACTATCAAAGCTGGCCGTCGCGGCCCGACGATATCTTTGTGCGCCCCAACGCCTATGAACCTGGACGCGGGCACATCATCGCGTACAACTGGGACGGGAGCTCATCCATCGAGGTCGACATCTCCTCGATTCTCGCTCCCGGCACCGACTACTATGTCAAAGATGCTCTGAACTTCTACGGGCCGGATGTCGTGTCAGGGACATACACCGGCGGTACGATCACCATCCCGATGACGGGACTTGTGACTGACAGGCCCGAGGGAACGCCCGTGACGCCTCCGATCCATACAGCACCGTACTACGGCGTGTTTGTCGTCCTCGGTTCTACACCCCCAGTACCGAAGCCAACGGGAACAATCAACGTGTCACCTGACACGCTGCCTTCCGGCGGTGGCTCCGCTACACTGTCCTGGACAACGAACAACTCTACCAGCGTATCAATCGATCAAGGCATAGGGGCAGTGTCGCCCACCGGGACTCAAGAAGTCTTCTCAACGGTGACGTCCCGATTCACAATGACGATGACTGGACCCGGAGGAAGCACCGTCGCCTCTGCGGATCTGGTAGTGCGTTCGGCGACACCAGCTCCCTTGCTCCTGTGGCCTTCGAATCATGCGGTGGGTGTTCCGACTGCTGCTGCGCTTCAGTGGTCAAATGTCCCCGGAGCATTGTTGTACGACCTCGTTCTGGCCAGCGATTCTTCTTTTAACAATGTACTGCTGCGCGATTCAACACTTACGTCACTGTCTCGGGAGGTTGGGCCTCTTGGAGAAGGCTTCCTCTATTTCTGGAAGGTGAGGGCGGCGTCAGGAGATCAATGGGGACCGTTCAGTCCAACCTGGGATTTTACGACTGAGGTTTCTGCAGGGAAAACCTCGTTTCCTCTGAGCTTGCAGGGACAACCACCGGAAGTGAAAGCTGCGGAGATCACAACTCAAATACCTAAGCGTGCCGTCTCAGCCATCGTGGCATTGCAGGTCTATGATGCCGACGCCTCGGATGAAGGGAAGCTGTACGTGAATGATCGTGATTCCGTGTTACTTTTTGGCAATCAGTCGTCGAACACAAATGATCAACGCACTTCAACAATCACATATCGGACATCCGCAGATTGCTGGAATAGCGGCTCGAATACCCTTCGGTTCTTACATTCGAGCACATGGGGCTTTGTAGTCGAAGCCGTCAATGTCTCTTTCACGGTGAAGCCTACGAAGTCCAGGATACTCGCGCCCCTCAACGGGGCATCAGAGCTTCCGACTGATGTGTTCCTGCAGTGGGAGAGGGCCGAAGACGCGGAAACGTACCGTATCCAGCTATCGGTGGACAGTCTGTTCAATGCCGTGGACTTGGAGACCGTGACGGGTGATACGTCCGCCATGTTCGGAGACCTGAATGTTGCACAACGGTACTTCTTACGTGTTCGCGGTGAGAATGCCAACGAGGTGGGTGATTATAGCGAATTGGTTTCCTTCCAGACCGCGGTCACGGGAACCTCGGTGGAAAACGACCTCCTGGTTCCCACGGAATACAGTCTGGAGCAGAACTACCCCAATCCCTTCAATCCCGTTACTGTGATCAACTTCTCTGTTCCACAGTCAGCATACGCGTCCCTGGAAGTCTTCTCGGCGCTGGGAAAACGTGTTGCGTCGCTGTGGGCTGGAGACCTGGAGGCTGGGAGTCACGCCGTGCAATGGGATGCTTCGGGCCAGGCGTCCGGCGTATACTTCTGCCGCCTCACTTCGGGTCTCTTCAGCGCAACAAAGCGAATGATCTTGGTGCGATGATCCACCGGTCCTATTGCGATTTCCGCCGACGAGGCCCAAAGAAGGCGCCCGGCCAATTCATATGACTACACATAGTCCTGGGAGCATTAAGAGGCATTAATTCTCATACCACCAGATTGAGAGGAAATCACTGATTCGACGTTGCTTCCGTGGCACATGTCTTGCCCCAATCACCCTCAGCAAATGAACTCGTTGGTGACTCGCGCAAGAGGCTCCCCATGTCATGGACCTACAGCAACCGCATCTCTCGTTCCGTCTTGCCTGCTCTATTCCTCCCGATCCTCGTTCTGTTGTGCTGCGGGACGCAAGGGCTGAGGGCTGGTCAGTTTCATGTCACCACGAATGGCTCGGCTTCAGGTGACGGGTCAGTCGCCAACCCGTGGACCATAGCGCATGCGCTTTCACATCCTGCCCAGGTCGTCGCAGGAGACACGATCTGGGTTCACGAGGGTGTGTACCCGGGTTTCTTCGTGAGCCGTCTCGTCGGAACGGCTTCGCGCCCGATCATCGTGCGCAACTACCGCGGGGGTCGCGCAACCCTTGAGGACCGAACCGGCGGTGAACTGATCCTGGCGATCGGAGGGGGGTACACGTGGTTCTGGGGTCTGGAAGTCAGGAGCATATCAACCAATCTCACAAACTCCTCAGGCGTTGTCATCGGTGCTCCCGGGATCAAGTGCATCAACATGGTAGTCCATGACTGCCTCGGCAGCGGCATCAATCCCTTCAAGGATGCCATTGACGCCGAGGTGTACGGGTCGTTGCTCTATTACAATGGGAGGCAGACACAAAGAGCCGGTGGTGCGTATGGCTCGTATATCCAGAATGTCACGGGGCGAAAACTCATCCGTGACAACGTGTATCATCACAACTGGTCGTACGGAATCCATGCGTACGAAAGCGGAGGCGCAGACCTTGACAGTATGACCTTTGAAGGGAACGCCATCTTCAACAACGGGCTGTTCTACGAGGCCAACAAATTCAGGACCAATCTCTTCCTTGGAGGCGATGACGTCCACACGGCAGATAATAACGTGTTCAGGAACAACTACACGTACTACTCGTCGACCCCCTCATTCAACCAGTGTAATGCGATAGGTCATACGGCTGGTGCCAGCAACCTTGTTATGGAAGGGAACTTCTGGGTGTCACCCGGATTCTACTCGATGATGCTCAACAGCGTCAACAATACGATCACAAACAATGTGTTCTTTGGACAGATGAGGGGGTTGACGTCGGGCAGTTATCCTTCCAACACCTACTATCAAAGCTGGCCGTCGCGGCCCGACGATATCTTTGTGCGCCCCAACGCCTATGAACCTGGACGCGGGCACATCATCGCGTACAACTGGGACGGGAGCTCATCCATCGAGGTTGACATCTCCTCCATTCTCGCTCCCGGCACCGATTACTACGTCAAAGATGCTCTGAACTTCTACGGGCCGGATGTCGTGTCAGGGACATACACCGGCGGTACGATTACCATCCCGATGACGGGACTTGTGACTGACAGGCCCGAGGGAACGCCCGTGACGCCTCCGATCCATACAGCCCCGTACTACGGCGTGTTTGTCGTCCTTGCCCAGGACCCGGAATCTCTGCCTCCAAAGACGGGCGTTGAGAATTCTCCGGTCCTCCCCCGGAACCTCACGCTGAAGCAAAACTACCCGAACCCGTTCAACTCGACAACAACGATAAGTTTCGAACTGAGCGCTCCGGCATCGACCGAAGGATACATCGTCAGCACCGCGGGGGTTCGGGTTGCCGAACTGGTTTCCGAAAGGCTTCCGGCCGGGCCGCACACCGTGCACTGGAATGCGGACGGCCTTTCAAGCGGGACATATTTCCTTGTGCTGCACGCCGCGGGCGAACGCCTGACTCGGAAGATGCTCCTTTTGCGGTGACCTGGCACAAGATTTCAGCCTTGATCCTCAGAACGTCCGTCGCGGGATGCGAAGGGTCATCCCACTGCCACCCTTTTCCCCCACTCTGAAGCATTTCGCGGCCCCCTCTGCGTATCCTTGCTAACCTTTCGCTCTCCCAGTATATTGGAACGAGCCGTCCAGCGCCGGATACCGCATTGTGGCGCAAATCCCGCGCTTTGGGCGAGTGATCTGTGGCACAAGATGTGCTCGGCAAGAAGTGTATACATTAAAAGCTGCTTCCATTTTCGCATTCCATTGGACTTATGTCAACCCAGAAGGCAGACATCGTCGTTCTCACGGGTCAGTACAAGGTGCACCATTTCAGGTCCCTTGAGCGCCATTTTGCCGGGCGCTACGTCTACGACGAGTCCTACGATCCGCGAACGATTCTCCGATATCAACCCGATCTCGTCATCACCTTCGACGAGCATTACTGCGAGCTTGCCAACCTCATCGGGGTTGCACGCCAGAACGGTGTCGCCACTTTGCAGGTAATGGACGGCATTCTCGAATGGAGACGAACCTGGGAGTACACGCGCAATGGCCGTCCGGTTGATGGCCGTGCCCTTCCGCTGAATCAGCCGGCACTCTCTCATAAAATAGCGTGCCTCGGTCGCCGGGATGCCCGGATCATGGAGTCGTGGGGCAATGCGGGAAGGTGCGAAATCGTCGGAGCGCCCCGCATGGACAACCTCCTCCTCCTGCGTCGCGAAGGCAAGACAAGGCTGCTCCCACGGGGAGGTCGAAAGCCCCGGATTCTTGTGATGACCGCGAAGACCCCGGGCTTCACACCCGAGCAGGTGAAGACGACGCTGCAATCACTGCGCGACCTGAAGAACCACTTCCAGCAGAGGTCCGACTGTGACGTTGTGTGGAGGTTGACCCAGGAATTGCATCAAAGCCTGGGCGTGTCGAACACACTCACGGACCTCACCGGAGGAGAACTCCATCAGGTCCTTCTCAAGGTTGACGCAGTCATCACCACCCCGTCGACCTCAATGCTGGAAGCAATGCTCGTGGAGAGGCCGACCGCGCTGCTGGACTATCACAATTGCCCCCACTACTTCGAATCATCCTGGACCATCTCGGCGGAACGTCACATCGATCCTGTCGTCTCGCAGCTTCTCGATCCGCCGCCGGCGAGAATGGATTTTCAGAATTTCCTTCTTGGTGAACAGCTTGCCTGCTGCGGGCACTTCGACGGCTACGGACAGGCTGACAAGGCTCATCGAGGCGATGTTGCGAGTGAAGAAGGAGGGCTGGGATGACGGGAAGTCCCTTCCCGCGAGAATTCTGGCTGACGAGGATCTCGAAGCGACGGCAGAACTGCCACTTCTCGATCTGGGCAGGTACTATCCGCACTTTCCGCAGCTCAAGCGATGCGGACGAGCGCAAGCTCAGAATGGAGCTTGCGGCGGCACGAGGAACCATTGAGACGCTTCATGATGAAGTGCAGGCGCTGAGGCACAGATTGGAGAAGATCCCGGGATATGCACTTCTGCGTCAACTCCGCAGGCGATTTCGCATATGAGGACGATACTCATTGCGCACTTCAACCCCCGGGCTGTCAGCGGAGCGGAGAAGGCGATCGTGGATATGGTCCAGGCATCGCGGACCGGATGGCGGTTCGTGATGATGACGCCGGGGCGAGGGCAGCTCTACGACTACTACGCTTCCCTCGGACTTGACACGTGGCCACAGCTGATTCATACTCGCCGCAGGAAGTACCCTGGATTGCACACCCTGCAATCCTTGTGGCTGGCGCGTCAGTTGAGGGAGCGGAAGGTGGACGCTATCATCTGCAACACGTTCGCTGCGGCGAGCCGCGTCGGGCTCGGATGCCGGCTGGCCGGGATACCGTATGCCGTCTATGTCCGCGAGTTTATTCGTCCCATCCGGCTCCACCGGCGAATCCTTCACAAGGCCACACAGGTGTGGGCGGTCTCCGCCGACGTCGCAACGTACTTGTCGTCGATGATGGCGCAGGATCGTCTTCAGGTCTGTCACGACTATGTGAACGTCGCGCCCCTGAGAGAACGGGTTCATCGCCACCGGGCGAGCGGCGAGCGCCGTCTCCCGTTCCCTGCAGAGCACAGGGTTGTCGGCATTGTGGGGCGTATTACGACGTACAAACAGCAGGATCTGTTCCTGCGCGCGATTCCAGGCGTTCTCACCCGCCACCCGGACGTCCGCTTTGTGGTTGTGGGCTCGGCGCAGGAGAGCGAGGGGGGGTATGAGCGTTCACTTCGGGACCTTGCCGCTGACCTGCACATTGCTGACAAGGTTGCCTTCATGGGTAATCGCCCTGACGCGGTCGAGATCATGTCTGAACTCGCAGCAGTGTGTGTCACTTCTGATCGCGAACCCTTTCCCAGAGTGGTCCTCGAGGCCCAGGCAGTGGGGTGCCCGGTGGTAGCGGCCAACACGGGGGGGTGCCCGGAGATGATAGAGCATGGAGTGACCGGGATTCTTTTTCCGCCCACAGGAAGCGACGCACCGCGTCAGCTGGCCGAGTCCATAATCCATGTGCTCGATAATCCGGGCTTCGCATCTGATCTTGTGCGAGAGGCGACAGCGCGGCTCGAAGCCGATCTCGGAAGCGATGCGCCCGTCAGTCGGTTCGAGTCGCTGATTTCCGGTCTGTTCGAATCCAGGGAGGATGTTTGATGAGCATGAAAGTTGCAGTGATCACGCGCCTCACGAACCCCGGGGGAATCCCATCTTGCGCCCTGTCGCTCATCAGGGGACTGAATGCGAGGAATATTACCCCGGATCTCATTTGGGACCTTCCGCCTTCGACTCGCCTGTTGGAGCAGTGGGGAGCCTCGGCAAATCACCGTGTCATCCCGTTCCGGATCCCCACGCTCACGGTGCAGAAGCTTCCAGAATCGCTGCGGTACCTGGCCTGGATTCTGAATGCGGTCGATGGAAAGAAGGCGTTGGCCGGCTACGATTTTGTCTATACGTTCAACCAGGTCTATATGCTGGAAGGCCTCCGCCATCTCTATTATGTGGCAGGCCCTCCGCTGATACCGGTGCTGGACGTGCCGCCTCCCGGAATCAAGGCTCTTCCGCTGAAGTTATTCAAATGGCTGTATCGGAACTGGTTCCGCCGCAAGAAGCCCATCTACGACTATCTGCCAGACTGCAGACTTGTGATCTGTTCCCAGTACACGGCCGATTTGTTCCAGAAGGCGCACGGGGTGTCGTTGCCCGTCATTCCTCCGCCGATTCGGATGCCTGACCAACCGGTCGACGATGACCTGAGCGGGCGGGACACAGTGCTCTTCTTCTCGCGCATCGTGCCGTACAAGCGGCCCGATCTGATGCTGGAGATCGCGTCCCGACGGCCGGAGTTGCGTTGGGTGGTGATGGGTGGGAATGAGGATCATCAGAGGCCGTATCTGGAGTGGCTGCAAGGGGAAGTCGGACGTCGTCGCCTCCAAATCGAGTTCATTGTCAATCCTGACGAGCAGACAGTTCGTCGGGAACTTCATGAGAGCCCGGTTCTACTTCTTCCCTGCAGTGAACGAACACTTCGGAATGGCCACCCCGGAAGCCATCCTGCATGGTGCCATTCCGCTTGTGCACAATTCGGGGGGACAGATCGAGATTGTCCCGGACGAACGGCTGCGGTTTGAGGATGCCACCCTGGTAGACGACATTTGACCGGCTGGCGGGGTTTCCCGAAGCGGAGCTGCGGGAAATCCGGACAAAGGTCCGCACCCATGCGGAGCAGTATTCGGAATCCGCCTACATCACAAAGATGTTGTCGTTCCTTGATGAGGGCTGAGCGGTGAGCAATGTGCAGCCGACATCTGCACTGGTGCCTCCCGCTGCGGAAGCTCTCGGAGTATCCTCCGCTGCGGTCTCGAGGCCGCGGCAGCGCCCTGCTGCGAAAAGCGCGGTGCATCGGCGTATCCTGTTTCAGGTGCTCGTGTGCGCTGCGGTCCCTTCAGTCTTCATGGGGTTGGGCCAGTTCTCGTACGCGGGACCCGCCTTCTGGGGCCTCCTTCTCCTCTGTATCCTGGTGGCGATGACGCTCGGCCGGGCGAGTGAGCTGTTGTGTGTCGTCGTAGCCCTGTTTCCGCTGATCAACCAGCTCCGCGGGTTCGGCGTCTTCTACAGCATCGTTCCGGTGATTCTGCTTGTCGTGCTCGCCTACTTCGCCTATGTCCACAGGGGAATTCTCTCCACACTCGTTCGTTCCAACGGCCTCCTGGCTGCTCTTCTTCTGTTCTCGTTGGTGTATTACCTTGCAAGCTACATCAACACGAAGAGCTACGATGCCAACATGCGGCTCCTCGAGTTCGGGTTCGCCGTGCTGTGCGTCTACGCCCTTGTTGGCCATCAGAGGCTCATGGTCGCAGCACTCCAGGGAATAGCGATTTCTGGCGTCGCGGTAAGTCTGGGATTGCTCCCGCACCTGGACCCGACTGTCGGGCGGCTCGGCATCGTAGTACAGGACGGGGAGACGTTTGGCAACCCCATTACACTCGGACTTCCGCTGGCGTTCACGCTCATTGCTGCCGTCGCGGATCGGGGAAAGTGGCTGGGACTCGAGAAACATCTTCCTCGTTCGAGCCCTGGTGGTCGTTGGGGTTGCAGTCCCGTTGGTTCTCTCCGCATCACGAGTCTCGTGGATGATCGCGGCGGTGGGGATCTTTGCCACCATCCTCTTCGGAGGCCGCAGGCGATGGGGCATGATCGTGGCCGTAGTGGCGATCGCTCTGCTGGTCAATCTCCTCCTGTTAAGTCCCTACGCGGACATGGTTCAGAAGGGGCTGGACAGGACATTCAGCGACGAACGGAGTGCGGCGAACCGAACGAGCGGACGCTCTGACCAATGGCTGGTTGCGGAGTATGTGATTTCAAAATCCGCCCAGAACATGATCCTTGGATATGGACCCGGTCGCGGCATCGATATCTATGAGCGGTACTCCACCCGAGTCCCGGGCATTACCTATAATGTGGGCCACCGGGCGGCGTGGCACGCGTTCTTCATGCAGTTGGGAGTGGAGCTTGGGCTTGTGGGTTTCTTGCCATTTATCTTCGGCCTTCTCCTTGCCGTCGGAAGGGTCTTTGCGTGGACTCGAAGAACGAAGGTTTTGTTCCCAATGATGTGCATGCTGGGGTATGTTGTCATCATATTCACTGTGGCTGGATCGGACACAATGTCGGCGAGTCTTCTGGCAATAGGGCTCTACCACGCGCAGCGCACACGAGAAGGGAAAAGGAAGATCCCACAGCGTAGGCAAGGCCTCAAGACGCAGGAGGGCGGACGCATGCCATCAATTCGGAGGAGTTCTGTGTGATGTTCCAGCCGAATCGATCTAGCCCGCTTCAAGATGCGATTGGGTGTCATCGGTGCTCCGCCCACCTGGGTTGACAAGGACGGAGAACTGCAGGTCTATGAGCCGTACGTCAGAGAAATGAGGATCTGGGCCGACCTGTTTCAGGAGGTGGTTGTATGTAGTTCCGCGGCCATGGGGCCGATGCGTGGAAACCTCGCGTCGTACGGTCGCAGCAATATCCGGTGGGTCCCCGTTTCGTACACAATGGAAGTCAACTTGTTGTCGCCGTTTCGCCGGTTGATCCAGTTGCCGGGGCTCATACTCGCCGTCCTGAATGTCATCCGAACCTCCGACTTCATCCTGTTGCGGAGTCCGAGCCATTTTGGTCTCGTGGGAGCTATGCTCGTCAGGATCCTTGGCAGGCGGAGCATTACAAAATGGGCAGGGGAGAATGCACCGTACGAATCAGAGCGGATCCCATCGAGGCTCAACAGACGCATCGAGGCAACATTCCCAAGCAAACACTGCGTCTTGGTGTACGGACCCCCGAAGGCCTCCAATCAGCTGTCGTTTATTCCAGCGCTGATGAGTCAGGCGGAAATCCAGCGAGCGCAGGTTCTGTCCCGTTCCCGGAGCACAACCCCGCCCTGGCAAATCCTGTGCGTAGGCAGGCTCCATCCGGTGAAGGGGTTTGACCTGGCCATTCGCGGCCTCGGCTGTTTACGTCGTGAACGGCCCGACCTGAACTGGCGCTTCACCCTTGTGGGTGACGGCACCGAACGCCAGTTCCTCGAAGGTCTCGTGCGAGAGGAGGGGATTGGTGATGTTGTTACGTTTACCGGTGCGCTGAGCTTCCAGGTCGTCCAGGAAATGTACGCCAGGGCGCATATAGCGATTATGCCTGGCGTGAAAGAAGGGTGGCCGAAGATCACTGTGGAAGGCTGGGCCCATGGGGCGGTGACCGTAGCCGCAAGGGGCGGGATTATCCCCTGGATCATGCGAGAGAAAGACTCCGGGGTAATTTTCGAGCCTACCCCCGGGGGGCTTGCGCGCGCTCTCGCAGGATTGCTGGACAATCCCGATCAGATGTCCGCGATAGGTGCGGCGGCGTGTAGGTATGCAGAACAGCTGTCGCTTGAAGAATTCAGCTCGAAAACTCGAGCACGTGCTGGTGCACAACTGCGGACTGAAGTAACGAGCCGCCGAATCTTCGAGACAGGCCCGACGCATGATCAAGGTGCTGCAAATAGTCGATACGCTTGATGCGGGTGGCATGGAGCGCATGGCGATTGCGATCGCGAATTCGTTGCCTCCCGATCGGTACGAGTCGCATCTATGCACGACCCGCAGGGGAGGGACCCTCGAATCAGAATTGTCAGGGCGAGTGCATCACCTGCAGTTGGGCCGTTCGAGTCGGTTCGACATTGCGGCCTTCCGGTCTCTCGCCGACTATGTCAAGCGCCAGGGGATTCGAATCGTACACGCGCACGGGCCGTCATTGTTTGTGAGCTCGCTACTGGGTCTGTTCAACCGCTCGATCTCGATAGTGTGGCACGATCACTTCGGCGCGGGGCACGTCCGAGGCAGGCCGGTCTGGGCATATCGATTGGCGACTTCCAGGGTAGAGAGTATCATCTCGGTGACAGAGGATCTCGAGCGCTGGGCGGTTAGAGAGCTCCATCGATCCACCGATAGCGTTCGATACCTGCCGAATTTCGTCGTCACTCGGCCGCGGACAGGACATGTCCCTTCCCTCCCTGGTCTCCCTGGCAGGCGGCTTGTTTGCGTGGCCAACATGAAGCCGCAGAAGGGTCATATTACGCTGATTCATGCGATGCAGCGTATTGTGGCCCGGATGCCTGATGCCCACCTGTTGCTGATTGGCGGCGAAACCAGCACTGCCCATGGTGAGAAGGTCAAAGCGGAGATTGAGAGGTGTGGCGTGAGTAAGGATGTTACGCTGCTCGGAGTCCGAAGCGACGTTCATGAGCTCTTGCTCGGATGCGATATCGGCATCCTCAGTTCAATGTCGGAAGGACTCCCGGTTGCCCTCATCGAGTATGGCGCAATGAAGCTGGCTGTCGTGGCCACAGATGTGGGGCAGTGTGCAGAAGTCCTCGGCGGCGGTTCCGCAGGCCTGCTGGTTCAGCCAAACGACCCGCACGCTCTGGCAGACGCCGTGATCTCTCTTCTGGAGAATCCGGTGAAAGCGCGGGCGCTTGCCGAACAGCTCCAGCAAAGAGTGTCCGCGGTTTACAGCGAGCGCGCTGGAATGAATTCGATCTGTGGGCTGTACGAAGAACTTGTCAGGCGCACTGCATGACTGCACACTCGGAGAGAGACCGATCTCCCCGGCTCATGATCGTGGGACCCTTGGTGGGGCGAACGGGCCGTCATGTGACGACGCAGGGTGAAATCCTCGCAGATCTCTTCAAGGCCGAAAGATACACGGTCCTTGAGAAATCTTCTGTGGAGAACCGCTACCTGCGCTTGGTGGACATCCTACAGGGCCTCCTGAGACAGGCTGCGGACTACGATCTCATTCTCTTGCAGGCATACGGTGGCCCGAGCTTCGTGGTTGAGGACGCGGTAACTTCACTGGCACAGGCCCTGGGCAAGCCGGTCATCTTCATGATGAGAGGAGGGGGTTTCCCCGAGTTCATCGCGCGTCATCCCAGATGGTCGAAAAGGGTTTTTCGCCGCGCCGCAGCGATTATTGTGCAATCAGGTTTCCTTGGTCAGGCGGTCGAATCGATGCGGCTGCGGTACGACGTCGTCCCGAATGTCCTTGATCTTGCCCATCAAGAGTTCAGGGTCCGGACCAAAGCAACGCCGAGGTTGCTCTGGATGCGGTCATTCCACCACGTGTGGAATCCACTCATGACTATCCGGGCATTCGCCAGACTAGTGCAGGACATCCCGGAGGCTCGGCTGGTCATGGCAGGCGAGGACAAAGGGCTCCTCTCAGCCTCCGTTGAGCTGAGTAAGAAGCTCGGGATCAGTCATGCCGTCAGGTTCCCCGGCTTTCTCGATGTTGCTGGCAAGGTGCGGGAGTTCGCGCTTGCTGACATATTCATCAGCTCGAATATCATTGACAATACGCCGGTCGCCGTGCTGGAGGCATGTGCCTCGGGTCTTCCCGTCATCTCGACCAGGGTGGGGGTGTCCCATACCTTCTGACCGAGGGAGAAACAGGCCTCATGGTCGAGAGCGACGACGCAGAAGGCATGGCAGCGGCGGTGAAGAGAATCCTGTGGGAGCCCGGGCTTTGTGAGCGCCTTTCGCGAAACGGACGACGCTTGGCGGAAGATTGCTCCTGGGAGAACCAGCTGCCGCAGTGGCGATCACTCTTCGACAACCTATTAAACTCCAAGGGCGTGCAGCCAGGATGAATTCTTAATGTGCGGCGTAGCAGGCTTCGTGCACACATCGCGGGACTTCCGCGTCCCTCAGGACACCCTGGTACGCATGGGGGATGTGCTCCAGCATCGCGGTCCGGACGACTCCGGAGTGTTTGTCGGCGAGGGAGTGGGGCTCGTTTCCCGCCGTCTTGCCATCCTGGATCTCACCGCCTAGTGGTCGAATGCCAATGTCGACGGCGGACGGGCGGTTCTGGATTGTCTATAACGGGGAGGTCTACAACTTCAAAGAGCTGCGACGCGGACTCGAATCGGCTGGGCATTCGTTCAGGTCGCACACCGACACGGAGGTTGTGCTGCACCTCTATGTTCAGCATGGGCCGGCGATGTTGTCGATGCTGAACGGGATGTTTGCTATTGCGATCTGGGACGCCGCCACCAGGACGCTCTTCCTGGGTCGCGACAGGCTCGGGGTGAAGCCACTGTACTACTGGCGGACAGCGGAAGCGCTGATGTTTGCCTCTGAGGAAAAGGCGTTGTTCGTCGGGGGAGTGCCCGCAGTGATGAATCCGGGCCATGCTGCCGAGCTCTTGAGCTTCCGCTACGTTGCGGGAGAGAGCACACCGTTCAAGGCAGTGTCGCGCCTGCTTCCGGGGCACTACCTGTTGTGGCAGGGAGGAAAAGTCCAGACCGTCCAGTGGTGGAATCTTGCGCGCCAGCTGCAGGTACTCCCGCATCTGGAGGTTCAGGATCCCGGGAACTGGTTTCGCGAGATGTTCGACGATTCGGTATCCCTTCGGAGGATCAGCGACGTCCCTCTCGGCGTGTTGTTGAGCGGGGGGCTTGATTCGAGCGCGGTCGCTGCTTCGCTGGCAAGCCAGGCGCCGGCCGGGCTGAACTCCTTCACCGTCCGCTTCTCTGAACACGCGTATGACGAGGGCCCTGGGGCTCAGTCAGTCGCATCCCACCTGGGCCTGACGTATCATGAGCTGGAAATCCCTCCGGACCAGCTCCTTCAGAGGATGGAAGAGGCGATCTGGTTCAACGACGAGCCGCTCGCGCACGCAAGCGATCCGCATCTCCTTGGCATTGCCCGTCTCGCGAAACCTCTGGTGACTGTGCTCCTCTCCGGGGAAGGTTCGGACGAGCAGTTGGGGGGCTACGTGCGCTACCGGCCACTTCTGTACCCAGTGGCGCTGAGGACCGCTACCGCGTTGCGAGCGCTTCTCCCTTCGTTTGCCCTGGCGCATCAGGGGAGACTGGGAAAGCTCTCCAGAATGCTAGGTCTCGGGGACGTGGACAGCTTTATTCTCTACAATTCTGCTGGCCTGCTCCCGGAGGACCGGCGGGGTCTTGGGTCAACATCCGGTGAATCATTCTCCTATCGGGAGAAGATCCTCGCGGAGGCCCGATCGGCGTTTCCGAATGATCTCATGCGCCAGGCCATGTACTATGATCAGCACACGTTCATGTGCTCACTTCTCGATCGAAATGACCGCATGACCATGGCTGCCTCTGTGGAATGCAGAGTTCCATTCCTCGATTATCGCATTGTCGAAGGTGTGGCCAGGTTCCCAACCTCATTTCTGGTCACCAGGAAAGAGACAAAAAAGGTCCTCCGGGAGGCATTCGCCCCTCGTTTGCCAGATAGCCTGTTCAGGAGCCCGAAGTGGGGGTTTGGGGTTCCCTGGCACGTCTATGCGCGCACAGACACCGTGTTGCGCGAGCGGATCAAATCGCTCCCTTCAGACCACGGGCTCGGGGATTTTGGAATCGACGGGAGTGCCTTGCAGAAGTTGATTCGACAATTCTTTGCCGGCGACATGGTTGCGGGCGGTGTCGTCGTTCAAGTGCTCAACCTTCTGGTGTGGCGCGAAAGCTACTGGCGCAGGCTCCGCTCAGAGCTGAATGGACCGTCAATTCTGCAGGCCAACCGGCATGAGTAATCTAACGAGTCCAGTCAACAGGTTCGGCGGTGATCTGTGGACCATGCTGTTAAGGAACGTGATCCTGCCCGTTGGCGATCAAGCATTCGGACAGCGGATGATGCAGAGGCTTCGCTTTCTTGAGGCCGCGCAATGGTGGGATCCTGACAGGATTGCGCAGGAGCGTGACAGAGCTGTATCAAGCCTTGTGGCAATCGCATATCGAGACGTGCCTTTCTATCGGATCTTGATGGATCGGGAGAATGTGCGTCCAGGCGATATCCGTGGCGTCCACGACTTGCAAAGACTGCCAGTTGTGACAAAGGATCAGCTGCGTGGGGAAGTATTCGGCCGCGTGACACGACCCACCGGCCAGCGCGTGTACACGACATCTACGTCAGGGTCCACTGGAACGAATTTCACCGTACGGGAGGACTCGTTCACTTTCGGGTGGTATCTCGCGAGCGCCATGTTGACCTGGGAATGGGCAGGTTGGGAGATTGGTCAACATCATCTTCAGACTGGAATAAATCCGGTCAGGAACCTCAAGCGCCGCTTGAAGGACAGGCTTCTGCGGTGTCACTACGTGTCTGCGTATGACTTGACTGACCATGCTCTCACGAAGCACCTGGACGGAATTGAGCGATTTGGGATCAAGTTTCTCCTCGGATATCCGGGAAGTCTGTACCTCCTGGCGCGACATGCCCGGAAGCTCGGGTGGAACACCAGAATGACGGGGATTGTGACATGGGGGGACAACCTGTACCGCCATTACCGTGATGAGGTCGAAGCAGCATTCGGAACGGATGTGCATGACACGTACGGAATGTCGGAGGGCATCCAGATTGCCGCGCAGTGTAACGGCGCGGCTCCGTACCACATTCTGTCTCTTGACGTCGTTGCCGAATTTCTTGATGAGCATGGAAAGCCGGTGAAGCCGGATGAGGTGGGGAATATCGTAGTGACCCGGCTCCATGCGGGGCCCATGCCTTTCATCCGGTATAAGACAGGGGATGTCGGCGTTCGTGGCGACCACCCCCGCTGTTCATGCGGTCGGGGATTTGAGCTCATGCACCGCATTGAGGGGAGGGAGACCGACATTGTCCTGACCCCCTCCGGCAATCGACTTATCGTTCATTTCTTCACCGGGATCCTCGAGAAGTTCAACCAGATAGAATCCTTTCAGGTTGTCCAGGATGAGCTCGAAGCAATCATTGTCCGGGTTGTCCCCGGGGTGGGATTCTCGCCTGAAGTGTCGCGCCAGCTGGTCGAAGACCTCAAGGCCCATGGGGCCGATGACCTGCGGATCCAGGTTGAGGAGGTACCATTCATCCCGGTTCCCCCGTCGCAGAAGCGACGCTTTGTTGTAAGCAAGATACGAAAGGGCTTACCGGACCAAGCCAGGCCTGAGGGGAAGCAGCAATGACCATCTCTTTTCAATGATTACGGAAGATGGGTGACAGGATGACAGAGGTCAACCCCTGATCAGATGTCCTTTGCTTCATCTGGTAGAACTTTCTGTTGCGTCGTCGTTGCAGTTCATATTCCTTCTGTTATATTCTGACTCTTGGGGATTCACAACCTCGCGCAGCCTCGCATCAACCCGGGCTTCCTAGCTCGTGACGCTCGTCATAGTGCTTAGAGGGGGGGCTCCCTACCGTAGAGGGTAAGCACGGCCTGTTCACTCTTCATTCCGACTGGTGTATTCTGCATCGCATGATTGACATCGCCGGGGCAAGCCTTGGCCTGATCGTGCTTTCACCACTTCTCCTGGTGATCGCGATCTGTGTGAGCGTGCAGGACGGTGGACCGGTGTTTTACCACGCGAAGCGCGTGGGGAGGGGAGGGTCGACTTTTCGGCAGCTCAAATTCCGCACTATGGTGCCGCATGCGGATCGACTTGGCGGCGGGATAACGCTGACCGATGACAATCGGGTCACCAGGTTCGGCCGGATTCTCCGCAAGCTGAAATTGGACGAGTTGCCTCAGCTCTGGAACGTCGTGGCGGGTGACATGAGCATCGTCGGACCAAGGCCGGAAGATCCACGGTACGTTGCTCTCTATCATCCTCGCCAACGACTCATTCTGGGATATCGCCCGGGCATCACAAGTCCGGCATCCCTCTACTATCGCAATGAACAAGAGCTGCTATCCGGTCCTGATTGGCAGGACACGTACCTTGAACGAGTTCTGCCCCATAAGCTCGAGCTGGATCTGGACTATTTTCCACGACGGACTCTGGGAAGCGATCTGCTCTTGATTGGAAAGACGATCTTGAAGATCTTGAAATGAGACGCAAGCTCCGCGCAGTATTCAATCTGAGAAACAGGTATCTGTTGCTTCTCGACCTGTTTCTCATGTCGGTCTCGCCGCTGATCGCGCTCTTGTTGCGAACGGAAGACGTCGGCGCCATCGAGGTCTTCCTGGCTCCGCTGATGGTCTATATCGTCACCTCCGCTCTCACCAGGGCCGTAGTCTATATTTGGTCCGGGTTGTATCGGGAGTACTGGCCGTACGCCAGCGTTCAGGAGTTGCAGACGCTCGCAAAGGCATCAGCGTTGGGGACGATCGCGGTCCTGGTGCTCGACTATGTGATCCTGATGCCGGCAGGTGTGATCGGATCAGGATTCCCCCGCTCCATTCCAATCATCGACGCTATTCTGACCCTCTTGTTCGTAGGAGGTGTCCGTCTCGGAATCCGCGTTGTCTATTATGTTTACTCCCACACTGTTTCCTCAAAGCCTCTCAAGCCGGCCCTTATCGCTGGTGCGGGAGTTGCTGGCGCCATGATCGCCAAGGAACTCCGTACCAATCCGCAGCTCGGCTACAGTCCTGTTGGGTTTCTTGACGACGACGTGCGGAAGAGAAGGAGCCGCATTCATGGCATTCCCGTTCTCGGGCCTCTCAGGCATTTAGGGAGAGTGTGCCGCGAAAACAAAGTTGAGCTGGTGATTGTCGCCATGCCCACAGCACCCGGCAAGATAGTCCGGGATGTTCTTTTCCGGGCACGTGCTGCCAATGTCGAGACCAAGACGATTCCCGGCCTCTTCGAGATACTTCATGGGACTGCACGCGTTGAGCATTTCCGACCCATTCAGTTGGAGGACCTCCTCCGCCGCGGGACGATCCATTCCGATACTCGCCTGGTGTCTGACACTATCCACGGGATGAGGGTGCTGGTGACCGGCGCGGGGGGTTCGATTGGATCCGAGTTGTGCAGGCAGATAAAGGAATTTGGCCCTTCGGAGCTGGTTCTGCTCGGTCATGGCGAGAATTCCGTATTCCTGATCATGAAAGAGCTTGCCGAGGTTCCCAGGAAGGATCTGAAGATCTCTCCCGTGATCGCAGACATCCGGGAGAAGGACAGACTGGCGGCCGTCTTCGCCCAGTTCCGGCCCCAGATAGTGTTTCATGCGGCCGCACACAAGCACGTCGGTTTGATGGAGCAGAACTCTGCAGACGCCGTTACGAACAATGTCCTGGGCACACGAAACCTTGTGGAAGTCTGTCAGGACTACGGCGTTGAGAGATGTGTCCTTGTCTCCACTGACAAGGCCGTAAACCCCACGAGCGTCATGGGAGTCACAAAGCGGGTTGCCGAGCTTGTTGTCCAGGACGCAGCGCGGAGGACCGGGAAGAAATTCGTGGCGGTTCGCTTCGGCAATGTGTTGGGCTCGAGGGGGAGCGTGGTGCCGATCCTGAAACGTCAGATTGAACTCGGCGGCCCTCTGACGATCACACACCCCGACGTGCGTCGTTTCTTCATGACCATCCCGGAGGCCGTTCAACTAGTTCTTCAAGCCGGCTCCATGGGTGAGGGGGGTGAGGTTTTTGTCCTGGATATGGGTGAGCAGATCAAGGTGGCCGACCTTGCGAGGGACATGATCCGGTTGAGTGGCCTTGAGGAAGGGAAGGATATCGAGATTGTATTCACAGGGCTACAACCCGGTGAAAAGATGGAAGAGGAGTTGTTCCGTAAGGACGAACTGGTTGAGCGAACTGAACATGACAAAGTCATGGTGTCCAAGCTCAACGGAGATGTCGGCGGTCTGCGCTCCTCACACATGGGATCGTTCACGTCCATGGTCGATATCCTGATTGATGCTGCGCGGCAGGACTCGAGCTCCAATCTTGAGAAGCTCCTTCACGAGATCGTCCCCGAGTTCAACCGCCCTGACGGCGCCAACGCCACTGGAACGGACGCAGATATGAGGGGAGCGCAGCCCAGCAATACGATGTGACGCTTACCAGTATCTCCCACTGATCCACTCCCGTTTCGCGGACCCAGTTGTGGGTTGTACTGCCTTCAGTATTCTTCCGCCAGTACCCTTTCCTTCAGACCTGTATCGAAGATCTCACTGTTCAGCAGCTCATTGTTCAGATTCCCCTTAGCCGATTCGATAGTTTCATTCAGACAAACTGATAGATAGACGACACGCTATGACGTTTGGGCAGTTGGCGCACAAGATGCAGACTGCACTCCACATTCTGAAGGAGAAAGGTGGAGCTGCTCACTTCATGATGATGTTGTATCGGGGCTACATATGGCCTCTCATTCCTGCAGTAGGCTATGTTCGATACAATGGCGTTATTGTCGATATTGCCTTGAAACCGTTCGACAAAAAGATCGATGATGTTCCTGGGTATGAAAAGGCTATTGTAGATTGCCTGAAGGTCCACGTTCGAGCGAGGCGATGTTGTCGTGGTGGTTGGCGGAGGTTGGGGCGTGTCTACTGTTGTAGCTGCGCAGAGAACAGGGGAAGAGGGACTCGTAATCTGCTACGAGGGCTCGGAGCAGTTCTATAGGAGAACCAAGCGGGCCGTGAAGCTCAATCACGTTAAGGCAAGAGTATCTGTGAATCATGCAGTGGTCTCGCATGCTGTACGCCTCATGGGGTCAGGGGCTGCCAGCACGTTGGTCATGCCGGCGGATATCCCCAGGTGCGATGTCCTCGAACTCGATTGTGAGGGGTCGGAAATCGACATCCTCAAGAATATTTCATTTCGGCCCAGGGTAATTATTGTCGAATCTCATGGAGTTTTCGGAGCCGCTACGGCCGATGTTCTGCGTATTCTGGAGACCCTCTCGTACGAGGTACTGAGTGTTGAGTGGGCTGAAGAGAGGGTGGAAGACTTCTGCAGGCTGAACGATATAAGGGTTGTTGCAGCAAAGGCCAAGGAGCTTAGCCGAGTTCAGGTGTCAATACGTGACGGATCTGTAGACAGCGCGTGATCTCAGGCGTGTTTGACGCTGGAATGCGCAGGTCTCGCTGCTGTCATAGATGGAGTACACTCAGACGCTTCAGCGCTGACGTTAGCGTGGGTGCTCTCTGGGTTGCGCGGCCTCTGTGGGGGGTATGGGCCAAGAGGTCCCGGGATTTCCAACGGAGGTGAGCGCAGTGTCGATCCGAAGGATTTTGGAAAAGAGGGACCACCGAGGTTCGCTGTTCAATTTGCCCTAC
This sequence comes from uncultured Ignavibacteria bacterium, assembly GCA_963701735.1. GTDB lineage: Bacteria > Bacteroidota > Ignavibacteria > UBA10030 > UBA6906 > CAWABB01. The sequence goes on along the minus strand of CAVPBI010000010.1, from coordinate 566,156 downwards.
TGCTGGCATTTGACGACATTTGAAGAAGTCTCAGGCTACCATTTGCACTGAAGGGGAACGCCATGAGAAGAGCCGAGGTCAAACAGGCAATGAGGCACCAGCCAAGGAGGTAGTCATGAAGTTGCGTGCACTGGCATTTGGAATAGCGGCCGGCGTCTTTCTCGGGGTTGGGGTGTTCGTACTGGATGCATACTCGATTCTTTTCGGAACCGGAGGAAACGTCGGCATCATTAAGTGGTTTGTGCCAGGGTTCGACCGGAACTGGTCAGGTGCCTTCATTGGCCTTGTCGTTGGGTTGGTCGAAGGCTTCGCAGTCGGCTCAGCCTTTGCATGGTTATACAACCGCAGTTCTGCGTGCTCTTGAGAAATGAGCACTCAGGGGGGGATGTTCCGCTTGCTGAGCCGAGGCATTTCACCGGCCGGCCCAGCATTATCCTGGTGATGAACCGGATGGCGTCAGCACACTTACTGGTATTGCACCCACGTGGACGGGTTTCCGAACCTGACCAGGGGGATATTGAGCCGTACGCCTGTTGACTGCCTGCGGGGGTGTTCGTACATTTAACCGTGCGTTGTTGACAAACGTACTGAATGCCTTGTCGATATCTGTCGGCATTCGCGATAGTTGAAGCCACCACATGAGGTGAATTCGCTGAAACTAGCCTGATTTCAAATATGGGCGCGTAGCTCAGGGGTAGAGCATCTGCCTTTTAAGCAGAGGGTCCCTGGTTCGATCCCAGGCGCGCTCACGAGAAACGATTGTCATTGCCCACCAGCACATTGATCCCTCCGATGTCCTCCCCATTGGCGTTGTCGACATACATCCAACCTTCAGTGTATCTCAGGGTACAGTTGCAGATGCGCGCAGTGATTTGTAGAGTCCGAAAACCCAGGGGGAATTACTGTGCACCGTTGTGATTCGTACCCGCTGACTTCGATGCAGGAAGGGATGCTGTTTAGCTCCCTGGCAACTGAAGGAGCCGGCTTCGACATTGAACAAATGGTGTGGAGAATCCGAGGTCAGGTCGACCTCACTCGACTTCGAGCGGTCCTCGATGAGGTGACTCGCCGGCATCCGGTTCTTCGCACGGCATTCCGGTGGCAGGCGCTGGACGTCCCCGTCCAGGATGTGTATGAAAGCGTCCTCATGCCTTTTGAATTCGAGGATCTCAGCAGCCATCCGAAGACCGCCGCCGATACAATGCTCGAGGAATTTCTCGCAGCGGATCGAGCACGGGGCTTCGATCTTGCAGCGCCTCCCCTTGCTCGAGTGACACTCTTCCAGCTTCAACACCTTGAGTATGTTCTTGTCTGGACGCTCCACCACGCAATCGTGGACGGTCGGTCCCTGACGCTTCTCTCGAAGGAAGTCCTTGAGATCTACGCTGCACGCGAATCAGGGGGACGGCTCGAATCCGCCTCTCCCCAGGCCCTTCAGGGAGTTCGTTGAGTGGCAGAGATCCTATCTCCTGAAGAATAGGCAGGCTGCTGAGGCGTACTGGCGGGAGACCCTTCAGGGCTTCCCGGCCCCGACACCTCTTCCTGGAATTCACTCAGGGTCGCAGCACGCAAAAGCATATACCGTTTCATCGTGCGAAGGCCGCCTGTCTCCCGGGACAACAGCAAGTCTCCGACAACTCGCGGAACGGCACCAGGTTACGCTCAACACGATGCTTCAGGCGGCGTGGGCCCTGGTGTTGAGCAGACACTGCTCCCGGGACGAGGTCATGTTCGGAGTGACACGGGCGTGCCGCTTCTCAACCATTGACGGGTCTGAATCCATGGTGGGGATGTTCATCAACACCCTGCCCATGAGGATTTCAGTCCGGGACGAATTCACAATTCGGGAATGGCTGTCCGGCACTCGTGAACAACACATTCGGATGCGTGCATTTGAACACACGCCGCTCCACGAGATCCGATCATGGGCCGGTTTCAACTCCGCCGAGCGCATGTTCGGATCCCTCCTGGTCTTCGAGAACTACCAGCAGCAGGAAGTGCTCGATCACCACATCGCAGGCCCGCCCATCGAGGTCCGGCTGCTCGAGAAGACGCACTTCCCGCTCACGCTGGCGGTCTATGCAGGAGAACACCTGAGGATATGCCTGGAGTATCATTCCAGATCATGTGGGGATGCGGCTGCGTTGCGCATACTGCGCGAGGTCGAGACCGTTCTGGAAGGACTCCTACGGTTTCCCGACGGCACGGTGGCTGATCTACCGTACATGCCACGGGAGGATGTCTCGACCGTCCTGGACGCCTGGAATGACACCGAGGATTCCAGCATCACCACCGATATCCAGGTCCACAGGTTGTTCGAGCAGCAGGCTGTCCGCCTTCCCCGGAAGATTGCCGTCGAAGATGGGGTCCGAAAAGTCACGTACGAAGAGTTGGACGCGCGTGCGGATCAGATTGCCTCGCACCTGAGGACGCGGGGAGTCCTTCCGGGCCAGCTCGTTGGACTCTTTGTCGCCCGGTCGGTGCTGGCTATTGAAGGTATCCTGGGTGTCATGAAAGCCGGCTGTGCTTACGTGCCTCTTGACGTCAGCTACCCGGCAGAACGGCTTGCGTTCATGACGGAGAACTCGGGTGTCCATGCAATCCTCTCGACCCGCGTTCTTTCCCAACGGCTCCCTCCAACTCGGGCGGTGCAGATCGTGATGGACAATTTGAATCGGGTCTCCGGGAAGGTGACAGAAGCTGGAGCGGGCGGAGCATCGATGGACCTGGCGTACATCATCTACACGTCTGGTTCGACGGGTGAGCCGAAAGGTGTCATGATCGACCATACATCACTGGCCAACTATGTCCAGGCGACAGGGAAGCTGTACGGCATCACCGAGAACGATCGCTATCTCCAGTTTGCCCCCCTCAGCTTCGATGCAAGTGTTGAAGAGATATTCCTCCCGCTGTGCACCGGCGGCACGGTGGTCCTTAGAAACGATCTGATGATCACTTCGATGCGCCGTTTTCTCACGGCTTGCGAGGAGATGTCTGTTAGTGTTCTGGATTTGCCGACATCGTTCTGGCATCAGCTGGTCGTCGCACTGGATCAAGGGAACCTGCGACTGCCGGCGAACGTGCGGTTGGTCGCCGTCGGTGGTGACCGGATGATGCCGCAACGAGTCTCACAGTGGCGCCGCCTGGTCGGACCGCACGTCAGGCTGATCAACTTCTATGGACCGACAGAAACTACGGTGGGGGCCACGGCCTGTGACCTCTCTCGGACTGCTGCTCCGTCATTGAACGGCCGCGAGGTTTCCATAGGCCGACCACTCCGCAAACGTCCGCACCTATGTCCTCGACGCTAAACAGAGGCCAACGCCGGTCGGGGCAAACGGCGAGCTCTATATCGGCGGGAAAGGGGTTGGGAAGGGCTATCTTCGTCAGCCAGAGCTGACAAAGGAGCGATTCCTGCCTGATCCTTTCTTGCATCAGCCGGGAGGAAGGATGTACCGGACGGGCGATCTCGTACGATGGGCGGACGATGGGACGCTCCACTTCGTCGGGAGAATGGATACTCAGATCAAGATCCGGGGTTACCGCATCGAGCCCCAGGAAATTGAACGCGTGCTGATCGAGCATCCTGATGTTCTAGATGCCGCCGTCATCGGGCGGGATGAGCCGCAGGGAGAGAAGCGGCTGATCGCCTACATCGTCCTGCAATCACGCGTTTCCAAGGACGATGCAAGACCACGTCTCCGCGAATGGGTGAAGGGGAGGCTACCGGAGTTCATGCTTCCTTCCGCCATCGTCCTGGTCGACCAGTTCACGTATACGCCGGGAGGGAAGGTCGATCGGGCGGGCCTGCCGGTTCCCTCTTGTGCCGATATGCAAACGTCGTCCGGCATGGTGCCCGCTCGAGATCTCCTGGAGCAGCAGCTTGTGGGAGTCTGGGAAAAGGTGTTGAAGACGTTTCCTGTGGGCATTACGGACAGCTTCTTCGATCTTGGAGGCGACTCGCTGGTGGCCATTCACCTCCTGACCGAAGTCGAACGGGTGACAGGACGGACATTGCCCATGGTCACTCTCTTTGAGGCGCCGACCGTCATGCACCTCGCTGATTTGCTGCGCAAAGAGGGGTGGGAGCCCCGATGGAAATCGCTCGTGCCGATCCAGCCATCGGGCTCACGAAAGCCCTTCTACTGTGTTCATGGCGTGGGGGGGAACATCCTCGAATTCAAGGATCTCGTGAACTACATGGATCCTGACCAGCCGCTGTTTGGGCTTCAGGCGCAGGGCCTGGATGGGAAAAGCCCACGCCTGGACCGTGTCGAGGATATGGCGGAGAGCTATGTGAAAGAGATTCTGGAATTTCAGCCCGAAGGTCCGTACTTCGTCGGCGGTTCCTCGTTCGGCGGCATGGTGGCTTACGAGATTGCCCAGCAGCTGTTGCGACAGGGCCACAGGATTGGTGCCCTGGTGCTTTTTGACACTCTGGCTCCGGAATATCCCCTGTATCTCCCCACCAGCACAGCGCTGAAGCGGAGGATCGATTGGTGGCGCTATCGAATTGAGCTGCACCTCGGCAATATCTTGGTGGCCAGCTGGGAAGGGAAGTATGAATACATCCTCGAGAAGCAGGGGAGGTTCTTCAATCGGATACGGATGCACGTGCGCCGGGCTGCCAGCGGGATCTCCCGCAGGGGAAAGGAGCTCTTCGTGCCACGGGTGTACAAGGAAGTTAAGCGGGGTGCCGTGATTGCCGAAGCGGCGTATGTTCCCGCAAGCATTGATGCCCCCGTCATTCTCCTGAGAGCCACCAACCAGCCGTACGGCATCATTGAAGATGTAACGAACGGTTGGAGCAACCACATCACGGGCGACCTGAAGGTATTCCCGGTCCCTGGCCATCATGGCGCGATGATGCGTGAACCTCGTGTCCGGGCTCTCGCGAGCGTGCTCTCGCAGTGCTTGAGGGAAGCACAGGGAGGACCGCGAAGTCCAATCTGACCCCACCTTGGTAGGTCGTTGACGTTCCTCGAGCAGGGTCCTCCCCAAGAAATTCGCGAGTATGCGCGCCTCACCTGCGAATTGGTTTCCCGCCTTGGCTTGAGCCCTTAGGGCAGCTCAGACATAAGAAGCCCGGTAGCCTCTGGAGACGGACTACCGGGCATTCCCGAAAGGGTGTCCAGGTTTCGTCGAGCTCTACTGCTTAGCGCTCCCTCGCAATGGCCGGGTCCGATCAGTCCATTGTTGTACCTGTCCAGTGTCCCCGCATTCGTGATGGCGGCGTTTCGGACAGTCCGTGCGAGGATAGTAGCGGGCGTCTTGGTTGAGAAGAACGTTTCGGCCCATGCCATCGCGGCGTCAACCTCCGGCGTAGAAGACGTCCCCTTCAGCAGATTGAGCTTGGCCGCAATATAGGCGTGCGCAAGTATGTAGTAAGCGTTGCCGTGGGGGGGTGTCCAGAGGGCGTGGATGTACGTCTTGCCGCTGCTGTAGAATGGCGTCTGAGGGCCGGCCGGGCAACATTCCCCACGTGTTGTCATAAGGCGCCCGGCCAATCCCTGCGTGGGTCTTCCAGTATCCAGGAGTTCGGGTGCACTCGCCAGCGAATGAGAATTGCAGCAAGGCCTCCTTCCGATACACCGAGTTCGCCCTGGTGTACAACATCAGCTCATCACAGCCCGAGTATCCGGGGCCTGCCGACCAGATCCATGTATCGGCAACTGCACCTCGGACCCCTCTCTCGATGACAATGGTTTTCTCCGTACCGTCCGCTTTCACCACAACGACCAATCGGGGGTGGAAGGTCGCGTGCTCGCTGCTGAAGTACTCCGTGTTGTGATTGTCGGAGACAAACTCCTGTCGCAGCATTACTCCGTAGTTCGGGATCGCTCCGGCATTCCAACCCGCCACGAGGGGGGTGATGTCGAGGGAAACGTACCCGATGCTCGAAGGAGTGAATTGGGTCACCGGAGTCGGGTCGAAACCGGTAGCATGTGTCGCCCAAGTCGCGGCACATTCGGTCCAGGGCGTCGTGATGCGGTAGACCCCCACCGGAGAAGGCACTTCGATACCTGAAACGTAGATCTCCAGATGAGCGCTGACCACCTCGAGCCTATGAAGCCCCGAGATGCGTCCCAGAGGTGGGGCCGCAGCTGTGCCCGAAACCGGTTCAGAGGTTGGTGCTGTGTCATCGCATCCCCCGAGGACCAGCACGAAGCCCACTAGCAACATCACAACGACAGATCGCATGGCGTGTTCCTGCGCTTTGTGAGAAGAAAGAGTTGACCCGGTTCCTCGGTGCCGAAGAACCAGGACAGTTGGATACTCTGAGAATGTTTACAGCGTGTTGTCCGCGGAGTTGGCGAGGGAACCTGGAACCATTTGGGGAGGATGCGCTTTCGGTGCCCCTCGCTATCAATATGTCACATTCAGCTCCAACAACAGTGCGCTCGGTCACGTTGACTTCCGCGTACCTTTGTGTGTATCTTCGGATTGATTTTTCCGTGTGGAAAGCCACCGGACAAGACTCATTACGCTATTTCCGAGCGCAACCAACCCGTGCTGCGAAGCCTGGCCCCAGCTGTTTCCGTTCTGTTCTTCCTTGCGTCCTCGCATCCCGCGCATGCCCAGGACATTCCCTACGCCGAGTATCGAACCCCTGGGAAGATGATCCTGGAGGTTCACAGGGATAAGGTCCAGACGACAGATCACGCTCTGATAACGATTCGCCTGTTGAACAACGGCGCCATCTGGTCAGGCTTCTGCCAGGTCACGGAACTAACGGTTGTACCTACGGGGCAGATCGTTGAGATTGAGTCGAACAACTACCGGGTGATGGACGACCCGAACTTCGATAGGACGTTTTTCAGGGAGCTGCAGAGCATCTCTGTTCACGACAGCGTGTTGTACTTTGATCTGCACCGCGATATGGACCACGTGATGAAGATCCGCGCACGTTACACGTCCTACGGAGACAGGCGGTTCCGCATTACGAGCATCTACGGTGCCGAGTTGGATTCCGGGCTGGCGGGGAGGAGGGATTCCTCGGCTCTGATCGAATGGCGGTCAGTTGACAGTCTCTTTGTTGCCCTGCCGTACCCCCGGGTTCGTTAGGTCGCACGCTGCATGACACGCGGCCAGTGGTCGCCCGAGTCAGCTCCCGGTTGACATTCCCCCCGGCCTTGCGTATCTTTATGTCACTTTCTCTGCGGAAGTGGCGAAATTGGCAGACGCACCATCTTGAGGGGGTGGCGCCCACAAGGCATGCGGGTTCAAGTCCCGCCTTCCGCACAATGATTCATCTGGCCTACCCAACCAGGGCCACGTCGATCAGCCTCCCAGCGGCGTCCCCACGCACATGTTTGACCCTATCATCGCTGCTCCCTCCTGACTTTTAAGGGGCGTAGCGAACACGATGAGCTTCCTCTCAGCAGACACTCCTGGCACTCGACTCCGGATTGCATTGAGGCATGACACAACGTCCAAATCAGGTTCCATCGCTACCGCGTGTTGCCGAGATTCAACTAGATATTCCGAGATCGCAAACACGCGGCTGCGAATCATCCATGGTCGACAGTCGTTCGTCCGTTGTTTCTGCAAGGCAAAGGGGTAACACAGGGGAAAAGTCTCCTGGACCTTGGCAACTCCAGGGCAGGAAATAGCACGGCCCGGACATCGCTGCCCGGGCCGTGTTGCATACTGAGTGCCGCTGAGTCTTATCTCACGAGCACGAGCCTCTTGGTCTGCACAAAGTCACCCGCTCCGCTCCTGGAGTCCAGAGGGCGGACTTGCAGCCGATAGAAGTACACTCCCGAGGCAAGCGTCGTTCCGTCAAACCTCACCTCGTGGTAGCCCGCCTCCTGCGGCTCATCCGCCAGGTCCGCCACACGCTGACCCGCCGAGTTGAACACCGCCAGCCTCACCATCGAGGGCTCAGGAAGCGCATAGCGGATTGTCGTCACCGGGTTGAACGGATTCGGGTAGTTCTGCAGCAGGCTGTACTCCGTCGGCATCTCCACCGGAACCGCCTCCACTCCCTCCTTCGCCAGGGCTCCAACCTTCGCAATGACGATATTATCCAGGTAGATCGTGCGTGATGCCGTCCCTCCCACAAAGTAGAACTGCAGCATCGCATCATTGACCGTCCCCGCGAAGTTTGCCGTCGTGAAGTCAAGCGTGTAGGTCTGGACGCTCGTCGTCGGGTACACGTACTTGAATGCGAACCCGTACACCGTGTAGTCATCGTTCTGTTCGATCACCCGCACCCGGAAGTTGGTGCTGCCCGAGGCATGGTAGTCAAACGTGATCCGGTACGCCGTGTTCGCCTCAAGCGTCAGGTCATTCTGATACAGCTGGTTGTTCGTCCCGATCGTGCTCCCCAGTACGATCCTGGCCTTGTAGGCACCTTCGGGAACCGGTGCCGTGCTGACCACGCTGAAGGAATTGCCCGTGCCGTTCTGGTAGTACTTCCACGGGTCCGTCCCACTTTCAAACCCTCCGTTGACCACGAGGTTCGTCGAGGGGGGCGGCGTACTGGTGATATTGAACGGCACCGAGGTCGCTCCCGTGAGGCCTGAGGCAGAGGCCACGAGCGTGTAGCCTGTCCCCAGATTGTCGATCGTGAGTGTGCTGAACGTCGCCACACCACCCACGGCAGCTACCGTCTGCGTCCCACCCAGCGTCCCTGCGGCAGGGTTCGTCCCGATCGCCACTGTCACATCCCGCGTATCCGTTGTCACCAGGGTCCCGCTGGCATCCGTGATCCGTACCGTCACCGCCGGGGTGATCACCCCGCCTGCCAGCGTGTTCGACGGCTGCGTCCCGAACATCGAGCTTTGTCGCCACAGGAGGCGGTGCCGGAGCCTGTTTCCGAATGACGATGTTGTCCAGGTAGATCGTGCGTGATGCCGTCCCTCCCACAAAGTAGAACTGCAGCATCGCATCATTGACCGTCCCCGCGAAGTTTGCCGTCGTGAAGTCAAGCGTGTAGGTCTGGACGCTCGTCGTCGGGTACACGTACCTGAATGCGAACCCGTACACCGTGTAGTCATCGTTCTGTTCGATCACCCGCACCCGGAAGTTGGTGCTGCCCGAGGCATGGTAGTCAAACGTGATCCGGTACGCCGTGTTCGCCTCAAGCGTCAGGCCCTGCTGATAGAGCTGGTTGTTCGTCCCGATCGTGCTCCCCAGTACGATCCTGGCCTTGTAGGCACCTTCGGGAACCGGTGCCGTGGTGACCACGCTGAAGGAATTGCCCGTGCCGTTCTGGTAGAACTTCCACGGGGTCGTCCCACTTTCAAACCCTCCGTTGACCACGAGGTTCGTCGAGGGGGGCGGCGTACTGGTGATATTGAACGGCACCGAGGTCGCTCCCGTGAGGCCTGAGGCAGAGGCCACGAGCGTGTAGCCGGTCCCCAGATTGTCGATCGTGAGTGTGCTGAACGTCGCCACACCACCCACGGCAGCTACCGTCTGCGTCCCACCCAGTGTCCCTGCGGCAGGGTTCGTCCCGATCGCCACTGTCACATCCCGCGTATCCGTTGTCACCAGGGTCCCGCTGGCATCCGTGATCCGTACCGTCACCGCCGGGGTGATCACCCCGCCTGCCAGCGTGTTCGACGGCTGCGTCCCGAACATGAGCTTTGTCGCCACAGGAGGCGGTGCCGGAGCCTGTTTCCGAATGACGATGTTGTCCAGGTAGATCGTGCGTGATGCCGTCCCTCCCACAAAGTAGAACTGCAGCATCGCATCATTGACCGTCCCCGCGAAGTTTGCCGTCGTGAAGTCAAGCGTGTAGGTCTGGACGCTCGTCGTCGGGTACACGTACTTGAATGCGAACCCGTACACCGTGTAGTCATCGTTCTGTTCGATCACCCGCACCCGGAAGTTGGTGCTGCCCGAGGCATGGTAGTCAAACGTGATCCGGTACGCCGTGTTCGCCTCAAGCGTCAGGTCATTCTGATACAGCTGGTTGTTCGTCCCGATCGTGCTCCCCAGTACGATCCTGGCCTTGTAGGCACCTTCGGGAACCGGTGCCGTGGTGACCACGCTGAAGGAATTGCCCGTGCCGTTCTGGTAGAACTTCCACGGATTCGTCCCACTTTCAAACCCTCCGTTGACCAGCAGCGTCGGCCCAGGGCCTCCACCCAGCGTCGTGAACTGCTTGATCTCCCCGCTCGAGGTCCCCCAGGTGTTGTTCGCCACCAGCCGGTAGTAGAGGGGACTTCCCGCAGGGAGGCCAGACAATGCCTGCGACACCGCTACATTGCTCGTCCCGGCATCCAGAGACAGCTCGGGAGAGCTCGTGCCCAGCGCATTTGTCGGCCCATACTCGAAGTGGTACAACGTCGCCGTCCCTTTCGGGTTCACTGTCCCGTTCAGCCTGGCCGAGGTCTCGGCGATCTCGGTCGCATCGCCCGTGGTCGCGATCGGGCCCTCGTGGGTCATGAACTGCTTGATCGCCCCGTTCGAGGTCCCCAGGGTGTTGTTCGCCACCAGCCGGAAGTAGACGGTGTCACCCGCAGGGAGGCCAGTCAACGCCTGCGATACGGCTACATCGACCGTCCCTGGTTCCAGAGACAGCTCGGGAGAACTTGTACCCAGCGCATTTGTCGGCCCATACTCGAAGTGGTACGATGTCGTATTCCCTTTCGGGTTCACCGTCCCGTTCAGCCTGGCCGACGTCACGGTGATCTCGGTCGCATCGCCCGTGGTCGCGATCGGGCCCTCGTGGGTCATAAACTGCTTGATCTCCCCGTTCGAGGTCCCCCAGGTGTTGTTCGCCACCAGCCGGTAGTAGACGGTGTCACCCGCAGGGAGGCCAGTCAACGCCAGCGACACCGCTACATCGATCGTCCCGGCATCCAGAGACAGCTCGGGAGAGCTCGTGCCCAGCGCATTTGTCGGCCCATACTCGAAGTGGTACAACGTCGCCGTCCCTTTCGGGTTCACCGTCCCGTTCAGCCTGGCCGACGTCAGGGTGATCTCGGTCGCATCGCCCGTGGTCGCGACCGGGCCCTCGTGGGTCATAAACTGCTTGATCTCCCCGTTCGAGGTCCCCAGGGTGTTGTTCGCCACCAGCCGGTAGTAGACGGTGTCACCCGCAGGGAGGCCAGTCAACGCCAGCGACACCGCTACATCGATCGTCCCGGCATCCAGAGACAGCTCGGGAGAGCTCGTGCCCAGCGCATTTGTCGGCCCGTACTCGAAGTGGTACAACGTCGCCGTCCCTTTCGGGTTCACCGTCCCGTTCAGCCTGGCCGACGTCACAGTGATCTCGGTCGCATCGCCCGTCGTCGCGACCGGGCCCTCGATCAGAACAACGGACTTCAGGGCCGTGCCCCAGTCGCCGACCGCAAGGAACCTTCCACCCACGTGTGTCACATTTGTCAGGCGGTTGTTGGTACCGGTATTGTCCTTCGTCCAGAGCGTCCCGCCGTTTGTTGTTCTGTAAAGCATTATTCCCGATACAGAAGGACCCAGTTCCAGGCGTCAGCGCAAGTGATAGCCTGTCCACCCAGACTCCCCGAGGTTTCCCACGTGGACCCACCGTCGCTTGTGACAAAGACCGTCAGCTCACCCGAGGGTGGGGCAACCCCTACCATGACTTGCATCGTTGAAGTAATCCACTGGACGTCGTACAGGGTCACCGAGGAGGGAGTCGTCGAAGGTGTCCACGTAGCTCCGCCATCGGTGGTCCGGAGAACGACCCCTTTGTCTGCTCCGCCTCCGTAATCCGTTCCCACCGCAATTCCATTCTGCGCATCTCCCATCGCAACACCGTGAAGTTCATAGGGCAAGCCGGACTGGACTCTCTGCCAGCTCGCTCCTTCGTCGGTCGTTCGGAATATCACCCCACCCGCACCGACTGCAATGCCTATCCCCGGCACCGGAAATGACACGTCATACAATTCGGGGTTGCCCGAGGGCACCAGTGTGGCGCGGGTCCAGGTGTCCCCCGCGTCGGTCGAGCGCACAATTCCGCCGTATCCCACGACGCATGCCACCGAAGACGACGCAAATGCGACAGCCTGTGCTTCAACCGAACGACTTTCCGCGGAACTCCTGTCGATCCAGGTTGATCCACCGTCAGTGGTCTTGAAGATCAGATCGCCCCCTGCCGTCAGATAGAGATTCTCATCTCTTGCGGCAACACCATTGAGCCTTGTGTTGTGGTCCATCGATTGTGCCGGCGTTTCCTGAAGCGACCACAATGTCGGCTCGACGGGGAGAGGAATGCTTTGCCCGATCCGACTCGGTCCTTCCAAGAGCATTTGTGGCCACGACACGGTAGGCCAGAGTCGGGTAGGCGGGAATGTTTCTCAATTTCTCCGTGAGTGCAGTTCGAGCGCCGATCCCTTCCATTGTATTGCTGGCTGGCACGAAGACGTTGCCGTACGAAAGATCCTGTCCCCATTCTATTTCATATGTCGTCGGGAGACCATTCGGATCAATGGTCACATAGAAGCGTGCCGAATTATACGTTACATCATCTATCGTCAGGCGATGGATAATGGGCGCCCCGGGTGTGAATTTCTCCAGGGTGATGGTGTACGGTCCATTGGTTAAGGAGGAATATCGTACATAGTAGACATCGCTCGCGGGGACAACCGCCGTTATGCCTTCCGGAGGAGACGCCTCTGAAGAGTAGCTGCTGTCTCTATTGAACAAAAGCATTCTGTACGATGACGGATCGACCGTTGACCTGACCCTGATCGTGTCTCCAGCCTCTGCGAATGTGACGTAGTAATCAACGTCATCGACGGCACTTGTTACTCCTGTGAGCGACTCACCGAGGACGATCGTGTTCGACAAGCCCGCATGGTCGTTCGGCTCAGTTTCAGTCGTCAGCCCATGGTTCGGATTGTAGTTGTTGAAGTAGACAAGCGGCAGCGTCTCATCAACCATTCCAAACGTCGCACTCCTGTTGCCATACTGGTCTTCCGGTCCCACCCAGGCCTCCCACCCGCTGCCCGGGGCCCCGGCTGTGCTGATCTTGAAACGGTACTGGCTTGTCGTCCCGCCGGCCATGCGCACCGTGCGCGAATAGACCGTCCCACTGGGCGTCAGTGGTTCAGGAAAGAGAGAGGGAAGCCCCACTTGATCGGTGGCCGGATTGAACATGCCCAACGCGATATAGGGCCCCATCTCCACCTGAAAGGTCACATTGACGGAGACGAGATCCGAGTATTCGTCGAAGTTGTTGAATGATGCCACCGGCAGAGTCTGGCTGCCGGCGACAACCGTGTATCTCCGGTTCCCGTCCGGTGGATTCCCGGGATCCACGTTCCCCTCCAGGGAGATATCGGCCCTCGGTGTCTTGAAGAACTTGTACTCGATCGGACCTTCGGGGAGGTTCATTGTCAACGCGTAGACGCTGTCGCCCTCCGGGTCGCTCATCACCCGGGCGTTATCCTCCGCCCAGCCGTCGACACTCGATCGCAACACGATGAGATCGCCGTTCTGTGGCTGGAAGAACTCGTGATACATCACGACGCGCATGTCCACCTGAAACGTCACCTCGTTCTGCGCGAAGGCCGAGGTAAGTGGAACGGACGCGAGCAGGACCAAAAGACCCGCGAAGAGCAACCGTTTGAAAGGCTGCATAGCACCCCCCATTGAAGTAGGATACGTCTGGTGTGAAAGAGAGCAGATGAAGAAAGATCGGGGAGGGAGAGGAAGCTGGCAGAGATCGGCCTGGTTCAGAACACCCTTCACAATATAATCAGAACAGAAGTATCGAAGTACAGAGATTCTCGAAAGAAAATCTTGCGCCAGTCTACCTGATGAGATACTGCGGGCTCAAATCATACCGCGCGTGATCACTGTCAAACACGCGCAGCAAAGTCGGTGCGTTCGCTCACGCGGCAAGGACCCGGACGGCCGAATGTGGAAGTGTCTCTGGATATAGGACTGTGCGCCGATTGGAAAACAAGAAAGGGGCGACTCATCGTCGCCCCTCGGTATTATACAGCCCATCGAAACTACCGTCTGCAGCCATTCAAGACCGCAGGTGTCCTACTTCTTCGCCTTCATCTTCTCCGGCTCGGGCGACTTCGGCGGCTCGGGCATCGGCGGCGGCGTGTTGGTGTTCCAGGTCTCTGCCTTGATCCGCCACGTGCCGTCCTTGCCAAGCTCGTACACCGTGAGGTACTTCCCCTCGTCCGTCATCGGCGTCATTCCGCCCATCTCCATCGTCATGGTGTACGTGCCGATCTCGTACGCATAGGGGAGCCCGACCTGCACGTCGGTCGTGACGAAGTCGACCTTGCTGAACTTCATCCCCATGCCCGCCATCTGCTGATAGTATGCCTTGATGGCCGGCTTGCCCTTCTGCAAAGGCCCGTTATTTGGCATCGAAACCGCATCATCTGTGTAGTTTGCCAGGGTGCTGTCAAACACACCGGCCATCATGTCCTTCGCAGACTTGGCCGCCATGGCTTCAATGGTCTTCCGGACCGCCGCGACATCGGGTGGGGGAGGGGTACACGAGACAAGAAGCACACACCCCAGCAACAGCAAAAGCGCAGTCTTCATCGAGAGCTCCGGTATTGGTGATTGAATGGGTGGAAAGTGCGGTAGAAACTCGCCTAACGTACGGAAGGGACCGGGCAGTGTCAAGGCGCAAGGGACAATTGACCGCTGTCACACCTTCCGGGCAGCTGGGGTCTTATCTTTTGGAATATCCCGCCTGTGAAGCGGATTGACCGATCGGTCATCGCCAGGTTTGGGCAGCAGAGAAATGCCCTCCGGACGGCTCCATTTTGGGCATTTTTTCCTTGACAAAGCCTCTTGATTTCACTAGGTTAGTTCGTCTTCATCCACCTCACCCCGAGTTTGATGCGCTATCTTCTTCTGGCAGTAGCAGCTGTGGCTCTTACGACTATCGCCCTCGCCGCGACGATCAAGGATATCCGCGGTTGGAGCGACGGCCGTGTCGTCACGATCGAATGGTACGCTGACGACGAGACGGGCTGCAGAGGGTACATCGTGATGCGTCGGTCCGGCATCAACGGATCGTTTACGACCATCACGCAGAGCCCGATGGGCCTGGAAGAAGACAAGCACTACGTCTTCACCGACGAAACCGCGTTCCGCACCAGCGACAGCTTCTATCAGTACCGCATCGTTCCTGTCGGCAAGGCGGAAACGTACGACGTGTCCGTCACACATAGCACCAGCGGCGTCAGGAGAACCTGGGGAAGCATCAAGGCGATGTTCCGCTGAACCATATGATCCATCAGCTCCCGACCGTGACGGCGATACGAAAGTGTCGCCTATTTTTTGTGGATCAGTCCCTGAGACCCCCGACTCTGCGACCGACATTCCGTGGCCATCTCGAGACGCCCCGATGCACCTGATCAAACCGCTCATCCTGGCATCCCGCTCCCCGAGGCGCATCGCTCTGCTCCGTCAGATCGGCTTCGATCCGGAAGTCGTCCCGTGTGACGTCGAAGAGACGTTCGACCATCACCTCTCACCCGATGATAACGCCATCCGGCTGGCACTCGACAAGGCGCGATGCACCGCCCGCACGCGCGAGAACGCGCTCGTCATCGGCGCGGATACGATCGTCGTGCTCAACGGCACCCTGCTCGGCAAGCCGACCGACGCCGAGGACGCGCATCGAATGCTCCGGCTGCTGAGCGGCAAGACACACACGGTCCACACCGCCTTTGCGATCGTGGACCGCCCGAGCGACCTCGCGGAAGTGGGCGTCGAATCCACGCGCGTGACGTTTCGCGATCTGCCCGACCCGGAGATCGAAGAGTACGTTCGCGGCGGATCTCCCATGGACAAGGCGGGCGCCTATGGCATCCAGGACGACTACGGAGCCGTGTTCGTGAGCCGCATCGAGGGGTGCTACTATACGGTCGTCGGGTTCCCGCTCTCGCGATTCTATACTACGCTGTCCGACTTTCAACATAGACTGAAGGTGTCCCATGGATAAGAAGATCCGCGTGCTCGTCGCAAAGGTGGGGCTGGATGGACACGACCGCGGCGCAAAGGTCGTCGCCGCCGCACTGCGCGACGCCGGCATGGAAGTGATCTACTCGGGCCTGCGGAAGACGCCGGAGATGATCGTCGAGGCCGCGCTGCAGGAGGACGTGGACGCGATCGGCGTCAGCATCCTGAGCGGCGCGCACATGACGGTCTTCCCGCGCATCCTCTCGCTCATGAAAGACCGCGGACTGGATGACGTGCTGCTCTTCGGCGGCGGGATCATCCCGGAGAAAGACATCGTGGAGCTGAAGAAGATCGGGGTGGGAGATCTGTTCACGCCAGGGGCGCCGACGGGGAAGATCGTGGAGTATATCAAAGGGCGCGTCAGGACGGACTGAAGCCGGGGAAGTCGAGAGCGAATCGAAGATCGGGAATCGAGAGTTTGCGTGATGTCGATTGTGGATTGTGGATCGACCTCCATCCATTGTCCATCGGTCCCTCTAAAACAGAACAACCCCCCATATGGAGGGTTGTACCGTGCGCACACGAAGTGGTGATTCTAGGAGACGTGGGAAACGTTCACTGCCTGCAACCCCTTCTGCCCCTCCTCCACGTCAAACTGCACCTGCTCGCCCTGCTTCAACGTCTTGTATCCATCTCCCGCAATTGATTTGAAGTGGACGAAGAGGTCCTCGCCGTTCTCACGGGTGATGAACCCGTAACCCTTGGCGTTGTTGAACCACTTCACGGTACCCTTTTCCATGAACACCTCGCATAAGGGTGAACGATGGGGGAAGACTAGTAAACCCCTTCACCAAAAGCAACTACTCGTCCAGCCAGATCCCAAACTGAGACGGTGGGCCAGGGTCTCGTTGCGGCGACTCCTCAACCTGGGGCTCCATAGTAAGTATCGTGACACCTTTGGGGTCGAACGGAAAAAGATCGTCGGAATTGAAAATATTGCGGTAATCTTGCGGTAGGAAGAAATCCTCGAATTTCGAGGCAAATTCGTCAAGTCGGCGTAGATAATAAGCGGTATTCTCGTCCGGGAAGTTGAGATCCCAGTCCTCCAGCGGCTTGCAGTTCTCGAACCCCTTCGGATTGGGGTCCGTGCCGGTTATGTAGTATGCCACCCGGTCCCCGGGCCGGTAGGGCTTCCCGGAGGCCAGGGCCACCTCGTACGCCGCCCCCCGGTTCCGCTTCCCGCGCCTGACCTGCTCGCTGTACTCCTCCAGCGTCTCCCTGAGCGTCTCCATCCGCCCGAAATCCCGCGCCTCCAGCGTCCGGTCTGTGATCGCGCTGCGGTACTGGACGTACAGGCTGTGGAGGCCTACGACGTCCCCGTTCAGCAGAAAGTCGATGCACTGCTGCACGAAGGTCCTCCCGAAGTGCTCCATGCTCCTCGAGATGAGGGACGATCCCTTGATGCGGATCCGGTTGTCGTAGGAGAGGAGAGCGTAATTCTTCTTGCGGTAGCTCAACATTTTGCGGTAGCGGCCCGCCATTGCGAGACTAATCCCCTCCGGTAACGCAAGAGAGATCTGTTTTACGTAATTCTCCTCCTGTTCCTCGCCACGGACGCCCTCGGGCGGCACAAAATAGACGCCGTCGGTGTCCACCTCTATGACCTTCCCGCCGGATGAGCGGATCGCTCCCATCATCGTCCTCAGGATCTCCTGTCCGGTGGTCGTGACCCGGTCCGCCGAACCGTAATCGTTGAAGATCCCGCGGCTGTATCCAAGATACCCGTAGAACGAATTGATCAGAATCTTCAGGGAGCTCTGCATGGCGTCCAGGCGGGACCGCTCGATCTGGTCGGTGGCCGCGGCCAGCTCGCGCTTGCGCGCCAGGCGCATGGAGGTCAGATCCTTCAGGAGACCCAGGAAGCATCCGAGCGCGTCCGTGTCGGGGGCGATGGACTTCGTGAGCATGAGGGAAGGATAGAGCGATTCGACGTCCGCGAGCACGACCGGACCGATGACGCCTGTGAGGAAGAGGTCGGTGTAGCCTCCGGTGGTCTGCGCACCCTGCCGCGCCCTCGGGATGGAGTGCTTGGCGTGCAGGTAGGCGCGCACCATGAGGTACTCGATTTTTGCGGCGGCGCCCATGCGGGCGACGTGGCCGAGGGAGGCGGGGACCATCTGCGCCAGATAGAAGGAGGTGGGGGCGAGGTGCGCGCTCAAGGCCCGCGTTTCGTGCACGTCGTCAAGCGCGTACGCGAGGAGCGGTTGCGGGTCGTTGTCCCAGTGCCACGCGATCCGGTCCCCCTGAATGTACGTCCGGTCGGGCGACGCGAACCCGAAGAACTGCGCGGCGTACTTCAGGCCGTGGCTCTCCATCGTCCGCCGCGTGGAGTCGTAGTTCTGGACCAGCATGAGCGTGTCCACGATGCCCCGGCCGGGGATGTCCACGAGCGTGTAGTCGTACGGATACTCGCCCGGCGTCTGGCGCGATTCGATGATCTTCGGGACGGTGCCGTTGCGGCCGATCGCGAGAGTGACCTTGTGCATCGCCGCCCGCTGGAGCAGGTACGGGAGGTCGAAGCTCAGTATGTTGTGCCCCTCGATGACGTCCGGGTCCTTCTCCGTGACCAGCTTCACCAGCTCCTGAAGCATCTGGCGCTCGGTCTTGTGGCGGCCGTCGATGACGTGGTCCCAGCCGCGGTTGTCGGAGAGCGCGATCAGGATGATGCGGTCTGAGGGGCGCGAGGCGTTGCTCAAGCGATAGTGGCCGGTGGAGTAGGTCTCGATGTCGAGCTGCAGACGGTAGAGGTCCTTGAACTCCATCCCCTTGCAGAATGTCCGGCCCGACTGCATGAGGAACTGCACGACCGGGTCGGTGACCAGGTAGACCGATTCAAGCTCGGCGTAGGTTTCGACCTTCGTTATTGCCGTGCGGTTGTGGGCGTCCAGTAATGTGGCGGACGGCGTCCCACATGGCGGGCCACTCCTCGAACGCGGCGAGGTACTGGATAGTGGAGTGTGCCGTCGAGCTTCTTGACCCAGTGCTTCCGGGGGAAGCCGTCCAGGAGCGTCCGGTCGGAGAGAAACAGGAAGGGGTAGAACGACTCGTCAACGCTGTGAACCCCCTCCTCAGTCCGGACCCAGAGGCGCATCGTCGCATCGTCAAGCGGCTGGACGCCGACGATCCGTTCCTCGGTGTTATGTCCGAAGAGAAGGGGGTTCATTCAGCCCTATGCAAATCTTCCTGCGGCCCTTAGCTCTTCTTCTTTGCGTAAGCGTCGATAAACGACGTAATCAGATCGATCGGGAACGGAAAGATTACCGTCGAGCTGTTCTCTGAGGCGATTTCAGTGAGCGTCTGGAGGTAGCGGAGCTGCATGGCCATCGGGTGGACCTGGATGACCTCGGCGGCCTCGGCAAGCTTCTTGGATGCCTGGAGCTCTCCCTCCGCATGGATGACTTTCGCCCGCCGTTCCCGCTCCGCTTCAGCCTGTTTCGCCATGGCCCGCTGCATCTCCACCGGGAGATCGATGTGCTTCACCTCCACGTTCGAGATCTTGATCGCCCCACGGCTCGGTCTGATGGTCGATGATCTTTGCCAGCTCGGCGTTGATCTTGTCCCGCTCCGGCCAGCAGCTCGTCAAGCTCGGACTGGCCCAGGATGCTCCGGAGGGTGGTCTGGGAAAGCTGTGAGGTCGCGAACAGGAAGTTCTCGACCTCGACGATCGCCTTGTCGGGCTGCATGACGCGGAAGTAGACCACCGCGTTCACCTTGACCGAGACGTTGTCCTTGGTGATGACGTCCTGCGGGGGGACGTCCATGACGACTGTCCGGAGGCTCACCTTGACCATCTTGTCCACGAGCGGGATCAGGAAGATGATGCCCGGGCCCTTGACGCCGATGAGGCGGCCCAGACGGAAGATGACGCCGCGCTCGTACTCGCGCAGGATCCTGATCGCGTTGGCGATGATGATGACGCCAAAGACGATCAGGACAAAGACAGAACACGCTAACGGTCTGCATGCCGGGTTCCTTTCGTTGGGTGACGCAGGCTCGTTGTCAAGCTGGGCCTGCCTCGTGTGAACTGCACTGCTGCGTGTGGTGCGACTCCAACTTGATGATGCGCCTCTCCAGGTGGATGCGGTGGTTCTCCCAACCTGCTCCGGTGCAGCTCCCCACCTGGAGTAGTGCTACCCTGACTTCTTCACTGTCAGCGCAAGGTTCTTCACTGCCGTGACAGTCACCGGGGTGCCTTTCTTCAGGCGGCCCTCGCTGCTCGTGGCGCTCCAGATTTCACCGTGGACGCGCACGTGGCCTTCGGGGTTCAGGTCGGTGAGCGCTTCGCCGGTTTCGCCGATGATCCCCTCGGCGCCGGTCGTGGGCTTGCGCCTCTGCGCCTTGACGCCCATGCCGATCGCGAACACGAAGAAGGCAACCGTGAACAACACCGCGGGGATGATCACACTCCAGGAAATCGAGACGAATTCCAAGGCAGACTCCGAGTTGATGAGCATGATCGAGCCGAGAAGGAGGGAGACCGCGCCGCCGACCGTGAGGAGGCCGTAGCTGGCGATCTTTATCTCCAGTATGAACAGCAGTATCCCGAATGCGATCAGGGCGACGCCGGCATAATTCACCGGGAGCGTGTGAAGCGAGTAGAAGGCGAGGATGAGGCAGATGACTCCCACGACGCCCGGAAGGATTGCCCCGGGATTGTAGAGCTCGAACAGCAGGCCGTAGATCCCCAAGAGGAGGAAGATGTAGGCGATGTTCGGATCGCTCAGCACGTCCAGGATCTTGTACTTGAACCCCATCTCCTTTTCGACGACGGTGGCGTTCTTTGTGTTGAGGACCTTTGTGCCGCCCTCGACCTCCACCGTGCGGCCGTGGATGGAATCCAGGAGCGCCGGGATCGATCCCGCGATCAGGTCGATGACGCTGTCGCGGAGAGCCTCGGATTCTGGAATGGAGATGCTTTTGCGGACGGCGTCCTCCGCCCAGTGGACGTTTCGTTTTCGTTTCTCGGAGATGGACTTGATGAATGCCGCCGCGTCGTTGGTCGCCTTCTCGTTGGCGACGGAGTCCGTGATGCCTCCCTGCGCACCCACCGGGTGCGCGGCGCCGATGTTGGTGCCGGGTGCCATGGCCGCGATGCTGGCTGCCAGCGTGATGAACGTGCCTGCGGAGGCGGATTGGGCCCCGGAGGGGGCGACGTAGACCACGACCGGGATCCTGGCCGTCAGGAGGTCGCTGACGATCTCACGGGTGGATTTCAGCAGGCCGCCCGGGGTGTCCAGGCGGATGATCAGTGCCTCGGCCCCCGCTTCCTCGGCTTCCTTGATCGAGGTGCGGATGAAATCCGCGCTGGCGGGGTTGATCGACGCCTCGACGGTGATGACATGGACGGTCTGGGCGGGGAGGGACGTTGCCCAGAGAATGAGAAGAATGAGGCAGAGAGCGCGTTTCAAGGGCGGGTCCTCCGGGGGACTGATGATATCAGATATCCGAGATCTGATATCGTCCCGCTGCCGCATGAGGCGGGAGCGGGACGTGCGGAGAGGCAGGGATTCGAACCCTGGATACCGCAAGCGGTATACCGGTTTTCGAGACCGGCGCCTTCAACCACTCGGCCACCTCTCCAGGAAAAACACACCTTGCGCGGCAAAGATACGAAACCTCGCGTAATCTTCCAAACCTCTGGTTCTTGTGGGCTTCTCGGGGTGATTCGTCTCCGATCCTGGGGCCGAATGGGGGAGGGAACCGCTTTTGAAGGGCGTAACGGGAATGGCGGCTCACGTCTCTCATGAAAATGGGTGTAAAATGTAGAATCACAGTATAGTCCGCTCTGAAAATCCTTCCAAGCGCCCGTTCGCCGATTCCTGCCGGTGTGTCATAGCCTCGATAACCTGTGATAAGTTACAGACTTCCGGCGGTTACTCAAATGGCCGCCCAGAAGCGCATTCTGGCACGGATGGTGAATCTCTTTCTACGTGATCGAATTACGTCCCGCCGGGTCGCCACCCCCATCGGTCCGAGTAGGGGCAGGACATATCCCCCCACAATACGCGCGTCACCTAGGTGACGCACGTGCAGGCTGCGGTTGATATCTACACGCAAAGGAAGGACCGTGTATGATCGCACTCGGTGAGGCAGACTACAGCATGCTGAATCCCCCGGGCGGAAACGGACAGGATCAGATCGGCGAGAGTGGCGCCGGCGCGTCGCTGCATCCAAGATTGGCCTGGATGATGATGTACAATGAAACGAAGAGTGCCCAGGCAGTCTGCAGGAAGTTCGGTATCAGCCGGAAGACTTTCTACAAGTGGCTGAAGCGGTACCGCGAGATGAATGGTGACACGGGAGCGCTGGCCGATCGTTCACGGCGGCCGCACCGGTTCCCGCGCGCGACCCCGGAAGATCAGATCGCCATTCTGAAGATGGCGAAGCAGCAGACGGGATACGGACAGCGCCGGCTCCGGGCGTATCTCGAGCAGAAGTATAATATATCGCTCTCCGAGCGCACGATCTGGAAGATCCTGAAGCGGGAGCACGATGCGGGGTACGCCGCAAAGACGTAAGATGTGACGCGCCCTCTGAAGTCGTCGGGGCGCGAGGAAGATGGCACGACGTGGCACGACGTGCGTCACCTAGGTGACGCACGTGTTTTGTCTGAGGTCCATGAAGCGAGGACGTATTCCCCCCGTCCTCGCTTTGCTTTTTCGCCGCGTTGATGCCCCTGCGTCTGCACCGCCTCATCCCCGCATGAACAACCGTCTCGCAAATCCCGCACCCTCTATGTAGATCATTTAGAAGGTCGCTTCCTCGGAAGGATCTCTTTGGCCCCCGTGAACGGTCCATTCCACGCCTGGAGGACACCATGGGATTTCGTTGCCCCGGTTTGTGCCTGATCTTGATGCAAAACATTCGCGTGATTTCATCTTCTGCGACTTTGACGTGCGCCGCACTTCTTCAGGCGGCGAGACTCATCGCCGCATGCCTGCCCAGGTTCCTTGTGCCTGCAGCCATCTTCATTGGCGCGTTGACTTCCTCGTTCCTCCCCGGCCGGCTCTACGCTCAACGTCTCCTCATGGAAGATTTCGTCTATCCCCCGGGTGACTCGCTTACGCCTTACGGGTGGACATCTTCCTCGGCTACCGGTCCAATCCTGACGAGCGGTGAGGGGCTGCAGTTCGGAATGTACCAGGGCTCCGGAATCGGCAATGCGGCGATTCTCAAATCCACCGGACAGGACGTTCAGAAGGAGTTCACCCCCGATACCTCCGGCAGGTTCTACGTGTGGGCGCTCGTGAACGTCAGCAGCGCCAAGTCCGGCGACTACTTCATGCACCTCCAGCCGAACGCCGGATCCTCAGTCTATGTCGGGCGCACGTACGCGAGGCTTGCCTCGAACGGCGGTCTGACATTCGGGGTGGCGAAGCGGGGCACGAACACTGTGCCGACCGTCGTTTACTCGGATTCTGCCTTTGCGCTTGGGACTACGTACCTCCTTGTCGTGAAATACGAGTTCAGGCCGGGCTCTACCTCCAATGACGAGGTTTCGCTCTACCTGTTCGCGAATGGGGAGGTTCCTCTGAGCGAGCCGGCGACGCCCGCGGTAGGGCCGGTGGCCGATGCGACCGCGGATCCTGCCCTCCTCGGGGCCCTGGCCCTTCGCCAGGGCGACCAGAGCCGGGCCCCCGTGCTCACGATCGACGGAATCCGCGTCACGCGGGGGTGGGAGGCGTGCCTGCCTGCTACCCTGGATTCGATGCAGGCCGCTCTGAGCGTGTCCCCGCCGGGGGTATTGCTATCATGGAGGGTCTGGACGGAGGTCTCGGTCGGGGGATACCACGTCGATCGCTGGTCGCGGGCTGACAATGACTACCTTCCTCTGAGCACTGCCCCCGTGCCCGCTTCCGGGGCATCAGGCCAGCCGGTGGAGTACACGTTCCTGGACTCATCGGCGGATGCCGGGGTGGCTTCCTACAGGCTTCAGGATCGTGACGAGCGGGGGACAGGAGTTCGTCGCTGACTCAGTCTCGCTGGACCTGCCCACCGACGTGGCCGCCGAGCATGATCAAGACGTCTGGATCGCGCGATGAAGTCGGGAATTCCGCTAGCGCCTGAAAACTCATGAATGGGTGTGCGGGAGTAACTGCTCATCCTGTACTTACGCAGAATTATCCTAACCCATTCAATCCTAAGTCATTTATCCGATTCATCTCACCAATAACAGAGCAGATTTCAGTCGACCTGTACGATATCCTGGGTCGACACCAGGGCGTTCTCTTTCGTGGAATGGCCGAGGCAGGTCGGGTGTATGAGGCGGCCATCGACGGGAGTAGCCTGGCGACCGGCGTCTATATCGCCCGGCTTGTATGGTCGGGTGGCACAGCCTCCAGGAGGTTCGTAGTCGTTCGATGACCCGGGCGAGGCCTCGCGTACTCTACCCTTGACATACCAATATGATGTATATATATTTGGTATGACATAATGGAGTACAGTATGCACTCACAGGGGGTCGCTGCCGGCCGGATGAGGAAGCTGAATTTCTACTTTCCCCCGGGGCTTATCGAGCGATTGGAGAAGATCGCATCCGCACACTCCACAAATCTGAGCCAGGTCGTGCGTGAAGCTGTCGAGGAGTTCGTGACGAGGGTCGAACGAGAAGAGATCGAAAGAGAGCTCATCAAAGCGTCTAGGGCTAATCAGGAATTCGATAGACAGTTTGCCACGGATTGGGCCAGGTTCGAGTTGGATTCCCCATGAGCACGAAACGAGGTGAGGTCTATCAGGTACGACCAGACCCGGCCATCGGGCACGAACAGCAGAAGACACGCCCCTGCGTGATCGTCTCGGCAAATCCCGTCAACGACAATTCCCCTCTCGTCGTGGTTTGTCCTATCACCGAGGGGGTCAAGTTGACCGCAACGATTCTGCATATCCCCATTGCGAAAGGCGAGGGCGGCACCACCAAGGATTCGATGGTACTCTGCAATCAGGTGAAGGCTGTCGACAAGGTGCGCCTTATGGAGAGAATGGGGTCCCTCAAGCCGGAGGCCATGAGCAAGATCGACACGGGCCTTCGGGCTCTCCTTAGCCTGTATTAACCCCGACCATCTCCTCGTCGCCGCAAGCGGGGCAGCTCTGGCGGCTCCAGCTTGCCCCATTTCGTTGCATTTCCGACCCAATATTCCTACCATTAAGTTCGCTTTCTCGGAGAGGTGCAGGAGCGGTTGAACTGGCACGCCTGGAGAGCGTGTAACCCCGTAAGGGGTTCGTGGGTTCGAATCCCACCCTCTCCGCAGGTCACATGCCACGCCCAATCGAGACCCAGAAGCAGTTGTGCGTTTTCGATTGTCGATCGACCTTTGTCGGTTGAGGTTTCCCATTTCTCTCACATTACCCACACCCCACATGACCCCTCGTCCTTCAACCTCCACCCTCGTCGCCAAGGGATTCGCTCTTGCTACCGGACACTCCATGCTCGTGGCAGTGGGGGCGGTCTTCTTCGCCGCCGGTGCGCTTGCGCTCGCCGGCTGCTCGTCCGCTGCCCAGGTATCCGAGTCATACCGGGATCCCGCATACACGGGCGGACCAGTCAAGAAGGTGGCTGTGTTCTGGGTGGGACTTGATGAGCGGGTGAGGAGGGTGGCCGAAGACGAGATCGTGAAATCGTTCCCCAAGGGCACCGTCGCGCGGCCTTCCGCCGAAATCGTCCCGACAGAAGCTCTGCGCGACACCTCCAAGATCGCATCGTTCCTCACGAAGGAAGGTTTCGATGCGATTCTCGTCGCCCGGCCGGTGAAACCTGAGGAGAAGATCACGTACCGCGGCGCTTCGGTGAACCCGGCAGCATTCATGGGCAACTATGGGTTCTATACCTACTGGTCCAACTCCTATGCCCAGCTCTTCAGCCCCGGCTATATCAAGGACGAGGAAGTCTTCAGGGTCGATACCCGACTCTACTTGCTCAGCTCCCGCGCCACACCTCTCTGGGCGGGGATCTCTTCCATCGGGGATGTGTCGTCGCTGAGGAACGGCATCGGGGACTATGCCGGTAGCGTCATGAATAGCCTGAAGGCAGAAGGGCTCGTGAAGTAGCCCCAGACCTGCGAAGGGCTCGTGAAGTAGCCCCAGACCTGCGAAGGGCTCGTGAAGGTGATCGACCCTCGGGAGGTTCCCCGGCTCCGTCGTTTCCTGAGGGAGCCCATGGCCCGTTGCTTCCGGGGAATCGGGGCCTGCGGAATCGGGCCCCTCGAAAACCTTGACACTGAGGCCTCACTCTCGTATATTCTTAGCACGAACATGAAGCTTCATCTTTCATATAACAGGACGTCAGAACTCCGTCATTGGTGGTGGTCGGGCCCCCGCAGGCATTCCGGCACCGCAGTGAACGGCTAAGTCGCTCCCGATTCTCTTCAAATCGACCCTTCCTGCAGTCCGGGAAGGGTTTCGTGTTTCTAAGGGCATGATCAACTTCGAACAATTCTCATCTCGTGCGGCCGAGGGCAACGTGGTTGTCCTCACGCGAACGCTCATGGCGGACCTGTTGACGCCCGTGTCGACATACCTCATGCTCCGCTCGCAGCAATCGCCGTCGTTTCTCCTCGAGAGCGTGGAGCCGAACGAGAAGATCGGACGCTATTCGTTTATCGGAAGCGGACCGGTCATGACCGTCCGTGCGCGCGGGCAGGAAGTGACGATCGCGCGTAATGGGTCGACGGAGACGCGTGCCGGATCGATTCTCACGGTCCTTCGGGAGGAGACCGAGCGGTTCTCCCAGGCCTTCGATCCCGAGACCGGAGCCTTCGCCGGCGGGTTCGTCGGGTATCTCGGGTACAACGCGGTCAGGGACATCGAGCGGATTCCGATCCCGGCGCCCGCAGCTGACGAGGAGGACGATGCGGTGTTCGGACTGTTCCCCACGACCGTCCGGTTCGACCACCGGAATCAGATCATCACCCTCTCGCATGCGGTGTTGATCGACCGGGACATTCCGCTCCGCGACCAGTACGAACAGGGCAGGAAAGCCATTGAGGCGCTGGAGTTGAAGTTGCGTGGCTATTCTCTGCCGCCGACAAGCTTTCAGTGCGCGGTCGTTGGTTCGGGCGACGAGGTCGATCAGGCGTCGTTCTGCGCAGCCGTTCGCAGGGCGAAGCAGTACATCACCGAAGGGGATATTTTCCAGGTCGTGCTTTCGCGCCGCGTCACGCGGCGGTTCTCCGGCGACCCGTTTGCGGTGTACCGGGCGCTCCGCATGATCAATCCATCCCCCTATCTGTTCTATCTGGATTTCGGAGACACACAGCTCATCGGCTCATCCCCTGAGGTGCTCGTGCGCTCGCGGCAGGGGAAGGTTGAGGTTCTGCCCATCGCAGGAACACGGAAGCGCGGTGTGGACGAAACTGAAGACCGCCGCCTCGAGACCGAGCTGCTACACGATACCAAGGAGCTGGCGGAACATCTGATGCTCGTGGATCTCGGGCGCAATGACATCGGTCGGCTGTGCTCGTACGGAAGCGTCACCGTGCCGGTGTTCAAACGCGTCGAACGCTACGCGCATGTGATGCACCTGGTCTCGGAGGTCGCGGGAACCCTGCGCCCTGACGTCTCGCCCGTGGATGTGCTGACCGCATGCTTCCCTGCAGGCACCGTGTCCGGTGCGCCGAAAGTCCGCGCGATGGAAATCATCGCCGAGCTCGAGCCGCGGGCGAGAGGAGGATATGCCGGTGCCGTCGGGTATATCGGATTCGACGGAACCCTCGACACCTGTATCGCGATCCGCACGATCATCGCTCACGGATCCACGCTCAAGATCCAGGCGGGGGCGGGGATCGTCGCGGATTCGATTCCCGAATCCGAGTACGAAGAAACAATGAACAAAGCCCGTTCGATGCTCGAAGCGGTCCGGATGGCCGCGTCCGGACTGTCGGCGGCCGACATGGCGGAACGCTGGGGTGTGCGACGATGATCCTCGTGATCGACAACTACGATTCGTTTACGTTCAACCTTGTTCAGCTCATCGGTTGCGTCGAGGGGGATGTGATGGTGCGGCGCAATGACCAGATCGGGATCGAGGAGATCCGGACGCTGGCGCCGCGCGGCATCGTGATCTCGCCGGGCCCGGGACGGCCGGAGAATGCCGGCATCAGCGTCGAGGTGATCCGGCAGATGGGGCCCACAACGCCCGTGCTCGGCGTGTGCCTCGGGCATCAGGGCATCGGCCTCACGTTCGGCGGGAGGGTCGTCCACGCCCCCACGTTGATGCACGGGAAGACGTCTCAGGTGTTCCATTCGGGTTCGCGACTGTACAAAGACGTCCCGAGTCCGTTCACCGCGACGCGATACCATTCGTTGGTGGTTTCGACAGATGACTTTCCGCAGGAGCTGGAGGTCACGGCGCAGACTGAGGACGGGGTCATCATGGGGCTGCGGCACAAGCGTTTTCCGATCGAGGGGGTGCAGTTTCATCCTGAGTCGATATTGACCGAGAAGGGCGAGCAGATCGTCCGCAACTGGCTGGAGGGCACGAAGGGATCATGAAACAGTTCATCGAGAAAGTCGTCGAGGGGCGCGACCTGACCGCGGACGAGGCCGCCGGGGCGCTGGAACAGATCATGACCGGAAATGCGACGGATGCACAGATCGCCGCGCTCCTTGCCGGGCTCCGTACCAAAGGGGAGACGGTCGGCGAGATCGTCGGCTTCGCGCGAACCATGCGCCAGCACTCCTTGAAGGTGCGTGCCATAGATGCCGACGCGATCGACATGTGCGGCACGGGGGGAGACGGGAAAGGGACGTTCAATATCTCGACTGTCGCTTCGTTGGTGGTCGCAGGGGCGGGCGTGACGGTCGCGAAGCATGGAAACCGGTCCGTCTCCAGCAGGAGCGGAAGCGCGGACCTCCTCGAATCCCTCGGCGTCAAGATACAGATCGCCCCCGACCGGGTCGAGCGCTGTCTCAACGACGTGGGCCTGGCATTCCTGTTCGCGCCGGCATTTCACCCGGCGATGAAATCGGTGGCGAAGGCCAGAACGGAGATGGGAGTCCGGACCATCTTCAATATCCTGGGCCCCCTGACGAACCCTGCGGGCGTCACAAAGCAGGTGGTCGGGACGTACTCGCCGGCGGTTCAGCAGAAGCTCGCGGAGGCGATTCGTGCGCTCTCCTCCGAGCGTACCTGCGTCGTGCACAGCGAGTCCGGTCTGGATGAAGTATCCGTAAGCGGCCGGACGCACGTCTATGAGGTTGCGGGCGCCGGTGAGCCCAGGAAATATGCGCTGTCTGCGGAGAGCTTCGGATTGTCGGATGCCGGCGGGAACGGGATCTCCGGCGGGACGCCTGCGGAGAACGCGGAGATCGCCATGAGGGTACTTGAGGGCGAAAAGGGGCCGGCGCGTGATGTCGTGCTCGCAAACGCCGCTCTCGGCATCTACGTTTCGGGAAAGGCGAAGAATCTCGAAGATGCCAGCGCAAGGGCCAGAGAGTCACTCGATTCGCGCCGCGCGCTCGGCGTTCTTCAAGCGACTCGTGGATCATACGAACGCATGACGATCCTGGACGAGATCCTGGCACACAAGCGGGAGGAGGTGGCCGCGGCGAAGCGCACCGTTCCGCTGGAACGGCTGCGGCAGATGCCGGGGTACGTTCGTCCGACACGGTCGCTCCGCGCCGCGCTGTCTGCCGGAGGGCCCGTGGTCATCGCTGAGGTGAAGAAAGCCTCTCCGTCGAAGGGGGTGATCCGGGCCGACTTCGATCCCGTGAAGATCGCCGAATCGTACGTGCGGCATGGCGCGAGGGCCCTGTCGGTCCTGACGGACGAGAGGTTCTTTCAGGGAAGCCTTCAGTATCTCTCCGACATCCGGGAGCGGACGTCGGTTCCTGTGCTGCGGAAAGACTTCATTGTTGACGCGTATCAGGTGCATGAGGCGAGGGCGTACGGAGCCGACGCGATTCTTTTGATCGCTGCGGCTTTGTCGCCTGAAGCTCTCCGTGCGCTCCACAACGAAGCGGAACAGCTGGGGCTCGATGTGCTGGTGGAAGTTCACTCCGCGGACGAGATCGACGCGTTGCGAGGGATTGGCGTATCGATGTACGGCGTGAACAACCGGGATCTCAGGACATTCGAGACGTCGCTGGATGTGACAGTCCGGCTGGCGGGAATGATCCCGGAGGGTGCCCTGCTCGTGAGCGAGAGCGGGATCAAGGACGGGAACGACGTTGCCATGCTGATGTCGCACGGAGTGAATGCCGTGCTGGTCGGGGAGTCCCTGATGAGGGCCCCCGATCCGGGCCTCGCGCTGGCGGAGCTCCTGAATGGAGCGCGTGCGTGACGTTCCTCAAGGGACATGGCGGCGTACAGGTCAAGATCTGCGGCATCACGCGGGTCGAGGATGCAGCGGCGGCCGTCGCGGCTGGAGCTGATGCCGTCGGTTTTGTCTTTGTCTCTTCCAGCCCGCGGGTGATATCGTTTGAAGCTGCCGCACGGATCATCGAAACGCTCCCACGGTCCGTGACTCCTGTAGGCGTGTTCCTCCGTCCGGCTGCCGGACGAGATTCGTGAGGCTGCACGAGTTGCTGGCATCACACTCGCTCAGGTCCATGAGGCACGCGACATTGACGGGAAGGATGTTTCAATTCCCCTCCTCCATGCAGTTCGTGTCGGACCAAACTTCAACCATTCAGCGCTCCGCGAGTGGGGAATGCCTGAGTACCTCCTTGACACTCATGTCCAGGGACGCGATGGAGGAACTGGTCAGACGTTCGATTGGAACGTCGCGGCAGAGGCTGGGAAGTATGCTCGCATTGTGCTCGCCGGCGGACTGACGCCCGAGAACGTGGGTCGCGCAATCGAAGTCGCGAGTCCGTACGCAGTCGACGTGAGCACCGGAGTGGAGGCGGCTCCCGGCATCAAGTCCGCCGCAAAGATTGAAGCGTTTGTGAAAGCTGTCCGGGCGTCTCAGTCCTGACAGGGCGGTGAATTCCCGCACGGGGACAGATCCCTGCCCCCGTGTGATACAGAAGAAAGGATCCGGCATCAATGCTCGTTGTCATGAAAGCGCACGCGACTCCCGAAGAGATCGCGGCAGTGAAGCGGAAGATCACCTCGATGGGGTACCGTCCGCACGAGATCCCCGGGGCGCTGCGGGTGGCAATCGGTATCACCGGCAATCGTGAGAAGATCAACCCCGAGAGCTTCAACACGATGGGCGGGGTGGAGCAGGCGATCCCGGTATCGAAGCCGTACAAGCTTGTCGGGAAGGATGCCCGGCCCGACGGCGGCGGGGTGGACGTCGACGGGATCATGGTTGGAGGGCGCGAGCTGGCGGTCATGGCCGGGCCGTGTTCCGTCGAGAGCTGGGAGCAGCTGATCACCACGGCTCGGGCGGTGAAGGAGGCCGGGGCGCGGTTCTTGCGCGGAGGTGCCTACAAGCCTCGCAGTTCTCCCTACAGCTTTCAGGGGATGAAAGAGGAGGGTCTGGTGCTGCTGCGCGAAGCCCGGGCCGAGACGGGGCTGAAGATTGTGACCGAAGCACGCGATCCGCTGACACTCCCGGCGGTGGCGGAGGTTGCCGACATTGTCCAGATCGGTGCGCGGAACATGAGCAACTTCTCCCTCCTGGAGGCAGTGGGGGAGCTCCGCAAGCCCGTGCTGCTCAAGCGCGGGATATCGGCGACGATCGAAGAGCTGCTGATGGCGGCCGAGTACATTGCCGCCCGCGGGAATCTCAACATCATCCTCTGTGAGCGGGGGATCCGAACGTTTGAAACGGCCACGCGCAATACGCTCGACATCAACGCCGTGCCCGTCCTCAAGAAGCTGACGCATCTCCCGGTCATCGTCGACCCCAGTCACGGGATCGGGATGTGGGAAGGCGTGCCCGCGATTGCGCTCGCGGGAGTTGCGGCCGGGGCCGACGGGCTGATGATCGAAGTACATCCCGACCCTGAGAACGCGCTGTCGGACGGCTACCAGTCTCTCAAGCCGGGCAGATTCAGAGATCTCATGGTGAAGGTGCGGCGCATTGCTGAGGTCGTTGACAGAACGGTGCATGAGGAGGTGCCGGCATGACGGGGAAGACTGCTGCGTCCGGCCCGTACAGCTTCCCGGACGCGCGAGGATACTTCGGCGAGTTCGGCGGCCGGTTCGTTCCGGAGACATTGATGCCCGCGCTGTTCGAGCTCGAGCGCCTCTACGAAACGGCACGCGCCGATGCCAGCTTCCAGCGCGACTTCGAGCGGATGCTCTCGGAGTTTGCGGGGCGTCCGACACCGCTGACATTTGCGGAGAGGCTGACTGAACACTTCGGGAAAGGGAAGATCTACCTGAAGCGCGAGGACCTCTGCCACACGGGGGCGCACAAGATCAACAACACGATAGGGCAGATCCTGCTTGCGAAGCGGTCGGGAAAGACCCGCATCATCGCGGAGACAGGGGCGGGCCAGCACGGCGTCGCGACGGCTACGGTTGCCGCGAAGCTCGGCATGCAGTGCGTCGTGTACATGGGAGAGGAAGACACCGTGCGGCAGGAACTGAACGTCCGTCGCATGCGGATGCTCGGTGCGGAGGTGGTGCCGGTGATGTCGGGGACGCGTACGCTGAAGGATGCGACCAGCGAGGCGATCAGGGATTGGGTCACGAACGTTCGTGACACATTCTATATTATTGGTTCGGTGGTGGGGCCGCATCCGTATCCGAGGATGGTGAGAGATTTCCAGACCGTGATCGGCCATGAGACACGGCGGCAGATCAGGGAAGTCGAGGGGAGAGATCCGGACATTCTCCTTGCGTGCGTGGGTGGAGGCAGCAATGCGATCGGGTTGTTCCATCCGTTTCTGGACGCCGATGTGAGAATGATTGGAGTGGAGGCTGCCGGACTCGGACTGGATTCCGGCAAGCATGCCGCGACGCTGTCGCTTGGAAAGCCGGGCGTGCTGCACGGGTCGCTCAGCTATGTGCTTCAGGATGACGATGGACAGGTCGCGCTTGCGCATTCGATCTCCGCGGGCCTCGACTATCCCGGGGTGGGTCCGGAGCACAGCCATCTGAAGCTTGTTGGGCGGGTTGAGTACGGGCGGTGACGGATCGGGAGGCGCTGGCCGGAGCGCATCTGCTTGCCCGTCTTGAGGGGATCATCCCCGCGCTTGAGACTGCGCACGCGCTTGCGTACCTGAACAGTCTGATGCCGCAAACGAATGCCCGTGACATCGTGATCGTAAATGTGTCGGGCCGGGGTGATAAGGACATCGCAGCGTTGACCAGCCATGAGTGACCGACTGCAGAAGCGTCTCGAGGGTCTGAGGTCCCGGAAGAAGCGGGCCC
The DNA here is from genome assembly GCA_963701735.1 of uncultured Ignavibacteria bacterium. Taxonomy (GTDB): domain Bacteria; phylum Bacteroidota; class Ignavibacteria; order UBA10030; family UBA6906; genus CAWABB01. The sequence goes on along the minus strand of CAVPBI010000010.1, from coordinate 532,972 downwards.
TTGCGTTCTTCTATACCGCCGGCTATCCGGCGATCGATTCGACCGTTCAGGTCGGGCGTGCGCTTGCTGCGGGCGGTGCGGACATCATCGAGCTCGGCATGCCGTTCTCGGACCCCCTGGCGGACGGGCCGGTGATACAGAAGAGTTCAGAGGTAGCGCTCCGCAACGGGATGTCGTTGAAGTTGCTCCTGGAGCACGTGCGTCTTCTGCGGAATGAAGTTGACGTTCCGATTGTGCTGATGGGCTACCTGAACCCGATCATGCGCTACGGCTCGAAGAAGTTTTTCGCGGATGCCGGAACAGCGGGTGTGGACGGTATCATCCTGCCGGAGCTGCCGCTCGAAGAAGCCGGGAGGTATGCGGGTGAGTTGCGTGATGCGGGAATCGCACAGATCCTGCTGGTGACGCCCACGACGCCTCCGGCTCGGCTGGCGGAGATCGATTCCCTGGCGTCCGGATTCGTCTATTGTGTCTCGATGACCGGAGTAACCGGTGGGCAGGTCGCTGGGGGTGTGTCCGAGTACCTTCGGGGCGTGAGGGAGCGCGTCACGAAAAATCCCATGTTGGTCGGATTTGGGATTTCGACGCCTGATCAGGCCGCCGCAATGGGAGTGGAGGCGGATGGTGTCATCATCGGGAGTGCTCTGATCCGGCACCTGGAAACGGTTCGACAGTGGAAAACCTCAGACTCGGAGGAGGCTCTTTCGGGTTGGGTCCGCGGATTCAGGGAGGCACTCGACCGAATCTGAACCTCTTCACCCTTCTCTTTGCGTAGGTCCGTCACCCCTCAGTCTTCCTCGCTTCATTCGTTGTCACCCTTTTGGCGCTGGCATCTCAGGTGGTCCTCCCGCCCTTGTAACCCATCTATCCTCGTGGCCTCACCGCGTCCAAGTGGCTTTCGCTTTGCCATGGCATCCCGTGGCTTTCTCTCTTCATGGAGTCATCACCTCTCTGTGTTCACATTTCCATCACCTATCTCTCTTCATGGAGTCATCACCTCTCTGTGTTCACATCCCCGTCACCTATCTTCCATCACCGCCATCACCCACAAAAAAAAGTTTTGCGTTCGATCGAAAAAACTCGGATGACTGAGTAGGATAGGTAGGACACAGCTCATCGAGTCCTGCCTGGCGTCGCTTGGTCCCTGCCGCAGGTTGCCCTTCTCTAGCGCGGCTGGAGTGACGCACTTCTTTCCGCATCACTAGCGTTCAAATCTGTCCCGACAACTATGTGAACCCTATGGCGGACACCCCTCCAAGCCGGTCTGGAGTTGAGCTCTCGGATCTCTGGATCACAGCCTACAAACAGTACTTCGCGTTCTGGAAAAACCTCGCGAGGACTATTCAGCTATCGTCCGAAGAGGCAGAGGACATCGTGCACACCGTGATCACTGGGCTGCTCACGGATGGGGCGCGCGACTTCGAGTCGCTCGAACACCTGAGGAACTACGTATCGCGAAGTGTTCTCAACCGGTCGATGCAATACAAGCAACGGTCGAAGCGGTTCTCCGTATGGGAGGAGGCCTTGGAAGTGAAGCTAGCGTGTGCCCCCGATCTGGCGCCAGGAGACGCCGAGCTTCTACAGCGCTCCTTCAGGCGTGGGTTGATTCGACTGTCGGACAGTGATTTCCAGCTGATCAAGTTGCGGTTCTTCACCGGACTGACGTTTGCCGAGTTGAGCACACTCCTGGGCTCGCCCATATCGACGCTCAAGAGTAGGGAAATGTCCGCGTTGCGTAAGCTTCGCACCTGGATGCGCGACGACGGGTTCTAATCACTCCACGGTCCCCCTGGATCGTGTGTGGAGGATACTATGGCCCCGAAACTTAGTCCTTCCCAGCTTTCCGATTTTGTGCTCGGGAAGCTCTCGCCTGAAGAATCCCTTCGCGTGCTCGATGAGCTCGAGCGTGACCCTGAAGCTTCGGAGACTGTAGACTACTATGCTTCCTTGCTTGCCTATGCTCGAGGCGAGGGGAGGTCGGTTTTTGAAGAGCGGGTGAACGGGCGTCAAGGTGGCTCGTTCGCCGGGGTACGGCGTGCGGTCCGCCGTGTCTCCCACCGCCGGTGGGTCTTCGCTGCCGCTGCGATACTTGCGCTGAGCATCTTCGTGGGCCTGCTGATTCGCGGGAAGTCCATCCTCTGGGGTGACGATGCCAGGTACGCTGTGCTGTCGGATGTGGAATTCGGCGTTGGCATTCGGGCCGAGACTGATGACAACCTGCTGGCGGCGATGAATCTCTTCCATGAAGGTGAGTACGAAAGGTCCATCCGGGTTTTAGAGAGGTTGATGAAGGGGGAGCCTGCGCATCCGTTTCCGGACTTCGTGAACTACTCGCTTGGTGTGGTACATCTTGTCGCGGCCGAAGGAAGTGGGAGTGGTCCCATCAGGGTTTTTGACCGGGAGCATGTTCGTCAGGGGCTCGAAAGCCTGAGGCGGGCAGCAATGTTGACCGCGAGTCCACGGTTGGCAGAAGAAGCCTACTGGCTGATGGCAAAGGGGCATCTGATGGTCGGGGAGAGGGAGGAAGGTATGCGGTTTCTGCAGAAGGTAATCGAGCTGGGGGGACATCGTGGGGGAGAGGCCAGGAGGTTGAAGATCCTCATCGAGAGTGAGGAGTGAGGCCACCATGAGATTGATGATTCGTTTCCTGGCGGTGTGTGGCTTTGCCCTTGCATGGGTGCAAGTGGTCGAAGCAAGAACGATTCAGCGAGGAGTATCTGGATCTGCGTCGGATGGTCGGGCGGGCGGAATACGACGCCGCCTTAGAGCGTTGTAAGGCGATGATCGTGCAATATCCCAGGGAGGGTGTGTTGTACGAGGGATTGGCCGAGATCGCCCAATACGCCGGTCGGATTGATGATGCGATGTCGTTCCTTTGGGAGCGCGTGGAGGACGGGACGGGGTTGTCGATGTGCTATTTTGCGTTGGGGAATCTGAGTTACCGTCGCGAGGACGATCGGAATGCAGTCATGTTCCTCAGCAAGGCCATCGAGCTCGGAGTAGAGGTGCCGGAATGTTACTCCTATTTTGTTTACGCCTATGAGCGTCTGGAGGGTGTCGATGCAACATTGAGGTTGCTGACCTCGCTGTGCCATCGTCAGCCAAAACGCGCAAACTACTGGTATGGACTAGCGTTGGCCTACTGGAGCAATGCTGACTTCTCGAACGTGCTCATGTGTATCAATGAGGCAGCGGGACTGGCCCCAGCAGAGCCCATGTTCAGGGAAGTACGTGCGGCGATACGCCTTGTGACTGGAGAGCCGCGAGCCGGGGCTGGCGAGATTCTGACGCTTGCGGATCAAGCGCTAGCACGGAATGATGTCCCTCACCATTGTTTCCTCTCTGCCCAACTAGTTCAATTGAGTTTCAAGGAATCCGATTATCGTCGTGCTGATTCAATCGCCAATCGCATTATAAGTGCGTCTAGACATTTCGGATATAGACGGTGGGCTGGCTGGGGTTATCAGCAAGTAGGCGAGGCGGCTTTCTTATGTGGCGAATATGATAAGGCCTTGATGTCACTCCAGAATGCCCTCGCTTACGCCCAGAAAGCAGGTGATCAGAATCTTGTAGAGTTGATCCTCTCGTGCACCTTTGAGGTTCACAATGAACGGGGAGATCTCTACGCGGCCTGCCTTACCGCCCAGCGGCGCATCGAATCTGAATCGCGGTCGCCTCGATCAAGGTCCTTTGTTCGTTCGATGAACGACATGGCAAGCATTCTCAATTCTATTGGACTCATGCGGCCTTGCTCTTGACTTTGCGGTAGAAGCCCTAAGTTTAGCAGATCAACTGAGACTTGATGGGCGGGTGAGGTGTGAGCTGAACACGACCGTTGGTATGATCCACCTTAATCTTGGAGATCTGAGAACTGCATCGAGACATCTAAACATGGCAGATGAGCTGGTTCGAGGTGAGCCCTACTATGACAAAGTAAGTCCGTTACCATGGGTAATCTGGGTGAACTTGAGTTGGCTCGAGGAAGGTTTGTCGAAGCAGAGAGGTGCTTCAAGAAGCAGAAGTTGATGGCTAAGCGGGGACACTTCGTCCGCCAATTAGCAGGATCGTGTCTGAACCTAGGTGCCCTGGAACAGGCTCGAGGCGACTATGAAACGGCCCTTAGATATTTCCATCTTGCATATGCCCAATCAGTGGGCATCGATCTTATGCCCATTGTGACTCAGTCGATCGTGAGAATGGCGCAAGTATATGAGATGTTGGGCGAACGACCTCAAGCACTTCGATGGCATCGAACACTTGACAGTCTTTCGTATGCAAAAAGACAGATGGGTTGGTACTGGGGTGACTGGTCGATGGACAAGTGGATGGCTCGTAGCATCAAAGACCATGCAATCCTATTTGTAAGAGATGGAAAGCCGCTTGAAGCCTGGAGGGAAGCTGAGACCGTGGCTCAGGAACGCAGTTGGCTGGTCACAGCGAGCATGTCAGGTTCCAGGAACGGCTCGACTCCATTCAAGACCGATTGGGCAGCACAGAAGATCCTCGACTATGGGCAATCGGTGGCAAAGCAAGGTCCAAACAGGATTACGGGTCCGACTGATCTACATATTCTCATTTCCAGAAGTGGAATTGTGGCTGCGGAGCTTTCAAGGCGCGCAACGCTTGCGGAGGGCTTGAGGCATTCGCCTTGGTACGGGGCAAGGTCCATGGACACGGAATTCGTTGGCCGAGTAAGAGATATCCTCAGAAGCAATGGTGTCTTGGTGCAGTTTCTAGTGGGCCAAACGAGCACCCTTGTCATCTGTGTCTCCCAAGACACCGTTCTCTCAAAGGAGGTTCGTCTCGGCGAAGAGGAACTTCGGGTGTTGATGGCAAAGGTGAGTCCGGTGTTCTCCTCCAGTGGCCAAGGCGCTTCGATATGGAATGGGGCTATGGCAGATTTTGATGTGTCCGCAAATGTTTGTTTGAGGGACTCCATTTGGGCACCCATTCGAGACGTGGCAGGGCATTTTCCACTCGTATATGTAGTCCCAGACGGACCTCTAACGGCCTTCCCTCTTGAGATCTTGGTCGAGGGACAAGGGGTGTTAGCGTCAGGGATGTCGTTTGAAAATCTGAGCTTCTTGGTGAGGGATCGGGCATTCAGTTATCACGCCAGCGCGACGGCGCTGATCGCCTCGGAGGGGTGCTACGATCTCAGACGTTCGTGTGGGTGTGGTCGGTTTCGGTGACCCGGAAGTCAACGTCGGTCGGAGCAACTCCGAGTTGTCGCCGGGTATGGCCTCGCACTCTGCGACCTGGATCCACCTGCCAGAATCCCGTGATGAAATTGAGGGCATGAAGCGAATCTACCGCTCCGCGTTTGAGGGCAAAATTGGGCTTGCGGCAACCGAAATGGGAGTCAAAGACGCCTTCTCAACTGCCAGAATCGTTCACGTAGCTGCCCATGGGTTCGTTGATCGCGAAATTGCCTTCCTAAGCAGGATAAGGCTTGCATCCGATAGCTCGAGCAATGATGATGGGCCCTTCCACACGTTTGAGTTTGTAGGAATCGTCCCACCTACACCGGTCCTGATCCTAAGTGGATGCAATACGCTTTCTGTGTCTGGAGTGTCAAACAGCTTCCGGGACGGGGCAGACATTCGGACTGCACCTGCTCAGGTGACCATAGGCAGTCTTTGGAACGTAGATGACCACATGGCATCACTTCTCATGCAGAAGTTTCACAAGCACCTTGCGACGGGGGTGACGCCAGCGGAAGCCCTCAGCCTGGCGAAGAACGAGCTCATAAGTGAAGGTCGAATCAGATCCCTTCGACTGGGGTGCGTTTGTTGTTGTAGGTCGGCTACCTTGGAGTGTGCAGGCCGTGCCCGCAGTTATCGGAAACTCCAACCGAGGGTTTGGCTCGGCTGCTGTAATCTGCATGCTCCTAGCCATGTTGGCTCTGACTGTGACGGGACGTTACCTCTATCTCGGCAGATTCAGAAGGAACGCGGGGGCAGTGATTTTGCTGCTACATGGAAAAAGGCGAGGGCGCGAATGAAAGGAGGAGTATGAGGAAGTTGGTTGCTGCAAGCCCTCTGCGCGTCGAATCTAGGTCATCTGGAAAGGAAGCAACATATGACCTGAAGCGTGACATTCGATTCATCAGCAGAAGGATGCCTGCCCATAGGAGCCAACCCGGCCATCCGACTACGAACGGTAAATTGAACATGGGCATTAGCCCACCAATCCCCAAGATGACAAGAATGATCAGGCTTGAGGTCTCGACGAGGCTTGCGCTCTTTCCTAGGATTGCTTTCGAAATGTGGCCACCGTCCAATTGGGCGACGGGAATCAGATTCAAGGCAGTGATGAAGAGGCCGAACCATCCGACGCAGAGGAATGGATAATGGTAGAGCTCGTTCATCGGAGGGATGAACGAACCGTTGGGTCCGAAGAGATTTGCCAAGAGCGAATACGCAAGACTAGACCCGAATGTAAGTCCACCGGTTGGTAGCGAGGTCATGGTTCGGTAATCGGGGTGAACAGAATACAGGTACTCGATACTTGGTAACGTGGAAAAACCAATCGATAGGACAAGAACTGAAACAACAAATCCTGCGACTGGACCACTCACACCGATATCGAACAGTGCCTTGCGACTTCGGATCTCCGATCGAATTTTGATCACTGCTCCGAGCGTGCCAAAGGGCATCAGACCATAATATGGTGGGAACGGCAAGAAATAGGGGAGGGTGGAATCAACTGAGTGAACTCTAGCGGCAACATAATGTCCGAGCTCATGCGACCCCAGCACGGCCAACAGGAGGACTGAGTAGGTTATTCCGAAATGGAAATTCGCAATCTCTGTTGGGTCATGTCCCGTCCACTGTACACCGGCAAGGGTTGTCGTAACAAACGTCAATGCAAGCAGCGATCCATGGGTAACTACTGTCCCAAAGGTGATTCTCGACATTCAACGTGCTTCCTGGAGTATCGGCATAGAAGTAGAAGAGCATCAGGAGGTAGCCATACCTAATCTCTGAATATCCTCTGACAAAAAAAACCTGGTTCCATAGGAACCAGGTTGAGGTCAAGAACTTGTGCTCCGACCATTCTAGGTTGGGTACAGTATCACATGCAACATCCTCGAAACTGACAGAACAATCCGTCATCACCTAGTTGTTTGTCGGCCTTGGAGACTCCGGAAGTACAGGAACGCCGGATCTGTTTTCCGCGATGGTAGGGCGAGGAGATTCTGGGAGAACTGGAACTCCAGACTTCGCCAGCGAAAGTGTAGATTGAGGTGGGTCGCGGGATTCTGGCAGAACGGGCACTCCAGACTTCTCCAGCGAAATTGTCGGTCTTGGGGATTCCGGCAGAACGGGCACTCCAGATTTGGTAGGTCTCGGCGATTCAGGCAACACTGGGACCCCGCTCGCGAGTGAGATCGCGTAATTTGAGATGGCAACAACTGCCAAGACAAATGCCAACGAACGCACACGTTTCATTGTTTGCATTGCGTTCACCTCCAGAAGTGAGTCGTGGATAGTTCCATCAAGCATCTAGGTTCTTTGTTCAAAGCGGCGTGATTCATTTCGAGCAATCGCAAATAGTCAGCGCTGACCAGATCTTTGTGATGAATAGTGGCGAACTATCGCATGGAAGGGGTGGCTAAACTCTCAACCAACTGTGTGCAAATATAGGCAGCCCCAAAACATTTGTCAAGGAATAACTGAAATTCCGCAAAATTTTTTGTATGTCGTCCTTGGTTGGCGTCAGGCATACAGGTTGCTGTCGCCAGATACCCTTGGGGCCAAATTGTGATAAGTGACACAAAAACCGCGTTTTCGAGTAGATTTCTGCGCCTTGTACTTGACTCCCAAATGTGGGGTGGATATATTGAACGCAGACAATGACACTGCCAGGGAGACATAGCAGCACGCTGGGCAGGACATACCTGATGGCAGGGGGGGTCATCGGGTTCTATGGTATCACCCTTTTGCTGCTCCCTCACTATCCCGTGGACCTTGCCGGATTCCTTACCTACTCGGTCCAGACGCTTCTGCTTTTATCTGCATAGCGGTGTTCAAGCACGAACCTACCCGCAACAGCCGATTTGTCTTCCTTAACTTCGCGATTCTGTTTGCCACCGCCCCGATGGCCCACCTCTACAACTTCGTGGGGACGGTCATCCCGGCAGAGTGGTTCTACTCCGATACCCGGTTCTCCAGGTTTCTGATCAACCAGTATGTCTTCCGCGGCGGGTACTTCTTCTTCCTCGCCGTGGCGCTCGGCTACCTTGCGATCGATCTCGTCCTCCGCGAGCAACGGGTCATGACGAAATACATCGTCACGATAGGTATCGTCGCGATGTTCTTCGGTGTATACTACTATCCGTTCATGCGCGATCCGCTCTATCTCCACAAGACCGCCGACGTCCAGGAATGGAAAGTCCTCGACCAGGCGTTCTCAAGCGTCAAGCAAAGGACCGGAGTAGACCCGACAGCTGAACAGCTCGCGGCCTTGCCGTCGGTGCGCGCGGCGTTCGATGCGATGGAGGTCACCAACGAGCCAGCACGCGTAACGGAACTCTATCCGTACCTCTTCGCGGATAACTGGAAGATTCTCGTGTTCAAACCGCTCCACCTGAACCAGATCTATATGTCAATTCTGGCGATCGGGTTCGTGATCCTCTTCTTCGGCTATCAGTTCCTGAAGGATCCGCCACAGGGGGCGTACATCGAGAAAGTCATGTTCCTCTTCCTCGCGTTCTGCACGCTGGAAGTGTTCCATGCCTATATGGCGACGTCTATCATCGAGTGGCAGGCACTCAAGCACTTTACCATCCTCGGGATCTACTTTTCAGTCGTGATCCTGAGTTTGGTCGCAATTATCTTTTCTTTGCGGCTTCATTTCATTACGTCGGCAAAAGGGGAGTTCTACGAGCAGGAGTTGGCGGAAAGCCCGGGGCGCATCACGCGGTGGCGTGACCTCCTGGATGATCTTGTCATTGAGAAGTTTTTCGATCGCAAGGTTGTCCTTGGACGGCTCCTGGTGGATCCGCGACAACGCTGACACCATCACTGTTCAATAGCTTCACCGGGGAAAACCTTATGGAAACGAAAAACACACAGTCAGATGAGCAGAAGGGTCGGGGGGGGATGGAGTACCCGATCGTCGGCAAGAGCAAGGCCGTCGACCAGCTCATCAAGCAGATCTCCGATCTGGCCAACACCCGGCGCGATGTGTTGATCGTCGGTGAAGCAGGCGTCGGGAAGGGAGCGATCGCGAAGAACATCTACTTCGGCGGATCGCGCGGGAGCGGCCAGGGACCCTTTATGTCCATTAACCTCTCCGTGCTCGACGACCGGGAACTCGAAGCCATCCTCTTCGGCTACGACCGCGGCGTGGAAGGCTTGCCATATACGTCCAAGCGCGGGTTGTTTGAACAGGCGAACGGCGGTACCGTCCTCATCGAGGAACTGGAAGAAGCCAGCTTCCGCAACCAGATGAAGATCCTAAACTTCATCAACGAGCGAAGCACACGCCGCATCGGCACCGACGCCTCTGAGAGCGTCGACATCCGCCTCTTGATCACGATGAAGGCCGATCCGGCTGAGCTCGTCGAGAAGCGAAAGCTGCTCCCCGAGCTTCATGCGAAAGTCACCGAGTTCGATCACGTTGAAGTTCCGCCGCTGCGCCAGCGCCCTGAAGACGTTCCGCTCCTTGTCCGGCATTTCACCAGCGACATCTGCCGCGAGCTTGGAATCGGCGACCTGGTCATGGATATCAACGCAGTCGACGTTCTCGTGCGTCAGCCGTGGCGCGAGAATATCCGCGAGCTCAAGGCGGTCGTCGACAAATGCGTCCTGTTCTCGCACGAGGGCCGCTTCATGCTGCCGCCGGAACTCGTGGACGAGAAGACGGAAGTCGTGAAGATGATCAACAACATCATGGCGGGCCAGGAATTCATTCTCGACCGTTCGCTGGATGTCATCGAAAAGGGTATCATCGAGCGCGCGCTCGACAAGTTCGGGTTCAATCAGTCGAAGGCCGCGCAGTTCCTCGGCATGACCGAGCAGACCTTCAGGTACAAGCTGAAACGGCTCGGAATCGCCAGCGCCAGGGCGCGCGCCTGAACCGCAATCGGACCAGGCAGTAACGGCGGGGCCGTTCGCACCAAGCGGACGGCCCCGTTTCGTTTCTGTGCGGTATGCGTCCGGGATGCCGAGTCAGCCCTGGGATGCCCCTCCGTAGGCGCGCCCTTTCCAGGCTACGGTGCGGGTAAACAGCGTTATCGGTGGGAGAATGAGCACGTACAAGAAGAAGAACAGCTCAAATACGAGCATATGCCTGAGCAGGGGGAGAGCGCGGAATCGCAGAATCGACGGCAACACCAGGATAGTATCCGCAAGCAACTTGAGCAGAAAGACCTGGAGAGCCACCATCAAGGGGCCTACCGCCAGCCCCACGATCAGAGCGACATGGAACAGATATAGTAGAGCGAACACCGTAAGCGTGACGGCATCCATCCCTCTGCCACCAGTGAACCACCGCTTCTTTTGCCGGTAGAGCTGCGGCCAATCGGCGCACGGATCGCTCTGGACGAGCGTCCCGGCGTCCATGGGAAATGCCGCCCGGAACTTCGTTCTCGTCGTAACCGCGTGAAAGAGAGCATAATCCTCGGTGACGCTGAACGGAATCCCGCGAAATCCACCCACTTGCTCGTACGCACTCCTGCGAACCGAGAGGTTCGTCCCCACCGCCGTCAACGGATAGCGGACGCTCACCGCACCCGCCGCCGCAGTGAACAGGGCGAACCAGTCCAGGGCCTGCATGCCAGCAAACGCTCCCTTCCCCTGCGAGATGCGTAAATCCCGCCACAAGCCCGACCCCGGGATCGGCAAAATACGAAGCGGTAACCTCAGCCCACGTCTCGCTCACCCTGCAATCTGCATCGGTGAAGAGAACGATGTCACTTGACACATGGTCCATCGCGTAGGCAAGTGCCGAAGGCTTTCCCCGCAACGGGGGTTGAGGCGGGCCGGCCGCAATGAGCTTCAATTGAGGATTGTTCGCCGCGAGCTCCCGAACGATGTCGGCAGTGCGGTCAGTAGAGTGGTCGTCGATGACCAGAATCTCGAGGAGCCCCGCCGGATAGCGCATGCGGAGCAGCGATTCAAGGCACGCCCCGATGTTGTGCTCCTCGTTTCGCGCGGCGACGACAACGGTAACGGTCGGTCGGAACCCGGGATCGCGCGGATACCGGGCGCGCTGAGCGGCAACGGCGAAGATGACGATCAACAGACAGTAGAAGAGAGCAAGAAGAAGGAGAAGTGAGGCTGGCATCCGGTCTGTCTTCGTAGTCCACGATCTGTGATCGTGCGATGATACCGAAATTTCCCTCTGCATGCAATCACGCCGATCCGGGAGAGCGCCCGTTTTCTTGACTCTAGGGGCCACTTTGGATATATTCACCCATGCAAAAGAACCCGCCGAACCCCGTTCAAACCGTTGCGCAGGCCGAGAACTCCTTCTATAAGAAGTCGGTCCTGCCGAACGGCATCCGCGTGGTCTCGGAAACGATCCCCCACGTGCGCTCCGTTTCGGTCGGCGTCTGGGCGGATGTCGGCTCGCGCGATGAAGACTTCAGCCGGAACGGGATCAGCCATTTCCTCGAACACATGGTGTTCAAGGGGACCCGGAAGCGCTCGAGCAAAGAGATCGCCCAGAGCCTCGAGTCGCTCGGCGGCTATCTGAACGCCTTCACCACCAAAGAACAGACCTGCTTCTACGCCCGCATTCTGGACGCGTATCTTCCGCAGGCCCTTGATGTCCTCTCCGATCTCGTTCTCAACGCGACCTTCAAGGACCCTGAGCTCCGCAAGGAACGACTCGTCGTCATCGAAGAGCTGAGGAACGCCGAAGACGACCCCGAAGACATCATCCACGACTATTTCGAGAAGGCGATCTTCCCCGACCATACGCTCGGAAATCCGATCATCGGCACGGCGGAGAACGTGAAACGCTTCGGGCGGGACGACCTGCACGACCACCTGAAGCAGCATTACGTCTCCTCCCGCATGGTGATCGCCGCCGCCGGGAGCGTCCGTCACGAAGACCTCGTCGAGAAGGCCAACACCTATTTCGGCTCGCTGTCCGACCACGGCCCGCGTCGGCTGAAGCGGACTCCGGGACCGACCAAGGCGCACAAGGGCGGAGCACTGGATCACACGCGCTCCATCAACCAGGCCCATGTCTGCATCGGAACGATCGCGTACAGCATCCGTCATCAGGATCGATATCCGCTGCTGGTCCTGAACGCGCTCCTGGGCGAAGGCATGAGCTCACGGCTGTACCAGACGATCCGCGAGAAGCACGGACTGGCGTATTCGGTCTATTCGTTTGTGAACATGCTGAGCGATACGGGAATCTTCGGAGCGTATCTCGGGACCGATCCGAAGAACCTCTCGAGCGCTCTCGAGCTTGTGAAGGAGGAGCTGCACCGGCTTCGCGTGAAGCCCGTGTCGCGGCGCGAGCTTGAACGGACGAAGGCGCAGATCAAAGGGACCATGATGCTCGGGCTGGAGAACATGTCTGGCCGCATGATCCGCCTGGGCAGCGGTGAGATGTATTTCGGATCGTTTATCACGCTTGATACCATCCTCAACAGAGTAGATGCAGTCACACCGGAAGCGGTCCAGCGCGTTGCCACTGATATCTTCAGAGACGAGGCGTTCAACACGGTGACCATCCGGCCCTCCTGATCGACTCGGGCTGTTGCTATGCTGACGCGGGAACGTTTGAACCCCAACCTCCTCCAGGCGGAGTATGCCGTCCGCGGGCCGATCGTCATTCGTGCCCAGCAGCTCGAGGAGCAGGGGAGGAAGATCATCTACTGCAACATCGGGAACCCTCAGGCGCTCAAGCAGCGTCCGCTGACATTCTTGCGGCAGTTCGTGAGCCTTGCGGAGTACCCCGAACTCCTGGACCACCCCGAGGTGTTGAAAGTATACCCGCAGGATATCGTCGACAGGGTGCGATTGTTCCTCCGGAAGCATCCGCCGGGGACCGGCGCCTACACGCAGAGCCCCGGGCTCCCGTTCGTGCGGCAGGCTGTTGCGGACTTCATCGAGGCCAGGGATGGCATTCCCGCGCAGAAGGAATCGATCATCCTGACGGATGGAGCGAGCAAGGGCGCGCAGGCCGTCATCATGGCATTGCTCCGCACGGCTGTCGACGGGTTCCTCGCGCCGGTGCCTCAGTATCCGCTCTACAGCGCAACGGTCACCCTCTACGGCGGGTCGCTGCTCGGGTACCAGCTCGATGAAGGGAATGGCTGGCAGCTGAGCGAGTCCTCGCTTGAGGAGGCTATTGCGAAGGGGAAGTCTGAGGGAATCAATCCGGTTTTGATCGTGGTGATCAACCCCGGCAACCCTACAGGCGCGGTGCTGTCGGTGGAGAACATCAAGATGGTCGTCCGGTTCGCCAAGCGGCACGGGCTGGCCATCATTGCCGATGAGGTGTACCAGGAAAACGTCTACACGCGCGAGGCCCGCTACCACTCGTTCGCGCGGGTCATGCACGACGTGGGCGAGTATGACGTCTCGCTGTTCACGCTGCACTCGGTCTCCAAGGGGTTTCTCGGGGAGTGCGGCCACCGGGGCGGATACATGGAAATCCGGAATGTTCCGGACAACGTGCTCGCAGAGTTCATCAAGCAGCAGTCGATCAGCCTCTGCGCGAATGTCACGGGACAGCTGGCGACGTATCTGATGGTTGCCCCGCCACAGCCCGGTGACCCCAGCTACCAGACGTATGTCCATGAGCGGGACGCGGTTCTGGCATCGCTCAAGGCGAAGGCCGAAATCCTCGGTCGCGGGATCAACCGCATTTCCGGCATGTCCCTGGTCGAGCCCCACGGCGCGATGTACGCGTTCGTGCGGTTCGAGCTGCCCCCCGAGCCCGGCGTCAATGTGGATGCCATGAGCGCGGACGAGCGGCTGGCCTACGAGAGCGGCCGCGACAACGAATACTGCCTGCGGCTTCTGGAAGAAACAGGCATTTGCGTGGTACCGGGTTCAGGGTTCGGCCAGCGACCCGGGACGTTCCATTTTCGAACGACATTCCTCCCGCCGAAGGAGGAGATTGAAGGGCTCGTGGAGAGTCTGAAGTCCTTCCACGAGAAGTATACACACGAGCTTGCGGCGACGTGACCATGGTAACAGTTACCATCGACGGCAAACAGATCCAGGCGAACGAGGGCCAGACCATCATCGAGGCGGCCCGCGCCCACGGGATAGAAATCCCCCATTTCTGCTGGCACCCCAAGCTGTCCGTGGCAGGGAACTGCCGCATGTGCCTGGTGGAGGTGGAGAAGAACCCGAAGCTGGTGATCGCCTGCTCGACGCAGGCGGTCGAAGGGATGGTGGTCCACACGGCGAACGAACGGGTCATTCACGCCCGTCAGGCCGTGATGGAGTTCCTCCTCATCAATCATCCGCTCGATTGCCCAATCTGCGACGAGGCGGGTGAATGCAAGCTCCAGGACTACGCCTACTCGCACAGCATCGGCGCGAGCCGGTTCGAGGAGGACAAGGTCCACAAGCCCAAGCGCGTGGAGCTCGGCCCGAACGTGCTGCTCGACACCGAGCGCTGCATCATGTGCTCCCGGTGCGTCCGGTTCTGCGACGAGATCGCGAAGAAGCCGCAGCTGACGTTCAGCCAGCGCGGTGACCATGTGGAGCTCACGACCTTCCCGGGCGAAAAGCTCGACAATCCGTATTCCATGAACACCATCGACATCTGCCCGGTCGGAGCTCTGACGAGCCGCGACTTCCGCTTCAAGGCGAGGGTCTGGGAGATGTCGGCGACGGAGAGCGTGTGCCCCGGGTGCTCGCGCGGCTGCAACATCTTCGTGTGGGTGCGGAACAACGAGATCCTTCGCATGACGCCCCGCTTCAATTCGGACGTCAACGAATACTGGATGTGCGACGCCGGTCGCCTCAACTCCTTCCGCCATGTCAATGCGGACACCAGGCTCAAGTCGCCGCAGATGCGGAAAGACCAGGAGCTTGCGGAGGTCGGGTGGGACGAAGCCATCGCGAGGGCGGCGTCGGAACTGAAGACGTTCCGCAAGTCGGAGATTGCGCTCATCGCCTCCGCACATTCGACGAACGAGGACATCTACATCCTGCAGAAGTTCGCCCACGATATCCTGGGTACCAGGCAGATGGCGTTCCGGACACATGAGATTCCGGGCGACGAGGACGATCTTCTTATCCGCGCAGACAAGACGCCCAACGGCAGGGGCGCCGCCGCACTGGGCATCCCGGGCGGGGCGGCGTTCGATGGCATCGTCCGCGGTATCCGCGAAGGGCAGATCAAGGCCCTGTACGTGGTCGAGGACAACATCGCTGCCGATCCGGCAATCGCCCAGATCCTGTCCAAGCTGGAGCTTCTGGTGGTCCATTCCTCCAACGAGGATGAAACCACCCGCATGGCGGACGTTGTGCTGCCGTGCTCGACGTTCGCCGAGAGGAACGGTACCTTTACGAATTTCCAGGGACGTGTGCAGCGCATACGCCCGGCCGTGGGAACGCTGGATAGCGAGCGGTCTCTGGACGGGTTCTCGATGAGCCGCCTCGACCGCTATGGCACGCAGTTCGACCGCTGGAGCCGTGGCACGCGCAGGGACGCGCGCCCGACCTGGAAGATCCTGTCGGGGATCGCATCACTCATGGGGAGCCGCTTCCGGTATGCTTCCGCAGACGAGGTATTCGCGGAATTGGCATCGACTTTCGGAGCGTTCAAGGGGATGTCGTACCTTCGCCTCGGCAAGAAGGGGATGGCCCTCAAGACCGATGTTGCCGCAGGCATCCACGCATAGCAGTTCGGACCACTGGCCATGGAATTCCTGATTATCTCTCTTATCAAGATCGTGCTGGTCGTCGGAATCATCCTGACGACCGTCGCGAACCTCGTGTGGGTGGAACGCCGGGTCAGCGCCTACATTCAGGATCGCATCGGGCCGAACCGCGTCGGACCGCTCGGTCTGCTCCAGTCGCCGGCCGATGTCATCAAGTTGTTCCTGAAAGAAGACATCGTCCCGGCGAGCGCGAACAAAGCGATCCACACGCTTGCACCGATTATCTCGATCACCGTCGCGATGGCCACCTTCGCCGTCATCCCGTTCGGAGACCAGATCTCCCTGTTCGGCAAGGAGATCAAGCTGCTTATCGCGGACGTCAATATCGGCGTGCTGTACATCCTGGCCCTCACATCGCTCGGCGTGTACGGCGTGACGCTGAGCGGATGGGCCTCCAACAACAAGTACTCGCTCCTGGGCGGTCTGCGGTCGTCCGCCCAGATGATCAGCTACGAACTCTCGATGGGTCTCTCGGTCGTCGGCGTCATCATGGTCGCGGGGTCGATGCAGCTCGATGCGATCGTCGAACACCAGGCCGGCCTGGCGTGGAACGCGTTCCTGACGCCCATCGGGTTCATCACGTTCGTCGTCGCGGCGTTCGCTGAAACCAACCGCCTTCCGTTCGACCTCCCGGAGGCCGAACCTGAACTGGTCGGCGGCTACCATACGGAATACAGCGGGATGAAGTTCGGCACCTTCTTCCTGGCCGAGTACGCGAACATGATCACGTCGGCGGCACTGATCGTGACCCTGTTCCTCGGCGGCTGGCAGTTCCCGTTCCTCCAGGATGTCGGACTGTCGCCGTTCTGGACGAGCGTGATCCAGATCCTGACGTTCATCGTCAAAGTCTGCGCGACGCTGTTCTTCTTCATCTGGATCCGCTGGACGATTCCGCGCTTCCGGTACGACCAGCTGATGAACCTCGGATGGAAGGTCATGTTGCCTCTGGCGCTGCTGAACGTGGTGGTGACCGGGGCATGGCTGCTGATTCTTGGATGAGCCCGATTCGGAGAACCCTGTGACGACGGCGAACACTAACGGAGTCGCGATCAAACAGATCAGGCGGAAGGATCTCACCTTCTGGCAGAAGACCTACATCCCCGAGATCGTCAAGGGGATGGTCCTGACCATGCGCCATTTCTTCAGCCCGAAATTCACCCGGCAGTACCCGGAAGAGCGGTGGAATCCGCCGTCGTCCTTCCGCGGCAGGCCGGTGCTTGTCGAAGAGCAGGGGGTTGAGCGCTGCGTGGCGTGCGGACTGTGCGCACGTGTCTGTCCCGCGCTCGCGATCGAAGTGCAGGCGGCAGAGACGGAGCTCGCCAAAGAGCGCTACCCGGTGAAGTTCGAGATCAACATGCTGCGTTGCATCTTCTGCGGCTTCTGTGAGGAGGCCTGCCCCGAAGAGGCGATCATCATGAGCGACGAGTACGAGCTGGTCTTCACGCGGACCGAAGACGCAATCTTCGACAAGAGCAAGCTCCTCATGTCCGCCGAGCGGCTGAAGCCGCGACTGGACTTCCTGCGCGAATCCCGCTGAATACCTGCCCAAGCCGGGGCCAATCCTCCCGCACGCGGCGCACGCCGTGACCGGGTGGAATTCCGTACGTCTTTTGGTTATTTTGATGTATGGATGCATTCTGGCTTGAACTGCTCGGCGTTGCCTTCCTGATTGTTCTCGTCGGCTTCTTTTCGGCCGCTGAGGTAGCCGTGCTTTCGTCGCGCAAGAGCCGGATGCGGGAGCTTTTCGAGGAAGGAAACCGGGCGGCAGGGACGATCCTCGGCTTCCAGACCGAACCCGAGCGGTTCCTGGCCACGATCCACGTCGGGATCGTCTTCTCTCTCCTGTTTGCCGCCAGCCTGGGCGGTATGGTTGGACTTCAGTATCTCGCCCCCGCACTTGCCTCCAGCACCAATGCCTGGATCCATGAGGCCAGCAGCTGGCTCTCGCTCGTGATCATGGTTGTGGGGATCGGCGTCGTTGTGGTCGTGTTCGGCGAGCTTGTCCCCAAGTCGCTCGCGCTGCGGTTCGCCGAAGCAGTCGCCCTCCGGAGCGCTCCGGCGCTGACGCTCTTCTCGACGTTTTTCAAGTATCCCGCACTGCTCCTCACCGCGGCGAGCAACCTCTTCCTCCGTCCGTTCCGCGACAGCACCACGTTCACGGAGTCGCGAATCTCCGAAGAAGAGTTCAAGCTGATGCTCGAGGAGGGCACGAAGTCGGGCGTTATCGACAAGACTGAACAGCAACTCATCGAGAGCATCTTCGAGTTCACCGACACGACGGCCAAGGAGGTCATGATTCCCCGGCCCGATGTGGTGGCGCTCAACATCGAGATGCCCCGCGAAACGATCGTGAAGATCGTGCTGGAAGAGGGGTACTCCCGCATGCCTGTCTATCGCGACACGATCGACAATATCATCGGGGTCGTGTACACGAAGGACCTCCTCGGCCTGCTCGAGTTCCGCGACCTGATCATCCTGCAGGATATTGTTCGGCCCGCGTATTTCGTGCCCGAGACCAAGAAGATCAGCCAGCTCATGCGTGAATTGCAGGCACAGAAGATCCACATGGCGATCGTTATCGATGAGTTCGGCGGGACCGAAGGCATCATCACGATGGAAGATATCGTCGAAGAGATCGTCGGCGAGATCCATGACGAATACGACGAAGAGATCCGGGATGTGGAGCAGACGGCGGACGGCTCGTTCCTCGTGAACGCGCGCATCTCCGTCGACGACTTCAACAATCGGTTCCACGGCGGCATTCCCGACCACGAAGAGTACGAGACCCTCGGCGGATTCCTGCACAAACAAACCGGTCGTATCCCCGAGTTGAACGAAGAAATCCCCGCTGGTGCGTTCACCTTTACCATCGTGAAGAAGAGTCAGCGCCGGATCCGCATCGTGCGTGTGCGGCGGGTTCCAAAGCCCGGGGGGGAGGGGGCTGCATGAGCAGCCGGTCAAGCTCCTCCGCGAAACGTCGCCACAAAGTCCTTGTGGTCTTCGGCACACGTCCCGAGGCCATCAAGCTGGCCCCTCTCGTCCGGGAGATGCGGCGCCACCGCCAGTTCCGAGTCCACGTGTGCGCGACCGCCCAGCATCGCCAGATGCTCGATCAGGTCCTCCGGCTCTTCGACATCACGCCCGAGCACGATCTCCATGTGATGCGCCCGGGGCAGTCCCTTGAGGACGTCACCTCCCGGGTCCTCACCGGAATGCGCGAGGTGCTGGCACAGGAGCGGCCCGACATCGTGCTCGTCCAGGGAGACACCACCACCACCTTCGCGACATCCCTGGCCTGCTACTACCAGCAGACCGCCGTCGGACATGTTGAGGCGGGGCTCAGGACCGGGAACAAGTACAGCCCGTTCCCCGAGGAGATTAACCGGGTCCTGACATCCCGCCTGGCCGACGTCCACTTTGCCCCGACACTTGACTCCAGAACCAACCTCGTGCGAGAGGGCGTAGACCCAAAGTCCGTCCACGTCACCGGGAACACGGTCATTGACGCCCTGTTGCACGTCCGGCGGCGTGTCGTGAAGGCATCCGTGAAGTACAAGCGGATGTTCCCGGAGGTCGATTTCACCAAACGGATCATCCTCGTGACAGGACACAGGCGCGAGAATTTCGGGGAAGGATTTCGAAAGATATGCGAGGCAATACGTGAGGTTGCCGACCGAAATCCTGATGTACAAATAGTTTATCCCGTGCATTTGAACCCGAACGTCCAGGCCCCTGTTCGCAAGCTTCTCTCGCGATGCCCGAACATCCACCTGCTCGATCCGGTTGATTACGACCCGTTCGTGTTCCTTATGAATGAGAGCCATCTGATCCTGACGGATTCCGGCGGAGTGCAGGAGGAGGCACCCTCCCTCGGAAAGCCCGTGCTTGTTATGCGGAATCACACGGAACGCCCGGAGGGCGTCAAGGCCGGGACGGTCCGGCTCGTGGGAACGGATAAGTGGCGCATTGTCCGCGAAATCAGTCGTCTCCTGAACGACCGGAAGCACTACAGCCGCATGAGCCGTGCCCATAACCCCTACGGTGATGGGAAATCCTGCGCCCGGATCGTCCGAATCCTCAAGAGTACGCTCAATTCCTCCCCTCGTGGCTGAGACTCCCGCATCACAGGGTTCTTCCAGATCGAATCATAGCCCCCGAAGGTCTTCGCCTGTCCGTCGGCTCACAAAGTGGTGGATCTTTCCTCCCCGACAATAATCGTCATGCGGATCGGGATTGACATACGGAAGTACGCTGACTTCGGAATAGGGACGTATATCCGGAACCTGCTTGCCGAGTTTGACGGGGATCGAAAACACCAGTGGATCTACTTTCTCTCCCCTGAGCTAGCGGCTTCGCTGTCAACGCATTACAGCGGTCAGATGATCGTCAATCGATCGGCCAAGTATTCTCCTGGCGAGCTTCTGTCGATGTCCAGGCTCGCAAACGCGGCCGGGTGCGATATCTTCCACTCCCCACATTACACATTCCCGTTCGGCCTTGCAGGGAAGGGGATTGTCACGATCCATGACCTCATCCACCTGCGGGTCCCGGATGTGGTATCTGCACCTAAACGGGCCTACGCCCGGTTCCTGATCGGACACGCGTGCAGGGCAGCCGATCAGGTGATCGTCGATTCCGAGTTCACAAAACAGGATATTCTGAAAGACTTTCGGATTGCTGCGGAGAAGATCAACGTCGTTCACCTCGGAGTGTCGCCCGCGTTCCGCCCTGCCGGCGGTCAAGACCAGGGGAAGGGAACAATCGAGCGGCTGGGGATTCGACGGCCCTACCTCCTGTACTCGGGAGCCCTGAAACCCCACAAGAATGTAGGACTGCTCCTGCAGGCGTTTGCACGGCTCACCCGCTCTCACGACATCGATCTCGTGCTCTCGGGGGAGCTGCTCGGCGGGAGGCCCGACCTGGTCGCCATGGCGAAATCTCTTGGCATCACCGATCGGCTTGTTTCGGCGGGAATGACGTCCGAGGCCGATGTCGTCGCACTGAATCAACACGCGATGGTGTCAGTCCTCCCATCCTTGTACGAGGGTTTCGGCCTCTCGCTGCTCGAGGCGATGGCCTCGGGGGTTCCGGTCGTCGCGGCCAACGCCACAAGCATCCCGGAAGTCGTGGGCGACGCAGGAGTGCTGTTTGAGCCTCGTGAAGTGGATGACCTTGTAACGGCACTGGATCGAGTTCTGACCGACTCGCGCCTCCGCGATGAACTCCGGACGCGAGGCCTTGCGAGGGCCGGCGAGTACACGTGGGAGCGTTGCGCGCAGAAAACCCTCGATGTATATCGCGCGGCCATGGCGTCATGACTGCCGATCGGTACCATAGCCACATGCGTATCGGGGTGTTTGGAGGCAGCTTCGATCCACCGCACAACGGGCACATTGGGATCGCCACGCACGCCGCCAGGCAGCTTGGGCTCGACCGGACGATCCTGGTCCCGTCCGCCGTTCCTCCGCACAAGCTGGATCGCGATCTCTCGTCTCCGGAGGATCGGTTGGCGATGTGCGAGCTCGCGGTTGCCGATGTGCCGGGGCTAAGCGTCTCCGACGTTGAACTCCGGAGGGAAGGGGTCTCGTACACGGTTGATACCCTTCTGGAACTGCGCGGGATGTTCCCCGGGAGCGAGCTGTTCATGCTCATCGGGATGGACAACTACCACGAATTCCATCTCTGGCGGGATCCGGAACGGATCCTCGAGCTCGCAACGGTGATAGTCATGGACAGGCCGGGGTATCGCACGCGCGGTATCGAGCCCAACGCTGGATCGCGCATCAGAAGGGTGGAGGTTCCGCAGATCGACGTCTCCTCGACGCAGATCCGCCGACTCGTGAGCATTGGCGAGCCGATATCAGGCCTTGTGCCTCGGGCCGTCGAGGAATACATTGACGCGCACCGTCTGTACCGGTGATCAGCCGTGCCTGGGACATTGTTCCGAATATCACAGCCGAATCTGCCCATCATGTCGGGCGACCTGACACATGACACCGTCTGAGCGAATGCGCATTTACTTCTTCTCGCCAGTCCCCTGGGAGTTTCTGCGCCAGCGGTCCCAGCACCTGGCGGACCAGTTCCGATCGCTCGGCGTGCCGGTCACCTTTATTGAATCGACCAGCATCCGGGGAGCGCTCGCAAAGGGGTTCGTCTCGTTCTTCTTCGCCGCGCTCCGGTCGCTTTACTGGCTCGTCAGATCGCTCCTCTGGATTGAAGGCGCAAGGAGCTCCGTGCGGGCCGGGGCGCGTGCAGCCGCACGGCCTTCATTTGAAATCCTCACGCCCCCGATAACGCTTCCGCTGAATCGGTTTGACTCTCCGCTTGTTGAGAAACTCAATGCGCGGATCCATCGCCGCTTCCTCTGGAAGAAGGTCCTGCGGAGGATGCCGGCAGGTGAAACATCCGTCGCGTTCGTTGAGCAGCTCCCCTGGGCGCCCAGCGATCCGGAGCGGGGACTTTGACCGTCTCTACCTCGATTTCCTTGATGACGTCACGGTCTATGCAGGCAAGAGCTCGCCGGAGCGGTTTGTCGGATTCCTGCGGCATCTTGCCCCCATGGCGAGTGCCGCATTCGTGACGGCGGAAAAGCTGGAGCCGATGCTCAAAGGATACGGCTACACCTGCCCGATGGTGAGGGTGCCGAATGGAGTCGACCACGAATGGTTCGCCAGGACGGCAGAAAGCGACCGTATCATTGAGGACCTGGCCCGTATCCCACGACCCCGTGCAGGGTATGTCGGGGCGGTGTACCGCTGGATCGACTTCCCGCTTGTGGCTGCCGCTGCCAGGGCCAACCCGGATGTGTCGTTTGTCTTCATCGGGCCTTACGACGATGCTGCGAACCTTGAGCGCTTGAAAGTCGCGCCCAACATCTACTGGCTCCCGGCGAAGCCGTATGCGGACATGCCTCTCTGCATCCGGGAATTCGACGCCTGCCTCATCCCGTTTGCGGCCGGGGAAGTCGCTGAAACAACAAATCCGGTGAAACTCTTCGAGTACTTCTCTCTGGGGAAGCCGGTGCTCACGACGCCCATGGCGGAGCTGCAGAAGTACGGCGACCTGCTTTACATCGTGAAGGGACCCGAGGAATTCAGCCGGGCATTCAAGCAGGCCCTTGAAGAAGACGATCGCCGCACGATCGACGCCCGCAAAGAAGTGGCGCGCGCCCACTCGTGGCGCGCCCATGCATCCACCATCCTCGAAGTCATGAAAGCAGGGCAATAGCCGCGCCATGCGACAGTTCCAGGAACGCGCATA
The DNA here is from genome assembly GCA_963701735.1 of uncultured Ignavibacteria bacterium. Taxonomy (GTDB): domain Bacteria; phylum Bacteroidota; class Ignavibacteria; order UBA10030; family UBA6906; genus CAWABB01. Next base: position 509,838 of record CAVPBI010000010.1, on the reverse strand, counting down.
CGCGTTGTATGAGAAAGCGCTCAAATCTCCGACGCTCCTGAATACCGTCTGGCTGGGAGGAGGTTCGGCGGTCAATGCTCTCGTGGGAGCGCTGACGTACGCTCTGTACGCTCGCCTGCTGGGAGTGGACGATTTTGGAGTGTTGACGCTCCTGATCTCGCTCACAACGATGCTCACGGGGCTGGCCGACCTTGGCGTCGGAGGGGCGCTCATCAGGTTCATTCCGGAGAAACTTTCGAAAGGGGACACGGACGGGCTGGGCAACGTTCTGGCTTATGCCCTCAGAGCGAAGACGGCGCTTGTCGTGACGATCATTGCGGTGTCGGTAGTTCTGGCAGCGCCTCTGGTCGGAATGGTGTTTGGCCACCTGTCCGGACGCGCAGTGATCTCTTTCTCGTGATGCTCATCGCGGTGACGGCGAATGCCGCGCTGGACTTCTTCCGATACCTGTACTACGGCCATCGTGAGTTCAGGAAGCATTCACTCGTGGCGGTCGTTCCCGCGGCATCGAAGCTGTTGTTGGCCCTTGCGATCGCACTGATTGCAGGAAGCGTTGACCTTGGAACGATCGTTCTCATCGAGATCGTGAGCGCGGTGGCGGGCTTTGTCGCCGCCTACCTGTTCTCTCCGTACAGGAGCTTCCGGTGGCATGCGGTTGACACAGAGCTACGGAAGGAGATGTTCAACTTCGGCAAGTGGTGGGCCCTGCACGGCGTGCTCACCGTACTCGCGGCGCGGGTGGATGTGTTCTTCCTTGGCGGACTGGGGAATGCGCGTGCGCTCGGACTGTACGGGGCGGCTGTCAAGATCGCGGCGGTCCTGACAATGATGAGTCAGTCGTTCCTCACGGCGCTCCTGCCCGAAGTCTCCGCCGACCCTGCGCCGGAAGTTGTCGAACGGAAGAAGCGAAAGGCGTGGCTGCTTGTAGGATTGTTTGTTGCGGGGCTGGGGGTGGTGATGGTACTCAGTCCGGTCGTGATCCGCGTCCTCTTTGGGAGCGAATTCGAGGAGAGTGCCGGGTTGCTGAGGATGATGTGTGTGGGTGTGATGCTGGTAGTGCTCTCTTATCCGTTCCAGGCATCGCTGTTTGCCGCCAGCAAGTCGGCCGCGTTCTCCGTCGGGTCCGGCCTGTCACTTGCGACGATGGCGGCCTGCTCGCTGCTCCTCATCCCATCCATGGGGGCGTGGGGGGCGGCCGATCGCCTATGTCGCCAGCAGCGCGGCCGTGCTGCTCGTGTACGGCTTCTTCGCTGGCCGGCAGACCGGCACGCCTCCCGTGCGCCCGCCGACCCCTTTCTGAGCTCCCCAAGGCTCTCTCGCCTCTGAGGTCAGATGTGTCACTGATCAGCGTCCGCCTCTTCGCTGCCCGCTGACATGCCCCCTTGAATTGCCAGCCCGAATCCCCGGGAGGCTCGACAGGGTCACGTTGTAATCGGGTTGGTTCCTTCCTGTCGCTTCGCCTTTCTCTTCGGCCGGGTAGGCCACTTCAACGAGTATTTCGTTCCGTCCCATGAACCAGGGCGTCCATGGGGGATCGTATCGGGCAACTGTCGGCATCCCGCTACCTCGATATCGCCGCTTTCCCAGCCACTCCCTGAGCATCTCCGTGTGCTCCTGGAACCGTTCTTCGCTCCAACTACCCGAGAACCTCACGGCCGCCAGACTCCTGCCCGGCATCTTCTTGAGGACCACCCGGGGATCGGTAGGCTCAGGCAGACTCTCCATGCTGTATTCCGATGGCATCATGAATGCCATGACCATGTCCGAATCCGCCATGTGGGTCTCCACCGGGGCAGTCATTGCGATCTTCTGAGATCGGGCGGTTGCTGACCGGGGCCGTCATTGAGATTGATTCCTTTACGCGATTGCCCCCAAAGATATATCCAGCAAGTCTTCGGAACCCTTGTCTGATCCCGATTCCAGGTCCGCTATCCGACACCACGTCTCGGCAACGATAAAAGGTTCATAGCGGCGGATCTCGAAATCCTCTTCCGACTTGATAACGGTGTATTTTGGTTCTTCGGTTGCCATGGCAGCGTGGGGTATGAAATATGCGTAAGTGAGGCAATTGCGACCACTGTCACTAGAAATGTGAGTGAATCTCATCTGTCTTGTTCCGAGGCTTGGCTTCATAAGAGTCGCCAGATAGAACATGCGCCGTGGGTGGGGCGGTTCCGCCGCAGGGATCAGGGCCAACCGGCTGTCGGGGGGCTGAGCTGAGAATCTCAGGCCATCACCGGGCCGCGCGGGAGCAGCGGAGGACTTTTTGAGCACGGAAACCTTCATGTAACCGCCAAAATGCCGTCGTCATCCAGGCTGTTGAGGGCGGGTCTGCTCTCGGAAGTAGTCCTTCAAAGGAATGCCGCGGCTAAGGAAATAGGTGAACTGCAGGTCAAAGCCCGCATTGAACTCGCGGACAAGGCGCGCACCCAGTCGATCCGCATGGGGCCCGAGGGTTTCTATCGGGATCTCTCTCCGTATGGCCATTTTCCTGTTTTTTCGAGGAGGTACTTGGCGAACGCGGTAAATGCGCCCCTCGTGGGAAGGGTTGAATGTGATCAGGGTGCCGTCGGGTTTCAGAACCCGGAGCATCTCACGCAGCATGCGCACCTGATCCTCAAAAAGGAAATGTTCGATGACGCCCGAGTTCCAGACGACGTCGAACGCGGGTCGGGACAGCGGCATCTCGAAGGCGCTGGCGAGGACGAACTCCGCCTCCTGACCGTGGCGGGCAATATGTCCTTGCTCAGGTCGATCGCGGCCTGGGAGTTGTCAAGAAGCGTAACCTGCGCACCGCGGCGCGCCAGGGCGAGGGATATCCTACCGCTTCCCGAACCGACCTCGAGGAATCTCGCGCCGGGGATGTGCGGAATCTCCTGATCGAAGAGGTGGAGGATATCCGAGCCCGTGTCGTCGATCTCGCCGAGATCTGTCTGGTCGGTCCAGAACCGGTCAAATGTCGAGCGGACATTCTCTTCGTCGGAAGGGCTGAGGGAGGGTTGGCTGTTCGTCATCGCAGATGCCGGGCTCGGAAGTGGGATTTGCAGTCTTCTCCCTGCAAATGTATGGAGAAGGGATGTCCGGGGCAACAATAGTATTGCCTTCTCCGCTCGATACGCGTATCTTATGCATTCAAACGGCTCGCAAACGGTTGAGACGTGTGGGTTGTCCCTTGCCAGTCGTTGGTTGTCCGCCCTCGTAGCTCAGTATGGACAGAGCGACGGTTTCCTAAACCGCAGGTCGGCAGTTCGAATCTGCCCGAGGGCACACAATCGAAGCTGTCTCCCTACCGGGAGCAGGACACCGAGGTGAGCTGCTGAAGCATGCGCTTTCGCTGAACCCCTCGTCGTTGGTGACGTCTCTCCCCGTGTTGCCTTGCCTCCTTCCATTTTCCGGGCCGCCTTCAAACCCGGAGGCGTGCACCAGAGGCGACCATACCTCTCCTGAGAAATCGTCATGAATCCGGTACCTGCCCCTCATCTCCCACGTGTACAATAATACGGCCATCCAACGGGCCGCTCTGTTGCGACCTCAGGGGCATCCAGTGGTCACCTCCTGCGCCCATCCCGGGCAGTGCAACGTTGCCATTGTTTCTTTCGAAATCAGTGACGATTATCGCATATCATCTCTCCCGGCGCACAGCGGGGCCTACAGGAAGAAGCCGGGGCACCTTTCAGAAGAAGGAGAGCTGCAATGAACGAACCTACGGTCCTGAACGCCCGCCGTCGCTTCTTTCGTGACGCTGCACTCGGCGCGGCGGCCCTGATGACGCTCCGCCCCGGGGAGTATGCCCGCGCGACGACCGCCGAAGGGAAGCCCTCAGGCTTCAAACTCAGGTATGCCCCGCCATTCGGGATGTTCGAGCAGCACGCGGGTACGGATCCTATCGATCAGATCAAGTTCATGGCAGATCAGGGCTTCCGTGCCATGTTCGACAACGGTCTGATGAATCGCCCCGTGGCCGAACAGGATGCCATCGCCAGAGAGACCTCGCGACTGGGCATGGAGATCGGTCCGTTTGTTGCGTATGCGGATTTTTCCGTGAAGTCGTTCGTGACCCGGGATGCGTCGGTGCGCGACATGCTTGCCGGCACACTCAAGACCGCCCTCGAGACGGCGAAGCGAACGAATGTGAAGACGACGCTGATGGTTCCGGGCCGGTTCGACGAAAGCCTCGATTGGGACTATCAGACCGCAAACGTCATTGAAAACCTGAAGTGGTGTGCCGGCATCTGTGAGCCCGGAGGCCTGGTGATTGTCATTGAGCCGCTCAATCCCAAGGATCATCCCGGCCTGTTCCTGACCCGAATGTCCCAGTCGTACCAGATTGCCCGCGCCGTGGGGAGCCCTGCGTGCAAGATTGTGGAGGACATCTACCACCAGCAGATTACGGAGGGGAACATCATTCCCAATATCGACGCTGCCTGGGATCAGATCGCGGCCTTCCATTGTGGAGATACCCCGGGCCGGAAAGAGCCCGGCACGGGTGAGCTCAACTACCGATCGATCTTCAGGCATCTTCAGTCGAAAGGTTACCAGGGAGTGATCTGTATGGAGCACGGCAAGAGCCGGGCGGGGAAAGAGGGGGAGATGGCGGTCATTGAAGCCTACAGGACATGTGACAACTGAAGTGTACGCTCTGAACAACATCCTCGAGGAAGGTCATGAACGACAATCGTGAGATCGTGACATCCGGAATCACCAGAAGGGATTTCATGAAGGCAGCATCGGTGGCTTCCCTGGCGGCAGTCGTGTCAGGCACCTCTGTTCTGCGCGCCGCGGGAGCGGAGAAGATCCGCGTCGGCCTGATTGGATGCGGGGGGCGCGGAACTGGTGCGGCCATCAATTGCGTCGAGGCTTCGACCGATGTCGTCATCACCGCGATCGGCGATCTGTTCCCCGACATGCTGGAAAATTCGCTGAAGTACCTCAGGGAGAAACTCAAGAAAGAAAACCTGGCGGTCACCCCGGAAACGTGTTTCACTGGCTTCGATGCCTATGCGAAGGTCATTGCGGCCGACGTGGATCTGGTGATCCTTGCCGCGCCTCCGTTCTTCAGGCCGCAGCACCTGCGGGCGGCGGTCGATGCCGGCAAACACATCTTCATGGAAAAACCGGTTGCTGTGGATCCCGCTGGCGCGCGCTCCGTCATTTCCAGCGCTGATCTTGCCGCGCAAAAGGGGCTTGCGATCGTCGCGGGCACGCAACGTCGTCACCAGACCCACTACCTTGAGGTCATGAAACGCGTTCGAGGAGGAGATATCGGCGATATCGTTTCGGGTCAGTGCTATTGGAACATGGGATCCCTGTGGGTCGAACGCTCAGCGCAGAACTGGGCCGACCGGATCATCAAGAACTGGTCGGACACGGAGTGGCAGATCAGGAACTGGCTCTTCACGGTCTGGTGCAGCGGCGATCACATCTGCGAGCAGCACGTGCACAATCTTGATGTGATGAACTGGGCGATGGGAACGCACCCCGTAAAGTGCACGGGGATGGGCGGGCGGGCGGCACGGACGGATCCCATGTACGGGAACGTCTTCGACCATTTTGCGGTGGAGTACGAGTACCCGAACGGGGCACGGATCCTCAGCATGTGCCGTCAGACGGCGGGGGCCATGGACAACGTATCGGAGCGGGTGGTGGGGACGAAGGGCTTTTCGTACACCGACGGCGCGGACGGCTACATCAAGGGGGCGAAGCCGTACGCCACCGCAAAGGAATCCCCCAATCCATACGTCCAGGAACATGTCGATCTGATCGCGAGCATCAAGGCCGGCAAGCCACTCAACGAGGGAAAACAGGTTGCCGAGAGCACGCTGACGGCGATCATGGGGCGCATGAGTGCCTACACCGGCCGCGCGTTGAGCTGGGATTGGGTCATGAACAGCTCGACGCTTGATCTTACGCCTCCGCATCTCGAGTGGAAGGCCTTGCCGCCCCTGGAGGTCGCGGTTCCGGGGAAGACTGCGCTCGTCTGAGGTGGGGCGGCGGCTTGCGGTCAACTTCCCGCAGCCTAGGCCCAGATCCCTGGAATCGTCTCTTTGCAGTACCCGCACTTTCCGTCCTTGATTTCGTTCGAGAGGACCGCAAACCCGCGGCGCTCGATGATGCGTCTGCCGCATGTGTGACACGCGGTGTGCTCGGCGGCGTGTCCCGGAACATTCCCGACGTACACGTACCGCACCCCGGCCGTCCGGGCAATCTCTGTCGCCCGGTCGAGCGTGGCGACGGGAGTTGCGGGCAGCTGCGTGAGCTTGTACAGCGGCGTGAATCGGCTGAAATGGATCGGGCAGTCGCGGAGCCCGTTCTCGCAGAGCCAATCGCACATCCTCCGGATCATATCAAGATTGTCGGTCCAGGTCGGGATGACGAGGTTTGTGATCTCCAGCCAGACTCCCTCTTCCTTGAGTATCTTCAGGGTCCTCAGAACCGGTTCGAGCTTTGCCCCGTTGAGTTCCCGGTACACCTTGTCGTCGAACGATTTCAGGTCGATGTTCGCGGCGTCGAGCACCGAGCAGAGTTTCCGGAGCGGTTTCTCATTGATATACCCGCTCGACTTCAGGACATTCCGGACTCCCCGTCTGCGCGCTGACGTGGCCGTGTCAAACGTGTATTCGTAGAACGTCGTCGGCTCGGAATAGGTGTAGGCGATCGACGCGCACCGACCGCTCACGCACTCCTCGACCACGCGGTCGGGCATCATGTCGACATTGCGCGACTCCCTCGGGCTCACCTGCGAGATCTCCCAGTTCTGGCAGTTCAGGCACCGGAGATTGCAGCCGGCTGCGGCAATGGAGAACGCCCGGGTCGACGGCAGGAAATGGAAGAAAGGTTTCTTCTCTATCGGATCAATATGGACGGCGCACGGATTCCCGTAGGCGATCGAATAGAGTTTTCCCTCGTAGCTCAGCCGGTTGCGACAGATGCCCAGCTGATCGTGTTTGAGAACGCAGCCGTGGGGACATTTCAAACACCGTACCGCATCACCCGTCGTCTCATAGAACATTGCCTCCTTGCTCCAACTGTCCGGCCCCTCGCCTTCCATCGAGAGGAATGCCACGGCCCTGGCGGAGCCCGGCCATGAGCGCGCCACGCTGACGCCCAGAGCGCATCCCCCGACGCCGAGACAACACAGCCGCATGAATTCACGCTTGGTCAGGATCCGCGCATCGCTGCCGTGTGTATCCATGTGACGCTCCTTCGCAACGCATTCGTGTCGCCGCCGTGGCCGGATCGCCCGGACGGGGGCCGTGAAGAGATCCCTCGATACGTCAACGCCGTCTGCTTGCGGCCATGCAGACGAGCGCCGCAACCGCAGAGGCCGCTCCCAGCAGCCTGCCCACCGTGCCGACACCGAACAGGGGAATTGCATAGACGCTGATCATCAGCGCACCCAGAGCGGACCCGGCCAGATCGAGTCCATACAGCTCCGACGCTATCGAGCCCGCAGACCCCCCGCGGACGGACGCCGCAATCGCGAACTCCACGCCAAAAAGGACGGCGAGGGAGAACGCAAGGGATGAAAACAGGATCTGCACCGCCACGGCAGACGCGTGCGTTTTCAGCAGCACCTCGAAGAGGGGTGGCAGAAGGATGCACACCACCGCCACGCCGAGCTGGATTCCCGCAAACATCCGCATGCCAGCCCGAGGCAGAAAACGGCGCGCGGCCCATGAGCCCGCGGCCAGCCCGGCCATAAAAGCGGTGATCACGATGCCGGTCATGTAGAACAGAGACCCGGAGAGGATCTGGACGACAAGAAGGAGCAGAATCTCCAGGGAGACTCCGACGAACCCGCCCACGAAGATGCCCATGCCCACCGCGCTGAATCGCCAGACGAGCATAACAATCGCCCCCACGACGAGCAGCATCCACACTTCGGGAACCGCTCCGAAATAGCTCAGCCAGTAATCGAGCTGACGGTAGTAGCTGATCGGTTCGAGGTCGGTGTTGACAGGAGCCCCGGCGGCGAACGTGCGCATGATCCCGGCGCTCCGTTGTTCGAGCATCCGGTCGTCAAGATAGAAGCGGTTGACATAGGTCGTTGACACGCCACGTGCCTCGACAAGCCGCCCGATGTGAATGTCAAGCGGCCCGTCCGAGGCGAGAAAATAGTTGCGCGAGCCCGGGACCACAAGGACGTTGGCAAAGACCTGTCGCAGCGTCGCATGCAGGATGGAGCTCGAGCTCCTCGCCTCAGGTCCCTGGTATTCCGCGCCGGGAAAGAGGCTGGTGGAGACGACGGCGCCGCCGGTGAGCACGCGCTTCAGTTCCCGGAAGAATTCCACGGTGTAGAATCTGTTCAGCTGAATCGTCTCCGGGTCCGGGAGATTGATGAGCGCGACGTCGTACCTCTGCGAGGTCGTGCGGACATGCTTGCGCCCGTCGTCGGTGACGACGTTGATCCGCGGATCGACGAGCGCGTTTGTGAATTCCCGGCCAATCCGGACGATCCAGGGATTCATCTCCGCGTAGTCGAGTCGCTCCACGCCGTACTTGAGCACCTCGACGGTCGTTCCCGCGATCCCGCCTCCGATCAGGAGGACATTCCGCGGGGCCTCGTGCTGGGCCATCGCATAGTGAACGTTCTCTTCATTCGCCGTGACATCGTCTGTGGAGAACATCAGGACGCCGTTCTCGAAGAGGCTGACCTGTCCTTCCTGCCGGGTCACGGTCAGGTTTCCGTACGGTGTGTCCTTGAAGAATGCGATGGTCTGCCCGGGAAAGAGGAATCGCCTGGTCGCAAGGTCGAGATGCCCCCACACCATCAGGGCGACGCCTGCTATGAGGCAGCATGCCGCGATCACCGAGACGGAGCGCGCGCGGGTCCTGATGGCGAGCCATATGCCAGGCACGCGTTGAGGACGAGCAGCAGCGAGAGTGCCTGAAACGTCTCGAGACGGGGGAGCAGAAGGAGAGAGAAGAGGAGCCCCGCTGAGGCGCTTCCGAGCGATTCCCAGAAATAGGCGGATGCCGCGGGATTGCGCTCGCTCCGCGCAGCCAGGGCGCTCGTGAACAGGGCAAACGAGAGTCCGGAAAGCACGCAGAAGGGGGCGAGGACGGCGCCTGCCGCGGCGAACGCCTGCACGATCGGGATCATGCTCCCGGGGGTGAACACCAGATTGCGGAGGAAGCGAACAAGGAAGACCGTGAGCAGCGGTGCGATCCCGAGCGCGAGCAGCGCAGAGGGAGCTGCGCTCCCCCGGGTCGCCCAACGGTGTGCCGTCCTTCCCAGCAGCGCGCCCGCTCCGGTCAGGATCATCCAGCAGGCAAGGACGATCCCGATGACCAGTTCGTTCCCGTGGAAAATCGAGAGGAACTCCCGGAGGATGATGATCTGCCCTGCGACCGAAGTGCCGCCGAGCGCCATCAAGGCCGCTGCGATGCCTCTTGCGGAAAGGGCCGGTTTCATTTCAGGGTGAGGTGGAGAGCTCCTTCTCACTGAAGACGAGAGCCTCGTAGACATAGAGGTCGGCATCCTTCCAGCCATCCCAGCCGATTCCGGCCTTGTCCCGCGCGCAATGTCCGAGGAACTCCTCCCTCGTCCAGCCGGTCTCGGTCGCCACCTGCGGCAGGAATGTCCCCGAGCGCATCCCCTTGCGAATGTAGATGCCGTGTTTCCCGAGCTGGACTTCTTCGATGGACGCGATCTTTCTCATCGGAGTGAGGACCGAGATCTCGATGTCAAGGTCGCGAAGTTCCCCCGGCACGACGGGGTCGAACCTGCTGTCCTGCGTGGCGGAGGCGATCGCCATCTGCTGCACGACTTTATAGAGCGGGTCCGGCGCGTCGAAACGGCCGATGCATCCGCGCAGGGCTTCATGCTTTGTGAGCGTGACGAACGCGCCGCACGGGGTCGTGAGGGGTGTGCTGAGGGCGGCCTGGTCAACGGTTGGGACCGAGCCATCGGTGACGTATGCTTCCACCGTGCGACGTGCGAGCGCGAGCAGCGCGGCCTTCTCTTTGTTGTTGAGCGTGAAGGAGGCCCGTTCCGGCATGCCCTGACGCGCAACGCTGATCGCGTAGTATCCAACGACGTTCTTCCTGTTAGCCGGCTCGGGCATCGCCCGAGTTCTTGTACTGGATGGCGTGATAGGAGAGATCCTTCTCGGACGCCGTCATATACATGAGCGTCAGCACGCTGGACCAGCCGCAAAGGCTTGTTGCCAGGCCGGGTGTTCCCGACTCTTCATTCTGCCGGAGGACCCGTATCAACGCATCCGGGGAGTTCGAGACGATCGCATCAGCGGTGGCTCCGTCGACGCTGACAGCCGCGTCGTAGGCCGGGTAGTGCGAAAAGTCGGAACTGATGACGAACAGATTCTTCTCCGTGAGGTAGGGTCGGAGCACGTCGGCGATTCGCCGGCAGGTTTCGGGTTCGTTCGCCCCGAGGAGGATCGGAACGATCTGGAACGGCTGTTTCAGGCGGGTTTGCAGGAACGGGAGCTGGACTTCGAGGCTGTGCTCCGGTATGTGTACATCCGTCCGGCTTGAGAACAGCTTCTCTTTAGTAATGAGCGCTTCTCCAAGCTTTCGATTCACCTTGACCGTGCCGAGAGGCGTGACGAAGTCGCCGGCACAGTAGACCGACGCACCCTCGAATCCCACGTGATGGCTCGAACCGATGAGAAACACATTGTCGAACTTCCTGCCGGGGTCGATCTGGTTGAACCCGGACGCCGCAACCGTTCCGGAATAGACGTATCCGGCGTGAGGGACGATGAGCGCGGCGACATGCGACGGATCCCCGGGGGGAACCGCCCTCGAGAACAGATCGTCGAGAGTCCGCTTCAGCTCTTCCGGGTTGCCGGGGTAGAACTGTCCGGCTACGGCCGGCTGCCGGTCAACCTGTTGTTGCTCCGATCTGCAGGCAACGACGAGGAGGAGAAGTGGAAGGAGGATGAGCATTCGTCTGCAGATGACCATGGCTGCACCCCCGGAGGTAAGGTGGAGAAGCACCGCTGTCCAGACGCAGAAGAAATCTATCGGAAGGGCGGCGCAAAGTCAAACTGAAGTCACTTCTCGCAACGGAGCGTCACGATTCCGTAGGCGGGCAGCTTCAGTTGATCGCCGGCCACGACATCGTTCGTCTCGGCAGGTGAGCTGAGGTAGACTTTGGACGGGACGAACCGCTTCCACGACACGGAGAACGATTGCTCCGCCGCGCTGGCGTTGAACAGCCGGACCATCATAGCCTTGCCGTCCGCGCTCGGCATGAGCGACGTGACGACGATGGAGGGTGCGGAAGGGGCGAGGAGAGTCCCCGCCGGCGAGGTGGCGTCGGATCCGGTACGCGCGATCAACGGCTGGCTCGACTCGACCCCCCGCCTGTAGGCATCGACAGGGTTGAACCCGGTGTGCGGAGTGACCGTGTAGTGTGTCGTCGCGGTCCCTTCCTGATCAGCGGTGTAGTTCGTGTGCCAGTAGTTGTTCATCGCATACGAGTAGAACGTCGTCCCCTCCGGGATGGCGGTCCGCCATGCGCGATACCCCTTCACCGCAGGGCGTTCGTCGGTCATGGCCCCGATCTCCACGAGCGGGGACTCGACGGTCGTCCAGGTCACGCCGTACTCCTTGTTCGACAGGTCCAGCCAGCGGCCGCTGGAGAGATAGTCCTTGCAGGAGCCGGGAAGCTGGTCGAGCGTCGGCCTCAGGACTCCCCACCCGGCGTCGAGATGGAACTCACCCCCGGGCACATGGAACGGAAACGCGAAATGTACGGACTCCTTCTCGCGGACCTTCGCCCTCTCGAGCGTGTTGCGTATCTCGATGCGTCCCATCCCCTCGACGATGCGGACCTCCGTTGCAAGGGCCGTGCAACCCGGCGCGTTCATGACGATGCGCGCGACGCCGACCACAGGTCCCTGCTCGACGATTTCGATGCGAGCCACGCTGCCCGGCTTCGCGTCGGCCGGGTTCCTGCCCAGGACATAGAGATACTGATTGACGCCCGGAGCTTTCGGCTCGACGAACTCCCGCCCGCCGGCTGCTTTGATGCTGCGGATGGTTCCGGTGAGGGTGTCGAAGGCCACGGTGAGGAGCGAGTTCGATATGCCCGAAGGGCTGACCCTCACGCTCCCAGAGGGCTCTGCAATGCCCGCCTTGACAAAGTACCGCCGTGCGCCGAGCGGGGGAACCTCGCGTGCGACAAATGCAAGTTCACCGGTCGACAGGCGCTGGGAGGGCGCCACAGCTCCGTCCTGGTCGAACACCAGATCTCCGGCGGTGCTCTGGCCGGGTGCAAGCACGACCAGGTCCGTCCTGGGCCAGGAAGCAGTGTTGACCACTTCTACGGATCTTCCCGCGGGGTCTGACGGGAATGCGTCCGCCATCAACTGCAGCGATTGGCGCTCGAGGTCGAGAGCGTACGCCTGTTTCACCTTCCACTGGGCTACGGCGAATGGATCTTCAGGCTCACTCACGCTGTTCCATGCACCCCAGGTGTGCTCGTCGAAGAGGTGCACGTTGCGCCAGGCCTCGTCGAACCTGCCGCGGGGGACGGGCGTGCCGCCGATGATGCACGTCAGCGCCTCGGCCTGGACGAGCCGCTCGGAGGCCCTGCGTGCCAGGCCGAGCTCGCGCAGTGTCGAGAGCGCCCCATCCTCCCAGTACGGCGTGATGTCGCCCGCGTACGAGGGAAGGGTCTTTCCCCACCGACGCTCGAACTCGTGGAACATCTGCGAGGCGGTCGCGAGGACGAGTTTCGGCGACTCGTACTGTTTGTTCCAGGTCTCTACGAAATCGGGAAGCTCGGGATCTGTGGGTCCATTGTCGGCATTGACGGTGTACCGCACCTGCACCATATCATACGGGTACGAGCGCTCTTCCAGCTCGCGCATGTAGTCGAACAGCTTCGGCGCGATGCCCGGCCCGACCTTGCCGGCGATCCACCCGTGAAACCAGGAGTACCCCCGGCCCGCGGTCCAGAACAGGACCTTTTCCTGGCCCGATGGCGACACCCAGTAGAACGGGCGGTCGCCCCAGGTCCGGTTGAAGTGACCGACCCGGTCTCCGCCGTCGGGCAGGGACGGCACGTAGTTCGGTCCGCTGGAGAAGTACTTGATCCCTCCCTGCGCGAGCGCCGTCACGGTGGCCCAGGTGTACCCGGGAATGTCGGAGATCATCGCATCGTCGATCGTGAGGCCGTACTCGCGTTCGAGCTGCCGCGCGAAGTCCGTGACCCGCAGCAACTCCTCAGGCCGGCAGATGCCCGTGAGCTGGTTGGAGTACAGCGCGTTCAACCCGATACCACCCTGTCGCACAGCGTCGAGGAATTCGGTACGCTCCGCCTCGGTGCATGTGGCCAGGAACCGGTCGACCGCCCACATGATCTCCGTGTTCCATTTGAATCGCGCCTCGGGCGGGTAGCCGGCCGTTTGCCTGACGAGGCGGATTGCATCGCGGATGTTCTTCAGTTGCTTCCTCTCGACATCTGCCTGGAGGTCGGAATATCCGATGTCGTTGTGGGAATGAGGGAGCATCCAGAGCTCGCGCAGCGTGACGGGGCGGAGCGTGGCAACCTCTGTTCGCCTCGCTCCGTTGGAGCGCGCGATCGTGAGCTTCACCGGCGTCTCCCTGTCGACGGCCTTGACCGGGACCTGGATCCGGTTGAGGCCGAGCGTCACCCGCGCTTTCACCGGAGCCTGCGCCGGTGCGGTGATCTCCACGCCGTATTCCAGCTCCTTCGACTCGATCATGACGTCCACGAGCTGCATGCTCCCGGCCGGAGATTTGAGAAGGGCCGGCTGTGCCTGCACGCTGATCGAATCCCGCAACGGGTACGTGAACGCCATGTACCAATCGCGTCTGTTGGCAGCTTCACCAACGACGCTGATCGTGAGCGGCTGGCCTTTTGGGACATCGCTGACTGGCACCGTCAGGTACATGTAGCCGAACAGGTCGTGAACCGGGTCCTGCCGCTTTGCGTCGAAGGCAAGCGTTGCTCCGTGTTCTCCTTTCACCGTCCAGCTCCAGATACGTTTCTCCTTGTCGGTCGTGAAGGTAAACCACCGCTTGCCATTGATCGAGAGATGGAACCGACCGTCTGCCGCGCTCGAACCGGTGGAGTGCCCGGCAAGCCAGGCGAATGTGACCTGTGCTCCGGACGGTTTCTCCGGGACCGGGTCTGTCTGCCATGAAATGGGGTTCTTCCCGTCGAGACACCGGGTCAGCAGCGCTTCCGTGGCATACGGATGAGAAGAGCCGTATCCGATATGTTCACCGGAAAGCTCTTTTGCGAACCCGTTCAGAAGCGGCGTACCAGGAGGCGGCTGCGACGCTTTCTGGGCGATCGCGAGGCACCAGGGGCCAAGGATGAGAACGGTGAAAAGCAGCAATTGGGCACGATGCATGAGCTCTCCGGGGTGGGGGACGAAGAATAGTCTCAATGAATGAATTCCAGCGGAACGGAGCAAGCAGAAACCACCGCGCTGTTTACTCGATAGAAATGTCACCACTTATAACTCTTTAGAAATATCATCCTTTATGACTTATGAGTTGCTTTGAGTTTTGATCATCTAGGTGTGGTGTATCCGAGTGAGATGGTGTGGGATCAGTGTTAGTAGTGATGTCGACGTCGTTTACTTTTGCCGATGGGTGGTTTGATACACCACGATGGTAGGAGCAGGTGCGCTCAGTGCCGGCCTGTGGGGTGGAGGCTTCTCCAGCAGAATATTGAAGTTGAGCTCTTGCTCCTCGTGAAAGATATGGAGTGAGTCGTCGAGATAGCGACGGACAATGACGTGCTGTTCGGGTCGTGGCAGGACAGGCCCTTTGGTTGCCTGAAGCCGTTGCCTCAGGGTGATGGTGTAGTCTCGCCTGACATAGCGGTCTGTTTGGAAGCAGAGGATCTGTTCGAGCTTCCGTGCAGGATCCAGGGATAGGTGTACATCGGGAAGACCGTCTGTGGGAAGAGCGAAGTGGTTGTTGTGATCCTTGATGTATAAGCGCTCCAGGAAGCGGTGGCACGGCCGATGGTCGCGATACCCTTGCGACGCATGGCTTTGATCAGACGGTCTGCTGGGTACGATTGCCTCACTCCGCTCTCCCCTTGGCCTCTGAGCTATAGGCAAAGATCATCTGCACGCCCAGGGTGGCCATGGCACGGCCGAAGTCGGTCACACCACCTCCTTCAGCGTAAAACACACTCCCACGGTCAATATAGAGGCCTCTTTGAAACTCATATCGCCGACATTAACCCAGAAATTACACATACAATCAACTATATTCTCACTTATTCAAAACATATAAAGACCCACTTATACATCTTCTATCATATATATCAATATACAACTAAACCCCAACCCTCTAACCATCATAATCCAACCATCTAACTATACAAACTCTCCTATATCCTAACACCTTTATCTCTTATATCTATACAATCTCTTACTCTCTAACATTAATATCACCCTTAACCATAACCATCTCTTACCATCTCATATTCAACTAAATCTTATATTCCTTTATCAACATCTCTTAAAAACTCTATCCATCATCCTTTACTATACCACCATTATATCTCTATAACTCACTCTTCAACACCTTTTACCCTCATAAATACATCCACACACCTTAAAACCCCACATCCCACACTCATACTTTCAACACAAACATCACACACCAAATACCTACTCCTCAAAACCCTTACAACCTTATCACTCCCTCAACCACACACCACATACACCAAAAGAAACCACCGCGCGGGTGCAGAGTTGTGAATGCAGTCCCCCCCGTGTATATTCAGGCGTCGCTCTCCCGGAGAGAACACTGCGCACGATGAACACGATTCGTCAGTTCGACCTTCTCCGCACACCGCGACCCGACCTCCGAGGGACATCCGCCGAATAAGGATGTCGTCCTCCGGTCGATGCCGGCGGGCGGGGGAGAGGTGAAGACGCTCACGCACCTCTTCGGTGGGCAGGGGACGCTCAACGTGCATTCGTGGTCTCCCGACAGCAGGAGCTTTGCGTTCGTGAGCTACAGACTCGTGCGACAGTAATTCAACGAGGCAACGACCATGAAAGTGCTGTTTATCGGCGGGACGGGGAACATCAGCAGGGCTGTCAGCTCGCTCGCTGTTGCCCGGGGAATCGAACTGTTCCTGTTGAACCGGGGCCAACGCGTGTTGTCCGTTCCCGGCGCCACGACGATCGTGGGAGATGTTGCCGCCATGGGCACGAACAGCCAGCTGCTCGGGCATGCCTGGGACGCGGTCGTGAATTGGATCGCGTTCACCGAACAGGATGTGCAGCGCGACATCGAGATCTTTGCGGGCAGGACGAAGCAGTATGTCTTCATCAGCTCCGCGTCGGCCTACCAGAAACCGCCGAGCCACCCGATCGTCACGGAATCCACTCCTCTCGTGAACCCGTTCTGGCAGTATTCACGCGACAAGATCGCGTGCGAGCTACGGTTGATGGCCGAACACAGGGCTGCAGGCTTCCCCGTGACGATTGTGCGTCCGTCGCTGACGTACGATACGGTGATTCCCGTGCCGATCGGCGGGTGGACCGAGTACACGATCGTCGACCGGATCCGGACAGGGCGGCGGATCATTGTGCACGGAGACGGCAGTTCGCTCTGGACGATCACGCACGCCGATGATTTTGCCGCAGGATTTCTCGGGCTCCTGGGACATCAACAGGCGATCGGGCACGCATTTCACATTACCTCCGACGAGGTGCTGACCTGGGATCAGATCCATCAGGCCCTCGCCGACGCGGTTGGTTGTGCGCCGAACATCGTCCATATCCCATCCGATTTCCTCGGCCGGTATGACGAACATCTTCGGGGAGCACTGCTCGGGGACAAAGCGCACAGCATGATCTTCGACAACACGAAGATCAAGAGATTCGTACCGGGGTTTACCGCGACGATCCCGTTCAACATGGGGATTCGGCGCACGATCAAGTGGTTCGAGGCCGATCCGGCGCGCATGGTCGTTCGGCAAACCACACACGACTTCGTCGACAGAATTCTGGATCACTACGACAGGGCCGCTCGAGTCCCTCCACCGTGATGGTGCAGGGACCCGGTTGGGGCAGCCGGTGCCTGCGTGTTGTTGCCGGCTCCGATGCGACGGCGAAGAGCCTTGCGGGTTCCCCTCGCTACTTCAGGATGTGCAGCTTACGGGATGCGGAATGTGTCCCCGTGTCCAACCGGTAAAGGTACACGCCACTGGGCAGCCCGGGATTCTCGAAGGTCATCCTGTGATACCCGCCTTCGAGCCTGCCGCGGAACACTTCGGCGACTTCCTGCCCGAGGCAATTGTAGACGCTCAGCCTGACCTCGCCCTCGCCGGGAGTTACGAAGGAGATGACCGTGCTTGGGTTGAACGGATTGGGGTAGTTCTGATTCAGCCGGAATCCCTCTACGGGAGCTTCCGGATGCGCGTCGCCGACGTCGGTCAGAGTCAGGGTCACGGACGTCGAATCCCAGCGCCGCTGGGGACTCTTGAATCCCGCGTTCACTGTGTAGGTTCCAGGACCCGGCGCGGTCAGCGTGAATGGGTTGGAACTCGTCTTGTCAATGACGTCGACGACGGCGCCCGTGTTGTCCACCAGTTCGCCGGCGACATTGCTGGTCGTTCCGCTCACCGTGACCCGTACGGTCAGCGCGCCCGGGCTGGAGGCAGTTACAATGCCTGGTTGATTCGAGTGACAGTTGCCACCACCGCAACCGGCGGTGGTGCCGTTGAACGACGGTTGAGACGGCAGGGACGCGTAGTAGCTCAGCGTCATCGCGCCAATAAGGAGCGCACCAAGTGCCAGGCGTGTCTTCATCGATCCTCCCTTCAAGAATGATGTCTCTCTTGGTGCGTTCTTCCCGCCATTCAGTCCCCCGAGGGAGCTCCCTGCGAAGAGACATCGACCGGCAGAGTGTTCAGGTGTGGGCGTCATCGAACAAGAACCATGCCTGTCGAACCGTCTATAACACTGCAACGCACTTCTCCGGGTGGCGGTTCCCGGGTGGGTAGAGTCAGGATGCGGTATGACCACTCATCCGCATCCAGACTCCGCGGTCAGGCAAAGAGCCGCCGCGTCATTGGGAACTCGGCTACCGTTTCCGTGCCCTGTTCCGTCCGGTGTCTAGAGCCAGTCATCCGGACTGCTGTAGAGCTTGCGACACACATACGCATCTCGAGGGTACCCGGATGTGCGGAATCGTCGGCGTCTCTGAATCTTTCTGACCGCTGAGCCGGTCGATGCGTCAGCGACTTACCCTTGCCAACCAATACGATGATGCATCGTGGCCCGAATGCCGGCGGAATCTGGACCGACGTGCACGTGGGTATGGGCTCGCATCCCGGCGCCTGAGCATCAGTCGATCGTTCCGCACGGCCACCAGCCGATGACCAACGAGGACGGGACGGTCCACATCGTCTATAATGGCGAGGTGTACAACCATGCCGACCTGAGAAAGGAATTGCTGGGGTTCGGTCACCGGTTTGAGAGCACCTGCGACACCGAGGTGGTCATCCATGCCTATGAGCAATGGGGAGCCGACGGGTGCGTCCGCACGTCTCAGAGGCATGTTCGCGTTCGCCCTCTGGGATGCGCGCTCGCAGACCTTGCTGCTCGCTCGCGATCGGATGGGGAAGAAGCCGCTGTATGTCGCAGAGTGGGGGGGACGACTCTACTTCGGCTCGGAGATCCGGGCCGTGCTCGCCTGCTCGAATATGGCCCGCGAGGTCAACGTCGGCGGGCTCCGATCGTTTCTGGACGCGGGATTCCTTACCAGCCCGCACACGATGTTCAAGGATATCCAGAAAATCCCGGCTGCGCATTTCCTGCTCGTCCGGCGCGGCGCTCAGTCGCTTCATCGATACTGGCAGGTGTCCTTCGAGGCCGACACGACGCGGCAGCGAGAACGACACGATCGAGCGCTTCCGCGACCTCCTTCGCGAGTGCGTCAGGCTCCGACTGATGAGCGAGGTCCCGCTCGGCGCTCTCCTCTCCGGCGGGATCGATTCGACCACGGTCGTGGCGGTGATGCAAGGGATGCTGTCTCGACCTGTCACAACGGTGTCTGTCGGGTTTGAGAACGCCGCGTATCGACGAAGCCGCGCTCGCAGACGCGAGCGCCCGTGAGCTGGGGACGGACCATCATCTGGTCACCTTCACGGGCGACAGCATGGATGACTATCCGGCGGCGCTCGCTGCGCGCGAAGAGCCTCTGGCGGACGCCACCTTTGTCGCGATGTACAAGTTGTTCCAGGCATGCCGTCAACACGGACTGACGGTAGTCCTGACCGGCGAAGGGGCCGATGAGCTTCTGGGTGGCTACCATTGGCATCGCGAGGACGAGCGACTCAGGCCTTTCCTTCGTCTCCTTCGAGCTCTGCGCGCGGTGCTCGCATCCGCTCCTCTTGATCGTCTCCGGGGTGACACCGGAACGCGTGCCCGGCGCATGCTCCGGCGCTCTTCGGCACCGATTGCCCGGCGTTACATGGATTGGATCGGTCCCGACCCGATGGATATCGGAGGCCAGTTGCTCTCCGCGGATGTGAGAGCCGGGCTCGCGTCAGGAACCGAAATCGGTCTCCTGGAATCCTGGTCGGAATGCGCGGCGGAGGCCCGGGATCAGGTGCCATTTCATCAGATGCTCTGTCTGCAGTCGCGAACGCGGATGATCGATCGCATCAATCACAATGTCGATCACATGAGCATGGCCCATTCGATCGAAGCCCGCCCCGTGTTCCTCGATCATGTGCTGTGGGATTTCTGCGCCACCGTCCCGCAGCGGATGAAACTTCGCGGTCTGTATCTGAACCGGGAGGAGAAGTACCTCCTGCGTGAGGCGACGAGGGGCATGATACCGGAAGACGTTCGGGTCCGCAAGAAGAAGGGTTTGTCGGTCCCGTACGGGCAGTGGCTTCGCCGTGACCCGCTCCCGGAATGGGCGGAGTCCATGCTGTCGAAGCGTGAGCTGAAGGACGCGGGGCTGTTCGATCCCGATGCGGTGGCCCGGCTCCGACGGGAGCATCAGCACGGAACCCCGGGCCGGGCTGCATTGCTGATGGGAGTGCTCAGCGTTCAGATGTGGAGGAGCCTGTTCATCGCGTCGCCCCGCTTGCCGTCCTGAGCCTGTTTGCCCCTCACGGCCAGGCCCTGTCGCGATTTCAATCCCATCCCACAGGCGCAGACCTGGCCGCCATGGCCTCTCGTTGAGAACGCGGATCTGTCGGAATCGCTGCAACAGACCGTTGCGCTTTCTGGAAGCGGCATTTCTGTCGCGGAATTTCGGGAAGCAGGGTCATATTGGCCGATTCCGCGTGATGTCTCGTCTGCGTGGCCTGGTGATTTGTCCGGGTCCGCAATTAATCGTCGGAGAGATTTGAATTTCTCGAAATAACGTGTATATTGGCCACGTCAGCGGCAGGGAGTCCCAGCCCCGAGAACCCATTCTGGCTCAGGTTGTACTTCCATAGATACAGGACTGCTGTTGTCAAACACCCCACCACTCACAGGAGGATTACCGTGAAAGCTATTGCCACAATATTGGTGTTGGTAATGGCCACGTCGTTCGCGGTCGCGCAGAATCTCGATGGCAAGGGCGTCATCGGTCTTCATGGCGGCGCGAACATGTGGTTCAATGATCTTGGGAAGACCAGTCCGAGCGCCGGCGGCGAGCTGATGCTGCGCTACGGGTTCACCCGTACCTTCTCCCTCGGCCTCGTTGGCGGCTACGAATGGCTGCAGGGCGAAGCCGACTACCCCGACAGGCCAGGTCGTGGGAACAACTCCCGTATCAGAAGCTCGATGCCTATCCGGTGTCGCTGATCGGGTACTTCAACCTTACCCCCGGCAAGAAGTTCAGCACGTTCCTCTACGTCGGTGCCGGCGGGATGTTCTACAAGCGGCAGAACGGCGACGGCGTCTACCTCGCTGAAGACAAGATGTACTCGACCGTTCACATCCCGATCGGTGTCGCGTTTGAATCGTTCACGTCGAAGACCATGTCGATCTACTTCGACCTCGGCTATCGGATCATGGACGACTGGACTGACTACCGCCTGGTCGAGAGCACGATGCCTGACGGATACGCCACCGCGAAGGCCGGTCTGAACTTCTACTTCGGGACCAGCGACAGCGATGACGATGACATGGACGGCCTGACCAACGGCGCAGGAGAAGAAGCTGGGACCGACATGAAGGCCCCCGACACCGACAAGGACGCCCTGAAGGACGGCGACGAGGTCAACACCTACAAGACCGATCCTCTGAAGGCTGACACCGACGGCGACGGCCTCAACGACGGCGATGAGCTCATGAAGTACAAGACCGATCCTCTGAAGGCTGACACCGACGGTGACGGCCTCAACGACGGCGACGAGCTCTTGAAGTACAAGACCGATCCTCTGAAGACCGATAGCGATGGCGACGGCCTGAGCGACGGCGCAGAAGTGTCGGTGCACCGCACCAACCCGCTTGCGACCGATACCGACAACGACGGTGTGAGCGATGCTGATGAGGTGAACAAGCACAAGACCGATCCGACCAAGGCTGATACCGACGGCGGCACCATCAATGACGGCGCCGAGATTGCCCGCGGCACCAACCCGCTCAATCCGGACGACGACGTCGTGAAGATTGAGATCGGAAAGGCGATGGTCCTGGAAGGCATCACCTTCAAGACCGGCAGCGCAGAGGTCACGAAGGATTCTGAGCCCGCGCTTGACAAGGCGTACCAGACGATGAAGGACAACCCGACGATCATTGTCCAGATCGTTGGCCACACGGACAACAGCGGCAAGCGCTCCAGCAACATCAAGCTGTCCCAGCGCCGTGCCGATTCCGTGCGCAACTATCTGGTGAACAAGGGCGTTGAGCCCGCCCGCATCTCCGCAATTGGCAAGGGTCCCGATCAGCCGATCGCCCCGAACAACACGAAGGAGAACAAGGCGAAGAACCGCCGCATCGAGTTCGTGCGCGTGAAGTAAGCGCGGTCGAACCTATCGACTGCTGGAAGCGATCCCGCCAGGCACCGCCTGGCGGGATCGTCTTTTTTCCGCACGACGCTGCGGTTGTATCCCGCACCCACCTTTGCTATATTGATACGTCCTCACCAGCACTACTTGTGGATCCATGCGCCTCTCCTCAGCTTTTATCCCGACTGTCAAAGAAACGCCCGCAGAAGCGGCGATTCCATCCCATCAGCTCATGATCAGGGCCGGCATGATCAGGAGTCTGTCCGCCGGGATCTACTCGTTCCTTCCGCTCGGCTACCGTGTGATTAAGAAGGTCTCCGAGATTATCCGGGAGGAGATGGATGCGATCGGCGGGCAGGAATTCCATCTCCCCGCGCTGAGCCCCATTGAGCTGTGGGAATCCACCGGACGGGTGCAGGCGTTCGGTGAAACCCTGTTTCACATCAAGAATCGCCCTCTGGTCCTTGCCCCGACCCACGAGGAAGTGATCGGCCTGATCGCCAAGAACCATATCTCGTCGTATCGCGAGCTTCCCCAGATCTGGTACCAGATCCAGACGAAATTCAGAAACGAGCCGCGCCCGCGCTCGGGCGTCCTCCGCGGCCGACAGTTCCTCATGAAGGACAGCTACTCGCTCGACACGAGCTGGGAGGGCCTCGACCGGAGCTACGACCTCCATGCCGAAGCCTACCGGAAGATCTTCACGCGCTGCGGACTCCGGTTCTTCGTGGTCGGAGCCTCCAGCGGTGCCATGGGAGGGACCGGCTCGCAGGAGTTCATGCTCGAATCGGATGCCGGCGAGGACGTGATTGCCGTGTCGGCCGGAGGGACCTATGCCGCCAACATGGAGGTCGCGACGTCCCGCATTGCTGCCCTGCCGGGGAACGGCATCAGCGCGGCGGTCGAAGAGGTCCATACGCCGAACGTCCGCACAATCCTCGAAGTCTCCGCATTCCTGAAGGTCCCGCCTGACAGCCTGGCGAAGTCGCTCGCGTACTGGGCGGGAAACCAGCCCGTGCTCGCCGTGCTCGCCGGGACCGACGAACTGAACGAATCGAAGCTGTCCGCCGTCGCGGGGGCGGAAGTCCGGCCAATGGAGCCGGAGAAGGTCGCCGAACTCGTCGGGGCCGAGGTGGGATTCATCGGACCCGTGAACCTGCGCGGGTTCAAGGTCATCGCCGACGCGCGCCTGAAGAGTGCCAGAGGCCTCGTGAGCGGCGCGAACCGGACCAACTATCACGTGCGAAACATCGATCTTGACCGGGATGCGAAGGTCGAAGGGTATCACGATATCCGGACCGTGCAGGAGGGCGAAGAAGCCCCCGACGGGAGCGGAGCCCTCAGGATCGTGAAGGGGATAGAGCTTGGTCATATCTTCAAGCTCGGGACGAAGTACTCCGATGCGCTTGGCGCGACGTTCCTGGACGAAAAAGGAGTGGCCCATCCCATTATCATGGGAAGCTACGGGATAGGACTCGAACGGATCGTGGCCTGCCATATCGAGCAGAACCACGATGACAAGGGAATCACCTGGGATGCATCCCTCGCGCCGTTCGAAGTACATCTGATCGCCTTCGGGGCGAAGAACCCGGCCGTCTTCGAAGAGGCCGACCGCCTGTATGCCGAGCTGGAAGGGGCGGGGATCGAAACCCTCTACGATGACCGCCGGGAGCTCAGCCCCGGCGTGAAATTCAATGACGCCGACCTGCTCGGCATGCCTCTGCAACTGATCGTGAGCGAGAAGAACCTCGCGAAGGGACAGATCGAGGTGAAGGTTCGCCGCTCGGGCGAACGCTCGTTCGTTTCCCGGAGCGAGATTCTGCCGCACATCAAGCAGTTTTTTTCCTGACGCGCGGTGGCATATCCCCTCTATATCAACGGCCGCTGGAGGACGACAGCTCGTTCACGCGGCGTGACAAACCCGTATTCCGGCGCGGTCGTCCACTCAGTCGCACAGGCCTCAGTCTCCGACCTCGCGGAAGCCATCGAAGCCGCCCGGAAGGCGTTCGAGAAGACCAGGACACAGAGCGCTCACGAACGCGCGGCGTTGCTTGATGGAGTGGCCCGGGAGATTGAGGTCCGGAGGGAGGAATTCGCGCGGGTCATCACGCTCGAAACCGGAAAACCGATCACGTATTCCCGCATTGAGACGGATCGGGCAATTTTCACGTTCAGGACCTCGGCTGAGGAGGCAAAACGGGTCGAAGGCGTGGTCCTTCCCCTTGACCTGGCTCCTTCAGGTGGCAGGCGCAGAGCCATCGTCCAGCGTTTCCCTCTGGGGCCCATCGCCGCAATCACACCGTTCAACTTCCCTCTCAATCTGGTCGCCCACAAGGTCGGGCCTGCGCTGGCTGCCGGAAACACGTTCGTGCTCAAGCCCTCATCGAACGCACCCAGAGTCGCCCTTCTGCTGGGGGAAGTTCTGGAGAAGACGGGGTGCATCGAGGGAGCGTGCAATATCGTACCTTGCGCTTCAAGCGAAGCGATGCAACTTGTTACAGATGAAGCTATTAAGCTCTTAACCTTTACCGGAAGTCCAGCAGTTGGATGGCCCCTTAAATCCGCAGCAGGGAAGAAGCGGGTCGTCCTGGAGCTTGGAGGTAATGCGGGGGTGATACTGGACAAGTCCGCCGACCTGGACATTGCCATCCCGAAGCTGGTCGCTGGTTCTTTCGCAAACGCCGGCCAGTCCTGCATCGCGGTGCAGCGGATATTCGTTCACGACTCCCTTTACGATCGGTTCCTGGACCTGTTCCTTGCAGCCTCGCGCGAAATCAAAGTCGGCGATCCGGAAGACGACAGGACTGTTGTTGGACCCATGATTACAGAGGATGCCGCAGCGAAAGCCCAGGAATGGGTCGAGGAGGCCGTCCGCTCAGGGGGACAGCTGCATCTGGGCGGCACCCGGAATGGGGCCGTCATGGTGCCGACAGTACTTGCGGGGGTGAACCCCTCGCTCCCGGTCTGCTCTCACGAGGTCTTCGCCCCGGTTGTGGTGGTAGACAGGTTTGCCGATTTCCGCGATGCGGTCAAACGGGTCAATTCCTCGGATTTCGGCCTGCAGGCAGCAGTCTTCAGCAACGACCTGGCGAACGTCGTCTTCGCGTACGACAACCTCGAGGTTGGAGGAGTGATCATCAATGAAGCTTCCACGTACAGGATGGATCACATGCCCTACGGGGGTGTGAAGGATTCGGGGTTCGGGCGGGAGGGCGTGCGATATGCTATTGAGGAGATGACGGAGTTGAAGCTTCTCTCGTTACCTTCGGCGTGAGGCCGAATTCTTTTCCGCAGTGGCAGTTGCCCCGTTTACCGCGACCTGAACCTCCAGACTTATGATTCCTGTGCACACGTCCGGTTGAACAAGATGTGAACACTGAAAGCTTGCTTTCCCCGCCTGCGTCATGTAGTTTGGAATAGTCGATTCTAACGGCACGAAAATGTCTCAGTTCGTCCACCTCCATAACCATTCCCATTACAGCCTGCTCGACGGGGCCTGTCGCATCGAGGGCCTCATCGGAGCCGCCGTTGCAAACGGGATGCCTGCCGTTGCCCTCACCGACCACGGTGTCATGTTCGGAGCCATCGAGTTCTACAAGAAGGCGACGAAGGCGGGGATCAAGCCGATCGTTGGCATGGAGGCCTACATCGTCACGGACGGGAGCAGGAAGGAGAGAGCGACCCAGCAGTCGGAGTCGGGTGGCCGGCGCGGGGCGTATCAGCACCTGGTTCTCCTGGCCAAGGACGAAACCGGCTATCGGAATCTTATCAAGCTGTGCAGCGGCGGGCATCTTGAGGGATATTACTACAAGCCCCGGATCGACCTGGAGCTCCTGAGGGCCCACAAAGACGGTCTGGTCGCGCTGTCTGCCTGCGCCGGGGGAGTCGTGTCGGTGCATCTTGCTTCCGGGAATATGGACGAAGCCCGGCGGGTCGCCCTGCTGTACAAGGAGATCTTTGGCGACGACTTCTACATCGAGATCCAGAACCATGGAATCGAGCGTGAGAGGCTTATTCGGGAGCGGGCGCCGGAGCTGGCTGCGTCCGTCGGCCTGAAGCTCGTATGCACGAACGACGTGCACTACCTCAAGCACGAGCACGCGATCGCGCACAACATCATGCTCCTGATTCCGGATGCGAGCAGCACGAACACGCCGGACTATACTCAACTGCGTTATCAAACGGACCAGGCATACTTCAAGTCTACCAAGGAGATGCTGAAGCTGTTTGAACAGTATCCGGAGGCTATTGCATCGACGCTCGAGATTGCGGAGAAGTGCAATCTCAAGATACAGCTGGGCGTCAACCACATGCCGAAGTTCCCGATCCCGGCGGAGTCGGGGGTGTCCACGCTCGAGGCGTACCTCGAGCAGCTGGCCAGGGCGGGGTTCGCCAGGCGGTATCCGGATGCGGGGGAGGGCGCCCGTGCCCGCCTCGAGCACGAACTCGGTGTCATCAATCAGATGGGGTATGCCGGGTATTTCCTCATTGTCCAGGACTTCATCGCTGCAGCGCGGGAGAGGGGGGTCTATGTGGGCCCCGGGCGGGGCAGCGCCGCCGGCAGCATCGTCTCCTACGCCCTGGGGATCACGAATGTCGACCCCCTGAAGTATGACCTGCTTTTCGAGCGGTTCCTGAACCCTGACCGCATCAGCATGCCGGACATTGACGTGGATTTCGCGGACGACAAGCGCGATGCCGTCATCCGGTATGTCCGGGAGAAGTACGGCGACGACTCGGTATCCCAGATTATCACGTTCGGCACGCTCTCCTCCCGCGCCGTGCTCAAGGATGTGGGGCGCGTCCTCGGGATACCCCTCAGCACGATCGACTCCATCACGAAAGAGATTCCGGTCGAGCTGGGCAAGGTTCGTCCGCTCCCCGACGCCCTCGAGACCATCCAGGAGCTGCGATGGGTGAAAGAGAGCAAGGATCCGAAGATCAAGCTTCTCGTTGACGCGTCGATGGTGCTGGAGGGGATGAATCGGAATGCGGGCATGCACGCCGCGGGGGTTGTGATCGCCCCCGGGGCGATCAGCGATTTCGCTCCGCTCTACAAGACGCCCCAGACCGAGACGATGACGCAGTACAACATGAAGGACCTCGAGACAGTCGGTCTCCTGAAGATGGACTTTCTCGGGCTCCGCACGCTCACCGTCATCGAGAACGCCCTCAGGCTGATCCAGGAGAATCACGGGATCGGGATCGATCCCGACGCGCTGCCGGAGGACGACGCGCCGACGTTCGCGCTCTTCGGCCGCGGCGACACGGTCGGCGTCTTCCAGTTTGAGAGCGCCGGCATGCAGGACTGGCTGCGCAAGCTCAAGCCGACGTCCATCTCCGACCTGGTCGCGATGAACGCGCTCTACCGGCCGGGGCCGATGGACATGATCGGCGACTTCATCGCGCGCAAGCACGGGCAGCAGTCGATCGTCTCCATTCATCCGTCGCTTGAGCCTATTCTGCGCGAGACCTACGGGATCATCGTGTACCAGGAACAGGTGATGAAGATCGCCAGCGAGGTGGCGGGCTTCACGCTTGCGCGCGCGGATCTCATGCGGCGCGCCATGGGGAAGAAGGACAAGGCCCTCATGGCCACGATGAAGCAGGAATTCGTGGAGGGAGCCGTCGGCCGCGGGGTGGCGAAGAAGATCGCCGGCGAGATCTTCGACCTCATTGAAAAGTTCGCGTCGTACGGCTTCAACAAGTCGCACAGCGTCGCCTACTCCGTCATCGCCTATCAGACCGCGTACCTGAAGGCGCACTATCCCGCGGAGTTCATGGCCGCGACGCTGTCGTCCGAAATGGGCGACACCGACCGGATCGTCAAGCTGATCGACGATTGCCGCCGCCTCGGTATCCGCGTGCTTCCGCCGGACGTCAACCAGAGCGGGAAGGACTTCAACGTGATCGGGGGAGACATCCGGTTCGGACTCTGCGCGATCAAGAACGTCGGTGAGAGCGCCGTGGAATCCGTCCTGCGATCGAGGGTCGAGTTCGGGCAGTTCGAGAACAGCTTTGATTTCTGCAGGCGCGTGGACCTCCGTCTCGTGAACAAGAAGTGCCTGGAGAGCCTGGTCCAGGCGGGTGCCTTCGATTCGATGGGAGGCACGCGAGCCCAGCAGTTCGACAACATCGAGCGGGCGAGCGCGTTCGGACAGGCGTCGCAGCAGCAGGGGACCCTCGGACAGGAGACGCTGTTTGCCTCGTCGGGTTCTCAGACCGCGGCCGCGCTGCGGTTCCCGGCGCTGCTCCCTGCGGACGCGTGGTCCGACCTGGACAGCCTGACGCGCGAGAAGAGTGTCCTGGGCTTCTATGTGTCGGGGCACCCGCTGCTCCGCTATGAGCGGGAAATCAGCGAATTTGCCAACGTCCGCTTCGGAGAGGTGACCGGGTTCAAAAGCGGGGGGATGGCCCGTGCGTGCGGCGTTGTCTCCGCGATCAAGAAGAAGATCGACAAGCGCGGGAACACGATGGCGTTCATCACCCTTGAGGATTTCAGCGGTAAGGGCGAGTGCATCGTGTTCTCGGAGCCGTTCGGAAAATACCAGCAGTTGTTGAAGCCCGATGCCATGGTCATGGTGATCGGGAAAGGCGAGGTCAACGGTGATACGCTGAAGATCGTGGTCAGCGAGGTCGTGCCCATGGACCGCGTGAGGGAGAAGTTCGCCCGCGGCGTGGTGCTCTCCATCGACGCGGACCGGATCGAGGAGTCAGCAATCGTCCGGCTGCGGCAGATCATGGAGGAGCATCGGGGGAACGTCCCGTGTTATTTCAACGTTCTCCATCACAGCGCGACATCGATGTTCCTCACGCGCCGCTTCACCGTGGATCCTTCCGAGCGGTTCGTGGAGCAAGTCTCAGGCACACTTGGTCCGAGCAGCATCAGGTTCTCCGGGGACGGGTCCCTGAAACATGTAACGTAAGAGGCGATAATGACAATGATCGAATTGACGGACGACAATTTCCAGAAGGAAGTTCTGGAATCCTCCACCCCTGTGCTTGTTGATTTCTGGGCGGTGTGGTGCGGGCCGTGCCGGGCGATTGCCCCGCTCGTGGAAGAGATCGCGCGGGACTACGAGGGCAAGCTGAAGGTGGGGAAGATGGACGTGGACGCACACCAGGACGTGCCGATACGGTTCGGCATACGCAGCATTCCGACCCTGATGGTCTTCAAGAACGGGAAGGTGGTTGAGCAGATCATCGGCGGCATTCCGAAGCAGCAGCTTCTTTCAAAAGTCACGCCGCATCTCGCGGCCAACTAGGCGAGTCCGGTGACAGCAGAGAGACCCGGCGACGCACGCCGCCGGGTCTCTCGTTCCGTGCCCTGACGGGCCCCGTTTGTTTTATGACATCCACCCTTCGAGTTGCAGCGCGACACCACGCCACGCTCACGCCGACCCTCGCACCCGCCGTCATCCCGACCCGCCAGCGCTACCGGAGTCCGTCCACCTGATCCGGGGAAACCTTCCTCCATTCCGCCAGCTTTGCGATGATCAAGGACCTGACGGTGTCACGCAGCGCAATCGGATCGGAATCGGCCGGCACCGGTGGGAGCACTTCGAGCCGGATGTCGACCGGCCCGAACATCCAGGTCTTCTTGGGGAGACACCCGTGCGATCCCTCGACGACCACAGGGAGGACCGGGACGCCGGCTTTCACGGCGAGGTGGAACGCCCCGTCGTTGAACTTCCCGACGCGCCCGTCCATCGACCGCGTCCCTTCGGGAAACATGATCACGGAGCAGTGCTGCTCCAGAGTCTTCACGACGCGGAGCATCATCCGTGCGCCGCTCCGGCGGTCCGACCGGTCCACGGGGATGTCGTGCGACATCCTCATCATCCATCCGATGATCGGGAGCCTGAACAGTTCCTTCTTCCCGACCCATTTCATCTCCCACGGCACATGTGAGATCAGCGGTATGTCCGCCATGGACTGATGATTGCTCACCACCATGTACGGGTTCCGCGGGTTCTCTGGCACGTAGCCGCCGACGCTCAGACGCCAGGCCGGATTGACCCTGGTCATGGCAACGCCGAGCCGGCGGAACCAACGGCCCGTCCTGTAACGCACCGGGTCGCGATCGAACAGGGCGATCGCCGCGAGCAGCGGCAGCCAGATCAGGATGAGGAGGATGATGGCAAGCCAGATGAGCGCGGAACGGAGTGCTGACAGGAGGCTGGATGGTTGCACTTTGCGGGATTTCGTTTAGATTCGATGTTGAAGGTACGAAGCGCCATCGTCCCGTTCAACAGATTTCATCCCTGCAGGCTGTTTGTGCTCCCGGGTGCCGGGATCGTCCTGGGGTTCCATGATCGTCATCGCTTTTTCCGATATTCACGGCGCCTACCGGGAGGTTGAGCGCGTCGTTGCCTCCCGAAAAGAAATCGACGCTGTTGTCATCGGCGGGGATCTCACGACCGCGGGCACTGCCCGCGAGGCGCGGGAGGCGATACAGGCGCTGGTGGACTTCGGCAAGCCTGTCATGGCAGTCGCAGGTAACATGGATCCCCGCCCCGTCGAGGAAGAGTTTCGAGCCCTCGGCGTTTCGATTGACGCATGCGGCCGGACCGTCGGCGACGTGGGGTTCTTTGGCGTGTCCGCCGCCCCCATCTCCGTGCTCCGCACTCCCAACGAGATCACCGAAGAGGAGATCCTTCGCCGCGCGGAGCAGGGGTGGGCGGAGGTTGCGGGATGCAAGCGGAAGGTATTCGTGCCGCACGCTCCTCCCGCGCGGACGGCTCTGGACCGGCTCCGCGACGGCAGGCACGTCGGGAGCAGTTCCGTCCGGGAATTCATTGAACGCCGCGGGCCCGATGTCGTCATCTGCGGACACATCCACGAGGCACGGGGGATAGATCGGATCGGTTCCACGATCATCGTGAACTGTGGTCCGGCAGGGAAGGGGTACTACGCGGTCCTGGACCTGTCCGGCGAACCGGCCGTCAGGCTCCTGAGCTCGGCATCATGACCGGAACGCGCCGGCCGGGCGTTCCGCAAACGCTCACAGCTCTGGTCTGGTGCCGTTCCACAAACGATCCTTTTGGATCGCGCACCGCGCTCCTGGTACGTGTAAGACAAGCAGTTGGCGGAGCACTAGCATGGACCTTTCCACAATTCTCCAGAATTTCCTGAACCCGCAGATCCTCTTCTTCTTCCTGGGGGTCTCCGCGGTTCTGGTGCGATCCGATCTCGACATCCCTCAACCGATCCCGAAGTTCCTGTCGTTGTATCTGCTGCTTTCGATAGGGTACGAGGGTGGAGCGCACCTGCAGAAGAGCGGGCTCACGGGCGACGTGGTTCTCGTGCTCGGTGCGGCGCTTGTGATGGCGTCGGTGACGCCCCTCTACGCATATGCGATCCTCAGGCGGCGTCTCGATCCCCCGAACGCCGGAGCGATCGCCGCGACGTACGGGTCCATCAGCGCGGTCACCTACATAACGGCTGCGGCGTTTCTGCAGCGCCTCGACATTCCTTCGAGCGGATACATGGTTGCGGCCATGGCGCTCATGGAGTCGCCGGCGATGATCGTCGGTGTCTTCCTCGTCCGGCACGCCCAGCGCGGAACCAGCTCGCCCCAGAACTGGGCCCCTTTCCTCCGCGATGCCCTGCTGAACGGGTCCGTGTTTCTCCTCATGGGCAGCCTCGTGATTGGAGCACTGGCGGGGGACGCAGGCTACGCCTCCGTCAGGCCTTTCACAAAGGAAATCTTCAAGGGGATGCTCGCGTTCTTCCTGCTCGATATGGGCATCCTGGCAGCGAAGCGCCTGAGCGATCTCCGGTCGCACGGTGCATATCTGGTAGGGTTCGCTCTGGTCGTTCCCGTCGTGAATGGGGCGTTGGGCATCGCGATCGCTGCGCTCATCGGCCTGGGCCAGGGCGACGCGCTCCTGTTCACGATCCTCTGCGGCAGCGCCTCGTACATCGCGGTGCCCGCGGCCATGCGCCTCGCAGTGCCCGAGGCAAACCCGAGCCTGTATGTGCCGATGTCCCTCGCGATCACGTTTCCGTTCAACATCATCGTCGGTATCCCGATGTACGCATCCATTATTCATGCACTCTGGACGTGAATTCCATGCAACCGGTGAAGAAGCTTGAGATCATCCTCGACGCGCCCGAGGAGAAGACGGTGACGTCTGTCCTGGACCGCATCGGTGTGAGCGGCTACACGATTCTCCGGAACGTGGCCGGGAAGGGGGGGCGCGGGATCCAGCGGGGGGACGAGCTGACCGATGTGTTCTCCAATGTCCTGATCATGACCGCGTGTACCGCGGCTGAAGCAGAGAAGGCCGTCGAGCTCCTGGGTCCGTTGCTTCGACGAGTCGGGGGCCTGTGTCTGATTTCGGACGCGGCCATGATCGAGCACTGAGCGAGGTACGGAATGACTGCCGTCGTTCTCGAGGTCCTGGCGATTGTCGCCCTTGTCGTGATCAACGGCTTGCTCTCCATGTCGGAGGCCGCTGTCATTGCGGCGCGCAAGCCGCTCCTGGGGGCGCTCGCAAAGGAAGGTCGCCGCAATGCGGACGTCGCGCTGTCCCTTGCCCGGGACCCGGGCGCCTTCCTCTCAACCGTGCAGGTCGGAATTACGCTCCTCGGCGTCCTCTCGGGCGCCATCGGCGGCGCGACGCTCGCCGGCGAGCTGGCGGGATACCTGCGCGCGCTTCCGTGGATCGAAGAGAGCGCGTATGAAATCGCCCTGTCCGTCATCGTGCTGATGATCGCCTTTCTCTCCGTCGTGATCGGCGAATTGGTGCCGAAGCGCCTGGCGCTGGCCGACGCCGAGCGCGTCGCGTGCTCTGTCGCCCCGCCGATGCTGGCGCTTTCGCGGTTGATGCGGCCGGTCGTGCGGATGCTCTCGTGGTCGTCATCGGCCGTGCTCAAGCTTGCCCGCTACTCGGCCCCGCCCGAAGCCCCCGTGACCGACAAGGAAATTCGCTTCATGATCGACGAGGGCGTGCAACGGGGCGAAATCCATCATGCGGAGAGGGAGCTCGTGGAGAAAGTGTTCAGGCTGGGAGACCGGACGGCCGGCCAGATCATGGTCCCCCGCACGCGCATCGCATGGGTGGATCTTCACGCGACCGAGAGCGAGCTCCGCGCGGAGTTGCAGTCTCTCCGGCACTCGCGGGTGCTGGTGTGCGAGGGGAACCTGGACTCGGTCGTGGGCTTCGTGCGCGTCAGGGAATTGCTCCTGGACGCGGTCAAGTCCGGGAGGATCCATCTCCAGGCCCACGTGCAGGCGCCACTGTACGTTCCGGAGTCCATGAAGGCGCTGACGCTGCTCGACGAAGTACAGCGGAAGTCGTGTCACCTTGCCGTCATCGTGGACGAATTCGGCGGAACGGCAGGACTGGTGACGGTCAACGACATCGCACAGGCCCTTGTGGGCGATCTCCCGTTCGATGGTGCCACGCTGGGGCCGGGCGCGGTATTGCGTCCCGACGGTTCCTGGCTTGTGGACGGCGCCCTGCCCCTCGATGAATTGCGTGCGCGACTCGGGATGCCGCAGGCGCGCGCGCATGACGACGTTGCGTTTGAGACGGTTGCCGGACTGGTCCTCAACACGGTCGGACGGGTCCCGCGAAGGGGCGAGCGCGTCACCGTCGGACCGTTGAGCATCGAAGTCATCGAGATGGACCGGAATCGCATCGACAAGGTTCTTGTCAGGCGACTGGAGGGAGCGACACGCTAGGCGGACCACGCCAGGCTATCCGATGCATTTCACCATGTCAATAGCTATATTCGCACTTCACGGTCATCGCTTCGCGCGTCACGGTGATCGATCACAATCCTGACCACGCACCAGGGATATGCCGGGCTTCGTTGCACCTCTTGCGCTGACGCTGCTCCTCTCCCTCGTGGCGCCGTTCCTCCACCGGGCAAGGCCGCGCATTGCCGGTCCGTTCCTGGCGCTGGCGTCGCTTGGCCTCTGCGCATGGTATCTGGGCTTCGCTGAACGCGTCGCCGCGGGCGAGTCCCTTGCTGTCACGTTCGACTGGATTCCGTCGCTCGGCATCTCCGCCGCGTTCCGGCTCGACGGTCTGAGCCTGCTGTTTCTTGCCCTGATCACCGGCATTGGCGGGTTCGTTCTTCTGTACGCTTCGGCCTACATGAAAGGCCACGAGCGCCTTGGCCGGCTCTACATGCTTCTGCTCCTCTTCATGTCCTCCATGATCGGGCTGGTCCTGGCCGACGATCTCCTCCTGCTGTTTGTCTTCTGGGAGTTGACGGGCATCAGCTCCTATTTCCTGATCGGGTTCGAAAGCGAGCGCGCACAGGCGCGGGCGGCGGCGCTTCAAGCCCTTCTCATCACCGGGACGGGGGCGCTGGCGATGCTGGCCGGATTCATCCTCATTGGATCCATCAGCGGAACGTTTTCGATCTCCGGCCTTCTCGCGTCGAAGCCGGATCTGGTCGCGCACGGGATGTATCCTGCCGCGCTCCTCCTCATCATCGCCGGCGCGGCATCAAAATCCGCGCAGGTTCCCGTTCATTTCTGGCTCCCCGGTGCGATGGAAGCGCCGACGCCGGTGAGCGCGTATCTTCACTCGGCCACCATGGTCAAGGCGGGAGTGTACCTGCTCGCCCGCCTCCTTGGACCCCTGGGGGACACCCCGGAATGGCACTATACGCTGACCTCGCTCGGCGCTGCCACCATGCTTCTTGGCGCTTTTCTGGGCCTGACGCAACACGATCTCAAGCGCATGCTCGCGTACTCGACCGTGAGTGCGCTCGGAACCATGATCATGATGCTCGGGCTCGGCACGGTGGAGGCCGTGCGCGCGGTATCGATATTCATTCTCGTTCACGCCCTCTATAAAGGAGCGCTCTTCCTTGTGGCGGGAGCGGTGGACCATGGAACCGGCACACGGGACATCAATCGCCTCGGCGGGTTGTGGAAGACAATGCCGGTCACTGCCGCGACCGCGATTCTCGCGGCCCTCTCCATGGCGGGCTTCCCGCCCATGCTCGGGTATATCAGCAAAGAGCTCATCTACGAGGCAAAGCTCGGGGCGCCCTCATACGCTCCGTTGATCGCCGGCATGGGAGTGGGAGGGAACATCCTGATCGCCGCACTCGCCGGGATCATCTGCGTCCGCGTGTTCTTCGGCGCACAAGGCGATCCGCCTCATGAGCCACACGAAGCGCCGCCGCCAATGCTCGCCGGCCCGCTCGTGCTGGCCCTGCTGGGCCTGACGCTCGGCCTGACTCCCGGGTTCCTGGAGACATCGGTTCTCAACCCGGCCGTTGCGGCCATTCACCCGGGTGTGAGCCAGTTCCAGCCTGAGCTGTGGATGGGCGTCGATCCGGTGTTCGCGCTGAGCGTTGCCACAATCCTCTCAGCCGTGCTGATCGTTTTCGTTCACCGTCCCGTGCTTCGCGCGCTGCACCTGGTGCAACGTGCGGTACCGGTGAGTGCCGACCGGCTGTACACCGGCTCTCTCGCCGGGCTCAAGGCGGTTGCTGGCTGGCAGACGCGGGTGTTCCAGTCCGGATACCTTCGGGTCTCCATCATGGTGGTGCTTGGCGTTCTGGTGCTCATGCTGGCTCCCGGATTGTTCCGCGCCACCAGCTTTCTCCAGGCATGCAGGTCCGGTACAACCCCACGAGCTGATGATCGTCGGAGGCATGGCGGCGGCCGCGCTGGTAGCGGCCCTCTCCCGGTCCCGGCTCGTCGCGGTCATCTCGGTCGGCGTGGTCGGATACGGAATGATGATTCTGTTTGCCCTGTTTGGCGCGCCCGATCTTTCGATGACACAGCTCGCCGTCGAAACGCTGACGCTCGTTGTCTTCATGCTCGTCCTGCGGCGCCTGCCTGCGTTCAAGAACTACTCATCCACCGCGAGCAGGATCAGGGATGCGGTCATTGCCGGGGCGGTAGGTCTGACCATCACGCTGACCGTGCTCGCGACCGCCTCGAATGGCGGCGGCTCCTCGCTGGCGGAGTTCTTCTCCAAGACCAGCCTCCTGCTCGCACATGGCCGGAACGTCGTGAATGTGATCCTGGTCGATTTCCGCGCGCTCGATACGCTTGGGGAGATCACCGTGCTCGGGGCAGCGGGGATCGGGGTGTTCGCCCTGCTGCGCATCATTGCGGAGGAGGACGCATCGATGACCGGAGCGAAGAAGAAGGCGGCAGCGAGCGCGCCGACCGGCGACGCGACCTCGTCGCACTCGCTGATCCTCTCCGCCGCGACGCGGGTGCTGATGCCGCTGCTGCTGATGCTGTCGGTCTTTCTCCTCGTGCGCGGCCATAACGATCCGGGTGGCGGGTTCGTCGGCGGTCTCGTGGCGTCGACCTCGTTCGTCCTGTACGCGATCGCCCACGGCGTCCGTGCGGCGCGTGAAGTGATCCGCGTGAATCCCGCGTCGATCGCCGCCGTCGGCATAGCGATCGCGGCTCTGAGCGGACTGCCAGCCGTGCTGGCAGGGGAGCCGTTCATGACCGGCGTATGGCTGTCCGATGCGCTGCCGGTGATCGGGAAAGCAGGGACGCCCCTGCTGTTCGACACGGGCGTCTACTGCGTCGTGCTGGGTGTCGTGGTGGGCATGGTGTTTACCCTGACGGAGCATTGACGTGGAACTTGTGCTCGCTCTTCTCACGGGGGTTCTGTACGCGACTGCTGTCTACATGATGCTTCGACGGAGCATCGTGAAGCTCGCCATCGGCATATCGCTGCTCGCGCATGCTTCCAATCTCCTGATCCTGACCGCCAGCCGGCCAGTCCGCGCCGAACCCCCGATCATTCCGGCGGGTGCCACGGAACTGGTGCAGCCCTTCTCCGATCCGGTTCCGCAAGCGCTGATTCTGACGGCGATCGTGATCAGCTTCGCAGTGCAGGCGTTCGCGCTGGTTCTGATCCGGCAGTCTTCCACGGTCGTCGGCACGGACGATCTGGATCGCATGGGGGGGCGCGATGCCTGAGTCAGGACGGCTCGGTCTCTATCTTCCGATCCTCGTCCCGCTCGCGACGGCGGTGGCGGCCGCGTTTCTCGGACGCCTCCCCCGCACGCGTCGCGCAATTTCCGTCGCCGGGTCGGCGGTGCTTCTTGCCTGCGGGCTCTGGCTGGTGATCCAGGTTCGCCAGGAGGGGCTGATCGCGTCGAACGCGGGCTCGTGGCCCGCGCCGTTCGGCATCACGCTGGTTGCCGACCTCCTGAGCGCCCTGCTTGTCGTGGTGGCGGGGGGAATCGGCCTGGCGGTCACGATATTCTCTGTCACGGGGATCGATCCCCTCCGGGAACGCGGCGGATTCCATTCGCTGGTGCACATCCTCCTGATGGGTGTGTGCGGAGCATTCCTGACGGGCGACCTGTTCAATCTGTACGTCTGGTTCGAGGTCATGCTCGTCTCCTCGTTCATACTGATGGCGCTGGGGGGAACGCGGCGTCAGATGTCCGCCTCGATCCACTACGTGACCCTGAACCTGCTCGCATCGGCGCTGTTCCTTGCCGGGACCGGCATCCTGTACGGCATGGTTGGCAGCCTGAACATGGCCGATGTCTCGGTGCATATGCGCGACCTCGGCGGGACACCCTATCCGTACATTCTCCTCGCGCTGTTCCTCGTCGCATTCGGCATCAAGGCGGCGGCATTCCCGCTCTTTTTCTGGCTTCCCGCGTCGTACCATACTCCGCCCATCGCCGTGACAACGCTCTTCTCCGCCCTGCTGACGAAGGTCGGGGTGTACGCGATCATCCGCGTCACCACGCTCGTGTTCGCGGCGCAGGCGGATGCGATCAGGCCTCTGCTGCTTGCTGTTGCGGGCCTCACGATGGTGACGGGCGTTCTGGGGGCGATCGCCCAGGGCGAGATGCGCAGGCTTCTGGCGTTCCATATCATCAGCCAGATCGGCTATCTGTTGATGGGCGCAGGCCTGGGGTCGCCGCTGGCGCTTGCCGCGACCGTGTTCTTCTTCGTCCACGTGATTGCCGCGAAATCAGCGCTCTTCATGGTGACCGGCATCGTTCGGTCCCTCCGGCGCACGTCCGAGCTCGCCGACCTCGGAGGGCTCGCGAGGAGTTCGCCGCTGCTGGCCGGGCTCTTCCTTGTCCCTGCGCTCTCGCTCGCCGGCCTGCCACCGCTCTCCGGGTTCTGGGCGAAGTTCGCCCTGGTCAAGGCCGGGCTTGACGCCGGGAGCTACCCGATCGTGATCGTGGCGCTTGCGGTGAGCTTGCTGACGCTCTTTTCGATGACGAAGATCTGGGCGGAGGCGTTCTGGAAGCCGGCGCCCGGCGGTCCGGTGCAGGACGCGCTCGGTGCTCCCCGCGCAGCTCTCGTTGTTCCCGCGCTCGCGCTCGGAGCGGTGACCGTGCTGCTGGGCCTGGGCGCCGAACCGTTCTTCGCGCTTTCGCTCCGGGCCGCGGAGCAGCTGCTCGATCCCGCCGGATATGTCAGCGTCGTTCTCGGACCGTGAGCCGTTTATGATCGTCCTGAACATCTTCCTGGCCCTTGCCTGGGTCGCCCTGACAGGCGGACTCTCCGCAGAGAATTTCTTTGCGGGGTTCCTGGTCGGGTATGCGGTGATCTGGATCGCGCGCGACGCCATCGGTGCGAGGGGGTATGTCACGAAGGTGCCCCGCGTCATCATGTTTGGATTCTATTTTCTCTGGCTGTTCGCCCGGGCCAGCCTGCGGGTCACCGTCGAGATCCTCACGCCGAGAAATACGATGAGGCCCGCGATCATTGCGGTCCCGCTGGACGCGTCCACCGATACGGAAATCCTGATCCTGTCAAGCCTCGTGACGCTCACCCCGGGAAGCCTGTCGCTGGATATCTCGTCCGACAGACGGTACCTGTACGTTCACGAAATGTATGTGACCGACCCCGAGCAGGCGCGCGCCGAGCTGAAGAACGGTCTGGAGAAACGGCTCCTGGAGGTGTTGCGGTGACGCTTGCAGAGTTCGCGACCTTCGCGGTCCTTCCCCTGATGGGGCTTGCCTTCCTGATCGCGATGGTCAGGCTGGTGCGCGGCCCGAGTCTCGCGGATCGCGTCGTTGCCCTCGAGGTGATCGGGGCGACCGTCACATCCATCCTCGGCGTGCTTGCGATCGTCAGCGGTTCGACATCGTACTTCGATGTGACGCTCGTGATCGCTCTTGTCACATTTCTCGGGACTGTCGCCGTGGCCGCGTACATCCAACGACGGGTGGACCGATGATCGAGATCGTCACCGGCGCATTGCTTTTTCTTGGCGCGTTCTTTCTTGTGATCGCGGCTGTCGGATTGCTCAAAATGCCCGATCTGTTCACGCGCATGTCGACAACCACAAAGGCCTCCGTGTTGTGTGTTGGCCTGGTGCTGGCGGGGGGGGCCGTCTTCTACGCCGACCTTGCGGTGACCACGAAGGTAGTCGCGGTGGTGGTCTTTGTGGGCCTGACCTTGCCAGTGGCCGCACACATGATCGGGAGGGCCGCCTATCGGGAGGGCGTTTCCCTGTGGCACGGGACCCTCTTCGACGAGCTGCAAGGGAAGTACGACCCGGAGACCCACGATCCGGCCAGCCCCGAGCAGCGATAGCGCTCCAACCGTAACCCATTACTAGACAATAGATTAATGGATTTCAGAATATCGGGAACTCATTGCCCGCCGGCGCCGGGTTTTAAACTATGATTATTCAAATTTCAATAATATGAATTGAAGATATGCTGATGGCCACCCGCCAGTATGGGCTCAAAGCGTCAACCGCGCTGGACCTCTGGGTGAAACTCGCCCGGGCATCGGCCGTGTTCAGTCACCGCACACACGAGCATATCCGGACGTTCGGCCTCACCGAGAGCCAGTTCTCGGCCCTCGAGACCCTCGGGCATAAAGGGCCGCTCACCGTCGGGGAGCTCTGCAAGAAGCAGCTTGTCACGGGGGGGAACATGACCGTCGTGATCGACAACCTGGAGCGGGAACAGCTCGTGGAGCGCGTGCGAAGCTCCACCGACCGGCGGGTTATTCTCGTGCACCTCACCCCGAAGGGGAAGGCGCTCTTCGACAGCATTTTCCCGAGGCACGCTGACTTCGTCTCCGGGCTGGCATCCGTCCTGGAGCTCCAGGAACAGCAGGACCTTGCGCGACTCTTGAAGAAGCTCGGGATAGCGCTTCAGGGCCAGGAAACAGCAAGCTGACGCGGAGCGACTCATGGCATCGGACAGGGTTGTCCCATCGATCGCTGGCGCCGGATAATGACTCAAAACGTTCGTACCACATCACATCAACACAGCTCCACACCCATCATCACTCTCATGGAGGTTTCAATGCGTTCAATCATTGCCCTGGCTGCCGCACTCGCGCTGGCAGCGGGTTCGTCCGCCGCCCAGACCACGTGGTCGGTCGACAAGTCGCACAGCAACGTGATGTTTACGGTCTCGCATCTTGTGATTGCAGAGGTGGGCGGCAGGTTCACAGATTTCGACGTCACGGTGACACAGCCCAATGCCAATGATTTCGTCGGCGCCAGCGTGACCGCGGAGATCAAGACCGCAAGCATCAACACCGACAACGCGGACCGCGACAAGCACCTCCATTCCGACGACTTCCTGAACGCCGAGAAGTTTCCGGCGATCGTGTTCAAGAGCACGAAGTTCGAAAAGACGGGGAAGGACGCCTACAAGATCCACGGGAACCTGACCATCCGTGATGTCACCAAGCCGGTGGTGCTCGACACGCGCTTCACGGGGAGCGTGAAGGATCCGTGGGGGAACACCAAGGCCGGGTTCAAGGCGACCACCACGATCGACCGTTTTGATTACGGCGTGCAGTGGAGCAAGGCCATCGAGAGCGGCGGCCTGGTAGCCGGAAAGGACATTGATATCACCCTGCTGCTGGAGATGAAGAAGAACTGAACGGCGCCGCGTTCATCGGTGTGAACGGATCGCACCGATGTCCCATACGCCACCGATCCACGTACCAATCGTTCCAACCGCCCGCCGGGCCTGACCCTGGCGGGCGGTTCTGTTTTACGCCCGATCCCTTGAACTGGCGGACGTAGACTGGCGAGCATACGCTGGCGGACCTGATCTGGCGGACCGATCTGGCGGAATTGATCTGGCGAACACGGACTGGCGTACGTGAACCGCGACATACGTGAACCGCGACATTCCTCTCCGCTTTGAATTGCAGCGAACCCTCCCTATATTCTCACCGAAAACAAACAGCAAGGACCCGCATCATGGCTGCCGCCCCCGAAGGTGTATTGATCGCCAAAAGTACCGTCCCGCTTGAACTTCTTCCGCGCATGGCAAACCGGCACGGGCTGATAGCCGGGGCGACCGGAACGGGCAAGACCGTCACGCTCCAGGTGATTGCCGAGCGGTTCAGCAGGCTGGGCGTTCCGTGCTTCCTCTCCGACGTGAAGGGAGACCTCGCAGGCCTGAGCCAGCCCGGCACCGAATCCCCGAAGATCCGCGAGCGGGTCGACAAGATGAATGTGACCGACTTCGCGTTTGGCGGATCTCCCGTCACGTTCTGGGATCTCTTCGGCGAGCAGGGGCACCCGGTGCGCGCCACGATCTCGGACATGGGGCCCCTGCTCCTGAGTCGGCTCCTCAATCTGAACGAGATCCAGGGCGGAGTGCTGAACGCGGTGTTCAAGATCGCGGACGACAACGGGATGCTTCTGCTGGACCTGAAGGATCTGCGGGCGATGCTGGAGCACGCCGCGTCGAGCGCGTCCGAGTACCGCACGGCATACGGAAACATTTCCGCAGCCTCGGTCGGAGCGATACAGCGCGGGCTTCTCGAGCTCGAGGCCCAGGGCGCCGAGGGCTTCTTCGGGGAACCGGCCCTCGATCTCGAGGACATGATCCAGACAGACAGGGATGGGCGGGGGGTCATCAACATCCTCGCGGCGGATCGCCTGCTGCAGCACCCGAAACTGTACGCCACATTCCTGCTGTGGCTGCTGGCGGAACTGTTCGAGCGCCTGCCGGAAGTGGGGGACCCGGACGTGCCGAAGTTTCTCTTCTTCTTCGACGAAGCCCACCTGCTGTTCGACGAGGCACCGAAGCCGCTGCTCGAAAAGATCCAGCAGGTCACGCGACTCATTCGTTCGAAGGGTGTGGGCGTCTACTACATCACGCAGAATCCGCTCGACGTTCCCGACATCGTCCTGGGCCAGCTGGGAAACCGGGTGCAGCATGCGCTGCGCGCGTTCACGCCGAGGGATCAGAAGGCAGTGAAGGCGGCCGCGGAGACATTCCGATCGAACCCCGCGCTTGACGTGGAGAAGGTCATTACGGAGATGGGTGTCGGCGAAGCCCTCGTGTCGTTTCTGGATGCGAAAGGAACTCCCGGGGTCGTCGAGCGCGCGCTGATCTGTCCGCCGTTCAGCAGGATCGGTCCGATCCTGCCCGAGGAGCGCAATTCCATCAGGAAACAGTCGATTGTTGGGACGCACTACGATACGGTCGTCGACCGGGAGTCGGCATACGAATTGCTGAAGAAGAGGACAGGGGAGCGCCTGGAGCAGGATCCCGGTCCTCAGCCGAAAGGCAGACAGGGGATGAGTACGGCCGAGGCTGTCACCAGGAGCATTCTGGTGGCGGCGGGGAGCCAGCTGGGCCGCTCCGTTATTCGGGGGGTCTTCGGCTCAATACTCGGAGGAAAACGTCGACGATGAATATCCTTGCACGCCGATCGGTGCAGCTGCTGACAGCAGCGGTTCTGGCATGTGCAGTGGCGACCGGGCAAGACGTGAAGCAGCCGGACGTGCGGACGCCCGATGTGCGGCCGGTCGAGAAGAAGCGTTTCGCCCTTGCCGGAGTCTGGGAGCTGGGAGGCAGCGCGACGTTCCAGCGAAGTGTCCCGGTCGTGAACGGAGTCGAGGGCGACGCGGTCTATACGCTGTCGGCTCTTCCGTACGTCGGATGGTTCCTGTTCGACGGGTTGGAGCTGGGGGCGAACCCGCTCGGAGTCAGCATGACACGAACCGGCGAGTCGACAGTCGTCGACCTCCGATTCCTTTTCGCGCCGTCCTGGAATTTCCGCATGAAAGGGGAGTGGTACCCGTTCATCGAGGGGCTGGTCGGGTACACCGCGCGGTTGACCTCTACCGACGAGGGAGACACCACGGATGACGGGATCACGTGGGGAGGGCGCGTCGGCGTCAAGTTCTGGGTGGTCGAGCAGGGTCTCCTGACTGTCGGAGTTCAGTATCTTGCGGTTACGCTCGATCCGTCGAACGCGAAGAACCGGCACGGTTCGAACGACATCGCAGCGGCGGTGGGGTTTTCGGTCTGGTTCTGAACGGGCGGCGCGCGGCGCATCACGTCGGAGAGCGCGGCTGTGCTCACTCCGGGCCTTTCCTGGTGCCGTTTCCGGCGTCTTCGGAGCCCCGCTCGAGGCACCCGCGTAGCAAGGTCTCTGAGGTCTGGGCTCGAGTATCTACCGCTTCGGGCCTGCCGCGATCACTTCCGGCGGGCACCCCGCTTCGTACTTCTTGAAGTTCTCGATGAATCGAGCCGCGAGCTCCCGGTACCGCTGCATGTAGTGCTTCGGATCGGGCCAGGACTCCGAAGGGTTCAGCACCGATGCCGGCACGCCCTCGCACGACTTCGGCACCGCAAACCCGAAGACCGGGTCCGTTGCGTACTCGACCTTCAGCAGCTTTCCGTCCAGCGCCGAGTTGAGAAGCGCCCGCGTGTACCGGATGCTGATCCGCTTCCCGACTCCGTACGGCCCTCCGATCCACCCGGTGTTCACGAGCCAGCAGTGTGCGCCCTGGTGGAGGATCTTGCGCTTCAGCAGGTCCGCGTAGAAAGACGGATGGTGGACCATGAACGGGGCGCCGAAGCAGGTGCTGAACGTCATTTCAGGCTCCTTGCCAAGGCCAACTTCCGTCCCTGCGATCTTTGAGGTGTACCCCGAGATGAACTGATACAACGCCTGATCAGCCGTCAGCTTCGCGATGGGCGGCATCACGCCCGACGCGTCGCACGTCAGCAGGATGATGTCCTTCGGATGCCCGCCGCGCTTTTCGGGGACCGCGTTGGAAATGAACTCCAGCGGGTATGATGCC
Source organism: uncultured Ignavibacteria bacterium (assembly GCA_963701735.1). Lineage (GTDB taxonomy): Bacteria > Bacteroidota > Ignavibacteria > UBA10030 > UBA6906 > CAWABB01. Next base: position 465,897 of record CAVPBI010000010.1, on the reverse strand, counting down.
CGCGTGTTCTCCGTGATGGACTCGTCATCCAGGTCGATCGTCCGCGACACCGGATCGAACGGGACGTTCTCGAGGATCGTCCCGAACATCTTCGTCGTGGCGTAGATCTGCGGCTCCGCTGCAGCCGAGAGCCGTATGACCTTGGCATAGCAGCCCGCCTCGATGTTGAAGACTCCCTCGTCGCTCCATCCGTGCTCGTCGTCGCCGATGAGCCGGCGCTCCGGGTCAGCGGACAGCGTCGTCTTGCCCGTTCCCGAGAGCCCGAAGAAAAGCGCGGTCGAGCCGTCGGCTCCCATGTTTGCCGAACAGTGCATCGACATCACGCCTTCGAGCGGAAGCAGGTAGTTCAGGATGGTAAAGACCGACTTCTTGATCTCTCCGGCGTACGCCGAGTTGCCGATCAGGCAGATGCGGCTGGAGAAGTCGAGCAGGATGAAGGTATTCGACGCGGTGCCGTCGACCGGAGGGAACCCCTTGAACGAGGGGACGGCGATGATCGTGAACTCCGGGACGTGCCGGCGATACTCGTCCAGCGTCTGCGGGAGCACGAACATGTTCCGGGCGAAGTGGCTGTGCCAGGCGAGTTCCGTGATCACGCGGATGGGGAGCCGGTACGCGGGATCGGCGCCGGCCCAGCAATCCTGGACGAACACGTCACGGCCCTGGAGGAACCCCAGCATTCGGGAATAGACCTCCTGGAACTTGTCGGGGCTGAACGGCCGGTTGTACTCGCCCCACCAGATGTGGCCCTCCGTGGTTCCTTCACGCACGATGAACTTGTCGTTCGCCGAGCGCGCCGTGTGTTTTCCCGTGAACGCGGCGATCGGGCCCTGCCTGCTGATACGGGCCTCGCGGCGGAACGCGACTTCCTCGTACAGAGCCTCCGTCGGGAGATTCCAGTACGCAAGCCGCACGTTGTGCATCCCGTGATTGTCGAGGCCGTAGTCGCTCCGAAGGGCGGCGGCCTGGTCCTGCGCAGGCGTCTTGATGTCCAGAAGATTGTTCATAGCCAGTCACGCACCAGTTTCTTGTCCCCGATGTAGATCTCGTTTGGAGCGCCCGGATCGAGCGCCCATTTGATCCGCTCAACACCCTGCTTGATCTCCTTGACAGTCGTCGCATAGCTCAGGCGCAGGTGCCCTTCCATGCCGAACTCCTTTCCCGGAACCGTGACGACCAGCGCTCTGGACAGCAGGAACTTGGACAGCGCGACGGAGTCGGAGTTGTAGGCCCGGAAGTCGGGCAGGCAGTAGTACGTGCCGTCCGGGACGGTGACGCGGATCCCGTTGAACGACCGGAGCTCCTGGAGCATCACGTTGCGGTTGTTCTCGAGCGTCATCCGGAGCGAGTCCACGACGCTCTGAATTCCGGTGAGGGCTCCTTCGGCGGCGTACTGGAGGATGGGGGAGACGCACGATGTGGTCTGCGCCTGGACGTTGATCATGACGTCCACGATCTGCTTCGGCGCGATGACCCATCCGATCCGGAAGCCGGTCATCCCGTACAGTTTCGAGATGCCGTTGATGACGAGGATGCGGCCCGACTCGATGTCCCTTGTGGCGTACCTGTACGCCGGCGTGTGCGTCTTTCCGTCGAACACCAGCCGGTGGTAGATATCGTCCATGATGAGGTAGATGTTCCGCCGTTCGCAGAACTCCACCAGCTGGCCGATGAGCTCGGGTGGGAACAGGGCGCCGGACGGGTTGTTCGGGCTGTTCACGATGATCGCGCGCGTGTAGGAGCTGACCGCATCCTCGATCTCCTTCATCTTCGGGATGAAGGTGCCATCCTCCGGCCGGACGACGACCGGGACGCCGTACACCATCTTGATCATCTCGGGGTAGCTGACCCAGTACGGGGCGAGGATGATCACCTCGTCCTGCGGGTTCAGGAGAGCGAAGAGGAGGTTGTACAGCGCCTGCTTGGCGCCTCCGGAGATCAGAACGTTTTCGGGCGCGACCAGCCTGCCGTACTGCTCTTCCGTGTACCGGATAACGGCTTTCTTCAGCGAGGGAATGCCGTCGGTCGGCGTGTACTTGACGTCGCCGGTGTTCAGCCTGGACGCGGAGCTCAGGATTGCGCCGATGGGAGCCTTGTTCTTCGGCTCGCCGATGCCCAGGTGCACGACGGCTTCGCCGCGTTCCCGCAGGACCCGCGCCTGCTCGTTCAGGCTGAGGGTCGGCGATTCGGCAATGGCGCGTGCCAGTGTGCTCAGGCCCATAGACGATACGCCTCCTTCGAATGCTTCATGGTTGCAAGAGGGGGAGGAGATGAAGAGAACGTCGCCGGTCGGCGAGGAATGTTGTGACAGGCATGCATACAAAATGTAGCAAGGAAAAAAGAGCAAAGCAAGGGAAGGGCGCGATCCCACGCACGATCGCAGGCACGCTGTCCCACGCACGTGGCACATCAGTCCCTTTTTTTCCCTATATTTTCCTCCACGCCGCATGCCTGTCTTTTCACACACCCCCAGACCCCGACCCATGAAACAGCCTGACACGGAGCACCTCGCCAGGTGCAGAACAATGATCCGGACGCACAAGATCGAGCTGATCGATCTGAAGTGCATTGACCTGACGGGCCGCCTTCATCACGTCTCCCTGCCGGTGACCCCCGGGATTCTCGAGCGCCTCGTGCGGGAGGGGGTCGGATTCGACGGGTCAAGCTACCGGTTCCGACAGGTCGAGAACAGCGACATGATCCTCGTGCCCGACCTTGCCACGGCGGTCCTGGACCCCTTCCGGGGGCGGCCGACGCTCAGTTTCTTCGCGAGAATCCTCCTCACGGACGATGCCCGCACGCCGTTTTCGCAGGACGGTCGCGCGCTTGCGGCTCGCGCCGAAAGCGTCTTGCGCGAGGCCATCGGCGCCGACGCTTCCATGTGGGGGCCTGAGTTCGAGTTCTATATCTTCTCGAAGGTGCGCTACGACACGCGCACGTCAGCGTCGTTCTACGAAGTCGAACACGCGGAGGAGTTCTTCGAGAACGCCTACCATGCCGCCAACCCGTTCGACGTGTACGACGATTTCCGCGACGATGCGAGCGCGCTGCTGCAGCGCTTCGGCATCCCGGTGAAGTACCATCATCACGAAACCGGGGAGCGCGGGCAGCAGGAGATCGAAACCTACTTCAGCAATCTGCTGACGGCGGCGGATTCCATTGTCACCACGAAGTACGCGCTTTTCAATTTCGCGCGGCAGCGCGATCTGCACGTCACGTTCATGCCGAAGCCGATGTACCAGCAGGCGGGCAATGGCATGCACCTCCACCTCTTCCTGCAGAAGAACGGAAAGAACGCCTTCTACAAGAAGGGCGAATACGGAAACCTGAACGAGGCGGCGCGCTACTTCATCGGCGGGATGCTCAAGCATGGACGGGCGCTGTCGGCGTTCACCAATCCGTCGACGAATTCCTACAAGCGCCTCGTCCCCGGCTTCGAGGCTCCGGTCGCATTGACGTACGGCCAGGGCAACAGGGCGTCGGCGATCAGGATTCCCCGGTACGTCTCGAACCCCGAGGAGACCCGGTTCGAGTACAGGCCGCCCGATGCGACAGCGAATCCCTACCTGTGCTTCACCGCGATGTTGCTTGCCGGGATCGACGGCGTGGTCCGGAAGGTCGATCCTGTCAAAGAAGGGTTCGGCCCGGTCGACGGCAAGCGGGCGGACGGGACGGACGGAGGTGCCATCCACTTCCTCCCCCGGAACCTGGACGAAGCGCTCGACGCGCTGCACGAGGACCACGACTTCCTCTTCCGCGGAGGCCTGTTCACGGAAGAACTCCTGTCGCAGTGGGTGCACCTCAAGGAACAGGAGATCCGGTCCATCGGTACGATGCCCCACCCGTTCGAATACAAACTCTACTTCACGCTATGACACGTTCCATCATCCTCTGGGCTGTGGCGCTCGCGCTGACGCTGGGCCTTGCGATCTATCAGCGCATGACGGGTCCGACCTATCCCATCTCGGGCGTCCGGTATGTCGAAGGGGAGAAGGTCGCCTACCGGTTCGAACGCTCCCACCCCGGCGAGACGGACCATGAAGTGCGCCTCCCGGTCAGCTCACGCATCACCGAGGCCTGGCTCGAGTGGCGGCGATTCAAGAGCGCGGACGAGTGGGTCCGGGTTCCCATGGCCGCGCGCGACAGCTTCCTGACCGCGTCGCTCCCTCACCAGCCTCCCGCCGGGAAGCTGGAGTACCGGGTCCAGGCGCGCGGCGCAGGCCGGCTCTTTGCCCTCCCGGAAGGCGACCCGGTTGTCATCAGGTTCCGCGGCGACGTCCCGTGGTACGTGATCATCCCGCATGTCCTCATGATGTTCCTCTCGATGTTGCTGTCGACGCGTGCCGGGCTCGAGGTCTTCTCGCCGGCGCCGAAGCTCCGGACTCTTGTCCTCGGCACGATCGCGACGCTGTTCGTCGGCGGGCTGATCCTCGGTCCGATCGTGCAGAAGTACGCGTTCGACGCGTACTGGACCGGATGGCCCGTCGGGAAGGATCTGACCGACAACAAGACTGCCGCAGCGTTCCTGATCTGGGTGGTTGCGGCCTTCGGCATCCTCGGCCGCAAGAAGAAGAACTCCTGGGCCCTGGTTGCCGCCGTCGCGATGCTGGTCGTGTATCTGATCCCGCACAGCCTGCTCGGCTCCGAACTGGACTACGGCAAGGATGCCCAAAACACACGCCTGGAGGCCCCGCTACGGTGAGGTTCAGCACCGCAACCGGAGGGCCTGCGTGCCCGTATAACTAATGATAGATGTGATCTGCTTGTGAATGCGTCTGCTTCGTGCATGTATGTGTCGTTCCCACCATCGTTCCGTTCTCATCCATCTCCAGATCAAGGGAGGCAGTATGCGTAACGCAGTGCTCGCCGGGGGAATCGCGTTTCTCCTGAGCGCTCTGCCCGCGTGTCAGCAGCAGGCCGACTACGGCATGAAAATCCCGGTCGACTACTACAAGCTGGACAACGGGCTGCGCGTCGTACTTTCGCAGGACGCAACCGCGCCGACGGCGACGGTCGCCCTCTACTACAACATCGGCTTTCGCATCGAGCCGAAAGACAGAACCGGCTTCGCCCACCTGTTCGAGCACATGATGTTCCAGGGTTCCGCGAATCTCGGCAAGATGGAATTCATCCGGCTTGTCCAGCGGAACGGAGGCATCCTCAATGGCTCGACGCGATTCGACTTCACGAACTACTTCCAGGTCGTGCCCTCACACAAGCTGGAGACCATCCTCTGGGCCGAGGCGGACCGGATGCGGTCCCTCGACATCACGCAGGAGAATCTTGCCAACCAGCAGGGGGTGGTCACCAACGAGGTCAAGGTCAACGTCTTGAACCAGCCGTACGGCGGGTTTCCCTGGCTTGATATGCCGCAGGCAGCCAACACAAACTGGTACAATGCGCACAACTTCTATGGCGATCTTGAGGATCTCGGATCGGCTACGCTCGTTGACGTGAAAGACTTCTTCAAGACATTCTACGCGCCGAACAACGCGGTGCTGGTGATCAGCGGTGATTTCGACGCCGCGCAGGCGAAGGAATGGGTGAAGAAATACTTCAGCGACATCCCGGCAGCTCCGCAACCGGCCAAGCCGGACCTGACCGAGCCCCGGCAGGAGCAGGCAAAGCGGGTCGAGAAGCCCGACGCGCTGGCCTCGCGCCCCGCCATCGCATTCGGGTATCACATGCCCGACCGCGGCACGCCGGAATACTACGCCATGGGCCTTCTGGACCAGCTCCTCCTGCAGGGGGACGACAGCATGCTGCGCGAAGCGCTCGTGCAGCAGCGCGGGTGGACGGGCGAAGTCAGCGGCGGCATCAACGAACTGGGCCACATGTTCAATTACAGCGGCCCAATGCTCTGGGAATTCTCCCTCTTCCATGACGCCACGGTCTCCGACAGCGCGATCACCGCAGTGGTGGATTCGGTGCTGCAGCAGGTCGCGACCACTCCGGTCTCCCCGGAACAGGTCGAGAGGGCCAGGATCAAGTTTCGCTCGTCACTCTATTCGATCCTCGGGATGTTCTACGGGTTCGGGCGCGCCGATCTCCTGGCGTCGTTCGCGCTGTTCGACGACCGCCCGGAGATGGTCAATGAGATCGAGAGCCACATGGCCTCGGTAACGCCGGAACAGATATCCGCAGCCGCACGTGACTATCTGCGCAAAACGAACCAGACGGCCCTGGTGGTGATACCGGGGTCGGGCAAATGAGGAGACTCCCAGTCATGAAAACGATCGTTGCAGTTCTCGCGCTGCTGGGGGTTCTCGCCGCCCCGGCACTTTCGCAAAAGCAGTCGCCCCCCGAGGGCGGAACCCAGAAGGATTTCACCCTCCCCGCATCCACGACGTTCACGCTCGACAACGGCATTCGCGCAACGCTTGTCCCCTACGGGTCGATTCCGAAGGTGGCGGTGAGCGTCGCGGTCTTCGCCGGCAACTACAATGAGACAGACGCCGAGGGAGGCCTGGCAGACGTCGTGGGCACGCTCCTCAAGGAGGGGACCGCGACGCGTTCTGCGAAACAGATCGCGGAAGACGCCGCCGGCATGGGCGGTGATGTTACCGTCGCCGTGACGGGGGAGCGCACGCTCGTCGGAGGCGCGGTGCTTTCGGAATTTGCATCCGCCTTCATGGGGCTTGTGGCGGATGTGGTGATGAACCCCGCGTTTCCCGCGACCGAGCTCGAGCGGATCAAGGCCGACCAGCTTCGCCAGCTCGCCATCATGCGGACGCAGCCGAGAGTCCTGGGCCAGGTCGCGTTCACCAGGGTTCTGTACAAGGGCTTCCCCCAGGGCAGGGATCTCCCGACCGACGACATGGTGCGCGGGTTCACGCTGGATGACGTGAAGCGCTTCTACGGGGAGCAGTTCGGCGGGGCGCGCACCCACGTCTATGTCGCGGGGATGTTTGACGCGAAGAAGATGGAGGAAGCGATCCGCAAGGCATTCGGCGCATGGAAGAAGGGAGCCGAACCGACGCTTGCAGCGGCGAAGCCGTTCTCCAGCCGGTCAATCTATCTGGTGGACCGCCCCGGGGCGCCGCAGTCCACCATCATGATGGGCCTTCCTGTGAAAGACCCGTCGCAGGGTAACTACCGTTCGCTCCTGGTCACCAATGCGCTGCTGGGAGGATCCTTCAGCTCGCGGATCACGGCCAACATCCGCGAGAACAAGGGATACACCTATTCGCCGAGCAGCGCCGTCTCGTCTGCGTACCGGTCGGCGCACTGGGTGGAATCGGCGGACGTATCGACGCCCGTCACCGGGGCGTCGCTGAAGGAGATCTTCTACGAGATCGACCGTCTTCAGGCGGAAGCCCCGCCCGAAGCCGAGCTGGCCGCAATCAAGAACTACCTGGCCGGGGGATTTGTGCTGCAGAATTCCAACCCTGCGTCCATCATCGCGCAGATGCAGTTTCTGGATCTGCACGGCCTTCCGCACTCGTATCTCACCGACGCCGTGAAGACGATTCATGCCGTGACGCCGGAGGAGGTGCGCACGATCATGAACGACCAGATTCGCGACACGGACATGACCATCGTCATCGTCGGGGACCGGAAGGCGATCGAGAAGCAGGTGGCTCCGTACGGAAAGATCATGAACTGAGGGGCTTGAAGGCGGTCCAACACGCCGCGTCAGGGGGTAGGGCGCGGCGTTTTTTTTGGGCGCGGAAGAAGGAGACTTCATGAAGCCGGTGGCGTGGCTGCCTCGCAACACACGGTGACGGTGAAAAGTTCCCGCAATTGGGATATCGTGCGTGGAACTCCCGGTGGCGCGGAATGGTTCAACAAGTACAGTTCATAATCGCGCCAACACATATGGAGACATACATGAAGGGTCTGTTGCTCGTTGCACTTGCCGCTCTGATCGCCCCGCCCGCCGCTCACGCTGGCGACGGAAAAGAATCAAAGAAGGACATTGTTGAAACTGCTGTTGCGGCCGGGTCTTTCAAGACCCTTGCCACCGCGCTGACGGAAGCAGGGCTCATGCAGCCTCGAAACGTTGAAGGGGAAGGGACCGTTCACGGTCTTCGCGCCCACGGACGAGGCGTTTGCGAAGGTCCCGAAGGCCGATCTTGACGCCCTTCTGAAGAACAAGGAAGAGCTCAAGAGAGTGCTCCTGTACCATGTCGTTGCCGGAGACGTCCGTTCGGCCCAGGTCGTGAAGCTCACCGAAGCGGGAACCGTCGAGGGCAGCAAGGTGAAAGTGGCCGTGAAGGACGGGAAGGTCATGATCAACAAGGCGACCGTCGTCAAGGCTGATATTGAAGCGACAAACGGCGTGATCCATGTGATCGACAGCGTGCTCATGCCGCCGAAGAAAACCACCAAGTACTAAGACGCTTCTACGTCGATGCGTGCCGCCGCCCGGGGCGACCTTCACAGGTTCACCCCGGGCGGCGCTGTTTCGCCCCCCTCCCGGAGCAGTCACTCCGGGGGCATCGCGACCCTCGCCCCCTGAAGCCGGTCTCCGATCTGCAATCGATCCACGACATCCTGCCCGCTCGTCACCTGCCCGAAGATTGTGTATCTTCCGTCGAGGTGCGGCTGGGGGGATTGGGTGACGAAGAACTGAGACCCCTCGGTGTCCTTCCCTGAGGATGCCATCCCGAGGCGTCCCCGTTCCGTAGGTTCGGGGTGAGAACTCCGACCGGATAGAATACCCCGGTCCGCCCCAGCCGTCCTCCCGCGGGTCGCCTCCCTGTGCGACAAACGTCGGAACCACGCGGTGGAATGCGATCCCGTCGAACAGCCGCCGTCGCTCGGCCAGCTTCAGGAAGTTCATGACAGTGAACGGGGCGATCCGGGGGTACAGGTCGGCGGTGAAGGTTCCGCGGACCGTCTCAAACCGGACGGGCACCACATCGGGCAGCCCCGCAAGGAACTCGAAGTCGAAGTCGACATACCCCGGCTGGCGGTACGGGACCTGCCTTGCATAATCCGACCCTGTGAGGCGTGCGAGGGCCGCCGCGGCTGCTTTTCCCACAGCGGGCTCGACGTCGTCCAGGAGTGTCTGCAGGCTTGCGATCGCGCGCTGGTCGCCGAGCGTGCCGAGCGCTGCGATGACCGACAGTTTCGCGTCCAGGTCGGCCGGGGAACGGAGCGCGCCAAGGGCGTCCACAAGCCGGACGACGCTGGCAGGTTGGCGGAGAAGGGAATCGCTCAGGATCTCCGCGCACGTCGCGATGACCGCGGGGTCGGTGTCGTCGATCCCGATGAGGAGCGAGGCGTGTGCGCGCCCGGCGAGTTCACGAGCCGCCGGGTGCATGCGGACGAGGTCTCTCATCCCTTCAAATGCTGCGACGGCGACGGCCGGGATCTTGTCGTCAGCCAGCCGCTCGAGGTCCGCGATCGCCGCCGTATCCCCGGTCGCGGCATACGCGGTCGCAAGGCGTGACCGGGCACGCGGATCCGCCGTGCGCAGGGAGCGCAGGAGCGGCAGTGCATCCTGGCCTTCGATCTTCGCCAGCGCGATCGCAGCTTCCCCCTGAAGCTCCGGCTCGAAGTTGCGCGCGTCGTTCCGCGCGATGACGGAAAGCTGGTTCAGGATTTCGGCGCAGACGGCGTGGTCCTTCGCTGCGCGCACGGCCCCCGCCGGGAGCGATGCGATTGCCGTGACCGCGATGGAGTGTCGTTCGTTGAAGAACGACTCCCTGTAGACGTCCAGCGCGGCGGGAGTCTGATCGAGAGGGAGTTGGGCGAGCGCGCGCAGCGCCGCGACGCGAACCCGCCAGTCGGCGTCGTACCGCGCCAACCTGTCCAGTGGAACTGCCGATGTCCTCGCGTCCTTCAGCTTGCCGAGCAAGACCGCGATGTTCAGTCGGACCAGCGGGTCGGGGCTTCGCCACAACAGCACGATCTCTTCCATGTAGGTCCGCACAAGCGGATGGTCGCCGATGCGCTGGAATGCATACGCCGTCTCCCATGGAACCGTTTCTGCCGGGTTGATGAATCTCAGAAGGTACCGCACCGCGTCGTCGGAGGTAATGCCGCGCACTGCGAAGCGCGCGATGGCCATGGTGACGGCGCGCGTGGAAGCGAGAGGATAGGTGTTGCCGACAGTCACGAGGAGGTCATTGAGTCCGGCCGCCGTGCCGAACCTTCCGATCTCTTCGATCAGGCGGTCACGCGCCGTGGTAGACGGAAGGCGTTTCCAGATGAGATCGTACTCGAGCTGCTCCCTCGCGCGTTGACTCAACACGGTGCCGGTCTGCCCCAGGGCGAACGCGGCAACGTCCTGGATCTCGGGCGAATCTTCGGTCAGCATTCCGGTCAGCGGACCAATGACCGCCGAATCCTGGAGGCTGCCGAAGGCGAAGGCGGCGCGCTCTCTGACGACCGGGTCGGGGTCGCTCAACGCGCTCACGAGCCCGCCGTCATGAGGCGTTCTGAGGTCCTGAATTCTCAGGATGGTCTCGAGCTTGTCCTGCCTCTGGCGCCTGGCCTCCGGCGTCAACTCCTGTGCGGGGCTTTGGGCCGCATGCAGAAGGAGAAGAGGAAGGAGGAAAGGGAGGAGTCTGCGGGATGTCATAGAATGGTGTGTGCCTGTGTCTGAGACCCGGGGTGGCAGGTCTGTGCCCGCAAAAAGGTAGGATATTGGCCGCGGTGGTGCAAGTCCTGTGCCGCGTTTCATTGATACTCAACGGCCTTTTCTGTATCATATCAATTAATCCTTTCGGTAACGCGCGTTTTAGACCATCGGAGACCAAAGTGGCTTCCTTTCGCAAGCGGACGCATACCTGCGGAGAACTCCGGCCTGCCCACGTAGGCCAGACGGTGACACTGAATGGCTGGGTGGACGTGCGCCGCGACCTCGGGGGGGTCATTTTCGTGGATCTGCGGGATCGCTACGGCAAGACCCAGGTCGTCTTCAATCCCCAGAAGGGCCCGGCCGCGCATGCGGTCGCCGAGGGAGTCCGCGGCGAGTATGTCCTCACGGTCACCGGGACCGTCGAGCTGCGCCCCGACGGGACCAGGAACGGCAGCATTGCGACGGGTGACATCGACATCCTGGCGCACGACATCGCCATTCTGAACAAAGCTGAAACGCCCCCGTTTCCCATTGAGGACAAGATCGAGACCAACGAGGACATCCGCCTGCGCTACAGGTACCTGGACCTCAGGCGACCGGAACTGCAACAGAACCTGATCACGCGCCACCGGATGTACCAGCTCACGCACGCGTATTTTGACGAGCGGGGATTCGTCGAGATCGAAACGCCCGTCCTCATGAAGAGCACGCCGGAAGGGGCGAGGGACTACCTCGTTCCCAGCCGCGTTCACCGCGGGAAGTTCTACGCGCTTCCCCAGTCGCCGCAAACCTACAAACAGATCCTGATGGTGTCGGGATTTGACCGGTACGTCCAGGTCGTGAAATGCTTCCGGGACGAGGACCTCCGCGCGGACCGGCAGCCTGAGTTCACCCAGATCGACGTGGAGATGTCGTTCGTCGACGAGGAGGACGTCTATGCGCTGGCGGAAGGCCTCATGGCCCGGATGTTCGAGGAGGTGAAAGGGAAGAAGATCCAGCTCCCGCTGCCCCGCCTCACGTACACAGAGGCCATGGAGACCTACGGGAGCGACAAACCCGACACGAGATTCGGACTGACGTTCACACGCCTGAACGACCTCGTGAAGGAATCCGGCTTCAGGGTCTTCGCCGACGTCGTCCAGAAGGGTGGAGTGGTTGCCGCATTCGTCGTCCCTGGCGGCGCCGCCTTCACACGGAATCAGATGGACAACCTCGTCGACTATGCGAAGAGCCTCGGCGCGGGCGGACTCGCTTACATCAAGGTGACTGAGAACGGACCGGAGACGGCGATCGAGAAGTTCCTCGGGAAGGATCTCGTGAACGCGATCGTCACCACCACCGCAGCCGGACGCGGCGACCTTATCCTGATGGTCTCCGACACGTGGCAGAAGGCGTACACGATCCTGGGCACGATCCGTCTTGAGATGGGGCGACGGCTGAACCTGATCCAGGAAAGCGAAGACAGGATGCTGTGGGTGACGGACTTCCCGCTGCTGGAGTTCAGCGAGGAGGAGAATCGGTTTGTGGCGGTGCATCATCCGTTCACGTCTCCGCATCCCGACGATCTTGGCCTCCTTGAGACGGATCCCGGAGCCGCGCGTGCGCGCGCCTACGACCTCGTGCTCAACGGAAACGAAATCGCCGGAGGCAGCATCAGGATTCACGAGACCGGGCTCCAGAGCCGCATCTTCACCCTCCTCGGGATCGGTGAGGAAGAGGCACAAAGGAAATTCGGGTTCCTCCTCGGGGCGTTCCGCTACGGAGCGCCGCCGCACGGAGGGATCGCCTTCGGGTTCGACCGGATCGCCATGGTCCTCACCGGCATGAAGTCGATCCGCGACGTGATCGCGTTCCCCAAGACCGCCAGTGCGGTCTCGTTGATGGACGACTCTCCGTCGGAAGTGGACGACCGGCAGCTGAGGGAACTTCACATCCGGGTGATCTGAAGATGAAGGATCGCATCCGCATCGCGAGCGGGCAGGGGTTCTGGGGTGACCTGTTGACCGCCCCCCGGGACCAGGTGACGCGGGGACATGTGGACTACCTCGTCCTGGACTACCTTGCGGAAGTCACGATGTCCATCATGCAGAAACAGCGCCGTCGGGACCGGGCGCTTGGATACGCGGTGGACCTGGTGGAGCTGGTGGACGACCTTCTCCCGGAGCTTGTCGAGCGGGGCACGGTGCTGATCACCAATGGCGGGGGCGTCAACCCGATCGCCTGCCGGGATGCGGTGTTTGCCGCCGCACGGAAGAGGGGCATCAGGGGATTGAAGGTGGGAGTGGTGCTGGGGGACGATATCCTGGAAGGGCTGGGCGCTTTGATCGGGAAGGGGCATGAGCTGAAGAACATGGAAACCGGCGCCCCGGCGGCCACCGTGCTTGACCGCGTCACGAGCGCAAACGTCTATTTCGGGGCTCGCCCGATCGTCGAAGCGCTCGCGCCAGGGCGCCCATATCGTCATCACCGGCAGGACGACGGATACGGGACTCACCCTCGCACCGATGGCGCATGAGTTCGGCTGGGCGGAAGACGACTGGGACAGGGCGGCCGCAGGCACAGTTGCCGGGCACATCCTGGAGTGCGGTGGGCAGGCATCCGGAGGCAATTTCTCGGGCGGCTGGCGGTCAGTTCCGGATCTCGCTCACATTGGATTCCCCATCGCCGAGGCTTCGCCGGACGGGACGGTCGTCATCACCAAGCATCCGGGAACCGGCGGGTTGGTTTCGGCGCGTACGGTGAAGGAGCAGTTGCTGTACGAAATCGGCGACCCGACATCGTACATCACTCCCGACTGCGTTGCCGATTTTACGTCGATTCTTGTTGAGGAGGAAGGATCTAACCGGGTTAGAATAAGCGGAGTTAAGGGCCGCCCATCCACCGAATTCTACAAAGTGTCCATGTCGTACCACGATGGGTTCACCGCCGTCGGGACACTCACGTATGCCTGGCCGGACGCACTGGAGAAGGCGGAGGCGGCTGACCGGATCCTCCGCACCCGCCTGAACGACCTGGGTCTTGAATTCGACGAGATCCGGACGGAGTTCCTCGGCCACAATGCCTGCCATGGCCCGCTTGCCGAAACCCGTGGCGAGCTGAACGAAGTGGTTCTTCGTGTGGGGGTTCGGTCGCACGAACGGGCGGCGGTCGAGCGGTTTGGCAAGGAGGTCGCACCCTTGATCCTGACGGGACCACCCGCTGTCACCGGTTTTGCAGGCGGCAGGCCAAAGCCGCGCTGACGTCATCGCCTTCTGGCCCGCGCTGATCGCAAAGTCAGCTGTTGCGCCTGCGGTCCTCGTGGAGGAGGCATGAAGGTCAGGCTGATCGATATCGCGCATGCCCGGTCGGGAGACAAGGGGGACACCGGGAACGTGGGAGTCATTGCGCTCCGGCGGGAGTATTACCCCATTCTCCTCAAGTACCTGACGCCCGAGCGGGTCAAGGCGCATTTCGCGGGAATCGCCCTCGGGAAGGTTGAGCGGTTCGAGCTTCCCAACCTCTGGGCGCTCAACTTCCTGCTTCACAACGCCCTTGGCGGCGGAGGCACCATCTCGCTCAAGCACGACGCCCAGGGAAAGACGCTCAGCTCGGCCATGCTGCGCATGGAGCTGGAGATCGAAGAACAGATAGTTGTGGAAAGGTCCGGCAATGTTTGAAGACCAGAAAGCGCGCGTGAACGAACTCCGCGGACACCTCAGGGCGCTCCGGGGGTTTCTTTGACCTGGACACGAAGGAAGCCGAGGTGTCGAAGCTCGAGGAGCAGACGCATGCTCCCGATTTCTGGAGCGACAACGTAGGCGCGCAGAAGGTCATGCAGCAGATCGCCGGCCGGAAGACATGGATCGAATCATGGCGCGGGCTGGAGCGGCGCCTGGAAGACGGCGGCTCTCTGATGGAGCTGGCGGAGGAGGCGAACGACCCGGCCTTCGCGGGAGATCTTGAGGCCGAGCTTGAGGCCGTCGCCTCGGGGATCGCCGATCTGGAATTCCGCAACATGTTGAGCGGAGAGGACGACGTCCGCAACGCAATCCTCACCATTCATGCGGGTGCGGGGGGGACGGAGGCGCAGGACTGGGCCGAGATGCTGCTGCGCATGTATCTCCGCTGGTGCGAACGCCACGGGTACGCCACCTCGCTGGTCGACAGGCTGGATGGAGAAGGCGCCGGCGTGAAGAGCGCGACGGTTGAAGTGACCGGTCAATACGCCTACGGCTATCTGAAGGCGGAGAACGGAGTCCACCGGCTCGTCAGGATCTCCCCGTTCGATTCGAACGCCCGGCGCCACACCTCCTTCGCGTCGGTGTTCGTCTATCCCGAGATCGAGGAGGACGTCGCAATCGAAGTGAACCCGGTGGATCTCAAGATCGACACGTACCGGGCCGGGGGCAAGGGCGGGCAGAACGTGAACAAGGTTGAGACGGCCGTGCGCATCACGCATGTGCCCACGGGGATTGTCGTCGCCTGTCAGCAGGAGCGCTCGCAGTTTCAGAACCGGGAACGGGCCATGAAGATGCTGAAGTCGCAGCTCTATCAGCGGCGGAAGATGGAGGAAGAGGCCCGGCTGAGCGCGATCGAAAGCACGAAGAAGAAGATCGAATGGGGCAGTCAGATCCGCTCCTATGTCTTTCACCCCTACAACCTGGTGAAAGACCATCGGACCGACATCGAAACCAGTAACGTCCAGGGGGTGATGGACGGGGCGCTGGACGATTTTATCAAGGCGTATCTGATGGATTCCAGCGCGAAGGGGACCGGGTAAGGAGCCTCGGGATGTCGTACACACGGTTCATAGCTCAGCGCTACCTCCAGTCCCGGCGAAACGCCGGGTTCTTCTCCTTCATTACCGCGATCGCGACGGCCGGCGTGATGCTCGGCACGGCTGCGCTGATCATCGCGCTCTCCGTCCTCGGCGGCTTCGAGCGTGAGATCACCGAGAAGGTCGTCGGTTTCACGAGCCACGTGCAGGTTCTCGGGTTCCAGAGCCAGCCGCTTCCTGACTACGACGAAAACGCGGACAGGATCGGGGAAGCATTCCCGGTCGTCCAGTCCGTGTCGCCGTTCGTGGCGAGGGAGGCGCTCGTGAAGTCCTCCACGACCGTGGACGGCATCTTGCTGAAAGGCGTGGACCCCTCGCGGGACAACGGCATGATCCGACGGTATGTCGTGGAAGGCGTGTACGACATCGAGCGCCCTACCGGAGGCATGCCGCGGATCGTCATGGGCAGGCGGCTTGCGCGCCGGCTCTCGGTCGGGATCGGCGACCGGGTGACGCTGTTCGGGGTCGGCGGCATGGCGAGCTGCCAGGCAGCCTCGCGCGATGCAGTTCCGCGTCACCGGCCTGTATGAAAGCGGCATGGCTGAGTACGACGACGTCTACGCATTCACCGACCTCGCCGAGGCGCAGCAGCTCTTCGAGTTCGGCGGGCGGGTGTCCGGATACGATCTTCGCCTGTCGTCGGTGGACAGCGCCGATGCGGTGGCTGCTGCGATTCCCGACCTGCTGGGCTATCCCCATTTCGGGCGCACGGTCTTCGACTCGTACAGGAATCTCTTCAGCTGGATCGAGCTGCAGAAGAAGCCTATTCCGATCATTCTCGGGCTCATCATCGTGGTCGCGACCGTGAACATCGTCGGCACGCTGCTGATGATGGTCCTGGACAAGACGCGCGAGATCGGAGTCCTTGCGTCGCTGGGCGCCACGCGCGGAGGGATCACGAGCATCTTCCTCCGGCAGGGGTTGACCATTGCGCTCAGCGGCACCGCGCTCGGGAACATCCTGGCGTTCGTGCTCCTCTTCGTCCAGTCGGAGTTCAGGATCCTCTCGCTTCCGAGCGACATCTATTTCATGACGTCGGTGCCGGTCTTGCTGCGTGCGGAAGACTTCGCCCTGGTGTCTGTGGTCTCCATCGTCCTGTGTCTGGTCAGCGCCCTGGTTCCTGCGCGGCTGGCGGCGCGACTGAATCCTGTGACAGCGATCAGGTTGGGCTGATGGGATACGAACGCATCATCGCACGCCGGTATCTTCGGTCGAAGCGTCAGCTCCGCTTCATCAACATTATCATGCTCGTATCGATCGTCGGCATTACGGTCGGCGTGGCGGCGCTGATCATCGTCCTGTCGGTCTTCAACGGCTTCAACAGCGTCGTTACGCAGGTGCTGGTGAACTTCGACCCGCATCTCAGGATCGAGCCGGCCTCCGGGTCGTCGTTTGTGCCTGACGACCGGCTGGCGCACGCGCTGGAGGACGATCCGCGTGTCGCAGCCCACGCGCCGTACGTCTCGAGCAAGGCGCTGCTGGTCACACCACGCATAAGCCGGGTCGTGCTCGTGAAGGGGGTCGACGACTCCACCGTCGGCGAAGTCTCCGGCGTCAAGGGCGCCACGATCCTGGGCAACTTCACGTTCGACGATACGAACGAGGCTGGCGGGATTGTTCTGGGCCTGACGCTTGCGGACCGGCTTGGCATGTCGCTCGGGGCGGACCTCACGGTCGTCAGCCCGATCGGCGTGGACGCGCTCGCAATGCAGACCGGCGAGCCGCTGATGCGCGCGGTGGTCGTCCGCGGGATCTACGACTCGAACAACAAGGACTACGACGCGCATTACGCGTTCGTTTCGCTGGCGTCCGCCAGGCGGCTGTTCGGCATTGCGGACGGGGTGAGCGGCATCGAAGTCCGTCTCCGTGACATCGAGGACGCAGAGGCGGTGCAGCATTCGCTCCAGGCTCTGCTGGGGCCCGGGTACAAGGTCTCGACCTGGTACGACCTTCACCGGGATCTCTATTCGGTCATGAAGATCGAGCGCTGGATGGCCTATATCATCCTCTGTTTGATCGTGGGTGTGGCGACGTTCAACGTCCTGGGGTCTCTTACGATGGGGGTCATCGAGAAGCGACGGGACATCGGGATCCTCAAGGCGCTTGGGGCGTCGCAGGCGAGCATCACCCGCCTGTTCATGTTCGAGGGCATTCTGGTGGGCAGCATCGGCACCGTTGCCGGAGTGCTGATCGGGCTCCTGGTCTGTTATCTGCAGATTCACTATCAGCTGTTCCCGCTCGACCCGAGCGTCTATATCATACCGGCGATTCCGGTCGAGGTGCGGTGGACCGATTTCGTGGCGGTATCCCTGGCCTCGATGCTTCTGAGCATGGCGGCGTCGCTCTATCCGGCCCGCCGGGCGGCACAGCTGCTTCCAGTGGAGGCAATTCGATGGGAGTAGGAGAGGAAACGGTCGGCGCGGCCCCTATGATTGTCACCGAGTCGCTGACGAAGACATTCTATACGGAAGGCGGGAAGACGAGCAAGCTCTGCGTCCTGCGGGGAGTCAATCTCGAAATCCGTGCAGGCGAGATCGTTGCGGTGGTCGGAGCGTCGGGGGCGGGGAAGAGCACGCTGCTTCACATCATGGGGACGCTCGACCGTCCGACGTCCGGCACGGTGAAGTACAACGGCGTGGACGTCTTCAAGCTGTCTGACGATGAGCTGGCGCGGTTCAGGAACAAGCACGTCGGATTCGTGTTTCAGTTCCATCATCTGCTGCCGGAGTTCTCGGCGCTCGAAAACGTGTCGATGCCGGCGTTGATCTCCGGGAAAAAACCGGCGGAGGTTCGCAGAAAAGCAGCCGAACTGCTTACGCTCGTGGGTCTGGGCGATCGGCTGGAATCGCGCCCGCCACAGCTTTCCGGCGGCGAGCAGCAGCGCGTGGCCGTGGCGCGCTCCCTCATGAATTCGCCCAAAGTGATTCTCGCGGATGAACCATCGGGGAACCTGGACAGCGAGAACGCTCAACACCTGCATCGTTTGATCAGGGAGCTGAGCCGCACCATGGGCCAGACATTCGTCGTGGTGACTCACAACGAATCCTTTGCTGCTCAAGCAGATAGGGTGGTTAGGATTGCGGATGGCGTTATCAGAACTTCGTAATCACTTGCTCTATCGTTTCGGGGGAAAAAAGGGCTTGACAATCATGGAGAATCAGTTAAATTTGTTCTCGACCAATACGACAGTTTCTCCCCTGACTGTTGTACGTACCAAGGTCAAGCCCGGCGTTCCCCCCAACGCTGGGCTTTTTCTTTACCGCGTGGCATGACACGGCGACACTATACATAGGAGACTGACGTGGCAAAACCCGTGAACAAACGTGAATCGAAACGCAAGCAGGTCAGGGAAACGCACCTCCCCCTGGGCAAACAGAATTTCATGATCTTGGGGGTTGGCCTGCTTGTCATCCTCGCCGGATACCTGACGATGCTGACCGGGAGCGTCGAGGGATTCCTTCCCCTTGTGGTCGCCCCGATCCTGTTGGTCGTCGGGTACTGCGTGCTGATCCCGATCGGGATTCTCTATCGCCACAGTTCGAAGGCGGGTGCGTCCGGAGATGACGGCGCGAAAGGGATCGCGCAATGAGGATCCGGACTCTGCAGCGGGATGTCGTGTGGCTCACTGCGGCGCTGCTCTTCTGCCTCGCTCTGAGCGCGGGTGATGCCATCGCGCAACGCAAGCCGCCTTCCCTGCGCGAGTTCCTCCTGCAGTACAAGGGGCGCGACGTCTTGATGATGGACAAGACCGGCGGCGTCGAACAGTTCTCCGGCGGAGAAGCGGCCAAAGCGTACACCGTTCGCCTTGACGACATCCTCAACGACTATTTCGTCGTGACGCGCGACTCGGACACTGACAAGCGCAGCTTTGTCTATCCCATCTCTGTCGTCAGGCGTGTCATCTTCCTGTACGACGGGAAACCGTATCAGAAGATCGTTCTTGAGATGTACTGATGCGTGAGGAGCGGACGGTGGCGCAACGCGCGGTGCGGTGCATGCTGTCTGTCATGCTCGGCGTCAGTGTGTGGAGGCGCGGTGACGGGATGGTCGGCCTATGCCGAAGAGGAAGAGGCCGGGGCGTCCCTCCCCACGATTACGATACTTGAGGAACTGGCCGCCGAGGCGGGGAGAGAGGTGTCCCCGTCGACTTCCGGGCGACACGGCGTCGACGGTGGTGCTGGAGGTTGAACCGGGAGAGAATACCTGGTTTGTCGAGGCAGGGTTCATGAAAGGGCTCGCTCCCCGGCCCGTGGTCCGCGAGCCCGGAGCGAACGCTGCGGTCTCGGTCTCGATCGGCATCAGGAACATGGGCGTCGCCTACGAGGATGTCCGGCGCGACGGGCTGTTCGGGGCCCGTGTCGTCACGCGAACCGTGTTCCTGGAAGCTGATGTGTCGGTCGTGAACAGGACAACCGGCGAAGTCCTTCACCGAAGCGTCGCGGCCCGGACTCGCCGGGATGACGTTCGTGTCGATGATGTCGCCCGGCTGGAAGAGCCCGGGTTGACCTGGACGACCGGCAAGGTTCCGCCGGAAGGTTTCTTCTCGTCGGTGCTTGAGCCGGTGATCACCCTGGGAGCGATTGCGGTGGCCGTGATTCTGCTGTTCACAGTGAGAAGCTGAGGGGGGAGGAGTGGAGCGCTGGCTCAGGGGGGTGGTAGGCATTGTGGGGCTCGCGTCAGTGCTGGCGCTGAGTTCGGCTGCATTGACCGGCGCACGGACAGCGGATTCAACGGCGATCAGGACCGACACGTCTCAGGTGGTCGCACGTTCGTCCACCGTCCGCCTCCTGGCGCTGGGGGACGTGAATCTTGGCCGGACGGTCGGGCAGCGGATACTCCGCGGCGACACCCTCTGGCCCTTTGAGAACGTGCTGGGCGAGTTTCGCGAGCACGATATCGTATTCGTGAATCTCGAATCGAACCTTTCGAACCGGAACGGGGAGACTCAGAGCCCCGACAACAACCTTATTTTCACCGGTCCGCCCGCGGGCGCGTGGACGCTGAAGAAGGCGGGGGTGACGGTCGTGTCGACGGCGAACAATCACGCCCTTGATTACGGCCGGGCCGCGAAGGATTCAACGATCCGGTATCTGACGCAAGCCGGCGTGCAGTTCGCAGGGACTGCGACGAAGCGCGAAGATCTCTATGAGCCCGCGCTGTTCGAGCGCAGCGGCATCCGGTTCGCGCTTTTTGCCGTTACGGCGATCATGAACATGCCCGGCGAGTGGTGGAAGGGGCATGTGGCATTCGCCGACACGGCCAGGCTGCTGCCGCGCATTCGGGCCTGGCGCCCGGACGTGGATGTGATCATCGTCAGTTATCACGGCGGGAATGAATACCAGGACCGGCCGCATCGTCCGCTCAGGGAGTTTGCGGAAGCGGTGCTGAAGCAAGGAGCCGACATGTTTCTCGGCCACCACCCCCACGTGCCGTATGGGATCGCGGAGGTCGGGGAGGGGATTGGCGTCCATTCGCTGGGGAACTTCGTGTTCCACCAGCCCCAGCGGTACTGGACACAGCGGTCATTCGGCCTGTCGGTCACGTTCACACGTGCCGGCGGCCGGACGGCAATCACCTCGTGCCGCATCCTTCCGTTGCGTGCGGGACACCAGCCGGCGTTCCTCACGGCCGGGACGGAGGCGGACACCATTGCGTCGCGCGTGCGCGCCTTGTCATCGTACGGGAAATCGGAAAAAGTCTCATGGCAGTGATTCTTCGCAGTATCATCGTCGTTCTCCTCGTCGTTGCCGGCCTCGCCTGCAGCTCGTCGCCGGACGTCGTCAACCCCAGCGTGGAGCAGCGATTCAACCGGGCAAAGGCGTTGTTCGATGACGAGGACTATCTCGAGGCGATCAACGAGTTCACGGTGATTACGCTTCAGTATCAGGGGAGCGCGTTTGCCGCCGATGCTCAGTTCTATCTCGGCGAATGCCGCTTCGCACGCGAGGAGTATATCCTCTCGGCATTCGAGTATTCGGTCGTCCGCACGAGCTACCCTGCGAGCCCGCGTGTGCCGGACGCACAGTATAAACTGGGGCTGTCGTACTACATGCAGTCGCCGAAGCCGGTGCTGGATCAGCAGAACTCGCGGAAGGCCATCGACGAATTCCAGGCGTTCGTCGAGTATAACCCGGGGCATCCGATGGCCGCCGACGCGGAGGCGAAGATCAAAGAGTTGAACGATCGCCTCGCCTTCAAGGCCTACGAGGCCGCCCGCCAGTATGAGCGGATGGAGTACTACCGCGCCGCGATCCTGTCGTACGAGGTCGTGATCGAGAAATATCATGACACCGACTATGCGCCGATGGCGTACCTGGACAAGGCGGACCTGCTCGTGCGCCGGCTCCGCTTCCGCGAGGCCGAGAGCACGATCAAGGAGTTCAATTCGAAGTATCCGAACAGCGTCCTCCGCAGCCGCGCCGACGGTATCCTCGAGAAGATCAAGGACGAGCTGGAGCTCAACCGGGGCGACGCCGCGGGGACAAAGATCGAGCGCAACGAGGGGCATCCTGCCGCCGCGGGAGCGGGGACGTAACCCGATGGACGGAAAACCGGTACAGGCATCCCAGGTCATTACCACTCAGCTCGTTCTCCCGAACGACACGAATCAGCTGGGAAACCTTCTCGGCGGAACGCTGATGCACTGGATCGACATCGCCGCTGCGATCTGCGCCCAGCGCCACTCCGGGATGATCTGTGTGACCGCCTCGGTGGACGAACTCACGTTCCACCAGCCCGTCAAGCTTGGAGAAATCGTCACCCTCCAGGCATCCGTGAACCGCGCTTTCTCCACGTCCATGGAGATTGGCGTCCTGGTGACCGTTTCGAACCGGAAGGATCCGCAGGTGAATCGGGCGAACACGGCCTACCTCACGTTTGTCGGGCTGGACGAATCGGGGCACCCCACGCGGGTTCCCCGCGTGATCCCGGAGACCGACGTCGAGCGGCAGCGGTATGAAGAAGCCCTCCGGCGCAGGGAGTCGCGCCTAGCCCGCAGGTCGTCGAATGGCTGACACACGGGCGCCCCGCAGGCTGGGTCGGGGCCTGTGGTCCGCGGTCTTTCTCAGCGTGTGGAACGGCATCGGTGTGGTGCGGGGCCGGGTTCGGAGCCATGGTGGAGCACCGGCTTGCCTTTCCTCCCGCCGCAGTGACCGTCCTGTCCGGCTCCCCCGGCTCGCGATCCGAAATCGTCGTCCTGGCGAAAGACCGGCCGCTTCTTGCCGGGCATGTGCTCACGGACGAGGGAATCCTCATCGAAACGCAGACCTTTCGAGCTCCCGACCGATGCGGCGCAATCGCGCCGGGGGACTTCAACGGCGACGGCAAGCGGGAGTTCGCCCTGCTCTCGGCGGGGGGGACGCGCGTCCATTCGTATCTGAGGCATCCTTCCGGCTGGGCCACCATGCGGCTCTCGCCGGGGACGCGTGCGACGAGGCTGCTGTCGGCGGACCTTAATGCGGACGGCTTCGGGGATGTCCTGTGCTATGGAAAGAACATGGCCGGTGGGATCGTGTACTTCGGCTCCCGCACCGGTCTGGTCGACTCCTCGGTTGCCATACTCGCGGACATCTCAATTGCCGATGCCGTTGCGTCTGACGTGAACGGCGACCGCGTGCCGGATCTGCTCATTGCCGATTGGCTCGGCAATGCGATCACCCTGTTCACGGGCCTCGACGGGCTGACGTTTACCGAAGCCCTCAAGGTCGATGTGCCGGGCGAGCCGCTGGAGGTCGACATCGCTGAAGCCGCCCCGGGCATCCCCGCGATGCTCGCGGTCCTGACCGGCAGCGGGAGGGCGATCCGCACATACACGGTCGAAAAGGCCGGCGAGGTGTCGCTCGCACAGGAGATTCGCCTCGACGCCACCGCGAAAGAGATGCGCCTCATCGACAGTGATGGGAACCGCCGCGCGGAACTTCTGGTGACGACCCCTTCCGGCATGCTCCTGGCCGAGTGGTCCCGTGGCAATCGGTTTGGGTCGTGGACGTCCTACGGCGTGTTCACCGAGTCCGGAGGGATCTCGGTCCGGGACGTCGACGGCGATCGCAAACGCGACCTTGTCGCGGTGGAAGCCTCCCGACGGAAGCTTGTGGTGTGCGCCAACAGTTCGGCCGGCAGCGCGACCTCGTGGCCCGACGTCTTCGTGACGGCGGGAGAACCCGGGGATGCGGTCCTCTCCGATGTGAACCTGGACGGGAACAAGGACCTGGTCGTAGCCTGTCGCCGTCCTCCGGTCCTCGCTGTCCTCGGCAGTGACGGACATGGAAACTACGCACTGGAACAGACGGTGCCCATACCTGAGAAGCCCACCGCCGTGATTGCGGTGCGGGAGCGGCGGGGAGCACCGAAGACCATTGTCACTTCACACGCTCTGACAAACTCCGTCAGCGTGATCTCGTTCAATGAGCGCGGGATGTCCGCCGGGGTGCGAACGATTGCCACGGCCGACCGCCCGAAGGTCCTGGCTGCTGTACGGGACTCGAACGATGCGCTGCAGGTTCTTGTGATGACCGGCCCGGCGACGGTTCGTGGGTATACGCTCTCATGGTTTGACGAGCGTTCGGAAGGCCAGTTTGTCGAGCGCCCTTCCGGCGTGCCGCCCACGATGCACATCGCTCACGCAGTTGCGGATAGCAGGGGAGGAGCGCCCGTGACGATCGCGGCGATGGTACGGGACCGCGACCGGGGCGGACTGTATGCCTGGACGGGGAGAACGATGCCTTCAACAATCGATCTGTTCAGCGCGGTATCGGCCTCATCTACGAGACTCCTTGCCGGAGAACTGACGGTGCCGGGGGATTTCACGGTCTTCTACTATGATGATGTTCCCGGGAATGAAATCGGCATGACGACGTATCTCGGGTCTCAGGGGACATGGACGGAGCCTGTCGTATCCGGAGGCCTGTCGCCGGACATTGCGGCCGGATCGATTGCGACTGACCTGACGGGGGATGGGAAGCCCGACCTGTTGTACGCCGACCGACGAAGGGGGATGATCGTGCTCCTCCCGGGCGCTACCGGCTCGACCCGGGCCGATGCCCGAAACCTCCTGCAGGCATCGGGCACGAGGGTGGTCGCTGTCGGCGACATCGGAATCGGGGGAACACGTGATCTTTTTGTGATTCACAAGGGGGAGAATGCTGTGAGCATGATCAGGGGAGTCGTGGGTCCGTGAGCTCGCGGGCGACCATAATACAGGTGCTGGCCCTGGCTGCGTTTCTCGCGCCGGCCGGAGGAAGCGCGCAGCCGGACGCTCCCCAGGCCCCCGGAGCTGCTGCGGCGACCCTCCACATCATCCACGAGCACCATACCGCCAGCGGAGAGCCGGTGAAGTGCGGACTGCCGGCGCTGAGTGCTGCGATCCGCGATCGCATGAACATGCTGAAGCCGGGAGCGATCGACCAGGTCCTGTCGCGGCCGGACATGCAGACGTCAAAAGCCGCCGGAGGTTTCCGGGTCCACTATGATACCTCCGGGATCGATGCTCCCGCGATGCTCGACTCTCTCAACCGGCGAATCCCGGGGACGGCACACGAATACGCGGACTCGGTGCTGGCGATTCTTGCCTATGTGCATCCCCTCCAGACGGTGACGCTGGGATTTGATTCTCCGCAGTCTGACAGCGGGCGCGGGGGAGGCGACGAATACGACTTCTACGTGACGGAGCTGGGAAACCTCTACGGCTACACGACGCCGGACATCGGCATCTCCCCGGGGGACACCGTGTCGTCGTTCGTCACGATCGACAACGATTTCAGTTTCGTGACGCCGTCAAGAAATAAGGGGATGCCGGCGCTCCGTGTCACGATCGCGCACGAGTATCAGCATTCCATCCAGATGGGACGCTACGCGTACTGGTTCGAGGATGTGTATCTCTACGAGATCAGCGCCACATGGATGGAAGATGTCGCGTACACGGACGTCAACGACTACTACAATTATATGTACGCGAGCTGGGGCCACTTCAGAAATCCCCGCACCCTGCTCCTCTCGGGCGACGACCTGATCATGTACAGCAGGGCGATCTGGGGGACCTACCTCGAGAAGCGCTTCGGCCCGGACATCATGAGGAGGATCTGGGAGCACACGCGCCTGTCCCGCCCGCCGGAAGCGATGGATAGAGCCCTCCGGGAGCGGCAGTCCTCGCTGTCGGCCGCGTTCGCGGAATGGACGCTCTGGAACTACTTTACCGGCACCAGGGCGGATTCTGTCGACTACTATCCGGAAGGACGGTCGTATCCGCTGATAACCCAGACCCGCATCACGTTTAACCCGCCCCCCTCCACGCGGGAGCTGAATGATTCGCTCCGCTCGTATGCGGCCCAGTACTACGAAGTCTTCTCCCCCGGGGACACGAGCACTGTCGTCGCGATCAACACAGACTACTCCGGAGGATTCGGAGACAGCCCGTACCAGTCGTACGAAGTCGCCCTTTCGTCCACCAATCCCGACGGGACGTACCTTCGCGCGGGTGAATCGCTGTACGCCCGCGTGCGCGGCGAGACGCCCTCCGACTGGTCCTCCTGGGTGATCTGGGACAGCACGATCACCGGCGGGGCGCGTGTGATGGTCCCCGAGGCGACGCCTTTCCCCAATCCCTTCAGGCCTGACGGCACCAATGAGGTGTCGATCCCGCTGAGCGCGACCGCTCCGGTGAAGGCGACGCTCGCAATCTTCAGCACGACATTCGAGAGGGTCGCGACGATTGAAGGGCTCTCCCTGTCGTTCAACGGCACGCAGGTGGTGCGGTGGGACGGGAAGACCGATCGCGGCGCGATGGCCGGGTCGGGCGTGTACATCTTTGTGGTCACCCTTCCCGACAGGACCCTGACAGGAAAGGTGGCGGTCATCAGGCCATGAGCGCGACAGGGACAACGCTCCGGGGGAAGGACCTCTCGAAGTCCTACGGGAGGAAGGTCGTGTTTTCGGGGATTTCGTTTGACGCAGGGCCGGGGCAGACGCTTCTTATCACCGGGCGCAACGGTTCCGGGAAATCGACGCTTGCGAGGATTCTGTGCGGAGTCCTCTCGCCGACCGCGGGGACAATCGCGCTTGAGCCGGATCCTGGTGAGAACCATGCCGATCGGGTCCATCTCTTTGGCCTGGTCGCGCCCTACCTTCAGGTATACGAGGAGTTCACGGCCGCCGAGAATCTGGCCCTCGCGACGCGCATCCGGGGCGGGATGCCCGACACCTCCGCCATCCGGGCGTTGCTCGACCGGGTCGGCCTCGGCGACCGGAAGGATGACGCGGTCCGCGGATATTCGTCGGGCATGAAGCAGCGCGTGAAATACGCGATGGCTCTGATTCACGGACCCGATGTTCTGGTCCTGGATGAGCCGATGGCCAACCTCGATGCCGAAGGCACCTCCATGGTCAGGGAGGTCATGGCGGCGCACGGGAAGCGCCGCACGCTCATCGTCGCAACCAACGACCTCACCGATTGCGACTCCTTTGACGCCCGCATCGACCTGACGGGGAGCGCACATGGCTAAGGCCGGACGCTGGCTCCGATCGGTTGCGGCTGTCTTTGACAAGGACTGGCGGTCCGAGCTCAGGACGCGGTACGCCATCAGCGCCCTGCTGATGTTCGTCGTCACCACGATCGCGATTCTGATGTTCTCCCTCGGGAGCGAGGAGGCGCCCCAGGAGGTCCTGTCCGGGATGCTGTGGGTCGTCATCTTCTTCGCTGCAATGTCCGGCCTTTCGCGGACCTTCGTCGCCGAAGAGGAGCGGGGCACGACGATGACCCTGCAGCTCCTCACGTCGCCCGGCGCCGTCTTCTTCGGGAAGCTGTTGTTCAATCTGGTGCTCGTCAGCGGGCTTTCGGTGTTCACGGTGCTCCTGTACGCCCTCTTCATCAACGGGTTCGTGATCAAGAACGTCCTGCTGTTCGCGTTGACGATCGCCCTGGGGAGCGTCGGGTTCTCGGCCGCGGCCACGATCATTGCCGCGATCATCGCGAAAGCCGCCACCCGGGGCACGCTCTATCCGGTGCTCTCGTTTCCGGTCCTGCTGCCGCTGCTTCTGGCCGTCATCAACGCCACGCGTCTGGCGGCGGAGGGGGCCGTGCTGGCGGACGCGGCAGGTGAATTTCAACTTCTCATTTCGTACATTGTCGTCGTTGTGACGGCCTCCGCTCTCGTCTTCGAATACGTTTGGAAGGAATGATGCATGGCCCTGCGCGCGCTCCTCGGCCTCTGGCTCGGCGTCGTGATTGTCCTGGGACTCGGCCTGCCCATGGTGGCAACTCCCGTCGAATGGTACCAGTTGCCCGTCATTCCCGGTCTCGAAGACAAAGCCCGCATTATCTTCTTCCACGTTCCCACCGCCTGGCTCGCCGTTGTCGGGTTCGCGATGAGCCTCTTCTTCGGCGTCCGTTACCTCCGCTCCAGGAAGGTTGACGACGACATCAAATCCTCGGCGTCCGCCGGGATCGGCTTCATGTTCTGCATACTTGCGACCGTGACCGGCGCGATCTGGGCAAAGTTCAGCTGGGGGACATACTGGAACTGGGATCCGCGGCAGACGTCGATTTTCGTCCTGCTCCTGATCTATGGCGCGTACTTCGCGCTCCGATCCGCGGTGGAAGGGGAAGAGCGGCGCGCGACTCTTGCAGCGGTGTACTCGATCATCGCCGGGGTCACCATGCCGTTCTTCATGTTCATCATGCCCCGCATCCTGTCGAGCCTCCACCCCGAGCCGATCCTGAACACACAGGGGAAACTCCACATGAACACGATCATGTTCGCCGTGTTCCTTGCTTCCCTGATCGGGTTTACCGGCGTCTACTGGTGGATGTGGCGGCTGCAGGTGCGCACAGAACAGTTGCATCATCGCATCGGTCCTTAATCGAAAGGTTCCACGGTGGATTTTCTGAGCCAGAATGCGTTATATGTGGTGTTGCTCATCGTCCTGGTCGTGTGGCTGGGCGTATTTCTCTACCTGTCCCGCATCGACAAACGGCTGAAGGTGCTGGAGGACGTGTATAAGAAAGCATCACAGTGAGGGAGAGTGCATGAAGCCGCGAGTAATCGTTGCAGCATTGATCGTCATCGGGTTCATCATCTTCGGTTCCTATTCGTTCATGGAGAGCAACGTCGAATACACCGATATTGACGGCGCGATGAGCAAGGGGAAAACCGTCCAGCTGAAGGGGACGTGGAACAGGGATCGTGAATCGGCGTTCGACCCGGCCACGAGCACCTTCACGTTCTATCTTGTGGACGATCGGGGCAAAGAGTGCCGCGTTGTCCTGGACGGAGCAGCGCCGAACAACTTCGAGATGGCCACGGCAGTTGTCGCCAAGGGGCGGTTCACGTCCGACGGGTACTTCCACGCCACGGAAGTCCTGACGAAGTGCCCCTCGAAGTACGAGGCCTGCTGCCGAAGAGGTCAAGCGCACCAGTTGACGCACGTCGGGCGCCAGCGCGCCCGGGGCCACGAATACTCTGGGCAGGCCCGCCCGCTGTTCTTTCCAACACCTTTCATAGCCGGAGACGGTATGCTGGGCGGATTCCTCGTCAAGCTCGCCTTCGTCAGCTGCCTGGTGTCCATTGGCGGATACCTGTACCACCTGCGCAGCGGCGATTCACGCGGCCTCACCGCGGGGCGCATCTTCTTCCACGGGATGGTGGTGACCGTCCTGGTCACCTCCGCGCTCCTCCTGTATCTCATCCTCACGCACCAATTCCAGTACACCTACGTTTGGAGCTACAGCTCCCGCGAGCTGCCGCTCCCGCTCCTGATCAGCACGTTCTACGCAGGACAGGAGGGGAGCTTCATGCTCTGGATGTTGTACACGGCGGTTATCGGCGTCTTCCTCCTCCGGTACTCATCCCTGAAGGGATATGAGCCGCAGGTCATGCCCGTGTACGGCCTGATCGCCCTGGTCCTGCTGCTGCTCCTGATTGTCAAGAATCCGTTCGCGTACGTCTGGGAAACCTGGTCCGGAGAGGTGGCGCCGGGCTTCCTGCCGCCAAACGGCCGCGGTCTCAACCCGCTTCTGCAGAACTACTGGATGGTGATTCACCCGCAGGTGCTCTTCAGCGGCTTTGCCGCGATGGGTGTTCCGTATGCGTACGCCGTTGCCGCTCTGATGAAGCGCGACTACGTCAGCTGGATCAAGCCCGCGACTCCGTGGCTGGTGTTCGGTTCGATGATTCTCGGGACAGGGATCATCCTGGGAGGCTTCTGGGCGTACGAGACCCTTGGCTGGGGCGGATACTGGGGGTGGGATCCCGTCGAAAACTCGTCGCTGGTCCCCTGGCTCCTGTCCGTTGCCGCAATTCACATGATGTTGTCGCAGCGCAAGAGCGGCTCCTTCATCCGGACCAACCTGGCGCTGTCCATGCTCTGTTTCATCTTTGTGGTGTACTCCACGTTCCTGACCCGGAGCGGCGTCCTCGGCGAGACGTCGGTCCATTCGTTCGTCGATCCCGGCATGTCGGCATACATCCTCCTGCTCGGGACGCTCATCCTCTTCACGCTTATCGGGGCTGGCGCGCTTGTCGCCCGTTGGAAGGAGATCCCGCGGCCGGCGACGAATCATCATGTGTTTTCCCGGGAGTTCATGCTGTTCCTCGGCGCCTCGGTGCTCGTCGCTTCCGCGCTGTTGATCAGCGCCGGAACCTCCTCCCCGATCATCACGGAAGTTCTGTACGGGAAGAAGAGCGCAGTCGACATTTCATTCTATGTCACCACCAACCTCCCGATCGGGATCGCGCTTGGCGTGCTCGTGGGTCTGGCGCAGCTCCTGTGGTGGAACCGTTCCCGCGGTGCAGACCTGGTGCGCACGCTCCGGGCTCCTGTGCTCGTGAGCCTCGGCATCACGGCCGTGCTCGCCGCCATCGGCGTGCGCGATCTCCTGGTGGCGCTGTTCCTGTTCGGCGCGGCGTTCGCCCTCGTCTCGAACGCGATGGTGGGGTGGAACATCGTCCGCGGCAACCCCCGGTTCGCCGGCGGGGCGGTGGCGCACATCGGCCTGGCAATCATGTTTTTCGGCTTTGCCGCCTCGTCAAAGTACGATTCGAAGCAAACCGTCTCCCTCAAGCGCAACCAGCCCGTGGAGGCCCTCGGGTACCAGCTCACGTACACCGGATATCGCCCGATGGATGGAGAGAAGTTTGCCTTCAACGTCCGCGTCACCAGGGACGGCAAGGAGTTCTTGGTTTCGCCGGTCATGTATTTCAGTTCGTACAACGAAGGGCTGATGCGCAATCCGGACATCGTGAACCTGATTACGAAGGATTTCTATCTTGCCCCTTTGTCGCTGGAGCAGCCCGGCGCGGCGCCGAATGCCGACAAGTCGGAATTGCGACAGGGTGAGACGAAGCAGTTCGGGAGCCTGGATCTTGCTTTTCTGGGGGTGGACAGACCTGTTTTCGTGCAGGCTTCGGGCGGAGGTCGTGACCCCATGACTGTGCGGCTCGGGTACAAGCTTCAGGGCCAGCCTCCGGCCGCGCTTGAATTCAAGGCGTCTGATGGCGGCGCAGGCTTCGAGCCCGCTCTGGTTCAGGAGCGCTTCAGCGTCCGGGTTTCAGGGCTGACGACCGATATCGAAGGCAGGCCTCTGATCGTCGCCGAAGTGTCTGATGTGATGGCCCAGAACGCATCCCCCGGGTCGGAAACGGATGCCGATATCCTGGTGGCGGAGGCCAGCGTGAAGCCGTTCATCAACCTCGTCTGGAGCGGCGTTATCGTGTTGGTGGTCGGCTTCCTGGTGACAATGGTCAGAAGGGTGAAGGAGGCTCGCCTGAAAGACCAGAAGCCCGCCGACGGTGCTGTTGCAGAAGAAGAGTGACGCGAACGACCGGCGGGAACAGTCGAGCGACAGGCGAGGAATGCAGCACGCGACAGGGGATGAGCGGCAGCCGATCTGTCTGGTGAGCCTGGTGAAGAAGAATAGTATCGGCAAGCGAACGATAGATGAGATGCGGGACGGACGGTAGGTAAGAAGTGAGGCAGGCGACAGAACTTCTTATTTTGCTTAGTCTTGCACCCGACCGGCTTCAGCGATCTCTCGCATCGGGTTTGCCGCTGACTAAGGCAGGGCATTCATACCGACGCCAACCCCGAATTCGAAGACAAGCCTTCCCCCATACCACCCGGTGACCAGGACGGCTCCCAGTCCGACTGTGTAGAGCAGCACAAACATTACTCGCCTGTTCCCCGTGATGCTCCCGCGGGCGCCCACCCTCCAGAGCGCCAATGCGGCGAAGACCGCGGCGCTCACAAAGGCCCCCTGCTGGTGTGCATCCAATGTTCCCCTCGCCGCATCAGGGATCACCTCTGATTGGCCGGCCAATAAGCCTGTCCCCGCTGCAATCAACAGACCGAGCGTTCCAGCTGCCTGAAGCCACCATCCCAGCTTCCCCGCGTGACCTTCCCGTCGTGCCAGAGCCCAGAGTTCCGCGATGAGTCCTATGGTGAGAAGAGCGATTGGGAAATGGACGAAGAATGGGTGAATGTTGGGCATGGTCCGGTACGTACTGTCACGGATACTTGTTTGGGGACGCCGTCATGGATACTCGCTTGGGGACGCCGGGTCTGCGGCATGAGATCTAAGATGCACGGACAGGAATCCACTGTCAGGGGTAGAGTGTCAGGATGTCGTCTACCTTGACCGGTCTGGGGGAGTAAAAGGGCTCGCCGTACGCGACGCCGATCCGGTCGCCATAGTACGCTAACCTGTTCTTCATGGATTGGAGGAAGCCGGGGGTGCTCAGCATCGTTTCCCGTTCACGGCTTTCAGGATTGAAGAATTGCGACCTGAAGGCCTGCATCGCCCTGAACGCCTCTTCGGCCTCTGCGGTGACATCGACGATGAAGCTGGGGACGAACTGATGCCACTGCATGAAACAGAAGTACGCCTTTGGCCGGTGCGCCTCCTGTGGGACCCCGCCGTCCTCGGTGGAGATCTTCTGCAGCCCGGCATAGAACCATGACTCTCTGGCAAGCACATGGGCGTGCTCGTGATCCGGGTGCCGATCCATGTGAAAAGGGATAAAGAGTATTTCCGGGCGGTACCGCCTGATCAGGCGAATCACACTGGTGCGCGTCCCGGGGTTGGATTCGATTCCACCGTCGGGCAATCCAAGGGACTCTCGAACGGACAGGCCGAGGATTCTCGAGGCTTCGGCGGCCTCTGCCGCCCGTATCTCCCTGCTCCCGCGCGTTCCGAGCTCGCCCTCCGTCAGATCCAGCACGCCAACCTTCCGACCTTGCTTGACCAGTTTCAGGATGGTGCCGCCGCACGTGAGTTCCACGTCGTCCGGATGTGCCCCGATTGCCAGCACGTCGAGTTTCATGAGTTCTGCGCTCCAGATAATCGACAAATATAGCAGGATGGAGCGTGGAAGGCAAAGACAATAATTTTCCGTATATTGGCGAGAACCTTCCGAGAATGACGATGAAGCAAAGGGATGTAACTACATTCACGGTCAGTGAACTAACCCGGTCCATCAAGATGCTTTTGGAAGGGACCCTGCCGCCGGTCGCGGTGACGGGAGAACTCTCAAATGTGAAGCTTCACAGTTCCGGGCATCTCTACTTCACGCTCAAGGACGAGTCGTCCCAGATATCCGGGGTCATGTGGAGAAGCCGTGTGACCGGGCTTGCATTTCAGCCCGCAGACGGGATGAAAGTCCTGGTTTCGGGCAGGGTGACTGTGTATGAGGTTCGAGGCGTATACCAGCTGGATGCGACCTCCATGCGACCGGCCGGGGCCGGCGAACTTCAGATGGCCTTCGATGCGTTAAAGCAGAAGCTGATGGCCGAGGGGCTCTTCGACAATGCGAGAAAGCGGGCGCTTCCGCGGCTTCCGTCGCGCATCGGGATCGTCACGTCGACGACGGGGGCGGTTCTCCAGGATATCCTGACGGTTTTGCGGCGGCGATACCCGGCAGTCACAGTCATCCTGAATCCCGCAAAGGTCCAGGGCGACGGAGCGGCATCCGACATCGTGAAGGCGTTGCGTGAACTCAACGCCTTCGGACAGGTCGATGTCATCATCCTGGCCCGGGGCGGGGGTTCTCTCGAGGACCTCTGGGCATTCAACGAAGAGGCTGTGGCACGCGCGATTGCCGCATCCCGTATCCCCGTGGTTTCGGCGGTAGGCCACGAGACCGACTTCACGATCGCCGATTTCGTGGCCGACCTCAGGGCACCGACGCCTTCCGCAGCCGCGGAAATGGTCGTCCCGGACCGCCGCGCAATTCTTGAAATTGTTCGTGATTCTTGGTATAGTATCGAATCCTCCATGCAAGAAGCGCTCACCGTCCGCAGGGACACAATCCGCCACCTCCTCCAGAGCTACGCTTTCAACAGGCCAGTCGATTCACTTCGTCAATCCTCCCAACGCATTGATGAACTGATGCGCTCCCTGGCCAGGGCGGGGTCGCACTACCTGGCGTTGACGGGGGCGGAAGTTGCGGGGCTGCGCGACAGGATTGCTGCGCTCGATCCGGCGCTCGCGCTGAAGCGCGGCTACGTGATCGTGCTCCGGGACAGCAGGATTCTTGGCTCCAGCACGGAGCTTGAGGTGGACGACAGGGTTGATCTCCGGTTTCATGACGGGACCGTTCATTCTACGGTGACAGGACCAGACAGGCGATGACTGCAAAGAAGAAAGACGAAGCGCCGATGCCATTCGAGGAGGCGCTGAAGCGGCTGGAAACGATCGTCCAGCAGCTCGAAAGGGGAGATGTCCCTCTCGAAAAGTCGATCGCGCTGTACGAAGAGGGCATCCAGCTCTCGAGGACCTGCGCCGAACACCTGGCAAAGGCCGAACTGACCGTGAAGCGGTTGTCGAAGGAGTTGGACGGGAGCTTGATCCTCCGGGACGACGAGGCCGATCAATGAGCCAGCACAGTTACCCGTATCTGGACAGGGTCACATATCCTGCCGATTTCCGGTCGTTCACTTCGCAGGAGCTCAAGGGGCTGTGTACTGACGTCCGGGAGTACCTGATCGAAGTCGTCTCGCGTACCGGCGGACACCTGGGCGCCGGGCTTGGTGCCGTTGAGCTGACCGTTGCCCTGCACCACGTCTTCAATACGCCGCACGACAAGATCGTTTTCGATACCGGGCATCAGGCCTACCCGCACAAGATCCTGACGGGTCGGAAAGACAGGCTCGCGACGATCCGCCAGTACGGCGGGCTGAGCGGCTTCCTGAAGCGCTCGGAGAGCGAGTTCGATACGTTCGGCGCCGGGCACGCGAGCACTGCGATCTCCGCCGCGGTCGGCATGGTGGCGGCGCGCGAGCTGAAGGGCGACAACTACAAGGTCATTGCCGTGGTGGGCGACGGCTCCATGACCGGCGGGATGGTGTACGAGGGGATGAACAACGCCGGCATCATGAAGAAGGACCTCATCGTCATCCTGAACGACAACAACATGTCGATCGCTCCGAACGTCTGGGCGATCTCCAACTACTTCACCGAGTTCATCGCCAACCCGTCGTACAACCGGTTCAAGAACCGCGTGTATGATCTGACGGGGAAGCTCGAGCACTGGGGCGACAGGATCCGGAGCGCGGCCGCGCGGGTTGAAGAGGGGATCAAGGTCATCGTGACCCCCGGTATGCTCTTCGAGGCGCTCGGATTCAGATACTTCGGCCCCATCAACGGGCACAACATCACCCAGCTCGTGCGGATCTTCCAGGAGATCAAAGAATACCACGGTCCGATCCTCGTCCACATGATCACGCAGAAAGGGAAGGGGTACGCTCCTGCGGAGGCGGACGTCCAGAAGCTGCACGGCGTCACGCCGTTCGACAAGGTCACAGGTGTCTCGCCGAAAAAGTCCGAGGGCGCCCCGTCGTATACGAACGTCTTCGGTCAGGCGGTCCTCCAGCTTGCCAGGGAACATCCGCGCGTGGTCGCGCTTACGGCCGCGATGCCTGACGGGACAGGCCTCGATATTCTTCAGCGCGAGATGCCGTCCCGGTTCTACGACGTCGGCATCGCGGAGGAACACGGCGTGACGTTCTCCGCCGGCCTCGCGACCGAAGGGTGTGTGCCGATCGTGGCCATCTACTCGTCGTTCCTGCAACGGGCATTCGATCAGATTATACACGATGTCGCGCTCCAGCAGCTCCACGTTGTCTTTGCCCTCGACCGCGCCGGACTTGTCGGGGCCGACGGGCCCACGCACCATGGAACGTTCGACCTCAGCTACCTGCGCATGATCCCCGGCATGGTGGTCATGGCCCCGCGGGACGAGAGCGAACTGCGCGACATGCTCTACACGGCCGTCATGCACGAAGGAGGCCCGGTGGCTGTCCGGTACCCGCGCGGGGCGGGCGTGGGTGTTCCGTTGAAGCCGGGGTTTGATGCCCTCCCGATCGGCAAGGCCGTGCTCGAACGGCCGGGGAAAGACATCGCTGTGCTCGCGATCGGAGACACGGTCGTGCCGTCCGGGATTGCGGCCGATGCGCTCGCTGCGAAGGGTATCGACGCGGAAGTCGTCAATATGCGGTTTGTGAAGCCGCTGGACGCGGACATGCTGCGCTCGGTCGCCGCGCGATTCAAGAAGATCCTGACGGTTGAGCACAATACCGTGCTTGGCGGATTTGGAAGTGCGGTCAGCGAATTCCTCGTGTCCGAGGGGGTGAGCGGAGTGGAGCTGCGGCACCATGGACTTCCCGACCGGTTTATTGACCACGGGTCGCCGGCGGAACTTGCGGCGGAGGTCGGGCTGGATCCGGCAGGGATCAGCCGTGTCATCGTTGACTTCATGAATCGGGACTGAGGATGGATCGCATTCGCGTTGGCGTCGTCGGCCTTGGATGGGTGTCACAGGTCGTGCATCTTCCCATACTCCTCAAACTGCCGGAAGCCCAGCTTGTGGCGGTCTGCGACAAGGACCGCTCAAAGGCGAGGCTCGTCGCCGAAAAGTTCGGGATCGATCGGGTCTATTCCGACGTGAACCAGATGCTCGAAACGGAGGACCTGCACGCGGTGGTGGTCTGCACGTCTACCGACGCGCATCGCGAAGTCACCGTGGCGTGTATGCGTGCCGGGAAGGATGTGCTTGTCGAAAAGCCGATCGCACGAACGTACACCGAAGCGGCAGAGATGGCGGCCGTGGCGCGGGAGACGAAGCGGAAGCTGATGGTGGGGATGAACCACAGGTTCCGGCCCGACTCCATGATCCTGAAAGGATTCATCGAAGGGAATGAGCTCGGAAAGATCTTCTACACGCGAGCGGGATGGCTCAGAAAGCGGAGCACCGCCGGCGCGTGGGGCATTCAGAGAGAAAAATCCGGCGGCGGGGCGTTCATTGATCTCGGCATCGTTATCCTGGACATGGCGCTCTGGATGACAGGCTTCCCGGATATCCGCCGGGTGAGCGCGACGCAGTACCACCACCGCACGAAAAAGGTGGAGGATACGTCGATCGTTGCGCTCACGTTCAAGAACGGCTCCCGGATGCACATCGAAGTGAGCTGGTCGATGGCGCTGGACGAGGACTCGTATTTCTACCATGTGTTCGGGAGCGACGGGAGCGCGTCCGTCAATCCGTTCCGGATCTACAAAGACCTGAACGGGACCGTCGTGAACCTGACGCCGACGAAGATCGAACACCCGCACAATATGTTCAAACGATCGTACGAAAACGAGCTCCGGCATTTCCTCGGGTCCGTGCGGGAGCTGCACCCCGTGATTTCCACTGCCGATGAAGCCGTTCAACGGATGAGAATCGTGGAAGCCGTCTACAAGTCCGCCCGCCTCGGGAAGGACGTCGTCCTCTCCTGAAAGGGGATACGGTGAAGAAGAAAGTTCTCGTTGTCGACGACGAACGGGACATTGTCGATCTCATCCGATACAACCTGACGAAGGAAGGCTTCGACGTCACGGCCGCGTACAACGGCAAGGAAGCGCTCGAAAAGGCGGCGCTGATTCCCGACCTCATCATCCTCGACCTCATGATGCCCGTGCTCGACGGGTTCGAGACATGCAAGCGCATCAAAGCCGACGCACGCACCTCGAAAATCCCTCTCGTGTTCCTGACCGCAAGCTCGAGCGAAGCGGACGAAGTGATCGGTCTCGAACTGGGAGCCGACGACTACATCCAGAAACCGATCAGTCCTCGCAAGCTTGTCGCGCGCGTCAAAGCGGCTTTGCGGCGCACAGAACAGGGAGCAGAGGAGCAGCCGGACCAACCCATCATCCGGATCGGGCGCATGGAGATCAACCGGACCAACTACACCGTGCATCTGGGAAAAAAAGAGGTCTTCTTCCCGCGCAAGGAGTTCGAAATCCTCGCGCTGCTCGCCTCAAACAGGGGGAAGGTGTTTACCCGCGATGTGCTCCTGAGCCAGGTGTGGGGGAGCGAGGTCGTCGTCATCGACCGGACCGTGGATGTCCATATCCGGAAGATCCGCGAGAAGCTGGGCGAGGAAGGCCCCCAGATCGATACGATCAAGGGCGTCGGGTACCGGCTTCGCGACTGATTCACGCGATTCACGCAGATTCACGGCAGACTCACGGCAGACCCTATGACCCTCCGTCGCAAGATCACCCTCACATACGTCGCCGTCACCGTCCTCGGCGTGGCAGTTGTCAGCCTGATCACCTCTATGCAGGTCTCCAGGTTTCTCGATCGCCGGGCTGCGGCTGCAGCCCAATCTCAGGTGGACGTGCTGGCAACGCTCATCGAGAATCGCACCCTGATCGTCGATCCGGCCGGCTCGCAGGACGCCACACTCTCCGAACTCGCCCGGATCATGGAGGTCCGCATCACGGTCATCGACTCCGCCGGGAATGTCAGGTATGACTCGAACGTCCCCCGGAGCGAGCTGGGGCGATTGGACAACCATCTCGACAGGCCTGAAATCGTGCAGGCGCATTTGCGCTCCAAAGGGAGGGCCGACAGGCATTCGGCGACCCTGGACGCCGACCTGCTCTATTACGCGAGAGCCCTCAGGGTGGGGTCGGAAGGCCTGCACGGCGGATACGTGCGAGCCGCGATCAATGTGGAGGAGCTTTCGGCCTTCTCTGCCAGCGTCCAGAGGGTCATCTGGGCTGTCGGTCTCGTGACTATCGTGTTGCTGCTTGTCGTCAGTTCCCAGGTTGCAAAACGCATCACGAAGCCTATCCAGCAGATTGCGGCGACCGCCGATGCCATCAAGGGCGGCGATGTGCTGCAGCGCGTCCAGGTGACCTCGGATGACGAGATCGGGACGCTCGCGACGGGAATCAACGATATGGCGGAGAAGCTCGGGAACGATATCGAGAAACTCCGCAAGCTCGAGCGGGTTCGAAGCGAGTTCCTGGCAAACGTCTCCCATGAGCTCCGGACGCCAATCTTCTCGATTCAGGGGTTTCTTGAGACTCTTCTGGATGGTGCAGTGGACGACCCCCATGTGAACCGGGAGTTCCTGGAAAAAGCCCATCACCACGCAAACCGGCTGAATACGCTCCTGTCGGACCTCATCGAGATCTCGCGCATCGAATCGGGCGAAATGAAGATGAGCTTCAGGTACTTCTCTCTCTCCGAATTTCTCCAGCAGGCCCTGCAGGAAATGCAGCCGCAGGCGGCCAAGAAATCGCTCTCGCTGGAGCTTGTCATGCCGGTCCCGCACGACGAGAAGGTGTACGGCGACCGCGAGCGACTGAAACAGGTCATGATCAACCTGATCGACAATGCAGTCAAGTATACGGAGCCTGGCGGGTTGATCAGCGTGCGTGCTTCCCGGGAGGGGACCAGAGCCGCTATCCACGTTCAGGATACAGGATGCGGCATCGCGCGGGAACATCAGGCAAGGATATTCGAGCGGTTCTACCGGGTGGATCGCGATCGTTCACGGGAAGTCGGTGGAACCGGACTCGGTCTCGCGATTGTCAAGCATATCGTTGAGGCGCACGGCGGGACGATCAGGGTCGAGAGCGAAGCGGGGAAGGGAAGCACCTTTACATTTACATTGAAGCAATGAAGTCTAACCATATTGAGTATATGAGGGAGTGCTTTCGCCTTGCAAGAATGGGCGAGGGCATGGTTAGCCCGAATCCGCTTGTAGGTGCTGTGCTCGTGCGTGGCGGGAGGATCATCGGGCGCGGCTATCACCGCCGTTTCGGCGGGCCGCATGCAGAGGTCGAGTGCCTCAAGCATGCACGCGGCCAGGTGGCAGGGGCGACGCTGTATGTGAACCTTGAGCCGTGCTCACATTTCGGCAAAACGCCGCCCTGTGCGGATTTGATCGTCCGATCGGGAATTCGAAAGGTCGTGGTGGCGACGGCAGACCCAAACCCGAGGGTGTCAGGCCGGGGCATTCGCCGGCTGCGAAGCGCCGGCATTGTGGTGGATGTCGGAGTGCTCGAAGAGGACGCCCGCAATCTGAACAGGTCTTTCTTTCTGCATATTGCCCGCCGACGCCCGTATGTGCACGTGAAGATCGCGCAAACCCTGGATGGGATGATAGCCTCGCGGTCGGGCAGGCCGAGGTGGATTTCGTCGAGGGAATCCAGGGCGATGGTCCATCGCTGGCGAGCCCAGTATGACGCAGTGCTGGTGGGGGTGGGAACGGTCATTGCCGATGATCCGCGCCTGACCGTCCGCATGCACAAGGGACGGAATCCGGCGACGGTTATCCTTGACGGGGGCCTCAGGGTCCCGGAGGACGCTGCGCTGTTCAAGGCCGATCGCCATGTCTTCGTCATCACTTCCGCAAGTGCGTTGACTCGATCTGCCAGGAAGGCGAAAAGACTTGAGAAGCGAGGCGCTATCCTGCTTGGAATAAGAGGTTCTGGTATTACGCTCAACCTGTACCAGGCAATGAAAGCCCTCTATCATCATGACATCGGCTCGGTTCTGGTGGAAGGCGGGCGAGAGGTGTTCTCACAGTTCCTTCGCCGTGGGCCGGTTGACGAGTTGAGCATTTTCCTGGCGCCGACGGTCATGGGGCATGGAATTTCCGCGGTGACGAACGCCGGCCGCCGGCACTCCACGGTCCGCTTCAGCCGCTGGTCCGCGATGCCTGTTGGCCGTGACATCCTCATTCAGGCGTTTCGATAGGGAGGACGTGTGTTTACGGGACTTGTTACCGAAATCGGCAAGATCCAGAGCCTCAGAAAGACTGCGGGGGGACTGGTGCTGGAAATCAAGGCCCCTGGATGTGCGGCAGGTCTGATTGAACACGATAGCGTCTGCTGCAGCGGCGTATGTCTGACTGTGACCAGCAGGCGGGGGGAATCATTCCTGGTCGAAGCAGTCGAGGAAACCCTGAAGAAGACCACCCTTGGCAAGCTGAAGAAAGGGTCGTCACTGAACCTTGAGCTTGCGCTCAGGATTGGCGACCGCATGGGGGGGCACATCGTTCAAGGTCACATCGATTGTGTTGGCAGGATCTCAGCTATTGAGAAGAGGGCCAGCAGTTGGCTCATCGATATCGCCTACCCGGCCCGGTTCTCGAAGTATCTGATCCCGGTTGGGTCGATTGCGGTCGACGGAATCAGCCTGACCGTTGCCTCGGTTGCCAGGAGCAGATTCAGCGTCTCTATCATTCCCTACACATGGGGTCAAACCACTCTCCAGAAGGCGGCGAAAGGGCAGGACGTCAACCTGGAATTTGACCTGATCGGGAAATATGTGGAAAACATGGTTGCCGGAAGGGGCGGAAAGGGCCTGACGGAAGCCCGCCTTCGGGAGTGGGGGTACTAGCGGGAAATTCGACCTTCCAGCGCTTCTGGCTGGCATTGATTTCTGGAGTCCAATTTCATATATTAGTAATGCTCGGCCACAACGGAGTTTCTATGTATACGGTGTTGATCATTCTTGAGGTTATTGTCAGCATTCTGCTGATCCTTGTTATCCTGATGCAGGCAAGCAAGGGCGGCGGGCTTGCGGGAACGTTCGGCGGAGCAAACGTCGGGATGGTGTTCGGCGTGCGCCGCACCGCCGACTTTCTGACGAAAGGAACGCAGGTTCTTGGGATCGCATTCGGCGTTATCGCGCTCATCATCAACCTGGTGGCTTTGCCAAAGTCCAGCAGCGTTCCGACCGAAAGCGTGATCCAGACCGGATCGGCCACCCGGAGCACCACGACGCCTCAACTTCCCCCAGCCCAGGCGCCGGTTCTTCCTGAAGGCGGCTCAACGCCTCCGTCGACGCCTCCTCAGGGGCAGTAACCCTTTTCCGCCCAGCCCCCTTTGATTGTTCGGGTGACGCTGATATGTGATACCCGTCACGGGATCATGTCAACAGTCCCGGCATCTTCTTAGAAGTAGTCTACAGTCTCACCCCCGCCGTTGTTGTTCGCGGGCAGACTGGCAATCGACAGTCAGGGGAGAGGACTATCTGAGAATCGGGGCTTCCCTCGCTTCTTCCCCTGGCTTCCAGGCGAAGTCCCAGATCGACTCTGAACCGCCCCACGTCACCTTCCCTTCCAGGCCACGGTTCAGGAAATGAGGACTGATCCTACGTCAATTCCTTGAAGTCTGCTCGGCGACCCTCTCCTCCGGTGAGGCTGCAGTCTTTTCCTGTCGAGCGATGAGAACCGGCCCATGAATTCCCGTCGTGATATTCTCCTGACCGTTTCCGCGGTGCTGCTCTGGACGCGCGTGGCGTCCGGCCAGACCGCCACGGACATAACCGTTTCGCCCGACAGTCTCGCAAGCCCGACCGCCGCTACCAGAGTGGCTTTTGCCCAACAGCCCAAGGACACCCGGGCAGGCGCGACCATTGCCCCTCCAGTAACAGTCCAGCTCAAGGACTTCTGGAACAGAAACGTCTCACAGCCGGGGGTGTCCATCGCGCTGAACATCTCCTCGGGCACCGGGACGCTGAGCGGGACGTTGACGCGCCAGACGAACGACAAGGGCGTGGCGACGTTCGACGATCTGAGCGTTGACCTCATCGGATCAAAGAAGCTAACGGCCTCAAGCACGGGCCTTTCGTCCGGCACCAGCAAATCGTTCGACATCACCCTCGGTCCGCCCGCACGCCTGGAGATTCAGCGCGAACCATCCCAAACCGCCACCGCGGGAGTGCCGTTCCCGCAGCAGCCCGAAATCCGGGTGGTGGATGCGGGTGGGAATCTGGTGACGTCCGATAACAGCACGCAGGTGACGGCGGCCCGTCTTGCAGGGAGCGGGACCCTGCAGGGAACCCTTGAGGTGACCGCAAGAAGGGGCGTCGCACTATTCGCGAATCTCTCCCACAACGTCGCCGGTGAGATCACAGTCCTCTTTTCCGGCGGATCTCTGATCAAGGACACGTCGACAGCCGTTCAGGTGAACGCTGCAGCCGCTGCCCGCCTGGTATTTCTGCAGCAGCCTGTGAACACCGCGGCGGGCGCTGTCATCACTCCATCGGTCACGGTCCGCCTGAGAGACGCCTTCGGGAATAGCGTCGAGACATCCGGAACGCCGGTGACAATCGCACTCACGTCGGGAAGCGGGAGCCTGACCGGCACACTCACCAGGAACACGGTTTCAGGGATAGCGACGTTCAACAATCTGCGCATCGACCTGACCGGGTCAAAGAAACTGACAGCTTCAAGCGGCACCCTCACGTCTGCTGTGAGCGATGCCTTTGTCATCACCGCAATGGAGCCGAACGCGCTCGCGTTTGTTCAGCAACCGACCACTGCCGAGGCGTCAGCCCCGATCACTCCCCCTGTGACGGTGCA
This sequence comes from uncultured Ignavibacteria bacterium, assembly GCA_963701735.1. Lineage (GTDB taxonomy): Bacteria > Bacteroidota > Ignavibacteria > UBA10030 > UBA6906 > CAWABB01. The sequence goes on along the minus strand of CAVPBI010000010.1, from coordinate 422,917 downwards.
GCTGCGCGATTCCCTTGGAAACAACGTGCCGCGTTCAGGCGTGAGCGTCAGTGTCCAGCTTGCGAGCGGGACCGGGACCTTGAGCGGCACGAAAACAAGAATGACCGATGGGACTGGCCTTGCGACATTTGACGATCTGAACATCAATCAGGCCGGTCAGAAGAGACTCCGGGCCACGAGCGGCGGATTGACATCCGATCTCAGCTCCGCGTTTGCGATAACCGCCGCCCGGGAGTCGCAGCTCGCCTTTGTCCAGCAACCCACCGACGCCGTCGCCGGTCAGGACATCAGTCCTGCGGTGACGGTCCAGCTCCGCGACTCACTGGGCAATGACGTGGCGAAAGCTGGCGTGACAGTCGCCATTGCCCTTGCCGCTGGAAGCGCCGGGACACTTTCGGGGTCGACCTTGCAGCTCACGGATGCTTCGGGCCTCGCATCGTTCAGCAACCTCAGCATCAACCTGATCGGCGTGAAGACTCTCACAGCGATCGCGATCCGGGATGGATCGGCCAATCAGCAACCCGTTCACGATAGCATCTGCTCCTCCGAGCAGACTCGTGTTCACGCAGAGCCCGGGGAATGCGACTGCCGGAATTCCCTTCCCAACGCAGCCGGCGATTGCACTGGAGGACCAGTTCGAGAACCGGGTCACCGGTGCAGCGCAGGACATCACGGTTGCCATCCAGACAAATGCGGGGCAGAGTGGGGCTTTGGGCGGCGTGACGACGATCCCGATCGACACGCTGACGGGTATCGCTGCATTCTCCGGACTCTCGATCGACAGGTCCGGCACCGGCTACACGCTCACGGTGACCGGATCGACGGTCTCCACGATACCTGGCGCTGTTGTCAGCAGCCCCTTTGACATTGCTGGCTGCCTCGCCATCACGAGTGCGTGTGGAGACAGATGCTGAGGGCAGCGGCACGCCCCTGGGTACGCAGAGTGTCTCTTCGGGTACGTCCATTACGGTGTACGCGATTGCCCGGGATCCGTTCGATAACTACGTCTCGAATGTGCCCGCGACTTCCTGGTCCTTGGTGAGCCGTACGGGCGGCGTTCTGGAGTCGGATCTCGTCCCGAGCGTTGACCGGCGGAGCGCAACCTTTACGGGCGGTGCTGTGGGTTCGGCGGTGATCAACGCCTTCGTGGCAGGATTGACCTCGGTGCCATCAGGGACTATCACCGTCGTCAATAATGCGACCCCGAGCGAAGATCCTCGTTGAGACCGCTGCGAACGGGGCAGGGATCGTCGTTCAAGATCAGAGTCTGCTTTCCGGGAGTTCCCTGGTCGTCTATGCGATCGCGCGTGACCTCAGCAACAATTTCGTATCCAATGTCGCTGCGGAGGCGTGGTCACTGATAGATGCTAACGGGGGGATTTCTTCCGGCGACCTCGTTCCCGATTCGGCGGGCAGGAGTGCAGCTTTCACTGGTCGGCTGGCGGGGACTGCCCGCATACGGGCGACGCTGCGAGAGCTGGTGCCCACGCCGAGCGGGATCGTCACGGTCACTGCCGGTTCCCCGTCCATCGTCTCTGCGACGGCGGGAACGCCCCAGTCTGCGAAGGTTGGCACCCCGTTCGCTGTGCGGTTTGCCGCTACGGCGACTGACGCCGCCGGCAATCCTGTGGGTGGAATCGCCGTGACCTTTGATGCGCCCTTGACCGGCGCAAGCGGCATGTTCGAGGCCGGGGTGAACACGGTCGTGACGGATACTCTCGGGGTCGCTGTGGCGCCGATCTTCACGGCGAACTCCGTGGCGGGAACCTACACCGTCACAGCCAGGGCAACCGGCGCCCAGACATTTGCCGCATTCCAGCTGACGAACTCGGCGCTGGCTGTGGGTAGGATCACGGCAGTGGGAGGGACGCCACAGTCTGCCCGTGTGGGAACGATCTTCCCGACACGTTTCGCGGTAAGCGTTCAGGACAGCTTTGGCAACCCTGTCAGCGGCGCCGAAGTTACGTTCACTGCTCCCGCCGCGGGAGCGGGCGGAACTTTCTCAGGTGGCGAAGGGAGCGCGGCGGTCTCGACGAACGAGAGCGGGATCGGAATGGCCCCTGAATTCGCGGCGAACCTCACGGCGGGGACTTATACCGTTGCGGCGACGGCGCCCGGGCTGGCAGGTCCTGCACTGTTTGCCCTGACCAACACGGCTGGTTCCGCCGCCTCGATCTCACCGGTCCTGGGAAGCCAGCAGGCCACGGAGGTGAATACACCGTTCTCGACGCAGTTCAAGGCCATCGTCAAAGACGGTTCGGGGAATCCGGTCAGCGGCATACTCGTCACCTTCATTGCCCCGGAAGAAGGGCCAGGCGGAGCATTCCCCTGGGGTGATTCGATCAGTGCCGCGACAGACACGAACGGAGTTGCCAATGCTCCCTTGTTCATTGCAAATACGATCGCCGGGTCATTCACTGTCGTCGCCCATGCGCAGGGTGTGGACGTCCCCGCAGTCTTCGAACTCATCAACGTGCCGGCAACGGTGAATGCCTTTCTCATCGATGCTGAAGGCGGGGGACCTATTGCCGCGCAGAGGGTGCAGGCTCCCTTTGACATCCGTGTCGTGGCGCAGGACAGGTTCGGGAATATCGCGACGGCGTTCACCGGAACGGTGAGCCTTTCCTCCTCGGGGGCTCTCACACAGGGAGCGGGGATTACAGCGCCGTTTACGAGCGGCGTGCTTGCCGAACACCGCGTGGCGGTGCAAAACGCGGGACGCGTCGTTCTCTTTGCGTTGCGCACGGGGGGAGCCGAGATCGGCAGGAGCGACACATTCCAGGTGAACAATCCCGTTCCGTCAGTCACCGGTCTTTCTCCCGCTGCCGGGGCGAGAGGGCAGAGCCTGAGCCTGAGGGTCTCCGGCTCTGGCTTCCTGCAGGGCGTGACATCTGTCCTCCTTGGCAACAACATCACGACCTATGAGACGGTGGCCAGCGATTCACAGATCACCGTGGCGCTTACCATCGGGTCGGACGCGCTCGAAGGGCCGCGGACAGTCCTGGTTCTCAATCCCCCTCCCGGGGGCGGCATCGTGAGTATTGACAGCGGCTTTGTGGTGGAAGGGATCATCTATCCTGCGACGTACGGCCTGCAGAATGCGGTCGCCTTCCCTACGTACGCTCAACACTCGGAATATCGTGGCACCGACTACAGGATCGTGGGATTGCCGGGTGCGTCGGACGTATTGATTAGCCAGTATCTGTCAGGTTCTCGCGATCAGGACTGGGTAGTGTATTGGGACAACGGAGACAGCAGCGATTATCTGGTCCCATTTGATGGAACGAGTACCTTCGATTTCTCGCCCGGGCGGGCGTTCTGGCTCCTGAACAGAGGGCCGTGGATCATCAATGACACGGTGCCAACGGTACCGCTGGATTCCACAACTTCGGTCCAGATACCCCTGCATCCGGGATGGAACCTCATCACCAATCCATTCACAATTCCCATAGCATGGTCGGATGTTCAGTCTGCAAACGAGCCCGGTGTTCTCGGTGGCCTCTACACGTTCGACGGTTCCTTCTCGACGTCGGAGGTCCTGTATCCCTACGAGGGCTGTCTCTTCGACAATGCGGGGGGCATACCCTCGCTTCTGATTCCATTCAGGCAGGCGAGGATGTTGAAGCGGGAAGTCCCGGGTCTGGAGGCGTGGAGGGTGCAGGTGGAGCTCACGGCCGGGGACTATGTTGAGCGCCTGGTCTCCTTTGGTGTCTCCCCCGGGGCCGAGAACGGCCGCGATGACAACGACTGGCGACGTCCGCGCGGGGTGGGAGTGATTCCGGAGGCGTACTTCAATCACCCCGAGTGGGGTGCAGAGGGTGGTGCTTTTGCCACCGACATTCGGCGTGAGAGTGGCGACCTGCAGACATGGTTGTTGGATGTTCGCGCGAAGCCCCGGCAACCGGTGCAAATTTCTTTCGCCGGCGTGTCCACTGTGCCTGACCAATACAGCGTGGTTCTCCTTGACGACGATCGCGGCCGCTCGGTTGACCTTCGTGCCGCTCCCGCATACCCCTTCAGACCAGCGACGCCTGTGTCGCATTTCCGCATTGCTGTCGGGGTCGGCGACGCTGTCAGGGGACTTCTTGAGGATATGGTGCCGAAGGAATTCGCGCTCGACAACAACTTCCCGAATCCGTTCAATCCGTCCACAACGATTCCGGTGACTGTTCCGAGAACTTCCCCCGTTGCGGTGCGCGTCTACAGCATTCTCGGGGAGCTGGTGCGAACGCTTCACACGGGACCTCTGGAGGCGGGGCGTCACTCATTTGAGTGGGACGGCACGACTCAAGAGGGGAGGGCCGTCTCGGCAGGGGTCTATCTCGTCCAGCTGACCACAGAAGGCGGTCAGAGATTCGTCGGAAAAATGCTCCTGATCAAGTGACGCGGGAACGGCTGGAGGTCAACCTGCTCGAGAAGGCAGTCGAGGGGGGAGGCCGCATTGCATAATTGGACGGGTTTCGGTATATTATAAACTCTGCTGTACGCTGGCATGCAGCCGCACCCATGGCTCAATTGGTAGAGCAACTGACTCTTAATCAGTGGGTTCCAGGTTCGAGTCCTGGTGGGTGCACAACGATTGACAATAGTCGATAATCTATCGACGATTGTCCGTTGAGGTTCCAGCTCTCCTTTCAACCCCGGCATCAAGTCGGGGTTGTTTGTTTTCCACCTCTGCGCACCCCATTCCCCAGTCGGTTTGTCAACAATTCTGTCGACACTCTTCCTGCCTGTCTTCCTCAATTTATCGGCTAACCCGACGAGCTACAACTGGAATCAGTGGGGAATGGTCTGGAATCGGTCGGAAAGTGAGGGGCAACGCGTTCCCGAAAGGTGCTTTCGTCCGATTTCCGATTCTCACAGAGTCCCGACAAGAGTAGTTCTGAAAGGCCCCCGCAAATCCCTGCAATTCCTATGTGCGTTTGACTCTGGAAAAGGGAGGAGGTACATTTCCGCCACACACATTGCGCGCTCTGACTTGATGGAGGAGTCGGTGCGCCGCCGAGTGTTTCTGCTTTACCGTCCTACCCGACGACACGCCGACTCCTGCTCAAAGCAGTCTTCTACCCCAAGAGCGGTAATTATCGATGTAGCATGCTGGATTGCCCTCCAGCAGAAGCTGGGGCGATTAGCAGTCCGACGGTCCGCCCGGAGGACATATCATGCCGATGAAACGATACGACTTCAGTTCTGACGGGGGCAGCAGAATGCGCAAGATTGTCTTTGTAACGCCAAGCAGAACAGAAACACTGCGCAACATTGTTTTCATTATGATCGGCGTTGCTGTGCTTGTGTTCAAGAGACATTATTCGGGACCACTGGAATCGATGGTTTACGCCTACGCGGGCAACGTAGCGGTGTCCTTCGCGGTATACTTCAACGCACTCAATGTTCCGGTCAAAGTCAGACACAAGCAGCTCTGGGCGGCGGGTCTTGCCCTTGCGGCGGTAGAGCTGTTCGAAGTCTTCGATGGGTTCGGAATCATGAGCAATGTATACGATGCTTTAGACCTTGTTGCGAATGGAGTGGGGGTAATCCTTGCCTTGGTTGTAGACCGCGCTTGGGGTTTTTGCCAAGGCAATTGCAGTGGTCGTGCCACGGGAATCAACTACGTCGCACCAAACGCAGTGGAGAAGAAAGACCCGAATCGAGACTTGTGAAGTGAACGCTGTCACTCGTTGTCCGCACCCGATTCAACAGCAATTGCGAGAACCTCTTACCCATTTCACAATGAGGCGAGCATTCGACTCTCTTAATCTGTGGGTTCCAGGTTCGAGTTCTGGTGGGTGCACTCCGAGAACCCCTTCCGTGTGAAGGGGTTCGGTGTTTCTGACCCTTCGCTATCCCACGACGCACACCCCTCATCCCGACCCGCTTTTCCGCCTGGTTTGTACGGAGGTTTGGCAACGCTTTAGCATGGCGTGCTAATCTTGATGAGAGTTTGTCCGGAGGTAAGGGCAAATCTAATTGAAACACAGAAGTTGGAAGAAAGTCGGGTCCAACAAAAAGGGGCCGTCCCAGAAGTCGTTGTCGGCTGACATCCATTCGGGTGCTGCGCTGCACGTCTCGGAACTAGACAAGTTTCAGCAGCGAATCAGCACGTGAAATACCAGGATGTCTCCGAGCTGGACTTCTGGGACGGCCCCTTTCTCCCTCTCGCATGCTGGGAGAACAACGGATAACCCCTACCTGTATTGACTCCTGACCAACAGTGCTTTACACAAGTTCTGCAGACCTTTGTCCTGGGACGAACGGGCGAGATCTGCTATTACTGCATCACCTGCTTCAGAATGAAGCTCGTCCAATACGAGCGCTGTAAGCAGACGTACTGTATTGTCTGCATTCTCATTTTTCAGTGTTGCCGTGAGGGGTGCAAGGGACGCCTTGAAAGAGTATTTGGGGAACATCTGTTCAAGGTCTCGTATGGTCTGCAGCGCCTGAGCCTGAACTTCCGGATTCTCACTCTTCATCGCATTGAGAAGAGCCGCTTCAGTTTGCTCCAGGCGTTTTCCCTGTGAGCTGGTTGCCTTGTGCTGTGCCCCAATACGGGTGGTCGACAAGCTGTCTTGAGCTTGCCCTGCGGTTGCGTACACCATCAGCGCGATCGTCGATGCGATGAGTATTCGTTTCATGGTAGTTGCCCTGTACGATTATGGAAGAACGGTCATAGTTGGTTGATTTCTGTGTCATCCTCTCGTCATGAAGACGCGCTTCTCTCTCCCATGTGATGGCAGACGAAGACGTGTTCACGTCTTGAGTCTGGAACAAGCCGTTCCTCCGGGGGCTCTCAAAGGTGAACTGAACGTGAGGTGCGAACACGGTGCCAGTTTGGAATAGGCAGAGATGGGATTTCGGCGTGGGTGGCTGGGACGTGTGTTGGGACATATAGCGGCTTACAAGCGGAAGGGCCTAGCTCGGGGAACCGCCGAGGCGAAACGACAGGTGGAGCGTTCCATCAAGCGAGCCACAGGTAATCCCGAATTCTCCAAACCTCCACCGAGACAGCTGGAACGTGGAGCTCCACAGTCGTTCTCTGAAAGAACAAAATGACTCTTCACTTACTGAACGCCACAGCCTACGGTTTTGTTCCCGAATTTCAACTTGGTTCTCTTGGAACATCCGGAGGAATCCGACAGCCGTCAACCACCCCATTGGCTCGGGTTCGATACATCGGAAGAATCCGATGGATGAGGATTCATACCTCTAGAGTCGACTCCGAATAGCGGGATCACTCGTTGAGATAGAGTGTGCGCGACACACTCGCTCGTTGTCCGCACCCGATTCAACAGCGGCTATCACGGCCTCCGGTCGGGGGAGCAGCCACTACCAGCCCGGCACGATTTGAGCTGCCGATACACCTGAACTGGGTGCCAGCATTTTTGGCGAGTTTACCTCCTGGCTGCCGGGAGCCATGCTGATGTCGATGCGGCTCACTTCGCCGAAGTTCACCAATCTATGTGGGACACGCAGTTCTGTCGTCTTTGTCCAGTAAGTGACTTCAATGAGAACGGAGGTGCGTTGCCAGACAAACGATAACTCACTTTCGTGCCACGTCCTCTTCTTCTGAACGGGCTTGCCGAGTCTATCAAAAAAGTGTACGATCTTGTCCGTGACGCGCAGCCCGGACATTACAGGTTCCCGGTATGTCTGGAAATACCTGTTGTTCCAGGGTCCGTGGATTGTTATCTGGGACACGCTTTTGCTGGAGTCGAACGTGATGCTGAGACCAGAATCCTTGAACCAGCTGACCCCATTTGGTGGCGACTCCACAAATCGACTGGGTCTACCAAGGATTTGATACACGCGAGTTTCTGAGTCTCCCAGGTGAACGGGGAGTTGCCAGTCTGTCTCCGGCGCGGACTCCGGTCCCTGGTTGCACCCTGACATGAGAAGGCCGAGAACCACCAGGGTTGCAGTCCTTCTACACATAGGTGACCTCCTGTTTCTTCACCCCTGCCCTTTGGTCCAATCTGCTGCGCTGACCCCCGCTCGCAATATATCCACTCGAATTCGTAAACGCCAGCGCACACCAAAAGAAACGTACATCGGTGACAAAAGAACAAACAGCAAGCGGTAGGAGAGGGTCGGGTATACGCAAACGCTCCTGCACCGGAATCTCCACTGGTAAGCGACCCGGTGGGATATAATACTCTAGTATTACATTATCCACCCGCTCGTCATACTTGATAACGAAACGGTCTAGCATAACCTATCTCAAGTATAATAGAGATATTGCCGACATGGGGAACTTGTGGGTGACCGACCCGCGCCCACCGGCTACGAGCAGAGCCCAGTACCAGGTTCACCCTTAGGGAGCCGCTGGGGGTTCCGGCCGCACAAATAAAACCACTGCTGAATCTGACACTCCGTCGTGACTCAACACCATTGGTGGGTGTCACGAGGACCTCCGAGGCCCCTCGACATTTCGCGGTGCATTTGACTGTGGAGAAGGGGAGAGATACATTGCCGCCACACACAATGTGCGCTCTGACCTGTCAGGGGAGCCGCTGCGCCGCCGGGTTTCTTAGCCCTATCACCCTACCCGATGACTCACCGAGTCCTGCCCCGACCCGGTCTTTCGGTTGGAGCTGCCCCCCTTAGGCGGAGAGAGTAGATGTCACAACCGATATCAAGCAGCTCACCGCAATGGTTCGACGGGTGCAGACAACTGCCGTAGGGAACCTCCTCATGAAGAAGATCATCATCGCAATTGTATCCCTGCTGGTGTTGAGTGTTTTGATCCTCGCTGTCAATTATGTGATCTGGGATCACCGTGGTTCCCAAATTTCTCAAGGTAAGCCGATTATCCGCAAGGAGACGACACAGCGCGCCGTGCTTGTGATAGATATCCAGGAAGGAATTACCGGAAAATCGTCTACGAGTGATTTCTTCAGAATGAAATCCGAAGAGTTGATTAGCGTCGTCAACCGTATTACTGATTCGTCAAGTCGAAATGGCATCCCTGTCGTTTATGTCAAAAACGAGATATCAAATCCTCTGATCAACATACTGAACAATTCTCTGGCACAAGGGAGCGCGGGAGCCGAACTGGATTCAAGACTGAAAGCGACATCCAGCTACATAGTGAACAAGGATAAGAGTGATGCTTTCAGCAATCCGCTGCTCGACAGCATTCTCATCAACAATGATATCAACAAACTCGTATTTGTAGGTCTTGATTTAGCAGAGTGCGTCAATAGCACCATACTGGCTGCTGATAACAGGGAATATGACATCTGCTTGATTAGCGATGCTTTAATTGCGAATCCGGATTCGCTTAAGGATGTTATGCTCGACGAATTCCGACAGAGGGGATTCGAAATCATGTCGAGCAATGAGTACTTCAGAAGTTTGCGCAAGTGACAGCCCCCCCGTCCTTGTTCCCTCCGGGGTGTCATCGACAGTGGCAGTTGCCCCTTACTTGTATTGAATCCTGACCAGCAGTGCATTGCACAGAGACTGCAGACGTTTGTCCTGGGAAGAGACGGCGCCATCGCGGATGACGGCATCACCGCCATCAGGATGAAGATTGCCAAGTGCAAGCGTGCTCACCGGGACCCACCAGCAGGGACCTCATCATGTCGCTCGACCACAGTAGACTCTCAATCGGGCTGTTTGGCATCGGCCTCAACACATACTGGGATCAATTCCCCGGGCTCCGTGAGCGGTTGACGGGATACCAGGGCACAGTCCGTGACCGGCTTCAGTCGCTCGGCGCCCGAGTGGTGGATGCGGGACTGGTGGACGAAGTTCCGAAGGCACACGGTGCGGCAGACCTGTTCCGTACCGAAAACGTGGACGTCATTGTCCTGTTCATCACCACCTATGCGCTCTCGTCTACCGTGCTTCCTGTGGTTCAGCGCGCGAATGTGCCTGTTGTGGTCCTGAACCTTCAGCCGGTTGCACAGCTAGACTATGAGGCCTTCAACAGGCTGGGGGACCGGGGCAAGATGACAGGTGTCTGGCTGGAGCACTGCCAGGCGTGCTGCCTCCCCGAGATCGCGAGCGTCTTCTCGAAGGCAGGGATCGAGTATTCTCTCGTGTCGGGATTCCTGGACGACCCGGTGGCGTGGAAGGAGATCGGTGAGTGGGTCGAAGCGGCTGCAGTGGCCAGGGCAATGCGGTCCAATCGCGTCGGGCTTCTGGGCAACTACTACGGCGGCATGCTGGATGTTTACAGCGATTTGACGAGACACGCCGCACACTTCGGTTGTCACTTCGAGGTTGTGGAGATGTGCGAGCTTCACTCCCTCTGGTCTGCCGTCCGGGCCGAGGAGATTGCGTCCAAGAAGCGACAGTTCGCTATCACGTTTGCAGTCTCTCCTGATTGCGACCCCGGAGAACTGGACAGGGCGGCGCGGACCTCCTGTGCCCTGGACGCGCTGGTTCGAAACCGGCGGTTGGGATCGCTTGCATACTACTATGAAGGTGCAAAGGGGAACGAATACGAGAATATTGTGACATCCATGATCCCCGGGAACACACTCCTGACAGGTGCACACGTTCCGGTGGCTGGAGAGTACGAAGTGAAGAACGTCCAGGCCATGAAGATCATGGATCTTTTCGGGGCAGGCGGATCATTCTCGGAATTTTATCTGGCGGATTTCCGCGATGATGTCCTGTACCTTGGGCACGACGGGCCGGCCCATTTTTCGATTGCCGAGGGTCCGGTCGGCCTCGTCCCGCTCCCTGTGTACCACGGGAAACCGGGAAAAGGTCTCTCCATACAGATGACCGTGAAGCACGGCCCGGTCACGCTCCTGTCCGTGGTTGAGGGGAAGGAGCTCTCTCTCCTGACTGCGGAAGGGGAATCAGTGGCGGGACCGATCCTCCAGATCGGCAACACGAACAGCCGGTATCGTTTCCAGTCCGGCGTCCGGGATTTCATGAACCGGTGGTCCGAGGCGGGGCCGGCGCATCACTGCGCGATCGGCGTCGGCCATCTTGCCGGGAAGATTGGAAAGCTTGCCCGGCTTCTGCACCTGCAGCACAGGCATATCGGCCAGGCGTAACACCATAACCCCGTCCAGGAAGATACACAGGGTCGCCCGTTCGGGCGAGCGAACCGCAGTCCGGGCACTATTTCGAAAGGGGTACGGTCGATATTCGCTGTCGGGGTTTTGCGTCTTTCTCTCCGCTGCTCGCTTCATACCGCCGTTCGCCACGCTCCAGTTCCAGGAGGGCCCGCTTCCGCCAGATTCCTCCCCCATAACCGCCAAGGCTCCCATCCTTGGCCACGACACGATGGCAGGGGACGAGAATGGCAATCCGGTTCAACCCGTTGCTGTGTCCGACCGCACGCTGAGCCGTGGGGATGCCGAGGCGACGAGCAAGCTGCTGGTACGAGATGGAATCACCGCACGGGATGGTTCGGAGCTCCTTCCAGACCCGCTGCTGAAATGGAGTTCCTGGAAACTCGATGGGAACCGTAAACCGATCTCTCCTGCCATCGAAATACTCCGCCAGTTCCTTCCGCAGCAAGGCAAGCACAGGACTGTCCCCCGGAACGATCGGACGTCCGTAGTATCGGCGGAGCGCCGCAAATTGGGCGTCCAGCATCCGTCGTTCAGTGAATTCCAGGAGGACGAGATGGTCGTCCGTGGCGGCTGCCACAAGGGGTCCGAGGGGGCTTTCAATCCAGGCGACCGTCAGCGGCTCCAGCGAACGCAACTTGCCGGGAGGACCGCCAAACTTCTTGGCGAAGGCTGTCCGGAATCCGCTGAGCGATTCGTAACCCGACCCGAGGGTCACGTCTTCGAGTGGAGCACCGTTTCGGATCTGCCGCAAGGCCTTCCCCAGCCGCATACTCCGGCAGTACGCCTGGAATGTCATCCCATGATTCTTCTGGAAATACCTCCTTGCACGCGCCGGGTCGATACCAAGTCTGCGGATGGCTGCGTCCGTTATGCGCTTCTCGGGATCCCGATCGACTTCTTGCAGAAGGCGCCCAACCCATTCCGGCGGTGCGCCGGCGGCCGTCATTGGCCTGCAACGGTTGCAGGGACGGTATCCGGCGAAGAGCGCCTCCCGTGGCGTGGCGAAAAAGACGACGTTTGCGGCCCGTGGCTTCCGCGCTCCGCAGGAGGGCCGGCAGAATACCCCGGTCGTACGGACCGCCAGGTAGAAGATCCCATCATAGGACGCGTCGCTGCGCCGATACGCCCGCTCCATTTCCCGCCGGGAAGGTAGCATACGTATGATCATCCCTTTCATAAATATGAAACGCTGCACTCACATGATAATCGCAAAGGCGGAGGATGTCCACCGAAAACTGGACGTTGATGTATTTTCCCGGTCTCTTCACGCAGTTGACTTTGGAATGGTTGGGCGATACCTTCTCCAGACACCTGGGAGTACGTGAATGAGCACACGATTGCAGTCTTGGAAGCCGGCAGTCCTTTGCCTCGCCCTGTCCCTCTCCATTGCCGGGTTGGATGCACATGGCCAGACGAGAACGGAGAACCTCATCCTCGTGACAATTGATGGATTCCGCTGGCAGGAAGTGTTCCGGGGGATGGATTCGGCGTTGGCGAATCAGAAACGCTACCATCGGGGGGACAGCGCCTATCTGTATGGCAAATACTGGTCTCCCGACGTGAACACCCGGCGAGAAAGGCTGCTGCCCTTTCTGTGGTCGACCATGGCGGGATCGGGACAGATACACGGCAACCGGCGCCTGGGAAGCAACGTGGACGTGGCCAATCCATACTGGTTCTCCTATCCGGGATACAACGAAATCTTCACCGGATATCCGGACACGGCGGTGAATTCAAACAGCTATCCCAACAATCCACACACGAACTTCATGGAGTTCCTCAACAGGCAGCCCGGCTTCGCAGGCAGGGTTGCCGCCTTCGGCGCATGGCAAGCCTTTTCGAGAATCCTCAATGCTCCCCGTGCCGGCTTTCCCATGGTCTTCGCATTCGACGATTGCGGGGGCGCAGCGCCCACCACGAGCGAGACGCTCATCAACGGGATGAGGACGGATTCATACCGGCCGTGGGGTGCCGACGAGTGCTTCGACGTCTTCTCGTTCTACGCCGCGATGGAGGATCTGAAGACTCGCAGACCTCGGGTCCTGTGGATCGGCTTCGGCGAAACGGATGAATGGGCGCACGCCGAAGACTACAGAGCGTACCTCGACGCCGCTCATCAGACCGATCAATGGCTCCGGGACATCTGGCAGTTCGTGCAAAGCGATCCGGGGTACAAGGACAAGACCGCGCTGTTCGTAACTGTGGATCACGGCCGCGGGGACAGGCAGAAGGAGCAGTGGACAGGCCATGGTCAGTCTGTTCTCGATTCCCACGAAATATGGTTCGGGGTTCTGGGACCCGACATCAAACCGAAAGGAGAAGCCACAGGCACATCACAGATCTATGCGAGTCAGTTTGCACAAACCATCGCTTCGATCCTGGGGTACACCTTCGTGGCGGAACATCCTGTAGGGAAGAGGGTAGAAGAAGTGTTCTCGCGGTGATCAACTCGAGGAGGAGTGGGTGCGATCGTGAGGGGGCGGGCACCGCGCACCGGTCACTATGCAGGCGGAATCAGTGCGAGATTGTCTCGCCCTTGTGCTTGAAAGAAGAGAAGATTGACGGAGCTTACTTATTCAAAAATAGCAAGATCGCCTCGTTTACCTCGTCTGGTTTCTCGATTTGAACCATATGCCCGGCATCATCGACCTCTCGCAAGACACACTGCGGGATCATGCGTGCACCCACCGCAAACACGTCTGCGGGGAAGCCCGGATGGAGATAAGGGTTCGGAATCAGTCCGTCGTACCTCCCGTAGATCAGAAGCGCGGGCCGGCTGATGGCCCCCAGTTTCGAGGTCGTCGGCTCATCAAGCATGGCGCCGGCGGGAGGTGCCGTACCCGGTATCCCCGAGGGGGCTAGAGGAAGTAGCGGACTCCCGCGTACACCATCCGCCCGGCAACCGGGCCCCAGACGAGCGACGCGTCAAAGTAGGGGCTCGTCGGGTTACCCGGGTCGATGATCGGGTCGTCCTGCTTGAAGTTGAAGAGGTTCTCCCCGCCCAGGTAGGCTTCCAGTCCCGGAGCGAATGTCCTGCTGATCTGCGCGTTCACTGTGGCAAATGCCGGTGACCACTCGCGCGCGCGAACCTCCGGCGGGTTCGTGCTCGTGTTTGGAATACGTTTCGGACCGAACCACTGTACGGTGACGTCGAACGCGGTTCGCTGGCTGCCCTCCTCATCCCCTGCAAGAGCATACCCGACGTTCACGAGCGCCCGGTGTTGTGAGCTCAATGCCTTCTGCAGCTGGATCCCATTCAGCGTTTGCCGGACGTCCAGGAACCGGTACGCAAGGCGGGTGTCAAGCCGTTCGATGGCCTGCACATTCAACTCGATCTGAGCGCTGGTGGCGTACGATCCATGCTCGATCCCGTAGAAGTGCACCTCGCCAGGATGTGAATCCAGGTCCGCCACAACCTGCCGGTCGAACATGGTACGGTGTACATCCACCGCGATCGTCGCAGGCCGGTACTCGATCATGAAATAGCGGGTTGCATTGAATCCGATGTTCCAGGCGGATTCCTGGGTCAGGCCGTATCCGAAGTCGTTCGCCGGCGTGATGGCGACCGTTCGGGTGCTGGCGAATACCGTTGCGTTCTCCGCGAAGATATTCGCTGTCCGGTAGCCGCGTCCGGCGGCTGCACGGAAGACCCAGTCCTCATCCGGTGCATACCGGACGTGCAGCCGCGGCGAAGCGAACGTGCCGTACGCGTTGTGAATGTCGGCTCGAATTCCGGCGACGACAGTCAGGACCTCAGAAGGTGTGAACGTGTATTCGAAGAACCCACCAGGCACACGCTCCACGCGGCCGTAGTCCGTCACGTCAAACCGCTCGTCGTACTCGTCGTACAGGAAGCTCAGCCCCGTGCGGAAGCGGTGCATCGGATCCCCAAGATCCGACTGGTAGATCAGATTCAGGTAGCCGCTCTTCTCCGTGGCGTCGTAGCCGCGCGGACCGTACACCGCATTGGTTCCGATACCGCCCGAGCGACCACTGCACGCCGACACTCCTGGTGCGATCGTCGGGGAACACGTAGCCCGTCTTCCCGCTCACGCGGAGGTATTCCCCCCGGTTGGTATAGATGAACGACTGGTCCGGGGGAGGCGCATCGGTTCGCTGCCTCGTGCCGCCTTCCCGCTTGTCCCCGACGTACTGCACCGAGAGCTGACCTTCCCAGTCTTGATGCGTCGAGAAGTTGAAGCGCTGCGCGAAGTTCAGTCCGGTGAATCGCGGCGTGTCCAGAAATCCGTCGCCGTTCTCGTCGATCTCCGTCTTCTGCGAGCTGGCGTGCAGCAGATGTCATCGAGGACCAATGCTCGCCAAGAGGCTGCCGGAGATTCAGATTTCCCTCCAGGCGCGCATCCTGGTTTCCGAACGCATTTGCGAACAATCGGGGTTCGTCCTCCCTTTGCGGCTTCCGGAGATCGACGTCGATCTGCCCCGTGATGGACTCGTACCCGTTTGCGACCGAACCGATGCCCTTCGAAACGCTGATGGCCTCGATCCATGTCCCGGGTATGAACGTCAGACCGACGTTGGACGTGAGGCCTCTGATGTACGGGAGGTTTTCCAGGGTCGTCTGAGCGTAGATGCCGGACAGCCCGAGCATCTCGATCTGCCGTGTCCCGGTGATCGCGTCGGTGAACGTGACGTCGACAGACGGGTTGGTCTCGAAGCTCTCCGAGAGGTTGCAGCATGCGGCCTTGGTGAGTTCCTGCTCGCCCATGCGGATCTTCGATTCGGGACTGAGGTAATCGATCGTTGTCGGCGTTCGCTCACCCGTGACGCTGACTTCCTCCACCTCACGTTCGGAAGGGCGGAGGGTCACGGTGACACTCGGGGTGTCGGTCACGAGCACGGTGTCAGGCAGATACGCTGCATGCCGTATCACCAGGCGCGCGTGCCCGGTCACGCGCCTGATGGCGAAGGCACCGGATGCGTTGCTGGTCGTTCCGACGGTCGTCCCGAGCCAGAAGACGTTCGCGCCCGCGACGGGTGCTGTGACGCCTGCTGCTTCCTCCGTCCGGATGGTTCCGCGCAGCTCCTCAGCAACGAGACCGTCGTCGGCAGCACGCGCTGATGCAGCCCAGGGCCCTGCCAGGAAGACTGACAGTGCCATCACTCGGATGTTCATTGTCGCCGCCTCCTCATGGCCTGCCAGGTCAGTGTGTGTTCCCGTCATTGCGATAGAGGCAGCAACCCGGGAGGGAGGCATAGACTGAATCCGGGGCCTTGAAGCGGTCAGTGTCGTGTCCGACGGCCGCGACGCGCTGCTGCAGCGAGTCGAGCGTGATCTTCGCCGGAATGTACGCCACGGCAAGCATCTTCGTGGACTTGTCCCATTTCGCGAACTTCACGTCGCTGATGCTCACGGCCTTCTCGATGCGCTTCTTGCACATGCCGCAGTTGCCGTACACTTTGAACTTCGCTTCAACGGGCGACGTGTCCTGAGCGAGCAGAAGCGGGGCGGCGATGCATGCCGCAAGAATGAATGACAGAAGAGCCTTCATTGTAGTCCTCGGAGTTTGAATGATCGATTGTTGACGCACAACGGCGACGCCAGCGGCGCACGGATGCGCTGCCGGGTCATTCGGTCAACGATCGCCGTTCAAATGAGGAGCGAGCAGGTGAGGAGGCGTGTTGGGACGGAACTGCCAGGTGGACGAACCGGGCCTGCCACCAGGACGTGCGGGGAAGCCGGGAGCAGACGATCCGCCGGTGCGGGGATCTGCTCGACGTGGAGCGGAGCAAACAGGGACTCGCCGGAGACCGTGTGGACGTCGTCCAGGCGAAGCGTTGCAATCGAGGTGCTGCAGCAGCCGTCCATCTGCCCTTGTCGCCGCAGCAGCATCCGGCGTTCTGTTCTGTGCCGTCCAGGAGGTTCGAGGAAACGGGCTCCCCGCCGCAGAAATGCGTTGCGACGGTCATCCCGACCGTGACCAGGAGGTACAGCAGAAGGAGGGTGATATGACGTACTGCTTTCATGCTCTCATAAGGTACGGAAAAAGCGGGGTTCCGTCAAGGCGACCCCCGTGGGAGTAGAACCGTACGTGAGGCAACTGTGCGGCCTACCGGAGGGTGGCACGCCCCGCCGCCGCCGCTCCGGCCTTGACTATTCGCAGGACAGCCCCTACAATACCCCTGTCCGTTGCCTTTCAGAACGCTGGCGTGTGCTTTTCTGTTCCCACGATCGGGCATGCTCCTCCGCGCTCACTCCTCCGACGTTCTACGCTCGACATCGGCGCGTGTGGATGTGTTCCCTGGGAATGTGACCGATCCATCGGTGAGCGGTGCGTTCCGCGGGCTCACACTGTGGCCGGAGGCGGCGATCCGCTGATCTCTTTCGGCAGCACGAAGGCACTGGATGGACGTATGAAGAGGCAGGCGTCGTCCTGAAACAGGCTGCGACGCCAAACCGGGACGGAGAGCTCTCATGCAAGCGACGACGGAACAGCTACAGCGTCTGCGGGGATGGTTCATAGCGTATTATCTGTTCAACCTCGTAGTCGGGACCTGGGCGTCGGTGGTGGTTGTCGATGGCATGAAGTCGCTGTCCCTGCCATTTCGTCGACGTCCTTCAGTCTGTCCCGGAAGGAGCGATCGTGGGCTGGTCCCTGTTTGTTGGCGCAGCGGTGTTCGCCCTGGGATTGTTTCTGTTCCATCGGCTGCTGCAGAGGGAACGCTGGGCGAGGATTGTCATGCTGGTCATCGCCTGGCTCACTGGCATCAGCGCATTGATGAGCCTGCTATCGACGTGCGGGATGTTCTCCGCCTCGAGCTGGCTTGCGCAGTCGATGCCGGGAGCCGACCGGGGCATGATCGGGTTGTTGAGCGGCCTGACCAACCTCGCATCGCTCGCGTTCTCCGCCTACACCATCCGAACGCTGCAATTCGACCCGAGGATCAGGGAGGAATTCGAACACCAGGGGGCAGCAACCACCTAGCGTCGACATTTGAGTGCCTCACGTACACCGCATACTCATCCATACGGAGGATACCATGGCAACATACATCCTGCTTACGAAGCTGTCAGCTGCGAGCCTCGGAAGGCCGAAGAACCGACAGGCAGTCGGGCGCGCATGGCTCAAGGAAGTGAAGCGGAAGTGCCCGGAGGTACGATGGATCGACCACTACGCGCTCCTGGGTCCTTTTGATTTCATGGACATTTACGAGGCGCCGGACGAGAAGGTCGCGGCGAAGGTCTCCATCATCACCATGGAGAAGGGGGCGGTCAAGGCTGAAACGTGGGCGGCGCTGCAATACAAGGACTTCTTGCGCGTCATTCAGCCGCTCTGAGGAGCTCCGAACCACCCGGGTGCGGCCGGCATCTTCTTCCATCGTGCTGTACGCGCCCTGACCATTCACCGACCACGGCGGCTCCGGGGACTACCGGCGCATCGTTGTGGTGTGGACGACAGTGATCACACATTCCAGGGAGTATCACCATGCGGAATGCCTCGAGAGTTGGGGTTCTCTGTATCCTGGCCGGGGGGCTGCTTGGCTGTGGCGATGAGAAGCCGCCGGCCCAGCAGCTCGCGCAAGAAATTCCCGCGGAGCCGCTCGCCGCACCGCAGGAGGTGGCTCGCCCGGACGGGCATACCGCGGCAAACTCGCTCGACTGGTCCGGCACCTACCAGGGAGTCATCCCGTGCGCTGATTGCGAAGGGATCCAGACCGTCGTGACTCTGAACAAGGACATGACCTACGCATTCTCTGCCACGTACCTCGGGAAGCCCGGCAAGCCGTTTGAAAAGACAGGCGCGTTTTCCTGGAACGAGGCCGGGAACACGGTGATCCTTGCGGGCCTGGAGAACAGGCCGAACAAGTACTTCGTGGGTGAGCGGTATCTCCTGCAGCTTGACGTGGAAGGGAGGAAGATCGAGGGCGCGAGCGCGTCGTTGTACAGGCTGCAACAACAGGATCCTGCCCCGAGAGCTGCGGTCGTGGCCACCCCGCTCGTCGGGACGACCTGGTATCTGAAGGCCATCCATGGCAAGGAGATCACTGCGGGGCCGGACAGGAAGAAGCCGTATATCATTTTCCAGCCCGACGGGTATCGCGTGAACGGCTTTGCGGGCTGCAACACGTTCATCGGGAGCTACGAAACACGACCGCCCGATCGTCTGTCATTCTCGAAGACGGCGGCGACACAGATGATGTGTCTCGATATGGAAGTGGAGACGATGTTGTTCGAGGTCCTGGGCGAGACGGACAGCTTTGCACTCCGCGACGGCACGCTGATGCTGCACAAAGCGAGAATGGCGCCGCTTGCAGTGTTTGAAGCCGGTCCGGCCCAGTGAGCCGCGACTGCTACTTGAAGAGCCCGTACTTCTTGACGTGGCGGTACGCCAGGTAGGCCACGCCGCCGAGCTGAACGGTGCCGAGGACGGTGTACAGCGTGCTATTCCTTTCCTCGCGGGCGAGTTGAAGGCGCCACGCCGCAGTCAGGTCGGGCGCCTGAAGGCCGTCGTAGGATATCAGGAACGGGTAGGGCGTGGTGGGAAGGGGGCCGATCAAGTACGGTAGGGCGAGCTCGAACTCCTGTTGTTGCTCCAGCCACGGGGTGTTCAGTGGCATCGGTCGGGAGAACGATAGGCGGACCTCGGCCGGTGAGGTGACTGCTGACCTGATGGAGTCTGTTCCCTGTCCTACCTGTGCAACGGCGGCGTCCAGGCAGACCGCGAGCAGCAGAACGGCTATGACGAAACGGCCGGATCTCATCCGTGTGCCCCTCGCAGAGAACCTACGGGAATGCCCCAAGAAATTCAAGCACGCGCCCGTGATGTTTCGAGGACCTTGCTTTGAAGAAAGGTATTGCGCTACGTTACCAGCCAATCGTCCACCGAGAACACTTCGAAAGGGGAAGAAGTGGCACGTACCGGCCCCGGGGGAGCTCCCGGTCGGATGCGGTCCGACCGGTTTGACAAAACACGCCGGATTGATTATGTTAATGGCATGATTCTCAGCAGTCTGCATATGGCCACGCTGATTCCGACGCCGCGGAGCATCGACGGCTGAGGTTGGACTATCACGAGTTGTATCACGAGAAGACCGACTTCAGAGACCCTGAAGCCGGTCTTCGCATGTTGAGGAGCCAGCCATCAAAGTATTGAAGTTTGGCGGGTCGTCCGTCGGGACGCCGGAACGGATCCGGCAGGTCATCGACATCATCACAGAATCGCGCCGTGCCCGGCAGGACATGGTCGTGGTCTTCTCCGCCTTTCAGGGAGTGACGGACCAGCTGATCAAGATGAGCAAGCAGGCTTCGCAGGGGGACCGCCACTACAGCGCGGCGTTTCAGTCGCTTGCGCAGCGGCACCGGGCGGCGCTGGCGGACCTCGTTCCCGCATCGAGGCGCGGGCAGGGGAAGCGCTTCGTCGAGTCGAAGCTTGCAGAACTCGCCGAGGTCCTCCACGGTGTCCTGTACACGCGGGAGCTCACGCCGAGGACGCTCGACTACATCATGAGCTTCGGGGAGCTCCTGTCGACGTTTGTCATCTCCGAAGCGATGCGGGCGAAGCGAGTGCCCTGCGGGTTTGTCGACAGCCGGCTTCTCATCAAGACCGACGAGTCGTTCGGGGCCGCGAGGGTGAAACGGGACCTCACAGGGAAGCTGGTGCGAAAGTACTTTCGCGAGCACCGCGGGCTGCAGATGGCGTGCGGGTTCATCGCGTCGACGACGGACAACGACACGACGACGCTGGGACGCGGCGGCTCCGACTACACCGCCGCGCTGCTGGGCGCCGCGCTCCCGGCGTCGGAAATCGAAATCTGGACCGACGTGGACGGCGTTATGACCGCCGACCCCCGCAAGGTTGCATCGGCCTTCTCGATCTCACGCATGACGTACGAAGAGGCGATGGAGATGTCGCACTTCGGGGCGAAAGTCATCCACCCGCCAACGATGCAGCCGGCGATGGAGAAGGGGATCCCGCTCAGGATCCGGAACACGTTCAATCCTGCCTTTGCGGGGACGCTCATCGGGCGTCGCGACCCAAGGGCCGTCTCACCCGTCAAGGGCATTTCCTCGATCGATGATATCGCGCTGCTCCGCGTGCAGGGGAGCGGCATGGCGGGGATGGTCGGCATCGGCAGAAGGATTTTCGGGGCGCTCGCATCGGGGAACATCACCGCGCTGCTCGTGACCCAGGGATCCTCGGAATACTCCGTCTGCCTGGCCGTGCCACCCGGGGTGGCGCACACCGCAAAGCGCCTGATCGAAGAAGAGATCAGGTACGAAATCCGCGACCGCCTCCTGGATCCTGTCATGATCGAGCCCGGACTCTCCGTCGTGGCCATCGTCGGCGAGAACATGCGCAACACGCGGGGCATTGCCGCCCAGCTCTTCAGTTCGCTCGGCAGAAACGGGATTAATGCGATCGCCATCGCGCAGGGGTCGTCCGAGCTGAATATCTCGACGGTCATCGCACGAGCCTACGAGACGAAAGCCCTGAACGTTCTGCACGACACGTTCTTCAGGTTCGACACCAAGCCGCTCAATCTTTACCTCGTCGGCACGGGCCATATCGGAGGGACGCTTCTCGATCAGATCTTGCGTCAACATGAGGCGTTCCGGCACCGGCAGAACACCGACGTGCGCGTGCGCGCACTGGCGAACAGCCGGAAGATGCTGACGCCCGAAGACGGCGACCTGACGTCGGATTGGAGAGCCAGGCTGGCCGCCCATGGAAGGCTGGCGGGTGTGGCCACCGTCATCCGCGACATGAAAGAACGAAACCTGCCGAACAGCGTTTTTGTCGATTGTACGTCCAGCCCCCAGGTCGCCCGCCTGTACAAGGGGATCATGGACGCCGGCATCTCGGTCGTCACCCCGAACAAGAAGGCGAATTCGGGATCGTACAGACAGTACGTGGAACTGAAAGAAACCGCAGTCAGGCGGAATGTGCGATTCCTCTACGAGACGAACGTCGGGGCCGGACTGCCGGTCATCAACACCCTGAACGACCTCGTCAGCGGCGGCGACAGGGTGCTGCGGATTGAGGGGGTTCTTTCCGGCACGCTGGGGTACATCTTCTCGACGTTCACCGAAGGTCGCAGCTTCAGCGATGTCGTCAGGGAAGCGCGGGAGCGTGGCTACACAGAACCGGATCCGAGAGATGATCTGAGCGGTTTGGACGTCGCGCGCAAGCTGCTGATACTCGTGCGCGAATCGGGGCAGAAGCTGGAGCTGCGTGACATCCGCGTCGAGCCGCTCCTTCCTCCATCGCTCCGTCGCATCCGTTCGGTGGCTGCGTTTATGCGGGCGCTGCCCGCGGTCAATCGACGGTTCGAAGAACGACGGGGCGCGGCGGCGTCAGAAGGGAAGGTGCTCCGCTACCTGGCGACCTTCTCACAGGGCAAGGCGCTGGTCGGATTGCGGGACGTGCCGTCGGACCATCCTGCAGCCTCGCTGGCCGGAACTGAAAACCTGATCGTTCTGACGACGGCGAACTGTCGCGAACTCCCGGTCATCATCCGTGGTCCGGGAGCGGGGGCGGACGTCACCGCCGCAGGAGTCCTCGCGGACATCATGAAGATCTCTCACCAGCTCCACTGACATGAAAGCATCGGCGACAGCGTTCGCGCCGGCGTCCGTTTCGAACGTCGCCTGCGGATTTGACATTATGGGTTTTGCCCTGAACGAGCCGGGCGATCGCGTGACTGTACGCAGGACGCAGGAGCGCGGAGTCAGGATCACGAAGATCCGTCCCGACGGCCTGGGGCTCCCGGAGGATCCCGCGCGGAACACCGCGGGAGCACCCGTGCTTGCGATGCTCGAGGCCTCGGGCGAGAAGACCGGCCTCGACATTGAGATCGACAAGGGACTCCCGATCGGGAGCGGCATTGGTTCGAGCGCTGCCAGCGCCGTGGCTGCGGCGGTTGCGTGCAACGAACTGCTCGGGACGCAGTTTGGCAGGGAAGACCTGCTCCGGT
Organism: uncultured Ignavibacteria bacterium; assembly: GCA_963701735.1. Lineage (GTDB taxonomy): Bacteria > Bacteroidota > Ignavibacteria > UBA10030 > UBA6906 > CAWABB01. The sequence continues at coordinate 399,947 of CAVPBI010000010.1, read as the reverse complement.
TTGCCGTCGAGGGGGAGCGCATCGCGAGCAAAGCGACGCACGTTGACAACCTGGCGCCCTGCCTGTGGGGAGGGTTCGTGCTTATCCGGGGCTATGACCCGATCGACGTCGTGCATCTGTCCGTTCCTCCTGACCTCTGGTGCACCGTCCTCTGTCCGTGCCTCGAGATCAGGACTGACGCGGCGCGGCGGATTCTGCCGCAGATGGTTCCGCTGCGGGACGTTGTTGCGCAGACAGGAAATGCGGCCGGACTGGTGGCCGGGCTCCTGAAGGGGGACTACGGATTGATCGGCCGTTCGCTCCACGACAGAATTGCAGAGCCCGCACGCGCCCGTCTGATTCCAGGCTTTGCGCAGATCAAACGGGCGGCTCTCGACGCAGGCTCGCTCGGATGCAGCATCTCGGGATCGGGCCCTGCGGTCTTTGCGCTCTCCGCTTCCGAGCACCACGCGCGAGAGGCGGGAGCTGCCATGGGAGAGGCGCTTCAGGTCCATGGCATCGCACATCAGCTGTACGTGTCTCGAATCTCGCCCCACGGTGCGCGCATCGTGGAAGGAGACGCATGAGGTTTTTCAGCCTGCATGATCGTTCGCGTGTTGTCGGCTTCGCCGAGGCCGTGCGCGGGGGGCTCGCGCACGACGGAGGGCTGTACATGCCTGAGGAGATCCCGCGCCTCACGCCGGGCGACATCGCATCGCTCAAAGGGATGGCGCCGGCGGCGATTGCGCTCATGGCCGGCCGCGCCCTGATGGGAGACGACATCGAAGAGGCCGCGCTCGAACGGATCGTCACTGAATCCCTCGACTTTCCGGTTCCCCTGGTCCGCCTCGACGAGCGCACGTTCATCCTCGAGCTCTTTCACGGACCAACGCTTGCGTTCAAGGACGTGGGTGCCAGATTTCTCGCGCGAGTCCTCGCACACATCTCCCGCGACCAGCGTGGACCGCTGACCGTGCTGGTGGCGACATCAGGAGACACGGGGGGCGCAGTCGCCCAGGGCTTCTTCGGTGTGGACGGTGTTGAGGTCGTTGTGCTGTATCCATCGGGCAAGGTGAGTCCGATCCAGGAAAGCCAGTTTGCCACGCTCGGTGGCAACGTAACCGCGCTGGAGATCGCCGGATCGTTCGACGACTGTCAATCTCTGGTGAAGGAGGCGCTCTCCGACCGCGAGATCGCCTCCCGGCGCCCTCTGACATCGGCCAATTCCATCAACGTCGCACGGCTGCTGCCGCAAACGTTCTACTATTTCATCGCGCACGGTGCGATGGACGGAAGCGAGGCGCCTCCGGTGTTCTCGGTACCCGCCGGCAATCTCGGCAACCTTACGGCCGGAGTGATGGCGCGGGCAATGGGATTGCCCGTTCACAGATTCATCGCCGCCTCGAATATCAACGACGCCCTGCCGGAGTACCTCCGCACCGGGCGTCTCCGGACGCGGCCATCCATCAGGACCCTGTCGAACGCGATGGACGTCGGGAGCCCGAGCAATTTCGCCCGGCTCGAAGCGCTCTTCGGAGGGGATGCGAAAGGTATGCGGGATGTCGTGCACGGTTCGGCATCGGCGGATGCAGCGACGATGGAGACGATCAGGAAGGTCTACGACTCGTTTGGCTATGTCCTTGATCCGCATTCCGCGGTTGCCTACCGGGCATGGCAGGAGTACTGCAGTGCGAATCCTGGCGCTCACCCCGGTATTGTCCTGTCGACGGCCCATCCCGCAAAGTTCCTTGAGGCGTACGACGGGAACGTTCGAGCCGCGATCACGATGCCGGAGAGGCTTGCCGGGCGGGTCGGGAAGAGGAAGCTGGCCATTCCCATGGCAGCACGATATGACGCTTTCAAGGAATTTCTACGCACAACAGGAAAGGGAGGGCAGCGGTGATGAAGGGTCCGAAACGTCCGCTCGCGATACTCGGCACTGGCAACATCGGCTCGGCAATTGCACGCGGGCTGGTCAAGGCGGGGCTGTATGAGGCAGGAGAGATCAGGCTCACGCGAAGGTCCGAGACGGGTCTTGCGGAACTTCGGGCGCACGGGTATCAGGCCGGATCGGACAACGTCGAGGCCGTGAAGAACGCCTCGCTAGTCATCCTCGCCGTCACCCCCCAGCAACTCAATGGCCTCCTGGCCGAAATCCGGGGCGCCATCGATCCGCGGAAGCATTTGCTCATCTCTGTCGTGTCGGGGGCGACCATCGGGGCCATCCGGAATCAGCTGGCGCCGGACGTTCCGGTTATTCGCGCCATGCCGAATACCGCCATCGCGATCCAGGAGTCGATGACGTGCGTCGCCGCCGCGGGGGCCGATGGCGGAGCGGTGGAAGAGGTGTGTCAGCTGTTCGACGCGCTGGGGATGACGCTGGTGATCCCTGAATCCCACATGGTTCCCGCCACGGCCCTCTGCGCCTGCGGTATAGCGTTTTTCCTGCGAGCGATACGCGCCGCCTCCCAGGGAGGCATCGAAATTGGATTCCACGCGGAAGACGCGCTGCTCATGGCAGCGCAGACGGCACGGGGGGCGGCCTCACTTCTGAGGGAAGCCGGAAGCCATCCAGAGAGTGAAGTTGACCGCGTCACGACGCCTCAGGGGTGCACCATTTCCGGGCTGAATCAGATGGAGCATCACGGGTTCAGCTCCGCGCTGATCCGCGGAATCGTCACGTCTGCCGAGAAGGCAGCCGTGTTGTACGCCCCGGGGAAGTGAATCAGTCGATCAAACCGAGTTGCCGCAGGATGGCCCGCGTGACTTCTACCCTGGCGGGCAAGTCCTTGTCCTCGCGGATGTCGAGCTCAGTTGCGAAGAAGACGATTCTGCTTCCTCGTTCAACGTACCCCACATACCAGCCGACGCCCGGCACCGAGGCGTCGGACCATCCAGTCTTTGCCCGCAGCGTGTAGCGGTCGGTCTTCTCCCCGATCATGATGTCACGCACAGCGGCCATGGTCGAGGGGGAGAAGGGGAGGGTTCCCCGGTAGAGCCGCACCAGGAACCCTATCTGTTGCCGTGGAGAGATCCTGAGGCCACCGTTCAACCAGAACTCGTCGATCGCCCCGCCCATCGTCCGATTTCCGTAGTCCGTCGTGTCAAGGAAGTGCTGCATGCGTGCAGCCCCGATCCTGCGCGCCAATTCCTGATAGAACCAGACCACCGACGCTTTGAAGGCGGAGGCCATGGTGTGGTCATGATTCCACGCGGCCCTCGACCGGGAGACGCTGTCCCACGGAATCACCGTGCGCGCATCGGCAATGACGCGCGTCTCGAGCGCGATCAGCGAGTTCGGGATCTTGAACGTGGATGCGGGGATGTACATCGAGTCCCATCGCTCAGACCGGTAGCCTGAGTACGATCCGTTTTCGAGGTCGTAAAGGATGCACGTTCCCTCGACGCCCGCCGACTTGAACGCAGAGGCAAACGTGTCCTCAGAGGTATCGGAGTCCTTACGGGGTTGATCACTGCCCCCCGGGGGGGCGAACAGCAGGAGCACAGAAACGATCATCGAGTATGTCATGGCAGCGCCAGGTGGGGTCTATCTTTGGTTCATTCCACCCCGAGGTGGGACCTGGGAGCCTGTAAAGAGGCTGAACAGACCGCTGGCTGCGAGTGCCATCACGATTGCCCTACGGCGCGGGCTAGGTGGGAGCCAGTCTTGCAGCAATGCGTCTTCCACATCGTTGCGCATCTTTTCAAACCTGGCACGTTCTGCTGGCCAAAGAGAGTTGTCTTGCAGCAGTTCCTCGTACTTGTGGAGCAACTTCTCAAACACTTCGTTCTCCAGGCGGTCCACAGTCTTGTCCTCGCTGTGTGCGGATCGTGTCGCCCCCCAGATTTTCGACTCGCAAAAGATATGCTTCTATTCGTAAAATGTCAATTTGTTTCGCAGGAAATATGTTTTTATTCGCAGAATATCGGCCTGCAAAAACTGCGCCACGCTATTGACAAGGCCAAGATGTCGGGGTATCTTCCGCTGGCACGCCTGCCGGGCGAAAAACAGAACATTTGCGGAAAGCACCGCACGAGTTGTTGAGAATCCCCGGCAGGAATGGCGTCGCGCATGCGGTGCTTCCGCGTTTATGGCGGTGACCCATCCCGGTCACACAAGTGGACATTCAAGCGGTCGCTATGGTCCCCTGGATAGTCGCTCTGGGCGGTCTGAGTCCAGCCTGGGGTGGTCAGATGATCGCTGCACTTGGCCAAAACAGGACAATTTCCCGCCATGACCTACAAATCACTTCTCCGGCCTCACGTTGGCCAACCCTGCAAATGTCTCCCGATCAGTGCCATCGGAATGTGGGAACTGGTGATCCCAGCCTCCGAAGCAGAGCACAATGCCCGGCTTGCGGCAGTTGGAGACGACTGCGCATGTTTCGTCAAGGAAGGTGAAGGACCCCTCGCAGGCCTCACCGAAGTGATCCCCTTCTCCCGGTTGGCCACATTCATCCCGGGGAAGCCTGCGATCAACTCGCCGCCCCGGAAGGGCCGGACGAAGTGAGGTCTTTCCCCCCGAAGGGCCTTGCCGCTTCAGGGGTCGCGATTCTTGCCGCGCTGGCGTCCGCCGGGGCGCAAGAACACGGGACCGCGTTCGCGCTCCTGCGCACACCCGAAGCCATCTACGTGGCAGCAGACAGCAAACTCAGCTGGCTTGACACAACGGGCGCGGAAGGCTCCACCTGCAAGATTCGCAGGATCGGGGCGACCTGGTATGTGATGGGAGGTATCTACAAGTTCACCGCGACCGGATACGATGCCCCGGCCATGGCGAATCTGGCCCTTCGAAGCGCCGGCACGGTTGCTGAGAAAGCCCGGGACTTTGAATCCCGGGCGGTCCCAGCAGTCAAGAGTCTGCTAGAACAGTTTGGAGATAAGCGGCAGCAAGTCGATTCCTGGGATGAAGTTGCCGGTATTCCCCTCACCATATTTATCTTTGGATTTGAAGGTGGGGCGGCCGCCGTCAGTTCGAGGGAGCTCGTCCGATCGGCCACTTCAGGCGATGCCCCGACTGTCACCGTCCAGCGAAGGGACTACGGTCCCACCACGCGCGAAACCGTCTGGCTCGCAAGTCCGTCCAACCTTTCGGGTGGCTTCGTTTCAGAATATCCTTCCTGGCAGTCGATGGAACCTTCATCCATGGTCAGAACCTTTGTAGAGTTCGCAATCAGGAAGCGGCCGGGGACGACCGGAGCGCCCATCGATGTCTTAAGGATCGACAGGAATGGGCACCGGTGGCTTCGAAGGAAGACAGATTGCATGGATTGAATCGCCCGCCTCTCAAATACTCTGATCTGTGACGAGCTACGCGAGGCTAAATGCATGTCTTGATAGATGGTTATACATTTGTGTCAGAACTATACTCTAGCATCACCAATCTCCGTAGAGCCTGAACATGGCTGAACTTCAAGAAGTGCTCCAGTCTGTCAGCGACGTTATTTGGGGCTGGCCGATGGTCATCCTCTTGCTGGGGACTCATGTGGCTCTGACCTTTCGCCTGAAGTTCATTCAGCGATATCTCGGTCGCGCGATCAAGATTTCCCTCGGCCGGGAGAAGGAGGGGGAGGGGGACGTAAGCCAATTCGGAGCCCTCACGACGGCCCTGGCGGCAACGATCGGTACGGGGAACATCGTCGGAGTCGCGACTGCGATTGCGGCGGGAGGGCCAGGGGCCGTCTTCTGGATGTGGATTTCGGGCATATTCGGCATAGCCACCAAGTATTCAGAAGCGCTGCTTTCTGTTAAGTACCGCATTCGGACTGAAGACGGGACGATGGCGGGGGGACCCATGTACGTCATCGAACGGGGCATGGGGTGGCGCTGGCTTGGGGTTGTGTTCGCTGCGCTGACCACCGTGACCGCGTTCGGGATAGGGAACATGGTGCAGGCCAATTCCATCTCGACAATGCTGCATGACGCCTACGGAATCCCGACAGGGGCAAGCGGCGTCGTCATGGCCATCCTGACGGCGGTCGTCATTCTTGGCGGGATAAAATCCATTGCCCGGGTCTGCGAACGCCTGGTTCCGTTCATGGCCATCATGTATGTCGGCGGGTGCCTGGTGCTTCTGGCCATGGGGATGGAGCGCATTCCGGGGACAATCGAGCTCATCTTCTCCAGCGCGTTCGCAGGTCAGGCGGTCGTGGGCGGGTTCATGGGGGCCACGATCAAGGAAGCGATCCGGTACGGCGTCGCGCGAGGGTTGTTCTCCAACGAATCCGGCCTCGGGAGCGCGCCCATCGTCGCGGCCGCAGCCCAGACCTCCGATCCCGTGCGGCAGGCGCTTGTGTCGTCGACCGGGACGTTCTGGGATACGGTTGTCGTGTGCGCGATAACCGGGCTGACCATTGTGAATTCCGGGGAGTGGCTCGGAGGGTTGAGCGGGGCGAACTGACACGTGCTGCATTCGGGGATTTTCCGGTCATCGGACCGCTTATACTCGCCGTGGGGCTACTCACGTTCGTATTCTCCACGATCCTCGGTTGGGCGTACTACGGAGAAAAGGCCGCCGAGTACCTTTTCGGGAAGAAGGTGATCGTGCCGTACCGGTGGCTCTGGGTCGTGTTCGTGTTCGTGGGGTCAGTGCTCTCGCTGCAGGTCGTCTGGACGTTTGCGGACATCGCAAATGCGCTCATGGCGCTTCCCAACCTTGTCTCGTTAATCGCGCTCAGCGGGGTCATAGTTCAGGAGACCCGGCGTTACCTCTGGGACGCGGACCGGTCATCCAAACCCTGACTCACCAACGCGTCCTGGGTAGCGCGGACGTGCGTGGAGGACGTGCGCACTGATGGAGCCTGCGACTGATGCGTGAACCACAGCTGTCGGTCGGTTTGATCGATCGTGCCTCCGTCGTGCGGGGCGTTCTGCACGGGAGGTTCGAGTGCGCGGGCAGGATTCTCGACGCCGGCCCGTTTGAATGCGTCGCGGGGACGAGCGGCGTGCGCTGCATGGCGGGGGGCACCGCTTTCGAATCGGATGACCTGATGCTCGCGCCGATCGACGGGTCGCCCTTCACGCTCAGCGATATCGTCATCGGCGTCCAGTTTCACTGGCAGCGCGCGGAACCCCAGACGTTTCCGGGATCGTTGCGCGTCCGGCGACGCGGCGACGGAACGCTGGTTCCCATCAACGACATTGGGCTGGAGGAGTACCTCGAGAGCGTGATCTCGTCCGAGATGAGCGCAGCGAGCCCGATCGAACTGTTGCGCGCGCACGCGATCACCTCGCGCAGCTGGCTTGTCGCCATGCTCGAGCGCGAGACGAGCGCGGGCGGGCCGACGGGATGGACGGCGTCGGGATCCGGGGGGCGCGAGATCGTGCGATGGTACACCCGGGAAGATCACGATCTGTTTGACGTGTGCGCCGATGACCACTGCCAGCGGTATCAGGGAATCACCAGGGTCGTGTCGCCAGCAGTGCATGCCGCCGTCAACGACACCCGGGGCGTATTCCTGGTATACGACGGGCGCGTATGCGATGCCCGTTTCTACAAGGCGTGCGGGGGCATCACCGAGGAGTTCCAGAATTCGTGGGAGGATGTCCGCGTTCCGTACCTCGGAAGCATCTCGGATGCGGCGGAACCGTTCCCGCCGCTGCGCACGGAACACGACGTCGACGCCTGGGTCCGAACGGCCCCGGCAGCCTACTGCAACACGCACGATCCGGCCATCATCCGGCAGATCCTTCCGTCGTTCGATCAGGAGACGCACGATTTTTTCCGGTGGACAGTGTCGTACGATCGTTCCGAGCTGGAAGAAATCATTCGCAGCAGATCCGGAATCGACGTCGGACAATTGAAAGCTCTTGTGCCTCTCCGGCGGGGGCCGTCGGGCAGGATCTTCTCGTTGCGCATTGTCGGGAGCAAGGAGACGGTGACTGTCGGGAAGGAGCTGGAGATCCGCCGGTGGCTCTCCCGCTCACATCTGTACAGTGGTGCGTTCGTCGTCGACGCGACCAGGGGCTCCGATGGGGAACCTGTGCGGTTCACGTTGCATGGGGCAGGGTGGGGGCACGGCGTCGGGCTTTGCCAGATCGGCGCGGCGGTGATGGCTGTGAAAGGGCACACTTCGGATCGCATTCTCGCCCACTACTTTCGCGGTGCGGCGCTGGAGAAGCGCTATTGACCCGGCCGATTTGTTGACACATCCTGCTTCGGTTCGTATATTGATAAACTAGATATTGCCTGGGATTTCCTGGGCACTTTTTTTTCAGGATGGTCAGCCAGACGATGGCCTCGGGCCGGATCGAACAGGGGTTTGACGCGGCGACGCGAAGCGCGGCGTTCCTGCGGCGCGCACCGTATGCCTGTGTGCGGGCGACCGGGGCGGATGCCCTGGACCTGCTGCACCGGCTCTCCACGAACGACCTGCGGCGTCTCCGCACCGGTCAGGTTGCCCGCACGATCCTGACCAACGAAAAGGGGCGGATGATTGACCTCGTCACGGTCGCCGTGCTTGAAGACGGGTTGCTCTTGCTTGTCTCGCGTGGCAACGAGCATCACTTCCAGCGCTGGATCGAAAAGTACACGATCGCCGAGGACATTTCCCTGGCAGGCCTGAGCAGGGAGACGCAGCTCGCCTGCATTGTCGGTCCGCGCGCTCTGGAGGGTGCGGCTGCCATTGCGGGACGTGCCGTGCCCGCGGACGGTATCGCCGTCGTGCAGGACGGTCGCCGCCGGTTGACCGTTGTCACGGCGAGCGCCCGGTGGGGATGGGACGTGTATCTGGTGAGCGCCGGCGAGGCCGACGAGGGCGATCATGCCCTCGAAGACAGATGTCGCGATGCGGGCATCGCGATCATCAGCCGGGATGAATTCGAGTGCGCCCGCATATCCCGTGCTCGCCCGGCGTTCGGTTCGGAGATCTCGGAGTCATACACTCCCCACGACGCCGGACTCGCGGAATTCATCAGCACCACGAAGGGGTGCTATATCGGGCAGGAAGTCCTTGCGCGCATGGTGACCTATCAGAAGGCGAGAAAAGGTCTGATCGGATTCACGTCCGCTCTCCCGCTGCCCGAAACAGGGGGAGGGCGCTCCTGTTCAAGGATGATGTCGAGGTGGGAGTTCTCACGAGCAGCAGCCCGCGCCCGGTGTATGGGCGGTCGCTCGGACTCGGGATCGTCCGCACCGATCTTGTGTCGCTCGGTGACACGGTGGCTGTCGGAGAGCCGGATGCCGACTTCACCTGCAGAATCGTTCCATTGCCCATCGAGCTGTCTCCCGCATGAAGCTCTGCCATACACGGGAACAGGTCGAACGGTGGCGCGACCGCGTGCACAGAAGGACGCCGCGGCTTGCCGTCGCCACGCCGAGACAGGCCCTCGCGTTCATCAACGAGGTTGGGTTCTGCTTCGCGTTCAAGTCCGATCATTCAGAGCTTCCATGCCTCTGGCACGCTGTCGCCGGAGCGCGCCATCCGATCGTTCCCGAACACACGCATCACGATCCAGCCATCTCGTTCGTCTGGGAGATGAAAGAGAAGTTGCCGGGGGAACGGAAGGTGTATTACGGCCGGCTCCTCAAGCACAGGCCAACCATGGTCTCGCTGGAGTACCTTTCGTATTTCTATGTGCTCTCCGGGCGCACCGGCCTGAAAGACGAGCACACGCGCGATTTCGGACGGGGACGGATCTCGTCCGTGGGACGCGACATCATGGACGCGCTCGCCGAACAGTCCCCTCAGCCGACAAAAGGACTGAAGCTGGCGACGGGCCTTGACAGAAAGGCCGATCGTCCGGTGTTCGACAAGGCCATCACCGAATTGCAGGAGAAGATGTACCTGGCCAAAGTCGCGGAAGAGCACACGCCGTTCAGCTTCGTCTGGGCTCCGATGCGTCACTGCTATTCGGACCAGGTGAGGAGAGCCCGCCGGGTTGCCGCCGATGCCGCACGCGTCAGGATCCTCCGGCGCTACTTTCACAACCAACTCCTCGCCTCAGTCCCTGCGATCCACCGCCTGTTCAGGTGGCAGAAGCAGGATGTCTACCGTGCCCTGGGGACGCTCGTCGGGGAGGGGGCCATTTCCCCGAACGCTTCGATTGTAGATGAACCGGGCCGATACTATTGTCTCATTGAACGCGACTGACCATGCCTATCCGCCGACCCAAGCCGCCCAAAGCCTACAAGAACCTTGAATTCCTGAACAGCCCGGAGGCCCGTGTTGTCCGCATGCTGGCGGAGTTTCTGGAGCCCCAGAGGCGCCTGCGGCAGGCCAGAGTGGCCGACACGATTGTGGTGTTCGGTTCCGCGCGCATCAGGCCGCGGCGCGAAACCGCCAGGGAGCTTGCCAGTACCCGGGCGAAATACGCCGATCGTGCCCGCGCCACGCGCACAATGCTCCAGGAACTGCGCTCGGCTGAGCTCGCGCACGAACTCTCGAGGTACTATGCCGACGCGGTGGAACTCACCAGGCTGCTGACCGCCTGGTCCCGGAAACTTACCCCGGAGAACCGGTTTGTTGTTTGCTCGGGAGGCGGCCCGGGCATCATGGAAGCCGCCAATCGCGGCGCTTCGCTGGCAGGGGGAAAGTCGATTGGCCTGAATATCAGCCTTCCGTTCGAGCAGTACCCAAACAGGTACGTCACCCCGGGGCTGGATTTCGAGTTTCACTACTTCTTCATGAGGAAGTTCTGGTTCGTCTATCCGGCGAAGGCCCTGATCGTGTTTCCCGGAGGGTTCGGGACGTTGGATGAGCTCATGGAGGTTCTGACGCTCCTCCAGACGGATAAGATCAAGAAGAAGATGGCTGTGATCGTGTACGGCACCGAATACTGGTCGAAAATCCTTGATTTTCAGGCCATGGCTGACTATGGGTTGATCAACCGGTCGGATCTCAACCTATTTCAGTTCGCGAACTCTCCGGAGGAAGCGTTTGCAAAGCTACGGGACTTCCTCACCAGGGAGTATCTCGGCAGATCACGTTCCGGGCGAGGCAAAAGGGGCGCGAACAGAAGGGGGTGAGCGACGGTCGCAAAGCGGGGAATCCCCGGGGGGGCCCATGGTCGAGGGGGAGATGGAGGGTGGACTTGCGTATTGCCCCGCGCGTTCGTATACTTGAGTTGAGGGGATGCAATGGCTTCGACGGGGATGGGGATGGTCAAGGTCGCATACCGTGCTCTCCGCGTTGCACGCAAATAAAGCGGAAAATCTAGAAGTGCCGACTACAACTACGCACTGGCTGCCTAATTAAAGGCGGTCCGTCTCGAGGACTCTCTCCTGTTGGGGTTCGAAGAGGCGTCGACCAGAGACAGGATAGCCTTCCGATACCCCTGCGGTCGGCGGGCGAATTCCGCGCAAGCGGGCAGTGGGGTTGTCCTGCAGTCATCCTGTCTGTCGGATGAGGCGGGACGAGTTCTGAAAGACAGACTATGTATGTAGTGACCGTGATGGTCTCCTCTTCGGACGCGGGTTCGACTCCCGCCATCTCCACGTGTGAACGCCTCTGCCCACGGCAGAGGCGTTCCAGTTTCTTGCTTGTTGTTTCGGAATCCCCTATCTACGTCCAGTCGCGAAACTCCAGGTGCGCGTTATGAGACTCTCGTTCGTGAAGGCATCGGGCGCCGGGAACGATTTTGTGGTGGTAGACTACCGGAAGAACGACATCCCGCCGGACCGGTCAACTCTCGCCCAGACGCTCTGCCACCGTCACCTCGGGATCGGAGCCGATGGAGTCCTGTATATCGAACCCAGCTCGAAGGCCCACTTCCGGATGAACTACTATAACGCTGACGGCAGCGCCGGGGGGATGTGCGGGAACGGAGGGAGGTGCTCCGCCCGATATGCGGCGCTGACGGGGCTGGCACCCTCGACAATGAAATTCGAAGCGCTGGACTATCTGTACGATGCCGTTGTCGACGGCAATACTGTTCGGCTTCACATGAAGAATCCGGCGCAATTCCGTCGAATCGAACGGCTTAAGGTCTTCGACAGGACAATCAACGGATACTTCATCCATACGGGTTCACCTCACTTTGTTACACGCGTGGAGGAGCTCGAGGGCCTGGATGTTCACGGCCTGGGTCGGGCTCTCCGCCTCCATGAGGCTTTCAGTCCCGAAGGGACAAACGTCAACTTCATCGTCCGTTCCCGCGCCGGGCTGGTCCAGCGGACCTACGAACGCGGAGTCGAGGCGGAAACGCTGGCATGCGGGACGGGATCGGTCGCCTCGGCGATTGTCCATGCGCTCAGCGAAGGGATGACCTCGCCCGTCGAAGTGAGAGTGCGGAGCGGCGAACTGCTCCGGATCTTCTTTGACCGGGCCGGAGAACGGATCGAAAATGTCTGGCTGGAAGGCAGCGCGACAATGGTCTTTGAAGGTACCGCAGACTTAAGCGAGACATTGGATTCGATAAGTATTACTATTGCAAATACTGGTAAAGGATTAGCGTGAGCGACATCATCTTTATTGTAAACCCTCATGCGGCCAAAGGAGCCGCTGCGGAAATTGGCCATCGCCTGAAGAAGGAGCTGGTGGCCCGGGGGGTCGCACACGAAATTCATCTGAGTGAGTATCAGGGGCATGCCGTCGAATTGGCTCGAAGGACGCCCGCGCGAGTCGTGGTGGCGGTTGGCGGCGACGGAACCGTCAATGAGGTCGCGAATGGGATTGTGGGAACGGGCAAAACCCTGGGGATCATTCCTGCAGGTTCCGGGAATGATCTGATCAAGTCGCTGAATATCCCGGCGGACTTCAAGGCTTCATTGGAAACGGTGTTTCGGGGTCAGATCAGGAATATTGACGTCGGGCATGTGCGGTGTACGAAGAACGGAGCTGCCGGGAACGGTGGCGTGGCGGGGAACGATCGGTACTTCGTGAACGGTGTGGGAATCGGATTTGACGCCGCTGTGGCGGCCCGGACGGCAGAGATACCGTACCTGAGAGGCGCGCCTCTCTATATAGCTGCGGTGTTTCAAACCCTTGGGAAGTACCAGCCGCCGGTCTTCAAAGTGTCATACGGGCATGGCGAGCGAGAATTCTCGGGACTTCTCATTGCGATCGGAAACGGTGTCTGCGCCGGCGGGGGTTTCTACTTAACCCCGCACGCAAAGCCGGACGACGAACTGCTTGATATCTGTATGGTTAAAGCATGTCCCGTTGCTGAAGATTCTCCGGTTGATGCCGAAGGTCATGAAAGGCGGTCATGAAGGAGATCCGGACGTGGAGTTCGTCCGTTCGAAGAAGATCAGGGTTGACGGATCGAAACCGTTCTTCGTGCACGCCGACGGTGAGATCGTGGGGAGGAATGTCACCGGCGTTTCGGTGGAGTTGACATCGGCCCGATTGCCGGTTCTGGTGGGCGACGAGCGGAGAGGATCCAGGTAGGTCATTCTAGAGAAGACCGGAGCAGGAAACCACGGCCAGACTGGAGCTGGCCAGCGCCACCAGGGAGAGCCGGAGAAACTCGGAGGGTGCAGACCAATACCAAATAATGTGTATTATGTAATCTAAGCCATCCGGTTCTCGATGGAGGTGTAATAGGCCTCTGCAAGGTCCCCGCAGCCAACATCTATCAGGTCCCCCACCACCAATCTCTCACCGCCAACAGTCCCTATGCGCTTCGCCGGAATGCCGTTCTTCGCGCAGAGCGCAATCACTGATTCAGCCTTGTCAGGTGCTGCACTGATCACAACCCTCGACTGGTCCTCCCCGAACAGGTAGAAATCCGGCCGGAGCCCCGCAGGCTCCAGGCTTATCGTCGCGCCAATTCTTACGCCGTTCGCCCCCAGGCAACACTCGGCGAGCGCCACGGCGAGGCCCCCGTCGGAACAATCGTGTGCCGATCTGACGAAGCCGGCCCGAATGGCCTCCAGCAACGTCCCCTGGAGACGTTTTTCCTCAACAAGGTCGATGGCAGGAGCGTCTCCCGCGACGAGGCCGTGGACTGCGTGCAAATACTCCGAGCCTCCGATGTGTCCCGCGGTCCGGCCAAGAAGTATCACTGCATCGCCGGGTGCGGAGAACCCTGACCGGGTCACACAGCGAATGTCGTCGATCACTCCCAGCATGCCGATGACAGGCGTGGGATACACGGCGGCAGTCGGGCTCTCATTGTAGAAGCTGACATTTCCTCCTGTGACGGGCGTGTCGAACACCCGGCACGCCTCGCCCATGCCGGCAATGGCTTCGGCGAATTGCCAGTACACCTCGGGCTTGTACGGATTCCCGAAGTTGAGGCAGTTCGTGATTGCCACAGGCACCGCGCCCGTGCAGGCAACATTTCTCGCCGACTCTGCCACGGCGATTTGCGCCCCGCGGCGGGGATTCAGATAGACATATCGGCCGTTGCAGTCCGTCTTCACCGACAACGCCGTCCCGGTTTCCTTCAGAAAGATGACTGCTGCATCGGCATCGGCCAGAAGCATATTGTTGGTCCGGACCATGCTGTCGTACTGGTGATAGACCCATCGCTTGCTGGCGACGTTCGGGGCGGCCATCAGCGTCAGCAGCACGTTGCTCAGGTTGCGTGGCGCCGGCAGGCTATCGGGGCTGAAACCCCGGGTCTTCTTGAGATATTCCGGTTCCCGCTTGTCCCTGATATACACCGGCGCACCACCCCCGAGCACCAGGGATTCCGGGGGCACATCGGCCTTCAGCTCTCCGTGGTAAGAGATCAGCAGCCTGTCCTCGTCAATCACTTCCCCGATAATCTCGGCATGCAGATCCCACTTCTCGAAGATCACTTTGATATCATCTTCGTGTCCCTTCCTGACAACGAGGAGCATCCGCTCCTGCGATTCTGAAAGCAGCAGCTCGTATGCGGTCATTCCGGATTCGCGCGCGGGTACCTTGTCGAGGTTGATACGCATCCCCGAGTTCCCCCGCGCACTCATCTCGCATGTTGAACAAGTGATTCCGGCCGCGCCCATATCCTGAATGCCTACAAGGAATCCGGTCCGGATCGCTTCAAGTGTTGCTTCAAGCAACAGTTTCTCGGTGAACGGATCTCCGACCTGGACCGAAGGTCGCCTGGCTTCAGAAGCTTCGGAGATCTCCTCCGATGCGAACGTCGCCCCGTGGATCCCATCACGTCCCGTCGAGGACCCGACGATCATCACCGGATTTCCTGCTCCTCGGGCAATCGCGCTGGCCCACTGGCCGCTTTTCACGATTCCGACCGACATGGCATTGACCAGAGGATTCTCCTGGTAGCACGGGTCGAAGTACACCTCCCCGGCGACAGTCGGAACCCCAAAACTGTTGCCGTAGTCGCCTATCCCTTTCACGACTCCCTTGAAGAGGTATCGGGTTCGGTCGTTGTCGAGAGTCCCGAACCTCAGGGAGTTCAGCCCCGCAATCGGTCGGGCGCCCATCGTGAAAATATCCCGCATGATGCCGCCGACGCCCGTTGCCGCGCCCTGGTACGGCTCAACCGCGGACGGATGGTTATGGCTCTCGATCTTGAAAGCCACCGCGTAGCCGGCTCCAATGTCGACAAGCCCCGCGTTCTCTTCACCTGCGCTTACCAGGAGCCTGCCCCCGCTCCTGGGGAGCGTCTTCAGGAGAGCAATGGAGTTCTTATAGCTGCAGTGCTCGCTCCACATGACGCTGAAGATGCCAAGCTCCGTATAGGTTGGCACCCGCCCGAGGATTCCAAGAATCCAGTTGTACTCCTCTTCAGTGAGCCCGTGGTCAAGCGCGAGCTTGAGATCTACTTGAGGTTCTTGCTTCATCGAAATTGAATCCTATCTCCAAAGATAAGTAACGCTTAATGAGACACTTGTGCCGCTTGTTCTGTAAGTTCCGTTGAACGCTTGTCCGGGGATTCCCGTGGCTTCCTCAGTGATTGCCAATCCTGAGTCATCTACTGTTCGGTCCCTGAATGCGTAGGCCGAGACTGCGAAGTCCAGCAACAGCCCTGGTCCGACCCTGTACCCGAGCCCGACAGAATACCCATAGCAGTCGGCATCCGGGTATGCCGGGTGGGCCGTTACGTCCGGGACGGGTGTGGCATCGTACGAGAAGCCGCCTCGAAGGTCGACATCAGATAGACGGTATTCGGCCCCAAATGCGATTCTGTAGGAATCATCCCAGCCCTGAGGGATGACATAGCCGTCCGAGGTGCCCGGGATTTCGTACACGAGTTCACGGGCAGACGACCAGAACACGAGGCCGAATTCTGATGTAAGAAGCAAGGCCGGCAGCGGGCTTACCGTGGCTCCGATGGCAAGTTCCGATGGAATCGTCATGGATATCGAGGCGGGCCATCCTGAATAGCTCAGACTGGAGGACTGCGGAAGGCTTGAACGGAGCGAAGCCTCGGCATCGGATATCGTCACGTCCGCACCCAGTGTGAACGACCCCCCGAGAGACCAGTTCCCCCCTGTCACCAGCACTCCGGCCTGAAAGCCGACATTCAGCCCGGATTCTCCATCGATGCTCTTCTGATACGCCTCGCCCGGGGATGTGCCAGCTCCCGGGTCGAGCACCCAGGATGTCATCACATGCTTTGTCAATCTCAATGGGATGCTTGCCCCCAGCGATACTCCTTTGATCGGACTGAATCCGACCGCCGGGGCCAGCACGCCGGTCCGATGCTCGAACGATGTTACCAGCTGCCTTCCGACCCACTGCGAAGTCCACTCTGAGCGCGCAAGATAAGGTGCCCCGGCCGACAGGCCAACTCCGAAGTTCGGGCTGATCGCGAACGACATCGCGAACGTCGGAGGGAACAGGAAAACCGGTTCGGACTTCGTCTCAGCTTCTGATGGCGCGATACCCGCGAATCGGTACTCCGGGACAATGAGTCCGGCCCCCAGCGTGAGCCGTGTGCCCTCAGGCGACCCCAGGAGCGCTGGATTCTTGGAAAAGTCGACAGGATTCGAGAATATGGCAACCGTCGCAGAACCGAGGGCCGAACCCCGTGCCTGAATCTGCGGGGCTTGCAGGCCTCCGGCCCGGGCAATGGGCTGACAGGCAACGAGCGCTGCAAGAAGCGTTGCCACGCACGCTGCAGAACCACGGATGCTTGTGACGGGGCGGTATCTCATTTCAGGATTATGAGCAAGGCTCCCTTTTCGACCGCCTTTCCGGCCGTGACCGCAACTTCGGCTACGGTTCCGTTCTGGCTCGCCTTGAGGGTGTTTTCCATCTTCATCGCTTCGAGGACCACAAGCGCTTGTCCTACTGTCACCTCATCTCCCACCTTCACGTCGATTCTAACGATACGCGACGGCATGGGAGCGCGGACCTCCAGGATCGATTGAGTCTGAACGCCTGTCGAGGAGAGCGAAGATATCAGTCGTTCGCGCTCCGACTGCGTCTCGAACTCGATGAGTCGTCCATTCACCACCACATGCCACCGATCGCCGACCCTGGCCGCTGCGGCCGCAAGGATTGCCCCACCCTGGATGAGCTGGAATGTTCGACTCTCCGGTACGGACGATCGTGACGGGTTCGTCCGAGTCCCCGATCCAGACCACGCCGTCACCGTCCGTGTGGGCGACGAACTGCTGTTCTCTATGTCGGATTCGATATGCAGGCATCTTTGTGGTGCACTAGTCTCTCAGCGCGTCCCGCCGGCGGTGCTTCCAGCCGACACCGTCGGTTGAGCCTGAAGAGGGCAATCCGTTTTGAGTCAAAGACCTCGACCTGTTCTCTTCGAGCAATGCAACAAGTGCGGCTGCTGGCACCAGAACTTTCATGTCCGGTCCGGGGAGATCCTCGGTTCGAAGGTCCCGGTCGAGCAGGCGCGTCGAGTACTGTCCCGATCTGAAAAACGAGCTGTCGAGGGCTTCGGCGCAGAGTTGCGTGTTTGTTTTCACGCCGAGGATGGTGTACTCGCGGAGGGCGCGGATCATCCGTGCAATCGCATCGTTGCGGTTCGGGGCCCAGACGAGCAGCTTCGAGAGGAGCGAGTCGTAGTACACCGAGACTTCCGAGCCTTCGTCGAAGCCGCGGTCTTCCCTCACGCCCGGCCCGCCCGGCGGCCGCATGTAGAGGATGGTGCCCGTTGACGGAAGATACCCCTCGTCGACATCCTCGGCGCAGATGCGGCACTCGATGGCGTGGCCGCGAAAGCGGATCTCTTCCTGAGCGATTCCGAGGGCCTCCCCCGCCGCGATGCGAAGCTGCTCGGCTACCAGATCGAGCCCCGTGCGCAGTTCGGTCACGGGGTGTTCGACCTGCAATCTGGTGTTCATTTCAAGGAAATAGAACCGCCCGGTATCGTCGAGAAGGAACTCGATCGTTCCGGCGTTGTAGTATCCGCATGCTCTCGCGGCGCTGACAGCGGTCGCGCCCATGGCATCTCTGAGGCTGTCGGTCAGGGCGACCGACGGAGATTCCTCGACGATCTTCTGATGCCTGCGCTGGACGGAGCATTCCCGCTCTCCAAGGTGGATGACCTTGCCGTAGTGGTCGCCCAGGATCTGGAATTCTATATGCCTGGGGTTTTCAAGGTATTTCTCGACGTAGAGCCGGCCGTCTCCGAAGGCAGACATCGCTTCAGACCGCGCGGTCTGAAAGGCGTCCGCGAGTTCTTCACGGGACCGGACGATTCTCATCCCTTTTCCGCCGCCCCCTGCGGCCGCTTTCAGGAGGATCGGAAACCCCTCCCGCTCGCAGAAAGCGTGAACCTCCTGGATGTCCTTTACCGGGCCATCGGTACCGGGGACGGTGGGAACGCCGGCGGCTCCGACGAGCTGTCGGGCGCGCGTCTTCTCCCCCATCGCACGGATCGAATCCGCTGAAGGACCGATAAATACCAGCCCCGCCTTTTCAACTGCTTCGGCGAAGTCAGGATT
The DNA here is from genome assembly GCA_963701735.1 of uncultured Ignavibacteria bacterium. GTDB lineage: Bacteria > Bacteroidota > Ignavibacteria > UBA10030 > UBA6906 > CAWABB01. The sequence goes on along the minus strand of CAVPBI010000010.1, from coordinate 381,220 downwards.
CTCAGAGAGGAAGCCGTACCCGGGGTGGATGGCGTCTGCGCCGGACGATTGTGCGGCCGCGATGATTGCCTCGGCGCGCAGATAGCTCTCTCTCGGGGGTGGCGGGCCGATGCCGACCGAGGCATCGGCCATGCGGACGTGAGGCATCGTCCGGTCCGCGTCGGAATAGACTGCCACCGTTTCGATCCCGCGTTCGCGGCAGGTCCTCATGACCCGGACGGCGATCTCGCCCCGGTTGGCCACCAGCACACGTTTCAGCGGACGGACTGGCATCAGGAATCACCCAATTCAACGACCGTCGCCCCTGTTCCGCCTTCGTTCCACTCGCCGAGGCGGAACGCGCGGACGCGCGGGTGCCGGGAAAGATAGTCGGTCACTTTCTTGCGCAGGGCGCCGGTTCCTTTGCCGTGAATGATGTCCACGCGCGAGAGGCCGGCGAGCATCGCGCTGTCCAGGAACTTGTCGAGCAGGGGCAGGGCTTCGTCTCCGGTCATTCCGCGGAGGTCGAGTTCCCGCTCAGGGGTTGCCGGGAGGTCGTACGCGGACGCTGGCGTCGACACGCGGGGGCGCGCCCCCTTCGGGGCGGCACGAAGATCTTCCATGTGCACGCGCATGCGCATACTACCGAAGACGACGATGGCGGACTTCCCGTTATCGCCGACCGACACGATTTCGCCCGTGTCGGTTCCGTCCAGGAGCCGGACCGCCGATCCGGGACCGAGCGTTTCATCCACCGGGCGTTCTTCCTGCAGCGTTCCCGCTTCGCGTGCCAGATCCTCCTTCACCCGTGCGATCTCCGCACGGGCGGCCTGCACGCTGTCGCGACCGGCTGCCTGCTCGCGGATCTCCCTGACGCTCTTCTCGATCACGGCGTTCGCCCGGTCGACGATCAGTCTGGCCTCCTCGACGGCGTGTCGCTTCAGGTCGCGGAGTTCAGAGCTCAGCGCGGCGATGCGGCCCTCATACGTCCTCACGAGCTCATCGAGTCTCGCCTTCTCACGCCGCGCGCTCTCCATGTCCGCCCGGTAGGTCTGCACGGAATGTTCCAGCTCGGCGAGGAGCGTCTCGAGCCGGGTCGCCCGGTGACCCATGAGCTCGCGTGCCCGTGCCATCAGGTCGGAGGGGAACCCGATGCGCGTAGCCATTTCGAGCGCGTAGCTGCTTCCGGGGACTCCGGCCCGAAACCGATAGGTCGGCTGCAACGTTTCCTGGTCGAATTCCATCGCGCCGTTCAGCATCCCCGGTGTCTCGTGGGCGAACACCTTCAGCGAGCCCTGATGGGTCGTGGCGATCGTCAGTGCGTTCCGCCGCGTGAGCGATTCGAGCACGGCTGCGGCAATCGCCCCCCCCTCTCCCGGGTCGGTGCCGGATCCTATCTCGTCGATCAAGACGAGGCTCCCGGCGTCAGCATGCTCGGCGATCGTTTTCAGGTGCTGGAGGTGCGAACTGAACGTGCTGAGGTCGCTCTCGATCGATTGCTCGTCGCCGATTTCGACGTACAGCGTGCGTACGAGCCGGAGGCGCGACCCGTCGCCCGCCGGAATATGCAGGCCCGCTTGCGCCATGAGCGTGAGCAGGCCCACGCACTTCATCGCGACGCTCTTTCCTCCCGCGTTCGGCCCGCTGATGAGGAGCGTCGCCGCGTGCTCGCCGAGCGCCATGTCGAGCGGCACCGTGCCGTCGTGCCCGTGGTGGAGAAGCAGCAGCGGATGCCGTGCGTGATGCAGGAGAATCGGGCCGTCAGGGTCGACCTCCGGCTCGGTGCCGAGGATCTCCATCGAGTACTTCGCGCGCCCCTGCAGGGCGTCCACTTCCGCGAGGATCTGCAGGTTGCTCTGCAGGCCGTCGCGCAGACGCCCCACCTGCGCGGTCAGATCGCGGAGGATCCGCTCGATCTCCCGCTGCTCCTCGAACTGGAGGTTCCGGATTTCATTGTTCAGCTCGAGCGTTTCGGTGGGCTCGATGAAGACGGTCGCGCCGCTGGCCGACGCGCTGTGGACGAAACCGTGCACGCGCTGTTTGTGCTCGGCCTTCACCGGAATGACCATCCGGCCTTCGCGCGTCGTGATAATCTCGTCCTGGCTGAAGCCCTGTTCGGAGACGGCCTTCAGGATCGACTCGAGGCGCTTTCGCAGCGTTCCGTAGCGCTCGGCGATTGATCGCCTGATCGACTGCAGCTCGCGTGACGCCGACGCCCGCACCGTCCCGGTCTCGTCGATCGCCTGGTCAATGTTGAACTCCAGAACTTTGTCCGACACCAGCGGCTCGATCAGGGCCCAGAGCGACGGAGCCGTGTCCTTTCGCTTCGCGATGAATCCGCGGAGGATGCGCGCCGCCGCGAGCGTTGAACCGATCTCCCTGATTTCTCGCGGAAGCAGCGATGATCCTTCGATGCCGGACCGGGAAATCGCCTTTGCCACCGGGTGAATCCCGTCGAGAGGGATTCCCGCCTCGGCCTCGATCAGCCGCTTCATCTCGGAGACGAGCGAGAGCCTGCCGCGGACCTCAGCATGGTCGGCGGAGATGTCCAGGCTCGCGATGCGATCGCGCCCCGGATCGGATTGTGCGTAGCGGGCGACACGCGCGAGCACTGTCGCGAATTCGAGCTTCCGGGCGGCATCCTCGAAGGCGCCGGTCATGACGCGAACTCCGTGTCGGTCGGCATGATGCACAGGTGCGGCCAGGCGGGCGGAGGCGAGGACGGGAAGGGCGATCCGGCGATCATGGGCAGGTCGTCAGCTGGCTCCAAGCGCCTTCCGGACCAGCTCCTGCACCGTCTTCCCGTCGGCGCGTCCCTTCACCGCCTTCATCACCGCGGGCATCACCTTGCCAAAGTCGGACATGCCTGAGGCGCCGGCGGCGGCAACCGCCGACCGGATCACCCCGGCAATCTCGTCGGCGGACATCTGCGCCGGAAGATACTCCTGGACAATGGCCAGTTCGGCGGTTTCCTGATCCACGAGATCCGTACGCCCGCCCTGCGCGAACATCTCGATGGACTCCCGACGCTTTTTCGCGGCCGCGTTCAGCACCGCGAGCTCGTCGTCCGCACTCACCGGGGAGCCGGAACCACGCTTGTCGATCTCCTTCTCCATGAGCGCAGCCCGAAGGGAGCGCAGCGTCTCCAGCCGCAGCTTGTCGTTGCTCTTCATGCAACGCTGCATGTCGGTCATCAGTTGTTCTTTCAGACCCATGGGTGCCTTTCCAGTTCGTTGCCCGGGACTACCGCTACACGCCGCCGTACATCTTCAGGACGTTTCCGCTGACGGAGCCCGCCTCGCGGGAACAGAAGAACTGAATGGCCGACGCAATCTCCTCCGGAGTGACCCATGCGGTGACGTCCGCGTCCGGCATGGACTTCCTGTTCGCCTCGGTGAGGATGATGCTCGGCGCGATCGCGTTCACCGTCACGCCGGTCCCCTTCAGCTCGGCCGCCAGGTCTCGCGTGAGTGTCGCTACACCGGCTTTGGAGACTGCATACGGAATCCGCCGCGGGCCGACGGACAGAGCCGCGCTCGCCGCGATCGAGACGATGCGCCCGAACTTCCTGGTTTTCATCCCCCCAACCACTGCCCGGGTCATGAGAAATGCCGTCCTGAGGTTCAGGGCGAGCATCGAGTCCCACTCCTCGATGGTCACGTCTTCGAGCAGGGCCCCCCCGGCATACCCCCCGGCCGCGTTCACGAGGATGTCGACCGGACCGAGCTCGCGTTCAACCCTGGAGATGAACATCGCCACAGCGGCCTCGTCCGACAGATCGGCGTTGACCAGCAGAGGTTCGGGATGCAGGCCCCCCTGCTCGCGTCTGACGAGAGAGGGGCTCGGGTGCACTGGCACCGCGATGCGGGTGCCCGTCTGGGCGAGCCGGCGCACAACAGCGGTGCCGAGGGCACCCGTGCCGCCGGTGACGATTGCGATCAGGTTTTCATCGATCATGAAACAAAAATATACCGATCAACCGCAGGATAGTCAAGGAATGCCCTGAACCTTGAAAAAGAGTACCGATCTTGATATGATACAAGATTATTATCCGGGTGACTACACAATGCGCTCCACCCTCGTCGTGTTGATGATGCTCCTGGCGCCAGCGTCCATGCTGGCGCAGCCGTCCGGGATGCCTGCCGTGGGCGACCGCGCTCCTGAATGTGCGCTGCCCGGGGCGAACAAAGACACGTTTCCGCAGAAGCCCGTCGACCCGGCTTTCAAAGCGGGGGCCGAAGAGTCATGTGCGGCCCTCCCGGCAGCCCTGAAAGGAATCGTCCGATGACCATGCGGCTCGTGAAGATTCTGATCCCCGCGGCGCTGATGGTCGTCTTCCCTCTCCTCCTGGCGGCATTCCCACCCCAGGACGAAACGAGGACCGTCATCCAGACACCGTTCGAGAACGAGGTGAATTTCCGATCGCTCCGGCAGCTGACCTTTGGAGGAGAGAACGCGGAGGCGTACTTCTCGTTCGATGAACGTTCTCTGGTTTTCCAGTCCACCCGCGATTCGTTCGGGTGTGACCAGGAGTACGTCATGGACGTCGCGAGCGGCGCGGTCCGGCTGGTGAGCAGCGGCAAAGGGAGAACAACCTGCGGCTACTTCCTCCCGGGCGACAGCACGATACTGTACGCGACCACCCAGTTCGGGTCGCCCGACTGCCCCCCCTCCCCCGACTTCTCCCAGGGCTATGTATGGGCGGTGTATCGCGACTTCGACATTGTCCTCGCCGATACGCGCGGCACGATCCTGCGGAAGCTGACCACCACCCCCGGGTATGACGCCGAGGCCACGGTCTCGCCGCGCGGCGACAGGATCGTCTTCACGTCTGTCAGGGACGGGGATCTGGACCTGTACACGATGAAGCTGGACGGAAGCGACGTGCGGCGTCTCACCCGCGACATCGGATACGACGGCGGCGCATTCTATTCGTGGGACGGGTCGATGATCGTGTACCGCGGCTGGCATTACGACGACACGACGTCCGCACGCGAATACCGGTCGCTCCTCGGCCGCGATCTCGTGCGGCCCTCGAGGATGGAACTCTTCGTGATGAACGCGGATGGGACCGGCCGGCGACAGCTCACGTATTCGGGTGCGGCGAACTTCGCACCGTTCTTCCATCCCGACAACCGCCGGATCATCTTCGCCTCGAACCTTGCCGACCCGAAGGGCCGGGATTTCGAATTGTACATGGTCAACGTCGACGGGTCCGGCCTGAAACGCATCACCTACAACGAGACCTTCGACGGCTTCCCGATGTTCACGCGCGACGGAAAGCGCCTCGTGTTCGCGTCCAATCGCGGCGGGGCGAAGCGCGGGGAGACGAACATCTTCATCGCGGACTGGATTGAAGTGGAATAGACACATAAGGAGCGTGACCGAATGATGCGACACATTCTGATCCTCGCGGCATGCAGCATGGTGTGGACGGGCGCGTTCGCGCAGTCCGCTTCGCCGTCCATCACGGCAGATGAGCTCCGGACCCATGTGCGTTATCTTGCGTCCGACGAGCTCGAGGGCAGGGGCACCGGCCAGCCCGGCAACGACAAGGCTGCCGCATACATCGCCAAGCAGCTTGCCGCGTACGGCGTGCTCCCCGGCGGCGACGGCTCGGGCTACCTGCAAACCTTCGAGTTCGTCGCGCGCGTCGAGCCGGGCGCAGGCAACCGCCTGGCGCTGTCGGGTTCCGGCGTTTCCGGAGGGACGCAATCGATCGAGGGAAGCGACGACATCATGCCGCTCGCGCTGAGCAGCACCGGGTCGGCCACGGGCGACCTTGTCTTCGCCGGATACGGGCTCACTGTTCCTGACAAGCAGTACGATGACTACGCCGGGCTCGACGTTCAGGGAAGGATCGTCGTCATCCTCCGGTTCGGCCCCGAAGGGGACGCGCCGCACAGCGACTTCACGCGCCACACCTCTCTTCGCAACAAAGCCCGTCTGGCGCGCGAGAAGGGTGCGGCGGGCATCGTCCTGATCACAGGTCCGAAGGACAGCGACACTGACGATCCGCTGCGACTCTCCTACGATCGGGTCCCCGACCACTCGGGCCTCCCCGCCGTGTCGGTGCGACGGGCGTTCATCGAGCCGCTCCTGAAAGCTCACGGGCATGACCTGCGCGCGATTCAGGACACCATTGCCGCAACCAAGAAGCCGATCTCGTTCCCGCTTGCCGGCGCATCTGCAACGCTCCAGGCCGAGCTCCTCCGGGTCAAGGACACCACCGCCAACGTCATTGGATATCTTCCTGCCGCGCAGGCCTCCGAGAGCGCGGAGGTCGTCGTGATCGGCGCGCATTTCGACCACCTCGGGTTCGGCGGCCCCGGCTCAGGATCGGTGAAGCCTGACACGGTCGCGGTCCACAACGGGGCGGACGACAACGCGTCAGGCACGTCGGGCCTCCTGGAGATCGTCCAGGAGATCTCCGGACGGCGCGCGGAGCTGAAAAGAAACGTCGTGTTCGCCTTCTTCTCGGGCGAAGAGCTGGGAACCCTCGGTTCGCTCCACTACGTTGCGCATCCGAAGTTCCCGCTGGACCGGACCGTCGCGATGCTCAATCTGGACATGGTGGGCCGCCTCACGAACACAACCCTGACGGTCGGCGGGTCCGGGACATCCGGCGCATGGGCGGGGCTCCTGGCCAGGCACAATGCCGACTCGGCGTTGACGCTCCAGCTCAACCCCGATGGATTCGGGCCGAGCGACCACGCGGCGTTTTACGGGAAGGACATCCCTGTGCTGTTCTTTTTCACCGGAGTCCACGGCGACTACCACTCGCCGGCGGATGATGCGGATGTGTTGAACTACGAAGGGCTGGAGCAGGTGGCGCGGTTTGCTGACGCTGTCGCGGTGGACATCATCCAGGGGGCAGAGAAGCCGGCGTTCGTGCGCGTCCAGTCGCAGCCCGGCGCGATGGGCGGCGACAGCAGGGGATTCGCCGTCACGCTCGGCATCGTGCCTGACTACAGCGAAAGCTCCAGCGGAATGAAGATCAGCGGGGTCCGGGCGAACGGCGCCGCGGAAAAGGCCGGACTGAAGACCGGGGACGTCATCGTCGGGCTCGCGGGAAAGAAGATCCTCTCGATCTACGACTACATGGGGATTCTGGGCGAGCTGAAGGCCGGAGACGAGGTGGCCGTCGATGTGCTGCGGGACGGGAAGCCGATGTCGTTCAAGGCGACGATGGAGAAACGGCGCTAGCGCTGAACGGCGGGTCGTGCGCTTCCGGTGAGCGTCCTGACCTCCTGGATGAAGTCGGAGACGAGGCGCACACGGGCGTCCTCGCTCCTCGCCGCACCCAGGTCCGTGCGCCACGACCGGAGCGAATCCGCCAGCATCGTCCGTTCCTTTTCGGAGAGTTCTGCAACAACGCTTTCAAAGAGATCGACAGCTGCCATTCGTCATCCTCTCTGCTGATCAGCGGCGTTCTCGTGTGTTCACGAGGGGCATGTCAATGCCCCGTTCGTGCCGCACCACACGCGGGACATTCGCAGAGGCCCCGCAAAACTTCCCACGTATACAGCCCTTCCCTGTGGCCGTCGCCCCAGGTCATCTGGACCGCGTAGCTGCCTACCACCTGTGCGGCCGCCAGCTCGTACTTGCCGGGAACACCGTCCGCCGCCGGAGATCCGGGATACGTGCGCATCAGGACCGTCTCACCCGTACACCCCGCACACGGACAGTTGTCGCGCAGCGTTCGCAGGGAGCACGGTCCTGTGTGGCCGTCGGACCAGCTGAGTTCCAGCACCCCGGGAGATATCCGCCTGAGACGTGTGAGGTTCATCGAGCCGTACTACGCGACAAGCTTCTGTCCCTGGTACACATCCTGCGCAGTACCGTCGTCGAAGGTGAGCCTGACGCTCTCCACGCCGATGTCGCGCTGCACCGACGGAACGTAGACCCAGTCGATGTGGACGATGTTCCGCTGGTCCCGGAACGCTGCGGGGCTGGTGACTCCGCCGAAATGGTCGCTCCTGCCGAAGGCGACGTGCAGACCAAGCTTTTCGTCGAGCAGCGTGCTTCCCACCGCCTGGACTCCCAGCTCCCCCAGGACGCCGATGCCGAGCTCGGCGATGTTGCCGTAGGCCGGCTCGTCGAGGAGCTTGCGGTGCTGCGACTGCGAGGCGGGACCCGAACCCCGCGCCGCGATGGCCCTGTTCCCCCTGATATCGAACACCACGATCTCGTCTTTGAACTGCACCGGGAGCGTCCCCTCCGACTTGCTGGGTTCGTCCGGACGCTCGCCTTCGTAGGGAACGATGTATGCTTCGCCGGACGGGAGGTTGCCGACGACGGAGGGCTCCCGCATCAATCCGCCGCTGGCGTGTCCGGTGCGGTAACGCAGGTCCAGATAGAGCTCGTGCCGCTCGCCGCGGGCCGTGAGCCGGATGGTCGCGCCGATGGCGCGGTCGAGCATCGCCTTCAGGGCGCGGACGCGCCGGTCGATTGCCTCGTAGTCGAGAAGCAGTGCCGGCACCATCTCCCGCGAGAACCCGGGAAGGGTTGCGCCGCGGAATCCCATGGATCGCGCCAGCACCTTGAGCGGGGCGGTGGCGGAGAGCTCTGTCATCGCGACGACGGCGCTGGACGATCGCAGAATCTCTTCGAGGCTGGCTGGCCGGGTCCCCGTCGAGGGTTGGTTCAGCGAGCAACTGTCAACCAGCGTGATCGTCGACGGGAGGTCGGCGTTGTTTCCGCTGACGCTCGGGTAGACGCAACACGCGATGGATGAGAACCGGACAATGTGGAGATTGCCCTGCAGCATGGTGTACCACTCGGCGGCGATACGACGGCGGTCTTTCCATCCCGGGGTGTCCGCGTGCGTGCCCCCGGGGAGGTCGACCAGGATGGTCAGCCCTTTCTCCCCGTCGCCGGGTTTGAAGACGGTATCGAGCAGGTTCAGGAGCTGGTGCGGTGCAAGGTTGCTGGTCACGGGATGGTCCGGGTGCGAATCGCAGGTGCGCGGTCAGAGCATACGTCGTGCGACTTCGCGCAGCGCGTCCTTGGTCAGAAATTTCTGGACGAGCGGGAACAGAATATGATTTTCTTTGTGGATATGGTTGACGAAGAGCTGGACCATGCCGCGCGAGACGCGGGCGAGGTCCCGTGCAACGGTCGTGTTGGCTGTGTCACGTTCCAGGCGCCTCACCGCGGTCCTCAGCTTGCGGAATTCCCTGCGAAGGACCTTGTGCTCCTCCCGCATGAGTTGTGTGGGCCCCTCGACGTACCGTTCGAGCACCGGGAAGAGGGCTTCCTCCTCGCGCCTGTTGTGGACGCTGACTTCGTCGTCGATAAATGTGAGCGCGGTGAGTACCTTGCGGTAACCGTCGGCGGAATACCCATGCTCTTCGAGGGCCCGCGTCGCCTTCGTCAGCGACGAAAGCTGTGACAGGGCCTGATCGTGCTCCTGCATGAACTGCGCAATGGGATCGATTGCCACCCGCTCGGCCCGCATGGTCGTCCGCCCCGTCACGTCACTCCGTTTCGACGAGCGTGGTATACTTCATGCCATCCGGTTCGAGGAAGCGCTCCAGGCTTGCGAGCAGCTCCTGCGTTGTATCGTTCTGGTTATCCTCCAGCGCGTCAAACTCCTCGAGGCTGGCGGTCTCGAACACTTCGGCGAACTGATTCCTTTTCCCCCGCACTTCGTAGACCGCATAGTTCTTCGTCCCTGTCGACGCGAAGTGATCCTTCAGTGTGCGCGAAAGCGCGAGGTACTCCTCGCGGAACTCAGGCTTCACCGTGTACGTAATTGTGAACAACACCCGTGACATATTGCTTTCTGTCCTTTCGCGCTGCGATGGGCAGCCGGCGTTCAGTAGCCGGCTTCCCTGATGTCGTCCTCGTCCATGCCGAAGTAATGGGCGATTTCGTGAATGAGAGTCTCGCGGATCTGCCTTCGGACTTCGGACTCAGATCGCGCGATCGATTCGATGTTTTTCTGGAACAACGTAATCGTGTCCGGCATGACCGGCACGACGCCGTAGTCGACGCCCCGCCGAGGGAGCGGGACGCCTTCATACAATCCAAGCAGCATGCTCGACCGCCCCAGGCCCGCCTGCCGGCGCTGCGCGGGAGAATCGACGTCCTCGATCACGATACGGACATTCTCCATGCGCTGCCTGAAAGGCTCGGGAAGGTCGGCAAACTCTTCGTCCGCGATGGTCTCGAATCGCTCCCTGGTCATGTGCCGCTACAGTCGGATCGCGATGGCACCCACGACGGCTGCCGCGGCCAGTCCAAGAACGCCGATCGTCACCGCCACTCCCCTCCAGCTTCCCACGCCTGAGGCTTCTCTCAGGCCGATATGGAGCAACGTCGCAGCCCACAGCATGCTCAGCACGTCAAATCCCAGGAGCACGGCATACACTTCGGGCTTCAGCGCCATGGGATCAGGGTTTCGATCGAACAGGTACATGCCGAAGATCGCGAGCTCCGCCGGAAGCACGAGCACGAGCGCATAGAGCAGCGGAGAAGCTGCGTACGACGTTACCGCCGCGAAGTTCTTCACCCCGCCCCGCCCGCCCAGCATTATCGACAGCCTCTCGCCCGCAACCCCGAGCACAAAGGCCAGCAGGATGCCTGCCGGGATCCCGAGCGCAATTCCTGCACCGACGAGCTCAACCAGGCTCCCGTAACCGGTACCCGACTGCCTCGCCCACATCACCAGAAAGACGACCGCAATTCCGAGAAGGGCCGCGAGACCGAATGCGAAGTTCTTCCGCCGCGCCCTGACGATTCGCCGAAAAGTCTCCCGGGGTCGCTCGATCAGACCCCAGAGTGTCGGGAAAAGGTCGAGGACCTCAACCTTTGCTTGAAGAAACCCCCTGCATCCCGAGCATTTCAGCGCAAGGTCATCGTTCTCGGTCCCGCACACATCACATTTCAGCATGACGGGTCCCAGACGTGGCCATTGTCTTTCAATATAGAATTTCTGACGCCTGTTTGCAACGAAAAATGCATGTTTTCGCCCTCGCCGGGCGGTCTCCCCTAGGCCTTCGGCCGGAATCGAGCAGTGAAGTGACGCAGGACGGGCGCTTCTTCGACAATCTCGTACCCCCGAAGCTCCTCCCTCCTTCTGAAGCAGTCCAGCACCACTTCTATGACGTAGTCGATATGGCTTTGAGTATAGACCCTCCGGGGGATTGCGAGTCTGACAAGCTCCATCCGTGCCGGAATAAGCCTTCCGGCCGGATCGTATTTCCCGAACATGACGCTCCCGATTTCCACCGACCGGATCCCGCCCATGCGGAAGAGCTCGACGGAGAGCGACTGGCCGGGATACTGATCGACCGGGATATGGGGCAGGAACGCCCTCGCATTGAGATAGATGGCATGTCCGCCCGGCGGACGCAGAATCGGGACGCCCCCGGCTGTCAGCTTTTCGCCAAGGTACTCGACCGACCGGATCCGGTATTGCAGGTAGTGCTCGTCGAGGACTTCGTCCAGTCCCTGCGCGATCGCCTCGAGGTCGCGCCCCGCGAGTCCTCCGTATGTCGGAAAGCCCTCGGTGATGATCAGGAGGTTGCGCGCACGCTGCGCAAGGGCCCCGTCATTCATCGCGAGGAAGCCGCCCATGTTCACGATGGCATCCTTCTTCGCGCTCATCGTCGCCCCGTCTGCGTACGAGAAGATCTCCCTGGCGATATCGCGGACGGGGACGCCGCTGTATCCCGGCTCCCGCAGCTTGATGAAGTAGGCGTTCTCCGCGAACCTGCAGGCGTCGAGGAAGAACGGGATCCCGTGCTTCGCGCAGATCGCCTTCGTTTCGCGGATATTCTTCATCGAGACCGGCTGGCCCCCGCCGGAGTTGTTCGTCACGGTGATCATGACCAGCGGGATGGCTGCCGCGCCGCGGCTCTTGATGAACGACTCCAGGGCGGCCGTGTCCATGTTTCCCTTGAAGTTGGCGACGACGTCGGGGTCCCGGCCCTCTGCCGTCGGAAGATCGACCGCTTCCGCGCCCGAGAATTCCACGTTGGCCCGCGTGGTATCGAAATGCGCATTGTTCGGCACCACCTTCCCGGCTGCGCCGACGAGCGAGAACAGGATTCTCTCCGCCGCGCGGCCCTGGTGCGTCGGGATGACATGCGCGAAGCCCGTCAGCTCCTTCACCTTCGCCTCGAATCGGTAGTAGCTTCGCGCGCCAGCGTACGACTCGTCGCCCCGCATGATACCCGCCCACTGCTCCGCACTCATTGCCGACGTCCCGCTGTCGGTCAGAAGGTCGATCAGCACTTCCTCCGCCGGCACAAGAAAGAGATTGTAGCCAGCCCGCTCGATGAATTCCTCGCGCTCTCCAGCGGTGGTGAACCGGATCGGTTCAACGGATTTGATTTTGAAGGGCTCGATGATGGTTTTCATGGCAGGCGTGTGAAGGGTGATGGGAGACAGTGGCTGTGACGGGACGCATGCGGGGCCTGCATCGCGTGTGATGTGCGTGCAGCACGGCTTGACATTCGCATTGAGGCCTCGTATGTTGAATCACTCCCCCCCACCAACCTCTCAGGCAATGCGAGTCTTCCAGCGTCGGAAAACCCCCGAGGCGTTTGGCGCACTTCTGTATGAAGCGCTCCGGACCGGCCTGACTCTGCCGGGTCCCCTGAACCTCGACCAGCTCGCGAGCGGGCTCTCCGACGATGGCGAGCTTCTCGACGAGCAGTATCCGGGCGAGATCGTGGTCGGGGCGATGTACGCCGCGGCGATGGCGGTCGATCGCTCAACGCATCGCCCGATCGCGGACAGGATCGTGGCCGGGATGACCGGCGAGTTCCTCCGCCACCTCGGCGAGCAGGGAGCGTCGGGGCCCGAGGTGGGCGAATGGGGCTCGATCATGCACGCCCACTTTGCCGACTACAGGGACATCCTCATCGGCTACGAAGAACTCGAACCGCCCTGGAAGTTTGGCCGGCAGCTGCTCTGGTGCATGACCGGGTCGGAAGAGCACACCGCGGTTGCGGTCCGCGACGCCACCCGCTTTCTGCTGGACGTCCGCGATGCGGCCCAGGAGCTGATGAACATGCACGGTCCCTCCCTCCAGCTCGAGACCGGCGTACGGGTGGAGTCCCGCTAGAGGCCCGGCGTCCGGAGCGCTGTTCCCGCGCCTGCTCCTGCAGAAAGCCGAACCCCGGCCGCCTTTTCCGGGCCATCCCTTTCGTACGTTCATCACCCCGGAGGCGGACCTGACCGGTCCTGCCAGTACACCCTGTCCGGGGAACTCACCCCGGCGCAGCGGGCGGCCCTAGCCTGCGGGCGTCCGCTCCACTCCAAGCCGGACCCCCACCCACCCACGAACGCGGGACGTTGCCCGACGTCCAGAGGCGATCCAGTCTTCCAGCAGCGAATAGAACGTCGGAACCACGACAAGGGTGAGAAAGGTTGACACGGCCAGCCCGAACACGATGGTCACTCCGAGGGATCTCCAGAAGTCCGCGCTCTCCGCGCCAATGACGAAGTGGAGCTCCCGCCAGTCAAAGTCGATGCCTGTGGCGAGCGGGAGGATGCCCGTGATCGTCGTCGCGGCCGTGAGGAGGACGGGACGGAGTCGCGTGCGCCCGGCCTCGACCAGCGCCTCGTCGAGCGTCAGTCCGGAGCCTCGCAGGTGCTTCATGAAGTCGAGGAGCACGATGGCATTCTTCACGACGATGCCGGCGAGCGAGATGACTCCGACCCCCGTCATGATCACGCTGAACGGCGTGAGCGTCACGAGCAGTCCGATCAGCACGCCGATGAATGAGAGGATGACGGAGAGCATGATCACGAACGGGACCCGCACCGAGTTGAACTCCATCACGAGAACCAGGAAGACGAGCAGGAGCGTGATGACGAGCGCGCGCGACAGGAATGCGGCGGCCTTCGCCTGTTCCTCGTCCTCTCCCGTGTACTTGATCGCGTACCCGGGCGGCAGCGCCATTCCCGACAGCGTCGTCTTGACGTCCTGAAGGACCTCCGAGGCGAGTCTCCCCTGCACGTCTGCGGAGATCGTGATGACGCGCTTCTGGTCCTTGCGCTGGATATCGGAGATCGTTCCGCTGCGCCGGAGGCTCGCGACCGATACCAGCGGGACGGAGAGCAGCTTCCCCTGCTTGTTCATGAACGTGACATAGAGGTTCTCGAGATCGGCGGGAGATGAGCGCTGGTCCTCCCGGAGCCTGACACGGATCTTGTACTCGTCCTCGCCCACGCGGTAGTCGGAGGCTTCGAGGCCACTGATGGCTGCGCGGACGGTTCCGGCGATCTGAGACGTGCTCATGTACGCGAGCGCGGCGCTCTCGCGATCGATGATCACCTCGATCTCGGGCTTCGCCGAATTGTAGTTGTCCTTCAGGTCAACGAGTCCCGGGATCGCCCTGATCATGCTCTGGGCACGCGCGCTCAGCCCGGCAAGCTGCGGATAGTCGTCGCCGGAGATTTCTACGCTGATCGGCGCGCCGACCGGCGGGCCCATCCGCTGCGGCGTCACCTTGATCTCCGCTCCCGGGATCCCCGCCACGCGGGTGCGCACCTCGTCGAGCGTGATCGCGCTGCTCTGGCTGCGCCTGGCTTTCTCGTAGAAATTGAGGGCCACATTCGCCTTGTTCGACACCCCCTGCCCGCCGAAATCGAACGGGTTGTCGGAACTTCCCACGCTGGCCACCACGAACTCGATGTCACGATACGCCGGGAGCCCGGTCAGGGCGTCCTCGACCATCACCGTGATCTTGTTGGTGCGCATCCAGCGATGTCCCCGGGGGGGCTTCGATTCCCACGTTGACGAGCGCCGGCTGGGTTTCGGGGAAGAACACCACGCCGGCGTTCAGGAGCCCGAAGAGAAACATCACGAAGATCAGGAAGGCGACCGAGGCGATGATCGTGAAGGCCTTGTGCGAAACGCGCAGGCCAAGCGGCAATGCGAGCTTCTCCCGGGAGAGCGTCCATTGCAGCGTTTTGCCGTATTCGCGCTGCATCCAGGGGAAAAACGTCTGGTCCACCTTGTGGTACACGATCGAGAACGGGTTGTACTTCTTGTACCAGTGCGGGTGCTCGAGGTTCTCGCGGGTCTTCCGGATCTCCTTCTTGTAGTCGATCCACTGGGCGCCCTGTACAGGGCTGATGACGTACGCGACGAACAGGGATCCGCCCATGGTGAAGATGAGTGTCAGGGGGAGGTACTGCATGAAGTCGCCGACGATGCCCGGCCAGAACAGGAGCGGGACGAACGCCGCCAGCGTGGTGAACGTCGACGTGGCAACGGGGACTGCAACCTCGGCCACGGCGTCCTTGGCGGCCTGCGCTGGCGACGTGTCGTACGCCTGCTGGTGGCGGTAGATGTTTTCGATGACGACAATGGCGTCGTCGACCACGATACCGAGCACGAGGACCAGGGCGAAGAGCACCACCATGTTGAGCGTGATGCCGCTGAACGCGAGGATGATGAAGCCGATGAACAGCGAGAGCGGGATCGACGTGGCGATCAGCATCGCGTTCTTCAGTCCGAAGAACATGAACAGAATGAGCACGACGAGAAACATCCCGGTCAGGATGCTGTTTTCCAGCTCGTACACCCAGCGATTGACGATGATCGACTGGTCGTTCGACACGGAGAGCGCCACGCCGGCAGGGAGGTCCGGCTCCCCGGCCGAGAGAATCTGCTTGACCTCTTCTGCGATCCGGACCAGGTTCTCCCCGGCGCGTTTCCGGACGGCGAGCGTCACGACCTCTTTCCCGTTCAGGCGCGCATACGTCTTGCGATCCTCGAACGCGTACCGGACCGCCGCGACGTCCCGGACATAGATCGGCTTGCCGTTCTGAAGCTTGATCACGATGTCTTCGATCGGCTGCACGGTCCGGTATTCGCCGGGAACCCGGACCGAGAATGTGGTCCGCGAATCGTCGATCGATCCCCCGGGGATGGACACGTTCTCTGCTGCGATCGCGTCGGAGACGTCCTTGAGCGAGATGCGATAGCCGTTCAGGAGGTTCACGTCGCAGTTGACCTGGACTTCGGGCTCCAGCCCGCCGGCGAGGTCCGCGCGCAGCACGCCGGGGACCGATTCGATCTTGTCCTGCAGGTCCTCCGCCAGTTTCTTCAGCTGGGGAAGCCCGATGTCGCCCCCGACATTCACATACATGATCGGGAACTCGCTCAGGTTGATCTCCGTGACGACCGGATCCAGGATGTCCCCGGGAAGCTCGGGGATGGTCGAATTCACCTCGTCGCGGACCCGGCGGAGCGCGTCATCGATGTCGATGCCGACATTGAACTCGACGCGGACGGTGGAGAGCCCTTCCTTGGAGGCGGAGGTGATTTCCTTGACGTCCTTGAGCGACTTGAGATTGCGCTCCAGCGGCTGGGTCACGAGGCCTTCGACATCGGATGGCGCTGCGCCGATGTACGGCGTGGAGACGATGATGATAGGAATGGAGACGTCGGGCGACGACTCCCGGGGGAGCGACAGGTAGGAGCTCGCCCCGAGGATGAAGATGATCGCCATCAGGATGTAGACAGCGACGCGATTGTCGATTGCCAGGTTCGAAAGTTTCATGGTTCTCGGGCCCGACCTAGCGTGCCGGGGTTTCGACGACCGACACCGGTTGTCCGTCGTACAGAGCCTGAGACCCGCTGACGATCACGCGGTCCCCGGTGGAGAGCCCCGACAGGATCTCGTTGTTGGACCCGTTTCTCGCTCCGAGCGTCACGGTGCGGCGGACAGCGCGGCCGTCTTTCTCGATGAACACAGCGTACGTTTCCGCATCGAGTTGCACAAGGAGTGAGCCGTCCAGGATCAGCGCCTCGCGTTCGGAGGACTGGCTGATGACCGCCCTGGCGATCATGTCCGGCTTCAGGCGGCGGTGGGCGTTGCCGATCAGGACTTCCACCGAAAGGGACCGGTTGTCAGGGGTGACGGCGGCGCCCACAAAGCTCACTTTCCCTTCGAACCTCTCGCGGGGGTATGCCGTGACGGTGATCGCCACCGGAGCTCCAACGGCGATCGTGCCTGCGTACCGCTCCGGGACGCTGATGACGGCCTTGACGCGATGCAGACTGACGATCCGTGCGACGGGATAGCCGGGCGGCAGGAGCTCACCGGCATCTGCGAGCCGGTCCTCCACCACCCCCGAGATCGGGCTCTTGACACGGGTCCGGTCCCAGCGGGCGCGCGCGAGATCGGCCTGGGCCTTCGCGGCGTCCCGCGCGTATTCGGCGCTCTTCATCTGCAGCTCGCTGACCGCCGCCTGGTCGTACACTTTCTGCTGTTTCTCGTAGTTGAGCTCCGCGATCCTGTACTGGGCAAATGCCGCATCATAGCCCGGCTTCAGGACGTCGTCATTGATGAAGGCAAGGACATCCCCCTGCTCCACGGCAGCGCCCCGCTCGACCACCCATTCCTTCAAGACTCCGCCCTCTTCCGTGCTCACAGTAATATCCTCAACGGCCTTGATCGTGCCTGTCAGCTGCAGCGTTTCCCTGAACGGGGCCGTCCCCAGGACCTGCACCTGCACCGGCAGTATCTTTTCGTCCGGGGACCCGCCCGTTTGCTCAGGCTTGCCTCCTCCTTCCGAGCCGCACGAGGCAAACAGGAATACGGAGGCGGTGAACTGCGCGGCGATGAGGATGCGTACGGTTCGGGTTCTTCGCTGGTTCATAGTCACTCCAACGTGGTTGCCACGGAGGCCGGGACCCGGCCGAGGATGCCGTCGAGGTCCGCCGCTGCGGCGAGATAATCATACACGGCTTGAATCCGGTTCACCTTGGCGCGTGCAAGGGCGAGGAGAGCGTCGTTCGTCTCGAGCAGCGTTCCGGACCCGCTCGTGTACCGGGTGTTCGCGATTCTGTACCCCTTCTCGGCCTGCTCGACGGTGCGGCCTCCGGACAGGACCCGCTGTTCCGCCGTGCGAAGCTGCAGAAGGATGGCTTCCGTTCCCGTCTGGAGCTGCAGCTCCACGCCTGCCAGCTGCTCCTGCGACTTCCGGTACTCCAGGTTCGCCTGCTCCACCCTGGCTGCTGTCTGCAGGCCGTTGAAGATGTTGAGCGAGAGGCTGAGGCCGACGGTCGAGCTCGGGATGAAGCCCAGCTGTGCGAGGTTCAGCTGGTTACTCTGCGCGACGGTCGAATAGGTTCCGAATGCCGAGAGCGTCGGCAGGTAATACGACTTCTCGGCCGAAACGATGGCGTCGTTGATTTCGGACTGATACCTGACGCTGGCGAGCGTCGGGTTGGACTCCAGCATCATTGTCTGCGCGTTGACAATGAGCGTGGTGTCGACCGGCTGATACTGCAGAGCCCCCTGGACGTCCAGCGCACGGTCATGCGGCACGCCAATCACCATCCGCAAGTTGTTCAGGGCCAGGCGCTCCGCCTTCTCGGCGTCAAAGAGCTCGGGGCGGATATTCTCCACGGCCACTTCCGCGCGCAGCTTGTCGAATTCTGAGACGAGCCCCTGCTCAAACAGGATCCTGGCGGTCTTGAAGTTCTCTTCAGAGTTCGCCAGCGTCTGCTGGACGAGGTCCTTGACCTCGCGGGCAACGAGGACCGCGTAGAACGCCTTGCGGGCGCTCGTAACGGTTTCGGCCTCCTTCGCGCGGAAGAGTTCGCGGGCCCCCCGGGAATAGGTCGATGCCGCCCCGACACCTATGAAGACCGTGGCGTTGAAGAGGATCTGATTGGCGTTGAAGCCAAGATCGAATGCGTGGTCAGAACCGATTTCGATGGGCGTCACCACGCCGTTTCCGGGGTTCTCAAAATCCGGGAGAAAGAAGACGGGCTTCTTCAGCGCGCGCGTGTACCGGCCCCCGAAATCGATGCGCGGAAGCGCCGATCCCCAGGCCTCCTTGACCCGCGCGTCCGAGCGCTCCACCTCGAGCTTCGAGGCGGCGAGGTCGTGGTTGCTCGCCACCGCGAGCCGGATCGCATCGTCAACGGTGATAACCTGCTGCGCAGGCGCGGACGCCGGCCAGAGAGCCGCCGACGAGGAATGCAGTGATGCACCGGAGCACGGTCGTTGCGGCGGAACGCTTACGGTGCGGGACAGGTGTGCATCTGTTCATGTGCGTGAGAGCGAGGTCCGTTGTCGTGAACACACAGTGTGCAGGATCCCATCTGCCCGATGGTGGCGTCCGGGGCGTTGTCCTGCGCGAGCACACAATGGATCATTCCTGATGATACGTGATCAGCGTGTGAATGCTGTGGCCGGGAAGCCGGAGGCGGCCACGGAGAAATGCGAGCTCGATGAGGAACGAAACCCCCACGATCGTGCCGCCGAGGCGCTCGACGAGCGCGCAGGCCGCGGCCGCCGTTCCCCCCGTCGCCAGCAGATCATCGTGGACGAGCACGCGGTCCCCCGGGCTGATTGCGTCGGCATGCACTTCGACGGCGTCCGTGCCGTACTCGAGCGCATAGGTCTCGCGCAGGGTTTCGGCGGGAAGTTTGCCGGGTTTTCTGACGGGCACGAATCCCGCCCCGAGCTTGTACGCGAGGATTGAACCCAGGATGAATCCGCGCGCCTCCACGCAGACCACTTTCGAAACTCCCGCCTGTGCGAAGTGCGTCGCGATCGCGTCGGCCGCCTGTCGCAGCGCGACGGGATCTTTGAGAAGCGTCGTGATGTCACGAAAAACAATACCCGGCTTCGGGAAGCCGGGGATCGATCGGATGGAACGGGTCAGGTAGTCGTGCATGGTCCTTTACCAGCGTAGTGGGCGCTTCTCCAGAAACGCCGCTATTCCCTCTCTGCATTCTGCCGTCATCCGGGCCGCGGCGTTCATGTTACCCGCAACCTCGAGGGCCTCATGTGTGCTCAATCCGCTCAAGCGAGCCAGCAGCTCCTTGCAGAGCCCCATGGCGGTCGGACCGCATCGGGACGCCAGCTCTTCCGCGAGGGCGAGCGCCGTGGAGTCGAGCTCGTCGTGGGCTGCCACGGCAGTCGCGAGGCCGATCCGCTCGGCGTCCGCCGCAGGGATCGTGTGTCCGCGGAGGATCAACTCCCTCGCGCGCCCTTCACCGATGCGCTTCACAAGGAAGATGGTGACAAGAGCGGGAATGAAGCCAATCCGGACTTCGGGGAAGCCGAAGGTCGCACGTTCGCGCGACGCGATAATGAAGTCGCATGTGGCCGCCAGGCCGCAGCCACCCGCAAGGGCCGGACCATTGACAACGGCAATCACCGGCTTGCGGAGCTCGTAGATCTGACGGAAGAGCGCGGCGAGGCGTCCGGAGTCCATCCGGTTCTCCTCCAGATCGTTCCCCTGCATCGTGCGGAGATAGGCGAGGTCGGCTCCCGCGCAAAACGTATCGCCCGCGCCCGTGAGGAGGACGACGCGCACTGCGGGGTCACGAACGGCCGCGGCAAAGGCCGTGGCGAGTTCCGCGATCATCACATCATCGATGGCGTTGCGGCGGTCGGGACGGTCGAGGGTGATCCGCGCAGTCCGTCCGATGGACTGGTATGCGATCCGGGTGAAGTCCATTGACGCAGAAAAATAACGAGAACAGGGTGGAAAAACAAGGTACAACCCGAAATAACGCTGCGGCCCCGCCACCCTGACGGGAGACGGGGCCGCGCGCAGTGCTGCCCTGCGACGATCACACGTCGTAGTAGAGTCCGAACTCGTACGGATGAGGCCGCAAAGCCATCGGCTTCACCTCCTTGTCCATCTTGTACGAGATCCACGCCTCGATGACATCCTCCGTGAACACGTCGCCGCGGAGGAGGAAGTCATGGTCGCGCTCCAATGCGTGCAGCGCTTCGTCGAGCGAGCCGGGGGTCGAGGGGACATTCTTGAGCTCTTCCGGCTCAAGATCATAGATGTCCTTGTCCAGCGGATCTCCCGGATCGATCTTGTTGATGACTCCATCCAGCCCGGCGAGCATCAGGGCCGAGAAGGCGAGATACGGGTTACACGACGGATCCGGGCAGCGGAACTCGACGCGCTTGGCCTTGGGGCTCGCGGAATACATCGGGATGCGAACGGCCGCGCTGCGGTTGCGCTGCGAGTATGCAAGGTTCACCGGCGCTTCATATCCGGGCACGAGACGCTTGTACGAATTTGTCGTGGGATTCGTGATCGCGCACAGCGCCGGGGCGTGCTTCAGGAGTCCGCCGATATAGTAGAGCGCCATGTCGCTCAGGTTGGCATACCGGTTGCCGTAGAACAGCGGCTTCCCCCCCTTCCAGAGGCTCTGGTGGACGTGCATCCCCGAGCCGTTGTCTCCGAAGATCGGCTTCGGCATGAAGGTCACGGTCTTCCCGCGGAGACGCGCGGTGTTCTTGATGATGTACTTGAACAGGAGAAGCGAATCGGCGCTTTCCAGGAGCGGCGCGAACCGCAGATCGATCTCGGACTGCCCCGCAGTGGCGACCTCGTGATGCTGGGCTTCGACATGCAGCCCGGCCCGGATCAGGTTCGTTGTCATCTCGTTGCGGAGATCCTGCAGATGATCAGTCGGCGGAACGGGAAAATACCCTTCCTTGTAGCGCGGCTTGTATCCGAGGTTGGGCATCTCGTCGCGGCCCGAATTCCAGCGGCCTTCCACCGAGTCCACGTAGTAGTAGCTGCTGTGCTCGTTGGTGTCGAAGCGGACGTCGTCGAAAATGAAGAACTCGGCTTCGGCGCCGAAGTATGCCATGTCCGCGATGCCGCTCGATTTCAGGAACGCTTCCGCCTTCTGGGCGATGTTGCGCGGGCAGCGCTCGTAGCGCTCCTTGGTGATCGGATCGTGAACGTCGCAGATCAGGCTGAGTGTCTTGGTCTCGATGAACTGATCGATCAGCGCCGTCTTGGGATCCGGAATGATCAGCATGTCGCTTTCGTTGATCGCCTTCCAGCCGCGGATGCTGGAGCCGTCGAACCCGAACCCCTCTTCGAAGGAAGATTCGCTGAGCTGCACAACCGGCACGGAGAAGTGTTGCCACTGCCCCGGGAAATCCATGAACTTGAAGTCGATCATTTGGACGCCCTCGTCCTTGATCATCTTGAAGACCTGGGCGATGACCGAACCTGCCTTTTTGGCCATGAACGTTTTCCTTACGGATGTGGTGGATGGATATGCATGTGATCAGATCAGCTCGTGATACCCTTTTTCCCCGTGATCGACGAGGTCGAGGCCTTCATGTTCATGCTCGTGCTCGGCGCGCAGCGGCGTCACGAGGTTGACGCCTTTCAGGAGCAGCCACGTGACCCCTCCCGAGAATACGATAGTGACGAGGACGGCAAGGGCCTGCACGCCGAGGAGCGCAGGGTTGCCGGCCAGGAGGCCGTTGCCGCCTGCAGGGTTCACCTCCGTTGTCGCGAACACCCCTGTGAGGAGCGCGCCGACGATGCCGCCGACGCCGTGCACGGAAAAGGCGTCCAGCGTGTCATCGAGGCCCCAACGGATGCGCTGGTTCAGCGTCCAGTAGCACACGCCCGAAACGATCAGGCCGATTGCGACGGCTCCCAGCGGGGTCACGAAGCCGCAGGCCGGCGTAATGGCGACGAGACCGGCTACCGCGCCGGTAATTGCGCCGACGGCCGTAGGCTTTCCCTTCAAGTTGAGCTCCAGCAGGATCCACCCGAGCATCCCGGCCGCAGCGGCGCTGTTGGTGGACACGAAGGCGACTGTCGCGACTTCACCGGCCGAGAGCGCGCTTCCGGCGTTGAAGCCGAACCAGCCGAACCAGAGCATCCCGCCACCGAGCAGAGCCAGCGTGACGTTATGTGGCGGCGCAACGCGCTGCGGAAAGCCCCGGCGCACGCCGAGGGTCAGCGAGGCGACCAGGGCAGCGACCCCGGCGTTGATATGAACGACCGTCCCACCGGCGAAGTCCAGCGCCCCCAGCGAGCGGAGCCAGCCGCCGACGCCCCAGACCCAATGCGCAACCGGGTCGTAGGAGAGCGTCGACCAGAGCAGAATAAAGAGCAGGTACGAGCGGAAGCGCATGCGTTCGACGATCGCGCCGGAGATCAAAGCCGGCGTGATGATCGCGAACATCCCCTGATACACCATGAAGAGAAGGTGCGGAATCGTTCCTGCGTAGTCTGCGTTGGGCTGCACGCCGACGCCCGAAAGTCCGAACCAGTGCAGGCCGCCGAGGAAGCTGCCCGGGAACCCGCTGCCCGGCTGGAACGCGAGGCTGTACCCGACGAGGATCCACTGGACGGCGATCAACCCCAGTGCGGCATAGCTCATCATCATCGTGTTGACGACATTCTTGCTGCGCACCAGCCCGCCGTAGAAGAACGCCAGCCCCGGCGTCATGAACAGCACGAGCGCCGAAGCAGATCAGCATGAATGCGGTATCGCCTCGGTCGATCACGACGTCCTCCCCGCCTCCACTTTGATGCGCAATGTCTCCTTGGCCGTCGAGAGCACCAGGTCGGTTCTCGTGCTGACGACGCCGCTCCACGCCTGGATGCGGCTCAGCAGCTTCTCGAGCGAAGCGGTGTTCGCCGTCCGCACCTTCAGAAGGTGGGTGCCCTCTCCCGTGATCGCGTGGCACTCCAGGACGTCCTCCAGCGCAGCGGCGTGCTCGATGAACTGATGATAATGGCGCGACGAGTCCACGGTCACGAACACGAAGGCCGTGATATCCTTGCCCAGGCGTTTCGCATCCACGGTGGCATGATAGCCGGTGATGTAACCCAGCTTCTCGAGCTTCCGGAGGCGGTCGCTCACGGACGGCAGCGAAAGGCCGACCCGCTCGGCAAGGTCATTCCGCCGGGTCCTGCCGCTGTGCTGCAGCACGTCGATGATGGTCAAATCAATGTCGTCAAGCATGGGGGAACGGCGAGAAAACCTAACTTACTAAGGAAAGATTAGAGAATTGCCTCTGAATATAAGGCAGCGCGGAGTGAATGTCAAGCAAGGGAAGGGACATCAGACGTCCGTGCCCGGACCCGCTGCGCCGCGGAGCCGGGTGATGGCGCCGCGAATATCCGCGCTCCCGAACACCGCCTGCCCGGCGACAAGCACGGTGGCCCCGGCCGCGATGACCGCCGGCGCGGTCACCGGATCGATCCCGCCGTCCACCTCGAGCTCGATGTGGCGGCCGGTGTCGCGAATCATCGCGGCGAGATTGCGGATGCGTCCGACGGAGGCGGGGATAAAGGACTGGCCGCCGAAGCCGGGGTTGACGGACATCACCAGCACCAGATCGACTTCTCCGAGAATGTCGCGCACCGAAGCGATCGGCGTTGCGGGGTTCAGGCTCACGCCTGCGCGCGCTCCCGACTGGTGAATGCGCTGAATCGTGCGATGAAGATGGGGTGTTGCCTCGACGTGTACCGTGATGAGATCCGCGCCCGCGCGCCGGTACTCGTCGATGTACTGGTCCGGGTTCTGAATCATCAGGTGCGTGTCGAACGGCAGCGTGGTCACGGGCCGGATCGAGCGAATCACGGGCGGGCCGAACGTAAGGTTGGGGACGAAATGGCCGTCCATGACGTCGAGATGGATCCAGTCGGCTCCGCCGCTGACGGCCGCGGCAATCTGTTCGGCGAGGCGGGAAAAGTCGGCGGCAAGAATTGACGGCGCGATCAGAGGCACCCGGTTACTCCTGAGGACGTGAGATTTCTTCCTGGGGCGTCCCGGCCCGGACGACGATCAGATTGACGGGCTGCCCTCTCGACAGTGACGTTCCCGCCGGCGGACCCTGCTCGAGCACGGTGTTGGGCAGCAGGTTGGCGCTGACCTGGCGGGAGACCGTGCCAAGCACCAGGCCCGCCTCCTCCAGCAGTCGCTGCGCTTCGGCGAGCGTCTTGCCTTCGACCTTCGGGACGATCGTCTCGCTCGTAGCGAGGCCCTGGCTGACGGTGACCCCCACCTGCGTGCCCCGGGGGACGCGACGGTCCTCGGGAATAGCCTGACCGATGATCGTGTTCTGCGGGTACGTGTCCGAACTCGCGTACGAGACCTCGCCCACTTTCAGACCCTGTCGCTCCAGCGAAAACTTCGCGTCGCGCAGACTCCTCCCCCGAAGCGGCGGGACATTCACCAGGACCTCGCCCCCGCTCAGCGTGAGATAGACGCGCCGGCCCTCTTTCACAACCGCGCCGGGGGGCGGATTCTGGTCCACAACGGTCCCCACCGGCTGCCCGGGCTCAGGCCGGACGCCTGCCTCCACCACGAGAAGCGAAGCACCTTCAAGGATCTGCCGTGCTCCGGCGAGGGGCATACCTTCAACGTTCGGAACGGTCATCCGGCTTGAGTGGTTGACGTACGCCGGCATAAATACGTAATTGAAGAAAAGAAAGAGGAGGAGGGCCGCGCCGGCAACGATGAGGAAGCTTCTTCCAGCGTGACACAACGCTATTGAGGAGGGAGCGGGCCATGCGATTGCATCGGTGAATATACAGAATCGGGCGCAGAGGCACAAGGAGAACTGAGGCACAAGGAGAACTGAGGCACAAGGAGACCCGCACCCGTGTTGATTCTCCACCCTCCCCTCTCTATATTCCTTGAACCCCCCACCACACATGAACCACAAAGCACTCATTGCACTCGCCCGCCAGGCACGGCGATACTCCCACGCTCCCTATTCGAAGTTCCGCGTCGGGGCCGCACTGCTGGCCGCCGATGGGAGGGTGTTCACGGGCGTCAACATCGAGGTGGATTCGCTCGGCCTGACCATGTGCGCCGAACGCACCGCCCTCTTCAAGGCGGTCTCCGAGGGCGCCCGCGAGTTTACAGCGATCGCCATTGTCGGTGATCCGGACCATCCGACCCCGCCGTGCGGGGCTTGCAGGCAGGCCCTCCAGAGCATTGCCGGCGATCTCACGGTGGTTCTCGCCGGACCCCGTGGGCGCGTTGCCGTCCACGAGCTTTCCGGGCTTCTACCTTTTCCATTCGTCCACAAACCGCGCCGCTCATGACCATTCCCACGGTGCACGACTCCCCGAAGGGCGTCGGATGGATCGAAGTCATCGCCGGCTGCATGTTCAGCGGCAAGACGGAAGAGCTCATCCGCCGGATTCGCCGCGCACAGATCGCGCGCCAGACCGTGGCTATCATCAAGCCTAAGATCGATACGCGCCATAGCGCCGACCAGATTGTCTCACACAGCGATGCGCGTTTTCCCGCGACCGTTGTCGACTCATCGGCAGATATCATCCGGCTTGCCGCCGACGTCCAGGTTGTGGGGATCGATGAGGGGCAGTTCTTCGACCCCGGCGTTGTGGACGTCGTTGAGCGACTCGCCGACAGCGGGAAGCGCGTGATCATCGCCGGACTCGATCAGGACTATCGAGGAAAGCCTTTTGAACCAATGCCTCAACTGCTTGCCGTAGCAGAGTATATCACCAAGACGCTGGCAATCTGTATGAGGTGCGGAAACCCGGCTGACCGAACCCAGCGACTCACTGGCAGCGACCAGAGAGTCCTGGTGGGCGCACGAGAAGCGTACGAGGCCCGATGCCGAAAATGCTTCGAGCCCCCAAAGGGTCATGATAGCCGTCAGTGAGTCCCCCCTCTCCCGGGCCGATTCTGCCGTCCGGCTGCTATCGGCGAAAATATCCCAACCGCCACTGGTAGCCCTCATACTTGGCTCCGGGCTCTCCGGCGTCGTGGATTCAATCCGTCCCGATCTCGAAACCTCGACGGCTGGCCTCCTGGGAACGGCTTCAGTTTCGGTCGCCGGACACTCGGGGAAGGTCATTATCGGGACCCTCGCCGGCGTCCGTCTTGTGGTGTTTCTGGGACGGATTCACCTGTACGAGGGGCACTCGCCCGAAGAACAGACGCTTCCCGTCCTGCTCTCCGCCAGGCTCGGAGCCAGAATCCTCCTCCTCACGAATGCTTCGGGAGGGATCGCTCCGGACATGGCAGCCGGGAGATCTGATGGTTGTTTCAGACCAGATCAACATGACTGGAAAGACGATTCTGCCTCCGGGAACGAGCGCACACGCCGGCAGCCGTGATGTCTACGATCGCTACCTGGCGGACAGACTTCACCAGGCAGCCGTGACTATCGGGGTGCCTGTGCGCAGGGGCGTCTATGCCGGTGGCCTGGGACCAAGTTACGAGACTTCCGCTGAGATCAGGATGCTGAGGAGGATCGGTGCCGATGCCGTGGGGATGTCGACGGTCCTGGAAGCAATGGCGGGAAAAAGGCTTGGCATTCAGGTGGCCGGCATTTCCGTGATCACGAACCTCGCGACCGGCATTTCGCCCGGCAGGTTGTCACACGAAGAGGTAACGGCGGGTGCTGCGGCGGCCGGCCAGAACCTGAAGAGAGTGCTGAAGGAATTCCTGAAAGGGCTGCCTGCAGCGTCTTTGAATCCGACTCAGGACATGGTTCGAAGAAGATTGGAACGAACGCGTTCTGCCTTTGCAAACCAGAGCTTTATGCCGATAATCGCAACCGATTTCTACATAAACGCATCGACAAGCATTATGGTTGCAAGCGCGGGAAGGTAGGCAAGCGACCAGAAGAAGACCGCGCGCGCCCGGCCTGGAGACCTCCTGATGAAGAACAGGAGGCAGGTGACCGCCAATCCGACTGACGCAAGCGAAGCCCCCGCAAGATACCACACACCGGCAGTTCCCATCAAAAACGGGAGCAGTGCGGCGGCAAGCAGCGCCACGCTGTACAGCAGCATCTGAGCTGCGGTGAGAAAGCCGGAACGGTCCACAACCGGAAGGAACCGGTATCCCCCCTTCTCGTAGTCCTCCCTGTACATCCACGACAGCGCCAGAAAGTGCGGTATCTGCCAGAAGAAGAGGATGGCAAAGAGAGTCCATCCCTCAAGATCGATAGACCCTGTTGCGGCGCTCCAGCCGATGAGAGGGGGCAGAGCTCCGGGGACCGCTCCGACCAGCGTGGAGTACGGAGTCACGGTCTTCAGCGGCGTGTACACGAGGAGGTAAAGCGCGAGCGTTAACGCCCCCAGCGCGGCGGCAAGAGCCTGGGTGAAGGCCAGCAGATACAGAAGCCCGCCCGCGGCCAGAATGCCTCCGAAGAGAGCGGCAGAACCCGGACTGATGCGTCCTGAGGCGACCGGACGGCGGAACGTGCGTTTCATCGCGGCGTCCCTCCCGCGCTCGATCGTCTGATTCAGTGCGATTGCACCGCCCCCGAGAAGCCCCGACCCGACGAGGACGTGCAAAGCCACTCCACCTCCCCCTCCGGAGGCGAGAAGGGCGCCGCCGACCGCCGTCGCTACGGACGTCGCCGTCAATCGCGGCTTTGTGAGAGAGAGAAAGTCGCTGGCGCGCGCGAGCCCGGACCCGAGTGCGGCGCGGTATGTATCGGCGGGAGTCACCGGGTCGAGTCTGCCGGCGCGGAGGCCTGTTGTCTGGCGGCGCCGCCGTACTTCGAAAGCAGGAAGCTCGCAATCGAGTCGGCCTCCGCGGGCTTCAACCCCTGATTGGGCATCGGGGGATAGGCGGGATCCACCTTCACCGGATTAAGGACGAACGCGATCAGCTTCGCCTTGTCCCCGGCATACTTGGGGATCACCACCTTGTACGGAGGTCCGACCTTCTTCTGATCGAACATGTGGCACGCAGAGCATTTCGCGTTGTAGATGTCTTCCCCGGACATCGTCTTCATGGCGATGCCGAGACGCGCCTTGAGATCTGCTGTGGACCGGTCGAACGCGACAGCCAGCCGGGCGGCGTGAGGCCTGGTCGCGTTGCCGATGGCCACCTGGTCAGCCGTAAACAGCAGCAGGAGGGCGACGCCCAGCGTGTAGAACGCGTACGAAATGTACCCTCCTTCTGCGTGCTTGCCGTAGGCATAGAGGAACTGGGCGGTCAGGAAGAACAGGATCAGCGACGCGCCGGCAAGGCCAAACAGCCCTCCCGAAAGCGCGTGATCGGGAAGCGCCATGACATTCAGGACGATCAGGATCGGTTGGAGCAGAACGGAGACGAGGGCCAGTCCGAGCCCGACCTTGCGGACCATCAGGTGGTAGGCCGGGTCTCCCGGTTGACCTCCGCCCTGCCACACGAAGAAGAAGAAAAGGATTCCGAGCCCGGTGGCTCCCGCGGCGACCGCGAGGAACTGGAGGTACTTGAGCAGGAATCCCGGAGAGAGGAACAGTTCGAAGACGCTTTCGACGCCGGTCCAACTCCCCTGGTTCGACGCCACGGCCATCGCGCCGATTGTCATGATGGACGACAGCACGAGGAGCGCGACGCCCCAGCGGCCCAGGCGCGACTGGCTGGCGACGCGGTTGCGGGCGTATGCGGCCGACTCCTGGAGTTGATCCGCAGATGCCGGGTCGGTGCGCCGGAGCTGGTCATACGTTTCCGCCAGAGGCGCGAGGCGGAATGCCTGGCGATAGGCCAGCAGAAGCAGGACCCCGCCCAGGAAGGTCAAGGCCCCGTATCCCATCAATCCCACCGATATTGCCGCCGTTCCCTGCAGCAGCTGCGCGTAGATGAATACCATCGTAAACGCCGGCACGATCCCGAAGAACGCCACCACGCCGCTGCTGTTGAGCGCAATCTCCATGACGTCTTTTGCGAGGCGGTGCCTGTGCCTCCACTCGGCGGACGCCTCGGGACGAACCGCGCGGAGCGACAGGATCGCGGAACCGAGCAGGAAGCCGAAGTACGGAAGGAAGACCACGTACACCAGGTTCAGCATCAGCAGGAGCAGCTGGAAGTGCTCCGTCGATTGCGGGAGAGCTGCCTCTTTCAGGAAGTCCATACGGTCCGGTTACTGTTGTGACGCCGTTGTGTGCAGGGGCGCGTACGGCTTTGACTGCAGTGCCGAGGCCTCGCGATACCAGGCCTCGAAAGCCGACGAGTCATGGGCGATGATCTTCGTGTACATGTACGAGTGCCGCAGCCCGCAATACTCGGCGCAGGCAACATCGTAGCTCCCCGGTTTCGGGGTGGAAAACCAGAGGACGTTCTGCCGGTTCGGAATCACATCCTTCTTGATCCTGAAAGCGGGGATATAGAACGAGTGATTGACGTCGGCAGAGTTCAAGGTCAGCTTGATCGGAGTATTCGTCGGGACATGGAGCGTGTCAAGCTGAAGCCCGTTGGGGTATGCAAACGTCCACTGCCACATCCGTCCCGTGACGCTGATGGGAATCGCGCCTTCCGGAACCTCGACCGTCGACACATACCCCCGCCAGCCCATATAGAACATCCCCATGAACAGCACCAGGGGGATGACGGTCCAGATGATTTCCAGCGGCAGATTCCCCTCGATGTTCTCGGGATGCGGGTTGCGCTTCCTGCTGTAGCGGATCACGAAGTAGATCATTGCCGTGACCAGGCCGATCAGGACCAGGAGCGACACTCCCGTGATGGCCAGGAAGGTCATGTCGACGTAATCCGCGAAGGGTGAGGATCCCTGAAACATGCCGGTGCGCCCCGTCAGTGAAATGCGTAGTCGAAGAAGGTCAGGACGATGAAGATCGCCAGCGTCAGCACGGCGACGGCGACGAAGATGCGGAACGTCCGGTCCTCGAACTTGAGGTGCATGAAGATGTTGAGGACCAGGAGGGTCTTGATCGAGGCGATTGTGAGCGCCGTGATGATCACCCAGCGGCCCAGGTCGATCCCCGCGACCGCCACGGTGATCCCGGTGAGCGCGATCAGACCGAACCAGATCAGCAGGTACTGCCCGTACCCTACGATGTGCGTGTCGCTCGAGTGATGATGGTCCGCCATGGCGTTCTCAGTGCAAGAGATAGAACAGGGGGAACAGGAAGATCCAGATGATGTCCACCAGGTGCCAGTACAGCGCGCCCGCTTCGAGCCGGACGTACGACTGCGCGGTGATGACGTCCCGTGAGATCATGCGGATCATGAACAGGAGGACGATCACGCCGATCACGACGTGCAGGGCGTGCAGCCCGGTCATCGTGTAGTACAGACCGAAGTACAGGATCTCCCCCGGGGTCTTCGCCAGCATCTCGGGGGACTTCGGGTAGATGCCCAGCTCGATCTTATGCCCCCATTCAAAGTACTTGTTGACCATGAACGCCAGCGCGAGGACGACGGTCATGCTCAACAGCCCGATGGCGAAGCCTTTCCTTCCCTCGCGGATCGCCGTGATCGACATTGCCGCGGTCAGGCTGCTCGTGAGGAGGATGATCGTGTTGACGGTGCCGACGAACGTGTTCAGCTCCATCGCTGCGAGGTGGAACTGCTCGGGATGGGTGAACCGGTAGACGGCGTAGACGATGAACATCCCGCCGAAGAGGATGAGCTCCGTGAACAGGAAGAGCCACATCCCCATGCGGGAACCGACGTCATCGCGGTGATGGTGTGCGGCGGCGTCGGCCGCCGGTGCGTAAGTGGTCACGAGCGCTCCGTTGCGTGCTCCTGAACGTGTGAATAGTCGTACGGCCCGTGTGTGATCGCGGGGATCGTCATGGAAATTCTCAACGGGCGGCGGCGACGGAATGGTCCATTCGAGCGTCCTCCCTCCCCACGGGTCGGCAGGGGCCTTCGCCCCTTTCCGAAGGGCGATCAGCAAATTGACGAACATGACAATCAATCCCGCGACCAGGATCCACGATCCCACGGTGGAGATCACGTGGTACGTCTGGTACTCCGGAAGGTAGTCGTAGTACCGGCGCGGCATGCCGAGGTAGCCGAGGAAGAAGAACGGGAAGTACAGCAGGTTGAACCCCACGGTCGTGAGCAGCCAGGCCACGAACGCCGCCCGCCGGTCGTACATGCGCCCGAACATCTTGGGGAACCAGTAGTGCATCGCCGCGAACAGCCCGAAACCCGTCCCGCCGAACATCACGTAGTGAAAATGGCCTACCACGAAGTAGGTGTCCTGCACATGGATGTTCACCGCCAGCGCGCCCAGCATCAGCCCGGTGAATCCGCCGATCGAAAACTGCACGATGAACGACAGGATGAACAGCATCGGCGCTTCGAGGGAGATGGATCCCTTGTAGAGCGTCGCCACCCAGTTGAACACTTTGATCGCGCTCGGGATCGAGACCAGGAACGTGAGCAGGGAGAAGACGAACATCCCCGTGTTGCTCATCCCCACCGTGAACATGTGATGGGCCCACACGAGCGAGCCGAACAATGCGATCGCAATGCTGGAGTAGGCGATGAACTTGTAGCCGAATATCGTCCTGCGTGCGAAGACCGGGAATGATTTCGGAGACGACCCCCAGCGCGGGCAGGACCATGATGTACACGGCCGGATGGGAGTAGATCCAGAAGAGGTGCTGGTAGAGCACCGGGTCGCCGCCGAGTGCCGGGTCAAAGATCCCGACGCCGAAGACCCGCTCGACAACCACCATCAGCAGCGTGATGCCGATGATCGGGGTCGCAAGGATCTGCACCCAGGCCGTCGAATACAGCGCCCAGACGAAGAGCGGCATCTTGAACCAGGACATCCCCGGGGCGCGCATCCTGTGGATCGTCACGATGAAATTCAAGCCCGTCAGGATGGACGAGAAGCCGAGGATGAACGCCGCGGCCAGCGCCGGGATGACGTTCGTCGTGGTTCGGACGCTGTACGGGACGTAGAACGTCCACCCGGTATCCGCCGCCCCGCCCGGCAGAAACAGCGACACCAGCGCGAGCAGTCCGCCGATGATGAAGAGCTACCAGGACAGCAGATTCAACCGCGGGAAGAACACGTCGCGCGCGCCGACCAGGATGGGCAACATGAAGTTCCCGAAGACGGCCGGAAGGCCGGGAATGATGAACAGAAAGATCATCATGATCCCGTGCAGCGTGAAGAGCGTGTTGTAGGTCTGCGGCTCGACGATGGTCTGGCCCGGCGAGAGCATCTCGAGACGCATCAGGAACCCGAAAATGACGGCGACGGTAAAGAACACCATCATCGCCGCGAAATACATCAGGCCGATGCGCTTGTGATCGGTCGTCAGCAGCCACGACATGATGCCGCTGCGACCCTGTGCGGCCGTGTAGAAGTCGGGTTCGACGGCAGCTGCCACGCTAGACTGACTTGCCATACGTCACGTTCCCTTCGGGTACCTTGCGCCGCGGACGGATAACGAACACATAGAACAGAACACCGACGATGAGCACGGTCACGATCCCGCCGATACGCGTGACGTTCAACGCATAGGTGCGGGCTTCCGGGTCGTACGCGTAGCAGAACTTCAGGATCCTCGCGATCGTCGGCCCGACCCTCCCCTCGCCCGCTTCGATCAGCGCCATTTTGACGTCAAACGGGAGGTACTGAATCCCGTTCATGTACCTGGTGATCTTCCCTTCCGGCGAGAGGATGATGAGCGCCCCCGCATGCACGAAATCGTTCCCGTCTTCCTTGAAGTAGAAGCCGGCCGAATCCGTGAGCGCAAGGATCGTGAGGCTGTCGGCCGTCGTGAAGCGCCAGAACGACGGGTCGACCGTTCGCTTCAGGGCCGAGAGATAGCTCTCCTTCTTCCCCCGTGCCAGCTCAGGGCCCTCCCGTGGGTCAAAACTGAGCGTGAGGATCCTGTAGTCGATTCCTGGTTCCATGTCCATCTTGTCGACCACCCGGGACAGCTCGGTGAGGAGCGGCGAGCAAATGCCAGGGCACCGGTAGTACACGAACGTCAGGATCGTAGGCTTTCCGAGAAGCGATCCTACCGTGACGCTGTTTCCGTTCTCGTCGTAGATCGTGAGGTCCTTCGGGATCGTGGTCCCCAGCTTCTCCTGGATTCCGAGCTCTGGCCGCGCCTGCGAGAACGCGGGGCCATGTCCCAGGAGTCCCAGAACCAGAATGCAGAGGATGCCAGAAGCGCAGCTGCGTGCCATTAGATTCCCTTCCCCGCCATCCCCCGTGCGGTCAGATAGTCGTAAGCAGATTTCCACTCGGCCGGGCTCAGCGACGACACCCCGGGCCGGAACCCCATTGACAACGGGTCTCCCGTGACCGTCCTCATCAGATCGTCAGGGCTGCTGACGGGCCTGCGCAGCGACGCAAGGGCGCGCACGGCCCGTTCCGGATCGCGGAGCGCGGTGCTCAGGATCTTCGCCCCCGGGTCGTCCGATGATGCAAGGGCCGCCGCTTCTGATGCTGCCGCTGCCACAGCTGCCGAATGCTCTCCGACATAGAGACCTGCCGCCCGGCGGATCGGGATCTGACCCGGACGCACCATCCCCTTCGAAAGCTGATATGTCGACTCGAGCGCCATCAGCTCCTCTTTTGTGTCCATCGGGGGAGCAGCCATGAAGGATCTGACGACGTGCGCGAGCGCGACGCGGTCGGCCGGGGGCAGATAGTTGTAGGACGCCATGCCATTCCGGACTATCCCCTCCTCCAGCGTGCGGTAGATCTGCGAGATCTTCGGTCCGTTCGTCCATCCCGCCTGGCTGTGGAAATTCCGGGGTTTGGGATTCAGCGCGAGGCCGGCGGGACCGTCTCCCTGCCCTTCAACCCCGTGGCACGAGGAGCAGTTCGCCTGGTAGAGCTCCCTGCCCCTGGCAAGCAGCGAATCGCCGGGAACACTGACCGCCAGTATATCCACCGGCGGGAGCACAGCGGGCGTCTGCAGCGGGATGTCGGTGACGAACACGGACGAGTCGGGCACCATGACAGGGGCGACGGTGTTCGACCCGACGGCATTCAGCCGGTTGATGTAGTAGATCCCGAGCCCGACAAGGGCGATCAGGACGTAGATGTACGAGTAGCCGAACAGCTTGCCGGGAGACCGGCGGAGCTCGCGGTAGTCTATCTCGTCTCGATACTTTGGAGTGTCGTCCATTTCAATGCTATTTGTTTAGTCGAAATCAGAGCCGGAAGTCCAATCCCCGCTGCAACTTCGGATCCCTCACCGGAACCAGATTCCAGCGCTTCATCTGCCAGCCAAGCGTGGCGATGACAAGCCCGACAGCCAGCACCGGGAACAGGATTTCCATCCAACCCACCGTGACCTGCGGGGAGTACGTCGGCATGATCAGCCAGTACAGGTCGAGCACATGCGCGGCCAGTATCCAGATGGCCATGAGCTTGAGCCGCTTCGGGTCCATCTTCGAGTCCTGGGTCAGCAGGGCGAAGTACGGGACAGCAAAATGGACGAGGATGAGGAGGACGGACACGTACTCCCATCCGTTCTGCCAGCGGGACATGAACCAGACCGTTTCCTCCGGGATATTCGCGTACCAGATCAGGAGAAACTGGCTGAATGCGATATAGGCCCAGAAGTTGACGAACACGAACATGAGCGCGCCGAGGCTGTAGAAATGATCGCGGCGGAGCGGGACCAGGAGCCCCTTCTCATGGAAGCTGACGGCGACGTACGTGACCGCCGCGACGGCTGCCAGGGTGGTCCCCGAAAAGTAGTAGACGCCGAAGATCGTCGAGAACCAGTGCGGCTCGAGCGACATCATCCAGTCGATGGCGAGGACCGAGATCGTGATCGCAAAGACCGGAATGAAGACAGCCGCCAGGCGGATGTTCCGGGTGGTCAGCTTCGGATCGCCGGAGCTGTCCTGGGCCCTCGAGTTGCGCGCGAACAGGTAGTAGAACAGGTTCCAGAGGACGAAGACCGCGACGAACCGGCCGATGAAGAACGGGACGTTGAGATACGCCTCCTTCCCTTTCAGCAACGTATCGGCGGCCACGGCCTCGGGATGCGTCCAGTGGAACAGATCGTGAAGGTTCGCCAGCAACGGGAGCGCAAGGAGCGGCAACGCCGGCATGAGGCCGGCAAGGAATTCGACCACCCTCCGGATGGGGACAGACCAGACAGCGCCCGCGATATACTCGAGCGCGACAAGGAAGACCGATCCCCCGGCGATGCTTGTCACGAAGAGGAAGAGAATGATGTTGTTGAATGCGGCCCGCTTCGCATCGACGAGGTACGCGCCTCCGACAACCAGGATACCCAGGACCAGCAGGATCAGGCCTATCCTCGTTGCTCCGGCGGGGAGTTCCCTCCGCCACTGTTCGGGAATATTCACCGGGGCGCTCATCGCAGGTCGGCCTCCTGTGCGTTGTGTGCCCGCTGCAACACACGGATGTAGTGGATGATCGCCCACCGGTCATCGCGCGCGATCTGGGAGGCGTAGGAGGGCATCACGTTCTGTCCCTCGGTGATCACATGATAGATGGTGCCGTCCGGCCATTCCCGCACCTTGTCCGAGTGCAATGTCGGAGGGTTGGGGAACTGACCCGCCAGCCTGCTGTCTCCCCTCCCGAAGTTGCCATGGCACGGACTGCAGAACGTCATGAACTTCTGCCGTCCGCGGGTTACGACCGCGTCGGATGCCGGGAGGGGGTTCGCCAGGTACTTTCCAGCGCTGTCCGGCTGTCCGGCATACGCGTACGGAAGGAACCCGCGCGCCACGGTCCCGGGGACCGGCGCACGCATCCCGATGCCGTCGGCGAACAGGGCGCTCGGTTTCTGGGGCTTCAGCTTCGGCTGGTTCATCATCCAGTCGAACGGCGGAAGGTACAGCACGACGTTCAGCATCAGGTAGGTTGCCCCGGCGGTCACGAGGACGACACCCAGCAACAGGCCGATGAACCGCGGCTCGAAGAGCTTCGGCCGGAGTGCCTGTGCTCTACCGGGTCGTAGTGTACGGCCGCAACGTCGGCGGAGCCCAGGGACCCGAGGAACTCGCGGACAGCCCGCTCGTCGAACATCGGGTCAGACGCCTGTATGGCGAGGCCGAACCGGTCTGACGACACACGCTTCATGTACGGCGTGTCCAGCAGCGGATGCGCCGTGTTGGGGAACTTGAAATAGAGCACGATCATCGTGAGGACGGTCAGCACGGACGCCAGCAGCACGGTGACCTCGAAGGCCACGGGCACGAACGCCGGCCATGACCAGAACGGTTTCCCGCCGATGACCAGAGGGTAATCGACGAGCGTCACCCACGTCATGAATCCGACGGCGGACACGGCCCCGAGCAATCCGAAGACCAGGGCAAACACCCCCAGCCTGGTGGGCCGGAGCCCCATTGCCGGATCCATCCCGTGCACCGGGTACGGCGTGTTCACGTCGAAGCTGGTGTACCCGGCCTCCCGCGTCGCCTTCGCGGCATGCAGAATCGCGTCCGGCGTGTCGAACAGCGCCGTGATCGCGTACAGAGGACCCTGTTGTGTGGTCGTCATGATATCAATGATGAGTCGGCTGGGCTCCCTCGACCACCGCCTTGACTTCGGAGATCGATACCACGGGGAGCACCCGGACAAAGAGAAGGATGAGTGTAAAGAACAGCCCGAAGCTGCCGAGCAGGATGCCCAGGTCGTACATCGTCGGAACGTAGTGCCCCCAGCTCGACGGGAGGAAATCGCGCGATGTCGAGGTCACGACGATCACAAACCGCTCGAACCACATCCCGACGTTGACCAGGATGCCGATCGCGAACATCGCCGGGATCGACCTCCGGACCGAACGGAACCAGAAGAGCTGCGGGAAGATGACGTTGCACGACACCATGATCCAGTAGGCCCAGGCGTACGGGCCCAGAGCGCGATTGATGAACACGAACGATTCGAACTGGTTGCCGCTGTACCACGCAATGAAGAACTCCATCGCGTATGCATAGCCGACCATGCTTCCTGTCACGATCATCACCTTGTTCATCTTCTCGAGATGATCCAGGGTGATGATGTGCTTCAGCTTGAACGCCTGCCGCACGACGATCAGCACGTTCTGCACCATCGCGAAGCCGGAGAAGACGGCGCCGGCCACGAAGTAGGGCGGGAAGATCGTGGTGTGCCAGCCCGGGATCACCGAGACCGCGAAATCGAAGCTCACGATGGTATGAACGGACAGCACGAGCGGCGTCGCGAACCCGGCCAGAATGAGGTACGACCGTTCGTAGTGCTGCCAGTGACGGTTCGAGTGGCGCCATCCCAGGCTGAAGACCGAGTATGCGATCTTCTTCCAGGGATGCGTCGTGCGGTCGCGCAACGTCGCGAAATCCGGGATGAGCCCGACGTACCAGAAGACGAACGAGACCGTGAAGTACGTCGACACGGCAAACACGTCCCAGAGGAGCGGAGACGTGAAGTTCACCCAGAGCGAGTGCTGGTTCGGGTACGGCATCAGATACAGGGGCAACCACTGGCGTCCCGTGTGCAACAGCGGGAACAGGCCGGCGCACATGACCGCGAAGATCGTCATCGCTTCCGCGAACCGCGCGATGCCGGTTCTCCACCGTTGCCTCAACAGGAACAGGATGGCCGAGATGAGCGTGCCCGCGTGACCGATGCCGACCCAGAACACGAAGTTCACGATGTCGAAGCCCCAGCCGACAGGCTGGTTCACGCCCCAGAGCCCGAGCCCCTCGTACAGGGTCATGGCGATACAGAAGGCTCCGACGCCGAGCATGGTGCCCGTGATCGCGAGGCCGATCCACCACGTGCGGGACGGGAAGCTGTCGATCGGTGCTGCGATGACCGCCTCGATCGATGCCGCCGTGGGGCGGCCCTCGACGACCGGCATCTCGCGTGTGTACTCCACAGTCGCAGTACTCACGAGTGGCTCTCCGGATGGGTATTGCGCAGACGCGCGATATAGGTCACGTTCGGCCGCGCGTTGACCCAGTCGATCACGTGGTATCCAAGCAGATGGGATCGGTGCTGCGACACCGCCGACCCGGGATCGTTCATGTCTCCGAACACGATGGCCTGTGCCGGGCATGCCTGCTGGCAGGCGGTGGTGACGTCGGTGCCCGTCATGGGCCTCCCCTGCTCGGCGGCGAGCTGCCGGGCTTCCATGATCCGCTGGACGCAGAACGTGCACTTCTCCATGACGCCCCGGGAACGCACGGTCACGTCCGGATTGTGCAGGAGCGCGACGGACTCCTGCTCGTAGTAGCCGTCTGCCAGGTGGTCGCGCCAGTTGAAGAAGTTGAACCTGCGGACCTTGTACGGGCAGTTGTTCGAGCAGTACTTCGTCCCCACGCACCGGTTGTAGGTCATCTGGTTCAGGCCGTCCGGGCTATGCGTGGTCGCCACGACCGGGCAGACGTTCTCGCACGGAGCGTTGTCGCAGTGCTGGCACAGCATCGGCTGGTGGCTGAGCTCCGGATCCTCCGCGGACCCCGCGTAGTAGCGGTCGATCCGGATCCACTGCATCTCCCGCCCCTTCCCGACCTGCTCTTTGCCCACGACCGGAATGTTGTTCTCGACGTCGCATGCGGCGACGCAGGCGTTGCATCCGACGCACTTGTTCAGGTCGATCGACATCGCCCACTTGAGGCCGTTGTACGCGACCTCCTTGCTGATGCTGAACAGCTCGTGCCTGTCGCGATGGATGAATTCGGGATCGTCGCGATAGTGCTGCAGGGTCCCTTCGCGGATGATCTTCCGCTTCTTGTGCGCCTCCGCCACGAGCGCATCGTCGAGCGCGTGATGCTCCTGCGTGGAGACCAGCTCGGTCCGCCCTTCCGCCCGGGTCAGGGTCGCGCCGGCCAGGTGCAGCGCACCTTCGAGGGTCGTGCCTGACAGCAGGCTTCCCACCGCAACCCCGACGCCGTTCCCTATCGGGCCGGCGTTCCAGCGCCCGTACCCCAGCGCGATGGAGAGATGGTTGTCGGCCTGTCCGGGCTGGACAAACACCGGGACCTTCGTCTTTCCGTACGGGAGTGCAATCTCGACGTGGTCGCCTGACTCCAGAGCGAGGGCCGAAGCCGACGCGGGCGAGATTGACGCGTAGTTGTCCCAGACGATCTTCGTGATGGGATCGGGGACCTCAAGGAGCCAGCCGTTGTTCGCGAATCGTCCGTCCCCGATGTAGTGGCTCCTCTGCAGGCTGACCGTGAATCCCGTGTCGGGCGGCAGGGCGGCGAGGCTCGCCGCCGACTCCGGCTTGAACCCCCGGGGTGCGGTTGCGGTTGCGGGAAGAACGAGGATGCCGTCGTGCAGAAGCGATGGCCAGAATCTGGAGAACGCGACGGCCGACCCGGATTGACCATGAGCCGCTTCCCACCGCTTCTTCAGGTAGTCCGCGTAGATCGATTCCACGTATGCGGTGTCTGGCGCCGTCCACCGGAGGAGGACCGCCTCCTTCTGCCGGGTTTCGTAGAGCGGAGCGATCACCGGCTGCTGGAACGAGTGGACTCCCGGCTGGGGGTTGTAGTCGCCCCAGCTCTCGAGCTGGTTGTTGATGGGCAGGATGTACGTGCACAGCTGGCCTGTCTCGTCTTCCGATTCCGCCAGGCTGACTGCCATGGGAACGCTTTTCAGGGCGTCGGCGTACCCCAGCAACGTCGGGAGATGATAGACGGGGTTTGCGTCGACGTGGACGACGAGCCCGACCGTGCCGTCCTTCATCCGGGCGACCAGGGTCTTCCACTCCTCTTTCGTCGAGACGGGGGGCTGGGGCCTCGCGGCGGACCAATCGTAGAGAGCCGCGGTGCCGAGCAGGTCGTTGAGGTAATTCACTGCTACGTGGACGTCTTCCGGGAGCGCCGATCCGGCATGGACCAGGGCGCGCCCGCGGGAGGCGGCCAGATCGTCGACGAGATGGTCGATCACCCTGGAGTCCAGGCCGCGCTTCGCGGCGAAATCCTTGAGAGAGCGTCCGCGCAGCGCGGTCGCAAGCGCAGCGTCGGGCTCCACCGCGCCCCGCCCGAGCGACAGCTCATGGATCAGGGACAGGACGAACTCCAGCTGGGCGTCGGGCCGGAGGCGGAGACGGTAGTCCGCGTTCGAACCGGTGAGGCTTACCCCTCCCTCGACGCAGTAGACGCGGTTGAAGGCTGCGTCGGCCATTACGTCCCTGCGCGATGCGAACTGCCGGATCTGCTCGATCGTCCACCCTTCCGTCCCGAGGAAGTCGGACTCCAGCGCGAGGATGACGTCCGCTTTGTCCCATCGGATGGTCGGCCGGGGTCCTTCGCCGTAACACCGGGTCCAGGCGCGGTCGCGCGGCCCGTCGTGGAACAGCTCGTAGGAATAGACGCGGGCCGTCGGGTACGTCTGCTGGAAGTCCGCGACGACGGCGCGGGCCGTCGGGGAGCACAGGGCGCGCGTGACGACCGCAATCTCGCGTGATGCCTCGACGCAGCTCGCCAGCTGCCCGGCGATTGCTGCGTCCGCGTCGTCCCATGCGGTGTCGCCGATCTTCCCTGACCGCGGGCCGAACATCGGGCGGCGCAGCCGCTGGGGGTCGTACAGGTTGAGGATGGACGCCTGCCCGCTTGCGCAGATCTTCCCCTGGCTGATGGGATGCTCCGGATTTCCGTCGATTTTGATCGGGCGCCCTTCGCGGGTCTTCACGAGGATGCCGCACTGCTGCGAGCACCCCGTACACGTTGAGGCGTAGAGATTCGCGACCCCGGGAACGATCTCTTCGGGGTTTCTTGTATAGGGGACGATCTCTCCCTTGTCGCGGTAATTCGTGCACCCGGCCGCCGCAAAGGCGGCAGAAGCGCTGAGCAGTGCCAGGAAGCGCTGGCGCGACATCGTCGGAAGCTGGTTCAGGTCAAACGAGTCCGTCACTCCCGCCATGAACTCGTGCGCCTTCTGCTCCCGGACGGCGCCGCCGTCATACAGTTCGCGAAGGCTTCTCCAGTAGCCCGGCTCGTCGGTCCGCTGCAGGTTCTCTGCGTCAGCCATGTGTCGTGCTCTGTTCTGATGTGCGAGGAACGGCATCGGGGTGTACCCTGACCTGGAGTCCGGTGGTCGAGCGGGCATCGGAAGCCCGGGACGAAGACCTTCCCCAGGTGGTTCCGACGGCGGCCGCCAGAGCGCCGGCCCCGGCGAGGAGCCGTGCGAAGAATGAGCGGCGTCCGGACGTCGTGTGATCGTGCGTGGTCATCTGATCCCTGCTCTTAGCGGTGGCATGTACTGCAATGCTCGGGTCCCTTTTTGATGCCCGGGACGTCAGCCAGAAGTTCCGGAGCGCTGCGGTGGCACCGGAGGCATGCGGACATCGTGAACTCCGACACCTGTGACACGACCTCCATCGACGCCACGTCGCCGTGGCATCTGGCGCAGTCGATCCCCCGGTTCACGTGGGCGCTGTGGTTGAAGTAGGCGTAATCGGGCACCTTGTGGATCCGCTTCCACGGAATGGCCACGCCCTCTTCATAATACCGGGTCAGTTTGATGATCTCGGGCCGGTTCTTGCGCGCCACCGTGTGGCAGTTCATGCACGTGGCGACCGGCGGTACGGTCGCGTGCGATGAGACCGCCACCCCCGTATGGCAGTACTTGCAGTCGATCTGCATTGTGCCGGCGTGGAGCCTGTGGGAGAACGCCACCGGCTGGACCGGCGCGTAGCCGATGCCGTCCCGTTCCGCGCGGGAGAGAAAATAGGTGACGACCATGGATGCGACCGCGACGAAGGCAACGAGCGGCAGTCGGATCTTGAGGATATACTCGAGACCGGATTTCGTAATCATGAGCCGGGAATGTTCACTCTGCGGAAAAGTTCACGTGAGCCGGCGGCGCGTGCCGGAGGTTCGTGGGGTAGAGCCTGGCTGCAAGAACGAGTTTGTGGAGGTCACAAACGCTGATGCCACAGGGTGTTACGCGCGACGTTGTAACCGAACCTACAAAAGATTGGAGAGGAAAGCAACGGTTTTTTTGGGAGGCGCTCGTTGCATCTCCTCCGTCATTCTCCTATATTGCTCCGCCATCACGTCATCCTCTCGTCCGAGCCGAATGGAATCCATCGCCTACCGTCTTCTGCCGCCGGCTGCCGGCGGTTTCTCCGACCTTTTCCTGGATTACATCGACGCGTTCCAGCGCGTCCGACCCCTGTTCGCCAGGGGGTACAGGGATAGCGAAGATTTCGCGGAAGTGATCCGGCTCCGGGGGTCCGACGCAGCGGACCGGTCCGTCCTGCTGGAGGTTCTTCGGGAGCAGAACACTGCTTTCGGCTCTCCGGCGCGGACTTTTGAACATATCGCACTTCTCGCGAAACCCACGACATTTGCGGTCGTCACCGGGCAACAGGTCGGGCTCTTCGGAGGCCCGATGTACACGGTCCTGAAGACGGTCACGGCCGTCAAGCTCGCCCTGCAGCTGAAGGCGCAGTTCCCCGATTGCGATTTTGTTCCCGTGTTCTGGCTCGAAGGCGAGGATCACGACTTCGCCGAAATGAATACCACAGCGGTTCTCGATGCCGATCAGCACGTGGCCAGGGTCGAGTACCTGCCCGGAGGGAGCCTTCCGGAGCGCAACCCGGGCCCGGTGGGAGAGCTCGTGTTTGACTCGTCGCTCTCGACGGCGTTCGCCCGCCTCGAAGCAGACCTGGTTCCCTCAGAATTCAAGGAGTCCCTCCTTGCCACCCTGCGGGGTTGCTACCGGGAGGGACAGACATTCCTCAAGGCATT
Source organism: uncultured Ignavibacteria bacterium (assembly GCA_963701735.1). Taxonomy (GTDB): domain Bacteria; phylum Bacteroidota; class Ignavibacteria; order UBA10030; family UBA6906; genus CAWABB01. The sequence goes on along the minus strand of CAVPBI010000010.1, from coordinate 338,088 downwards.
CGCGGCCTGGATGAACTTCCTGTTCGAGGACCACGGTCTCGTCTTCCTGTCGCCGAACGATCCTCGCCTCAAGCGGCAGCTCTCCCCGCTCTTCACGAAAGAGATCGAGGAGTTTCCCGCCACATCGCAGCTCGTCATTTCCCGCAGCGCAGAACTCGAGCAGCTGTACCACGCGCAGGTCAAGCCGAAATCGCTGAATCTCTTCCTGTTCCACAAGGGCGGCCGCTATCTGATCGAGCCGCGCGAAACGGACTTCTCGCTGCGAGGGACCAGACATTTCCTGAGCAGGGACGAGCTCCTGAACATCGCGCGGGAGACGCCGGAACAGCTCAGCCCCAACGTGGTGCTTCGGCCGATCATGCAGGATCTCCTGCTCCCCACGGTTGCCTATGTCGCCGGTCCGTCCGAGGTCGCGTACCACGCCCAGCTTGCCCCCGTGTACCAGCATTTCGGCGTCGTCGCACCCGTGGTCTACCCGCGCGCCAGCGCGTCGTTCGTAGAGGACAGGCTGCGAAGAGCCATGGAGAAGTACGACCTCCAGCTCGCAGACTTCTTCGACGATCATGCGCGCCTGATCGCGCGCGTCGTGGGGCAGATCTCAGAAGTGAACGTGGACTCGATGTTCGGCCTGGCCGCGCAGCGGATGCAGGAAGCGCTCAACGAGCTGCGGTTCGGGATCAGGGAAGTCGACCCGACATTGCTCTCCGTGCTGGAAACCGTCAAGTCGAAGACGGAAGGGAATCTGTCGGGCCTGAAGGACAAAGCGCACGCCGCACAGGCAAAGCGCAACGAAGTCGCCGTCCGCCAGCTCGAACGCGCGGTGAACGGCCTGCTTCCCGATGGCAGCCTTCAGGAGCGCACGCTTTCGATCGTGACCTTCATGAACAAGTACGGACCCGAGCTGGTCCGCTGGCTGATGTCTGAGCTCGACATCGCGTCATTCGAGCATCAGATCCTGACTGTATGATCCGCCCGGCCTCAGGCCTTGTCGCTCTCCCCCTTCTGATGATCGCCGTGACCGCGCCGTGTGCGGGGCAACCCGGCTCCCGGCCCGCCGTGCTTCCGGTGGATTCGCTCGCGTGGATCTCCGGCCACTGGCTGGCGACCGACGACTGCGCAATCCATGAGGGTGTCTGGATGGAGCCCTCCGCCGGGGCGATGACCGGACTGTTCAGGGTGCTCGAGGGTGACAGGGTCGTCCGGTACGAACTGCTCCTCATCGAACAGAGTGACGCCGGACCGGTGCTGTCGCGGCGAACCTACGGACCTTCGCTCTCGTCCGGAGAGGACGCGGAGCAGTGGACGCGCCTGCGTCTGCGCGAAGTGTCCGGCATGCGCGCGAGGTTTTCTCCGTCCGAACAGACCACCCCCTTCTTCGTGATCATCGAGCGAACGGCTGAGGATCGCCTCGTCGTGACCGTCGAGCGCGTCCGCAGCGGACAGCCTTCAGCAGAGTCGATCGAGTACGCCCGCCAGCGTCCGTAACTCCCGAAAACTCCGAATCCCGCCGGGGGCGGGATTCGGAGTTACTGCGTGCATGGAACGGGTCAGTGTGAACGGCCTCGAGGTGGCCCGCCGCGCCGGTCACCCGAGTGACCGTGGTGCTCGCGCCGCGGCGGACGGTCCCGCTTCTCTTCGGCCATGGCTGCTTCCTGCTCTGACTCCGGCAGGAGCAGGATCTTCCTGCTGAGCTTGTACCGCCCCATGTCATCCTGGTCGACGATCTTCACGTCGAACACGTCGCCCACCTTCACGACATCGCTCGGCTTCTCGACGCGCTTCACGTCCAGCTGCGACACGTGGACGAGCCCTTCCTTGCCGGGCAGGAACTCCACGAATGCGCCGAAGTCCGTGACCTTCTTCACGGTCGACGAGTAGACCTTCCCGATCTCGGGGACCTCGGTGATCCGCATGATCGCCTTGATGGCCTTGTCCGCGGACTCCTTGGACGTGGCGGCGACCACGATCGATCCGTCGTCTTCGATGTTCACCTCCGCGCCGCTGTCCTTCACGATCTGGCGGATGTTCTTGCCGCCCGGCCCGATGACCGCACCGATCATGTCGACAGGGATCTTGAGGGTTGTGAGCCGCGGGGCGAACGGAGAGAGGTCCGCCCGCGGGCGGTCGATGACCTCATCCATCTTGTCGAGGATGTGCATCCTCCCCTCCCGCGCCTGCTCCAGCGCGCGGCCCATGATCTCCAGGGCGATGCCGCGGATCTTGATGTCCATCTGGAACCCGGTGATGCCCTTGCGGGTTCCGGCCACCTTGAAGTCCATGTCGCCAAGGTGATCTTCGTTCCCCAGGATATCGCTCAGGATTGCGATGCGATCACCCTCCTTCACGAGGCCCATGGCGATCCCGGCCACGGAGCGCTTGAGCGGCGCGCCGCCGTCGAGGAGCGCCAGCGTCGCTGCGCACACGGTGGCCATGGACGAGGAGCCGTTGGATTCGAGGATGTCGGACACAATCCGGACGGTATAGGGGAACTCCGCCTCGGGAGCCATCATGTCCCTGATCGAGCGCTCAGCGAGCGCCCCGTGCCCGATCTCCCGGCGCCCGGTGGAACCCAGCCGTCCGACCTCACCGACCGAGAACGGGGGGAAGTTGTAGTGCAGCATGAAGCGCTTGCTCGATTCCGGCAGGAGCCCGTCGATGATCTGCTCGTCGAGCTTCGTCCCGAGCGTCACGGTCGTAAGGCTCTGCGTTTCGCCGCGCTGGAAGAGCGCTGAGCCGTGGGTCCGCGGCAGGAGACCGACTTCGATCGAGATGGGGCGGATGTCTCTCAGCCCGCGGCCGTCAAGTCGGCGGCCCTGGCCGAGGATCATTTCGCGCATCTCGTGGTACTCCATGTCGTGGAGCATCGCACGGACGGTCTTTTCGTGATCCGGGAACCGCTCGGCAAGGGCCGCCACGGTTTCTTCGACGATGGCAGAGGTCCGGGCTGCGCGCTCCTCCTTCAGGAGGGGCGTGAGGGTGAGCTCGTGGATCCTGCCCGCGGCGAGTTCCTTCACGGCCCGTTCCAGCTCCCCGATTTCGGGTTGCGCGGACGGCGTGCGCTTCGGGAGACCCACCTCCTTCGCGAGGTCGACCTGCAGCCGGCACATTTCCTTGATGAAGCGGTGTGCGAACGCGAGCGCGTCGAGCATATCCTGCTCGCTGATCTCGGAGGCCTGACCCTCGACCATCACGATCGAATCGTCCGTACCGGCCACGGTGACGTCCAGGTCGCTGCTCTGCAGCTGGGTGTACGTCGGGTTGATGATCAACTCCCCGTTCGCGCGTCCGACGCGGACCTGAGCGATCGGACCGTCGAACGGGATGTCGGAGATCATGAGCGCAGCCGAAGCGGCAACAGCTCCCAGCACGTCTCCGTCGTGTTCCTGGTCGGAGGAGTAGACGGTGACGATGACCTGCGTCTCGTTCCTGAACCATTCAGGGAAGAGCGGCCGGATGGGACGGTCGATGATGCGGGAGGACAGCACCTCTTTTTCAGAGGGCCGGCCTTCGCGCTTGAAGAAGCCGCCCGGGATCTTTCCAGCCGAAGAGGCCTTCTCGCGGTACTCAACCTGGAGCGGAAAGTAATCCAGGTTCTCCCTCGGCTCGGGCGCGGCGACGACCGCTGCGAGCACCATGGTATCTCCGAACCGGGCCATCACGGCCCCGTCCGCCTGCTTTGCGAACCTTCCCGTTTCGAGCGAGAAGATCTTTCCGCCGAGATCTATTTCTCTGGCAACCTTCATGTGTTGTATCGTCCTTACTTTCTGATTTGAAGATCGGCGATGATCTTCCTGTAGCGCTCGACGTCCTTCGCCTGAAGATAATCGAGGAGCCTGCGACGTTTTCCCACCATTTTGAGGAGGCCGACTCGTGAGTGGTGGTCTTTGGAATGATTCTCGAAATGCGGAGCCAGGTCATTGATGCGCGCCGTGAGAAGTGCGATCTGCACTTCGGGCGCGCCCGTGTCCGTCGGCGTTTTGCCGTACTTCTTGATGATCTCCGCTTTTGAATCCTTGGTGATTGCCATGCTTATGCTCCCTTCTGTTTCATACGTTTCCTTTCGTCGTTGGACGTCCGGCCCGCACGAGCAGAGCGCGTGCCCGCCGTTCGTCATCGCCCAATTGTGCCACAAGCTCGTCGAGCCCCTTGAACTTCCGTTCATCCCTCAGGCGCCCGATGAACCCCATGCGCACCGTCGAGCCGTACAGATCGGCCGCGGTGTCGAAGATGTGAACCTCGATCGTCTCTCGTCGTCCCGTCCGTGACGGTGGGCCGGACGCCGATGTTCGCAATGCCGCCGTTCCCGGACGGAGCCAACCAGTACTTCGACCGCATACACTCCGCGCGCCGGGACGATCTTGCCCGCTCCGCGGACATCCAGGTTCGCCGTGGGATACCCCATGGTCTTCCCCCGCCCATCCCCCGGCACCACAGTCCCGGAGAGTCTGTACGGGTATCCGAGCATCGCACCTGCTTTCTCCACCGCACCGGCGGCGAGTGCGCGCCTGATCCGCGTGCTGCTGATAACCTCCCCGTCCACCGCGCGTGGCGGGATCACCGACACCTGGAACCCGTGCTCGCGCCCGAGCCTCTGCAACTCGTCCTGGCCGGCCTGCCGGTCGCGGCCGAACATGTGGTCATGTCCGACGATCACTTCCAGGAGCCCTACGCCGCGAATCAGGTACGTCGAGTAGAACTCCCCCGCCGTGAGCTTCGAGAACTCCTTCGTGAAGGGAATCACGACCGTCAGGTCGACTCCCAGCTCGCCGAGGCGCTCACACCGCTCCTCCAGCGTCGTCAGGAGCTCGACGGGGCCCTGCGCGGAGCGCACCACCTCTTTCGGGTGCGGATCGAACGTGACCACCACGCTCCGGCCGGATAGCTCGCGGGCGCGCGTGACGATCCGCTCGATGATCTCCTGATGAGCGCGGTGGACACCGTCGAAGGTTCCCACCGTCACAACGGAATTCCGGTCAAAGAGCGCCGGCTCGAGCGATCGCACAATTCTCATCGGGCGGTTGCCGGTGCCGTCAGGTTGATCAGATCCTGCATCGTCAGCGCATCTTCGACCCTGAATGGGCCGATGGCCGTGCGCCTGAGGCCGCTCAGATACGCGCCGCATCCGAGCCGGGCCCCGATATCGTGGGCAAGCGTCCGGATGTACGTTCCCTTCGAACAGGTCACGGTGACAGCCACCTCCGGCAGCGAGATCCGGTCCACCGTGATGGCGTTGATCTCTATGTCCCGGGGAGGGCGTGTCACGGTCTGCCCTTTCCTGGCGTACCGGTACAGCCTCCGACCTCCGACCTTCACGGCCGACCACATCGGCGGAAGCTGCAGCTGCCTGCCGACAAACGAGCCGACCGCGTCCCGGACGGCCTCGTCAGACAGGCCCGAGACGTCGCACCGGCCCACGACCGGCGTCGCCGCGTCGTAGCTCTCGGTCGTACCCCCCAGCGTGATCAACGCTGCGTACGTCTTGTCCAGCCCGGTGAAACGCGACAGCTCCTTCGTTTTCCGCCCCGTGCATACGATGAGCAACCCGGTCGCGAGCGGATCCAGCGTTCCGGCATGTCCCACACGCCGGATTCCGGTCAGAGACCTGATCTTGTTCACCGCGTCGAATGAGGTCCAGCCGAGGGGCTTGTCCACGAGAAGCACCGCATCCTCGCAGGGCCCCCCTTCCTCATTCCGGAGTCCGGTCGTCCGGACGGTCATCATGGATCTTCTTGATGATGGCGTTGATTCTGTCGACGCGGTCGAGCGTATCGTCGAGGTGCAGGTGAAGCTCGGGCATAAACCTGAGACGGAGCCTGCCTCCGAGGATGCCCCGGATATGAGGCAGCTCTGAAGTCAGGTATTCCATGGTTCGCTCGCGGACCTCGGCGTTCCCGAAGATGCTGACAAAGATCCGTGCGACGCGCAGGTCCGGCGACAGCCGCACCTCCGTGACCGTCGTGAAGCCTGGCAGCACACCCGCATATTCCTTGACAAGCACGGCACCGAGCTCCTCTTTCAGGAGCGAGGCGACGCGCTGAGGCCTGTTGGGCATATCAGAGCTTCCGCTTGGCCTCCGTGATTCGGAACGCCTCGATCACGTCGCCGACCTTGAGATCGTTATAGTTCTCGAGGCCGATGCCGCACTCGAAGCCGGTCTCGACTTCGCGGACGTCGTCCTTGAACCTGCGCAGCGAACTGATGCCGCCCTCGAACACGCGAATGCCGTCGCGGACGAGGCGCACGCGGTTGTTGCGGGCGATCGTCCCGTCCTGCACGAAACATCCGCCGATGTTTCCGATGCGAGGAACCTTGAACACCTCGCGCACCTCCACCGTTGCGGTGACCTCCTCCTTGCGCTCCGGAGCGAGCATGCCTTCCAGCGCATTGCGGATGTCGTCGATCGCATCGTAGATGATCGAGTAGGTCCGGATGTCCACCTTTTCCTTCTCCGCAAGCCTGCGGGCATTCAGGTTCGGATGGACCCGGAATCCGATGATCACCGCGCCCGAGGCGGCCGCCAGCATGATGTCCGACTCGGAAATCATTCCGACGCCGCGGTGAATCACGCCGATCTTCACTTCCTTGTGCTCGATCTTCATGAGCGAGTCGGAGAGCGCTTCCACGGATCCGTCGACGTCGCCCTTCACGATCACGGCCAGCTCCTTCACCTGGCCCTGCTTGATCTGGGCCGAGATGTCGTCCAGCGTGGTCAGGCGGATCTGGCGGAAGTCCTGCTCTCTCTTCAGCTGCTGCCGGCGGAGGCTGACGTCGCGCGCATCCCGCTCGGAGGGGACCGCCTGGAGGCGGTCGCCCGCCTGGGGGTTCCCATCGAGGCCGGCGAGCTGCACGGGCGTCGACGGCCCGGCGGCCTCGACCCGGTTGCCGCGCTCGTCGAACATCGCGCGGACGCGACCGCTATAGATACCTGCGATGAACGGATCCCCCACGCGAAGCGTCCCCTTCTGCACAAGGACGGTCGCGATGATGCCGCGGCCCTTGTCGAGAAATGCTTCGAGGATCGTCCCCGTCGCCAGGCGGTCGGGGTTGGCTTTGAGGTCGAGGACATCGGCTTCGAGCGCGATCTTCTCGAGGAGCACATCCACGTTCTTGCCGGTCTTCGCCGACAGCTCGACGCTCTGGTATTTGCCGCCCCACTCCTCCACCAGGAGGTTCTTTTCGGCCAGCTGCTGCCGGATCCGGTCGGGGGTGGCGTCGACCTTGTCGATCTTGTTCATGGCAATGATGATCGGCACTCGCGGCCGCCTGCGCATGACTGATCGCTTCGAGGGTTTGCGGCATGACGCTGTCGTCGGCCGCGACGACGAGCACGACGATATCCGTCACCTGGGCGCCGCGTGCGCGCATGGCCGTGAACGCCTCGTGGCCCGGCGTGTCCAGGAACGTGATCATCGTTCCGCTCGGCGACCTGACTTCGTACGCGCCGATGTGCTGCGTGATGCCGCCTGCTTCGCCGGCCACCACGTTGGAGCGGCGGATGTAGTCGAGAAGCGACGTCTTCCCGTGGTCGACGTGCCCCATGATCGTGACGATCGGGGGGCGGCGCTTGAGGGTCTCAGCGAGATCCTCGGGCTCCTCGAGCGCCTCGTCCTCCGTCACTTCCGCATAGAACTGGATTTCAAATCCGAACTCGTCAGCGACGAGCGTAATGGTGTCTTTGTCCAGGCGCTGGTTGATGGACACCATGATGCCGAGTTCCATGCACTTCTTGATAACGTCTGCGACGTTCACCCGCATCAGGTTCGCGAGGTCGCTGACCGACACGAATTCGGTCACACGGAGCTTCCCTGACTCGCGCTGCGCCTCTTCCTGCAGGCGCTGCTCGGCCTCTTCGCGCTCGCGACGCTTCCGCTTCCTCGACACGGCGCGGCCGGCGGCGGGCGCTTCGTCCATCGCGGCAAACGTGCGCCGGATGGCGTCCTGGACTTCGGCCTGATCGACCTCCTTGTGCCGCAGTTTCTTCTTCTTCTTTTTCTTCCGCTCCGGTTCCTCGGCCTCCACGGGCTTGGCAACCGGCACTTCCTCCCGGACCTTCTTCTTCTTCTTCTTCGCGAGCGCGTCGTCAGTGGCCGCTGGTGCGGGTGCAGCCGGCGCCGCCTTGGCTCCCCGTCCGGGGGCCGGTTTCTTCGGCGCAAGCTCCATCTTCCCCTTGATCGTCAGACCAAGCCTGGTCTTCCTTCCTCGCTCCAGCGGAGAGAGGACTCCCGTCTCGACGGGGGGCGGCGCAGGCGCCTGAGCGTCAGGCGCTTCCGCGGCTGCTGCTTCAGCGGACGCGGGCTCTTCTGCGACCTCCTCCTCTTCTTCCTCTTCCTCTGCAGGCTGCGCTTCCGCGACGGGGGCGGCTTCGACCGGCGATGCGACCGGAGCCTCCTCTTCCGCGAGCGGCTCCTCAACGTGCGCGTCCACTTCTTCGACGATCGCAAGGGCGGGCCCGGCTGCCGGCTGCGGGATCTCGACCGCCGCTCCCTTCACCGCTTCGGCTGGCTTCGCAGCTTCGACCTGCTCGTCGACCTTCCGCTCGACCTTCTTCCGCTCACGGATCTCAGCGATCTTGCGCTGGTGCTTCTCGGCGACGTCCTTCTCCCTCTTGAAGTGGATCAGGATGTCGCGCATCATTTCGTCGTCGACGGAGGACATGTGGCTCTTCACCTCATGCCCCTTCTTCCGAAGGAACTCGATGAGCGTCTCGTGCGAGAGGTTGAGCTCGGTCGCGACTCTGTAGATCTTCTTACGCTTTTCCAGTGTCTCTGTCATGCCATCCTATCGTCTCGTGATCGTCCCTGAGCCCGGAGCGCCCGGTCAGGGACACTCTCCTGCGCCTCAACTCTGCTTCGGTTCCTCCGGCTCTGCGGGGGGTTCCGCGGGCGGCTCGGCCGGACCGGCCTCTGCATTCGCTTCCGCATCCTCCACCTCCGCAGTGGGCGCATCGGCGGCTGCACCCGCTGCCGCCTCCTCCACCTCCGCAGTGGGCGCATCGGCGGCTGCACCCGCTTCCGCCTCTTCCACCTCCGCAGTGGCCGCATCGGCGGCTGCACCCGCTGCCGCCTCCTCCAGTGCCGCCTTGGCCGCAGCGGCGGACTGGTTCTGGGCCGCGATGGCGGCCTCCACGCGGGTCAGCGGAGCCACGGGTACCGCCGCCTCCTCGTCGTCCACTTCCGCCTCTTCCAGGTCTCGCTTCATCATTTCGCGCAGCTCGTGAATCTTCTCCTCGGTGAGCCCTTCGATTGCGAGCAACGTGTCCAGCTTGGCGTTGATCACGTCTTTCGCGGTCTCGAGCCCGGCATTGATCAGCTTCAGGTACAACTCCTCGCCGAGATCCGGCTTGAAGTCGATGAGCTCGATATCGTATTCGTCGTCTCCGCCCTCCTTGATCAGGTTCAGCTCGAAGCCGGTCAGCTTTGACGCGAGACGGATATTCTGGCCGTTCTTTCCGATGGCCAGCGACACCTGGTCGGCGATCACGATCACGTTCGCGGCTTTTGCGTCCCGGTCCACCTCGATGCCCCGGATCTTCGCCGGCGCCAGGGCACGCTGGATGAACACCTCAGGCTGCTCGGAGAAGTTGATGACGTCGATGTTCTCGTTGTTCAGCTCCCGCACGATCGTGTGGATGCGGACACCCTTCATGCCGACGCAGGCGCCGACCGCGTCGATCCGGTCGTCGTGCGATTCCACGGCGACCTTGGCGCGCTCGCCCGGCTCCCGGGCAATGTGCTTGATCTCGATGATGCCGTCGTAAATTTCGGGGATCTCGAGCTCGAACAGCTTGGCGAGGAACTGGGGATCGGCACGCGAGACGATGACGGCGGGGTTCCCGGCGTTCTTCCGGACCTCCTTCACCACCGCGCGGATCGTGTCCCCCTTCTTGTACCGCTCCTTGAAAATCTGCTCGCTCTTCGGGAGGATCAGCTCGTTCCTGTTGTGGTTGATCAGAATTTCGTTGCGGCGGATCTGGTAGATCTCGCCGACAACGATCTCTCCGACCGTGTTGCTGTACTCATTGTACATGATCTCCCGCTCGATCTCCTTGATGCGCTGGTTCAGGTTCTGCTTCGCACTGACGACCAGCCGCCGGCCGAACGTTTCCAGCGGGATGACTTCCACGAACTCCTCGCCGACACCCAGGTCTTCCCCCGAAAGCTCGCGGGCGGTGGCGACATCGATCTGCGTGGTCGGGTTCTCCACCTCGGCCACGACCTCCCGCTCAAGGAAGATCTCGATGTCCCCCTTGTCCATGTTCACGATGACATCGAATTTCGCGTCCTGCCCGTACCGCTTCCGGACCATCATGGAAAAGACATCCTCCACGACGCCCGCGAGGATGTCCTTGTCGATCCCCTTCTCCCGGACCATCTGCGAAAACGATTCAACAATCTCTGCGTTCATACCTTTCTCCTCAAACAAACATACCGTTCTTCGGGCAACCGCTTACCAGGGCGGGAGCACCAGGGCCTCACGGACGTCCGCGAAGGCCACCTGCACAGGCTCCTTGCCGGGGCCCGGAGTCACTGTCACTCCCTGGGCGTCGGCCGCGGTCAGCACTCCCACCAGTTTCAGGGTCCCCTCCGGCCTTCGCACGGTAACCTGGACCCTGCGCCCCACATGCTTCGGGTACTGCCATGCATGCTGGAGCGGCCTGTCGATGCCCGGCGACGAAACTTCCAGCCGATATGTGCCCGCAAGCATCCGCGCGCCGTCGATGGCACCGGACAGTTCCCGGCTGATCTGCGTGCACTGCTCGATCGTCACGGGGTTCTCTGCGTCGATGAAGACTTCCAGCACCGGCTTCCTGTGATCGCCGCGCAACACGACATCAATAACGTGCGCGCCGTGCCGCGACACGGCATTGGCGACTTCCTCGCGGAGCTTTTCGTCAACTTTCATGGACGTCTGGCGGGGTTCGCTTGCCTCAAACAAAAATAGCCCGAAACGGGCTACTCTGTACAGCTGTATCAATATAGACCTTGGTCCGCTCAAATGCAAGTCAGGACAGGGGCTTATTTCGGGGAGAGAACCCTGTCCGGCGGCGGATGTCCGGACCGAGCCTATGTCCAGATGGAGCGGAACGCCTCTCCGGCCCTCCGGACGTCGTCCATGGACACATCGAGGTGCGTAACCGCACGCAATCCCATATAGTTACCGGCGGAGAAGAGCACGCCCTTCGCCTTCAAAGCGGCGAGGATTTCTTCCGGCATTTTCCCGCTGCGGGCCACCGATAGAATGATAATGTTTGTCTGGACGGTCAGCGGATCGATCTCGATCCCCGGGATGTCTCCGAGGGCCCGGGCGAGCACGGCAGCCTTTTCGTGGTCCTCGTGGAGGCGCTCCCTGTTGTGCTCCAGCGCATACAACCCTGCCGCGGCAATGACGCCGGCCTGACGCATCCCGCCCCCGAAGATCTTCCGGTAGTGGCGCGCTTCCTGGATGAATTCCTTTGTCCCCGCGATGACCGACCCGACCGGCGCGCCGAGCCCCTTCGAGAGGCAGACGGAGACCGAGTCGGCGTGCCCTGCGTATGCTGCGGGAGCGACGCCGGTGGCGACGCAGGCGTTCCAGAGACGCGCGCCGTCGAGATGGACCTTCAGCCCCTCTCCCCGCGCGAAATCGCTCAGTGCGGCCAGCGACTCCAGCGGGGTGATGGTGCCCCCCGCCCTGTTGTGCGTGTTCTCGACGCACAGCAACCGGGTCCGGGGCATATAGTAGAGCTTCGGACGGATAGCCTGGCGAACCTCCTCGATGCCCAGGACGCCCCGAACCCCTTCGACCGGATGGATCTGCACGGATGAAAGGAACGCGGCACCGGCGGTCTCATAGTTGAAGACGTGGGAGCCGCGTTCGGCGATCACCTCGTCGCCGGCCTGCGTGTGCACCTTGATGCAGATCTGATTCCCCATCGTCCCGCTCGGCACATAGAGCGCGGCTTCCTTCCCGAGGATTCCCGCGACGCGCTCCTGCAGCTCCCTGACGGTGGGATCTTCTCCGAACACGTCGTCTCCAACCTCAGCCCCGTGCATTGCCTCGCGCATGGCGGCCGAAGGACGCGTGACGGTATCGCTTCGCAGATCTATCATGGCATGCTCCAGAGTCGTGTGCGGCGCTTGCGCAGGGCCCGCTCGCCCGCGGCTGCGGCGACGAGCAGGCAGGAGATCCAGAGACAGGCCTCCCCGAGGACGTTTCCCACGCGCGTGTACGTCGTCAACTCGCTGTCGCGGCCGATCGTCCTGCACAGGACCGCGCGCGAGAACAGTTCGGTGTCGTCATACGTCCTGCCGTATGGATCGATGTAACAGGAAATCCCGCCCACGGCGCAGCGCGCGATCCAGCGCCTGTTCTCGACCGCGCGAAAGACAGCAATCCGGTGGTGCTGGAACGCGCCGGACATGTGCCCCCACCAGCTGTCGATCGTGATGATCGTCAGGAACTCGGCGCCGCGCCGGACGTACTCCGCGACGAAATCGGGATAGGTGGACTCGTAGCAGATCTGCGTGCTGAACCGGCTGCCGCTCCGCTCCTCACGGAACACGACCGTGTCTTTGCCGATCGCCCACCCTCCCATGCCGACTTCCCAGCGCAGGAAGTCGAAGCCGGAGAAGAACTCCGAGTAGGGAATTCTCTCCGCGAGCGGCACCATCTTCATCTTCCCGTGCCACCGGGCCGGGCCGTCGAAGGGTTCAATCAGCGCCGCGGCGTTGAACGTATCATACCGCTGGCCCGTGCGGCGGTCGCGCTTCGCGCTCCTCGGAGCGGCGTTGGAATCGCGGTACACGGTGCGGTGCGGAAGCCCCGTCAGGACAGCGACCCCCATGGAGTCCACGGACTCCTGCAGGTCCCGTGTCGGGACGTCCTCCGTGCTGAGCACGAAGAACGGAATCGCCGTCTCAGGCCACAGAACCAGATCGGCCCTGCATCCGGAATTCAGGAGCGAATCGGTCATCCTCAGGTATGTCCGGACCGTCCCCGGGCCGTCCACCGACCATTTCTGCCATGGATCGAAATCCGGCTGGATCATGCCCACGGTGACAGGGCGCTGCAACGGGGCGGCTGGCGAGGCCTCCGGTGCTGTCAGGACGAACCACCCGTGCAACGACGGAATCGCAACCAGCAGCAGAATGCCGATGAGTGCGAGGACGCCGCGCCGCGATCCGAGTGTCAGCCGGCCTCCGGCAACCGACGAATAGAGCACAAAGACCGACGCGTTCACCAGGAGGATCCAGAACGTGAGTCCAAGGATCCCGGTGATGCTGATGAACTGCATCCCCGCCAGGTTGTACGACTGGCTGTGCGCAAGCGTCAGCCATGGGAACGACCATTCGGTCAGCGTGTGGCTGAACTCGTACCCCGTCCAGAGGAACGGCAGGCTGAGGAGAGCCGCCCAGGGACCTGCGTGGCGCTTGACGAAGAGGTATGCGCCCATCGGAAGAAAGTAGAAGAGCGGGTGGATGAGCATCGTCATCCCTCCGGCAATCATCATGTACGGGTCCCGGCCGTGTTCATAGCCGCCCGTCCAGTTCAGCGTAATCACATGGAACACCGCCATCGCGAGATACACCCATCGCAGGCCCGCCCATACGCGGTCGATGTCGGCGAGGACGATCAACAGTGGCACCAGCCCCACGAGGGCAAGCGCGCCGACGGTGCTCGGCGGGAAAGAGAATCCAAGGAGAAGCCCTGCGGCGACGGTCAGGGACAGTCTCACGACGAAGAGCCGGCTGCCGCTATGGACGGGCGGCATGCTCATGCGGGAATTCGCATCGTTCGATCCCGACCGATGACGTGCGACGGATTGAACAGCACGCTCAGCCGCAAGGATCATGAGATACGCGACACCCGAGCCAAGGACCGCCCCCGAGACGACGTCGAGCGGGTAGTGGACGCCGACAAAAACACGGGAGAGGGCGACGAGGGCTGCCCACAGGATGAACGCCCACGTCCACCGGGGGTAGTAGTACGAGAGGACCGTCGCAGCCGCCGCGTTGTTCACCGCATGCGACGACGTGAACGCGAAGCCGGGGCCGCAATCGACGAGCATCCGAATATCGTTCATGATCCTCACCCCGTTCACCAGATGACAGGGCCGGGGCCGTCCGACGAACTCCTTGATCACCTGGCTGTTGAGCTGATCCGACACGATGATCACGGGCACCAGCACCAGGGCCGCCATACGCCCGCGCCGCCCCCCTTTCACGATGAGCACGAGCCAGACGAGCACGAGCGCAACCCGGACCGCCGGGAACCGGTCGTAGTGGGTGATGACCGGCCAGAGCGCGTCGCCGATCGGCGTTGCGAGCGACGTGTTCAGAAGGTGGAACAATTGTCTGTCCCACTCCAGGATGACGTCGATCATGGATCCACCGGACGCCCGTTGCGCGTCGAGAAGTAGCGGATCACGAGGACGATGATGACCAGGACGACGATGCCGGTGACCACCTGGCTGTAGGTCGTCAGATAGAACCCGACCCGCTCCCAGTTGTTGCCAAGGACGAATCCGGCTGTCACCAGGATCCCGTTCCAGAGCAGCGAGCTGGCAAACGAGAGGGCGACTGTCGCGCCCAGCTTGAGGTCGGACATTCCCGCGAAAAACGCGACCACTGCCCGCGTCCCGGCCAGGAAGCGGTTGGCGATGATCAGCCAGTACCCGTAGCGTTCGAACCACCCGTGCACCGTTCGCACGGCGCCCGGAGGGATAAATGGCAGCCGGCCCTCAGCGAGGATCCGGTGCCCGAACCACTTCCCGATGAAGTACATGACAACGAAGCCGAGGGTGCTCCCGATCGCCGCGACAAGCAGGACGTGAACGAATCCGACCGTTCCGAGACCGACCAGGGAGCCGGCCGCCACCACGAGCACGTCAGAGGGGAACGGCGGCAGCAGGTTTTCAAGAAAGGCTACCGCAAGGACTGCGAGAAGAACCAGCGTGGGGTCGAGATGGATGAGGGATGAGACGAAGTCTTCCACAGTGATTCCTGCGCTACCGGCGAGAGTGACGGGGGGCGATCACGAGTTCATCAGAAGGACAGCGGCATAGGCGGCAGCCCCTTCGCCAGTGCCGACGAAGCCCATCCCCTCGCCCGTGGTGGCCTTCACTGAGACCTGCTCGGGCGTGATGGCCAGCGCGCGCGCGATGGTTCCCCGCATCCGTTCCACGTGCGGCGCGATCTTCGGAGCTTCGAGAAGCAGTGTGATGTCTGCATTTACGACGGCGAACCGGTGCTTCCGCAGGAGGTCCGCCACGTGCCCGAGAAGGATCAGACTCGAGATCCCCTTGTACCGGGGGTCCGTATTGGGGAAATGGCGGCCGATGTCTCCCAGCGCCGCGGCCCCGAGCAGGGCGTCGGCCAGCGCGTGGAGGACTACGTCGGCATCGGAATGGCCGTCAAGCCCCTTTGGCGAAGGGATTTCCACGCCGCCGAGGATCAGCGGCCTCCCCTCCACAAGGCGGTGCACGTCGTATCCAAAGCCGACGCGCGGAAGAGCGGACGGCACGCTATCGGATGATGAATTGCCCTGACTCGTGGCTGGGCTCCTTCCAGTCTATCATGAGATCCTGCACGTGGGCCGAACGCGGACCGACGCGGACATCGCCTATCAACGCCTCGACAAGCGAGCGGTCGCCCTCCGCTTCGATTTCGACCGCCCCATCGATCAGGTTTCTGGCGTACCCTGTGAGCCCGAGCGCGTTCGCGCGCCGGGCCACGAACCACCGGAATCCGACACCCTGCACCAACCCCCTGACGACCATGTGCGCGCGGGCGGTCATGGAATGCGAAAGTATACTCGCTCCCCTGATGAAAATCAAGAATCGCCGGGTTCGCCGCCCCGACGCAGGAACGGGACGGCGTCGGCGAACTCCGAGACCAGCACGCCCGCGATGATCAGCGCCCCGCCGAGCACGCCGAGCGGTCCGAGGGTCTCCCCGAGCAGGACATAGGCAATCACGGTCGCGATCACAGGCTCGATGGAGAAGATCACCACCGCCCTCGTTGGCGTGGTCTCCTTTTGAAAGCGGGTCTGGACGTACGTGGTCAGCACGGTCGCGAGCAGCGTCAGATAGACGAGCGAGGCGATCGCCTGCGTCGAAGGGACCAGCCGTGGCGTTTCGAACAGCGCGGTGGCGACGAGGGCCATAACGCCGGTTAGCCACCATCTGGATGATGACCAGCTGCTCGGTCGTCATCTCCTTCGAGACGACGTCCAGGTAGACGATGTACACGGCGAACAGGACGGAGCAGAGCATCGTCAGCGCATCGCCGCTGTTGAACGACTCCCCGGCCGGGGAGGTCAGGAACCAGAGGCCGAGCGTGACGATCGCGACGCCCACCACGTTCCCGAGTCGCGGAGGCCTGCGCTCGATCACCACCTGGAGCAACGGCACGAAGATGACCATCATGCCGGTGATGAACGCAGATTTGGAGGCCGTCGTGATGGTGAGGCCGATGTTCTGCGTTACGAACCCGAGGAAGAGAAACGCGGCGAGGATGCTCCCTTTCAGAATTGCCTGGCCCGGGATGGGAAACAGCCTGCGGCCAAGCAGGAGGAGCATGAGCCCGCCGCCCAGCAGGAACCGGATGGCTATCAGGAGCAGGGGCGACACGTCCCGCATGCCGATCTTCACGACGGCGAACGTGCCGCCCCAGATCAGCGTGGTTCCCAGCAGTGCCGCCTCGGCGCGGGATCGGGTAGTCACGTGAGGTACGGGGTGATTGGTTGTCTACGCGGCGGCGCCGCTCGATTCACGGGCCGCCCGCCTGCGCTCATAGTCGGTGAAGAGCCCTCCCCACGGCGTGCCGGCCTTCCACGCCTCGAACACCCGCCGGTCCTTGACCGGCCAGCGGTAGTAATCGTGGTACGCCTCGGACCCGAAAATGAAGAGGTGCACCATCGGCGTTCTGAAGAAGAGCTTCTGCATCCCTTTCAGGGGTCCGAACCATGCGAGGTTTCCGAACAGGCTCACCCCATTGTTTCCGACCGTGAAACCCCACGACTCGCGCGAGATGTCATCGCCGACGAGCTCGATCTCGCGCACGTCCCCGACGCCGAGGCCGTCCTGGTGCGCAACGCGGATATACTCGAGCGAGAGCGGGTCGAAGCCCATCAGCTTCGCGGCGACGGCGTCGATTGCGACCTGGTCTGCGCTGGCCAGGATCACGTTCTTGACCTCCGGGTACATCGTTCTGGGGCCGGGTCCGTTCCCCGCGGTGGTCCCGTCCATCATCGCGAAGATGCCTGTATGGATCTCTTTCTGGATCGCGAGGAGATCGACGAGCGTGCGGTGGATCCAGGAATGCGTGTAGTGGCGCTTGGTGTTCAGCAGGCCGCCGAAGGCGTTCTTCATCGCCCCTGTCGTCGTGGTGTAGATATGGCACTTCACGGTCGGCAGGTGGACGATGTTCTTCCCGAAGAAGTAGTCGGGAATCGTGATGCCTTCGGGATAGATGGTGTCGAGGACGTGCATCCGGCGCTTCGGCCTGTACGGGACCCACTGCATGTCCGACGGCCTGAAGTTGAAAAGGACGGGAATGCCGTATTGACGGAAGAGCGGGACATACCCGTTCAGGTCCTCCCCCTTGAACGCGTCGGTCACCACCGTCTTGTTCTGGACGCACGTGATGGAGTCGAATCCGGCCTTCCGGAGCGCGAGGATAGTCCCCTCCAGCTGCCATGGCGTCGTATTGGCCGCCGGGAACGGGAAGTGCCAGGAGATGTTGTCTTTCAGGATCGTCGTGGCGCCGGGCGTCAGCGCCTCACGCATGCCCGCGAGCTCCGCGAGCCGCTGGTAGTCCTCCAGCACGCTTGCAGGAGTCGTCCTCAAGACCGCTACGGTTGCTTTCGCCATGTGTTCCTACTCCTCACGTCTGCTGTTGCGCATCTTCCGTCTGCTGCTTCCGCGCCTGTCACCAACCTGCTCTCGCACCACGGCCCGCTTTCTTCCGAAGCGTCGCCCGGTGTTCTTCCCCCTCCCCCGGTCTCGCATGCGGTCGTATGAGCTCCCGGCACGTCAGAACACCGCCTGCTCCTCGTACAACCCGAAAATCTCGGCGAGCGAACCGCACATCTCGCCCAGTGTTGCATATGCCCGGACGCATTCCAGGAGCGGAGGCATGAGGTTTCCGCCGTTCCGCGCGGCCTCCTTCAGGATCCCGAGCGTGCGGTCGACGTCGCCCTGGCTCCGGTTCGCCCGCAGGTCCGCGAGCCGTTTCCGCTGGCTCTTCTCCACCCCGGGCGAGATCTCGAGGATCGGAATCGTCTGCTCCTCATCCGGGTCGGCGAACCGGTTCATGCCCACGATAACCTTTTCGCCGGCGTCGAGCGACATCTGATAGCGATAGGCCGCGTCCGCGATCTCACGCTGGAAGAAGCCCTGCTCGATCGCCGGGATCACGCCGCCGAGCGCGTCGATCCGCTCGAAGTACGCTTCGGCTTCACGTTCCATTTTGTCCGTCAGCGCCTCGACGAAGTAGGAGCCCCCGAGCGGGTCGGCAGTGTTGATCACGCCGATCTCGTGCGCGATGATCTGCTGCGTCCGCAGCGCGATCGTCACCGCCTTCTCCGAGGGCAGTGCCAGCGTTTCGTCCATCGAATTCGTATGGAGCGATTGCGTTCCCCCGAGCACGCCCGCCAGGGCCTGGAACGCGGTCCGGATGATGTTGTTCTCGGGCTGCTGAGCCGTGAGCGTGCATCCCGCCGTCTGGGTATGGAATCTGAGTGTCCATGAGCGCGGGTTGCGGGCGCCGTACGTGTTCCGCATGCGCTTTGCCCAGATCCTCCGGGCGGCCCGGAACTTGGCGATCTCCTCGAAGAAATCGAGATGGGAGTTGAAGAAGAACGAGAGGCGCGGAGCGAACGAGTCCACATCCATCCCGCGCTCGATGCCGGCCTCCACGTATGCGAAGCCGTCGGCGAGGGTGAACGCGAGCTCCTGCACCGCGGTCGAGCCCGCCTCGCGGATGTGATAGCCGCTCACGGAGATCGGGTTCCAGAGCGGCATCTCCCGCGCGCAGAACTCCACCATGTCGGTGACGATCCTCATCGACGGGCGCGGCGGGTAGATCCATTCCTTCTGCGCGATGTACTCCTTCAGGATGTCCGTCTGGATCGTTCCCCGGAGCGATGCTCGCTTCGCCCCCTGCGCCTCGGCGACAGCCACGTAGAGCGCGAGCGCCATGGCCGCCGGAGAATTGATGGTCATGGACGTCGAGACGTCTCCCAGCGGGATCCCGTGGAACAGCGTTTCCATATCGACGAGCGAACTCACAGAGACGCCGCAGATGCCGACCTCCCCTTCGGCCAGGAGATCGTCCGCGTCGCGCCCCATCAGCGTCGGGAGATCAAAGGCGACGGAGAGACCGGTCTGCCCGTTCTGGAGGAGGAAGTGATACCGCGCGTTCGTGTCCTCCGGCGTTCCGAAGCCCGCAAACTGCCGCATCGTCCAGAGCTTCCCGCGGTACATCGTGGGATGGATCCCGCGCGTGTACGGGTATTCCCCGGGGTATCCGATATCGGAGAGGAAATTGATGTGCGCGATGTCGTCGGGGGTGTACAGCGGCTGGATCTGTTCGCCGCTGACGGTCGTGAACGTCAACCGGCCGTCCTGTCCGGGTTCGCGATACGCTCCCCTCCAGGCTTGTGTCCGCGCCTTGATTGCATCGTGGTCACCGGTCTGCATCGCAGCTACCCTGACGAACAGTGATGAGAAAGGACGATTCAGAACTCAAGATACTGAACTGCCCTCGGAAATTCCAGACAGGGCCTCCCGGAGCGGTCAGAGCCGCCCGAAACGGCGATCGAGCTCTTCGGTGGGGATGCGCAGGAGAACGGGACGGCCGTGAGGGCACGCGAACGGCATCGTCGCCGTTGCGAGGTCGTCGAGCAGAGCATACATCTCGGGCGGGGTCAGCGCATCCCCCGACTTCACGGCCGAACGGCACGCAAACGACTTCGCGAGAGTCTCGCGGACCTCCAGCGGGGAAGCGCTCTGATATTCGCGGTAGAGCTCGAGGACATCGTGAAGGATGCCCGTTTCGCTGCCGGGGGGAACGTCCGGAGGCACGCCGTCGAGGATGAGGGTTCCCCCGCCGAACGGACGGATGTCGAATCCCAGACCGGCAAGGTGCTGCTCGAGCTCGGTTGCCAGGGCCCGCTCGTCAGGGGCAAGCTCCACGGTGACCGGAAACAGAAGCTGTTGCGATGTGCGGGTCCCGGATGCCATCCGGCGCATGGCGCGTTCGTAGATCACGCGCTCATGGGCGACATGCTGGTCGACGACGAGGAGGCCGCCTTCCACAGGCGTCAGGATGTATCGCGTATGGAGCTGCCATACTGGAGGGCGTGCCGGGGGCATGGCGGACGAGCGCCGGGCCGGTGGACACCGTCGGCGATCCTTCTCCCTCCGGGAGGTATGGCGCCGCCGCGGGGATGCCGAAGAGCTCGCCTGTTGCCCGGTCGACGAGCGGTTGCTCGGGGAACGACCACCCGGCAGATCCGGATCCGCTTCCTGGCCAATCGTGCTGCCGGGCGCCGAACCGGAGTCGGGCGTCCTCCCCTCCTCCTGTGCCCATCGTCAGCGAAGGAACTGCCCCGGAAGCGGCGAGCGCATTCCGCACCGCGGCGCTGATGAACCTGTGTACCGCTTGCTCGTCGTCGAACTTCACCTCGAGCTTCGACGGATGCACGTTCACGTCCACGCGCGACGGATCGATCGTGACGAAGAGCAGAAACATGGGGAACGTCCCGGGGGGGAGCAGATGCTCGTACGCCGAGAAGACCGCGTGGTTCAGCGAGCGGCTGACGATGTACCGTCCGTTGAGGAACAGCATCTGCGAGGCGCGGGTCTTCGCCCCGAACGCGGGCCTGGCGATGAATCCGGAGACTGACAGGACCCCGTCGGTGCGCTCCACCGGCATCAGACCGGCCGCAAGCCGCTCGCCCATGACCTCGCGAACGCGCTGCTCGCGCGTGGAGGGCCGCACGTGCAGCAGGGTCTCGCCGTCACTGACGAAGTGGACTGCGACATCGGGCCGGCTCAGCGCGACGCGCTGCACACACTCGTAGATGTGGCGGAACTCCGTCGCGGGGCTTTTGAGGAACTTCCGGCGTGCGGGCGTATTGTAGAAGAGCATGCCGACCGAGACGGTGGTGCCCTGCTCCCTGGACTCCTGCCCGAGCCGCGGCTGGCCGCCCCCCTCGATCGCAACGGTCGTGGCCACCTCGGCGTCCTTCGCGCGGGTCTTCATGGTCACGCGGGAGACGGCTGCAATGGATGCGAGCGCCTCCCCGCGGAAGCCGTACGTTGAGATCGCATCCAGGTCGTCCGCCGTACGGATCTTGCTGGTGGCGTGACGCTGGAAAGAGACGGCGGCGTCCTCTTCGCTCATGCCAGCTCCGCTATCAGAAACCTGGATGAGCGTTGAGCCTGCGTCCTTGATCACCACCGTGACAGCGGCGGCCCCGGCGTCGAGCGAATTCTCCAGGAGCTCCTTCACCACGGATTCCGGCCGCTGGATGACTTCGCCCGCGGCAATCCGGTTCGCGAGGTGGTCAGGCAGGATCCATATCGACCGCCGGGCATCCGCGTCAGGCATCCCCGCTCGCCTCCTCTCCGAAGAGCGCGGCCACGAACGACTCCGCGTCAAACGGCTGCAAATCCTCCAGGCCTTCACCGACGCCGATGAACCGGACGGGGACCCGCATCTCGCGCGTGACCGCGAGGACGATCCCGCCCTTTGCCGTTCCGTCAAGCTTCGTGAGGACCAGGCCGGTGACGCCGACGGAGGCGTCGAACTGCCGCGCCTGCTGAAGGCCGTTCTGCCCGGTGCTGGCGTCCAGCACCAGGAGCACTTCGTGGGGCGCGCCGGGGAGCCGCTTCTGGATCACGCGCTTGATCTTCGAGAGCTCTTCCATGAGGTTGACGCGGGTGTGGAGCCGGCCGGCGGTATCCACGATCACCACATCCGCCCCCTGCGAAATTGCGGAGGCCACCGCGTCGAACGCCACGGCGGCAGGGTCGGCCCCCTGCGACTGGCGGACGAGCATTGCGCGGGCGCGGTCGGCCCAGATCTGAAGCTGCTCGTTTGCGGCCGCGCGGAACGTGTCGGCTGCCGCGATCACCACCTTCCTGCCGTCGCGCACGTACAGGTGCGCAAGCTTGCCGATGGTCGTGGTCTTGCCAACGCCGTTGATGCCGACCACGAGGATGACGTACGGCTTTGCCGGAAGGTCCCGTCCCGCGGGGTGCCCGGGTGAGCGGGGCGCGGTCGGGGCAGACGGGGAGATCGCGGGCGCGTCGGACGACGATCGTGCGGATGAGGCAGATGGCGTCATCGCCATGGGAAACTGCTTTTGAATCTCATCGCGCACCAGCGCCGTCAGCTCCCCGGAATTTTCATACCGCTCGGAGCGAACGCGCGTGCGGATCGCCTGCATGATCTCGCCCGTTGCCGCCACGCCGACATCCGCGGCGATCAGGATCTCCTCGAGCTCGTCGAGCGTCCGGTCGTCGATGACCGCGCGCGTCGTCACGAGCCGTGTTATCTTTCCGAGGAGCCCCTCACGCGTGCGGGACAATCCTTCCTTCAGCTTGCCGAAGCCGAACCGGTCAAGAAGCCCCATGACCCACCTCGCGGGACGAACGCATCACCTGAAAGAAGCGGCGAAGATACTGCATGAAGGAAACTCCGAGCATGATGACCGAGGCGGCGAGGCAGACCTCCAGAAACGGTGCCGGGGCCTGCATCAGCGCGACACACAACGACGCGAACACCACTCCCATCGCCCATTTCCCGGCCGTGTTGGACGGCAGGACCTCGCCGGTCCTTCGTTTCACCCAGATCCCTCCGGAGACGATGAGGATGTCACGCAGAACGACAAGCGCGAGGAACCAGAGTGGGACGTAGCCCTGCGCCACCAGGACGAGCGCCACAACACCCGCACCGATCTTGTCGGCGAGCGGATCGAGGATCCGGCCCCATTCAGATTCCAGGTGCATCCGCCGCGCAAGGATGCCGTCGTACCGGTCGGTCAGGCCCGCGAGGAAGAGCATGCCAAGCGCCCAGAGCTCCCGGTGCGGGATGGCGGCATACATGACGGCGACGAACGGAATCAGCAGGACAATGCGCGTGAGGCTCAGCAGATTGGGGACCGTCAGAAACTCACGGTTCATTCTCTTCCTTCGACTGGACGGCTTCGATGTCGACGGGATAGCGCCCGCTGAAGCACGCGGTGCAGTAGTGCTGTCCCTGTTCCTGCGGGGCTGACGCGATGAGGTCGTCAACGGAGAGATAGGCGAGCGAATCGACGCCAAGCTCCTCGGCGATCTTCTGGACATCCCCGCCGCACTGGTTGGCGATGAGCTCGCTGGGCGTCGGGAAGTCCATCCCGTAGTAGCACGGGTGGGTGATGGGCGGCGAGGAGACGCGGAAATGGACTTCCTTGGGCTCCGCCTGGCGGATGAGCTGCACGAGCTGCTTCGACGTCGTGCCACGGACGATCGAATCGTCCACGACGACGACCACCCGGTCCTTCAACACACCCTTCACGGGGTTGAATTTCGTCTTGACCTTGTTCTGACGGATGTCCTGCCGCGGCTGGATGAACGTTCGCCCGATGTAGTGACTCCTGATCAGGCCGATTTCCATGCGCGCATTCCTGCCCTCCTTCTGCATCTGCTGGACATACCCGATCGTCGCCGTGTTGCTCGAGTCCGGCACGTTGATCACGATGACCTTGTCGTCCGGGTTCTTCGGATGGACCGGGGCCGTCCGCGCGAGGTTCTTGCCGAGCTTGCGGCGGACTTTGTCCACGCTGTGACCGAAGATCTGGCTGTCGGGACGCGAGAAGTAGATATACTCGAAGATGCAGTGGTGAGGCTGGGGCGGATCGGCGGTGATTCTCCGGGAATGCACCTGGCCGGTCCGAACGCTCTCGGCGTCGATAATGACCAGCTCGCCGGGCTCGACGTCCCGGACGTACTCCGCGTCGATGATGTCGAATGCCACCGTCTCAGAGGCCACCACGAACGCGTCCCCTTTCCGTCCGATGGCCAGCGGCCTGAAGCCGGCGTTGTCCCGCGCGGCGATCAGCTTGTCGTCCGTCATGATGACAATCGAGTACGCCCCGCGGACGAGCGAGAGCGCCTCTGCGATCTGGTCGATCTGGTCGGGCTTCGAGCTCCGGGCGATCAGATGCAGGATGACCTCGGTGTCGGAGGTCGTCTGAAAAATGGTCCCCTTCTTCTCGAGGTCGGCGCGGATCTGGCGGAAATTCGTGAGGTTGCCGTTGTGCGCGATGGCCATGTTGCCGTCGCGGTAGTGCACCATGAACGGCTGGATGTTCGCCTCGTTGTCCGAAGCTCCGGCGGTGGAATACCGGTTATGGCCGACGGCGATATGGCCTTTCAGCAGATCGGACAGAACTCCGGGCTTCTTGTAGACGTCGTCCACAAGGCCGAACTCCTTGTGGGAGTAGAAGCGCGCGCGCTTTCGGGAGGCATCGTACTCCGCGGTGACGATGCCGGAGGCTTCCTGCCCGCGATGCTGCTGTGCGAGGAGACCGAAGTATGCGAGTTGAGCGGCGGCGGGCGATCCAAACACGCCGAAGACCGCGCAGTGGCAGCGCGGTTTGTCCGGTGCAGTGGCATTCATGGGAGAAATATACGATAATCGGCGGGACGAAACAACCGGGCTACTCGACGATCGTGTCGGACAGAAAGTGCTCGTCGTCCCGGCTGGGGAAGTCGGTGGTGAAGTGCAGTCCCCTGCTCTCCTTCCTCTTCATCGCGCACCGGATGATGAGCGACGCGCACAGCGCAAGGTTGCGAAGCTCGAGCAGCGATTCCGTGACGCGCGTTTTCTTGTAGAAGGCCTCGACTTCGCTCCTGATCAGCTCCACGCGGCGCTGCGCGCGCTCCAGCCTGAGGGTGGACCGCACGATGCCGACATAATCCCACATGATCTGCCGTATCTCGCGCAGGTTATGGGAGATCAGGACCCACTCCTCCGCGTTGAAGGTGCCCGTGTCGTCCCACTCCCGAATCGGCGGCGCAGGCCGCGGCGACAGGTGCAGGTACTCGGCCGACGACCGGGCTCCGCGCGCCGAAAACACGAGCGCCTCCAGCAGCGAATTGCTCGCCAGCCGGTTCGCCCCGTGCACGCCGGTCATGCTGACTTCGCCGGTGGCGTACAAACCCTCGATGGATGTCCGGGCGTCGATGTCCGTTACCACGCCCCCGCAGGAATAGTGCGCCGCAGGCACGACCGGGACCGGTTCCGCGGTGATGTCAATCTTGTAGCGTGTCAGGCATGTCTCGTAGATGTGCGGGAATTTCGACCTGACCTGGTCCGCGGGCAGATGGCGCAGGTCGAGGAGCACATAGTCGTCCCCCCTCTTCTTCAGCTCCGTGTCGATCGCGAGCGCGACGACGTCACGGGGCGCGAGCGAGCCGCGGGAGTCGTACTGCTCCATGAATCTCGAGCCATCGCGGGTCGTCAGCACGGCGCCGAAGCCCCGGACGGCCTCAGAAATCAGGAAGGAGGGCGACCCGGAATCGTACAGGGTCGTGGGGTGAAACTGGATGAACTCCATGTTGGCGATCGTCGCCCCCGCCCGGTACGCCATCGCGACGCCGTCGCCGGTGGCGATCGGAGGATTCGTGGTGTGGACGTACACCTGTCCCACCCCGCCGGTGGAGAGCATCACGACGGTCGCGAGGAACGTCTCGACCTTGCCCGTATCGGCGTTCAAGGCATAGGCGCCCCAGCAACGGATCGTTCGCCGGTCCACGGCCCGCCTGATCACCGCATGGTGGTCGGTCAGGAGCTCGACCGCCGCGTGATCCTCGAAGATCTGGATGTTCTTATGGGAGGCCACCGCCTCCAGAAGCGATCGCTCGATTTCCCTGCCCGTCAGATCCGCGGCATGGACGATGCGGTGTGTGGAATGGCCGGCCTCGCGCCCCAGATCAAGCTGCCCTTCCTTGCGGGTGAAGGCAGCTCCGATCGCGATCAGCTCCTTGATGCGCTCGGGTCCCTCGCGGACCATGACCTCGACCGCTTCCTGATGGGAGAGGCCAAGACCGGTCGAGAGCGTATCACGCACGTGCATGTCGTACGAATCGGCAGCGGACATCACCGCCGCGACCCCGCCCTGGGCGTAGTTGGTGTTGGATTCCGCGCGGTGCTTCTTGGTGATGATGGCGATCGACCCGTGCTCCGCCATGCGCAGGGCGTACGAGAGCCCCGCGATACCTGAACCGATCACAAGGATGTCAAACCGACGAGTCATACGGGTCGTTTGATAGTAAGCGAAAGGGCGGCCATTCAGCAGCCGCCCTTCAAGCATCGGACAACGGGTGGGATCAGAAGAACACGGAGAGCGTGAGATTCGCGCCGTTGACCGCAGAAGTCCCTATTGATGTGGTTGACGGCCCGTCCTGCGATGTGCCGCTGCCGTTCACCGTTGATGTCTGATCACTTGAGCCGGTCAGGAACCCTAGCGTGTACTCGGCCCCGAAGCTGATGGTCTCCCACGGGAACCACTCGACTCCGAGGATCAGACCCGCCCCGAAGTTCGTGGAGGAGGTTTCGAGCTTCGAATCGGAATCAAACCCGGATCCAAAGGCGCCATCCCTCGAGGTGGTGTTGCTGACGAACAGAATCTGTGCACCCACATAGGCGTTTACGGGGCCAGACACCGCAATGGTGTACAGCACTCCAGGCGTAACCGTGAAGGTGGTGGAGGTCTCATCCCGCTCTCCGGACTCACCAGCGGGGACCGTCGTGGCGGGATTCTTGGTGGTCGATGTGCTTGTATTGAAGCCGACACCCAGGCGACCGGCCCAGTTGTTCGCAAAGTAGTACTTGGCTCCGATACCACCACCGTATTGACCGGCTCCAAGATTCGCCAACCCTCCAAGGGTGAAGAGCAATGCCTTGTTGCCCGCCTTGGTCTTCGGCACCACTGTGTCTCCCGCATACGTCACGCTTACCACCAGCAAGGCAACGAGAACAAGAGCGAGTAAACGCTTCATGTTTGCACCTGTCACTGTGATAGTAATGTATCCCCCCTAGGGATATGAGGGTTACGTCAAATATAGATCGGCCCCAGCCTAATGTCAAATTTGCTGAAAGACTCTGTCAAGAAAGCGCACTTTCGGCCGAATTTTGGCAATGTCACCTATGTTGTCCAACACGAAGTCCGCTTTTTTTCTCAGTATCTGCGCCGATTGTTGCGACTCAAATCTTCGCCTGATCTCGTCCGCAGAAAGCCCGTCGCGTCGTGCCACCCTGTCGGCTCTGATATCAAGGGGCGCATCAACCAGGAGCACCGCATCCAGTCTCTTGTCGAGTCCGCTTTCATAGATGAGTGCCGCCTCGATCAGGATATACGGTTCGGTTTGACCTCCGAATTCCGTTTCGACAATCCTGTCCAGGGCTTGAAATACAAACGGATGAACGATGGCGTTCATCCGTTTTCGGTTCTTGTCCTCTGCAAATATCCTGTCGGCGAGATAGGGACGGTTCAGCGTCCCGTCCATGTGATACGCCTCTCGACCGAACTCGCGGGCGATCGCTTCCCGGAGTGCCTGGTCGCCCTCCATCAGGTCTCGGGCCAACGGGTCTGCGTACAGCACCTTCCTCCCGAGCCTCTCGAACTCCCTGCAGACGGTCGTCTTGCCTGATCCGATGCCCCCCGTGACCCCGATGCGTCTGGGTCTATTTCGCGTACGCGACGGATCTGTACTCACGGATCACCGTCACCTTGATCTGTCCGGGGTACTCCATCTCCTTCTGGATCCTCGAGGAGATGTCGTTGGCCAGCTGGTCCGCCAGGGCGTCATCGATCTTGTCGGGCTCAACGACCACGCGCACCTCTCTGCCGGCCTGAATGGCGTATGTCTTGGTGACTCCCGGGAACGATTGAGCGAGGGACTCCAGGTTTTCGAGGCGTTTGACATAACCTTCGACGGATTCGCGCCGGGCTCCCGGGCGCGCCCCGCTCACCGCGTCCGCCGCCTGCACGAGGGCCGAGATGGGCGACTCCATCGGGATGTCCTCGTGATGCGAGCCGATAGCGTTCGCCACGAGAGGGTGCTCTCCGAACTTCTTCGCCAGTTCATACCCGATGAGGGCATGGGGCCCCTCGACGGACTTGTCCACGCACTTCCCGATGTCGTGCAGGAGCCCGGCCCGCTTGGCAAGGTTGGCATCGAGGCGCAGTTCGGAGGCCATCATACCTGTCAGGAACGCCACTTCGATGCTGTGCTGGAGCATGTTTTGTCCGTAACTCGACCGGTACTTCATCCTGCCGATGAGCTTCAAAATCTCTTTGTGGCCTCCATGCAGGCCGATTTCGAGGAGAGTGTTCTCGCCGACGCGGAGGGTTTCCTCCTCGAGCTCGGCTTTCACCTTCGAAACGACCTCCTCGATGCGCGCCGGATGGATGCGCCCGTCCGCGATGAGGCGTTCCAGGGAGAGCCGTGCCACTTCACGCCGGAACGGATCGAATGCCGAGAGGATGACGGCCTCGGGGGTGTCATCCACGATTACGTCCACGCCGGTCGCTGCCTCGAACGCCCTGATGTTCCTTCCCTCCCGGCCGATGATCTTCCCCTTCAACTCGTCGCTCTGAATCGAAAGGACGCTGACCGTCGTTTCAACGGAATGATCAGCTGCGGTCCGTTGAATGGCCTGCACAATGATCTTCTGGGCTTCCTTTCGAGCTTCTTCGCGGGCTTTGTCCCGGATGTCCTTCAGCAGGTGGGCGGCGCCTGCCCGGGCTTCGGAAAGCATATTCTCGATGAGGATCCTTTTTGCATCATCCCTTGAGAGGCCGGAGGCCCGTTCAAGCCTGGCATTCTCCTCGGTGATGAGGCGGGTCAATTCGCCCTGTTGCTGCTGGATCTGACCCGTCCGCTCATCAAGCGACCGCTTCAGGTTCGCCTGTTCCCGCTCCTTCTTCCCCATGAGCTCGACCTTCCGGTCGATGTTTTCCTCGCGGACCTCGATCGCCTTCTCCTGGGCGGCAAGCTTTGTGCGCTTGTTCTGAATATCCGAGTCAAAATCCTTCTTTTTCTGGTACCATTCGTCTTTCACTTCAAGCAGTTTCTCACGCTTGATCGTATCCGCCTGTTTTTCCGCGTCCTCCAGAGTCTTCCGGGCCATCTCCTTTGCTGAAGCGATCTTGTTCTGTCCGCTCCGACTGCTGAGATACCAGCCGAGCCCGAATCCGAACAACAGAAAAAGGGCGAAGACGGCGGCATGCCACAGCTCAAGATTCATACAACCTCCGATTCTCGCCGTTCGTCCAAAAAAAATCCGCACAGTACAGCCGTTTCAATGGAAGGCACTGAATGAAAGAACCCTTCCAACACAGTGGGTGCTCGCCTGAGCGTCTCTTACGTCCACGGTCCCGCTCGCCCCGCCTTCAGGCGGAGGTCATCGCGAGAGTCCCCGCTGAAGCGAAGCTTCAGCAGGGATGAGGCCTGTAATTGACGCCCATGAGCCGGGCTCCCATGGACACAATGTTGGTTCTTTATTTAGTGTGTGAAACGGCCGCCAGTGCGGATGATACTCCGATAGCGACATTCCCTTTGAACCGCAAAGAACAGTTACTCGCCCCGCAGGCAGGAATCCAGATAGCTTGACATCCGGCCGGCTTCGTGCTCAACCATCGTGGCGAGCGAACGGGATCGGTCCCGCTCTTTGAAGAGATCTTCAGTGATGTTCAGCGCCGACAGGACAGCTACGGTCAACGTCGGCTGCTCCGGGATCTTGGTGTGGATCGAAGTGATCATGTCGTCCACATAGGACGCGACGTGGCGTGTGAACTCCTCACTGTCGCCACGAAGCGGATACTCTGACCCGAAGATCTTTACTTTGATGCTCTTTCTGTCGGTCGTCATCGGTTCAAGGAAAGTCCGCATGATTATAGGTATGCTTCCAGTCTCGCGATAAGGTCCTTCACGCGCGCTGCAAGCGCGTCACGCTCGCCGTTGGCAAGCACGGCCCCACGCTGCGCCTCCTCCCCCGCACGCTGAGCCTGCAGCCGGGTGACCGCCTCGTCCTTTCGAGCGATCTCATGCTTCAAGCCCTCAAGGTCTTTCTGCAGACCCTCCATCTGGGCCCGAAGTGAAGCATTCTCTCCGCGCAACTCCGCGATCAATTCACCCGCCTTGCGGGTGCGATCCCAGAGCCCACGAAGAGCCGCCTCCACCGCCTCGACGTCACTCTGGACAGTCGCTGCGTTGGCCGGTTGCTGTTCTGCAGATACGACGCCGGATGAACCCATACCAGAGACTCCTTACGAAGCGCTCCGCAACACCGCGTTGTGCCGCCGTTCCACCTCCGACACCGAACGTCGGACCGTTTCCTCAATCTCACTGTCGGTCAGCGTCCGGTCTCTCGACATCAACTCGAGCGAGAAACCCAGGCTCTTCTTCTCTTCGCCGAGTGCCCCGCCCTCGAAGACATCGAACAACATCGATCGATGTGAGAAGCGGCCCTGCCGACTCCTTCAAGGTATTCATGATGTCGCCCGCGAGAACGTCCCGCGCAACAGTGAATGCGACATCCCGGCGGACCTTCGGATACTTCGGAAGTTCAGCGTACGCTTTCTTCGCGGAATGCGCGACAGCATCGAGAGAAAGCTCCGCAACATACACGTCTTGCTTCACGTTGAACAACCGAAGCACCTCGTCTTTCACTCGACCGAGGTAACCCGCGTAACCATTATGAATTTCAATGGCTAGCGTCGCTTCAGTTAAACCATCGCTGGTAGAATAAGAAATAAGACGCCATTTGTCAAGAGAGCGATCCCCGAGGAGTCCTTCCACTTCACCCTTCAGGTCAAACAGGTCGGCCGGACGTGGTGATACTCCCCACTGCCGCGGAGAGACCTGTCCGGTCATCAGGAGCGCAAGGCGTTCCTCCTCCTGATACCCTTCAACGAGGGCTTTCGCTGGGAGACCGCTTCGCGCAAAAACATGGCCAATTTCGAACAGTTTGACGTCGCCGGAGCCGTAACTGATGTTGTGCGCCAGAGCGTCAAGAAGGCCCGGAACGAGGCTGGTTCGAAGGTACGCCATCTCCTGCCCGAGCGGGTTCAGAATGGAGACCGGCGTCGTTGATGCCAGGGCGGCCCGCTTCTGATCGACCATGGAGTTTGAAATCGCTTCCCTGAACCCGGCCCCGACCGCATACGTCCGGACGTGATCTGCGGTCGTCGTGAGCTTTCCCCTCCTGGAGAAATCCACGAAGGCGCGCTGCTTCTCTTCGATCCTGTCGTAGCCGTACACGCGGGCGACTTCTTCGATGAGATCGATCTCGCGGGTCAGGTCAACGCGGCGTGTCGGGATCGTGCACACGAGCGCATCGGCTCCGCGCTTTGCGGTCGGGATGTCCAGAAGCCCGAGGATCTTCGCCACATCGTTCCGCGTCAGCGACGTCCCGAGGAGAGCATTCACGCGCGTGGTCCTGAGCGTGAGGCGTCCGGGGCGGATCTTCTTCGGATAGACATCGATGCGGCCGGCGAGCAGCGTTCCGCCCGCAAGCTGAACGACCAGTGCCGCCGCGCGGTCAAGCGCGTAGTCGATTCCGTTGGGGTCCGCCCCCCGCTCGAATCTCTGCGACGCGTCTGTCGAAATCCCCAGCGCCTTCGCGGTGCGCCGGATGCTCGAGGGGTTCCAGTACGCCGCCTCGAGAACGACATCCGTCGTCGCGTCGTTGATTTCGCTGTTTTCGCCGCCCATGATTCCTGCGATCGACACCTCGCGTTCGGCGTCACACACCATCACCGCACCCTCGGGGAGCGAATGCTTCTTCCCGTCGAGTGTCGTGAACAGCGAGCCCGCCTGTGCCTGCCGCACCACGATGGAGCGGCCGCGCAGCAGCGCGTAGTCGAACGCGTGCAGCGGATGGCCGCACTCGAGCATGACGTAGTTGGTGATATCGACAACAGCATTGCGCGGACGCAGACCGACATTCCGCAGCGCGTTCTGAAGCCACGGCGGCGAGGGGCCGATGCGCACGCCCCGGATCATGCGCGCGGCGAAGCGCGGACAGTTCGCGCGATCGTCCACGCGCACCGAAAGATGGCGGCGGATCGGGTCGCGGGATTCCCGGAGCGAGACCTTCGGGAGCACTGCACCGCGACCTGTGAGCACCGCGATCTCGCGCGCGACGCCGATGTGGCTCAGCCAGTCCGGCCGATTGGGCGTCACCTCCACATCGTACACGACGTCGCGGAGGTCGAGCGCATCCGCGAGAGGTCGTCCCGGCGTTCCGTTCGGCGGGAGAACCATGATCCCATCCGCGTCCTTCCCGAGACCGAGTTCGTACTCAGAGCAGATCATGCCGTGGGAGTCGATGCCACGGATCTGTCACGGCGCCGAGCGTGAAGGGTGCTCCATCCTTCTGCCCGCGCGGGACGACCGCGCCAACGAGACCGACCGCGACGCGCTGTCCGGCGGCGACATTCGGGGCGCCGCAGACGATCTGGATCGTCTCGCTGCCGACGTCAACGGAGCACACGGAGAGGCTGTCCGCTGCGGGGTGGCGTTCGCACGTCACCACGCGGCCGACGACGAAGCCCTCGAACGCGTCGCCCAGGTTCTCGACGCTTTCAAACTCCAGCCCGAGCATGGTCAGGCGCTCTGTGAGGGCCTCCGGCGTCATCCGGACGGGAGTGTATTTCCGAAGCCAGCTATGAAGGACTTTCATGGCTCAGAACTGGGAGAGGAATCGAATATCGTTCTGGAAGAAGAGGCGGATGTCGTCGATCCCGTACCGCAGCAGCGCGATGCGTTCGATGCCCATCCCGAAGGCGTAGCCGGTGTAGCGTTCGGCATCGTAGCCGACGGACCGGAACACCGCGGGGTCAACCATGCCGCATCCGAGGATTTCCAGCCATCCTGACTGTTTGCAGATCCGGCATCCGCGTCCGCCGCACATGAAGCATGTAATATAGATGTCTGCGCTGGGCTCGGTGAACGGGAAGAACGTAGGCCGGAACCGGTATTTCAGCGTCGGGCCGTAGAATTCCTTGATGAACGCGATCAGCGTTCCCTTCAGGTCGCTGAACGTCACGCCCCGGTCAACGCACAGGCCTTCAACCTGGTGGAACATGCAGTAGCTGCGGGCGTTGATGGCCTCGTTCCGGTAGACCTTGCCGGGCATGATATGGCGGATCGGCGGCTGCATCTCCTCCATCACCCGGATCTGGACAGGCGAGGTATGGGTGCGGAGCAGCACGTTTGTGTCCAGAAAGAACGTGTCCTGCATGTCCCGTGCCGGATGGTCGGGCGGGAAATTGAGCGCGCCGAAATTGTGGTAGTCGTCCTCGATCTCCGGGCCGTCCGCGATAGCGAAGCCCATGGAGACGAAGATCTCCTTGATCTCGTCGAGCACCTGGGTCAGCGGGTGCCTGCTGCCGGCGAAGCGGGTCCGTCCGGGGAGCGTGAGGTCGAGCGTATGCCGGCCGGCCTCCGATGCGGTCAGGTCGGCGGCGCGGCGGTCGTGCAGTCCCTGCACATATTCGCGCAGCTCGTTGAGCGCCTTCCCCACCCTCGGCTTCTCGGCAGGCGGAACGGTCTTGAGCGATTCGAACAGTTGTGCGACGAACCCCTTGCGGGCGAGGTATGTGACGCGGAAGCGGTCGAGGCCTTCGGGCGAGCTGACCTGGTCAATCTCTGCGGTCGCCCGTCCGCGGATCTCCTGGATATCGGCGTCCATGGATGAGCTCTCTATGAGGACGACTGCGTCCCCCCGGGGTCGCGAGGACCCGGGGGGACGAAGCGTCAGGCGTGTCAGGCGGTGGCGAACTTCACCACTTCGGCGAAGGCCGAGGGGTTGCTCACTGCAAGCTCCGCCAGCATCTTGCGGTTGATCTCGATCTCTTTGGCGGCCAGGCCTGCGATCAGGCGGGAATACGTGGTCCCGTTGACGCGCGCACCCGCGTTGATGCGGGCAATCCACAGCTGGCGGTAGGTCCGCTTTTTCAGTTTTCGTCCACGGTACGCGTGCGTCAGTCCTTTGTCGACGTGATGCTTCGCGACCGTATAGACCTTGCTTCGAGCGCCCCAGTAGCCTTTCGCCTGCGCGAGGACGCGCTTGCGACGGCGGTGGGAGGCAACTTTGTTCTGCGACCTTGGCATCGTTGCTCTTTCGATCTACGGTTGCGGTAATCTGCGCCGGTGACGGCGCAGCGTGTGTGAAGCGCGTGTTACTGCAGCATGATCTCCACGGCGCGCTGGTCCGCTTTGGAGACCAGATGTCCCTTGCGGAGCTTCCGCTTCCGCTTGGTAGTCTTGGACGTCAGGATGTGGCTCCGGTATGCGGTGGCGCGCTTGATCTTGCCACTGGCGGTCTTCGAGAACCGCTTCTTCGCTCCGCTCCGCGTCTTCATCTTCGGCATGGGTTACGCTTCCTTCGGCGTTGTGTCTTCCTGCTTGGCTTCCACCTTCTTCTTGCGGTCCGGGGCGAGGATCATGATCATGCTTCTCCCCTCCATGTGCGCCGCCTGGTCGACTTTCGAGATGTCCTGCTACCTGCTCGACGAACCGGTTCAGCATGTCCGTCCCCTTCTCCTTGTAGGTGATCTCCCTCCCCTTGAAGACGACGGACGCCTTCACCTTGTGCCCCTCGGTCAGGAACCGCCGCGCGTGTCTCACCTTGAAGTCAAAATCGTGTGTATCGGTCTGAGGGTGAAACCGAAGCTCCTTCAGCAGGGAGACGTGCTGGTGCTTCTTCTGGATTTTGTCCTTCTTCGCCAGCTCGTACTTGTACTTGCCGAAGTTGATGATCTTGCAGACGGGGGGCGTGGCATTGGGAACAATTTCCACGAGGTCGGCTTCCCGCTCCTTGGCCAGGCGGATCGCGGCCGCCGGCGTCATGACGCCCAGCTGTCCGCCGTGCTGGTCGATGACGCGCACTTCCGGGACGCGAATTTCCTCGTTGATGCGGGCACGCTTCTCTTTGCTGATGGGTACTCCTCCTAGAGTGTGAGTGCTTTGGACGAAACCAGGCCCGTTACGCGATCGATGAAGTCCTTCACCGGGATCGCGCCGGTGTCACCCTTCCGGTGGACCCTGACCGCGACAGTACCGGCCTGGCGCTCGCTCTCCCCGACCACGAGCATGAAGGGAACCTTCTTCAGCTCCCAGTCGCGGATCTTGTAACCGACTTTCTCGCTTCGTTCGTCAAGCTCGCCGCGCACGCCGGCCGCTTTCAACTCGTCCATGACCGAGCGGGCGTAGTCCATCTGCTTGTCCGTAATCGGGATGACCGCGGCCTGCACGGGGGCCAGCCAGAGCGGGAACTCCCCGGCGTAGTGCTCGATCAGCACGCCGATGAATCGTTCCAGCGAACCGAACGGCGCGCGGTGGATGATGACCGGGCGGTGCTTCTGCCCGTCGCTCCCGGTGTACTCCAGGTCGAACCGCTCCGACATCACGTAGTCGATCTGGACCGTCCCCAGTTGCCAGGTGCGCTTCAGCGCGTCGCGGACCATGAAGTCGATCTTCGGTCCGTAGAATGCGGCCTCGCCGATCCCGATGGTGGAGTCCAGCTTCATGCGCTCCGCGGCTGTCCGGATGA
Organism: uncultured Ignavibacteria bacterium; assembly: GCA_963701735.1. Lineage (GTDB taxonomy): Bacteria > Bacteroidota > Ignavibacteria > UBA10030 > UBA6906 > CAWABB01. The sequence goes on along the minus strand of CAVPBI010000010.1, from coordinate 302,488 downwards.
ACTGTTCTGCGGCAATCCAGGACTCGTCCGACCCGGCGTACTTCTGCGTGTTCTTCGGATCGCGGAACGACAGCCGCGTCTTGAAGTCGTTGAATCCGAGCGTCCGGAAGACCAGCTGGATGAGGTCGATCACGTCGCACAGCTCGTCCAGCACCTGGTCTTCGCGCACGTACATATGCGAGTCGTCCACCGTAAACGACCGCACGCGCGTCAGGCCGTTCAGCTCGCCTGACTGCTCGTAGCGGTATACCGTGCCGAATTCCGCAAGCCGGATCGGCAGGTCGCGGTAGCTGCGCGGCTTCGACAGGTAGATCTGATGATGGTGGGGGCAGTTCATGGGCTTGAGGAGGTATTCCTCCTCGTCCACCTTGATCGGCGCGAACTGGCTGTCGCTGTAGTACGGGTAGTGGCCGCTCGTCTTGTAGAGGTTGATGCTCCCGATGTGCGGGGTGACCACCGGCAGGTAGCCGCGCTTCCGCTGTTCTGCACGCAGGAACTGCTCCAGCGCTTCGCGCAGGATCGTCCCTTTCGGCAGCCAGATCGGGAGCCCTCCCCCGACCTTCGGGGTCAGCAGAAACAGCTCCAGCTCCTGTCCGAGCTTCCTGTGGTCCCGGCGCTTTGCCTCTTCGAGCGCCGCGAGATACTCGGCCAGTTCCTTGTCGTTCGGGAACGTCACGCCGTAGATGCGCTGCAGCATCTTGTTCTTTTCGTTCCCCCGCCAGTAAGCGCCGGCGACGCTCAGCAGCTTGATGGCCTTGATGCGGCCGGTCGAGGGAATGTGCGGGCCGGCGCACAGGTCCGTGAACCCGCCGTGATGATAGAGCGAAATCGCCTCGCCCTTCAGCCCTTCGAGAAGCTCGAGCTTGTACTGATCGCCTTTCTGGCGGAACTGCTCGACCGCGCGTTCCCACGGAACGTCGTCCCGCGTGTAGGCAGCATCGCGCCTGGCGAGCTCGACCATCGTGCGCTCGATCCTGCCGAGGTCATCCGCCGTCAGCGAATGGTCGCCCAGGTCGATATCGTAGTAGAATCCGGTTTCGATCGCCGGACCGACGCCGAACTTCGCCCCGGGAAAGAGCGCCTCGACGGCCTCGGCCATGAGGTGGGCGGAGCTGTGCCAGTAGGCGTGCTTCCCTTCGTCGTCCGCCCATGTCAGGATCTTCACCGCTGCGTCCGACGTGATCGGCCGGGCGAGATCGCGCGTCTCGCCATCGACGGCGATGGCAAGCGCTTCGCGGGCCAGGCGCGGACCGATGCTCTCCGCGACAGCCTTTCCGGTGACGCCCCGGGGATAGCTGCGCTGCGATCCGTCGGGCAATGTTACGGTGATGGATTCCATGAACTCGCCAGTAAAAAAAATCGTCCCACTGAAGCACGGGATGGGACGATCATGCACAACCCGTGGGCGATACAGGAGTCGAACCTGTGACCTCTACCATGTCAAGGTAGCGCTCTAACCAACTGAGCTAACCGCCCGTGATTGACACACACCCGTTTGTTCGCTTGTCCCTTCGAGCCCTCCCACTCAGTGCACTCGTACCGAGGGCCGGACTTGAACCGGCACGCCCGCGTTTGCGGACTCAGGATTTTAAGTCCTGTGCGTCTACCAATTCCGCCACCCCGGCTGATGCGAACCCTCGGTCGCCGACCCGGTTGCGCCGCACCGTGTTGAATGGACGGATCAGGGATCAGAGGCGACGATCGGATTCGAACCGATGCATAGAGGTTTTGCAGACCTCCCCCTTAGCCACTTGGGTACGTCGCCGCGCTGCACGCCGCGTAAACAAAACCCCGCCGCCTGGTGGGATGGAGGGCGGCGGGGCTGTCTTTACATCGGCGTGTAAAGAGAAGAGCCCTCGGTGCGATTACCGGGAGCCCCCCTGTCCCGCTACTCCGGGACAGAGCGGGAAACGGGACTCGAACCCGCGACATCAACCTTGGCAAGGTTGCGCTCTACCAACTGAGCTATTCCCGCACTACGGAGCAAAAGATACTAACACTCCGCCTCACGTGCAAGGAGCCCTATGACACGCAGGAAGCGCACAAATATACGCGCGACGCGCCAGAAAGTCAAGCAGTCCGGCGCCGCGGGATCACCTCGTGATATCCAGAATCTTGTACTTCAGAGCTCCCGCCGGAACCGTGACATCAACAGTATCCCCCTTCACCTTTCCCAGCAACGACTTCCCGATCGGCGAGGTCACGGAGATCTTGTTCGCTTCGAAATTCGATTCTTCGGGGGACACGAGAAGGTATTCGAATACCTCGTTGGTCTTCAGATCCTTGAGCGTCACCCGGCTCAAAATGTAGATCTTGTCGTTGGGCAGATCCCGGGCTTCGATGATTTTTGCGCGGGAGAGCGTCAGTTCCAACTTCGAGATCCTCAGCTCCAGGTGCTGCTGTTCCTCTTTGGCTGCGTCATATTCAGCATTTTCGGAGAGATCGCCGTGTCCGCGTGCCTCTGCGATTTTCGCCGCCACCTGCTTCCTGCCGTTCATCTTCAGATCGCGCAATTCCCGCTCAATAGCGACGAGGCGCTCCCTGGTGAGATACACGGGCTCGGTCATACCGTCAGATGACATGGCTCCATTCTCCGTTCAATGCTGCCAAAAAGAAAAGCCATCATTCGCGGAACGAATGGTGGCTGTGTGTCTTACAACGTATGCCAAAAGATAGCCAATTACGGGGCTGAAAATCAAGCGGAAAATGAAGTCACTCCGCCTTTTTCTTCTTGTCGAACAGGATCAGGTGCCCGAGCTTGTCACGCTTTGTCGTGAGGTACCGCTCGTTCACGAGGTTCGGCTTCATCTCCAGGGGGACGCGCTCGACGATTTCCAGGCCATATCCATTCAAACCGACCACTTTTCGGGGGTTGTTGGTAAGCAGCTTGATCCTCCTGACCCCCAGGTCCCTCAGGATCTGGGCCCCGATTCCATAGTCCCGCAAGTCGGCCCGGAAGCCCAATTTCTCATTCGCCTCGACCGTATCCAGGCCCTCGTCCTGCAACCTGTAGGCCATGAGCTTGTTCACCAGCCCGATGCCCCTCCCCTCCTGCCGCATGTAGACGACCACGCCGGACCCGGCGGCCGCCACCATGGACAGCGCGGCCATGAGCTGCTCGCTGCAGTCGCAACGGAGCGACCCGAAGACGTCCCCTGTCAGGCATTCGGAGTGGACGCGCACAAGCGTGGGCTCGTCCGCCCGGATCTCGCCGCGGACAAGAGCGATGTGTTCCTTGTGGTCTGTGTCGCTGCGGTACAGGTGCAGGCGGAACTCTCCATGCGTCGTCGGCAGGCGCGTTGAGACCACGCGCTGCACGAGCTTCTCCCGCTGCATCCGGAACTCGATCAGGTCCCGCACGGTGATCATCCGCAGGTTGAAGCGCTCCGAGATCTTGATGAGATCCGGGATGCGCGCCATGGAGCCGTCCTCGTTCATGATCTCACAGAGGACGCCCGCGGGGGTGAGGCCGGCGAGCCGGCAGAGGTCCACGACGGCCTCCGTGTGCCCGGCCCGGCGGAGTACGCCGCCGTCAAGCGCGCGCAACGGAAACACGTGACCCGGACGGGCGAGGTCCGCCGGAAGCGTCTTCCCGTCTGCGAGCGCGCGAACGGTGAGCGCCCGGTCCGCGGCAGACACGCCTGTCGTCGTGCCGTGAATGAAATCGACCGAGACGGTGAAGGGAGTCTCGTGGAGCGACGTATTCGTGTCCACCATCAGGTCGAGCCCGAGGGCGCGCGCGCGGCTCTCGAGGATCGGCGCGCAGATGATTCCCCGACCGTGCGTCGCGAGAAAATTGATGACGCCCGCATCGACGAAGTCCGCAGCGCAGACGAAGTCGCCCTCGTTCTCCCGGTCTTCGTCGTCGACGACGATCAGGATCCGCCCCTGCGTGAAGTCCTTGACGGCCTGCTCGATCGCGCTGAACCGGCCGTCGTGTTCCGCTGACACTGCCACTGCTCCTCCGCTTCCCTACTTCTTTTCGGGCGGCGCCTGTTCGCCTTCCTTCAGGACAGACGCGATGGAACCGCGCTCGAACTTGATCTTCACGTTTTCCGCAACCTGGACCAGGACGGACTTTTCGTCGATGCCGGCAATGACGCCGTACATCCCGGCCGCTGTCACGACCCGGTCGCCCTTCTTGAGCGCTTCGAGCAGCTTCTGCCGTTCCTTCTGTCGCTTCTGCTGCGGACGCAGGATCATGAAGTAGAAAATGCCGATGATCAGCATGAACATGATCAGCGTGCTGAACAACCCGTCGGACCCGCTGCCGCCCTGCGGCGGGGTCATGGCGATGGTCATGTCAAGAAACACTGTCTCCTCCTTCGTCTGTCAGTAGTGTCTGTTCGTCTTTACCGTTCAGGGATTGCAGCATCGCTCTCTTCCATGCTCCGTACCCCCCGGCCATAATCGCCTCGCGCGCCGACCGGGTGAGCCAGCAGTAGAACGACAGATTGTGGATCGATGCATACTGCAACCCTGCGATCTCGCCCGCCTTGAACAGGTGCCTGAGATACGAGCGCGAGAACGTCCTGCAGGTGTAACAGGAACACTCCGGATCGATCGGCCCGAAGTCGTCCCCGTACCGCGCGTTCCGGATGTTCAGGCGCCCGGTCCGCGTGAAAAAAAGCGCATTCCTGCCGTTCCTGGTCGGAAGCACGCAGTCAAACATGTCGATCCCCCGGGCGATTGACTCCAGGATATTTTCCGGCGTCCCCACGCCCATGAGGTAGCGCGGCTGATCCACGGGCATCGCCGCAGTGCAATGCTCGGTGACCCGGTACATTTCTGATGCGGGCTCTCCGACAGAGAGCCCCCCGATGGCGTACCCGTCAAAACCGATGTCGACGAGCGTGCGCGCCGACATCTCGCGCAACCGATCGATGGTGCTTCCCTGGATGATGCCGAAGAGCGCCTGACCTGTTCCGTAGAGCGGCGATGTCGCGTCCGCGCGCTCCTTGCACCGGCGCGCCCACCGGAGCGACAACTCCATCGACCGGGCGGCATACTCCTCGTCGCAGGGGTACGGCGGACATTCGTCCAGCACCATCATGATGTCCGACCCGAGTGCGCGCTGGATGTCGACAGCCCCTTCAGGCGTCAGCCTGTGGAGCGAGCCGTCGATGTGCGACCTGAACTCCACTCCCTCCTCGCTCAAGCCGCGGAGGTCCGCGAGGCTGAACACCTGGTAGCCGCCGCTGTCGGTGAGAATCGGCCGGTTCCATGCCATGAACCGGTGAAGCCCTCCTGCGCCCTGCACGATGTGGGTGCCAGGCCGAAGATACAGATGATAGGTGTTACCGAGGATGATCGTGGCGCGCAGCTCCTCCAGCTCTCTGGGCTGCACGGCCTTGACCGCTCCCTGGGTTCCGACGGGCATGAACACGGGCGTGGGGACATCTCCGTGGTCCGTGCTGAGCACACCCGCGCGGGCCCGACCGTCGGTATTTTCGAGCTTGAACCTCAAGTGAAATAATGTAGGGAAAAGAGGCTGGAGAATCAACGCGCGCGAGCGCGGCGCATGCGCCGGACGACCAGCACTATCGCGACCAGGAGCAAGGCGCCTGCGACGTCGGCAAGGAGGTCCAGGGCGTCTGCGCTTCTCCCCGTGAAGGACTGATGGAACTCGTCCAGTGCCCCATAGATGGCCGCAATGACGATTGACCAGAGAAGGGGTCGCTGCGAGAGCGCCGGGAAACGGGACTGATGAATCAGCGCGATGTAGACAAGACTCGTGAAGATGAAATACACGAGGAAGTGCAACAGCTTGTCCTGGCTGAAAATCGCAAAGTTGGGGATGGAATACGCCGGAATCGATGAGGCGATGAAAATGGTCGACCGCCCACAACAGTGCGGGTAACTGGAATCTGATGAATGGATGTCGTACCCGGGGAGTCGTCACTGGATGTGAACCGCCATGAGCGCGCCGGGAATATTCGCGAGGATGTCGGAAGCGAGCATGCCGCGGATTCCGTAGCGGTCCCGCGCGAGGTCGCCCGCAAAACCGTGCAGGTACGCGCCTGCCCAGCCCGCCTCGGACGGCGCCAGCACCCTGTGCGATCAAACCCGCGATGATTCCGGTGAGCACATCGCCGGAGCCGATCGTGGCCATTCCCGGGTTGCCCGTGGCGTTGACCACAACCCTGCCCCGGGGCTCGGCAGTCACGGTCGGAGCGCCTTTGAGGACAACGGTGCATGCGAAGCGCTTTGCCGCAATGCGGGCATACTCGATACGGGCTCCCTCGATCGTGGAGGAGGGAATCCCCAGCATTCGTCCCAACTCCCCCGCGTGCGGGGTTACAATGGTCGGGTGCTTTCGCTTCCTGAGAAGGTGTGTGCGCGGGGCAAACGCGGTCAATCCATCAGCATCAAGTACCACCGGGCAGGGTGCCGAGAGCACCGTTTCGACAATGAGCGCGTCCGTTTCATCGTCCCTGCCCATTCCCGGCCCGATGGCAACGGCGTCAGCCCAACCCAGCCGATCCCGGATCCAATCAAGGGAAGCCCCCCCGACCGTTCCGGCAGCCGTCTCTTCCAGCGGCTGGACGATCACTTCCGCCACCCTCCGGGCAACTACCGTGTGAGCCGACGCAGGGACCCCGAGAATCACGGCGCCGCTTCCGGTGCGGAGCGCAGACTCCGCCGCCAGCGCAGGAGCCCCCGTGAAATAACGTGACCCCGCGATAACCAACACCTTTCCTGCGCTGTATTTATGCGCCGCACGTTTGCGTGCCGGTAGAAGGGTTCTGACATCTTCTGCCAGCGGTCGTAGCACCGCGCTCCGCGACGGTTTCATCAAGAAGTCCGGGATACCGATATCCCTCACCTCCACCCTGCCGCTCAGGTCGCAGCCCTCTCCGACGAAGTGTCCGATCTTCGCGGCGGCCATCGTGACCGTCAGGTCGGCCCGGACTGCGGGCCCGCCGGCCCTGCCGGTCGACGCGTCAACCCCTGAGGGGATGTCGACAGCCAGGACGAAGCACTTCTTCCGGTTGATCCATTCGATTGCGTTGGCCAGGAGCCCCTTCACCTCACCCGCAAAACCCGTTCCAAGGATTGCGTCAACGATGATATCCGGCGTGGGGACGGAGCGCAACCCGACGGCCGAGCGAACAACCCGGATTGTCAGCACTCCTGGAGAACGCCCTGCGAACGCCTGGAGCGCACGGAAATTCGTCCCGGCGTCTCCCTTCAAACCGGATGGACTCCCGAGCAGGACGACATCCACGGCCTGTGCCAGCCCGGTAAGGTGCCTGGCGATGACAAAGCCGTCGCCGCCGTTGTTCCCTCTCCCGCAGACGACGAGGACCCGTTTGTCACGCAGCCCGAGCCGCGTGCTCGAGGGCCCGGACGCATTCGCGCCCGGCGTTCTCCATGAGGAGGAGCCCGGGGACGCGGAGGCGTTCGATCGTCTCGCGATCAAACGACCGCATCTGGTCTGCAGTGACGAGCAGCTGCATCGAAGGGTCAGAACAGCGGAAGCGTGAGGTGCACGATGGTGGACGGGAACAGGCCCAGTCCGATCACACCCAGGGCGGACAGTACGAGTGCGACCATCGCGAGTGCAGGAGCTGAAGATGTGAGACCGGGAACACCCTCCCGGAAATACATGACCATGGAAAGGCGGAGATAGTAGTACGCCGAGACGACGCTCATGATCACGCCGACGATGGCGAGCCAGGTATAGCCTGCCTCGACCGCTCCGGCGAAGACATAGTACTTTCCGAAGAAGCCCGCGAACGGCGGGATGCCGGCAAGCGAGAACATGAACAACGCCATCAGTGCGGCGAGCAGAGGCTGCTTCGTGGAGAGCCCTTCGTACTCCTCAAACGTGAGATGCTTCCCTTCGCGCGTCTCGAGAATGGAGACGATGCCGAAGGCGGCGACGTTCATGATCGTGTACGCGAGAAGATAGAAAAGGACCCCATTCTGTCCCGCCGCGTTGCCCGCGACAACGCCGACCAGCAGATATCCCGCGTGCGCGATGCTGGAGTACGCGAGCATCCGCTTCACGCTGGTCTGCGCGATCGCGATGACGTTGCCGACCACCATGGAGAGCACGGCGATCGCAGCCAGCACCTCGCGGAGCGATGCGATGGTTCCCACGACGGTCGGAGCGAAGACGATCAGGAATGCGGAGAAGGCGGCTGCCTTCCCTCCCGTCGACATGAATCCCGTCACGGTCGTTGGCGCGCCTTCATAGACGTCCGGCACCCACATGTGGAACGGCACCGCGGCAACCTTGAACGCAAGGCCGATCAACAGCAGGGCGAGCCCGATCAGAAAGAGCGGTTCGGTGGACAGGCCGGCAGCGGACGCGATGACCACGGGAATGGAGGTCGACCCCGTGGAACCGTAGATGAGCGCGATGCCGTACAGCAGGAAGCCCGTCGCGAATGCGCCGAGCAGGAAGTATTTGAGTCCTGCCTCATTGCTGAGGAGGTTGGATCGCGCGAAGCCGGCGAGCACGTAGAAGCAGATCGACATCAGCTCGAGGCCGAGGAAGAACATGACAAGGTCCGCTGCCGAGGCCATCAGGATCATCCCGGCGATCGCGAGCAGCATCAGGACGTAGTATTCCCCCTTCTCGATCCCATGCGCGGAGAGATAGCCGGCGGAGAACAGCATGCTCAGGATTCCGGAGATGCAGAAGACGACGGCGAGGAAACTGGCGTATCCCCCGACGGTGACCATTCCGCCGTACGCATAGCCCCGGTCCGGGAGCGCAACGAGGGCTGTGGCGAGCGCCGCCGCGAGCCCTGCGATTGCCACCCAGAGCAGCAGCTTTGAGGATCGCGGGACAAAGGCGTCGATCAGCAGCGCAACAAGAGCGGTCAGGGAAACGATTGTCAGCGGCGCGGTGGCCGCAAGATCCTGAAAACTGATGGTCACGTCCATGGAGTCTGATGGAGCCGCGTGGTACGGGAGAAGGCCTGAATGAGCCAGAACATATGAAATTCGCGAGAAAGAACCAAGCCGGGCATCAGAGGAGCCAGCTCTGGAAAAGGACGGCAAAACCGTGATATGAGAAGACTCCGGCGACGTCTGTGCGACCGCCGGGACGTCAGGTACGGAAAAACAGGAACCAGAGGAGTGCGAAGATAGGAATCAGAACAGGCAACGCATATCCGACAAGGTATCCGGTGAACGTCGGAGTCTTCACGCCCGAATGATCGGCGATCGACTTGACCATGAAGTTCGGCCCGTTGCCGATGTAGGTGCACGCGCCGAAAAAGACCGCAGCGATGGAGATCGCCTGGACGTGCAGCGAATGGTTCGTGATGAGATAGGCGGTCGCGATCTGGTCGGCAGTGACGGCCTGTGCAGCCACGGCCCCGTAGTGGTACTGGACCAGGGTGAGATACGTCGCCTTCACAACGGCCGCATTCGGTCCCGCGAGCCCCGCAATCCCGGCCCCGGCGGCTATCAGCTCCTGCACCTTCGCTACCACCGACGGATCCACCAGCAGTCCGATTTCGGCGCTCAGGAAGTTCAGGTATGTCGGGGCGTTGTCGAGGACCGACGAGAGGATTCCCGTTGCCCAGTAGAACTGCCCGGGCGTGTTGATGCCGATCTGACCCGCGTTGTGCTCGAGCCAGTCCAGCGCCGGAATCATGGTGGCGAAGATCCCGAAAAAGAGGATCGCCACCTCTTTGATCGGGATGAAATTGAAGTCGTTCTTCTCGTAAATCGAACGCGGCGTGGTCAGGTAGGAACCGACCGCCGCACCGATCATCATTGCCTCCCGCACGAACGGCGGGTCTGTGATGAAGACCGAAATGAGGATGATGACGAGAAACACGACGTTTTGAAGTCCCGACACTTCCCCTTCCTCATGTCCCTGCTCCACGTCGAGCTGCACCTTCCTGGAAAGCCTCTTGAACGCTCGCAGGTCGATGAGATAGAACACAGCCAGGACGATCAGGATGGCCACCAGCCACTTGAACCAGAGTGCCTCGGCGACCCAGAAGAAAGGAATACCCCTGAGATACCCGAGGAACAGCGGCGGATCGCCGATGGGTGTCAGCGCCCCGCCCATGTTGCTGACGATAAAGATGAAGAAGACCACGTGGAACGGCTTGATCCTGAAGCGATTCACCCTCAGATAGGGACGAATCAGGATCATCGAAGCTCCGGTCGTCCCCAGGAAGTTCGACACCACCGCGCCAATAGCGAGGAGAGCCACGTTTGCGGCGGGACTGGACCGGCCCTTGATGCGGATGTGAATTCCTCCCGCAACCACAAACAGTGAGCCTATGAGCGCGATGAAGCTGAGGTACTCAAACCCCGTGTGAATGACCCGGTCGGGGGCCTTGAGCACCAGCAGATAGTACACGAGAGGAATGATGGCAAGTCCAAAGGCCACAACGGGATAACGCTTCTCCCAGAGATGGCGGTTGATGAGGGGTGCAACGGCGATGGTCAGCAGAAGGATCACAAACGGAATCGCCATCAGGGGGTTGACGGGCGATCCGCCAGAGGCTTCAGAAGCGCGTGCGAGAGCGGGAGAGGCGATCAGGAGCGCGGGGACGAGAAGCCGAATCACCGTACGGCGCCCCCGGCCGGAGTCTCCACTGTGGTGAGCACTCGTTCCCCCCGCCGGGCTGATTCCACCTGTTCTATCAGGCGCTTTGTGGACGCCGCGGATTTGTCCAGGAAAGTCGACGGGTACAGCCCGATCCAGATGACGAACACGACAATCGGGACGAGGACTGCCCACTCGCGGAGGGTCATGTCCGCCAGTCCCCTGTTGGAGTCGTGGGTGAGGGTTCCGAAGAACACGTGCTGGTAGCTCCGGAGCAGGTAGACGGCGGCGAGAATCACGCCGCTGGCCGCCACGATGGCGTACGCAGGCGAGTCAAGCGCGAGGGATCGGAATGCTCCGAGAAGTATCAGGAATTCCCCGACAAACCCGTTCAGGCCCGGAAGTCCCACCGAGGAGAGCATGATGATCATGAAAAAGGCTGCGTACACGGGCATCACGGCTGCAAGCCCGCCGAAATCGCTGATCATGCGGGTGTGCCGCCGATCGTAGATCATGCCCACAAGAACGAACAGGGCGCCGGTCGAGAGGCCGTGATTGATCATCTGGATGACGCTCCCCTGGAACCCTTCCTGATTCAGAGCCAGGATGCCGAGAACGACGAAGCCGAGATGGCTGACGGATGAATAGGCAACCAGCTTCTTCAGGTCGGGCTGAACCGTCGACACAAGCGCGCCGTAGATGATGCCGATCACGGCGAGGATCGCCAGGTACGGCAGGAACACCATCGTCGCCTGCGGGAACAATGGCAGCGAAAACCGGAGGAGTCCGTACGTGCCCATTTTCAGAAGAACACCCGCCAGGATGACGCTTCCCGCCGTGGGTGCCTGGACGTGGGCGTCGGGCAGCCATGTGTGGAGCGGGAACATCGGGACTTTGATGGCGAAGCTCACGGTGAACGCGAGGAACATCCAGGTCTGAATCGCCATCGGGATCGTCGGACCGAGGGTGTAGAGCACCATCAGGTCCGTGGTGAACCTCCCGCCGGGCTGGTTCGCCGCATACACGGCGAGCCAGATGATCGCGACGAGCATCAGCAGGCTGCCGGCCATCGTGAACAGGAAGAACTTCACGGCAGCGTAGATGCGCTCCTGGCCCCCCCAGATCCCGATGATGAAGTACATCGGGATGAGCATGAATTCCCAGAACACATAGAAGAGGAAGATGTCGAGCGAGAGAAAGACGCCCAGGGTGCCGACTTCGAGCAGGAGCATCAGCGCGACATACCCCTTGATGCGCGACGTGATCGATTCCCAGGATGCGAGCAGCGCCAGCGGAGTCAGAAAGGTCGTGAGGACGACCAGCAACAGCGAGATGCCGTCCACCCCGAGATGATAGGAGACATCGAGGCTCGGGATCCATGGATACTTCTCGACGAACTGCATGCTCCCCTGCCCGCCGTCAAACGCCACAAACAGGACGACGGAGGCGACGAAGGCCGCGCCCGACGAAAGCAGTCCGACGGACTTGATCGCGGTGACCGCGTCCTTGCGCATCAGCATGACGAGACCTGCCCCGGCGAGCGGGAGCAGAAGGATGATCGACAGCAGGTACGGGGTATTCATCAGCAGAGGATCCGTGATCTCACAGCATCAGAGCAGCAAGAGCCATCCCAGAATGGCGACGACACCGAGCATGAAGACAAACATATACGATTCCGTGACACCCGTCTGCACCCGGCGGATCGTGCCGCCGATCCATGCGACGAGCCCGGCAAGGGCATTCACCGTCCAGTCAATGACGCCCACGTCCAACCGCTTCCACAGCAGGTGTTCCGATCCCAGCATGAGGGGGCGGACGACGCTTGCGTCGTAGAGCTCGTCCACGTAGTACTTGTTCAACAGGAGCGTGTACACGGGCTTCCACCGTCGCGCGAGATCGTCCGGGACGGCGCGGGCTCTCAGATACCAGCGGCGGGCGACGGCGATGCCTCCGGCCGCCACGCCGACGGAGAGCACCATCAGCAGATACTCCACGGGGTCATGCTCATGCTGCGTCTTCAGAAGCACGCCCGCCGCCGGGGCGAACACGGGCTCCAGCCAGTGCTCGATGGCGTTCCCGCCGCCAAGGCTGGGAGGGACGCCCGCGAACCCGCCGACGACCGAGAGCACGGCAAGGATCACCAGCACCGCCGCCATCGTCACGGGCGCTTCGTGCGGGTGCTTCGAGGAATCCCAGCGCTTCTCCCCTTCGAAGGTCAGCGACAACAAGACGGAACATGTAGAACGCCGTGAGCGCGGCGCCGAGCAGGCCAAGGAACCACAGCACCTGGTGCCCGCCGGAGAAGACCTTCCAGAGGATTTCATCCTTGCTGAAGAACCCCGCGAGGGGCGGGATCCCGGCGATCGCGATCGCGCCGACGAGAAACGTCCTGTACGTGAGGGGCAAATGATGCTTCAGCCCGCCCATATTCCGAATGTCCTGCTCGCCGTGCAGCGCGTGGATGACCGAGCCGGACCCGAGAAAGAGCAATGCCTTGAAGAACGCATGCGTCATGACGTGGAAGATGCCGGCGGCAAACGCTCCGACGCCCAGACCGAGGAACATGTAGCCCAGCTGGCTGATCGTCGAGTACGCCAGGACCTTCTTGATGTCGTTCTGCACAAGGCCGATCGTGGCGGCGAACAGGGCAGTCGCCGCACCGACAATCGCCACCACATCCATTGTGGTCGGAGCAAGAGCATACAGGATCGAACATCGGGCCACCATGTAGACGCCGGCGGTCACCATCGTTGCGGCATGGATCAGGGCGCTGACGGGGGTGGGGCCTGCCATGGCGTCGGGCAGCCAGACGAACAGGGGGATCTGGGCGGATTTCCCGGTCGCGCCGAGGAACAGTGCGAGCGTAATGATCAGCAGAACCGGGGTGCCCACCGCCATTCCGGCCGCCTGGGAGAAGACAGCCTGGAAGTTCAGGGTTCCGAATGTCTGGACGATCAGGAACATCCCGATCAGGAATCCGAAGTCTCCGATGCGGTTGACGATGAACGCTTTCTTTGCGGCATCCCCCGTCGTCCCCTTCTCGAACTTCCGGTCGTACCAGAACCCGATCAGGAGATAGGAACACAGGCCGACCCCCTCCCATCCGAGGAAGAGGAGGAGGAAGTTGTCAGCCAGGATCAGGTTCAGCATCGCGAAGATGAAGAGGTTCAGGTAGGCGAAGAACCGCCAGAAACCGGGGTCCCCGTGCATGTACCCTATCGAGTAGACATGGATCAGGAACCCTACGCCCGTGACGACGAGCATCATCAGAATCGACAGCGGGTCGAGGAGGTACGCGAACGACACGTCCAGGGATCCCGCGGCGATCCAGCGGAAGAATGTCACGGCAACCGTGCGGTCATCCGCCGGCCGGCCGAGGAGATCGACAGAAGAGAGCGAGCGCGATCGCGAACGAAAGCCCCACGGCGGCGCTGCCGATCCAGCCTGACACCGCTTCTCGCTTGAGGCGCGCGCCGGCCAGCCCGTTGATCAGGAACCCCGCGAGCGGGGCGACTACTGCGAGTCCTACGAGTTCATAGGGCATGGAGCGGGACCTACCACTTCAGGACGTTGATGTCGTCGATGTTGACGGTCTGCCTGTTCCGGAACAGCGAGATCACGATGGCCAGTCCCACGGCTGCTTCTGCGGCGGCCACCGCCATCACGAAAAACACCAGGGCCTGACCTGTGACGGAGCCAAGCGAGGCGGAGAACGCGATGAGGGTGAGATTGACGGCGTTCAGCATGAGCTCGATGCACATGAACACCACGATGGCGTTGCGGCGCGTCAGGACGCCGGCCACGCCGATCACGAACAGGATGGCGCTCAGGCCGAGGTAGTATGCAAGGGGAACGGTCATGACGGCCTCCGGACCGGGTCGGCCGCACGGCGGGCGAGAACCACGGCCCCGACGATCGCCGCCAGCAGAAGGAGCGAGGTCACTTCGAACGGCAGCAGGAACTTCCCGAACAGGGCCTCCCCCATCCCCTCGACCGAACCGATATGGGTCGCGCCGGGGCCGACCGCCGGCGGTGAGTCATTCCAGGCAAGGCCGACCAGGACATACAGCAGCTCAACCAGCAGCGCGCCCGAGACCACGACGGCCGCGATCACCCGCAGATTCATCCGTTCCGCCAGAGCACGCTCGTCTCCCAGGTTCAGGAGCATGATGACGAAGACGACAAGCACCATGATCGCGCCCGCGTACACCACGACCTGCAGGACGGCAAGCAGCTGTGCGTGCAGGAGCAGGTAGAGGGCCGCGATGCAGAAGAAGTTCGCAATGAGAAAAATCGCGCTCATGACGGGATTCCGCTGCAGCACCATCAGGAGTGCGGTGGTCACCGCCGCTGCGGCGACAAAGAAGAACATCAGGAATTCGAGGGTCACTGCTGCTTCTGGGCTGGGTGCGTGAGGAATTAAGCGCAGGGAAAGTACAAGAAAATCAGCAGAGAATCAATCGAAGTAGTAGAAGGCGCCCACCGCGGGGAACGGGTACAGGGATCCGTCGGAAAAGTAGGTGAAGAGAAGATCCCCCATCAGCGTAAAGCCCCCGCCCACGGCAAGCTCGCCGCCTACCCCAAGCCCGAGCCGCCAGGGAGACTCCATCTCGTTCTCCTCGGGAGGGCCGGAATAGTAGTAGCCCGTGGCGCCCGCGGCGTAGAAGCGATGCTGCGGAGCCCTGACGAGGGTGTATTGCACCTCCCCGCCGATGGAATACGAGACATGGTCGCTCGACTTGATGATCCCGCCTGTGATCTGGTAGGACAGACGGCCGGGAAGATGATGCCGGAAACTGAGACCGATCCCCCCCGCCGGACTCGCGAACAGGCCGAGGCCGAACGCGCTGGCACTCAGCGATGCTTCCCTGGCCGCAACGGGAGTCTCAACCTGCGCGGGGAGGTTGGACCACGCGAAGAGGAACACCACCACAACAGCGCCGGTCAGCCGAGCCGAGCCCATCGCAGGATCTCTCTGAGTGCAGGTGTTTTTCCGGTCGACAGGATGCCGATCCGGAAGATCCTCCCGGCCGTCACCATCGCCGTGTAGATTGTGAGCAGCAAGAGCACCACGGTGAGCCCGATCTCCCAGGCCGGCGGGGTCTGGATCGGAATCCGGAGCGCCATCATCGTGGGCGTGAGGAGCGGAACGTACGTGAGCACCCGCAGCCAGAGCGCATCGGGCGTTTGCATCGCCGGGATTGCGAGCACGATCGGAATCACCAGGATCAGCATGAGGTAGGACGTCACCTGCTGCGCCTCCTGCTCGGTGGTGAGGGGCGAGCCGGCCGCAATGAAGATCGCAGCATAGAGCAGATACCCAAGGATGAAGTAGACCGCCATGAGCAGGCCGTCGCCGGGATCGATCAAATCCATCCCGAACTGGGTGCTGGCGATGACGCCCATGATGACCCAGAACGCCATCTGCGTGAGACCGAGCGCGCTCAGGCCCATCACCTTCCCCGCCATCAACTCCGTCGGGGAACAGGACGACACCAGGATCTCGATGATGCGGCTTGACTTCTCGGCGATGACGCTCCGGACCAGCAGCTGGCCGGACGTCGCGATCAGGAAGAACAGCATCATCAGAAAGATATACGCGGAGAAGAAGACCTTCTCAAAACTCGAGCGCCCTTCCTCCCCCTCGGACGACACTCTGACGGTCGTCACGTTCATGTGGACATCCAGCTGCTTCATCACGTCGGGCGCGACGCCCATCGCCTGGGCGCGCCTGAGCGCGATAACCTGCTGCATCGCCTCCTCAATACGGGCCGGGATCCGGAAGTCCCCCACCACCGACGTACGATAATGGACGACAGAGTCCTTCAGCACGGTCGCCGGAATCACGCAGTACCCGATCAGGCGGTCCTGTACGATACGCTGGTTTGCATCCGCGATCTCCTGCTCGAGGTCGATGCCTGAGCCCACCGCGAGGGGCACCACCAGATATGCAGGCTGCCCGTTGTCAAGCGTGTACAGAGACTGGAGGCGGTCGGAGATGGGAATGACGAACTGCCCGGTCTGGTCGATCAGGCCGATGATGCGCGTGGTCTGCTGTTCCCGCTGCGCGAAGATGCCCGGGAGGAGGCCCATGGCGATCATGATGATCGGCGTCAGGAACAGGCCGATCAGGAAGATCTTGCTCCGGATCTTTTCGAGATACTCCCACCGTGCGACCGCGAGCGCCTTCCTCACGCGTGGCCTCCGTGTGTCGGGATGACGGAAGGTTCGCCGTCGCCAACAAGTCTGATGAAGATGGAATGCAGCGACGGCTCGAGGAGCTCAACCTTGCGGATCTCGACCGCCTGGTTGATCCGCGCGATGAGATCCCCGGCTCGCGCGTCCGGTGCGAGTTCAAGCTCCGCCGCGTTTTCGTACCGGATGATCCGCTGGACGCCGGGAAGCAGGTCGAGGAATCCCCCGTCGCCCTCGTACTCGACATTGAGAGAGTTGCGGCCGTAGGCCTTCTTCACGCCGCGGACCGTCCCGGCCAGCACAATCTTCCCCTGGTTGAGCAGGCACAACGAGTCGCTCAACTTCTCGGCATGATCCATCATGTGCGTGCAAAAGATGATGGCTTTGTCCCGCCGCTTCAGTTCCTGGACGGCATCCTTGAAGACGATCTGGTTGACGGGATCGAGACCCGAGAACGGCTCGTCGAGGATCACCAGGTCGGGGTCGTGGATCACCGACACGATGAACTGGACTTTCTGCTGGTTGCCCTTGGAGAGCTCCTCGAGCTGGCGGCCCGCCGATTCGAGCAAGCCGAACCGGGCAAGCCACCGCTGGGCTTCGATGCGCGCAGCGCTCCGGCTCATGCCCCGCAGCTCGGCGAAATACAGGATCGTCTCAAGCAGTCTCCCCTTGCGGTACAGCCCGCGCTCTTCGGGAAGGTACCCCACGCGGTTCCGCGTTGCCGGAGAGAAGGGTGTCGCCGTCAAAAAGGATGCGGCCGCCGTCCGGGCGAAGGATATCGAGAATCATCCTGATCGTCGTCGTCTTGCCGGCTCCGTTCGGGCCGAGCAGGCCGAAGATCTCCCCCCGCCGCACCGTGAAGGTGATCCCTTCCACGGCTGTGGTGTGGTTGAACGACTTCCTCAGGTCAGAGACTGTGAGCATGCGCTCCTTATGGGGTGAGGCGATAGATCATGCGGGGGAACGGGATGGTCTCCCGTATGTGATCGAGCCCGCAGATCCACGACACCGTGCGTTCGACGCCGAGTCCGAACCCGGCGTGCGGAACCGATCCGTACCGCCGGAGGTCGAGGTACCACTCGAATGCCTCCTGCGGGAGCTGATGCTCGCGCAACCGACCGAGCAGCACATCCAGGTCGTCTTCGCGCTGACTGCCGCCGATGATCTCCCCATACCCTTCCGGCGCAAGGACGTCGACGGCAAGCGCAAGCTCGGGGTTCTGGGGATCGCGTTTCATGTAGAAGGCCTTGACCTTTGCCGGGTACCGATGCACCATCACCGGGCGGTCGAACTGCTCGGAGATGATCGTTTCGTCCGTGCCTCCGAGGTCGTTCCCCCATTCGAAGGCGCCGCCTTTGGACCGGAGGATGGCGACGGCTTCCTCGTATGTGATGCGCGGCAGCGGCCTCTTCACATTCTCCAGAAAACGCGTGTTCCGCTCGAGCACCTTCAGCTCCGCCTGCCTGTGCTTCAACACGGACTGGACAATGTGCTCCAGGAACTCCTCGGCAAGGTCCATATCGTCGTTGAGGTCGGCGAACGCGACCTCCGGCTCGACCATCCAGAACTCGGTCAGGTGGCGGCGCGTCTTGGATTTCTCGGCGCGGAAGGTTGGTCCGAACGTGTACACCTTCCCGAACGCCATGGCTCCCGCTTCTGCGTAGAGCTGGCCGGACTGCGTCAAGAATGCCTTGCCGAGATCGAAGTATTCAGTTTCAAAAAGGGTCGACGTCCCCTCGCACGCCGCGGGCGTGAAGATCGGCGAATCGACGAGCGTGAAGCCGCGGTCGTCGAAGAACTCCCGGATCGCCTTGATGATCTGATGCCGGACACGGAGGATGGCGTGCTGCCGGCTCGATCGCAGCCACAAATGGCGGCGGTCCATCAGGAACTCGATCCCGTGCTCCTTCGGGGAGATGGGGTATTCCTGTGCGACGTGGAGAATTTTGACCTGTTCGACTTCCAGCTCGAATCCTCCCGGGGCTCGATCCTCCCTCCGCACCACCCCTGTCACCTCGAGGGATGACTCCTGGGTCAGCTGGTCGAATGCCAGGAACACCTCATCGGAAAGCTTGTTCTTCAACAGAACGGCCTGCACGAGACCGGTCCCGTCCCGAAGGACCAGGAACCTGATCTTCCCGCTTGAGCGCTTATTATAGAGCCATCCGCGAAGTGTGACGAGTTCACCGACGTGGGACGCCAGATCCTCGATGTAGAGTCGGGCCATGGGGGAATGTTCCTGAAAACTGGTAGTTCGAGAGACGGGAAGCGAGAGGAATATAAGGAAAGCCGTCTCGATGGTCAAACATGCTGGCCGACCCTACCGTGTACTACAGGTACGGAGTGTCGGGCCGGAAAAGAGTGACTGCCATCACGACATACGCAGCATCCGCTCGATCGGGGCTCGTGCACGATCCATCATTCCCTCATCCAGGCGGATTTCGGGCGCCCGGTCCCGCATGCAGAGGTACAGCTTCTCGAGCGTGTTCAGTTTCATGTACGGGCAATCGTTGCAGGCGCAGTTCGCTTCAGGCGGCGCCGGAATGTAGACCTTCTCCGGTGCCGCCTTGCGCATCTGGTGCAGAATCCCCGATTCTGTGGCGACAATGAAGCTTTTTGAGGCGGACATCTGGACGTGCTTCAGGAGCGCGCTTGTCGAACCGATGAACGATGCGCGCTCCAGAAGCGGCTCCTCGCACTCCGGGTGGGCGATCAATTCCGCCTCGGGGTGCTGACTCTGTAACTGGAGCAGCTTCCGGATGCTGAAGGTCTCGTGGACAATGCAGGAACCGTCCCAAATGACCATGGATCTGCCGGTCTTCTTCGCAAGGTACCTTCCGAGATTTCGATCCGGCGCGAACAATATCCCCTGTTCAGGTGGTATCTGACGGATGATCTTCTCGGCGTTGGTCGAGGTGCAGATGATGTCGGTTTCCGCCTTTACGGCGGCCGAGCAGTTGATGTAGGTAATCGCGACGTGGCCGGGGTATCTGGCCCTCCACGCCCTGAACTCGCCGGCCGGGCATCCCTCGGCCAGAGAGCAGCCCGCTTCCAGATCGGGCAGCAGCACCTGCTTCCCGGGATTGAGGATCTTCGCCGTCTCAGCCATGAAGTGAACGCCCGCAAAGACGATCACATCTGCGGTCGTGGCTGCTGCTCTGCGGGCCAGCTCCAGGCTGTCCCCGACAACGTCCGCAAGGTCCTGAATCTCCGATTCCTGATAGAAATGCGCCAGAATGCAGGCGTTGAGATCCTTCTTCAGGCGCAGCACTTCGTTCCGGAGGTCAATATCCGTCATGACTGTCGATTCCACGTCTCTACCTCTTTCCATTTCCCTCAGTTCCGGCAGCCCCCTTCGTTCTGCCGGAAGCCCGCACGGTGGTCAGGATCTCTCTCGCTGTTTCGAGCACAGATTCCAGGGAGATCTTATCGATCTGCCCACCCTCTCCAACAATAAAACGGTGAGAACTCCCGATTGGTGCCCACTGTTCCGGGTCGGTTGGACCGAAGAGCGAGAGTACCGGCGTCCCTGTCAGCGGCAGCGACGTGCATGATCCCGGTATCGTTGCTCACGACAAGATCCATCCACGAAAGCATTGAAGCAACACGCCGAATCGGTTGTCGCCGAATGACTTGAACCGGAACGGTTAACAGTGATTCCATCGACCTGACCTCGACCTCGTCCATCGGTCCCTCGGTCACGTAGGTCATCGCATCGTATTCGCGGGAGAGCGTGTTTGCCAGTGCCGCGAATCGATCCGCCGGCCACCGGTTCGGCGGCTTCCCCGCCCCGGGATGAAACGCGATCGCAAGGGCCTTGTCTCCGCGGCTCCTGGCGACGATCTCTCTCCCCTCCGCCAGTTCAGCAACCGTGAGCCCCATTTCGTGGCTCAGGCTGGACGGAAGGGCAAGCCACGCCCCGAGGATGTCCCAGTTGCGGAGTGTCTGATGACGATGCGGGTCTCCCGACCAATCCAGCTGCCGGGGGGACGTGAAGAAGAATGCGGAAGGGTTCGGTTGCCCGCCAAGGGAACCCGCTCCGATTCGATGCGGGGAACCGCTGAGGTAGGCCAGCGCATCGCTGGAAAACGAGACCGAGACGGTGGATGGTACGACGGCCAGGTCGAACGACTGTGACCGCAGGTCCCGAACAAACCTGACGAAACGTGCAAGGTGCAGTCGGCGGCCGTTCAGGAACTCGGTCTTGTCGTACGTCAGGACATCATCGAGACACGGGTTGTGCAGCATGATGTCCCGGTTTCCCGGGCTCGCGAGGAGCGCGATACGGGCTTCAGGAAACCGGTCGCGCAACGCCCTCAGGAGGGGGACGACGCAGAGCATGTCTCCGAGCTGATTGTGCTGGCGAACGACAAGGATGGACCGGACATCGGCGGGGGCAGGGAACGGCTTCTCGCGGGATCCAACGAGAATCCTCAGGACGGACGCGACCCCCGACTTGAACGAGCGTTCGAGTGTGCCGAGTCCCGCCATTATGATGGCCGGTCGCGGTGAACCTCCTGGTTCCCCGTGCCCGTGAGGTCCTCGAAGGAGGCGTCCTTGGCATCGCGAAACGGCTTCTCCAGAGGCCGGGACTGTTTCCGGCCCCCGACCGTTCCGTCTTCCGCGCCCCGCTTGCGAGGGTTCGACAACAGCCTCACAAGGGAGCGGACAAACCGGAAGGCAAAGAACGCCGCTATCGCGATGAGGATGAGGCGGAGGAGCGACATGGTCACTTCTTCTTCGGCAGAGGGTTGTAGTACTCGACCGGCGCCCGCTCGGTCCGGAGGATCTCCCGGACGAGGTCTTCGTACTCCTCGCCGTTGTTCACAAAATCGATCTGCGTCGAGTTCACGATCAGAAGCGGGGTCGTCTTGTAGCGGAAGAAGAAATAGTTGTACGCCTCGTTCAGGTCTCTGATGTACGATTCAGCGATGTCGGTTTCAAACGACCGCCCCCGCGTCCGGATGTTCCGCATCAGGCGCTCCGGGCTTGACTGGAGGTAGACCACCAGGTCCGGCGTCGGGACGTTGTGTTCGATGCTGTTCACCAGCGTCTCGTACAGCTTGAGTTCCTCGTCCTGAAGGTTCAGGTACGCGAAGATCTTGTCCTTCTCAAAAATGTAGTCGGTCAGAATGAACCGGTGAAACAGGTCTGCCTGGAAGAGCTCTCTCTGCTGGCGGTACCGGGTCAGGAGGAAGAAGATCTGCGTTTGAAACGCGTACCGTTCCGGGTCGCGGTAGAAGTCCTTCAGGAAAGGATTCTCTTCGAACCGTTCGAGGACGGTGTTTCCGCCCAGTGTCTCGCCCAGCATGGTGCAGAGCGTGGTCTTCCCTGCCCCGATCACCCCCTCGACGGCAATGTGCCGGAGGTCGGTGTTCGCGATGAGGGATGATATGGGTTCGAGTGCTGCCACAGCTCACGCTTTGATGTGATTGGATGTCCGCTGCACGCGCCCTTGCCCGCTGCACGCTTCCGCCAGCTCGGCGATCGTCATGCCGCTGATGGGATGCACGAGATCAGGGTCGAGTTCGCGCAAGGGGACGAGGACGAACCGGCGGCGCTCAAGTTCCGGATGCGGAACAGTCACCGCGGGGCCCGCCTGCACCAGTCCGTCGTACACGAGGATGTCAAGATC
This sequence comes from uncultured Ignavibacteria bacterium, assembly GCA_963701735.1. GTDB lineage: Bacteria > Bacteroidota > Ignavibacteria > UBA10030 > UBA6906 > CAWABB01. The sequence continues at coordinate 280,133 of CAVPBI010000010.1, read as the reverse complement.
GATTTCCCGCGGCCCCCACCGTTCGCCTCGCGTGCGGCCAAGGCGCTCCTCGATGGAGAGCAGCTCCCGCATGAGGTCTGCGGGCGCGAGTCCGGTCTGCAGCTCTCCCGCGGCGTTCAGGAACTTCGCCTGATCGGTCTTCCCCACCGGGTCGGTCTCATACACCGGGGACCACCGAAGGACCTTCACTCCGTCGATCGTCGCAATCTCCCGGGCTGCGCGGTTCAACATTCCGGCCCGGTCTCCCACGTTCGATCCCAGGCCGACGAAGACCCGGTAGTCGCTCATTGCGATCTCGTCACCTCCACCTCAACGTAATCCACGACGCCCTTGACGGGCGGATGCGGTTTCCTCACGCGCACAAGGACGGTTTCGATGATCGGGAAGGCCCGCAGGAGGCCCATGGCGATGGCGTTCGCCAGGGCTTCGAGCAGGTAGTACTTCTTCTCCAGGACGGTGCTCTGGATGAAGGAGTAGACTTTCTCGTAGTCCACGGTCATCGTCAGCGAGTCGCTCTGGACCGCCGCGGCGAAATCGCACCGCATCTCGACATCGCATTCGAACTTGCCACCGAGGTTCTGCTCGTCTTCCATCACGCCGTGATAGGCGTAGAAGACCGCGTTCTTCACACGGATGGTGTCAAAGTCGATCATGGCAGGTAGGCGACAATATAGAGAAGGGCATCCCGAGAATCAATCCGCGAGCCGCTGCAGGGCGTTGTCAATGCGCCGGAGGCATATGTCGCGGCCGAGCAGCGCCATCAGCTCGAACAGTCCGGGGCCGATCGGCATCCCGCTCAGGGCGAGCCTGAGCGGATGAATCAGCTTCGACGCGTTCACGCCCGCGGCTTCTGCGGTCGCCCGGACCGACGCCTCGATCCCCGCGTGGTCGAACGGCTCCTGGGCTGCAAGCATCTCGCGGACGGACCGTATCAGGGCCGGCGTTTCGGGCTTCCAGTACTTCGACCGCGCCCCCTCGTCGTACGTCGCCGGATCCGCGAAGAGGTACGGGCTGAGCGTCACGAAGTCCTCGACCCGGTCGACGCGGTCCCGCATGAGATCGATGGCGGACCGGAGGTACGCGTCGGATCCCGGCGACATCCCGGCCCGAGCGAGCGCGGGCAGGAGGAGCTCCACCAGCTCCCCGGCCGATGTGCGGCGCACGTACTGCGTGTTCATCCAGTTCAGCTTGTCGAGGTTGAAGACCGCGCCCGACTTCCCCACGCGTTCCAGCGTGAATTCCTTCACCAGCTCCTCGAGGGAGAAGAGCTCGCGCTCGTCACCAGGATTCCAGCCGAGGAGCGCGACGAAATTGACGAGCGCCTCCGGCAGGTAGCCCTTTGCCCGGTAGTCCTCGACGGCCACGTCACCCTGCCTCTTGCTCAGCTTCGATCTGTCAGGGTTCAGGAGCAGCGGGAGGTGCGCGAAGACGGGAGGCTCCCACCCGAAGTAGCGATAGAGCAGCACATGCTTTGGCGTGCTCGACAGCCATTCCTCGCCGCGGATGATGTGGCTGATCCCCATGGTGTGGTCGTCCACCACGTTGGCGAGGTGGTACGTGGGATAGCCGTCGGACTTCAGCAGGACCTGGTCATCGATCAGGTCCGAGGAGAACTCGACGCGGCCCCGGATCACGTCGTCGAAGGCGATCGTCTCAGCCTCGGGGACCTTCATGCGGACGACGGCGGGCTCGCCCGCATCGAGCTTCCGGCGGACTTCCTCGGGCGTCAGCGTGAGCGCCCGTCGATCGTATTTCGGGGGGATGCGCACGCTCCTCTCTTTGCGCAGCGCTCCTGCTCTTTGCGCATCGCTTTCAGCTCTTCGGGAGTGTCGAACGCGTAATACGCTCTCCCCTCGGCGAGGAGGCGGTCTGCGTGTTCCCGGTACAGCGCGAGCCGTTCGGACTGGACGTAGGGTCCGGCGGGTCCCGGGCGGTCGGGCCCTTCGTCGTAGTCGAGTCCGGCCCAGCGGAGCGTGGTGATGAGGTTCTCCACGGCGCCCTCGACGTAGCGTGTCCGGTCGGTGTCCTCGATCCTGAGGACGAAGACGCCGTTGTTGTGGCGCGCGAAGAGATAGTTATACAGTGCGGTTCTCAGCCCGCCAACGTGCAGGAAGCCGGTGGGGCTGGGTGCGAATCGGACTCTGACGGTAGACACGAAGGATGTGCTCGCGGTTGGTACGTCAAGAAATGTATCACAAAGAGGCTTGAATTGCCACGCATCCGAGGTGGCGGGGCGTATCGACTTAGAAGGTGAACGCGAATTTCCCCGGTCCGCGCTGGGCGGCGAACCTCTTCTTCACCGTCCCCATTGGCGTCATGACCGTTATTTCCCCCGCTCCTGCGAAGCTCTTCGCGTCAGCCAGGTACAAGCTCCCGGTCCCGGGTTCCGAGGCGATTGCGTAGTATGTTCCGGGGATGTAGTTGAGGGTGAGTTCGTGGGTAGACATGGAGATCCGATGCACCGGACCGCCGTAGTAGCTTCCCCCGGTGACACCGAGGACATATGCGTAGCCGTCCTCACTCAGCGCGATCGGCCCGAAAGCAGCTGGTTGGGGAACACGACGGAATCCTTCACGGCCAGTGAGGATCCGTCGATCACGTACACTCTCCCCTCGATGGCGAATCTGAGGAACGCATTCCCCGTGCAGGAAACCCACACAGAACCGTCAGGCGCGAACGCCACGCCGGTCGGCCCGTCTGAACGCTGATCGTCTTCAAGACTTCCTCGTTCTCGGTATTGATCACCGACACCGTCCGGGAAGCGCCGAATCCGGAGTTGCAGACGAACAGTCGCAACCCCGCCAGCGCCATCCCCTGCGGATTGGGACCCACGCGGATGCCCCGTCGAACCGCGAGCGTTGCCGGGTCGATCGACAGAACCGAATCCGAGAAGAGCATGGTCAGGAACATCCTCGTCCCGTCCGCGCTGATTACGACATCGTGCGGGTCGGCGCCTGGATAGGTCGCTGACTGGAGCAGCCGGTGATCCGCGGTGCTGATGACCTTCAGATCGTGCGAACCGCTCATCACGATATAGGCCCTGTCGTCCCTGACGACGATGTCATCCCCAAGGCTCCCCAGATGCGCTCCTGCGTTCGCAGACTCGTAGACATTGATGTACACGGTGTCGCGGTCGATATCGTACAGGCTCAGCCGCGCTCCTGCCGGATCACCGTACTGGCCTTCATTCAGAATGTAGACAGCCCTCGTGGCCGGCGGCACCGGGTCCGGCCTCGGCGACGAGGGATCGTCGGCACATGCTGCAACCAGGAATGCCGAGACAACCGGGGCAAGGAGGAGACTGATTCGCATGGATCTCTTTCGGTCAATACTGCAGCGCGAGTCCGAACCGGAACGTGCGGAGGGGCATCGGATAGCCCCGGATGGCCTGATAGTCTTCGTTCAACACGTTGTTGATTTCGCAGCGGGCCGTGAGGTCCACTCCCCATACGGGCACGCCGACAGCGAAGGAGAGGTCGAGCACATCATACATCGGAAGCGACTCCAGATTGTCCTCGGTCATGAATCGCGGACCGGTGACGGTGTACCACAGCGTGCCTCCGACGGAGCTGAATGGACCGGACGAAAGTTGACGGACGAACGAGAGTGACGCCCCTCCGGTTTCGCGGGGGACATAGACGAGCGACGCCCCCTGGAGAGGATCTCCAGGATAGTCTGCTGACACGTTGACGCTCCGTGCATTCCCGTAGTAGACCCTGGTGCGGAGGGTCTTTGCGAAGAGTTCGAGAGCATAACTCAGCTCGTAGCCGTCCACTTCCACCCGCCGCAGATTGCGGGGCGTGACGATCCCCATCCCCGCCGGCGACCAGACGATTCGATCGTCCACCGCATTGTGGAAGAACGACGCATCGAGCGTGTGGTCTCCGCCGAGCGTAAACGCGAGGGTTCCTCCCGCCTCGGCCCCGCTGGCGTGTTCGGGGCGAAGTTCGGCTATTCCCCTTCCCCCCGCCTCCCTGGTAGTAGAGCTCGTTGAACGTGGGCGCGCGGAAGCTGCGGTTCACGACGCCGCGTGCCGAGAGCGACACGTCGCTGAAGGGCCCGGCCTGGAACCGCATCGAACGGAGCCCGACCCCCAGTGAGGGGCTCGTGGCGGAAACCGACCCGGCCTGGTCGTACCGCACGCCGCCCATCAGGTACGCCTCGTCGATGCCATCGACCGGGGAAGCGCTGGAAGCCCTCGCCTGTGCATACGTCCCCCAGTCGGTCCTGTGCACGGTTCCATCCGTTATGTTTCCCGCCGCCGAGTAGACCGCAGTGACACCCCCCACTGCGAATCTCAGCCAATCGCCCGTCTGGCCTTCGTAGCGGGGCTCCAGCCTGAGTTCGTTGTTCCGGTAGTGATTGTCGGTTGGGACTCCCGCAACGACGATAGCGGGATCGCTGTACTGCTGGTACGTCGTGCGGCCCTGAGCCCTGACCTCCAGGAGGCGAGCCTGTCCGAATGAATGGCGAACGCCGACTTGCAGAAGGAGGTCGGAATCCTTCTGCCGGGCCACGCCGGCGGAGGAAGGCGAGACCACGACGCCGGCAACGCCTCGCTCGGAGGAAAGCCCGGTGGCGAACGCATCCACGACCGTTGAGCTTCCCGCGGCAAGAGCGCCGCGGAACGTCAGGGAGCGCGTGAGAAAGTCGCTGTTGGTTCTCCGGAGCTCCTGCGCCGAAGGTCCATCGTGATAGATGAAACGGTAATTGTCGTCCCCTCCCTCCTGCAGGTACGACACTCGAAACGCGCTGGCCTGCAGGTTCGTCCCTCCCGAGATCGAGTAGCGCTCGTACCCGTACGAGCCGAGCGTCAGTCCGGCGCGGGCCGTTGGCTCCGACGCCGGCGCTCTGCTGACGAGGTTCACAACGCCGCCAAGGGCCTGGGATCCGAACGACAGCGATGATCCTCCGTGCAGCACCTCGATGCGCTCCACATTCTCGAGCGGCGTCATGCCGAGGTCCATGATGCCGTTCTGTGCGCTGTTCACCGGAAGACCGTTGAGCAGGATAGCGGTCTGCTCGGCGCCCAGTCCGCGCTGCGACAGCGTCTTGAGGCCCGAGCTTCCGCCATAGTCTTTCACGAAGAGACCCGGCGCCGAGCTCAGAATTCCCGCGAGGGTCGTGACCGGTGAGTGTTCGATCTCCCACCGGTCGATGACATTCACCGGAACCGGCACATGGGACACGTCGAGGCGGAGGCGCGACGCCTGCACGACCACCTCGTCCATCGAGTAGAGGACGGGCTCGAGGGGAATCTCGAGGAGAGAATCCGGCGTTCCGCGTCCGGTCACCGTCGTCGGGGAGTACCCCGCGAGCCGGACCATGAGCGAGCACTCGGGCGCGGGAACGGGAATGATGAACGAGCCGGAGGATGTCGTGGAGACGGATGGGTGCACCGACCCGGACACGCTGACCAGGGCGCCCTGGAGCGGACGGCCTGTCTGGGCGTCGAGCACGACGCCTCGCAGAGCAGCGGGCTCAGGGCCGGCGGCCGATGCCGTGGCAACACCGAGTATGACAGCACAGAGAAGGCAGCGCATTCGACCAAAAAATGAAAAACCCGGCCTCCAAAAGGGGAACCGGGTGGAAACGCCAGCCATCAGCGCTGCAACCTCGGCCCTCCCGCGAAGGCCTCGTGAGGCATTGACACCGGCAGGTCTCCTGGCTTGTGGCTGAGTTCCGCGTGACAACTTCCCGGTCATCGCTGTGACCAGTGTCGGCACGCATCACGCCACGCACAGTTGCGGGGCAGCTTCCGCTTCGAACGGAATTCCCTCTTGAGTCCCGCGTTACGCGGGACACCGGCGTCGTCATGTGGAAAAGAACTGTGCTTCAATATACGACCGCGAATCGCCGTTGTCAACAGCATCCGCGACCGGCAAGGGCGACGCATGTCGCCCGACTACGGATCAGGCGACGTCTCTTCCCTGATCACATCCCTCACTCCCTGTCGCTTGTAGCCCGCTGGCAGCTCAAGCAGCGCGGGGGTGACATGCACGCGCTGGATCTTTGTGACGTCCGAAGACTCGAGGACGTCTTTTCCATCCTTTGTCAGCGCCCGCAGCGGAAAGAGCCCCAGACGGGTGAGTTCGTTGCTCCACGGGCCTTCGCCCTCCACCCCTCCGGGTCCAAGAGCCTTGTCCAGCGTTTCCACGAGCGGGCGAAGCTCGCCTGTCGCCCAGATTTCGGTCTTCACCGATCCGCTCTTCAGCAGCAGCTGCTCTGCGCTGTAGCCCAGGATCTTCTTCTTTTTCCCCGTCCGCTCAAATCCAGAAGCCGCGGCCGGCGGGCCTTCATCCTCCGGGGGAGGTTCGACCGGAAGCTCGAAGTAGGTTTTGTCGACGTCGTTCAGGACCCAGCGGACTGCGCGGTCTGTTCGGCCGATGATCGTGACCCCGGGGTTCTCCCCCGTTGCGGGAATCCCTATCCGCACTCCGGACGGCGCCACCCACATGGTCATCGTGAACGTGACCGCCCTCCCGTACTCGTCCGTCGACACATTTGACGTCTCGATGATGCCTTCGAACTGCGCGGGCGAGGGAGCTGCGACCAGGAGGAGAAGCGCTGTAGAGAGGAGAAGATGCGCGCGTGTCACGCGTTCGTTTGCCATAGCGGTGTTTGCACACATGGTACCGAATGGGCCTGCGAGATGCAAGAAACGGTTGCTGAGGCCGCAGGAGGCTCCGGGCCCTCCTTGACTTTTCTCCGCATTTTTCCTAGCGTTAGATGTTCCATGACACGGAGATCGTCCGCGAAGCGTTGGTATCACCTGGTGTGCACAGCCTGTTCCTGACGGCGCTTCATGATCTCTCGTTCGAGTGTGTCGACCACCGGGAATGTCCCCCCTGCCTGAGAGGGCGGGGACCGTTCGCCGGTTTTTTTCTGCCCTGCACCTGATGACCCTAGATCGCCACATACGATTCATTCTTCCAGCCGCACTCCTGTCGGCCGCCATTCTGGCGGGATGTGAGGATCCAGGCACGGGGACGCTTGATCCCCGGGGGAACCCTCCGTTCCTCAAGGACGCCGCCGTGACGCCGGATTCCATCAATCTGGGCTCGCTCACTCCGGGCCCCTCCGGACTGCTCGCCGCCGCAATTGCCACGGTGCGCGTGACCGACCCCGACCAGGGTGGCGTTCTGACTGCCGCTGTCGAGGTCTACCCGCTGGCAAATGAGCCTCCTCGTGCATCGACCGCTCTCCACGATGACGGGGTTGCGCCGGACGCGAACGCCGGCGACGGCATCTACTCCGCCCGGGTTCAGTTCGCGGTCACCGAATCGGACGCCGGACGCTACAGGGTACGTTTTTCCGCGGTCGACGAACTCGGACTGCGCGGAAATACTGTCGAGCGCTCCCTCCTGCTTGCCCGGCCAAAGGAGAATGCGCCGCCTGAACTGAGCGCCCTGATTGCCCCCGACACGGTCACGCTGCCCGCGTCAGGATCACTGCTCGTCACGATGAGCGTAGCCGTCACCGATTCCGACGGATACGGCGATATCCGCGACGTGTATTTCAGAAGTCTCAACTCGAGCGACCCGACCCGTCGCTTTTTCCTGAAGGACGACGGCGGCACGGGAACGCCTTCGAGCGGCGACGCAGTCGCCGGGGACGGCAGGTTCAGCATTGTCATCCAGCTTCCGAGTACGACTCCCCGGCGGGATTATGCCTTCGCCTTCCAGGCGAGCGACGCCCCGGGTGATACCAGCGCCACGCTCCTGCATGTGCTGACCGTGAGATGACGATGCGCAACGGATTCTTGCTCGCGATCACGCTCCTCGTCCTCACCGTTCCTCCGCACGCCCTCGTCGGCCAATCGAAGGCACTGCACTCCCCCTCCCTTTCAAAGCCGCAGGCGGGAGCGGCGCTCCCCACGAATTCGGTCTCCCATATCTCCGTCCAGGATCGTTCGGTCTGGATCGGTACGAGCAAAGGGGCCGCGCGGAGCGACGACGGAGGAGCAACCTGGCAGAGCTATAAGGACGTGCCCGAGTTTGCCCGCCCCGGAATCTTCTCCCTCTCCCTGCAAGGAGACACGGTGTGGTGTGCGACGGGCTACACGCAGGACGTGGAAGGATCGAACGTCCAGACCGGGAGCGGCTACACGGTGTCGATGAACGGCGGCGTGACGTGGTCCTCCCTCCCGCAACCGCTCGATGCGCGCGATGACAGCCTTGTTCAGTACGGCAGAAATCAGGTCAGCTTCATCCCGATCGTCGTCCCCGAGCAGAACGTGACGTTCGATGTCGCCCTGGGGAACGGCGTCGTGTGGGTGGCGAACTGGGCGGGTGGCATCAGACGGTCGACCGATCACGGGCAGACCTGGATCCGGACGGTCCTCCCGTCCTCGAACCGGAATTCGATTTCGCCTTCCGACTCCCTTCCGAATCTCTACTACAAAATCGATCCTAGGACCGACAACAACTTCCTCGGGTTCTCCGTCTACGTTCAGAACGATTCGGTGATCTGGGCGGGGACGGCCGGGGGAGTCAACCGGTCGACCGACGGCGGACAGAGCTGGGTCAAGTTCACACGCGCGAACCAGTCGTCTCCGATACTCTCGGACTGGGTGATCGCCATTGCGGGACAGCATCACGCGGGCCGGCTGAACGTGTGGACCACCAACTGGCCGGCAGAAGGTGACGATCAGGAATTCGGTGTCAGCCTGACATCCGATAGCGGGGCCACCTGGCAGAACTTCCTCAGGGGAGTGCGCGCCTACGCGTTTGCCTTCAAGGATTCCGATTGTCTACATCGCGACCGAAAACGGAATCTACCGCACCGATGACGGCGGGCTGTCGTGGATTGTCAGCGGTTCGGTGGTCGATCCCACGAGCGGCGACAGAAACACGAACGCCGGCTATTTTGCCGTCGGGGTTCTCGGGGACACCGTGTACGCCGGCAACGGTGACGGCGTGGTGGCCACTGTGGATGCTCCCGGCAGTCCGTTCGGATCGACCTGGAAAGTCTATCGGGCGTTCAAGCCCGTGGGGTCGCAGCTGGCGTCGTACGCGTACCCGAACCCCTTCTCCCCCCGATTTGAGATCACCCGGATACACTACGGCACGGGCGGTCGGGATGCGAGCGTCACCGTCGAAGTGTTCGACTTCGGCATGAACCGCGTCCGCACGATCGTCCGGGACGCAGGCCGCTCGGGAGGCACGGAGCACGAAGAGCTGTGGAACGGCGCGGACGACGGCGGAACCACGGTTCGGAACGGCGTCTATTTCTACCGCGTGCTCGTCGGCGACGAGGATCCTCTCTGGGGCAAGATCATGGTGCTGCAATAGCATGAGCCGGATCGCACAATACGTTCGAGCCGCGTGGCTGCTTGTAGCGATGGTGATGCCCGTCGCCGCAGGGGCCCAGATCGCCGGCCAGCCCGGCGCCTTCAGCCGACTCGGGTTCGGGGCCCGTGGGATGGGCATGGGCAATGCCATGGCCGCAGTGAGACAGGGGGATGTCGCGAGTTACTACAACCCCGCGCTTCTCCCCTGGATGGAAACCCGCCACGGCACCGCGGCGATCGGCATCCTCAGCCTGGACCGCCGGCTGAACTACCTGGGCGCGAGCTTTCCTCTGCCGCCGGCCGCTGGCGTTTCGGTGGGTCTCATCAATGCGGGTGTCAGCGGGATCGACGGCCGCGACTCGGACGGAGAGCCGACCGGAGAGCTCTCCACGTCGGAGAACGAAGCGTACCTCGGGTTCGGCATCAAGTTCAAGCCCGGCTTCAGCCTCGGCGTGAACCTGAAACTGCTCTACTATAAGCTGTACGAGAACATCTCCTCCACCACGTTCGGGTTCGACATCGGCGGCGCGTACCCCGTGACGCAGGACGTTACCGTGGCAGTCACCGTGAAGGACCTGAACTCGAAGTACTCGTGGGACACGTCGGACCTCTACGGACAGAACGGACAGACGAACACGGACCGGTTCCCGCTGCTCTATACAGGCGCCGTGGCGTACGCGTTGCCGGATAGCCTCGGCCTTGTCGCCGCGGAGTTCGAGGCGTCGAACGCGAGCTCGATGATCATGCGCGCGGGGGCGGAGGTCAACCTGGTCCCGGAACTCACCGTCCGTGCCGGCGTCGACCGCATCGACCTGAAGGACGAAGGGAACGGGGTGAAGCCGACGTTCGGGCTGACTGCGCGCACGTCGCTTGGGTCCTGGACGCCCGCCATTACATATGCGTTCGTGATCGAGCCGTTCGCGCCGAACGGCATGCACGTCATCTCCCTCGCGATCCTATTCTGACCGATGAAGAGCGATCCACCATGAACGGCCCTACGCGCTTCGCAGCAATCGTTTTCCTTGCACTCGCCGTAACGGCAGACGCCGCGAGCCAGGTCGGGTCCACGGGAATGGCCTTTTTGAAGCTGGGCACGGATGCGCGGTCCACCGCGCTGTCCGATGCCACGAGTGCGATCGCTGTGGGCGCGTCTGCCGCGACGCAGAACCCCGCCGGTCTCATCGTCGCGGCCGATCCCGGCAAGACGTTCGACGTCCTCTTCACGCATCGCGAGTGGATCCAGGACACCCGCATGGAGTACCTCGCGGTCCGGATCGGCCTCGACTCGCTCCAATCGCTGGGCATCTCCCTCTCCTCCGCCTCCACCGACGACATCGAAATCCGCACCCGTCCCGGACCGGCCGAGGGAACCTTCTCGGCGCGCAACGCCTATGTCGGGCTTTCCTATGCGAGGGGTTTCGGCGATCTTGCGCTCGGCGTCACGGCCAAGGTGGTGTACGAGAAGTTGCTGGTGGATGATGCCACCGGCTATGCGTTCGACATAGGCGGCCGCTGGCAATCGCCTCTTCCGAACCTCGTTGTGGGGGCAGTCCTGCAGCATCTCGGGAGCATGGGAGCGCTCCGGGAGGAATCCACAACGCTCCCCGCAACGTTCAGGCTGGGGCCTGCGTACAGGCTGGGGTGGGAATCCCCGCGGATGGATCTGCTGATGGCGGGCGACCTTGCGTATGTCTTTGAGGAGGGCGAGCCGTACGCATCGCTCGGAGCGGAGCTCACGTACGACAGGATGTTCGCAGCACGGGCGGGATACCGGTTCGGATCAGAGGGGCGGGGATTCTCGGCGGGTGTCGGTCTCCGCACCAGCCTCTTGCAGCTTGACTACGCGTACGCTCCCATCGCTTCAGACCTCGGGAACACCCATACCATCTCTGTCGGGCTGACGTTCTAGCGTGCGCTCTGTTTCCGGTCCGGCCTGACCATGCCAGCAGCGCCGGCTTCTACACGGGCGGCTCGATCGCTTTCTTCGCACGCGCGCGCAGTTCGTCCCGGCTCCCCCGCAGTCGCACAACCTCCTTCACGATCCCGTCCAGATCGATCTGCTGGATGCACTCCAGGTTGAAGGGGCACTGCTTCTTCCAGCATGGCGAGCAGTCAAGGCCGCGCGGGATGAGCTTGACTCCGTTGTCGAAGAGATCGATCTCCGACGGGCAGCTCACGCCGAACCAGACGATGATGTACTTCCCCCGCCCGATCGCAGCGTGCATGCCGAACGAATCGCCGCTGATCACCACGTCGCACAGGTCGATCGAACACAGCCCGCGGCGCACGCCGTCGGTCGTCCGCGTCTGGATGACGGCATCGCCGACCTGACGCGCGATCTCGGCGTTCCGCATCGTATCCTCCGGCCCTCCGAGCAAAACGAGCCGGATTCCCTCCACAGCTCGCAGCCTGTTGATCAGCGTAACATGCTGCTCGACGGTCATCTTCTTGTTCGGGTACAGTTCCGAACAGCCGGTGTTGAATCCGACGATGAGGTCGGGTGACATTCCATTCTGGTCCATGAGCCCGTGCGATCGCTTGAACTCCTCTGCGAACGCGGCCTCTTCCCTGTCGAGCGGGAGGACGTACCGGTCGCGACGGTACGGGAGCTTGAACTGCTCGCAGAGCAGCTGGGACCCGGATTTCTGGTTCACCCTGAATTTCAGATGATCGTCGAGGCCGAGAATGTAGCTTCCCTCCGCTTCGCGGTTGAGCGGCACGATCACGCCCGTGTCGGTGATGCCGAATCCACGCTTCGTCCCGGCCGTGATTGCCCCTGCGAGCGCGCCCGAACGGACCGACTTGTCCACGTTCAGAAGCAGATCGAACGTCAACGATTGCAGGATGAGCCACTGCTCCGGCTCCCACAGGTGGACCCTGTCGACGTACGGGTTGTGCGCCAGGAGCGGCGCCGCGTTCTTGAGCGTGATCCATGAGATGTGGCTCTGAGGGTAGAGCCTCTTCAGCGCCGGCAGGATGCTTGTCGTCACGAGCACGTTCCCCATCGCGTCGAGGTTGATGATGAGGATTCTCGTGCCGTACGGAGCCGGATCGACACAGTGTGTGTAACACCGGGTGCCGGGGAAGCACGGCTTGTATCCGGTGAATCTCCTGCAATCGGGGAGCGACCACGCCGGCTTCGTCGGCCGCCGGGCGCGCGAGACCTTCGTTGTGGTGCGGCGTTGTGGGGGGCGACGGGATGGTCTGGGCATCAGGCGGAGTCTCCTTATCCGGATATCCTAGACAAATCCGGGTCTAGATTCAATGAGGGGCGCAACGGTTCCCCGACGTCAGGGGCGCAGCTGCGTCACGCGCGCCGGGGTCCGGCAGGCCCGCCGGCATTCGGTCCCCATGTCCACCCGTGCGCCCCCGACGGATTCGGCGGGCATCACGCAGCTGCAGGAACGCGTCCAGGACGGCGGACACTTCCAGCTTCTCCATGCAGGGCAGTCCGATCGGACAGGACGTGAGATTGCAGCCGAGGCATGTCAGGCCTTCGTTCCGGATCGTGCGGTGCCCTTCCCCGTACGGTCCCTGCAGGACGGGATTGGTCGGGCCGTAGATCCCCAGCACGGGTGTGCCCACCGCCGCGGCGATGTGCATCGGCCCCGAATCGTTGCTGACGACGAAGTCGCACCGCTTGAGCAGTACGGCGAGCTGGGGAAACGATGTCGGCGGCGGGATGAACGGCGCTTCGCGCATCGCGGTGCGGATGGACTCGACGTGATCCCGCTCTCCGGGCCCCCAGGTGAGCACGACCGAGCACGCGTGCCCGGCAATGAGGCGATCGCAGAGCTGGGCGAAGTGCTGCACGCCCCACCGCTTCGTGTACCACCCTCCCGCCGTGTTGACCCCGATCAGCGGTGCGCCTGAGCGGCGCATCGCGGAGAGAAACCCGTCGACATACTCCTCGTCGGCCCGCGAGAACGGGACAAACGGGGAGCGGTCGACAACCGGAATCCCAAGCGCTTCGACCGCGTCGAGGTTGAACTGGACGTTGTGGACGGTCGCACCTCTCGGCTGCACACGCGTGGTGTAGGCGTACTGCCTTCCGCGGAATCGATATCCGACCCGCGCCCGCGCGCCACTCAGGAACGTCACCAGGGCCGTGCGCGGGTTCCCGAAGAGGTCGATGATCATCTCGTAGCGTCGTCTCCGGACCTCCCGGATGAGGTCAAGTCCGCTCATGTGCGTGCGGTCGTACACCACGACGCTGTTCACGTCCGGGTGGCCGCGCACAAGATCGGCAAACGGACGCTCGGTCAGGAAATCGATGATCGCAGAGGGGAACGCGCGGCGGAGGTTGCGGAGGACCGGGGTCGAGAGGACCACATCACCTGCGGCCCGGGGCTTGATGACCAGGATGGACTGAACGGAGGAGATATCCGGGCTCATGGCTGCGATAGAAAGCGATGCGCCGGGGAGGTCAGATCCACCTGTTGCGGCGGAAGACCCAGAGCATCCCGCCTGCAACGAGGACCATGCTCAGCGTTGTCAGGATCACCCCCATCGGAGATTCCAGGCCGGGCAGATGGGCGAAGTTCATTCCAAAGAAGCCCGTGATCACGCTCAGAGGGAGGAAGATCGTGGAAATGATCGTGAGGACCTTCATCACCTGGCTGAGCTTGTTCGACGTGACGGACAGGTATGCGTCGAGCAGCCCGCCCACCGTCTCCCGGTAGGAGTCCGTGAGGTCCGTCATCCGCACCAGGTGATCGAACACGTTGCGGTAATACAGCATCTCATCCCGCGTGATCAGGGTGAACTCGCCTCGCGAGAGGCGATTCAGCATCTCCCGCTGATAGAACGCGACACGCCTCAGCGTGGTGATGTTCCGACGCATCTGCAGGATGCGGATCATCGTTTCCTGGGTCGGCTCGTGAAACACCTCCCGCTCCATGTCATCCATCAGGGAGTCCAGCTGATCCAGGATGGGCGTGTAGTTGTCGACCAGCTCGTCGATGATGATATGGAAGAGGAAGTCAGGCCCGCGGGCGAGCGCCTTGGGGTTTTTCGAGAGCAGCTGCTGGGCGTTGGTGATGGAGCGCAGCGGGCTGTAATGATGGGTCACGAGCGCCCGCTTCGACAGGAACGCGCTCAGCTGCGTGGTCCTGATTTCGAAGCCTCCCCGCGAATCATCGGACGACGCGGTCGCCGACGCCTCCACGGGATTGAAGATGATGAACAGGTAGTCTCCGAAATCCTCGACTTTCGGAAGATGCCCTTCCTCATCGGCCCCGCGTTGCGTGTCCTCGATGGCCAGCGGGTGGAAATCGAACACGGAAACGAGCAGGGTCTCCTCTTCGGCCTCGAGGGGATTCTCGAGATCGACCCAGAGAATCCCCTCGGGAGAACTAAGGCACTGGCTGAGCTCTTTGAGAGTCAGCCGCCTGATTTCCCCGTCGATGTACTGGAGTATCGAAACCATGCGATCTGCGATGGGCGGCCTGTCGCCGGACCTACGCTTCCTTTGTGGTGGGTACCGCGCGCACCGGGTCGCCGAACGTGTTGCGTTCCTCCATCCGGCAGGACCAGCCCGGCCTTTCACCACAGAACCGGCGGAGTGTGCGGGTTCGGAGCCTTCAAAGGCGTGTGGAAGAACGTGGTGGTGATGCAAGTCACTTCAATATATACCTTTTTAGACGAATGGCAATCCCTCGCAGGCACATGAGTTGCGGCCGTCCCGGAGGCTCGATGCCCCGGACGCCAGACCCGCTCTCTGGGCCTGGAAGTGGCGTCTGATTTTCCGGGACCGTATCTTGCAGATGCTGGATACCCTCCCCTGTCGATTCTTCATCTCTCCCCCGTCGACGTCGGCCGGTCAGTGCCGACCGTTCACTCTGTTCGGCTCGCTTCGCATGGAAACTCTCCTTCGCGATATCGTCCGGATCGTCGCGGCGAGCTATCCGCTCGCCGTCGCGCTCACATGGGTTGTCGCGGTCGCGCTGCTCGTGAGCGGCACCGATGACGTGCTTATCGACCTCGCCTACTGGTTCCAGAGAATATTCCGCAACCGCCGGTTCACGCAGCACGAGCGGATTCCCCTCGAGGATCTTCATGGCTCCCCCGAAAAGCCGATCGCCATATTCGTTCCGACATGGCGGGAAGAGAACGTCCTCGAACAGATGCTGACGCGCGCCTGCGAATCGATCGACTATGGCCGCTACGACATCTTTGTAGGCGTGTACCCAAACGATCCGCGGACGCTCGAGAAGGCACGGCGCGCGGCTGACCGGTTCCCGCAGATCCACGTCGTCATCGGAGGCCACGCCGGGCCGTCCTCGAAAGCGGAGAACCTGAATGAGATTTTCGAGGGCATGATGCGCTATGAAAACAGAACCGGCGTGAGGTACGAGCTCATTGTCCTTCACGACGCGGAGGACGTCATTCACCCGCAGTCGTTGCGCGCATTCAACGTCTTCATCCCCCGCTACGACATGGTTCAGCTCCCGGTGTTTCCGTTGCCCGCCCCGAAGCGGAAGTTTGTCCACTGGGTCTACGCCGACGAATTCGCCGAGAACCACACGAAGGAACTCCCCGCCAGGCAGGCGGTCAGCGGATTCGTCCCGTCGGCAGGCGTCGGCACGGCATTCAATCGATGGATCCTGGAGTTCGCCGGCACATCGTTCGCGCGCAACCTCTTCAGCCGCCGGAGCCTCACCGAGGACTACGACATGGCGCTTCGCCTGGCGCTCGCCGGGGCGAAGCTCGCCTTCCTGTACCGGCCGTTCGGGCAGCAGATCGCCACATGGGCCTACTTTCCCCAGACATTCCAGGCCGCGGTCCGGCAACGGACCCGCTGGCTCATCGGCATCTGTCTTCAGGCGTGGAGGTCGTACGGATGGCGGGGCGGACTGCGCCTTCGCGCGATGCTGTACAGGGACCGGAAGGCCATCCTGGTCAACATTGTCAGCGGTCTATCCTATGCGGTCCTCCTGTATGTCGTCGGGTTGGAGAGCGTTTCCCGGGGGCTCGGGGGGCCGGAGCAGATTCGGCCGGTGGTGGAAAAAGGGTCGGCGCTCTGGTATATTGTGTTCGCCGACACCCTGCTGATGCTCTGGAGAATCATCCAGCGATACGCGAGCGTGCGCCGCGTGTACGGCCACGCCGCCGCGCTGCTGAGCATCCCCAGGCTTGCCGTCGGCAACGTCATCAACTTCGCCGCCGCGGTCAGGGCGATCGGCCAGGCGCTCTCGTATGGCCTCCGCGGACGGCGCATCCCGTGGGAGAAGACCGTTCACGTCTATCCTGCCGTCCATGATCCAGTCCCCGGATAACGCATGCTGACACGCATCCTGTTCGCAGAAGACGATTTCAATGCGAGGACAATCGTGAGCGACCAGCTGGTCGCTGCGGGCTTTCATGTCGAAGCCGTTGCCGACGGGGCAGACGCCATCGAACGATTGCAGGCGGACGCGTTTGACCTTCTCCTCCTTGACATCCTGATGCCCCGGAAGGACGGCCTGGACTGTGCTGCGCTGGCTGAAACACCAGGAGATTGCCCCCCGGGTGATCATGCTCACCGGCATGGACGACCTTGCAACCGCTGTCGAGGCCGTCAAGCTGGGCGCCAGCGACTACGTGACCAAGCCCTTCGCATTCGACGCCCTGCTTGCCTCCATCGAGCGCGTGCTCGCCCGCTGAGCGCGTTCCGTCCGCGCCATCTTGCATCGATGGCCGGGCTTCCGTACGTTGTGGGCTGAATCCCGCACCTCCCACCTCACCATGCATGCCGGTTCAACCATGACCCCGAGGACTCGTCGTTCGACGCGACCGGTCAGGATCACCTGGCTCGGCCATTCAGCTTTCCGGTTTGATACACCGGGAGGCAAAACCATGTATATCGACCCGTGGCTTGAGAATCCGAAGGCCCCTGCGGGAGCCGCCTCGGCGGCAACTGCGGACCTCATCTTCCTCACCCACGGGCACGCTGATCATCTGGGAAACACGGTTGACCTGGCGCTCCGCACCGGGGCACCGGTCTACGCGATCCACGAGGTTGCACTGTACCTTCAGAGCCGGGGCGTTTCAAACGCGGTCGGGATGAACATCTCCGGAACGGTCGTCATCGGTGGCATCAGCGCGACGATGACCGACGCGAGGCACAGCGGCGGGATCGAAGTCGGAGAGGGAACGCCCGGCGGACCAGGGATCATCGGCGGAGCGGCTCCAGCCGGATTTGTGTTCACGCTCGAGAATGGCTACGCGATCTACCACGCGGGCGACACCGGACTGTTCGGTGACATGAAGCTGATCGGCGAACTGTACCGCCCATCCCTCGTCATCCTCCCTATCGGGGGCTTCTACACCATGGGGCCCCGGGAAGCTGCCCGGGCATGCGTGCTGCTGAAGCCGAAGCTGATTCTCGGGATGCACTACGGGACGTTCCCCGCCCTGGCCGGCAATCCCGCTGCATTGAAGCGCGCGCTTCCGCCCGCACTCAGGGGCCGCGTGAGATCGCTGGAGCCCGGCGAATCACTCGACATTCAGTAAACAGGACGACCGATGCTCAACGGAGTCTATTTCGGAAACACGATTCACCAGTGGCTGGCCGCAGCCGTGACGGCTGTGGTCGTCTTTGCGCTGCTGCTGATGCTGCGGCAGCTCATCAAGAAGCGGCTGAAGATATTCTCGAAGCGGACGGAAACCAGGCTGGATGACCTCGTCGTCGAGGTCATGGGGCGAACCAAGTACGTCTTCCTGATCCTGCTGTCCCTCTACGCAGGGTCGTTGAACCTGACGCTTTCCGAGACAGCGCGGGGC
Organism: uncultured Ignavibacteria bacterium; assembly: GCA_963701735.1. Lineage (GTDB taxonomy): Bacteria > Bacteroidota > Ignavibacteria > UBA10030 > UBA6906 > CAWABB01. Next base: position 262,078 of record CAVPBI010000010.1, on the reverse strand, counting down.
GTCCTGAGCATCCTCGTCCGCCTGGTGATCCTTCTGCAGATCGGCATCTGGTCCTCGTCCACCGCGATGTTCCTGCTCCGGCGCAAGGACTCCGACGACGGGAAGCACGCCTCCCGCGCGGCCATCGTGTTTTCCGTCAAGCTTGTGATCTGGTCCATCGTTGTGCTGGTGGCCCTGACAAACCTGGGGGTCGACGTGACGGCGCTGATCACCGGCCTTGGGATCGGGGGTGTCGCCGTAGCGCTCGCGCTACAGAGCGTTCTGGGGGACTTGTTCGCATCCATGTCCATTACGCTCGACGAGCCGTTCGTGCCCGGCGACTTCATCGTCGTTGACGCGGTGATGGGCACAGTGGAACAGATCGGCTTGAAGACGACCCGCCTGAAGAGCATCTCCGGCGAACAGGTTATCCTTGCGAACACGGATCTGTTGAAGAGCAGGATCAGAAATTTCGGGAGGATGCAGGAACGGCGGGTTGTGTTCAATGTCGGCGTCACGTACCAGACCGCTCATGAGGCTCTCGAAAAGATTCCTGGCATGATGAAGGAGATCATCGAGACCAAGGAGGGCACCCGGTTCGACCGTGCGCATTTCCAGAAGTTCGGCGACTCTGCGCTGGTGTTCGAGGTCGTGTACTTCGTCACCACCGCCGATTACCTGCGCTACATGGACATCCAGCAGGCTGTCAATCTCGAGATCTGCAAACGATTTGAGGCCGGGGGGATCGCCTTTGCCTATCCGACGCAGACCGTGTTCGTGCACCCGCAGGTCTCGCCCACCTCTCTTCCGGGATGAACCCCGCGTCGTGACGACGCAGAAATGACGAGGCCCCGGCTCCCCGCGTCAGCGGGGAGCCGGGGCCCTCGTGTTCTGTCCCGTCCCTTCAGGACGTCACATCACTCCTTCAGGAGTCGCCCTCTCTCCGCCTCTCGGAACCCTCGACGCCTTTGCGGATCCGCCCCGCCCGTCGGGCGGATTCGGTCAGAAGGTACTCGATCTGCGCGTTGACGCTGCGAAGATCGTCCGCCGCCCATTTTTCCAGGACGTCATACAGGTCAGGCCCCAGGCGGAGAAGGAACCGCTTCTTCATGACGAATACAGGGTGCCGGCATTGAGGATAGGCGTAGCCTCATGCTCCGACACGAGCGCCACGAGGAGGTTATTGACCATCGATGCCTTGCGTTCCTCGTCAAGAGTGACGATGTGCTGCTCGGCGAGCAATTTCAGAGCGCTCTCGACCATCCCGACCGCCCCCTCGACGATCTTCTGCCTCGCCGCGACGATGGCTTCCGCCTGCTGCCGCCTGAGCATGGCCTGCGCGATCTCCTGCGCGTATGCGAGGTGGCTGATCCGCGCCTCCGAAATCTCAACACCCGCTATTCCCAGCCGCACCTGGACCTGGTGTGTGAGGTTTTCAGAGACTTCGTCAGGACTTCCCCGCAAAGAAGCTTTCTTGTCGTCGTGGGCGTCGTACGGATAGTGCGAAGCGAGCGACCGAATCGCCGTCTCGCTCTGAATGGCCACGAACTGAGCGTAATTCTCCACGTCGAACAACGCTTTTGCCGAATCCACGACCCGCCAGACCACGACCGCGGCGATTTCGATCGGGTTTCCGGCCAGATCGTTTACCTTCAGCCGCTCGCTATTGAAGTTGTGGATGCGAAGGGAAACATGGGTCTTCGTGGTGAACGGGTTCGTCCACCAGAAACCCGGCTCCCTCACCGTTCCCACGTATCGCCCGAAAAAGACGATCACGCGAGCCTCGTTAGGATGCACGACGAAGAAGCCCGAGAGCGCCAGCGCGATGAGCACAAAGAGGACGACGACCATCCAGAGGAGTGTCACGTCCTCGGCGAGGATCATGTCTCTGACCAGGATGACGGTGAAAAGGATGACGGCGATGGTCAGCAGCAGCATGAGGAATCCGTTGACTCTCCACGCCTTGAATTCTTTGATTTCGGCCATTGTAGCCTCCCCAGGTGAATGATATCATATATATATCATTGTAATATCTTAATGTCAAGGGAAATCAAAAAAAAAGCCGGCGCCCCAACCTCGGAACGCCGGCCGTTTCTCCCCTTTTTCGGGGCTTCAGGTCATTCTCTTTCCAGCTCGTCAGCAAGATCCCCCGCGTCGTACAATTTCCGCAGGCTCTCTATGATCGCTGCGGTGTGCACCGCCACGGCCCGTGCCTTCGCGTCCGTGTAGATGTATCGGCCGGACAGGCTCTCGATGTTCCCGTCAAAAATGAGCCCGACGATTTCGGCGTTCGCGTTGATGGTCGGCGATCCCGAGTTGCCGCCGATGATGTCGGCCGTGCACACGAAGTTGAACGGGGTTCCCAGGTTCAGCTCCTTCTCCCCTTCGATGTACCTCTCGGGCAGATCGAACGGCGGAACTCCTCCGAACGATTTGTGCCGGTCGTACATTCCATAGAAGGTGGTGATGGGCGGGGCGATCGTCCCGTTCATCGGGTATCCCTTCACGGGACCGAACGAGAGCCTGAGCGAGAACGTCGCGTCGGGCGCCGCCGCTTTTCCGTACACCTCGAACCGTGCCTTCCCCAGTGCTTCGCTCGCGGGAGTGATTGTCGCCGAAACATTCTTCTCCGTCCACAGCCGCATCTCCTCCTGGACCGGGTAGAGCTTCCTCGCCAGCACGATCAGCGGGTCGGTCGATGCCTCGATGGCTTTCTGGCCACCCTCGAGCAGCTCACGGCGGTAGTCGACGTCGGCCATGCGGGAGGCTGCGTGATAGAGGCGGGCTGCTTCCTCGGGGGTCTTGCCGTCAAGCACGGTCTGCAGCCAGCGATCCTTCGGTCCCAATTTCTCCGAGGCAAGCCGGAGGGCTTCAGCCATCTGCACCTCATCAGAGGTCCGGGTAGACCGGCGCCGGAGACAGAACCCTCCTCTTTGTCGCGGCGAGGTTCGCATCCTGATAATACGACACCCGGTCCCCGTTCGGCTTCTTCAGTTCCAGCGGAAGAGCCACGAGCGTCACAGCGTGTCCGGCCATCGTGGAGTAGAGCGTCCGGTACGTGCTTTCCTTCCTCCGCGCCGATTGTCTCCTGGTCGCGGCCTGGACGCTGTCCCACGCCCAACCGTACGAGCGCATCCACCCCTTCTTTCCTTTCACCGCCGCCCGCAGTGCGTCTTCCGCTTCCTTCTTGGCACCCATGACCGCCGGATCCAGCAGCGCCTCGTATTCGCCCTCGCGCACCTTGAGTGAATTCTCGAGACCGAAGATCATCGACTGAGACCGCCTCGCCTGCTCGGGTCCCTGCTTTGCGTATGCCTTCAGCGCTTCGATGCGACGGCGCGTCGCCTCGATCCTGGAGGGCGCTGACTCGTCGCGCTCATACATGAGCTGCGCCGTCGTCATCATCCGGTTCGTCGAGCCCGGATGGCCGGACACAAAGACCAATTCGTTCTCCGCGGCGCCCGCGGACTTCCAGCGGAAATAATGTTCACTCTTGATCGGCTCGTCATTCTCGTACACCCGGAGAAACGTCATGTCGAGATTGTAGCGCGGGAAGGTGAAGTTGTCGGGGTCTCCGCCGAAGAACGCGGCCTGGACTTCCGGCGCCATCGCGAGGCGGATATCCGTGTACTTCTTGTACGTGTAGAGCCAGTACTCGCTCCCCTGGTACAGCGTCACGATATCCGATCGAAGTCCCGTTTTCTCGAGGCTCTGCCGGGAGATCTCCGCCGTGGATGCTTTGCGGGCATCCAGAGCCTGCGCGGGAGTCATCCCCGGCTTCACGGCTCCCATAACCTCGGCGGTCACGTTTTCCACCCCGACCAGGACATTGATTTCAAGGTCCGGGCACTTCAGCTCGCTCTCCCGGTCTTTCGCATAGAACCCGTTGCGAATCAGGTCGTTCTCCGCCGTGGAGAGCTTCTGGATCTGGCCGCGCGCGACGTGGTGATTCGTAAGGACGAGCCCGTCGGGGCTGACAAACGACCCGGACCCGCCGTCTCCGATCCGAACGCTGGACAGACGAACGTGATCCAGCCACTCCCGGGTTGGAACAAACCCGTACTTCTCCTTGAGATGTTTCAGCGGGAGGTTGTCCAGCGTCCACATGCCGTCATCGCCCCGCGCTCCGGACACGGCGAGAGCCATCAGGAGAGCCACTATCCCGGACCACCGGAAGAACTTCATCGTATCACAGTCTCCTTTGATGCGTGTTGTTCGAGGCCGCGCAGGCGGGCCTCAGATGTACTTCAGCTGCCGAGCCGCCTGCTCCAGCTCGTCCCGGAACCCGGGGTCCGCAATGCCGATGAGCGCCCGGGCCCGTTCGCGGATCGTCCGCGCATACAGGTCTGCGACGCCATATTCGGTGACCACGTAGCGGACGTGGCTGCGGCTTGTCACCACACCCCCGCCCGGCCTGATGGTCGACACGATCTTGCTGACGTGTGTCCCCTGCACTGTCGCGGATGAGGGGAGCGCGATGATGGGGACTCCTCCTTTGCTCCGCGAGGCGCCGTAGATGAAGTCCACCTGTCCCCCCACGCCGCTGTAGAGGCGGTGGCCAATGCTGTCGCTGCACACCTGGCCGGTCAGGTCAACCTCGATGGCCGAATTGATCGCGACCATCCGGTCGTTCCTCGCAATCACGAACGGGTCGTTGATGTACTCCGTCGGGTGCAGCTCCACAACGGGATTGTCGTTCACGAACCTGTAGAGCCGCTTCGTCCCGAGCAGGAACCCCGCGACGATCTTCCCCGGATGCAGAGTCTTCATCTCTCCGTCGATGATGCCACGGTCCACGAGGTCGATGATCCCGTCAGAGAAGAGCTCCGTGTGAATTCCCAGATGTTTGTGCGAATGGAGCTCATGCAGCACGGCATCCGGAATACCTCCGATTCCCATCTGCAGGGTCGCTCCGTTCGGGATGATGCCGGCGATGTGGCGGGCGATGTCCCGCGCCGTGTCATTCAGCGCGGCCATGGGGGTTTCGGGCAGCTCGTATGACACCGGAACCGCGTAATCGATCTTCGAGATGTGGATGAATGCGTCCCCAAGCGTGCGCGGCATATTGGGATTCACCTCGGCGATGACGACTTTCGCCGATTGCGCCGCAGCCTTGGTGATCCCGACTTCGACGCCGAGCGAACAGAACCCGTGCTCGTCGGGAGGGGTGACGTGAATGAGGGCCACATCCAGGGGGATGCGACCGGTCTTGAACAGGAGCGGGACTTCGGAGAGGAAACACGGCGTGAAGTCCGCGCGGCCTTCATTCACCGCCGTACGGACGTTGTCGCTGATGAATAGCGAGTTGACGCGGATATGCCCTTCCATGTCCGGGGCGACGTAATCCGCCGGCCCGATGGTCAGCACCTGAACGATTTCGACGTTCGAAAGCTCCCTGGCGCGTTCCACGAGCGCCCCGAGGACGGTCTGCGGGACTGAGCAGTTTCCCGAGAGGAAGAGGCGCATCCCGGAGGCGATGGTCCTGACGGCTTCGGCGGCAGTGGTTGTCCGTCCGCTGGAGCAGTTCGGCGACGCTCATCGGCCACCCCCGGCGAGTCCCAGTGCCGATGCCAGCGGTGCGTTGGTCACCCTGCCGTTGTACAGGACGGTGCCGCGCTTCAGCGCCGGCAGGTCTGCGACTGCGGTCGCCACTCCCGCCCTGGCTACCTCGCGGATGTACGGCCAGGCGGCGTTGTTGAAGGCATGTGTCGCGGTGCGCGCCACCACCGAGGTCATGTTCGGCACCGCATAGTGAAGGATGTTCCCCTCGAAGTAGACCGGATCGCGGTGCGTTGTCGGCCGGATCGTTTCGACGCACCCTCCCTGGTCGATCGAGATATCCATGATGATCGACCTGGGCTTCATCAGCCCGAGGGTAGACGCCGGGATGACGATCGGGGCCCGTTCGCCGGGCTGCAGCACGGCACCCACGAGCACGTCGGCGAACTTCGCGACCTTCTTGATGTTGAATTCATGCGACACCATGGTGACGATCCTGGCGCCCTGCGATGTCTGCTGATCGATCGCCTGCAGGCGCGACAGATCGCGGTCGAGCACGTACACGCTCGCGCCGGCGGCGAGGAACCCGAGCGCGGCGGCGAGCCCGAATGTGCCCGCGCCGATGATCACCACCTCCGCCGGCGGAACCCCCGGGACGCCGCCCAGCAGGATCCCTTTCCCTCCATGGTTGTTCTGCAGGAGGGTGGCGGCGATCTGCGGCGTCATCCTTCCCGCCGCCTGGCTCAACGGCACAAGCACGGGAAGCGTTCCGCTCTCCTCCTGAATGAGCTCGTAGGCGACGGCGGTGATGCGCTTCGAGAGGAAACGCTCCAGCTGCTCCCGCGGGCAGACCGCGAGGTGCAGGAATCCCATCACGGTCGACCCCTCCTTCATCAGCTCCGTCTCCTGCGGGGTCGGCCGTTCGACCTTCAGAACAAGATCGGACCGTCCGAAGACTTCCTCGGAGGAATACACGATCTGGCCCCCGGCCCGTTCGTAGTCCACGTCGTGAAACCCGGCGCCCAGTCCAGCGTCAGATTCGACGACGCACCGGTGACCGGAGGCGGCGAGAAGCTCCACGCCTGCCGGCGTGAGGCCAACACGATGTTCGTCAGCGCGGTGCTCCCGCGGAACACCTATGTTCATACCATCTCCTTCGCGATCGGCTGTACAAGTTGTGGCAGGGGGATGTGCAACGAAAGAACAGATGGCGGTGACGTCGGTGCGCCCCAAAGATAGCACAATTTTCGCTGAGAGACAAAGCCCCGGATTGATGCTTCGGTTGATATTCAGTATCTTCGAACGTCACCACTCGACGGAGGCACCCATGAAGATTCTCATCACGGACGGGATTTCTGAAGAGGGGGCGAAGATACTGGCCGACGGCGGCCACGACGTACACATCGAGAAACTCCCGCCTGATCAACTGCTGAACGCCATTCCCGGGTACCACTGCATCATCGTCCGAAGCGCCACGAAGGTCACGGCCGACGTCATCGCGGCGGGCGCAAACCTGAAAGTCGTCGCACGCGGCGGGGTTGGTCTTGACAATATCGACGTCAAGGCTGCCGAAGCACGGGGCATCACCGTGCTGAACACGCCTGCCGCTTCCGCAATATCGGTGGCGGAGCTCGCGATCGGCCACATGCTCGCGGTCTCGCGGTTCCTGCACGTGAGCACGGCCGACATGCGCGCGGGGAAATGGCCGAAGAAGGAATACTCCAGGGGGATCGAACTATACCGGAAGACCCTCGGCATCATCGGCCTCGGGAACATCGGCAAGGAAGTGGCGCGGCGCGCGCTCGGTCTCGGCATGACCGTGCTCGCGTACGATCCGCCGTTCACCCCGATGGATTTTCTCGTGGAGATAACCACGAAGGAGAAGCTGCTGGCGCGCAGCGACTTCATCACGCTCCACATCCCCTTCTCGAAGCAGCATGGCCCTGCGATCGGGCGCGCGGAATTCGCGATGATGAAGCGCGGCGTCGTCATCGTCAACTGCGCGCGCGGCGGGGTGGTCGACGAGAAGGCGCTGCTGGAGGGGCTCGAGAGCGGCGCGGTCGGCGCGGCGGCGCTGGATGTCTTCTCCGAGGAGCCCCCGAGCGATGCCCTCACGGCTCTCATCCATCACCCGAGGGTGAGCGTGTCCCCGCACATTGGAGGATCGACCGTCGAAGCACAGGATCGCGTGGGGAGCGAGATTGCGTTGAAGGTGAACAAGGCCCTCGCGGACGGGCACGAGCACGAGGAGTAAGCCGATCCCGCCGGGGGTGTGCGCCGGGCGGGACCGGCCTATTGATACAGCAGATACTTCGAACGGACCGCGCGGAAGCGATCGATCTCTGCCGTCCAGGAGTCCACGATCGCCAGGGGACCCCGGCCGGCGTCGAGCATTTCTCGAAGGGCCGGCGTCCCCGCCAGCCTGTCGATCGACGAGCTCTTCCACTGGAACTCCTCCGGGTGTGAGATCCTGAACGCCCAGAGCAGGGCCACGCCAGTGGCCACCGGCACGAACCTGTTCCGGTCAGTCACGGCAAGACGGATGCCCCGGCATGCATGGCCGTCATGCTTTGGGACGGCGCCCTTCTGGTTCTGCCGCGGCACGAATGCCTCGCCGCCGAATTCGACGCCCGGGATGCGCAGGCTCTTCAACGTCGCGAGAACCTTCGCCGTGTCCACCCACGGTGCTCCGATGATTTCGAACGGCCGATCGGTCCCTCGACCCTCGGACAGATTCGTTCCCTCGAAGAAGCATGACCCGGGGTAGACAGTCGCGGTCCGGACGGTCACCATGTTCGGGGATGGCTTCACCCACCGCAGCCCGGTTTCATCAAACCAGAGCCCGCGCGTCCACCCGGTCATCTCGATGACCGTGAGGTTCGCGCGCAGGCCGTCCTCGAGGTAGCCCTCGCCGTTGTACATCCGTGCCAGCTCTCCCATGGTCATGCCATGAGTCACCGGGATCGGCGCGAAGCCGACAAACGACTTGAGAGAATCCAATCGCACCGGCCCCTCGACCGAAATCCCCCGGATCGGGTTCGGCCGGTCCAGGACGATCACCGGGACCCCGGCACGTGCCGCCGCCGTCATGACGTGGCCGAGGGTTGAGATGTAGGTGTAGAAGCGCGCGCCGACATCCTGGATGTCGAACAGGAGGACGTCGATCGAATCCAACACCGGGGAGGCGGGAGCGTACCCATTCCCGTAGAGGGAATACACGGGGAGCCCCGTCTGCCGGTCCACCCCGTCGACAACTGAACCTTCCTGATCTCCCCGGATGCCGTGTTCGGGACCGAACAGAGCGACCAGGGAAATGCCCGGGGTTCCGTGCAACACGTCAGCGAGATGGCGCCCGTCCTTCAGGCGCGTTGTGTGATTGCACACGAGGCCGACTCGCTTCCCCTTGACATCCGCGAGCCGCTCTGACACCAGGATGTCCGCTCCGGTGCGCACGGAGGCGATGCTCCCCGGCCCGACAAGAGACAGAAGAATCAGAACAAGAACCGATTGTGCCATGGGATGCCTGTGCGTGCGGTGAGATCGTATCGACCGAGGAAGCTACTCCTGTCACCCCACAAAATCAACTTCTGCAGGAGCACCGGCGCCACCTTTCCCTGGCCGCGTGCTCTTTCCCTCCCCCCTGTGTCCACACACAGGTTCCACGCAGGACCCCTGCGAAGGCCCCGCCCGCAGCCGTAAAGGGCGGTCACACGAATTTCTACAAAACGTGACAGCGGGCACGCGCGATCTCCATGGGGGTCGATACCATACGTCATACCTATGCCGACAGGTTCCCCCGCCTGCACCGGTCGTCGCAATTTCCCGATCCACGCGCACCCTTCGTGAACGCACGAACACATACCGGAATGTCCCTGGCTCTTGCCATCGGACTTGCGCTTTTCGTCCAGGCGGACCTCCATGCCGCGAAGCCCGGGGAGATCATTGTGCTCCGTTCCGGGCCGGGCGTTCAGGACGGCGCCCGATTCCCGGTGAAGATGACGACCGATGGCCTCACGTGGTCCGGGCGCGAAACCCCCGCCACCCGCGCGTCGAAGCTCCTCTCGCTCAACCGGCGCGTGCTGGGGATCGACAGCCTGGAGTTCGATTTTGTCCCGGCTGCAACCTCCGAGGTTCCCGGGGGGTCGCATGTGCGGTTCACCCAGCGGTATCGCGGAGTCGAGGTCCATCGCGGGGAACTTGTGGTGAGCATGGACCGGCGCGGGTCGCTCACCATGGTGGCGGACGCACACATACCGCGCATTTCTGTCGACCGCGTCACCCCGGCGCTCTCTGCCGCCGAGGCGCTGAAACGCGCAGCTGCAGCCCTTGGCGCGTCCTCCCAACCGATCGGCGCTCCTGACCGTGCCGACCTCGTGATTGCACGGGGCGAGGACAGGAAGGACAGGCTGGTCTACCGGGTTTCAATGACGAGGGAGCAGCCCGCGGGCGATTGGGAGGTGCTCGTCGACGCGGCCACCGGAGACATCCATGGGATCGAGGACCGGTTCGTGCAGCATCACGGAGGGGTCCACGTCCAGGGCCAGGGCATGACGTATCTTTCCGACCCGCTGGGCGCGGCGCGGGCCGAGTACGGCTCGCCCGGGTTCGTCGACGGCGGAGACGCCGATACCGATTCGCTGCATGCCTACCGTGCGCCCGTCCAGCTGGATTCGCTTGTCGTGGAGAACGGGCTGGCATGGCTGCGCGGACCGTACTGTTCGGTTGCGGACATCGAAGCTCCCTACGATTCGGTGGACTTCGTTCAGCCCCCGCCGTACCGATTTGATTACGACCGCTCGCAGTCCGGGTTCGAGGCGGTGATGGTCTACTATCACGCGACACAGTCGCTCCTCCGCTTCGAATCGCTCGGGTTCTTCCTTCCTCGTCTTCGTTCCCTCCGGCTCGACCCTCACGGGTTCCAGGGGAAGGACAACTCGCACTACAGCCCTTCGGGCAACTGGATCAGTTTCGGGACCGGAGGCGTCGATGACGCTGAGGATGCGGACGTCATCTGGCATGAATACGGGCACGCGATTCATTACACGATCGTACCGGGCTGGGGCGGCGGCGACTGTGCCGCGCTCGGCGAAGGGTATGGCGACTACTGGGCCGGATCGTACGCCCGCTCGCTGGACCAATGGGGTGTGAACGACCCGCAGTACGCCTGGACGTTCAAATGGGACGGGCACAACGAGTTCTGGGACGGACGGCATCCTGAACGACACCCGGAGATACCCGTTCGACGGTCTCTCCCCTCACACAGCCGGCCAGATCTGGGCATCGGCTCTGATGGAGATCCATGACCAGGTGGGGCGGGACGTGGCTGACATGCTTGTCCTGAAGAGCCTGTACTACCTGAGCAACGGCGTCAGCGCGCGCGATGCCGCCTATGCGTTGCTCCAGGCGGACATTGACCTGTACGACGGTTCCCACCTCGGCCTGCTGCGCAGAGTACTCGGCACCGAAAGGGGTTTCCTGCCGCCCGAAAGCGGATCGACGATCCTCGTCCTGTCGGACGCAGGACCCGGTGCCAGCGGAAGATGCGTCATCAGACGTCTCCGGCGCAGGAGCCCTTGGAGTCCTTGCGTCGATGCATGTCCCATCGGGCTACGCGGTGCAGGTTGCGGACTGGGCCACCTTCGAGCCTCACGCACTCCTCGATGCAGCCGTTGCCGTGGTCCTCTCGGGAGGAAATCCGGATCCCCTTGCGGATGAGACCCGCCGCCGCAGCCTGAGTGATTTCGTCCGTGCCGGTGGGCGTGTGATTCTGGAAGGCTCGGAGGTTGCGGGCAGGATGCTCTCCGCGGACGTCGAGCCTGAATTCGCGCGCGGCGTTCTCGCGATCGAAGGGTTGACCGGACCTCTGCATTGCACCAGTCTGAGGGCCACCACGGATCTCCTCTTCACGGCGCCCAACCCCCTCCCGTCGGTCCTTGCGTTTCAGCCCCGGGCCGACACCACCGCTCGCTCCGGCGTCCGTCCGATTGGCGGACATTCCGAGATCGCAGCTGCCGCCCTCTGGAATGACCCTGAAGAGTCCGGCGGGCATCGTGACGCGAAGCGCGCCGGAGGGCGGGCTCCGTTCCATCTTCTTCTCGTTTGCGATCGGCACGATGGCGGATTCGACCGAGGGCGCCGGCTTGCTGGAGAACGCGGTCTTCGCACTTCTGGGGGAGGGATCCACGACGCGCGTCGAGAACGATCCGAGCGCCCTGCCCGACATCGCGCGGCTCAGGCAAAACTACCCGAACCCGTTCAACCCGAGCACGACGATTCAGTTCACGCTAGCCCTGCCGCAGCGCGCTGTCATCCGGGTGTACGACCTTCTCGGGCGTGAAGTGGCGTTGCTGATGGACGAGACCAGGGCGGCCGGGACGTACGAGGTTGATTGGAACGCGAATGGAATGCCGAGCGGGGTCTATCTCTGTCAGCTGACGGCCGGTGGGTCCGTCCACACCACGCGCATGGTGCTCATGAAGTAGTCGTTACCGCGCTCCACCCTGCCCCCCTGCCCCGTCCGTGACCGCGACGGAGATCGAGAAGTGCTCCTGCAGGAGCTCGGCGATCTTCAGCAGGCGCGGCCTGTCGCTTGCGATTCGCACCGGCAGCGTGGATGCCCGCAGCAGTTCCTTCTTCGCCTCTTCGTCCCTCTCCATGTCGAGATAGAGTACCGCAAGCTCGTAGCTGTGGCGCATGACATCGGGTGCGATCGCGATGGCGCGCAGAAGCGCGTCTTCCGCTTCCCTGTATCCTCCGTCGGGTATGTCGCCGAAGAGAAGTTGTCCGAGCTGGCGCTGGATCCACCCGACATTTCCGAGTGCCCTGTAGAACGAGCCCTTGATCGAGAGCGCGACGTCGTTCCGGGGCTGCAGGAGCAACGCGCGGTCGATCGCCGCGAGAAGCCGAACGGAGAGGATGAGCCTGTCCGGCATGTCGGCGGTCAGCGCGCAATAGCCCAGCGCCCCGGCCAGCCAGGTATAGCCCCCGGGGTCGGTCGAATCCGCACGAATCGATGCGCGGGCGTAGACCAGCGCCGAATCGAGGAGGGTTTCGGTTTCCGGCCCGACGGAGACCTCAGACATGAGGACGTACAGTCGCGAGATCCGCCAGAGCAGCGGCGCCTCGGTGTTCTGCCCCACCCCCTTCTTGTATTCCCGCATTGCTTCCGCGTAGTCCATGCGCGCAAACGCAGTGTCGCCGTTCTGGATCGTTGATGCGACATCTCCTGGGCTGCGCACCGGGACGAGGAGCAGGATGAGACACAACAAGGAAGGACGATTCACCGGCGGACTCACTGTGGGACGATGTCGTCGGAGGTCCGCTCACCGCTCGAAGGCCTCTCCCGATCTCACGTGGACGTGTCGATCAGGAGAGGCCTTGTGCTGTGCGGGGCACGTCTCCGACCCCGGGAAAGATACGGGTCCCGCGACCCAGAAGCAATGCGCGAGCTTACTTCACAACCATGAGTCGCCTCACGTCACGCCTCCCGCCCGACGTCAGCGCATACAGATACACGCCGCTCGCCACGCCGGACGCGTCGAACCTCATCGTGTACACCCGCCCCGGCTGCGCCACCTCGTCGAAGAGCGTGGCGACGTGCCGCCCGAGCAGGTCGTAGACGCGCAGTGATGCCGTCGCGCTCCGGCTGACGCTGAAGCGGATGTCCGTTGACGGGTTGAAGGGATTCGGGTAGTTCTGCGCGAGGGCGAATCCAAATTCCTCGTCCGGCGCGACCAGGGTAACGGACTCCACCCTGATCGGCGCACTGTAGCTCGCGACGTTTGCCGAGTCCGTCTGCTTCACCCTGTAGAACTGATACCCCGCGGCGTTGTCGTCTACGACCGAGTATTCGACCGTGCCCAGCGACGGGCTGTTCCCGGGAATCAGCCCGGTCGGGAGCGGCTCGTAGCCGCTGGAATCCGTCAGTGAACGCTCGATTTCAAAGCCGACATTCGAGCGCTCGAGGAGCGTCGACCAGGTCAGGCGCACGGTATCCAGGGACACCGCCAGCGCCTCGAGCGTTCCGAACCGGACAGAAATGGGGTTCCCGAGCGTGAAGGCGATCGTATCCCCCATCATGCCGATGTTCATGACATGCAGTCCGCCGGGATCTCCCGACATCAGGAAGGACGAGGGATTGGTGCTGTCGCTGATGGAAGTCCGGCCGGAGTTCTGGCTGAACGCCGCCTTGCTGACCGTCCCGTTAGCGGACGGGGTGCCATCCGGCCTGTAGACGTACACTTCATCCGGAGGTCCGCTCGCGTTTCCCGAGTACGCCGTGTTGATCCGATACACGACAAGCCCTTCGCCGGGAATCGAGTTCTCGAACGGGGCTCGCTTCTTCCTGTATTCGACCACGAAATGCTCCGTGGAGGAATACGGCGAGGGGATCCGGTAGACATTGTTTGTCGAGGACGTCAACGGCTTCAGCGTGTAGGTCCCCGCCGAGGTCAGCGCAGGGATGTCCGGGATCCACTTCCCGTACTTATGCTTCATGTACGCGCTCATGTGCTGCGGTGGATTCCGGTTCGACTCCATGACGTCCCAGGAGCCCACGGGGCTGATGCCATTCCCGGTATAGTGATAGAGGTCGGGCGCGCCGAAGGTATGGAACATCTCGTGGGCGAGCACGCCGTTGTTCATCGAGGAATCGAGCTGCAGGTTGTACTCCCATACCCTCTTGGACCGCAGCCGGACATCGCTGGTGTACAGGGCCCACTTGTGCGGCCAGAGGAGCGATGACCACCCGTTCGGCTTTCCGGTGATGACGAAGCAGACATTGTCGACACGTCCGTCGCCGTCGGCGTCGGTCACGAGCGAATCCGGGACCTCCGCGTTGACCCCGGCGATGGCGTTCGCCAGCAGCGTGTGCTCGCGGGTGGTGCGTTCCGTTCCGTTGTTTCCGCCGTCATACCCGTCGGGATTGGTGGCTGACTTCGGCTGGTAGTACGCCCGGGTCCGGGAATCCTGATACGACAGGACGGTGGATCCTGAAGGCGCGGGATAGAACCACGATGTGACCAGCACCTTTCCGTACGACACCTCCGCGAAATAATTGCGCATGGAGTTGGTGCCGGCCGTGGAGGCGTTGAACATCGACTCGTAGTGCGAGATCGGGCGCTCAAATCCGGGTTCGTCCGCAAACCGGATGAAGACCACAACATTCCTGATGGAGCCCACGCTCGGAGCCGCAACGCCGGCCGGAGCCTGTGCCAGGGAGGCCTCGCGTTGCGCCATCATATCGGAGGGCGGTATGTTCAGCCAGGGCTTCAGCCCCACGCCTGCCGGGTCGACCTTGCCGGGGACGTAGGGCGACGGCACGAGCCTGTCGCCGGCGAGCACGGCGTAGACGTACACGCCCGTTTTCGGGTCCTGCAGGATCGTGAATCCCGCGGCGTCGTGAAGCCAGTTGTTGTATTCGTCTCCGCTTGCGAAGCACTGCAGCACGCTGCCGTCGGGCTGCCGGACGGTCTGGGGCACGTACGACAGTGGTGCGGCAAATCCTGTCCAGCACATCAGGACCGTCGCCGACAGAAGTCCGACACGCGCGCGCCAACCCTTCAGAAGCATAGGAGCCTCAGGATGATCGATTCCTGCCGCGCGAAGGAGTTTCCGGCCGCGGCCGACGTAGATCATGCAAAAAGCGTGCAATGTCAGACACGCGCTGGAAGCCCGGCTGCTCAATTATGAGTGACGGCCGGTCGGCGATGTGTAGTCATGAGTGACAGGCCGGGAAGCCGTGACAGTACTGCGCTACTCGAATGCGGTAGGACGGCCGGGGTCGACGAGGTGCGCCTGGACCTCGGCGAGATGTCGGGGATGCGTTCGGTTGGATGAAAGAGGCGGGATATCTGAGAAGTCAAAATACGCAGCGGCGAACGTCTCGTTGCTGCCGCGAAGCTCGCCGCCGACCGCATCGCACAGGAAGACGATCTTATAGGCGTGATAGAATTCGAGCGGCCGGCCGCTCCGGTTTGCGTCGAACACGCCAACGACCTTGCGCGGGACCACGACGATGCCGCTCTCTTCAAGCGCCTCCCGCACAACCATCGCCGCCGGATATTCCCCGACGTCTGCCCACCCGCCCGGCATGCACCACATGCCGTCGGCCCGCTCGTGCACGAGCAGGATGCGGCCGTCGCGAACGACGGCCGCACGGACATCGATCTTCGGGGTTGCGTACCCGGGCTGGGCCATGAAGTTGTCGGCGAGGTCCTGCTGCGGGAGCCCGGTATGGTGCGCGGTGATCTCCGCCGCGATCTCCATCAACCGGCGGTACCGTCCGGTATCATAGCTGTTGCTGAACGCAAGCCCGGTCTGGCACAGCGCGGCGATCTCGCGCGCCCACGTAAGCCAGGTCGGCATCCCTTCTGGTCCCACCTTCCCGCTCATGGTGTTCCGCCGCCCCCGTCAGGACTCGCTGGTCATCAGGAAGAGCGGCTTCATTTCGAAGCTGCGGTAGTGCGGACGGTAGCGCTCGATGTTGTAGTGCTCCTTCACGTTTACCACCTTCTTGCTGGCGGTGACGACATCGATCGGCACGTTGTCGTACCGTCCGTTCTTCAGCACCACCATCCGCCCGTGGATCCTGTTGAGGATCAGGTCGAGCGCGAGGTTTCCGAACGCCATCGGCACGATCGAATCGATGGCGTCAGGGTCGCCGCCGCGCACCAGATACCCGAGCTTCTGGTTGATGACCTCGACCTTCACCCCGTTGTTGAACCTGGCCGAGAGGTCCTTCAGACGGTCGGACACGACGTCGCCGATCCCTCCGAGCTTTGCATGACCGTAGGCATCCGTTGCAGCGTTTGCGAAGACCATTTCTCCGCCTTCGAACATCGCCCCCTCTGACACGAGCACGACGGAGTACCGGCTGGGATTCCGCCTCCTGTCCTCGACCAGCAGCTCGGTGAGCCGCTCGATATTGAACTTGTATTCCGGAATGACACAGCGGTTTGCGGCGCCGGCCATCGTCGGCAGCATCGCGGTGAAGCCCGCGTACCGGCCGAACACCTCGAGCACCAGGAACCGCTCGTGCGATCCGGCGGTCGTGCGGAGGTTGTTGGTCATCTGAATGGTGCGGGTCACGCACGTGCTGAATCCGATGCAGTAGTCGGTCCCCGGAACGTCATTGTCCATCGTTTTGGGGATGGCGATCACTTTGAGCCCCTCCTGGTAGAGGCGCACACCGTAGCTGAGCGTGTCGTCTCCACCGATGGGGATCAGGTAGTCGATTCCCAGGTACTCGAGGTTCTTGAGGACCTCGGGCGTCAGATCGTTCTTCTCTTCTGGATAGCTCGACTTGAGGTGCTCGGGCACCGCCGACTTCTTCACGGTGCTCGGGCGCGTTCGCGAGGTGTGAAGGAACGTGCCGCCCGTCCGCCCTGCTTTGTTGACGATCTCGTCCGTAAGGTGGACGTAGTTGTTCGAGTTGTCGAACTTGGGGTCGCGCACGATATCAATCAGGCCCGCCCAGCCACGCCGGATACCGATCACGTCATACCCTTCACGCCGCGCGCTGATGGTGACTGCGCGGATCGCCGGGTTCAGCCCGGGAACGTCGCCTCCGCCTGTCAGGATGCCGATGACGCCCTTCTTTGTGTTCACGTTTGCCATGGTGTGTTTATCCTGTGGTGCCTGGGGAACATGAAAAGGTCAAACATTTCAATATATGGAATCGTGCGCTGAGTTGCAGGAGGTACGGGCAGCCCCATTCACTCGACGACCAGCTCGTCGAAACAGAGGCGAGTCTCCATCCCCTCTCCGGGCTCCCCCTTCGGGATGAGGCCGGGGTTCTTCGCCGTCACGCGCACGAACTTTGCGGGCAGCGGGAGCCGGGGGGCAGTCCCGAATTGCAGAACCGACACGTTGTCCCCCTTCTGAGCGACGGTCACCTCCGGGCGGTCAAGGCGCGTGTATTGCTTCCCGTCTGCCGACACCTCGAACACCACCTCCGAAGGCTGGAGGATGCGGTCCGATGGACGGGAGAGGACGGTCAGGACGACGCGCCTGACGGGGCGGGCGGCATCCAGCATCAGCACGGCCTTGAGATCGTAGCCGGGGAACTCCGTCCATGTCCCGTCATCGTGCTCAAGGGAGCCGGTGATACCGTCGATGAGTATCCTCGGGTCGGACCCGTAGCGTGCAGCCGGACGCCTCCCGTACTCGATACCGCCACGCATCCCCGGATGAAGGATGATCGATTGCTGATACGGCTCCTCCATCATCGACGGTCCATCGAAGATGGCGGCACGGACGGTCAGCGGCGTGTTCAGCGGAATCGGCTTTTCGTATGCCGGGGAGAAGCGGGACGGGTCGGTCCCGTCGAGGGTGTATCGAATCACGGGTCGGTCCTGCTCGGAGGACAACACAACCACCGGCGCCCTGGTGACGGAATCGATGGCGGTGCCGAACGCGACCCGGTACGAACCTCGGCTGTAGTTCACGCGCAGGGCGTTCAGGCGATCCTGGTGGACCGTCAGCCGGCGTCGGAAATCGGACCAGGACCGGCGCTCCGCCGGTGTCCAGACGACTTCGGCGAGCGCGCTCATCCTCGGCACACTCATGTACTCCGCCTTCTCCGGTGTCGGGACATATTCCGTCCAGAGGTTCCCCTGTGCTCCCTTGATGTGCTTCCGCTGGTCCGGGTCAAGCTCATCGGGGATCGGCTCAAACGAATAGACTTCGCGCAGGGTCGTCGGGCTGCCGGTGGGCTCGGGTTCGAACTTCGGGTTCGCCTGAACGTAGTCGAAGTAGCAGTGCGACGTCGGAGTCATGATCACATCGTGTCCCTGGCGGGCGGCCTCGATCCCGCCCTCGAATCCCCGCCACGACATCACGACCGCCGCCGGCGGCAGTCCGCCTTCAAGGATTTCGTCCCATCCAATGACGGTCTTCCCGCGCGACCGGACGAATCGCTCCACCCTCTTCATGAAGTAGCTCTGGAGCTCCTGTTCGTCCTTCAAGCCTTCGGCGCGGATGCGCGTCTGGCATTTCCTGCATTCCTTCCACCGCGTCTTGTTTGCTTCGTCACCTCCCAGGTGGACGTACGGCGCCGGGAACAGGCCAAACACTTCATCGAGCACGCCCTCGATGAACGTGAACACCTCCTCGTTGCCGGCGCAGAAGATATCGATATTAGGCCAGTACCCTCCGGGCTGGACATAGAATGGGCCGCCGGTGCAGGAGAGTTCCGGGTAGGCGGCAAGCACCTCGCTGGTGTGGCCGGGCATTTCGATTTCGGGGATGACCGTGATCTGCCGTCGCGCGGCATATGCGACAATCTCCCGTACCTCCTCCTGCGTATAGAATCCCCCGTAGGTTGCCCGCTCTCCAGGCTGAGGTGGCTGTCGTTCAGTCCACGCGATGCCCGTGCGGTCCACGCGCCACGCACTGATCTCGGTCAGCCTGGGATAGCGCTGGATTTCCAGCCTCCATCCGTTGTCGTCTGTCAGATGCCAGTGGAAGACGTTGAATTTGTGGAGAGCGAGCAGGTCGATATACCGCTTGATGAAGGATGCCGGGAAGAAATGACGCGAGACGTCGAGATGCATTCCCCGGTAGGGAAAGCGCGGCGCGTCGGTGATCGTCACGGCGGGAATCTCGAACGGTTGGTTCATAGCCCGCATGAGCGTATCGTAGACCGCGGGGGGCATCAGCTGGAGCAATGTCTGGATCGAATAGAATACTCCGGCAGCAGTGGCAGCCCGGATCCTTACCTGCTTGCTGGTGACGCTCAGCGAATACGCTTCGCCTCCTGATGCGGCCATCGTCGAATCGATGAGGATCAGGATGCCGCCGGCAGGGAACGGCCCGGCAGTATTGACGGCCACCGGAAGGCGATAGCCCGGCCCGCGTTGGAGGACATCGTTCAGATAGTCGACCGTCGCCCGGATGTCGGGTGAGTCGGTGGTCACGAAAACCCCGGTAGCCCCGCTTACTGTGAACGTCCCCTCCCCCCGGACAATATCGGCGGGTTGTGGGATGACCGAGGCCTGCGGGCCGGAGCTGGACGGTCAGCTGTCCTGAGGGGATCTGGCTCACGGCGTCGGTCACTGGCCCACAGGCCACGCAGAAGCAGAGTGCGAACAGCTGTCGACGGTTCACCATGGGATGGCCGAACGCGATGGTGGGAGGTTTGTGATGTCCTGAGCTACCACGGAATGTGCAGCAAGGAGGCTCCGGGGGAGAAATATCCCGCCAAAAGTAGCATAGCAGCGGCGGAATGTCAAGGCATGGCCCGCCGGGTTGTTTTTCTCCACTCACTTCACTATATAAACGCGCGACCTAGTCGGCACCTACCACATTCACTGGAGAACAATCGATGAGACATCTGGTTCTGCTGGCGTTCTGTTTTGCTTTTGCCGGGTATCGCAGTATCCGGAGTCCTGGGCGGCATTGTGTCGCTGGGCGTCGGGGGATCCTTCAACACTCCTGCCGGCGATTTCGCCGACCAGGTTGCTGCGGGCTGGGGAGGCATGGCTGGAGTCAAGATAGGGGTCCCGATCATCGACGTGACGGGGGCCGTCGAGTACATCGACTTCGGCGAGAAAGATATCGCGGCCGGGACCACCGGGGATGCGTCGATGTGGGGATTCACGGCAGGGGGCCGCTTCGCGCTCTTTCCGATGGTCTATGCCGGAGCCGAGATCGGCACGTTCAACGTGACGCGAACGACCACCATTGGCTCGCAGGAAACGACAGGAGACATCACATACGGGGCGTACGGACCGATCGTCGGCCTGAACCTCCTGGGCTTCGATCTGAATGCACGGTATATGGTTATGGACAGCGCGACCTTCACCTCGATCAGGCTGATCTACTGGTTCTAGGCCGAACACGTCCACAGGACATACGGGTTTCCAGAAGGCTGGACAGCGGGTTGCAGCGAGCACGCGTTGCAGCCCGCGCCTGTTTTCGGGGCTCACCGGACTCTTCAGACATGGGGATCACTCAAAGGCCTCGATGCGGCGGCACTCGCGCACTCCTGCCTGGCCCCCGGCGTCGTCTTTCAACTGCATCGTTCCTCTGATACTCATGACCGACGGACTCACCTGGAGCAGGACGAACACATTCTGTCCGGGGGACACGAACAGCTCGAGCGTCGAAGGGGTATCTCCCTTCGCGCGGAGCTCATGCTTTCCGGTGTCCACTTCCACCGCGAAGTATGTCTGTCCGACGGTCTTTCCGACCCATCGTTCGTCCAGAACGACCTCCAGCGGGGTCTCGCTCATGTACACCTGGTTCCGATAGAGGTAGATGTTTCCCTTCCCCGGGGGGACGGTAAACGTCTTTCCCGCCGCATCGGCGCGCGGATCGCTGTACTCGACGGCACGGGCTCCCACGCCGCACCCGGCAGCCACAACAATGAGCAGGGTTACCGCAAGAAATGATCGCGTCATGCGTGAGAACTCCCGTGATGTGAAGAGGGTGGATTGCCAGCCCCCGGCGCCTGCGTGGCCGTCTCCTGCGATGCGGCGACGGCGGATGCTCGGGGTTTGCGTTCGTTGCCATGGAAGAGACGAATCTGTCCGGGCGCTGCCGGAATACGATGACCAATCAAGAAACGGCCCCGGGAACGAAAATGCAACTGGTCATGCACTTCATTTCTCCACTTCCTCCTCCTTGCGGATTGCCCCCGGAAGGCATATCTTTTGTACTGAATCAGACGTAACGCACCCTCCTGCCTCCCGAGGAAACTCTCATGGAAATCATTCTTCTCGTCCTGGTCGTGCTGGTCATCGCGGTCGCCCTCTACGAGATTCGGCTCAGAAAGCCTGACCAGCTCGTCCTCCACGAGACGCCCGGCGGCGTCAGGGTCCGGCCCGGACGGTTCTATCCCAGGCATCTGGGCATTCCGATGACGCGGACCACGCATGCGTTCACGCAGTCGATCGAAGCCTCGGCCCGCGGAAACCTGGATGTGAGGGTGAAGCTTGCCGTCACGGTTGCCGCGTCCATGGAGCACCTCACCGCGCTCATCAGAATCGGCGGATGGTCTGATGACGCAACGGCCCGGGCCGCGAAAGAGCTGGAAGTTCTCCTGCTCGGTTTCGTGAAGGAGTTTGCGGAAGGGCGGGACATCGATGCGATCTCCTCCGAGGCGCTGCACGCCCATCTCAATCAACGCGTCAAGGGGACGGCGTCGAGTCTCGGCATTGACGTCATCACGCTGACCGTCACCTCCCTCGAGCCGGTCAACGCCCAGATCGCAGACGCGCTCCGCCAGCGCGAGCAGGCTCGCATCCTCGAACAGGCCGAGAGCCTCCAGCAGCAGGCGCGGGTGGCAGCCGCCCGGACTCGCCTGAAGGCCGAGGAAGAAATTGCGGTGATGGATAACGTGCTTGAGATGAAGAAATTCGGGCTGCGGAAGCAGCAGCTGGACGAGGAGTCCAAGCTGAGCTCTGCGCGCGCCGAACACGACCTCACGCTGAAGAAGATGCAGCTTGAGTTCGAGAAGGAAGAGATGCGCGTCCTGCGCGAAAACCCCGAGCTGCTGCTCCTCACACCACAGGCGGCGCGGCTCGCCGAAGCGAGCCAGTCGCTGAAGAACGCCCGCACCGTCGTGTCGCTGGCCTCCCCCGAAGGCGGGCAGGGCACGGATGTCATCGGCGTGTTTCAAAACCTCCTTCAGGGTGCCGTGGCGGCACTGAAGCAGAAGAA
Source organism: uncultured Ignavibacteria bacterium (assembly GCA_963701735.1). Classification (GTDB taxonomy): domain Bacteria; phylum Bacteroidota; class Ignavibacteria; order UBA10030; family UBA6906; genus CAWABB01. The sequence goes on along the minus strand of CAVPBI010000010.1, from coordinate 239,938 downwards.
GGAGCACTGAGCCAGTTCCTCACCGGAGCTGACGACCCGTCATGAGCACCGACGCCCATGAGGTACGAGAGCTCTTTCGGCTGAAGCCGACCCGCGCGGCCAAGGTATCCGAGATCAGCGAGGCCACCGCTGCCTCGTCCACGCCGGCCGAGGAACGGGTGAATTTCCACATCGGGAACCCCGTCCAGGAATACCGGCTCCTCCAGGCATACCTCCGGGCAGCGACCGGTCTGGACATCCGGGACGAATCCCTGACGATGGAGCATCCCGAGGAGCTCCTCGAGCACCTTGGCTGGGATGCGGAAGAGCGCCCGGTTCTCGACTTTCTCGATCGGCTTGTCAAATCCAGCGGACCGTACCTGCCGCGTGGCGGGTTCACGCGATCCGCGCCCCTCCCTCTCGCGCGCACTGCGGCTGAGTGGTTCCAGAAACAACAGGAGCCGCTCTCCTATGATCTGGGAACCTCCAGCGGGAAGCGGGAGATAATCTTTGCCTCCGGCGGCGTCATCGAGACGCTCAGGGTCTTCTGTCATGCGCTGGGCAAGTATCTTGTTCACGCCCCCGCGCGCGTTGCGGCGTACGGGATCGATCTGCCGCCACATATGCGCGCCATTCCAGGCGTGACGATCGACGACCTGCCGGGCAACGAAGAGGCTGCCATCCATGCACTCCGCGCGCTTCTCGAGTCCGGACAGAAGTCGCCTGTCTTCCTCGTCCTCGGGGAGCTCCCCTCGGAGCATGCACGGCGCATGCTTCGCTCGCTCAGCCTGAACCATCCGCTGTTCTTCCTCGAAGCAAACAACGCACCCAACCACCTCTCGCTGGCGCGGGAGGCGAAACTGATGGAGCGGGTCATCCGTTTCCTCACACCCGGCATCTTCGGCCCCGGGTACGCGGACCTCTCCCTGATGTTCGTCGCCGGCAACGCGGAGTACCTCTCGCTCCTCGAGACGATTCATTTCCAGCTGAAGGGAACGCCCTCCGCCTCAGAGGTCGAGCTCCTGAGCTTCCTTCTTGCGCTTCCGCACAGCGGCACCGGCAAGGACGCCGTCGCGACTAGCCCTTCCCGCCGATGCGCCGCGCGAGGGCTCGGCGTTTGGGCTGGCGGTCGAGAAGACCGTGTCGCAACATGCCAGGGCGATCGAGGCGACGCTTGCCGGCGTTGCCGGACGGATGCAGGCCAGGGTCACGAGCGTCACTGACCGGCTTGACGTACGCGCACACGAACTCGGTGCGCGGATTCAGGGGCATACCCCGCTCAGTCGCGTGGACCCGTTCGCATCCCTCTCTGCCGCAGACGTCATGCACGACCTCAGGAGCGCTTCGGCCGACGCGCCGTGGACCGACTCGATCCGGCGGAGCTTCCTCCAGGCGTTCACCGTGCACCACCCTGAGTACCGGCAGGACGCCTGCATCGTTGTCAGCGGGTCGTCAAGAACAGGCCTGGGGATACTGGGTTACCACTGCGGGATCCGTTCCGTGATCACGCCGGATCTGAGCTGGACATATGAACACTGTTTCCCCTCGGTCAAGGCTGTCCCGCTGCGCCCCGACCTTTCCCTGGATACGGATGGCATGATCCGGGAAGTGTCACAGAACGGCTGGCGCAGGATCCTGGCTGGGTCGAGACCGGCGCCGTCGTCCTGAACAACCCGCACAACGCCACGGGGAGAGTGTTCGATCAGGGCGAGGTATCGCGCCTCGTCGAATGGCTCCTCGCGAGAAATATCCGGGTCGTGGACGATCTCTCCTACCAGAACGTAGCCCCTGTCGACGCGCTTCCGGATATTCCCACCGTGCGCCAGATCGCCGAGGAGCTTGCCGCCGAGGGGCGCATCACGGCCGAACAGGCAGCCAGGGCGATCACCGTGCACTCGTTGTCAAAGACCGACTGCCTCGCGGGCGCGCGCCTCTCGGTTATCGAGATCCGCGAGCGGTCGATGCGTGAGCGCTTCGACGCGGTGAACCGGACGATCCGGCCGAACACCGGCGCGCTGCTCCTCACCTACCTGTTCTACCGCAACTCACTCGAAGTGGCACAGGCCTACTGGCGACTGCGGAACCGGATCTTCCTGGACCGCATGAACGCGATCCGCTCCTCCGTCGAGCAGCTTCCGCCACAGCGGAATCCGTATCGCATCGAGATCGTCCCGCCGTCGGGCAGCATGTATCCCCTGCTGATGATCCACAACCTCCCGCCCGGCCTGTCGCTCGAATGGGTGGCGTCCGGATTGGCACGGCAGGGCATTGGCATGATTCCCCTCTCCACCTTCGCGCGGACGGAAGCGGGCTTCGAAACCGGACGCGTGGCGTTTCGTCTGACGCTGGGCGGGACAGACGGCGCGGAGATCCTGAAGGCCAAGACCCGCCGGGTGGTCATCGATCTGAACAGACTGCTGGCCGAGGAACAGGCACAGTACACGCGGCGCCGGCTTCCGGCGCGGGCAGTGGCGACCGGAGACTCGGCGGCCGCGCGCGCACGACTTGACAGAGTGGATCTGCTCCTCCGCGCATCGGTGGAGCGTCTCGTCCGTCGCGCGGCCTCGTGGCAACGGGACGCGTTGCGTGACGCGGATGGGCGCGAGGCGTTTGATGCCTTCCTCCACGAAAGGCTGCGCGGCCTGAGGCAACGGCATGCCGACCGATCGGAGATCCTCAACGACGTGCTCTCAGGCGCGCGGCGGGACGGTGGAACGTCGCTCGCCTCCACGCTCTCGAAGGAGTTCTATCGCGACTCGATCGACCGACGGCAGAGCGCGTTTCGCGGCCGGTTGTTCGATCGCACGGTGCATCCGACGCAGGCGTACTCGATCCGAACGGAGGCCGCGTTCGAAAGCATCCATGAGCGGCTGCTGGGCGGGCTGGAACCCGCCGCAGCCGATATCGATGCGGCCGCACAGGAACTGGTGAAGGAATTCCTCGGCTCGAATGTTGCGATCACGTCGACCGACGAGGCGCGAGAGGTCCTGCTTGATCTCGATGCGCACGTCGCTGCCGAGATGCTCGGCGATGTCGCCGGAGCAGGCTTCGGGAGGACCTTCCTCTCATTCTGGGGAGACTGGGACGGCAGCACGCGGCCCTCCGGTCAGGGCCACCGGCTCGTCGCCTCGGTGCTGATGGAAAACCTCACCCGGCTCTCTCGCATCCTGGGACGGCTCGCGGCCGTCGACAGGACCGTCAGGCTGCCTGCGGACCTGCTGCGAGAACTCGAGCAGCTGCCGGAAGGCCGGCAGACGCTGGTGAGCCTCCTCGATGAAATCACAAGCCTGACGCACCAGCTTGAGCGTCGCTATCGCGGGGTTCTCCCCTTTCATGCGACCCCCGGCACGCTCCGTAGAATCGGGATGGCGCTTCACGTTGCCAGGGACCCGGTGACGTCGTTGTGGTATCACAACGATCGTCTCGAGCGCCGGATGCTGGACCTCCGCCGGAGACGGCGGGAGGCTCTCGAGCGCTATTTCGCCCTCAACAAGAGACTTCGCAAGGAGCTCCACTCGCTCATTCCGGCGCTGGTCGGAAACCTCTCCGATCCCCGCCTCGCGCTCGATGCCGTGAGATACCGGGACCTCCTGCAGCGATTCGTCCTGACTCCGCGAATCCACCAGGGCATGGTCACCGCGCAGGACCCGTTCGCGATCGACACCACCGTGTTTAACCTCGGCGAGATCAACGAGATATCGGCGCGATTCGGAAACCCCGGAATGATCCTGGCCCTCCAGGTAAGCATGTCCACCCGGCCGGAGGCGCTGATCTCGCTGGATCAGAAGATGCGCGCCCGCAGGGAGGCCATCCTCCGCGACCATCCTGACGCCGAGATGCCGGCCGTATCGCTGATCCCGCTCTTCGAAGGCCCGGAAGCGGTGCGGGCGATCCCGTCATACGCGGAGAAGATCTGGGAGTACTCCCTTCAGAGCAGAAGGATCAATCAGGAGACGGGGGACCGGTTTGCCGAGGTCGTGACCGAGGTGTTCATCGCGGGCTCGGATCTCAGCCAGGCTGTGGGTCAGGCGGCCGGAGCGCAGCTGTACAAGCAGGCGAAGGTCGAGCTCATGACCTGGCTCGCGCATCACGGCCTCGCGGAGAAGGTACGATTGAAACTCGGCTCCGGCGAGCCCATGCAGCGCCAGGGCGGGTACTACAATCCGTTCAGCGGACAACCGGCGTTCACCCCGGACAGCGACGCATCGCACCGGTTCGACGGCCACCTTCGTGCATCGACGAGACGGGCCACACGCTATGCCACCACGCCGCTGCTCGGCGTGTTCTCGGGCGGCGACCTGAGGACGATCCAGAGCAACCTTGCGGAGCGCCTTCGCAATCTCTCTTCGCGTGAGGTCGCCGAGATACTGTATCACCTTGCGGGAGCACAACACCGGCATCGCCGCGATCTGATCCGGGCGTGCGAAGAGCTAGCGGAAAGCAGGCTCACGAGAACAACGCGCGGCGCGCAGGCTCTCGAGCGTCTGACCGTGGGGACGCGCGACGAAGTCTATCAGGAATTCCTCAAGGTCGCTACCGACAACTTCCGACAGATCCTGTACGGGCGGGACGAGGATGTGACCGGTCTCCACATGATTTCCTACTTCGTCGCGAGAACGACGCCGCCACTGAGGGACAGGCCCACCGTCCGGCCGTCGCAGGTCGGAAAGGACGCCGGCAACCGGATCCTCGAACGAATCGCGGAAACGATCCCCCTCTCGCGGTACGGAAGCCTGCTCAGGGCGATCGCGCACAACCAGGCGCAGACGGCCGTCCTCGGCGTGAACCAGCTCACGACGGGATTGTTCCGGGCGCTCGACATTTTCTCGCGGGACAGGACGACAGAAGGAGACCCGCAGACGTTCCTTGCCGACAGGATCCTCCCTCATCTTCCGGTGTATGAGATCCTGAACTCGTTGAGGCTCTACCAGGATGTCCAGCTGAAGCACTTCCACGCCCTCGAGCGTGCCTATCCGGCGGGGAATTCGGCGTTCGTCGCACTTCGGGAGGATATGGACGCCATGGCACGCATGATCCCGCTGTTCCAGCAGGAGCTCGTGCGCCGCCATGGAATCGACGTGACGGACTTCTTCACCAATGCGGGGTTCAAGCCGCGCCTGTTGCCGACCGTGCGGCCGGACCTCGCGGTGCTGCTGCAGGCCAACATCTTCAACACCGAATGGGAGCGGATTGAAGAGGCTGCCGGATCTCCGGTCGACCCCGCGTGGAAAGCTTCCGTGCAGGGCATGCTTCGAGCAACCGACGAAATTCAGGGGTGGCGCTCGCGGGCGTGGACTCTGCTCGAACGCCCCGTCTATCAGCGGGTGGCGAGCTTTGTGGAGCTGGCTTCATCCCTGTATTCAATTGCATCCCGCGCAGGCAGTGCCGAGATCGCCGCTCCTGTCAGGGATGTCAGGCTTTCCCCTGTGGTGTCTCACTTCCTCAACGCTGGTCGACCGGACGACGAGATGCGGCAGTTCCTTGCCGCCGCGGTCGGCTACCTCACCGCCGCCTCCGCAGGCATGGTGGAGGTCCCCACCAATGTCGTTCGAGCCCTCAAGGAGGTCGAGCGGATTGCGGAAATCGAAGACCAGGCGCTCAAGCCGGAGCAGCAGGATCAGCTCAGGTTCTACCTGCTCCAGATCGCCAGGCTCGCGGGCGACAACGGCTAGTCGGGAGGTCTGATGGAACCCACAATCAGAGTAGCTGATTCGACGTACCTCTGGCTCCAAAGAAACGCGTGGCGGTACGACTTCGTCCTCCAGCACCAGGGCCAGGACATTGGCACCCTGAAGGCAACTTCCTGGTCCCATCAGGAATTTGAGGGATCCACGAAGGAAGGAGTGTGGTTTCTCAAACAGGAAGGGTTCTGGAGGCGGGAGATTGTCTGTGAGGAAGCCCCAGCGCGCCAGCGTGTGGCCTCATTCAAGCCGGACTGGTCGATCTCAGAGGGGAAGATCGAACTGGCAGACGGGCGGACATTTGACTGGTCGACTGCCGGATTCCTTCACCCCGTGTCTCAGATTGTCGATTCCAAGGGAAGGAAAGTGCTTGATATAAAGGAAGGCAACAGCTTAAATCAAAGGGGTTAAAGAATCTACTTCGATTTGGAGCTACAATAGTCCGAGGGGATTCACCCTGCGACCAGAAGACCTTCTCTCTCCTCTGCATCTCTCACCGGGTACCTGCTCCTCTGCAGGCGGGATGAGGCCTCTTCGGCTGCCACGGTGGCAGCGATCAGCTAGGGCTATCTTTCCTGCGAGCCGGCCCACTACCTTCACGATCGGGTGTAGAGATACCTCTTGATCTTCTGGGTGGGGGTCTTCTGGAAGGGTTCGGCCTGCTCAATCAGTTTGTGAATTCGTGCGGACAGCGGGACCCGGTTATTCACCTGCCTGTGCAGTTCCGCAAGCAGCTCATTCGCGCGGGCCTTGAGGTCCGTTTCACTGGCTTTCAGGGCCTCTTTCAGCCTCTCGTAGTCCAGGTTCACGAGCGCTACCAGCTTGTTCTGCTCCTGGAAGACGAGTGAATCCCTGACGGTATCGAATTCATTGATAACGGCCTCGATTTCCTCGGGGTAGATGTTCTTGCCGCTGGGCCCGAGGATCATGTTCTTCGACCGGCCTTTGATGTACAGATAATTGTCGGCGTCGAAAAGCCCGAGATCTCCCGTCTTGAACCATCCATCCTCTGTGAACGCGGCGGCTGTCTTTTCGGGGTCCCTGTAGTACCCCTTCATCACGGTCGGTCCCTTGACTTCGATCTCCCCTTCTCCTGTCAACGGGTTGGGATTTGCAATCCTTATCATGGTTCCCCCCGGCAGCACAGGGCCGGTCGATCGGTAACGCGTGTCCGCTGCACCCGTACCGGCGATAAGCGGAGAGGTTTCGGTCAGCCCGTAGCCGATGGCGTACGGGAATCCCGCCTCCCTCAGGAAGATCTCCACGTCGGGTGCCAGGGGCGCCCCGCCGATGGTGAATATCCTCAGCTCGCCCCCGAAGGTCTTCAGCAGCTTCTTCCCCGCAATCCTGTTCAGGATGCGGCGAATCGGAGCGATCGCGTGAAGGCGCTTCAGGACCGGTTTCCCGGTAAGCTCAGGCAGAATCCTGGACCTGTAGATCTTCTCGATGATAAGGGGAACCGACAGCATGATGGTCGGACGGACCTTCTGCAACGCCGGCATAAGCACGGCAGCCGTCGGGGGTTTGTCAAGATAGTTGACCGTCGCACCTGCCATGAAGACCGTGATCAGCCCGAGGGTTGATTCGTAGGTGTGCGGGAGCGGGAGGATCGAAAGCAGGCGGTCGTCCGGACAGGCTTCCGAGATCAGCTCCGTCCCGATCGCATCCGAGACCAGGTTGCCGTGGGTCAGCATGACCCCCTTCGAGAAACCTGTCGTACCCGACGTGTAGACAATCGAGGCGATGTCTTCGGGAGTCGGCCCCTGGTCTCCCGCGTTCGACAGCTTGCCCGAGGCCGGCCGCAGCGCCGACTCTCGCGGGATGTCAGTACGAGAGAGGTCGCTTTCGGTCGCTCCAGGCGGAATGATCGTCCAATCGTCCAACAGGATACAGATCCCCCGCGACTCCATCGGAACGGATTCGAGCTTCTCGTACTGACGCCGGGAGACGAAGATCGCTCCAGCACCGGAGTGGTCGATGATACGAGCGATGTCCTTGGGAGGGAACTCTGTCAGGATAGGGACGGCAATCGCCCCCATTGAGGTCACCGCGAAGTACGCCACTCCCCACCGGGGACTGTTCTCCCCGAGAATCGCCATGCGGTCTCCCGGGTTCATGCCGCGCTCGCGCAGAAATGCGGATAGTTCCGACGCTCGCTCAGCCACCTCGGCGTACGTGAACCCCTCCCCCTCATGCAACCTGAGTGCGATCTTCCCTCCGAAGCGACTGGCCGACTGTGTCAGTATGTCGCGAAGAGTAGCGGGCTTCGAATTCATGGATGTGTCCATCGGGAAATCACCAGTGTATAGTGTCAGAGCGACATTCGGAACGAAAGCTGGACACTTCGGGGTCCTGCGGCCGGCACGACCGATAGGTCACCCTGGCCGACCTTGTGAAGCGCCGGAACGGCGATCCCTGCGAGCGTCCCGATTGCGGCACCTGCAAGGATGTCTGTTGGGAAATGCGACCCGGAGGTATAGCGCAATACCCCGATCGTTGTCGCCATGCTGAGTGATGCGGCCCAGATCCATGGCCGCAGCGGCGAATCAGGCTCGTAGGCCTGGAACGTAATGCTCATGAAGACGGCTGAAGCAAATGCTAATGCCGTGTGGCTGGAGTAGAATGACTGTCGTGCCTCGACCGTCGTCTTCGAGTCCGGAGGGGCGTCAGGATTGTACGCAAACGGGCGTGTCCGAAGGACCAGGCCTTTCGTAAGCTGCACAGCGGCCAGCGTCAACAACATCGTTTCCCCGTACATGGTTCCGTATGTTGCAGCGTCCTCCCGCACCGGCTCTGGATACAAGAAGGGCTGCAGGGCTCAGGACAAGCGCGTACGCCAGCCAGTCCGATAGGTCATCAGCGTCCGTCGAATATCGATACGTCGCACCGCGATCGAACGCGTTCACATCGGAGCGCGAGAGTGCTGCGACCTGCTCCCCGGTCAGCCCGACGGCCTGATCGTGCACTCCGTACGCAACGAGGCCTCCCGCCACACCGCTTCCGATGAGAATCGCCTCCCTGGTCGGGTTCAAGACGTACGGCGATTGTCCCAACGCAGGGGGAGCGCCATTCGCAAGAAGCAGGACAACGAGAGAGGTACAAATGACTTTCAAGCGATAAATGGCAACATCTCCCTGAAGCGAGAACTCCTCAGAACGGGCACAGGGCTTGAACTTATCATCTTCCTGAGCTATTCTGGCTGGGACCAAAGATAGCGAGAAGGAGCATCAGTTGCCATGGGTCTGATCATGCTGTACTTCGTGGGGGCCATTGCCCTTGCAGGCATTTCGTGGCGGACATTCGGAGACGTCCGCTCGCACGGATTCATGCGGTTTCTGGCGTTCGAGGCGATCTGGGCGGTGCTCGTGCTGAACCTGACTGCCTGGTTTCGAAACCCTCTCTCCTGGCACCAGATCATCGCCTGGGTCCTGCTGACGGCCGCGGCTGCTCTCGCTCTCTGGGGATTTCTTGAACTACGGCGGGAGGGCAAACCCCTCTCGCGTCCGCAAAGACCAGGCACATTCGCATTCGAGGAAACGACCCGGCTCGTGACGACCGGCCCGTACCGTCACATCCGGCACCCCCTCTACACATCCCTCCTGCTGTTTGTCTGGGGAACAGTCTTCAAGTCGTTCTCCTTCTTCGGCATCGTCCTCGGCCTGGCGGCCAGCTTCCTCATGTACGTCACAGCGTACTACGAGGAACTCGAGAACCTGGAGCGGTTCGGCGAACCGTACGATCGCTACATGCAGCAGACCAGAATGTTCATTCCGCGACTTCTGTAGGTCACCGCCTCCTCCCTGCGCGCCTGCCAGCCTCCTTGGCGCTGGGCAGGACGGCGACCTTGACGGGAGGGGGGCATGCGTATGGCAAAGTGAGCAGGCTGACCGCTGCACACCGCAGCTCGATGCGCGAATGAACGCACGCGCTACTCTACGCCCTGCCCCTCTGGCGGTTTTGTCTCCAGGCCCTCAATGAAACCACGACCAGCGTGATGACCGTCAGCGGCAGGACGAATGCGCTCATGATCCAGCTGAAGTCCGGCAGCAGATCGTGGTCGGAAGCATCCAACACGAGAAAGGCCGTGTATGCGACATAGTAGACCAGGAAGACCCCTCCCTCCCACCGTGAGATGGAGTGCCCGGTGAAGAAGACCGGCAGACATGCCACCGCTACCGCGACCATGAAGGGGATGTCGAACGAGAAAGCGGGATGCGGGACCTCCAGCCCCGCAGGGCTTGCGATTCCCGCGATGCCGATGACCCCAAGGACATTGAAGATATTGCTGCCGACGACATTCCCGACTGCGATATCACGTTCACCGCGCACCGCGGCGAGCACGCTCGTGGCCACTTCAGGCAACGACGTTCCGGCGGCTACAATCGTGAGGCCGATGATGAGCTCGCTGAGCCCAAGATAGAGCGCCAGCTGAACGGCCCCATCCACCAGCCATGTCGAGCCCAGAACAAGCATTGCAAGCCCCGCAACGACGAGCCCGATATTCCTGGGATAGCTCGGCCGTGCCGCCTCACCGCCCCGCGCCATGTGATCGTCGTACTCCTTTGTCACCTCCTTTGTTTCTTTGCGGCTCATGCGAACGGCCACACCCGTATACACGACGAGAGCCACCACCAGGAGTGCCGATTCCCAGTGCCCCACGGTTCCGTTCAGAGCGAACAGCCACAGGAGGCCCGACACACCGATCATCACAGGAACTTCTATCCTGACCATCCGCTGAGCAACGACAAGGGGTACGATGAGCGCAGAAACGCCGAGGATGAACAATACGTTGAAAATGTTGCTCCCCACCACGTTTCCGACGGCGATGTCAGGCTGGCCTGCAAGCGATGCTTGAAGGCTCACGATCAGTTCAGGAGAGCTTGTCCCGTAGGCGACCACGGTCAGCCCGATCACGAGCGGACTGATTCCCGCAGCGCCGGCGAGCCGCGAGGCGCCCTTGACGAGGGCTTCGGCACCAACGATGAGCAAGACGAGGCCGGCAAGCATCGCCGCGAGAGTCAGGATGTCCATTCGAAGCTTCCTATGGATTGGCACCGGCTCGGAGACGCGCCCCGGCCGGCCGGGATAGGTCCGAATTCGTCACTTGAGAAGAATCAGCCTCCTGACCTCGACGTAGGGACCGGCCTCCAGCCTGTAAGTGTACACGCCGCTGGCGAGCAGACCCGCGTCGAACATGACCGAGTGTCTCCCCGCCTTCCGTTCCGCATCGAGCACAACGCTCACTTCCCGCCCCAACAGATCGTAGACGCGCAGCCTGACGGGCAGGGTCTCCGGAAGCTCGAACCGCATCTCCGTCTGGCCGTTGAAAGGATTGGGATAATTCTGCTCCAGACCGAAGATCCCCGGGTGAGTGTCGGGCAAGATCGGAACATCGTCCACCGAAGGCGGTTGACCATAGACTTCCAGCTCGCTCACAACATAGCCAGAGTCCGTCGTATTCCTGGCAGTACACAGAAGTCGCACGTATTGCCCCGCGTGATGCAAACCGGTGATGTCGTCCGTTCCACCGTCCCCGGCCGTCGTACTGTAGGCGTTCTTCGAAGCGCCCACGGAATCGAGAACCTGAATATGATACGTGGTGGCATACGCGGGGCCCCAGCGCACAACGACCCGCGTCATCTCCCACGTGCGGCCGAAATCGACGTAGATCCACTGGAACGCCTGGACGGCGCTCTTCCACACGGTCGCGGTGTCACCGTCAACTGCCGACGCCGGGGCATATCCGCGCTCGGTGGCCGAAGCCTTCGACGGATGGTTCAGCGCCCGATTGATCTGCTGCGAGGGAAGGACGTAGACAGTGACGGTTGCCGAGCCAGTCGCTTCCCCCCCTGCAACCAGCGTATAGGTCGTGCTGCTCGTCGGTGTACGCCACGCGGAACCCTCCGCGTCGACCGCGACACCATCGAGGGTGACCGACGATCCGGAAGACGTCCGCCAGCGAAGCAGCGACGAGAAGTCCCAGCCTTCGTCGAGCATCACAGGATCGGCCGAGAACTCTTTGATGATCCCGGGTGGGAGGTACGTCAACACAAGCCAGCTGGTGTCGGAATATTCGGGTCCTGAAGCAATCAACGAGTAAGGGCTGGTCCCCGTCGGCGACACCGCCGCCGAATCCCTTTCGACCACACTCGCGCCGTTCAACGTCACGTGAGATCCCGGCGTTGTTTCCCAAAAGAGAGTTGCCGACCCGCCCTGCTCGACTGTATCCGGCGCCGACCGGAAAGAGCGGACAAACCCGGGCGGGCTATCCATGATTGCGTCGTAGGCGATCTCCGCCATGTGGGCGTAGCCGGAGGCGTTTGGGTGGATTCCATCGGGGAAGAGAACTGAATCGCCTTGCATCAACGAATAGAAATCAATCGCAAGCGTGTGCGACGACCGGCCCACCGAATCGATGATGGGGAGGATCTGATCCCGGATCACGGAGTTCGTGATCCCAAACCCGTCCTTGAACACCGGCGGAGGAAAGCAGGCGTAGATCTGAGGGTTTCTCCCCGGCGCTCGAAAGGCGGCAATGAAATCGCTGTAATCCTCGAAGAACTCAGCCCCGTACACCCAATTCCACGGCTTGCTGTCGTTCGTCCCGAGACAGATGATGATGACCTGCGGGTTGAAATCCTGGGCGTCGTAGAAGGCCTGCTCGTTCCAGTACGGATAATCGCCTTTGCGCAGCAGCGTGCGGCCGCTGACGCCAAAATTGCGCACCTGGTAATGGCTGCCAAGCAGTCTACCGAGTGTTTGCGGATAGGATTGTTCCCCCAGTCCTCCGTACGTAATGCTGTTGCCAATGCACGCCACTCTGATGACATCGGGCTGTGCCTCGGCTGAACCGCTGAAAAGGATCACGGCGCCAAGCGCACACCACACCGGGGCGGCAATCCGTGTCCACAGGAATCGAACCAGGGACATGTGAGTATCTCCTCTTTGAGTTCTATCGACGCTTGCCACACGCTCACTCACCGCACGAGCATCATCTTCCTGACGTGCACGGAGTGCTGACCGCGCACTTCATAGATATAGGCGCCGGACGAGACAGGATGTCCGGCTTCATCTGTTCCGTCCCACGTCACAGCGTACGGGCCGGACACATGGTCGCGGTCCACAAGCGTTCGCACCGGCCTCCCGAGCGCATCAATAATCGTCACTGTCACTCGTCCCGGTGCGCCAACCGAGTACGTGACCGTGGTAGTCGGGTTGAACGGATTGGGGTAGTTTTGCCCAGCCGCGTCGAGAACGGGCAGAGGCGTGTCCGTGTCTGCTGACGTGACGCGGTCCTCAATGGAAAGCCAGTGAAGTCGAAACCCTCCGGTAAGCACGGAGAGCCGCATCGTCTGCTCTCCGGCAAGCAGTCCCACTGTTTGTGCGATTGTCGTCCAGCTCTGCGAGCTGCCGGTGACTGGCAGATTGACAACGCCGAGATTCCTGCCCCCGCTCGAGAGCGAGAGAGATCCGGCTTGTGACTCGCTGGCGATGCGAAGCGTGAGCCTATAGTATCCCACGCTTCGCACGTTGATCAGATACTCAAGCCAGTCACTCCCATCGAAGTCGATCAGGTCGACTCCCCTCCCGGTGTCCGTGGTTGCCTCCTGGGAGAGGCCCTCCATTGCACTGTAGTTTTCCCCATCAATCCAGCCAGGGACCGCAACTGCAGCCGGAGTCGCCCAGTTGTACACGTCGCGCGGACCGAACGGGTTCAGGACCCCGCCATCCGCGGAGCCGAGCGTTCCAGACTGATAGGCAAGTGTCACAACCTGCTGGCGTCGATAGGCACTGTCCAGCTGCAGGACAATCGTGGTCGAGTCGCCGGGCTTCAGGGATTGCGTCATAGTCACGTGAAACGGAAGCCCGTCCCGGGTGAGGACGAAGTCGGCGGTACGTTCGGCGGGGTTCACCATGGGCTTGTTGAAGGTGGCTTCAACGAACGACCCATCCTTTCCCACAATGGCCGACTCCACCACCGGCGATGATCCACGCGGGGAATCCTCGAGGGAGGCAATGCCATATCCGTACGGATAGAGCGGCTCGTACACGCCGTCGCCGGCATTGATCGGGATCTGCGTCATCGTCTTTGGCCAGGTATGCGACAGACGGCCGGTGGGCGTGAAATCACCGAAGAGGACGTCTGCTACGCCGCTCCCCTCGGTCCCGGGGAGCCATGCCACAACAATGGCATCGCTGAAGTGGATGGCCGGCTCGATGATAAGAGGTCTCCCGGTGACCACGATCAGCACAAGCGGGTGGCCAAGACTCTTCATGCGCTTGATCAACTCGACATCACTGGAGGGAAGTGCAAGGTCTGAACGGTCGCCCAGCCCTTCCGCGTATGGGAGCTCGCCGACCACGACAACCGATGCGTCACCTGCGGTATCCGCGAATTCGCCGGTCGGGGAATAGTCGATGACCGCTGTCGGAGCAGCGGCTCTCATGGCTTCAAGGAGGGTTGTTCCCTGCGTGATGGCCCCGCTCCCTCCCTGCCACCGAATCGACCATCCTCCGCACTGGTACCCCAGATTGTCCGCGTGCGACCCGGCGACCAGAATACGCGCGCTGTGCTTCGAGAGCGGGAGGATCCCATCCTTCTTCTTGAGAACCACCACCGACTGGCGCACACACTGTCGCGCGACTTCGCGGTGCCCGGCGGACCCCACGAGCGGGAAAATGGCTGCGATCCACGAAGGGGCGTTCGAACAGGCCTTTCCGGAACTTCACGGTCAGGATCCTCCGCACGGCGTCATCAAGACGTGTCTGTGCGATCTGACCTCCATTGACAAGCGTCCTCATCGCCAGCAGGAAATCGTTGTAGCGGTGTGGGAGCATCACCATGTCAATACCGGCATTCACGCCTTTCTGAACGCACTCTGTGTAGTCGCCGCCGAGCTGGTCGATACCCGCCCAATCGGACACGACGAACCCGTTGAAGCCGAGCTCGGATTTCAGAACGGTGTTCAGCCAGTAGCCGCTCCCATGCACTTTCTCGCCATTGATGCTGCTGAAGGATGCCATGACGCTGCCCACGCCGCCATCCATCGCTGCATCATACGCGGGAAGATGGATGGCGCGAATGGTCGCTTCGTCGGCGACAGTGTTCCCCTGGTCCACACCCCCCAGCGTTCCACCGTCGCCCAGATAGTGCTTTGCGCAAGCTACCACACTCGTGGCGCCGGCAAGGGAATCGCCTTGCAGGCCCCGCACAGCGGCAACGCCGAGCTGTACGGCGAGCTCCGGGGTTTCGCCAAATCCCTCGTAGGTTCGTCCCCACCGCTCATCCCTCGGCACGGCAACGCACGGCCCGAACGTCCAGTCAATCCCTGTGGCGGAGAGCTCGACGGCAGTTACACGTGCGGCCTGCGCAACCAATGCGGAGTCCCTGGTGCAACCGAGGCCGATATTGTGCGGAAAGATGGTCGTCCCGTAGACGCCGCTGTTCCCGTGGACCGCATCGATACCGTAGATGATCGGAATCTTCAGCCGCGTTGAGAGGGCACGTGCCTGAAGGGTATCGTACAGGTCGGCCCAGGCCGGGGTAGTGTTGTCACCGGTTTTCGAATCCCCGCCGCTCAGAACCGAGCCGATGAAGTACGTTGTCACCAGGCCGGGATTCGCGGCGATGTTGGTATGGTCCACCTGCATCATCTGGCCGATTTTCTCGTCGAGCGTCATGCGGCCCAGAAGGTCGTCCACGCGCTGGTCGACCGGGACCGTCGGGTCGAGGTACGGGGGCGTTTGTGCGACGGATGGGATGTTTCCCGCCAGGGTGAGAAATCCGCAGATGGTCAACACGTTCCTGCACGTACGCCTCATGTCAGACCTCCTTTGGAGAAGCTCTCATGTCTCCACGTCGGTGTGCCATGGGAGAGGACCCCCCTAGCGCACGACAATCAATCCTCTTGTCTGCACTGTCGTCCCCACCTGGAGGCGGTAGTAGTACACCCCGCTTGCCACCTGCCCGGCATCGAACGTCACTGCGTGCAGACCAGCCTCGCGTCTCTCATCAGCGAGGACGGCTACTTCCCTGCCAAGCAGGTCGAAGACGGCCAGCCGCACCCATGCGGCAGACCCCAGCTGATACTCTATCCTGGTCTGCCCGTTGAACGGATTAGGGTAGTTCTGTTGGAGGGTGACCCCGGCTGGGAGCTCGGCAGATGAGCCCGCACCGGAGGTGGCTGGGATGCCGAAGAACGCGACCTCGCGCAGCGCATACCCGGATGTGGTAGAGTGCCTCTTGTCGAGCAGAATCTTGAAGTACCTCCCTTCTCCCGAAAGGGAATCGTGGATCGCCGTCCCTCCCGTGCCGGCAGGTACCGAGCGCAGCAGTGTCCACAACACGCCGTCCCCTGAAATCGCCAGCCGGTACCGGGTGGCAAAGTTTGATCCCCACGAGAGAACCACCTTCAGACTCTCAAACCGCTGCCCCAGGTCTATCAAGACGGACTGGACGTCATTGGAGGCACTGACCCACTGGGTGGCGGTGTTGCCGTCCACGACGTTTTGAGGGTTCGCTGTGAGAGGCTCTGTGGTGCTCGAGGAAACGGTCACTGGCCGGCCCAGGGCACGGTTGACCTGGTCAGGCGCCACAACGGTGACGATCTGCGCACGGGATTCCTGCACGGCTCCATCCGTCTCCAACAGGTAGGATCGTTGTCGCGTGCGGCGCTACCAGGAGAGAGTCGTCTTCGTTCACCGGGCTGCCATCGAGCTTCACCGCCGATCCCCTGGCGGTGGACCACCGGAGAAGCGCGGTTTCGCCGACCCCGATCGTGGATGGTGACGCCGTGAACGAGAGGATGCGTCCCGCCGGGATCACGCTGATCGTGAGGATGGCGGTATCTGCCACTGCGCCCTGGCTCACGAGCTCGAAGGCGGACGTGACCGCTGGGCTTACGATGAGGCTGTCTTTTGTCGCCACGGCCACCCCGTCCAGTGTCACCGCAGAACCTGGTGTGGTTTGCCACGCGACCGTAACCGGATCGCCCGATTCGATCTGTGACCTGGTCGTGGTGAATGAGTAGATACGGCCGGACACAGGGTCGAGGTCCAGGTCCGACGCGT
Organism: uncultured Ignavibacteria bacterium; assembly: GCA_963701735.1. Taxonomy (GTDB): domain Bacteria; phylum Bacteroidota; class Ignavibacteria; order UBA10030; family UBA6906; genus CAWABB01. The sequence goes on along the minus strand of CAVPBI010000010.1, from coordinate 223,208 downwards.
GCAGCAGGTAGAGATCCCGCATCAGAATCTTCGAGCGTGCCTGCTGCGTGGCGTTGTCGTTCCACGACCAGACCATCGCTCCGGCGTATCCGTTGTCGTACAGATTGCGGTAGAGCTCTCCGTACGGGACGCCGAACGTTTCAAGCGCATAGAACTCCGCGACCGCCAACGGCTTGTCAAGCCCCCATTCCCAGGCGGCGTGATGGAACGGGGAGATTGCAGTCCCGCCCCAGTCGTAGTAGTGCACGGTGTAGAAGTCCAGAATACCATCCGGCTGTCCCCCCGCGGCAATGAGGCGGTCATCACGGTAGTAGTTGCTGTTCGCAAGACCTTTGAATCGGGCGAGGATGGAGTCGGCACTCATCCGTTCGCCATAGCGTTGGGCGAAGGCGTCCTCGATGTGCTGCCGGTCCGGGAACTCCGGAGCATCCTGTGCACTTCCGGGCTCACCGAGTCTGAGGACGGGGTTCTGATCGCTCAGTGCAAGAAAACTCCAGGCGCCGTTTGTCACCTGAGCCATCGTGTCGGTCCGGTGCACGGCAGCCGCGACCAGATTGACGAATCGCTGGATGTGCGCCATCGGAACGTGATAGGTGAAATCCCATCCGAACTCGTTGCTCATCCCCTCCGCTTCGTTGAACACTTCCCATGCAAGAATCCCCGGGTGGCCCCGGAGTGCAGTCACCATCGGGATCAGGGAATTGTTGACATAGGCGGCGGTGGCGATGGTGTCTGTGAGGATGCGCATCGCGCGGCCCGTCACCGTAGAACCGTTCGAGATCCGGAGCATGTCGAATGACCAGAGACAGAGCAGCAGCCCGATCCGCCGGTCCCAGGCCAGATTGAGGATCGCCTCCAGGTCGGAGATCGTCCCATTTCCCGGTCCCATCACGAGCCCGCTGGCATCAAAAGCAGGCGAAGTTGCTCCCGTCGTGTGGAGCCAGAGCCGCATGGAATTCCCGCCTCTGGCCCTCACGGAATCGAACATGGACCGGAAAGCGGCGAGATTCGTTACCCCGGGCCCTATGTCCGCGGCAAAATTGACCCAGGCAATGTTGCACCCGTTGAGGAAGACTTCATGCTCGCGATACTGGATCCATGGCTGAGAAACGGAGCGAGCAGGAACGAGCGCACAAGTGAGGAGAAGGGCAAAGAATAGAACGGTTCGTTGCCAGGAGTATTCGAGGAATGCCACGTAGACCTCCGAAGTTGACTTCGCGGCCGCAATCCGGGAGAAGATCAGCGGATGTCGAAATACCGGATCACGGCCTGGAGGATGTTCGATTCGGACGTCACCCCTTTGAGGACAAGAGGTTCTTTGCCCGGCGCATAGCAGATCGTTCCAAACAGGTCGGCAAAGGGCTTCCGGCTGATGCGCACGGTGTCGCCGTTGACGAAAACGAACTCCGTGGCCGACGTCAAGATGCTCTCCAGGCCATGCTTGTTGAGAAACGGACCGACACCGCGCATCGTGGCCGCAAAACGGTTTCCGAGGGAGTCGAACCAGAACGGGACGGAGGTGATCAGGGAGTCGTATTCGGCCGGCGAAGAGCTGTAGAAAATCACGCAGGGGTACCGCACCTCGACGGTGTCCGGAACACGGTCCTGCTGAAGACCACTCGCCACCCTTCCCTCATGAAGGCAGAGTAACAGAACCAGCAGACCAACGACACGCAGGCGGCGGAAGTGCATCGTCACTTGATTCCCAGCTCTTTGCACATCCTGTGGAAATTCGAGGGTGCCAGTCCGAGCTTTTCGGCCGCATTGGAATCGGAGCTGGAGATCCCCCTGACGTACTGGAAATAGCGGGTTCGAAACAGGCGCTCGATCTCCCGCAGCGGGAGCACCTGCCCGCTGGCCAGATCCTCAAAGCTGCTGGACTCCCGATGAGGAACGTGATCCCTGAGGATCATGGGATCGCTGACATCCTTCGCCGTGATCTTCTCCGGACAATTGAGGACGAGGCGTTGCACGACGTTCCTGAGTTCCCTGACGTTCCCGGGCCACTTGTAGTTGGCCAGCAACTGTCGCGCCCTGGTTTCGACCGAGGGCACGGGCCGAGCCATGTCGGCGGCAAAGAAGGCGAGGAAATGGTCGAACAGCAATTGGATGTCCTCCGTCCCGCTGCCGGAGGGGAACGACGTCCAGCGGAACGACATTCAACCGGTAATACAGGTCCTCTCGAAACCGTCCTTCGCTCACTTCATGCGCGAGGTTCCTGTTCGTTGCGGCGATCACCCGAACATCCACCGAGAGGCTCCCGCGTCGCCCGATCTTCTCGATCTCCCCGTCCTGGATGACACGCAGGAGCTTGACCTGAGCGGGGGGCGCCAGCTCCGACACCTCGTCGAGAAACACCGTTCCGTGGTGCGCGAGCTCGAAGAGCCCCGCTTTGGGGCCCGTGGCCCCCGTGAACGACCCCCGTTCGTACCCAAACAGCTCGCTCTCAATGAGCTCCCTTGGAATGCTTCCGCAATTGATGCGGATGAAGCTCTCGTATTTCCGCCGACTCTTCAGATAGATGTTCCAGGCGACGAGCTCCTTGCCCGTCCCTGTCGGACCGCTGATCAGGATGTTGACGTCGCTCTTTGCGTATTTGTCGATCGACTCCTTCAGCTGCACCATTGGCGTCGAATCGCCGATCAACTGCTTCGCATCGAGCAGCGACTCGATGTTCTGCATCAGCCGGCTGTCAGACTTCACCTTCTGCTTTTCGAGCCTGCGTTTCTCCGCCGCGTTGAAAATGCTCAGAAGGAAGTCCGTGGGCTGGTAGATATACTCTTCTATATTCCCCGGATACTTCGTGCAATACCAGAACGCCCCGGCCTTCAGAAGGTTACTTGGCAAAATTGAAATCGGAGACGTTGATCGTCATCTTCGTGATGACGATGATCTGGATGAACGGATCGATCTCCTTCATTTTGCGGATCAGCTCCTCGCCCCTCAATCCGCCGGAGATCTGGTAGTCAAGGATGACGATGTCGTACGCATCCTTTGAGGCCTGCAGGAGGTCAAGGGCCGCTTTCCCGTTGGAGACAACCTCGCCGATGTTGATCCGGGACGCGAACAGGCGGACCGTGTTGCGCACGCGCTCGACGTCAAAATCCTCGTCCTCCACGAGCAGAATCGAAATGACCGCACCAGGAGTCATGACGCGCCTCGCATCGAAATCCCGATCGTGAACCGACACCCGCCGGCGGGAATGTTGTCCGCCTGCAGAGACCACCCGCACTTGCCAACGGCAAGCTGGTGGGCGATGTAGCACCCGTAGCCGGAATGGGAGCCGACGTTTCTATGCGTAGATTCACCCTCCATGAAGATGCGGGCGATCCCCTTCGCTCCGGGCTCCAGCAACGGGGGATCAATCCCCACGCCGTTATCCTCGATGACAATATAGGACATTCTGGCGTTACTCTCATGCCGGGTGTGGAGACGCACCGTTACGCGCGGTATGGCGCTGTGGTCGATGCTGTTCTGGATGAGAGGTTCGAGGATTTCCCAGACGATATACTCGTTGACGGGGACGGACGGGAGCCCGGGGTCAAGGTCCAGGACAAACTCGAACATTTCGTTCTTGCTGGAAATCCGCAGGAAGACATTGTCAATGATGAACGTGATGACGGCGTTGATGTCTGTGAGAAAGATGGGGTTGACGATCGTATTGATGTCCTGATCGTACCACTTCATGTCGTAGATAATGCGCGAAATGAAGTTGGTATACTTGATGACCCGGTGCTTCAAGAGATCAAGGTTTCCGGAAGACATCTGGCGCACATCATCCTTGATGAACGCCGTGATCTTTTCTGCTTTGTGATGGGTGTGATAGATTCTCCGGGTGAAGAGAGACTCCTTCTCGAGCTTGATCTGCGTCTCAAGGAACTCCTTGTGTTCGGCAAAGAGCAGTTCCTGCGCGGCGTTGCGGTCGCGCACCGCGCGGGACGAGACGCTGAAGATGGCGATCAGGCCGATGAGGATGAGGGCGGAGAACGTAAGCGCCACGGCGTCGAAGTTTGATCGGACCTCGTCGGTCAGGAACGTGAAGTCTGGCGAGACGCGCATGTACATCGCCCCGACGTATTCCCCGTCCGGCACGAACGGGACCAGCACCTCGAACGTGTTCTGATTGACGACCGAGCTCAGGACCTTTTCTCGATCATGGAGCTCCCCCTCCGAGGCCAGAAACAGCTTGAGGCCGGACGGACTGCGCTGCGCCGGTGTCCGTGAGGGGATGCCTTCAGCGTGCGACGGAAGAAATTGTGCAGATCCTGGCCGCTGCGAACGAGGAACACTCGCTGATCTTTGAGGAGGAACAACGAGATGTCCTCGATCTCCCGCTGGACCATCTGCTGTTTCACGAAGACGTTGAACGAATAGACGGCGGTGTGCTCCTTCTCGTCTGCCCTGCGCGTGAAACCGTTGCTGGTTCTGAAACAGGATCTCGAGGGTCGCCGAACTGACGATCGCCACTCGTTCGGCGTGGTATTTCTGGAACCAGTCCTGCGCCCCGCTCAGGAAGTTGTCAAGCAGGGATTTCTGGAAAAAAGCGAGGATAATCTGGAAGAGAATCAGGACGGTCGAGCAGTACCAGGATGTGCCGGATCTCGAACCGGTACTGCGAGAGCTTGCCGCGAAGTCGGCCGGGGAGACGCACGGTGTATCCCTGCCTACCGGATCAGACCGAGCGCCTGCTCGACCCGGATGTCCCGCGTGGTGTTTTCGAGCGCCCTCTCGACCGGGAGTTTTCCCTGTATGGCCTGAGAGAAGTATGTCGCCATGATCTTCGAGTACTTCGTATAGTCTTTCCCGGCGGGTCGTGTCACTCCCGACTGCATGAATGCATGCAGAGCCTTGACCTCCGGATACTTCCTCGCGACTGCCGTATCCGCGTAGAACGACGTGACCACCGGAAGGTATCCCCCCGACGCGTACACGACTTCCTGCGCGTCATCGCTGAGAAGGAACTTCATGAAGTCCATCGCCTCGCGTTTCTTGGCGCTGAATCTGGAAACCATGAGGTTCCATCCCCCGAACACCGAGGCCGGCCGTCCCGTTCGGGAAATATGGGATCGGCGCCCTTCGGAGGCGCGCCTCCCTCACGGTGTCGTACGCCGATGCCTTGAAATCCTGGTCGTAACTGGTCCACCCGCGCAAAAAGAGACCGTCGTTCCGAAGGAAGTATTCGTAGCTTGGCACCTCCGTAAGACCCGTGACGACCGGAGGCGCAGCCTGATATTTCTGAACGAGGTCGACCAGAAGGCCGAGAGACTGCCGCGCCTCGGGCGTGACGAAGTCGAACCCGTGTGCTTCAAAGTAGTCGCCTTGAAGACCGAGGAGGAGCTCGATGAAGCTGCAAATCAGCCCTTCGTATTCGGCTGCAGGGAACACGTAGAAGGGCCCGTGGCCCCTGTACTCACGGTGAAGGGCGATGAAATCGGGCCAGCTGATCGGCGCCTCGAGCGACTTCAGGACTCTGTCCCCGCCCGGTAACGCACGCACAAGATCCTCTCTGTAATACAGGACACCCTGAACAAGGTCGAACGGGACGGCCATGAGCATGCTGTCGCTGTAGCAGGAGGCGAGGGCCACGGGGAGAATCCGTTGCAGTTCGTCAGAAGTGAAATGCTCCCCCAGCGGCTCGCACCACTTCGCGAAACGCTGGACCCAGATGACATCGACCGCGAGAAGATCGATGCCGTCCCCCTCACCCCGAAGCGACCGCGCAAGGATTTCCTTCCGCTCGTTCGTGGTAAACTCTGCGTTCGGGAAGTCGATCGGGACGACCCGGACTTCCCCGGCATGCAGGCGGTTGTACCGTTCAATCAGGACCCTGTGAGCGTCAGTAATCCTGTCGGCAAAATAGATTTCCGTCGGTCCGGCATCCGGCTCGCGGTTGATGACAGCCAGCAGCGCAACATACACAAGGCCCAGAACGGCCAGTGTGACAGCAAGCCAGTGTCGTCGCAGAAGGTGCATGGAGAGGCCCGTCAGCTGATGAACGCGCCCTAGCGCAGAAGCAGCATTTTCTGCGTTGACTGGAAGCCCGCAGCTCGCATCCGGAGAATATACGCACCGCTTGCCATATGTCCCGCGTCAAATGTCGTCGTGTACGTGCCGGCCGGACGGTACTCGTCCAGCAGCACCGCCACGCGCCGGCCAAGCATGTCGAACACCTCCAGAGCGACGTTCCCGGCCTTCGAGACGGAATAGGTGATCCGGGTTTGAGGATTGAACGGATTCGGATAGTTGGGAAGGAGAGCCATCGCCACGGGAACGGACGGTTCATCAGCAATGCCGCTCAGGATCTCTCCCAGCGTCTTGTCAGGCGGCCTGTACCCCTTGTCGGAGTAGGCCCACTGCGCCCCGAACGGGACGACGCGCGCCATCGTCTGGTCGATGACGTAGGCGTCAAAACTCGGGACCGAAGCAGTCTCGGGGACGTGGACTTCGATCGAAACAACATTGTCTCCCGGGCGCAGGACGTTGAGTGCCACGCTGTCCAGCAGCAACTGCCTGTTGACGGCTCCCGCGCTCGTTGGATTGGCGTTGTAGTCAAGCCTCCCTTCCGCCGGCAGATTCACGCGGCCGACTTCGTGACCGTTCATGGTGGCGGCAAATCCGCCGTACGACTTTCACGAACACCGCCATCGCGGTGGGAAGGCTTGCAAGAGTGAAGGACGTCCTGAAGTAGATCGTGCGGACGGGCTGGGGATGCGTTACCGCCGCCGCATCGGTGCCGATCGGCGCAACACCTGTGGACCAATCCGCCACCGGATACAGGAGGTCTGTCCAGTACACTGGCGCCTGCAGTGTATCGACGGCGTACCTGACGATCGTTGACTGCTGCATCGACATTCCCGAAAGGTCCCGCGCCCGGACATACATCGTCCGGCTCTCCCCCTGGCGTCCCGGAAATCGTCAGCGTGTGAACGTACCCGCCTTCGCCGCCGGTAAACGACCCGGGGAGCGCGCGAAGTCGGCATCCGACTGCCATATCTTCAGATAGGCCCGCTCGTTTGTCTCCATCGTAATCACGATCGACGTGGAGGGCGACACATATGTGGAATCGTGATTGGAAACGAATACAGGCGGATCGGTGTCCGGCAGCGGAAGAGCGTACATCTGCGGCAGGTCTCGCTCGAAGAGGGTGTACGGGTCGTTGTAGAATGCCAGAAAATCCGGCACACTCGGGTGGCCCGGATACGGGGCGAAATGGTGGGTCGTGCTCGCATTGCGCCACACGGCCGCATAGGCCATTCTGGTGTTGACCGAGTCGTATTTGATGGGGGCCAGAAGCGCTTCCGTGAACCAGGTGTTCATCGGCAGGGCCTCCTGGCCCACCTCGGTCATCGCGACGACTTTGTTCCGGTCCACGCGCGTGGTTCACCATGGTCCGCATCCGGCCCGAAAACGTCTGGATTTCCTGAGACGTCACCGCATTCGAGAAATAGTTGTCCGCCCCAAAGATGTCGATGTACGGATCACCGGGGTAAATGTCGAAATACTGGTCCCCGGTTCCCGCCGCGTCCATCGTGGGCGAGAGCGCCCAGAGCAGGTTGTGTACGTTCAGCGAGTCGTGCAGATAGTGGGCGGTGAACTGCCAGAGCGCATTGTATTCGGAAGGCGTTGCGTGGTCAGCCCCCCACCAGAACCAGCTTCCGGAGTGCTCATGGTACGGCCGGAAGATGACGGGGATCGATTCACCGCCTGCGCCGCGGAGGGATTTCAGGAATCGGGCAACCCGGTTCAGCTTGGTCTTGTAGTCAGCATGACGCGGACCACCGGGGATGATTGTCGCCACGATCCGCTCATTGTTGACGTCCGCAGCGTAGAACCCCCGCCCGTCAGGGTCGAGCTGGTGCCAGCACATGGTGATGACCCCGCCGCGATCGTACGCCGACGTCAGCCGGTAGCGGACGCCATCGGTGTTGCCATTCTCCGCGACCCCGCTCATGTCTTCACTGTACACCGCCGGGTAGTCACCGCATACGCTCTTCACGTCGCTCCGGTCATCGTCGCCCGACCAGCCGACGCCATAGCCGGTGGCGTCGTGCATTCCGAAGAGCAGCGAGGTAGGGGCAAGCACGGTCAGGTTAAGGTACAAATATCGCGTCTGCTTCGTGGGGTGTGGATCCGTCAACGGAACCGATACGGCGTTGACATTGCGTTCGTATGTCGTGCAGGCGTCATTGAGATCCCACGTCTCACGCTCGATCACGGCCTGGTCGTTCGTGCCGCTGGCGAGGACGTTCTCCGCGCGGGCTCGCGCCGCCTCCACGACGGCCTTCGACCCGGCCGGAAACTCACCTTCGCCGCTCCCTTCTGTCGTCGTGGCAAGCAGCCGCCCCGCCGCCTCGATCGCCCGCTGGAGACCGGCAGGGTCTGCCATGACAAAAGCGGAGTCTCCGAGTCGCATCTCGTCGATGAGCAGGACGCCCGATCGCGACACCGTCGTGCCGCCGTCGAGATAGCAGTAGAGCCGTGTGATGGTTCGGTCTCCCGTTCCGGGGATACTCAGACTCACCCACCGCCAGAGGCTGTCGCCGGAGAGCTGATACGTCAGCCAGCTACTCGTGCCGTCACCATACACCGGCTTGACGGCGAGTTCTGAACGGACAGTCGATCGGATGCGGATCGTGATCAGGGGATTCGACCCCACATTGATCGCTGTTGGTGGCGTCCAGTGGAAATTGTCCCACTCCCAGCTCGATGGTGTTCGAGTGTACGAGATCCCGAGCGACTGACCTTCGGCGGAAAGCTGGTAGGTCCTCATTGCGTCCGTATCCACTTCCCAACGCGAGATGTCCCCGTCGTCATAGGTTTCCAGGTATCCTGTCATCTGGGAGAGCGCCGGGCTCCATGAAAGGCCGAGCATCATGACGGCAGCCCATACTCCTGTGCCCCGAACGACAGAACTTCCCGGTGACATTCTCATCATGGTGGTGTTCCCTCCGGCCCCCCCTGCTCAGGCTCAGCGCGGTGCGGCCTTCAAGAGATCGTCGTAGTACCGGTTGATGATGTTCATGTGCTTCGTGATCGGGGTCTCTCCCGAGAGCTCCTTGACGAGCGACGGAACGACCGCCTGTTTCTTCTCCACCGTCACTGCATCCTGGATGAAGCCGCGGACCGAATCGAACGGGACCTCGTGCCACGTTGACGTGTTCCGATCATAGGAGGCCCGAAATCTTCCTCCGTAACCGTTACCGACCGGACGAGGTCACGTCGGAACGCCCGCTGGATCTGGTACTCTTCGAACAAGGCCGTCGCAAGCACGACGTCCTCCTGGCGATCGAGCCCCTTTGCGACGGCTTCCTTCGTGAGGAGGAAGTCACGGATTGCGTAATCACATGTCGCCCTGAAGCTGGTATGGACAATGGCATAAGGGATATACTGGATCGCCCCCATGAACCATTCAACGGTGAGGGGGCTCCCGTTGACAACGGCCATGATCTCCTGCCGGGCGTCCCAGAGGGTCATTTCCACGAGCCGGATTTCCCCGTCCTGAAGCTGAACCTCGGAGAACTGGTCAGCCGGCGACGGTTTTCTCACTGAAGATATCCTGCAGTTTCCCGCGTACAAAATCAAGGACCTCCGGGTTCAGCCGGATGGTTGCCCGTGAGAGCATGCTCCGAACATATGCCAGGGCTTCCTTCTCTCCGATTTTGGATTCCAGGAGGTATCGGACTTTCCGGCGCCGGTCCTCATACTGTTGCCGGGTGATCAGGGGGTTCTTCTTGAAATCGGTCACCTTGAGGATATGGTAGCCGAAGGATGAGGCGACTGGAGAGGATACGGCCCCGACCTTCAGCCGGAAGGCGGTCATGGCAAGGTCGTAGTCAAGCTGGTCCCACGACACCCATCCGAGATCTCCCCCGCTGCGCGCAAGGGCGCTATCTGCGAAGACTCCGGCTGCAAGCGCTTCGAACGTAGCCCCCTTTGCCAGAAGTGCATACACGGAATCCGCACTCCTGATGTCAGGAAAGAAGAGATGGCTCAGACGGCGCTGCTCCTGCGTGAACCGGTAGGCTTCTTCGACATCCCGCTCTTCCACGCGGACGGCGGGCTTGATCACCGCGTCGAAGTGAGCCCGTCGTAAGCGCCGGTCCCTGTAGGCGTCCATCGACGCCTTCATCGACTCGTCCACGCCGCGACCGCGACGCTTCGCTTCCGCGGCAAGCAGGCGTCCGGCGATCATCTCATCAAGAAACTCCTCCCGCGCGGTAGGTGAATCAAAGACGCCGGGATTCCTGACTACCTCCTGGTAGGCGAGCCTGTACTCGGAGAGAGTAATGCGGTGAGGCCCAAACTCGGCCACCACCGAATCATGCCGTTGACCGGACCCCACAACCAGCACAGAGCGAGAGACATGCCCCGATCACCGAGCGAGCCTCATTTGATCAGGAAGATTTTGCCGACATTGACCCCGAGATCCGCAGCGTCCACCTGATAGATATACACGCCATACGCCACCTGCATATTCTCGCGGCTCAGGAGGTCCCAGGTCTCCGAACCGTCGGCGAGAGGGGCATCGTGCTCGAGAGTTCGCACGAGCGTCCCGTCCAGCGCATAGATGCGGATCGTGCACCGTTGAGGAAGATTGATGAACTGGATCGCGCGAGGACCACGGCCGGATGCATACGGATTCTGCGGCTCCCAGAGCGCCGTCACGACGTACGGATTTGGTACGACCCGGATCGCCGACAGGGCACCGGACGCTGCCGCGTGATCCACGGATTCACCCCGAGTCGTGAAACGGTATCGAATCTGGGACGTGAACGGGTTGTCGGTGTAGAGCGTGAGGGTGTCCCCTGCTCCCATGATTCTTCCGTACTGGTTGAAGAAGCTGGTGTCTTCCTGTGATCCGTTGAAAAGGCTGAGCGTAATGAGCGTCGAATCGTTCGCGAGCTTCTCATAGAAGATGATACGATCCTTGGCCGAGAAATGTCCCTTCGGGGTCAGGGTCGGATTCACGGACAGGTCCACAAAGCCGCATCGAAGTTGCGCCCCCGACTGGATGTCGTAGATCCGGAAGTTGACAGGCTGCCGGGCCACGGGGAATGGACGCCCGGAGGCTGCAAGAGTGAGGTTGATGCGATCGGAGCTGTCTACAATCGTGTCGTAGAACATGATGCGGTACTGCCGGGGGTACGGAGTCCCGGGCTGGTACCCCGTGAGCGCGAAGGTGCCGAACACAAGGGCATAAGCGTTGTTGTAATCCACGCCATTCCCCCACTTGATTCCTCCCACGATGCCTTGCTCTTCGTCCTCGTACACCCCGGCTTCAGGGTTCTTCACGACGATATCCATGCCGTGGAGGATCTGGCGGAACGTCCGTGGGTCCCCGTCGCCGTCGTCGTACAGATTCTTCGTCTGGACAACGGTGTCAACCTCTCTCTTCTGGTCATAGATCCAGACGGTATCCTGAGCAGCCTGCGTGGTGAGATTGCGAAGCACGAAGCCGGACGTTTCGGTGGGGAGCATCTCCAGGGAATCTGCAACGTCGATCAGGCCGTTGAGGTTGTTGTCCCGCAGGTCCATCGACTTGTCGAGGAACTGTATCTCGTACTCCTCGCCGCCTCTGATCGGACGCAGGGTCGAGGATGTTCACCCCGACCTGCCCGCGGGTCAACCCGTCCCCCACCAGGGTCGGCTGCATGTCGAACCCGGCCCCCTGATATCCCGCCGACGGCGCCTGCGGCGTAACGGCAATGACGTTTTCACCAAACTCGATGTTTCCCGACTGGTCAACATTGACGAAGATGGTTGTTTCCGTCGGGCCGATATTCTTGTCGACGTCGCCGCGGTCAAATGCCGTCACCGCGTAGTAATACCGGATACCGTTGACCACGTCGCGGTCGACGTAGTTGTGCACGAGCCCGGTCTCATTGCCGAGATTGAACAGCACGCCGGTCCCGAAATCCTTGGGGAAATAGCCGAAGACGCTGTCGACCTTGTCATAGATCGCAATCGGCTTCTTGAATCGCTCGTACCCCAGCCCATCGGTAATTGCTCCGGCGTCTTCGAACGTATAGTGAGAGGCTTTGTAGATCTTGTACCCCTCGAAATCATACCGCTTGAGGAAGCGATCGAAGCTCCCTTCCGATTCCGAGTCCCAGTACAGCGTCACCTGCTTGTCACCGGCGACCGCCGACACCTTCGGTTTGATCGGGGCGATGGCGAAATTGTAGTTGGAGTTGTAGATCTTCTGGACGACGTCCTTGTTTCTCAGGATATCCACCTCGTCCCAGCCGTAGACCATGGCGATGGAGAAGAACTCCTTCTGTCCGGGCCGGAGCGGGAAGTATCCGGAGGAGAACACGTAGTCGTAATCGGCGATTTCCGTTGTACGGTTGTCGAAGTACCCGGGCCTCGAGAAGTCCCACATCTGGTCATCGTTGCTGTACGTCAGGGTTCCATACCGGTAGAACTTGAAGCTTGTCAGCCCGATCTGGTCCGACTCGTCGACGTCCACGATATCGACATTGGGCTCCCCCGGGAGCTCTCCCTCACCGGGCGTCGGGGACCCGTCGCCTTCGCCGCGGTCGCCCGTCCCGGGCTTCCCGTCCAGGCCGACATCGTCGAACTGGGAGTCCCAGTCCGCATCGTTGTCAAGCCCGTCGTTGCGCCGCTCGTCGATCATGAGGTTTCCAAGCCCATCGCCCGTCACGTAGTCCTTGGCCCGGTAGTCCTGGTTGTTGTACTCTGATTTGACGTACAGGAAGTAGCTGATGGAATCCTGCGTTGTGCTGCCGTCGCTCTCGTCGATCAGTCCGTTGAGGTTGTCATCGAACCCGTTCCGCGGCTCCTCGATCAGCGGAGTGTTGGGTCGCATGACGTGGATCGTGCCGTTGTGCGTGATCGTGATCCCCTCCGCCGGCATGTCGACGACCTGGCGGGCGTAATCGGCGGTGCGATAGTCGATGACCACCACCTTCTCCCCGATGCCGTAGATCTTGAAGAAGTCGCGCGACGGGTTGATGATCTTGCCCGTCCCCCCTCCCGGAGTAGCAGCGGTGTTCCCGTCGCCATCGTTGTCGATCCCGTCGTACGGATTCCCCGGGCTTTCGAGGAACGCGAATCCGACCCACGGGACCGGCGAGTACCCTCCAACGCCGATGTTGTCGACATCGTAGTTGACGGCCAGCCCTTTTTCGCGGTAGAACCTGGCGGCGTCGTCTGCGTAGTCCGTGTTGGAGGCGTTCAAGAGGGCGCCGCTCGAGGCGCCGACATTGAAGCCGAAGACGGTTCTGTCAAGGAACAGCTGGCCGAAGTTCCTGATGTCGTTCAGCCAGAAGATGCAGTCCTCGGCATCCGGGTTCGACCACTGCAGTCCGCGCACGCTCAACCGGAGTCCCAGGCCGCCCCGTTGCGGCTCGGCCGGCACGGGCAGGGGGAGCGGGAGACCCTTGACGCGCTTCGTGTACTGGTAGTCGTCCATGACGAAGTAGCTTTCCTGGTCGGCATTCTGCTGGTCCTTGCCAAAGTAGCCATTCCAGTGCCCACCCCACCCCGGATCGACGGCATCCGATGTCTTGTCGGGCCAGTACGGCGGCCAGGTGAACGGCATGTGGCTCATTGCCACGGCGTGCCCCGGGTCCTTCTCCTTTCGTGTGAGGTTCAGGAAGCCGGAGAGAGGTTCGAACCCCTGAAACTTCCCAAGTGAATCATTCGAGAAAATGTTGGGATCCCAACCCTCGCAGAAGATGGCCGGCGTGACGAACGTGTAGAGGGAGTCGCCGGAACCCGGGTCGATCCCGGAAAACAGCCGCAACTCGCTCATCGCATAGGCAGAGGTGTTGCCCATCTGCACTTTGCCGGTGCCGATCGGCCATTCGCCAGAATACACCACACTCTGGTCGCCCCGGACGGACCCCATGCGCCCGTTGTTGTGGAACGTAACCCGAACGAGGTTCCCGGCATGCACATTCCGGGCACGGTTGATCACATCGCCGTTCCCGTACTGCTGTGCGTCGATGTCAGGCGCGCTGCACACTGCCAGCGCCACCACCGGAAGAAGGAATCGAGCTTTCATGGTTCTCTCGTGCGCTGGTCGTTCAGAAGGAAAGGAGAAGCGTGAACTTATTGGTATTGTTGAGGCGCCCCATATCCACATACGCATAGTCAACGTCGACCCTCCCCCCCATGACCTCGGCGCCCACGCCGACTCCCAGCGTCAGTCCCCCTTCCCGATCATCCAGGAAGAGCTGCCGGTATCCTGCACGCAGTGAGATCATCCTGCGGTAGAGCGACACCTCGGTGCCGACATTGATGTATTCCGGGTTGTCGTTGGGATGGATGGCGTCAACCGCCACGATCCAGTCGTGTTCTTCCGAGCCAAGGAAATCTCTCCATATATTCGCCGACACGCCGACTCTGAACAGTATGGGGAGCGGAAAATTGTCCGTCTCCATGTTGGCGTTCAGGTTTCTGTTGTTCCCGGCGAAGTTCTCGGCGATGTCGTGCTGGACCAGCATGTCGCGTCCGCTCATCTGCATGGAGGTGCCGAAATTGCTGATGGACATGCCGATCTTGATGTTCTTGAAAAGGGTCGTGTAGATGACACCGACGTCGCCCGCGAATCCATCCGCGGAAGAGTGCCAGATCGACTCCCGAACATATTTGCCGTTGAAGCCGATGGCGAACCTGTCGGTGAGGGCGCGGGAGTACGAGACGCCTACGACATACGAGCTGGCAGACACGCGCTCGCCGGTTCCGTTGGGATACTGAATGGTCGTTCGCTCGATGTCATCCATTCCCAGCACGCCGAAGAAGATCCCGAAGGTGCCGATATCGGTGACCGGAACAGCCAGTGCGCCGAAGGTGTATCGCACATCGGCGATATAATCGTCGTACGAGAAGAACGCCTGGGCACGCTGGAGGGACGTCGTTCCCGCCGGATTCCAGTACACCCCCGTTGCGTCTTCCGCACGTGTCGTGTATGCCTCGCCCATCGCAACAGCATGTGCGCCGACGCCGATCTTGAGGAACGACGCGGCAGTGGTTCCTATCCGGTTGACCGTTTGGGCAGACAATGGGGCGGTCAGGGTGCCTGCAACAAGCAATGCCAGGAGCGCCCGACCGCATGATCTCGGCTGCCAGCGCGCGGATTGGAACAGCAGGTCTGTTCGTTTCATGAAATCACCTCAGTCGGCATTACTGGTACGTTACCCTGACACCAAGAGAAATCGTTCGCGGGGGGTAGTACATGCCCGGGCTTGCGAAATACTCGGTCGAGCTGCTGATTTCGGTCAATCGCGCCCTGCTCAGATAGTCGTCCAGCGTGTAGTCCGGCAGGCCGGTGTCCCCATACACATACCGCGCGTTCTGTGCATCCAGGAGGTTCGTCACGTCGAGAAGAGCGCGGAGCCTGATTGCACCAAGGTCGAACAGTTTCGAAACGTGCAGATCGACGTTCACCGTCGGTGGCCGCCTCTCGCTGTTCCTGCTCCACCCGACGTATGCCGCCGAACCGGTGGCTTCCGCCCGGGGGATCTGGGGCGTATAGGGGAATCCGGAGCCATACGCGCCAACCGCGGTCGCAGTCCACTCCTCATTCGCCCAGCTGGCGATGAGATTGACCTGGTGCGTCTGGTCCCAATCCAGGGACAGCAGCTCAAGCTGGGGCGCCCTTCCGGCGCCGATGTCGTTGTACGCGTCGGTGGGATTCGAAGCCGTCCCCTCTGCCTTCTGGAATGTGTAGTCCAGATTGAGGGTGAAGTTCCCCAGGTTCAGTGCGCCGGAAAGAATGAGCCCCGTCGCGACGGCACTTGCCTTGTTGACGTAGCTATAGTACGTGAGCCCGCTGTATGTGTTGACCGGGAAGCCCGTGTCGAGCCAGTCCCGGATGTCGCGGTAGAATCCGGTCACGTTCAGAAGGAAGCTCTGGGAGAATCGCTGCTGGAGGCCGATCTCGTACATCACGGTCCGCTCGGCATTCAGATTTGCATTCCCGACCAGATTCTGTGAGCCCGCGCCCGCAATCCAGAAGTTCGGGTTCTGGTACAGTGCGCTGAACGCCGGGTTCTGGAAGAAGTGTCCGTACGAAAAATGGATCACGCCCTCCGCCGTGATCGGGAACGACAGTCCGAACCGGGGGCTGACCTGGAATTTCGGATCCGGATCCTTGTACCAGAAGGCGGCCCGCTCCTCGACAGTGTATGGAACCAGAGAATCCTGCGGCGTGGTTGGCGTGTAGTTCTTGTAGATGTGGTCCATCTTGAACGGAGCATAGATTTGAGGGTCTGCAGGGTCCGCCAGGATCTTGCCATCCGAGTAGAAGTAGTCGAACCGGACCCCTACGTTGATAATCAGCTCGTCAAACTCGATTTTGTCCTGCACGTACCCGGCCAGCTCGTACGGCTTGGCCGCGTAGTACGTGTGATACGCGGAAGACACGTCCGGCACGATCGGACGATAGGTCGCCTGCGAGAACTGGAGGGAGTAATAATCGTTCTCCAGATCGTGGAACCTCCCCGACGCGCCGACCTTGATCATGTTGTTGTTTCCGATCTGGCTCGTGAGGTCAAGGCTGGCCGAGACATACCGTGTGGAGTTCCAGCCTCGACCGACGTCGTTCCCCCAGTAGGCGAAATCGTTCGGATTGGTCTTCACTTCGATATCGCTCGTCCGATCGGGGCGGAACATCCATTCCTGGAAATCGCCGGCCTGTGTGGGGACGTAGCGATAATCGTACGGATCCTCATAGAGGTAGTTTTCGTGCGAGCTCGTGTAGTAGCTCCCCTTGGCGTCCAGGAATGTCGCCCGGCTGAAGACATACGTCATCGACAGAATGTGTGTTGTCCTGTCCGTGTAGTAGTATCGCCCCCCGTCAGGCAGATACCGGGTGCCGCCGCCGTAGCTGTCGTCTCTGTTCAGGTACAGGCCGTAGCTCAGGTTCACGCCACCGAATGTGGCGAACAGCTTACCCTGTAAGGACCAGCCCTTGTACCACCCGAGCGGGACCAGCTCCCCGTCAGGCGCCTGGAAGGTGTGAACGGTGTCGGACACCGGCGACCAGATTCCCCACGGCATGAAATACCTGTAGCCGAGTTCCGCGGATGGGGAGTTCTGGTAGCGACCGGCCACGAAATACGAAAACGCATCGCCGATCGGCCCGCTCAGATTGAGCTGCACGTCGTAGCGGTTGACCGGATTGTAGCTGTTCAGATAGGGCTCTCTGGTCAGCCACGGCTTCTGCCCTGAGTAAGCGAGCCACTGCGCCTCCCATTGCCCGTTGATCCCGTGCTGACTGAAATCGTACGGGATGTATCCGGACTTGCTGGAGAGGGCCGTCGCGGCCGCCTCGGCCCACTCGCGGCTTTCATTCACGACGTAAATATTATCGTTGAAGCTCAGGTAGTCACCGATATATCCCGTGGCATTCACCGTGAACCTCTCGCTCCCCCGCTTCGTCACGATGTTCACCACCCCGGAGAGCGCCTGACCGTATTCCGCGTTGAACGTCCCGGTAATTGCCTTGAGCTCTTCCACGGACTGGTCGTCGATCGAGATCCCGGCGCTCCGATCAAGCGGGTTGATAATCTGGACGCCGTCTACCATGTACGCGATTTCACTGGTGCGTCCGCCCCGGATGTGGAGGTCACCGCCTGCGTCACGCGTGATGCCGGCCTGGGTGCTCAGAATACTGTTGATGTCGCGGGCCGGAAGTTTTTCTATCTGATCTCCCTGGAATGTCACTTCGGAAGAGGTCAGGTCTTTCTGCACCTCCCGTTTCCCGACGACTGTGATTTCCTGGCCCAGATCGATGGTCGACGACTTCAGTTTCGCGTCCACGCGCGTCGTGAGATCCACGCGCACTCGGACATTCTCGAAGGCCTGGGCGTCGTATCCCACCATCCTCACCTTCAGCGTGTAGATGCCCGGAGGCAGATTGATGATGAAGTACTCGCCATCGGGATCGGTTGCCGCGCCAAGGGTCGTCCCTTCCACGAGGATATTCGCCCCCAGGAGTGGCTCTCCGGTCGACGCGTCGACCACTTTGCCCGCGATCTTCCCCGTCGTGCCGGCATAGAGGTGTGCAGCGAGAACGACGAGAAGAAGGAGTCCCCAGACGCCTGTCGTCAGAGCATTCCTCAGGATATGCATAGGTTCGCCTGTTGAACGGTACGCTCGAGAGTCTTGCCTGCCCACGCACGATGCAACGGGGCGGGGTCCATGATTACCTCACATCGACAAAAACAACGAATGGCAGGAGAACGCTCTCTCCTGCCATTCGGGGTGTCCGCATCAGCGCAGTCCGGAACTCGTGTCCGTTACTTCAAGAACATCATCTTCTGTGTGGCAGCGAAGGAACCGGCGCGGATCGTGTACACATACATCCCCGTGGCAAGGCGGGATGCATCGAACGTCACCGCGTACCGCCCGGCCTTCTGTGGCTCGTGCACCAGCGTGGCCACTTCCTGACCGAGCACGCTGTATACTTTCACCATCACATCCACGTCCTCCTTCAGATCATAACGGATGATTGTGGACGGGTTGAACGGGTTGGGGAAGTTCGTGTACAGCTTGTACTCCGTCGGGAGCGTGTTCTCCTCGGCAACGCTTGTCGGTCCGCCGACAACCTCAAGGTACCCCCACGTGCTCGGGCGGGTCCATGACTGGTCAAGACTCACACCCGTCCCGCCAAACTGTGCGATCTGCCGCCGCGCGGTATCACCCTTCAGCGGATCCCAGTCGTTCAGGTCGATCTTGAGCGGCAGGAGCATCCCATCTGTGAGGGTGAAGGCTTTGCCCTTGCGCCAGTGAATCCAGGTTCAGCTTCGCCTCGACCGTGTACCCATCACCCGTGAGTTTGGCCAGGATGCCGTAATCGGAACCCGTTACGCCGGGCACAGCAGTGGAGGCAGCGCCTCCGTCGAGAGAAATGAACCCCTGCGCGTTGAACCCGATGCGCCAGTCGCCCAGAGCTTTCTGAACGCCCTGCGGATGCAACTTGGTGAGAGGCCGCACATCGTAGAACCCCATATAGAACTCGATGGCATCGCCCTCCCAGGACTGGCCGGCTGCATCCATGCGGATATCGTCATCTGTGACGTCGGCAAAGATGTAGAGGTAATTGTCGTCGATGATGAACGTGATCTTGTAGTTGATGTCCGTTGAAGCCGGGGTCCAGGACAATCCCGCCGAGTCGCTCGCACCTTCGGGTATCAGCGCAAATGACGCATACGGCGTGAACTCGTCTCCCTGTCCGTCGATCACGAAGGTGCTCGCAAAGTCTGCAACATACTGCGCCTTTGCGGTCGCGCTGCTCGGGAAGGTGAACGGGCCGGCCTTGGCTGCATCACTGAGCGGCGTCTCGGTAATGCCGTCGGTTGCGGTCACGGCAAAGTAATGTGTGGTCGTGGCACCGTCTGTGGACCAGGGCCTGTCACCCCACAGCTGGATACCATGGGGAATGTTCGTGGCGATCTGCACTACCTCCGGTGCCGCCAGATCGGTGATCGCAGCTCGCGCTCCTGTACACATTGTAGCTTTCCGACCCGAGCGTGTTGTCAGCCCATTCAATCCGAGTGAAGTACCACTCTTTGAACGGCACCTCGGACGTGTCGGGTCTCGCAGCGACCGTCGGCGACGTCAGGCTGCCCTGCGGCTGCTGGATCCCCCAGAGGGTCACGTTGTCGACGTAGGAACTCCCCGGTCGTAGGTGGGCACCGGGGCCGGATAGTAGATCTGCAGACGGACGACGCCCGGTTTGGTCGGATCGATCTCGCCCGTCGAGATACTTCGCCAGAGCATCATAATGAATCGTGTTCCATTCCCCCTTCACCAGCGAGTCGGGGCTGCCATGCCACGGGGCGATCTGCTCTGACCACGTGCTCGTCGTGCCGGTGTACTGCAGGCTGATCTGAGGCTCTTCGGGCAGGTCAGCAGGAATCCATAGATCGATCGTGATTTCGTTGGCAAACGTATCGGCATCGGCGGAATACAGGGTCACGTTTTGCTTCGCCATGTTTCCCTTGTCGTTCGTGCCGAAGCCCGCGGGGACGGCGCAGCAAGCGGTTCGCCGAGTTCGTCGGGATCAATGATGTTCGCAGTGTCCCGAACGCCGGGCCCCATCCCTCGACGCTGAAGCCGTACGCTCCGCCGGCGGCCGCGTTGAAGTCGGCGATGTTCCACTTCTTGCCCACCGCCGAGGTGACGAAGCCGATGTTGTCAACATAGATCTGGCCTGTCCACGTGGTCGTGGTGATTTCAACGCCCAGCTTCCCGAGCTTGTTGACGTGGTGGTCGAAGTTGCTCCCTGGCTTCGCCCGGATCGCCTCCATGTCAAAAATCAGAGGATACCAGACTTCCTTCGGAATATCCACCGCCGTGTAGTAGTACTGGTTCCACGCCCAGTTCGCGTTGTCCTGAGCGAAGACCTTGAACGCCATGTCGTCAGGCACAGTCGCCGGCAACCAGACCCAGAACACCAGTCCGTGATCCGTCGTTGCGTCAACCGTCTTCTCCAGACCGAACGCGCCGCCGGAGGCGTTGTAGTTGACCTCCAGGACTCCCGCGGTCTTTCCACTCGGATCGGCAATCTGGGTGAGCCCTGCAAGACCGCCCCAGAGAGACTTCACGTCGCCGATGCTCGCCTCGAAGTCGGAGAGAAGATTCGGATTTGTGTTCAACCGGCCGATGTTGTCGAAATAGATCTGCCCGGTCCAGTTCGTCGCGATGATCTCGATGCCTAGCTTCCCGAGCTTGTTGACGTGGTGGTCGAAGTTGCTCCCTGGCTTCGCCCGGATCGCCTCCATGTCAAAAATCAGAGGATACCAGACTTCCTTCGGAATATCCACCGCCGTGTAGTAGTACTGGTTCCACGCCCAGTTCGCGTTGTCCTGGGCGAACACCTTGAACGCCAAAGTGTCCGGCACAGTCGCCGGCAACCATACCCAGAACACCAGCGCATAGGAGGTCGCCGCATCGACTGTCGTCTCCAGACCGAACGCGCCGCCGGAGGCGTTGTAGTTGACTTCCAGGACTCCCGCGGTCTTTCCGCTGGGATCGGCAATCTGGGTGAGCCCCGCAAGGCTACCCCAGAGAGACTTGACGTCGCCCATCCCTGTCTCAAAATCTTCCAGGACCTGAGCGGCCGCCGGGAGACTGAGCAGGAAGAGTCCCATGGCGATGAGTAGAACTCTCTTCATACGTCCTCCGAAATGCAGTTGAGGAAGGAGTGATTGTGGTGGTGAAGACGTGACTTCTGAACGGCCATTCATGGAATGCTGAATCACGTTGAGCGGAAGGTGTTCCCCTCGCCCGGAGTGGATTGGGTCCCCACGCCGGAGCATACGAATGCTCTTCAAACTAGTCAAGGGTGGACACAAATAGTGCCAACAGTTCTGCAAGAGCAATCACGTGAAAATGCTTGACTTTTTGACGGTTCCGGAATCCCAGCGGGAGCGGGCGGTTATGCTCTTAATAACCACATATCTATAATAATAAGACCGGAATCGCCCCCTCCCGAACTCCTGGCGTTCAATCCCCGTACGATACTTCGACTCTGCTCAACTGAACGCCCCCCTGGAACACTATCTTCACATACCTCGTCCCGGAGGGAATCTGCCGGGCCGTCCATCGGGCGGCGTCGAAGTAGCCGTAGTCGTTCTTCCCAACCACGAACAACTCCCGCCTGGCCTCAAGGTCGTCATAGTCCTCCCCGTCCGAGGATACCATGAGCTGGACAGCATCGCCTCCGTTTGGAAGGAACGCGTCAACGACGACGCCTACGGCGTTCCGAACGACTTTGTACACAAGATAGCTGTCAGAGCTGCCCGAGACCCGCGAGCGATCCTCTTTCGCCTTCCTGATGTCCTGAACGGAGAGCAGCGTGAAGCTTCCCTCCTTCTGGAAAACGCGGTCGAAGTTCTCCATCTCGTCAACGATGGTCTTCCACGTGACCTCGACGGGACCGATCACATCGGACGGCGCCGACATTCCGGATTCATTCCGGGCGAGCACACGATACGTGTACCGTTTCCCGATCTCCGCCGTCTCATCGCTGAACAGCGGGCGGTACTGGTAGCGGCTTTCATCGACATTCTCCGCGACCACGACCCATTCAGATGACTCTGTCTCCTGCCGCTGGACGACATAGGACGATGCCCCCGTTGAGCCCCTCCACGAAATCGCCGACACGTCACTGATCGGCAGCAGGACCGGCGGCTCAGGAATCGGGAGGCGCGGAACAGGAAGACCGTCAATCTGGTACGCCTTCTCCCGCATGATCGTAAGAACCACCTCTTCGTCGCAGAAGCTCCCGTTCAGGAAGCCTGGCCACCGATACGCGCCGACATTGTTGTACTCGTGGTGATGATAGAACCCGCCCTCCCTGTTGCGGTACCGGAGACTCCACAGCATCCCTCCCGCAATTCCCTGGTTCATGATCGTATCCGTCATCACCCGGATGTCCTGCGTCGGAACGATCCCGTATTCGCCGACCACGTACGGTTTCTTCCCCCTGGCCTTCGCCGCGTTCGCGACGATCTTCTCGATGGAGACGAGCGGATCGCCATAGTGGTGGGTCGACAGGATGTCTAGGTTGGGATCGTCAAGCGCCTCCTGGGAAAGCTCCCCGGCCCTGATTCCTTCCATCAGAAGGTGGTTGCTGTCCAGGGTTTTCACGTAGGCAGCGATCTCACGCGTCCATGAATACGGCGCCCCGAGCTCGTTGCCGGTTTCCCAGCACAGAAGGGCCTTGTCATCTTTGTACATGGCCCCCGTCAGCGTGTTCCGGCGATTCACGACGAATCGGATTGTCGCCTTCATGTCCTCGATGATCTGAGGGTCGGTCCAGAATTCAGCCTCTTGTTTGCCCCGGAAGCCGGCGTATTCTTTCGGTCCCCCCCACCACTTCCAGTTGTCCACGAACGGGATGATCACGCGCACACCGACCTCGTTGGCGACCTTCATCACCCTGTCGAGGGCAACGAACGCTTCTTCATTGAACACTCCCGGCCCCTCGACATGCCGAATGATCCCGGGCTCGTCTTCCAAACGGCGGACCGAGAGGACATACATCCGCGTCACTTTTCCCCCGAGTTGACGGATTGCCGTCAGCGCGTCCCTGATCTCCCCCTCATCTGGCAAGCGCCAGGGATTGGTCCCGTCGAATGGCAGGTAATCCTCGAGATAGTGAAGATTCGGGGTATTGAAAGATATGAACCGCAGCTGGCGGTCCCCGTCCATCAGCTTGTCGCCCGATCGTGTGACAAGATGCGTGAACTGCGCAGGTGCGCTCGCCATTCCGGCAAAGAGACACAGAAAGAGAATCGCGCGGTTCGTTAGATCTCGGATCGAACGGGGCATGATGTTCACCTCCTGTCTATGGGGGGAGCCTGAGCTCCCGCGGGCATGACATCTGCCAGGGAAGCCACGTGTCACGGAATCCAACTGTCTGTGCGAAACGACGGCGCCGGCAATCCTGCTGCATTGAAGAGTGTCGCGGGCGGAGTGTTGCTGAATGCGTATCGGACCGCCTCTGGATCGCGAACCTCCGGGTGCCACACGGCCAGGGATGTGCCGCGGACTTCCACACGGGCGTCACGGAACACCCTGTCGCTTCCAGCGATCCGAAAACCTGTCCCTGCGGGGTTATCGCGGAGCACGAGACGTTCCCCTGCGTGGTCAAACGCGAGAATGATCTTGTCCCGTTCGATCGTCATGGACCTGTACAGCGGACCCGAATACGGGATATCCTTCCCGTACGTCTTTGCCAGAGCCCAGCGCGCCAGGCGTCTTCCCACCTCCTGCTTGTTTGCAGGATGAATATTGCGGGCGTCGCCGATATCCAGGGTCACGGCCATCCCCGTGTTCTCGACATTCATGCACTGCAACTGGGCTTCGCGAAGGAGTTCCGAGCGGGTCGGCGGGTCATACGCATACGGCGCGATCTGCGCATAGTAGAAGGGCATGCCAGGCGAGCGGAATGTATCTCGCCAGTTGCCGATGAGTGCTTCGAGCAGTTTCTGGTACGCCTCCGGTTTGCCCGTGTTCTCCTCCCCCTGGTACCAGATCGCGCCCCGCACCCGATAGGGCATGAGCGGATGAATCATGCCGTTGAACAGAGACGTCGGGGAGTGCGCGCTGAACTGCTGGCTCATTTCCGGGCGGGCCTCGAATGCCTCCCCGTCTGAGCCGAAGACAACGAAGGTCTGGGCCCTGTACTCCGCCACCGGCAGGTAGAGCCATGGCCCGGCAAGCGAGACAGCTTCCTGGCCCGACTCGGGACGAATACGAAGGCTCTCCGGCCGGCCGAAGATCCCCCCTCCCCCCTGGAAATCGATCACGCGTATTGCGATCGTCATAACGGTATCCATCACGAGCGAGGCCGGGACATCGTAGATCCTATCCACCTTCCACATGCCCCCGGCCTCGTGCGCCCCCACCAGCTGGCCGTTGACATGGGTCATGTCGACATCATCAATAGGGCCCAGCTCCAGCGTGAGCGCGCGCCCCACCCAGGCCGCGGGAATTGTGACGCGCTTTCTGAACCACACCGCACCGTCAAACTCCCCCAGCTCGGAAGTCTCCCAGGCGCGCGGCAGCGTCATCGTCCGCCATGCGCCATCGGGATATTCTACGGAAGCGCAACGGCCGTCTTTGAAGTCCAGGTTCTTCCACTGCTCACCCGCGGGCCGGTTTGCCACCGAAAGCGTCGGAAAGTTCTGCCGCCACGCCTCGAGTTTCTCCATCCCTGCCACCGTTGCATCAAGGTTCGCGCGAATTCCGGAATGCTCTTCCATTCGCGCCAGGGTGTCGATGCTCATCCACGATTCTATGGGCGTGCCACCCCAGCTCGAGTGGATCAGACCGATCGGGATACCCAGTTCCTTGTGCAGCATGCGTCCAAAGAAGTACGCGGTGGCGCTGAACGCCGGGGTGGTGGACGGTGACGAGGCAGCCCAGGATCCCTCGCAGTTCGTCGAGGGCTGGACCGCATACGCCCGCGCGACCGTGAAGAGCCTGATGTTCGGGAAGTCTGATGCCTGGATCTCCTCCGCTGAGTTCATGATGGTATCGGTCGGCGGCCATCCCGCCATCGGCATTTCCATGTTGGACTGCCCGGAGCACAGCCAGACTTCCCCGACGAGGACGTTTCGGAGAACACAGGTTGAGTCACCAAGGGTCACGTTCAGGTCGAATGGCCCCCCTGCCGAGGGCGTTGCGAGTTCCACGCTCCACCAACCGTCAGCCCCCACGGTGGTGGTCGCTCGCGATCCCCACGAAGCTGCCACGCGGACAGTGGTGCCGGCATCTCCCGTACCCCAGATTGGAGCGCGCGTTGCTTGCTGAAGGACCATATTGTCGGTGAAGAGAGGGGCCAGGCGGAGTCCGGAGGCTGCACTGGCCGTGTGCGTGCCAACTGATGCCACCAGGAGAAGAGTGAGTGCTCGTAGGTTCATCATGACAAAGGCAAGAAGTCACGGATGGAGTATGACAACCACGGATGGTTGGTGTTCCGCCGACATGGTGCAGCAAGACTCCTGCCATTCGAGGATGCAGCGTTCCCTGTCCGTTCGCAGCAGATTCGGCGCCCGACCCCTGGCAGGCGAGAGCGAGATGTATCAATATATGCAACCATTATTGTTATGATAAAGCGGAATCTGTCGAGCTGCTCCGGGCACCCGAGAAAGAGCCAGATATTATTGGGTTTCCGTGGCACTCTTTGTGAATGACGATTCACAAACCCACTCCTCCTCACGCCTCGAAAGCGCCCTCGTTCATGCAAATCCATGGCATCGACCTGGCCATCATCATCGCGTATTTTGCGGTGGTGTTCATCCTGGGCATCCTGGTTTCCCGTCACGCAATCAAGGACATCAACTCGTATTTCCTGGGAGGGAATGCCCTGCCGTGGTGGATACTCGGAGTGTCCAATGCATCCGGCATGTTCGACATAACGGGAACGATGTGGCTGGTGTACATCCTGTTCGTGTACGGACTCAAGAGCGTCTTTCTCCCGTGGGTGTGGCCGGTCTTCAACCAGGTATTCCTCATGGTCTTTCTCGCCATCTGGCTCCGTCGCTCGGGGGTCATGACGGGTGCCGCGTGGATCGAAACCCGTTTCGGCAAGAGCAAGGGGGCCAGGCTCGCGCACCTCATCGTTGTCGTGTTTGCACTGGTCAGCGTCATCGGGTTCATTGCGTATGACTTCAAAGGCATCGGGAAGTTCGCGAAGACATTCCTCCCGTGGGACCTCTCACCCGACATGTACGCTGTGATTCTCATGAGCATCACCGCGGTCTACGCCATAAAGGGTGGGATGTTCAGTGTCGTCATCACTGAGTTCCTCCAGTTCATCGTGATGACGATTGCGTCGGTCGCTGTGGGGATTGTTGCCATGAACGCCGTGTCTCCCGAGATGCTACAGGCTGTCGTCCCCGATGGCTGGAGCAACATCTTCTTCGGTTGGAGGCTGGATCTCGACTGGACCGGAATCATCGACGCGGTGAACACGAAGATCCTGCAGGACGGTTACAGTCTGTTTACCATCTTTTTCATGATGGTGTTGTTCAAGGGGATCCTGGTGAGTGCGGCCGGCCCGGCCCCCAACTATGATATGCAGCGGATCCTTGCCACCCGCTCGCCAAAAGAAGCAGCGAAGATGAGCTGGTTCGTCTCCGTTGTGCTCTTTTTTCCTCGCTACATGATGATCGCAGGGCTGACCGTTCTCGCGCTCGTGTACTATTCTCCCCAGCTCATCGCGATGGGCCCCGGGATCGATTTCGAAATGGTCCTTCCATTCGCTTTGCGAGAGCTGATTCCGGTGGGGCTTATCGGCCTCCTGATGGCCGGCCTGATCGCCGCTTTCATGTCGACCTATGCCGCCACGATCAACGCCGCACCTGCGTATGTCGTCAATGACATCTACAAGAAATTCATCAACCCCGATGCTCCCCCACGCACCTACGTGAAGATGAGCTACGTTGTCTCCGTCGTGTTCGTTCTTCTGGGTTTCGCGTTCGGGCTTGTTGTTGAGTCCATCAATCAAGTGACTCTCTGGATCGTGAATGCACTGTATGGGGGCTACACGGCAGCGAACGTGTTGAAGTGGTACTGGTGGAGGCTGAACGGTTACGGATATTTCTGGGGCATGGTCACCGGCATTGCGTCGGCCATCATACTCCCGATCCTCTTCCCCTCGCTCCCCGCCCTCTCGGCATTTCCGTACGTGCTTGCCGCATCGGCCGCGGGATGCGTCCTGGGCAGCTATCTCTCAATGCCCGAGGAGGACGACGTGCTCATGAACTTCTACATGCAGGTGAGGCCCTGGGGGTTCTGGAAGCCGGTGCTCAAGAAGGTTCAGGCGCTTCATCCCGAGTTCCAGCCGAACCGCCACTTCAAGCGCGACGCCTTTAACGTGGTGATCGGAATCATCTGGCAAACGTCACTCGTGGTCCTCCCTATCTATCTCGTGATCGAAGACTTCGGTCTTTTCCTCTGCAACGCTTGCCGTCACCGTAGCGACCTCCGTGATACTCAAGCTCACCTGGTGGGACAAGCTCGATATGCTTGCCGGTCCCCTCCCCACACCACGGCAGCGGCAGGCAACAACAGCGGAGCAGACCGCATGACTCGGAGCCAATTCAGCAGGCGCCTCAAGGCGCTCGAAACAGCGTATGGAACACTGCTGCGGCGGCGCAACAGCCCTCTGCCCGGCGGGAACGGCATCTTCGAACGGTACCGCTATCCGGTCCTTACAGCTGCCCACGCGCCCCTGTACTGGCGCTACGATTTCGATCCCACCACCAATCCGCACCTTCTTGAGCGCCTGGGCGTCAACGCGACATTCAATTCTGGGGCCGTCGAGCACGACGGGAAGATCCTGCTCGTCGTGCGTGTTGAGGGAGTTGACCGGAAGTCATTTTTCGCCGTCGCGGAGTCGCCCAACGGCATCGACAACTTCCGGTTCTGGGACTATCCGATCACGATGCCCGAGACGGAGGACCCGGACGGCAACGTCTATGACATGCGCGTGGTGAAGCATGAGGATGGCTGGATCTACGGGCTGTTCTGTACCGAACGGAAGGATCCCTCCGCTTCCCGGACAGACACATCCTCGGCCGTGGCTCAGTGCGGCATTGCGCGAACGAAGGACCTGATGAGATGGGAGCGACTGCAGGACCTGAAGACTCCCTCCCCCCAGCAACGAAATGTAGTCCTGCATCCCGAATTCATTCACGGGAAGTACGGATTCTACACGCGCCCCCAGGACGGCTTCATCGAAGCAGGTTCAGGAGGTGGCATCGGATGGGGACTCTCGGCATCAATCGAGAGCGCGGTCATTGACAGGGAGACCATCGTCGACGACCGGCAATATCATACCATCAAGGAGGTCAAGAACGGCCTCGGACCCGCTCCGCTGAAGACTGAGCATGGCTGGCTCCAGCTTGCTCACGGTGTGCGGAACACGGCCGCGGGGCTTCGTTACGTCCTCTATCTGTTCCTGACTGACCTCGAGGAGCCGTATCGAGTGATCGCCCGCCCCGGTGGACACTTCATGGCTCCGGAGGGCGAGGAGCGCGTGGGCGATGTTTCAAACGTGACCTTCAGCAACGGATGGGTGATGCGCCCAAACGGCACGATCTTTATCTACTACGGGTCCTCGGACACGCGGATGCACGTTGCGACGACAGACGTGGATCGCCTCCTCGATTACGTACGCAACACGCCTGAGGACGGTCTCCGCAGTGCGGCGAGCGTCGCGGCACGCACAAGCCTCATTGCGCGCAACCTGGCGCGAGTGCAGCGCCGTCCCGGACATAGCAGCGCACGGCCGCGCGCGCACCAGAACCGGCGCCGCTAGGCGCCGGTCCCTTGCCCTCACCCATCCACTGTCACAGGTACGAGGCGCGCCGCATCCTTCCACCAACGGACGAAGGAGTCCATCTCCCGCTTTCGTGCTGCAACTCCGGGAAGGTCAGTCACACCGGACTCATCGCCGAGCAGCGTGATACAGTTCATCAGAGCCCGACCCGTGTGGTATGTGCACTTCCACATGTGGCTCTTCGGACCCGTGAGAAATGCTGGCTCGCGGTCGATTCCGCCTTCGTACCAGTCCCCTCGTTCATGGTCGAGAAGATAGCGATCGACATATCCCCACTGGCGGGCAAAGTACTCACGGTACTTCGGCTCATCCGGAAATATCGCGCTGAACAGGAGCAGGGCGTTCAGTGCTTCGGCCTGCGCCCACCAGTTCTTCGTCGGACGGACGATCGTACAGGGCCCATCCGCCGAAAAATAGTATCCTCCATCGACGAACCCCCCCAGAGGTGCGTCCCAACCGTTCTCGATCGCATGATCGAGCATCCGTTTGGCGACTGAGAGGGTCCGGACGTCCTGCTTAAGACCCAGGACGAACGAAGCTTCCAGCATCAGGAACGCTGTTTCATAGTCGTGGCCGAAGGACACATGGTCGAGCCCGTAATGCGCTTCACGCTCTGCCTGCGTGGCGTCGCGAAATGAGACCGGCGTCCAATCCTGCCTGAAGAAGAGATGGAGATACCCGCGTGGGTCCACCATCGTGTCCCTGATGAGCACGAGGAGGGCGGTGAGCTGTTCGCGGAGCCCCGGGTTTCTCCAGGAACGGTAGAGCTCCGTGTATGCCTCCAGGAGATGAATCGAGGAATTCTGGTCCTTGAAGCCAATCTCTTCCCGGTCTGAAGCAATGGATGTATAGTCGCTGGCGCGGTCGAAGGCTCCTCCTTCCCGCGTGAGGAACTGGTGATAGCCGCCGTGGACGGGGTCGTAGGCATGCTCCTCAATCCATTGGTAGGCCCTCTGTGCAGTCTCCAGGACCTCCGGGTCATGCGTGAGCTCATGCAGTGCCGCCAGTGCAAAGACGGCAAAAGCGTTGCCGTATGCCCGCTTCTCGTCCCGCCAGCCGCGGACCTCGGACCATCCCCCCTCCCTGCTCCGGATCTGATAGAACCCGCCGTAGTGCTGGTCCCACATTCGATCGCGAAGGAAGCGGTACCCGTGTCCCGCGTACTGCGTGAATCGATCGGGGTGCTCCACGAATGCCGCCGCCTTTGATGTGGTCCAGACGTGGCGAGCCTGAGAAACGATCATCTTCTCCTGCTCCGGCGCCAGGGTCCAATCCCGCTTCACGTTCGTAAAGTACCCTCCCTCGTCACGGTCGAGCACGAGAGGGTACCAGCGTTCCAGGATCCCCTTCCTCAACTGGAACGCGCACTGGCTGACGGACACGCCTTCAGGATTCATGATGGAATTGACTCGCGGACGATGGAGCGAGGGCAGAGAAGCCCGGACCTTTGCAGGCAGTAGTGATCGCACATTCATGGCGGCGATTGGCCCCCGCAGATGCGTAGTGAAGCTCTGCGGAGCTGGTATCCAAGAAGCGTGCTAGCCTGGTGTGCGAATATCGAAGGCCAATTACACGTTTCATCCATGAAGAGCTATGGAAATGATAATCCTGTATGATTTTGATAAGCAATCAGCACCGCTACCCACGTCGAGACCGCTTGCGCAGCGTCGTCAATCGGTCCGAAAATCCAGCGGTGCCATGTGCGTGGTACGGTTTTTGCATGGTTGCGTGCACGTAGGATCCCGGCGTCAGTCTTGCGAGGTCGAGATCCATTCACGGCACTCCCTGCAATCCTGGTAACTGCCCATAAACCAGCCATCTCCGGCGAGGGCGCGGCACGGGCACCGTGACTCCCTGACGACGACGCCTGCATATTAGCGGCAATTTTCTTTATCAGTATTAAGTCCCATGAGAAAACGCATACGATCCGGCTATCCTTTGCTGGCAGCTGGGCAACGAGTCTGGCAGCTACGCCGGTGACCTGGGACTTCCGTATGACCAATGGAGCGTTCTCATGCGCAATGCTATCCTCGTGTTCCTTGCCGGCCTGATCTTCTCGTCCTGTTCCGTATTCACCGGCGTCGACCGGGAGGCGCAGGATTTTGTCCGTGTGCAGGGAACGCAGCTGTTCCTGAACGGCGCACCGTACTATTTCGCAGGGGCAAACATGTGGTACGGATGCTATCTTGGATCGCCCGGCTTGACAGGCGATCGGCCGCGATTGCTGCGAGAGCTCGACTCCCTCGCGGCCAGGGGCATCACAAACCTTCGCGTTCTCGCCGCGTCCGAAGAGAGCTACACGAAGAAGGCGGTATCGCCGGCGATTCAGAAAGAGCCGGGCCGGTATGATGACTCCCTGCTTATCGGCCTCGATTTCCTCCTGGCGGAGATGGCCAAACGCAGGATGTGCGCGGTCCTCTTTCTCAACAACTACTGGGAGTGGAGTGGCGGAATGGCGCAATACGTTTCGTGGGCTGCGGGCGGGTTGGAGTGGGATCCCGAAAATCCCAGCGTGGGCTGGAAGGGTTTCATGCGCATCTCAGCGAGGTTCTATTCAATGCCGGCCGCCGTGCAGCTGAATCGCGATTTCATCCGGATGATCGTGGGCCGGACCAACTCGATCAACGGCCGCAAGTACACGGAAGACCCCACGGTCATGTCGTGGCAACTGGCCAACGAGCCCCGCCCTGGCCCCGACGACGAAACCGGAGTGGCCAATCTGCCGGCCTTCTACCGGTGGATCGACGAAACCGCCCAGTACATCAAGTCGCTCGACACCAATCATCTCGTTTCTGCCGGCAGCGAGGGGACGGTAGGAACTCTTCAATCGGCTGAGTACTTTCGAGCCGCCTACAGCTTCCCCTCCATTGATTACCTGAACCTCCATGTATGGCCCCTGAACTGGGGATGGTTCGACCCCACCCGCATCGCCGAGACGTATCCATCGACCGTCGAGAAGGTGAAAGCGTACATTGCCCTTCACCTGCGCCTTGCCCGCGAGCTGAACAAACCTATCACGATGGAGGAATTCGGACTCGGACGCGACCTGGGGGATTTCAGACCCGGGACACCGACTACCGCCCGTGATGCTTACTTCACGACCGTTTATTCCATGATCTACGATTCCGCCAAAGCCGGAGCACCTATCGCCGGCTCGAACGTGTGGGCGTGGGGAGGAGAAGGCGCCGCGCGGCACCCGGACGGCGCGTGGCGCAAGGGAGACTCCTTCATGGGCGATCCACCGCAGGAGCCGCAGGGAAGGAACTCACTGCTCCTCTCCGACACCACGACCCTGGGGATCCTCACGGACCATGCGCGCAAGATGTCGGCGCTCTGCCCGATATCGGCCAATGATGATGCCCGACGCTAGGCTTTGGCCTTAGCGTAACTCTGCCGCCACCTTGCGCTCGCTAACCTGAACCGGCCAATGAAGAGAACCGGCCCGTGCGACAGGTCCCACGGGCCCTCCAGCGCTTCCAGCGTCCGAGGGAAGGCTCGTGCGCCCCGCCTCGAACCATCATACACCGACCGGCTTGTGATTCATCTCCTCCATGATGGCATCGACATTGCCACCCAGGTCCTTTGCGATCGCCGGGCCGGGCTTGACGTCCGCTCCGAAGAAATGGCACAGCTGGCGATGGACGATCAAATCCCTCTGAGATCCGGAGGTGCCGCTCATCGCGCCGAGGCCCGTTGCAATTGAATCAGCGTTCCGTATATTTTGCACTGTTCAAATTGCGATGCTCCCCTACCTCCTTCTCGCCACCTCCTATGCCTTCGCCGCGGCGGTTCAACCCGGGCCTTTCCAGGCGTTTCTCATAGCCCAGACCATGACGAACGGATGGCGCAAGACAGTTCCGGCTGTCTTCGCGCCGCTCCTGAGCGACATCCCGATTGTCTTCCTGGTGCTGCTCGCTCTCACGCAGATTCCTCCCCTGTTCGTGAACCTCCTTCGACTTGCAGGCGGGGTCTACCTCTTATATCTCGCCACCGGGGCACTGAAGACGTTTCTCGCCTACGGGAAGTCGGACGCAGTCCCACCGGCACCCGCATCGCAGACGCTCTTCAGGGGCGCGCTTGTGAACCTCCTGAATCCCAATCCGTACCTCGGGTGGGCGCTTGTCATGGGCCCCTTACTCCTGAAGGCGTGGCAGGAGAACCCTGCGTATGCCATCGGGCTCGTCGTCCTCTTCTACATCGTCATGATACTGTCTACAGCCGTGATTCTCGCCCTGTTCGCCGGCGCGCGTTCTCTTGGCCCGCGCATCGCGCGCGGACTCGTCGGGATCTCGGCCGTAGCACTTCTCGGCTTCGGGCTTTACCAGCTCTGGTTGGGCACGACCGCCCTCACGGGCTGAACCTTCCAACCTGTCCCCCTGATGAGTTGATCTGCATGCGGCCTTCGCGTATCTTGTCGCGGAACCACCCGACACCTTGTGTGAGAACCCATCACTACCTCGCGCTGGCGGTCGCCCTTCTGCTCCGGATCGGGGCCGCAGCCCAGACGGACTATCCCGCCGTTCTCTTCGATGGGACAGGCACATCGCCGGAAGAGAAGCTGGTTGCGATGACGCTGGCCGGCATCGTCAACCGCGACTCCGCGCGCCTCTATCTCCTCAATGTGTACGAGACGTGGTCCTTCGGTCGGACGGACGAGACGTGGCGGGACCTCTATCAGCAGCGAGGAGGCGTGCGGTTCGACAGCCTTGCATCCCTGCAGGCACTGATCCAACGTTTCCGACCATTCCTTCGCGGCGCAATCACCTACGATTCGGCGAGAACCTGGGGGAACTTCCCGGGGCAGACCTTCAGGTGGCAGGGTGAGGTTGCGGCCTCTCTGGGCGGACTGACCGACCGGCTTCCCCTCTCCCCGACGGCCGCGTCGATGCTCGAACTCGGGGTCAGCGACTCGGTTCTGGTCGAGGATCACTTCGACGGCGATGCGCCCGTGTGGGTCCCCGGCCGGCTGGAGCTGGCTTTTCACCCGTGGAATAACACGCTCCTGACCGAAGAGAACCGGTATCTCACCCTTCTCAACTGGGGGGTAACCAATCTCCTCCCGCGCGCAAATCCCGAATGCTTCTACATTCGAGAGATCACCGACTGGGCCGTTCAGCGGCGAATGTTTCAGGTGAACCTTGCCGGGACCGACGCGCTGGATATGAACTCCATGCCCGCGGCCCGGGCCGATGTCCTCGAACGGATACTGAATCATCTTCACGCGAAGAACCCCGCGTCGATCTTCCACATCTACGGCTGGATCTATCCAGAACCTATGACGCAGTGGTTCGCGACCTTCGGGGCCAGCGTTCACGAGACACTGCTCGGAAATCTCTCGTGGCACGCAGCGTTCCCGACGGCCCCGCGCGCGTTTACGCCCCCGTCTCGCGTTGACCCCGATACGGTGCCGCTGGAGCAGAAGCACTATGTGCTCTTTGTGAGCTCCGAAGGCGATGCGTCCAACTGGGTCATGAGCTTTCAGTCCGGCGCGTGGCTCTCCCCTGCCCGCGGAAGCGTTCCGATGGCGTGGGGCTGGAACTTGCATCTTCTGGATCAGTTTCCGTTCGTGGCCGCGTACTACTTCGATACCGCCACCCCAAACGACGGGTTCATTGCGGTCACATCGCCGCTGGGATATGCTTACCCTGACCTCTGGGGAAGCGATGTCTGGAACGGCGCTCTGGATTCGACGCGAGCACTGATGGATCGTTACGGCGTCAGCGACATGTACGGTTACAAGCACTACGCGCCCACAGGAACGATGGTGTACCGGGGGAAGACCATCAGCAACAGCTTCGACTTTCAGCGCTACGCTTCGTTCCAGTCTGGCGCCGGCGCAGACCTGACAATCCTGTACGATCCGCTCCTGCCGTCGCAGATCCCCCTCACAGACTACGGCCCGCTTCTCTTCAACCATACCGGGGACGGGAGTTTCTACGGAAACGCATCAGATCTCACGGCGATGGCAGACAGGATTATCACGAAGACACGGACCCAACCGCTGCCGAGTTTCCTGATGGCCGGATACCAGCGCTTCCGCCAGGACGACTTCACCGCCCGGCCCTCCCCCGCCAGTTCCGACATCTCGATGCCCCGGCTATCTCAGGTCGCTCAGTTGATCCTTGCAGACCCGATCGTCGGGCCTTCGGTGGAGTTCGTCACACCGGAGAGGTTTTCGGTTCTCATGCGAAGGCATGTCGGATACCTTGCGGTCGAAAACGCGCGGGAATTACCTGACCTACCAACGATCGGACAGAACTTCCCCAACCCGTTCAATCCCACCACGACGATTCGGTTCAGGGTTGTGTTTCAAGATCAGACCCGTGGAAACGGATCCCACGTCAATGCACACGATACGACTGTGAAGATCTATGATCTCCTGGGACGGGAAGTGGCGGTGCTTGCGGATGGTGAGCTGCCGGCGGGGACGTACGAAGTGACATGGGATGCCGACCGGGAGCCAAGCGGCATGTACGTCGCCCGGCTTCAGTCAGGATCTTTCACAGCATCGAGGACGATGCTGCTGCTCAAATAGTATGGAAGTTGCTGGGTCTTGGGTGCCTCGAAAGTGAGGTCGACAGGGGACGTCAGGAGTTCCCTTCCAACCAGACCATGAAAAGCTTGTAGCCGAGCGTGAAGACCACTGCTCCGACAAACAGCCCCACCACACCGGAAGCGATCATCCCGCCAATCGAGCCGATAAGAACTACCAGCATCGGCGTCTCCGTACCCCGACCGAGCAACAGCGGCTTCAAGATGTTGTCGCTCACTCCCACCAGGACGGCCCAGACCGCGAAGAGTACCGCCGGCAGAGTATCCGCTGTGGCAAACATGTAGATGGCCGCGGGGAGCAATACAGGCAGGCCGCCAATCTGGGTGATCGACAGGAGCAGGCATACGAACGCCCAGAGCCCTGCGCCGGGAATCCCCGCCACCAGCATCCCCAGCCCCGCAAGCACGGCCTGAATAAAGGCGATGCCGATAATGCCGACAGCAACGCTCCGCACGGTCGACTCCGCGGCCTTCACGTAGCCATCTCCCTGCTCGCCGGCAAGCCGGGTGGCAAACTTCCTCGCGAAACGACTCGCGCTTTCCGAATACGCGAGGAACACCCCGGCCACAATGACAGAAACGACGAACATGAGGACGGCAATTCCCACGTTGGCGGCAGACGAGAGCAGCACCTTTCCCACATCGACTGCCGCGGGACCAACCTGGGCGACGAGACTCTCAAAATTCTCGGAGGCCATCGTCCAGAGCCCCGCCAGCTGCTTCCCGATGATGGGCCATGTGCTCACCCCCTCCGGTGGAGGCGGAATACGCAGCGTCCCGTCGCGCAACCCATGGGCCGCACCCTGAAGCCCCTCGACGAGTGTGCTCACCAGAAACAACGTCGGGACGAGCAACACGAGCAAGAGACCGATCGTCATCACCGTAGCCGAGAGCCCCTTTCGACCCTTGAAGAACCTTCTCAATCTTGACGAATGCCGGATAGACGGCGACCGCGATGATGGCCCCCCAGATCAGGAGCATCACAAACGGAGCGATGATCTGAATGCACCAGAAGACAAGTGCGCCGATGACGGCGATGCGTATGGTTGCCTCGATCGCCGCACCGACAAGGCGCTTCTGATCAGATGGGTCGACGCTGGAGTTCATTGTGGTGCTCCTTGAGGTGGAGATGAAAAGCCGCATGTGGAGCGAGGCGTATCAGCGGGTACGCGATACCAGCTCCATGGACACAAGTCGTGCAATCAGGATTGCCGGGAACAGCTGGCCGGTCAACGCCTCCAGCATAACGACTGATCGCGCCGCCGGGTCCAGGGCCGTAATATCCCCGAAGCCGACAGTGGTCAGCGTCACGAAGCTGAAGTAGAGAAACTCAGATGCCGATAGGACATGCGCGCTTGAACCACCGGAGATTGAGAATGCCTCCGGGTTGACGACATCCAGGAGGTGGTACGCAAACGACCACGCAAGTCCCAGAAGGAGATACACTCCGACAGCTCCCAGCACACGATGCATGGTGATAGGACCCTCGCGAAACACCTGCACCGTCACCATCCACGCGAGGATGAGAGATGAGGCCATGGACATCGTCAGATTGAACACCAGGAGATCGGTCCCCGGGATACCTCGGCTGAGCCACCGTCCGGCCACTGCCGCAATCATCAGGACCGTCCCGGCAACGATCACCCCGCGCGTCCGGGTGACCGCGGTCAGCCCGGCGAGCAGGACAAGCGAGAAGGAGATGTCAAACAGGAGCGTGAGAATGGGAGCTCCTTCAGCAGCCAGGTGCGGAAGCACGAAGATCGTGATCGCGAGCAGGGCAACAAGGACGGTCAGCCCGCGGTCCGTAGACCAGAGCTCGATAAATGTTGTGGGGATGTGCGGCATTGGAAGCGTCAGTCAGCATGTGTGATGGTTGGCCGGTCGACGCGAGAACGCTGCTCCAGAGCTCCCCTCCAGGATCGATCTTCTTTCGTCGAGACACGGCGAGCGCGATGGGGACGTGTGTGAACCGGTGGTTCCAGAAGCCCACGACCATGTCCGTGCGTCCGGACATCCCCGCATGGACCGCACACTGGCCCAGGAGCAGACAGAATGCGGAATCGTGGGGGTTTGCAGGAACGCTGCGGATGGTATAGCTCGGATCGATGTATTTCAGGGTGATCGCTTTCCCGGTTGCCTTGAAGTGTCCGGTGATGGCATCCCTGAGGAAGAGTCCGATGTCGCCGTGCTTCACGTTCCCGGAGGCATCACGCTCGCCGGCACCGCCGAGATGTTCCTGACCCGCACCCTCTGCGACGACGATCAGGGCGTGGCCCCTTCTCTGGAGCCTGTCCTCAAGGAGCTGAAGGAACCTGCCCATGCCGAATGGGACTTCCGGCACAAGACAGAAATTCGCCTTGCTGCTGACGAGCACCGTGAATGCCGCAATGAATCCGGAGTCGCGCCCCATCAACTTCACGAGGCCGACCCCATTGACGGCAGCCTCGGCCTCGATATTGGCGGCTGTTGTGGCCCTTTGAGCTTCCGCCACGGCTGTTTCAAACCCGAATGTCTTCTGAAGAAACGAGATGTCGTTGTCGATGGTCTTCGGAACCCCGATGACGCTGATGTGCAATCCCTGACGCAGCGCCGTGTCAGCAATCATCCTGGCTCCCTTGAGGGTGCCGTCGCCGCCGATCGCAAACAGGATGCTGATCCCCAGCTCCTTCAACGTGGCCACCATCTCCCCTGCGTCCTGCGGCCCGCGTGACGTCCCCAGGATCGTTCCGCCGAATTCGTGGATCCGCTCGACCGATTCCGGCGTCAGCTTGAGCGGCTCGTGCTTGAACGGACGCACGAGGCCTTCGTAGCCGTACCGGAATCCGTACACCGTGCGGACTCCGTAATGATGGTACAGGCTCAGGACGATCGCCCGGATGACATCGTTCATTCCCGGACAGAGGCCACCGCATGTCACAATACCGCAGGCCAGCCTCTCGGGATTGAAGTAGATCCGTTCCCTGGGGCCGGCAATCTCCATCGCCGGCACGGGCTCGCCCGCCCGGGTGTGCGTCATGACGGCATCCAGGTCGGTATCGAAGATCAGGCGCTCGCGATCGTTGGCGAAGCGCACCCCGCTCATCGGGGAGGCGTGACTACACTCCCCGAGCCGGGGGATCGTAAAGTCCAGGCTGGTCTCTGTCACAGCGATTCGACCTTCTTCCACGAATGCATGCTATACACCTCAGATGCGGTGCTCCCCTGAGATCACCAACGCGCCCCGGGACCTTTGTGTGGCTCGAAGTCCGGCGACCTTCGGCGTGGTTACTTCTTGTACTTCGTCTTGTCGAGTCCGGTCAGCTTCACAGGATCCAGAAGCTCCTTGATCTGCGGTTCGGTCAGGATCTTCTTCTCCCGGATGATCTCCAGAATCCCTTTCCCCGACTTGTACGCCTCGGCGGCAAGCTCGGTCGACTTCTCATACCCGAGCACAGGGTTGAGCGCCGTGACGATCCCGACCGTCGTTTCCATGTACTGCGCGAGCACCTTCTCGTTGACGGTGATGCCGTCGACGCACTTCGTCCGGAACGCCATGGAGCCCCTGTACAGCAGGCTCTGCGACTCGATCACGGCCAGTCCGGCGAGCGGCTCGTACGCGTTCAGCTGCAGTTGCCCGGAGTGAGCGGCCATGCTGACGCTGAAGTCGTTCCCCATCACTCGAAATGCAATGATGTTCATGACTTCGGGGATGACCGGGTTCACCTTCCCGGGCATGATCGATGAGCCTGGCTGCATCGGCGGAAGGTTGATTTCGAAGAGGCCGGCCCTCGGCCCGGAGGACAGCAGGATCAGATCGCTCGAGATCTTTGACAGC
Organism: uncultured Ignavibacteria bacterium; assembly: GCA_963701735.1. Lineage (GTDB taxonomy): Bacteria > Bacteroidota > Ignavibacteria > UBA10030 > UBA6906 > CAWABB01. Next base: position 184,011 of record CAVPBI010000010.1, on the reverse strand, counting down.
TTCACCGCCAGGCTCTTCAGCGCGCTGGAATACACCACGAATCCCTGCTGGTCCCATGTAGCCGTGATCATGTCCCCGGCGGGCACGATCGGCTTGCCGGTGAGTTTCGCCAGATGCTGGGCGACCTTTTCAGCGTAGCCCTTTGGCGCATTCAGACCCGTTCCGATCGCGGTGGCGCCCATGTTGACTTCGTACAGGTACTTCTCCGCATCTTTCAGGAGCTTGATCTCTCCTTCCAGCCCGGCGGCGAAGGCGTGGAACTCCTGCCCCACCGTCATGGGGACCGCGTCCTGCATCTCCGTGCGGCCCATCTTGACGATTTCCAGGAACGCATCACCCTTCTTCCGGAACGAGTCGGCAAGCTTCTGGATCTCCTCGACCAGCCTGTCGTTCCTGAGGAGGAACGCGACCTTGATGGCTGTCGGATACGAATCGTTGGTCGACTGCGACATGTTCAGGTGATCATGCGGCTCGACGATGTTGTACTCGCCCTTCTTGTGGCCGGTCAGCTCGAGGGCGATGTTCGCAAGGACCTCATTCGCGTTCATGTTGGTGGATGTGCCCGCGCCGCCCTGGTACCAGTCCACGACGAACTGGTCGTGGTACTTGCCGTCCAGAACCGCCTTGCAGGCCTTCTCGATGGCATCGCGCGTCTCCGGTTTCATCGCGCCGACGTCCGTGTTGGCCCTGGCGGCGGCAAGCTTCACCATCGCCCAGGCTTCGACGAAGCCGGGATAGTGGTTGATCAACACCCCCGAGAGCTGGAAATTCTCGAGCGCCCGCATGGTCTGGACCCCGTAGTACTTGTCCGCCGGAATCTGCTTCTCACCGAGCAGGTCCTTCTCCGTGCGGAATTTCTCCTGCGCCGGGACGGCCGGCACGAAGACGGCCAGGCACATCAGCGACGCAAGAAGCGTGAAAAGTTTCGAACGCATGGTCATACCCTTCCGATGTGTGGAGTCAGAGCAATATGCTGCCCAGGAGCAGCGCGAACACCGTCGAGGCCGCTGTCGTCACGAGCCCTGGCCGCATGAAGCTATGGTTCAGGAGGTACTTCCCGATTCGCGTGCTGCCGGTCTGGTCGAACGAGACGGCCGCCAGGACAGTCCCGTAGGTCGGCAGAAAGAACGAACCGTTGACGGCCGGATAGACGCCGACGAGGACCGAAGCGGGCAGGCCGATGGCGACCGCGACCGGCAACAATGTGACGACCGTCGCCGCCTGGCTTATCAGGAGCACGGAAAGGACAAAGAGCGCGAGCGACAGAACCCACGGGGCCTGACGGACGATGTCCGAAATGCCGCCGACGATCTCCACCCTGTTCCCTTCGAAGAAGGAGGATCCCATCCATGACACGCCCAGAATCGAAATCACGGCCACGATGCCGCCGCGCATGATGCTGTTCTTGACGGTCTCATCGGGTTTCGCTTTGAAGAGCACCATGATCAGGCCGGCGGCGGCCAGCATGACGATCATGATGGCCTGTCCTGTCTCGACCTGCCCCATCTCGGTGTGTCCCTCCGCAAACACCTGGTAGTGCGGCCGCAGCTGGGGGAAGACCCCCAGAAGCACCACCGATGACCATGGCGAGGAGAAAGAGCACGAGCGACCCGCGGGCGTTCCGGAGAGCCTCGCCGGAGAACACGCGCTCTTCGGAAGAGATCTTGACCTGCCCGTTCTTGACGCGCTCCTGGAAAACAGGATCTTCGCTCAATTTCTTCCCCCTCCAGGCGACCGAGAGGATGCCGACCGTGACGCCCAGAAGCGTCGCGGGTATGATGACCATCAGGATATCGACCAGAGACACCTGGAGCGATCCCAGCGCTCCGACCATCGCCACAGTGGCGGCGCTGATGGGCGACGCGATGAGGCCCGCCTGGGATGCGATGACGCTCATCGAGAGCGGCCGTTCCGGACGAATGTCCGCCTTTGCGGCCACCTCCACGATCACCGGCATGAGAGCGTAGATCACATGCTGTGTCCCGCTCGCAAACACCAGGAGGTACGTGACGAACGGAGCGACGAACGTGATGTACGGCGGCTTCTTCCTCATGACCTTGCCGGCAAGCGACACAAGGTAATCAAGCCCGCCCGCCGCCTGCATCGCGGCAAGCGCGGTGATGACAGCGATGATCATGCCGAGGACGACGGAGGGCGGGGAGCCCGGGGGGAGTCCGAAGCCGAACACGAGGATAACGAGGCCAATGCCTCCCGCGGCCCCGAGGCCGATCCCTCCCAGCCTGGCACCGAGCACGATACAGGCGAGAAGCAGAACGAGCTCAATCCACATCATGGAAGCACCTCCTGCTCAGTATGTGGTAACCGGATGTACGAACCAGGTCATCAGCCAGGGGGGCGCGAAACGCCACCCGGCCGAAACACAGCCGGGGTCCCGCGAGGCTCATGGATCGTTCCAGCCCCCTCAGGACCCCGGCCTGCTGCTCCAGACGTGCGCCGACGGCCTTCCGTCAGTACGCTTCAAACATCTCCTGAATCTGCTTCGGATCCGAGGTCTTGGTGAGGGCCAGCTTCAGGAGTACTCGCGCCTTTGACGGCAGCAGCTCGCCTGCCGCAACGAATCCATACTGATCGTCGTTGATTTCCGAGTTCCTCCATGTCCGGCCCGTCGGGACCCTGCTGGAACGGACGCATACCACGCCGGCCTTTGCCGCACGCCCCAATGCCTCCAGCGCTTTCGATGTCATGTTCCCGTCACCCACGCCGGCCATGACGATCCCCTTCGCGCCAGCCTTCACGGCGGCGTCGATAAGGTCAGCCGACATGTCAGCGTGAGCATAGAGGACATCCACACGCGGAAGCGCCGTCATCCCGGCCACGGAGAACTCCGATCCGTTCGTGTGCTTCCGAAATGGAACGCGGAAATACGTCTGCTTCCCGTAGAGCGTCGTTCCGAGGAGTCCGTACTGCGGCGACATGAATGTCTGCACCGACGTCGTGTTGGTCTTTGTGATATCGCGGCCGCTGTGGATGTCATCGTTGGCCGCCACCATCACGCCCCTGCCGCGCGACTGCGGATCGCCCGCAACCGCGACGGCGTTGAAGATGTTGAGGGGGCCGTCGGCGCTCAGGGCCGTGGACGGACGCATCGAGCCGGTCAGGACGACAGGTTTCTGGCTCTTCACGACCAGGTGGAGGAAATACGCCGTCTCCTCCATCGTGTCGGTTCCATGCGTGATCACGATGCCGTCCACGGAATCCGCTGCCAGGATTTCGTTCACACGTTTCGCCAGCTTGAGCCAGATTTCGTCTGACATGTCCTGGCTTCCTATGCTGGCAATCTGTTCACCCGTGATGCGGGCGATATCTTTCAGGGTCGGGACGGCCGCGACGAGCGCGTCCACCGTGACCGCGCCAGACGTGTATCCCACCGACGTCTTTGTTTCCGCCGACCCCGCAATGGTGCCGCCGGTTGCCAGGATCACTATCCTGGGGAGTTTCTTCGCCTGCCCCTGGGCCGGCAGGCCAATCGGAAGCACCAGGAGCGCGAGCAGAACGATGAGTACCCGCTTCATAGTTCACCTTCCTTCTCTGGACGGAATGAGTTCCGGGACAGGACATGATCCCGGGTCGACGATTACTTCATCTTCGGCGCGTACGGGTTGCCGCCGAGAGCGTTGGAAATTTCCTCGATGGTCTTCTGGGCCTTCACGCTGTTCCCGGCCTTGTCGAGGGGCGGCGAAATCACTGCGATTCCCCACTTCCCGGGCGACACCGCGATGATCCCTCCACCGACCCCGCTCTTGGCGGGAAGTCCTGTGCGGTACAGCCATTTCCCCGAATCGTCGTACAGGCCCGCAGTCGCCATGATCGCAAGGATACCTGGCACATACTTCGCGTCCACGACCTGCTTGTTGGTCATCGGGTTGCGGCCGCCGTTGGCCAGCGTCGCAGCCATCACGCCGAGGTCCTTCGCGTTAACGCTGATCGCGCACTGCTCGGTGTAGATGTCGCACGCACGAAACGGATTGTCTTTGATGTGGCCGTAGGCGAACATCAGTTGAGCGATCGCCTGGTTCCGCTGGTTCGTTTCTGCTTCCGACTTGAACACTTCCTGATTTACCGAGAGCGTACGGCCTGCGAAGTCACTGTGGTTCGCGAGGATCTTCTCCCAGATCACGTTCCGGTCTTCCCCGGTCACCATGCTCGTCGTCGCAATCGCGCCGGCATTCACCAGGGGGTTCATCTCGGCGCCTTTGTACTGCTCCACGGCGACGATCGAATTGAACACCTGACCCGTGGCATCCACCCCCATGTTGTTCACAATCGCATCCCCGCCCGCCGCCTGCATCACCTGCGCGAGTGTAAAGACCTTCGAGATCGACTGGATCGACACTTCGGATTTGAGGTCACCGAGTGCGTACACGGTCCCGTCCACGGTCACGAGCGCAATCCCGAAGATGTTCGGGTCCACCTTGGCCAGCGCGGGGATGTAGTCCGCATTGGCACCCTCTTTCAGGTTGCGGTACTTCTCGTAGGCGGCTTTGAGCGCAGCCTGGATTTCGTCCGGCGTTTGCGCCGTTGCGGGCGCCACAGCGCCCAGGAGAAGTGCTGCGGCGAACAGCGCCAGAAGCATCGCGCGTCCGAACAGGATGTGACGATTCATCACGTTATCCTCCAATGCTCAGTGAGAAGTTGTACTTGAATGAGAACTGAATCCTGTAATCATCCACCGACTTGAACCCTTCGTTTCCAACGATCTTGCTCTCAGCTTTGTTCTCCCGCCGTCCATACTGGAACTCGGCCCCGACCATCACATCCTTGGCGGGATAGTGCAGCAGATTCACGAGCGCGTACTGGCCGCTCTTGAACGCCTCTTCCGTCTGCCCAGAGCTGTTCTTGATATCCAGACGAGAATATCCGAACGTGCTGCTCCACTGCTTGTTCCAGTAGTGGTCATAGAAAAGGACGATGCCCGTCATGGGGATCAGCTCTGCGATATCGAGGGCGGCCGTTGAGGTCTGTTGGCGGCGGGCCTGTCAACTGCTTGATCCCGACGTCCACGGTCGCGTCGTTCATGTAGTTCTCGATTCCCTGACCGTACGCGAACTGCGCGTGGATGCGGTCCATCTCGGCCACCGTAACGCCCGCGCTAAGGTTGATCCCCCAGCCGACCGCGTCCCCGGAAAGGTCATACCGCTTCGTTCCCCTTGTCATCCCACTTGATGTATCGGGCAATCCCCGCAGCCTCAACATACCCCCATGTCTGCCCCCAGCGGTATTCCGCCGAGACGTCGGGATACGGGAACCGCCCCTTGACATCCGCAAGCTGCGGATAGTCCGAGTAGATGCCTCCGTCGCCGCTGGCGCCCGGGCGTTCCAGTGCGAACGTCAGCCGCGTGTCGCCCTGGATGGGCATCCACCTCACCTGCACGTTCCGGAAAAAGACCATGCCGTTCGGTCCCCAGTACTCGACCGAGTTCGGGAACACGTCGATGTCCATGAACGGACTCCAGTACTGACCGGCGCCGAACTGGCCCAACTCGCCGTACGCATGGCGCAGCCTGATGGTCGTCTGCCCGGCATCGACGCCCACGCCGAACATTTCAAATTCGAAGATGGTCCGCAATTCGCCAAGATCCGTCGGGACAAAACTCTTGACGCCAAAGCGGGACTGTCGTACGCTGGAAAACCAGTTGCCATCCTTGCCGAACTCGTCGCGCACGCCTGGCAGCTTCGTCGGGCGGACGACGTCGAACCATTTGGGATCGTTCTGCTTGGCCTGATACCCCATATCCAGCATCGCGAATCCGTAGATGTCAAGGCGAGGCTTCGCGTCTTGAGCAAGGGCATCCGTCGCGTTCATCATCAGCAGGGCAACCCAGAGCATCCAGCCGATGCTGGAAGGCGATGGAGCAATTGTTTTGGCATGTCAGTCCTCCGTGGAAAAGGGATAGAATGGCACAGCAGCACTTCTCACGAACAGATCCAGATATGCGTCACCCCTAGATCGACGGGTGCTCACACTCAGGACAGCCGAGGTTCGGCGCATGTGGCTCTACATCAGAAGTTTGATATGCCGGGCCAAGAAATCGCCAAGCATTGGTAAGAATTGAAAGATAAGGAAGGCCCGGGGTTGGCATGGCCAACATACGCAACCGGCTCGCAAACATCAATAGAAGCGGGGTCCAGAATCTCTTCCTCGAGAATCTCTTCAGGACTGCGGAGAAGTCCGCTTTCTCTCAGGCGTGAGCCCTGCTAGATCGATGGCCCCACCTCACGGCAGGGGCACGACTTTCCTGGCAAGTCCCCCGGCCATGCCCACGACGTCGAAGAGCGGAGGAACCGCTATCCCCGCGCCGAGATTTCGATGCGATTGAGCCCACACGTTTACAGCATTGCGGGCTACCTTTATCTTTTCATCTGTGCCGAGCCTCAAACTCTCCAGCTCTTCTTGCTTTGTGAAGTAGACTTTCTTCTCATCGTCCAGCTGGTGCAGAAATGTATCAATCCGCTCCAGCCGGAGCGAAAGAGCATCCTCAGCCGCCTTGAGGGAGTTGGGGGTTGCCTTTTGGGGCGAAGTGATGAACTCTCGCAGCGAGGGATCGACTTCGAGCAACTTCGAGAGTGCCGCCTGATCGCCCTTGCGGGCATCATAGAGAAGCGCCACTGCCTCGTGCGTTTCAGTCTGAAGGCGAACGAACGCATCGTAGTTCTGTCGTTTGTCGGCGTATTTCGCGTCGACCTCCCGATCGATTGCCGCGATTGCGAGAGGGACAGCCTCGTCGAGCTCGTCAAGCCGCCGGCCCAGCGCCACGACGACCCCGTTGACAAGCGGCGACGCCGCCTCGATACCCTCACGGAATGTCGGGGCCCGTTCGATGTTGGCGTACACGGAGTCCAGCATGGATGGACTGACGCCAATGCTGTCAAACATTGCCGGATTGGCGACTTTGGCTGCAGCTTCTTTGAAGTATGCCGCGAGAAGCCGATTCTTCTCCGCATCGGTCTTGGAAGACATGTTGAGGGAAACGAGCTGATTGGAATACATGACGATTCCACGCAGGCCGCGGATCAACGGCCCGGATTTCACCCGTATGCCTTCAATCTCCGGGAGGCTGTAGTACTGTTTCAGATAGGTCCATCGCGCAGGGCGGCTGACCTTCGCCGCTTCTGCAAACATCATCGCCGTATTCTCCGCAAACGGCGCCATGTCAATCGCACGGGAGCTCTGGAATACAGAGCAGCCCGTCTGGAACATGAGCACGAACGCCGGAAGTCCCGCACGGAGGATCAGGTGAAAAATGTGCTTGGTCATTGTCCTCGCTCCCTGAAAGTTGTCTGCTTCTAGAATGCTTCCTTGGCGTTGAAGTACATCCCGTTGGTGTTCTTCCCGTAGGCGAAATCGGCGCGCACGTTCAGCACCTCTGCCGGGTCGAGCGCGAACCGAACGCCGACACCCACCGTCGGCTTGAAGTCGTCCAGCCTGAAGTTGTCAAGCGTCCCGGCAACATCTCCGACCCCGGCCCACCCGACAAGTCCCCAGCGCTGCGACAGCCGCCAGCGGAGCTCTCCCTGAACCGCAACATAGTATCTGTCCCTGTATCGCCCCTCGTAGTACCCCCGCATCTGGTTGTCGCCGCCCAACGCAGGGTACATATAGAAGGGAGGTTCGCCGGTCACACCCATGGCATACACCTGGGCGGCGAGAACGAAAGGATCTGCGATCTGAAAGTAGTGCCGGATATCGGCGATCCAGCGTCTGAACTTGAACGAGCTGCCCAGCCATTCCAGGGAGTTCACAATAGCCAGCTTGTACGACCCCCCGCTGGTCGGATAGAACGCCTCGTTTCTGGTGTCGGCAAAGAGGACGAGTCCGACGCCTGATGACGTGCCGCCGTCGGACCCCGGCACGCTTCCCGAGAGCAGATAAGGATTAGTCTGTTTGTCCTCGATCGTGGTGTAGTTCAAGTCGTAGTTCAGTCCGACCTTCAGCGGCCCGACGACGCGTACATCGAACTCGACGTTGACCGAGAAAATCTTCCGTATGTAACCGACGTTGTCGGAATCGGGGGAGTCGTTGCCAAATCCCCAGAACTTGTCCACGAATCTCCAGTAGTCGACGGCAATCCCGAGATAGTACTTGTCCTCCCCCAGGAAGAACTCCGGGTTGAAGAACAGGTCGTACGAGTGCTTGGTGGAATAGTACCCCGAAATCATCGCATTGGATGGCTTGACGGTGGTGTCGGCGCTGAGGCGGCGTGTCAGGATGAGGGCGCCGCCCAACGAGAAATCCGTCTCCGGTGAGTAGAAGATGTACGGATAGCCAGTAATCGCGAGTCTGCCGATCTCGACGGTATCACGCTTGGACGGGACTTCCATCTGGCCGAACGCCATGGCAGGCAGCATCGACAGAACGATCGCAGCGCAGACTGCGGACCAAAGCGTTCGCTCCCGCGCGAAACGATTTCCTCCAGGACTGACTGGACGAGGCACGTGAAATTCCTTTCAAACAATGGTGCTTTGTGAACGCCGACCAGAGACCATCCTGCTATCCCACCATCGCATGTCCCACGGGGAAAGGTCCGCATGGTTCCCCGCCTACCCTCCCAGGACAATCGTAAGCCCGACCATCGCAACGCCGAGGACGACCATCGCCAGACCGGTCCAGACCTTTGAAAGCCCGGCGTACAGCCCCAGCGAATAGCCTCCGAGAAACATCATCACCACTGCTACCGCATTTGAGGCGCGCAGCGCCACGAGGGGTTCGGCCATGAAGAAGAACGGGAGAAGTACGGGGACGCACGAAAAGACCACAAGAAGACACACACCGAGCGCTCCCAACAGATCCTCCCTCTTGAAACCATGGCTCTGTGGCGGGTCGGGGTAGTCGCGGAGTCTCCGGCCGATCTGGTCTATGTCCGAAGGCTGCAACGCATCAACGATTCCCGCTGGGAGCGCTTCTGCGACCGCCGCCCGCGCGCTCTCCTCATCTCCCGCCCCCTTGAAGCGGTGGTACAGTGCGACCCCGCGCCCGCGCTCAGCAATGACGCCGAGGAGGTACAGAACCGCATCGATGATTCCCCAGGCGATGTTACATCCGATCACGCTCAGGATCATCGTACGAATCTCTTCCCTGCCCCCGCTCACGATGCTCAGCGTGCCGGTAATCGAAAGCGTCATCACGAGCCCGAAGAGCACTTCGGAGACTCTTTCAACCGGGCTGAGAAATCCCTTTGCCTCAGACGCTGGTGCCGACATTGCAGAACCCTCCGGGACTGAACGACGCGACACGCACTCCATTCACCAGGTGGAACCGGAACGCTCAGCCGATCCGCGGAGGCACCAGGTAGAGCATTGATAGAGAAGAGCGACCGGAACCAGCGGGAGGAACCAGAAGACCGGCGTGTGCCGGACTTCATGGGCAAGCGACTTGAGAAATGGCATGTGCGTTTTCCTCCTGGGTTTAGAATGCGATCATCGCGCTTATCTTGAATGACTCGACCGCAAGGGGTCTCTCCGACGAGAACGGCCAGTTCCCCTTGTCCTTCATCGCCGCAAAGAACGCGTACGCCAGCCCGGTGCGGAGCGCGAAGTACACGATCGGCCCGAGGACTTCAGATGAGTTCACGATCTCCTCCGAAAACGTGGAGAGAGCGATCAGACTCCCCGCCATGATCGCGTAGCTGCCGACCCATTCGGGGAAGACGATCCGGGGGAACACGATCTGGCCATGTGCGGTGGCGTTGACCGCGAGCGATTTGAACAGGCGGACCTGCACCCCCGCTTCGAACGATTCCCCGAATCGATATGCGCCTGCGATACGCTGGACGAACGCGCTGTCCGCCGGAGTGAGCGCTCCGGTCGGGGCAAACGTACTCTTTGAAACATCGAACGAATACCCGCTGAGGGGAATGAGATCGATGGGTCCGATGTTCCATCCGAATCCGCCGCGCGCACCCACACCGGCGCGAATCATGTCGTTCTTCACGTCCCCTTCGTCTGCCGAGCCAAGCGCGTACTGTGACGAGGAGTAGCCACCATAAACGAATCGCTCTTCCAGGTCAAGGACCCCACGCTTCTTGAGGAGTTCCGAGAACCCGAGCCGCCCCTCGAGTATTCCGGTAGGGGCAAATGAACCCCCGAAGTCCTTCTTGGAGTCAATCCCGATACCGAAGGCGCCTTCGAGGAAGGGTTCCTCGAATCCGCGGCTCAGCTTCTCGGGCGAAATGAAGGACGACTGGGCCATCAGGCTGGAGCAGGACAGCACACTCGCGGTCGCGAGCAAAAGCAGAACGACAACGGCTTTTCTCATCTGTACTCCTGTGTTGGTCAGAACTGTCGTTGGTCAGAAGAAGAGACTTGTTGCCAGCGAGAGCGTTGTGCCCTTCTGACCACCCACATAGAAGCCAAGACGCTGCTGGCGATGGACCTGGCGAGACACCTGGGCACGCCGAGTTCGTCTGATCGCCAGATGCAGGGCCCCAACGGTGCTCGCACAGGGCTCAACTCTTCACGATTGGCAAAGCTATCGGATTGTTTGACAGTCCGTGACCGCGGTCTCGTCCCGCAGCGAAGATGGGCGAAAGGGTGAAGTTCCATCATCTGTGAGGCCGCAGTCGGACGATGTGCCGATTGGGAGCTAGTTTCATACAGCCAAGCGGACCGACTACCCCATGGAGAGTCGCTCGCTGAGGTAGGAATCTAGGGGATTGAAACGTGGAATGCAAAGGACACGCAGACAATCTGTACGTCGAAGTACTCTGGGGATGTGCGTTTGTCAAGAATAAGGCCGATATTGCGGTTCGACGCCGATCTATGGATCTGGATCGATTCCGCGGAGTTCCGCGCCCCCCGTCAACACAATCACAGGAACACCCCAATGAGAGCTCTCATCGGGCTGCCCGCTCTGATCTTCTTGCTCTGCGCTTCGCACTCCCACGCTCAGTCGCAGTTCTTTCTCGGCGCGACGGGATCGTTAAGCAGAACGAGTCTGAGTGGTGACGCCCCGGAAGACGCGTCGTATACCTCCAGGATAGGCTTCGGATTCGGAGCCGTGGCGGAATACAGTCTGACCTCTGACATCCGTCTCTCCGTGCAGCCCTCGTACGCCCGGCGTGGCACAGGCGTAGGGTACGATATCGGCGAAGAGGACCTGCGCGACAGCCTCTCGCTTACGCTCGACTACGTCAGCATCCCGGTGATGGCGCGATTCCTCTCATCAGGCGGATCCTGGTTTGTCAACGGCGGGCTTGATTTCGGATTCCTGCTTGAGGCCTCACTTGAGGACGTCAACACAGGATCCAGTGCGGACGTCAAACAGTCCATCAACACGTTCGACGTCATGATGATCATCGGCGTAGGCACCAGCATCGCTCTCGACCCGGCGCTTCCTCACGTTTGAACTCCGGTACGGCCAGAGCCTTTCAAATGCAGGGGCAAACGATCAATTGACCGCCGCGGCCGGAATCCCCCTACGGTTTCGTTCATCAGGATTCCAGCTGCTGGCTGCGATCCTCTTTCCGCTGTGAGGAGAGCCACGATGACCCGAATGCTCACGTTCACCGTTGCAGTTGTCGCGTTCATCGTGCCGCTCGGTGAAACCGCGCGATCACAGGAATCCGCGGGCAGCGACACCATGCGGCCCGCCTTCCAGGCCGTTGGCACCCTGGGCGGACACACATTTGTCCCGACGACGTTCATGCGGGATCCGTTCGTCAGGACGTACCTGAGGACCGGACTCGGTTTCGGCATGACGGCAGCACTCAGCCCTCCTCCGGTCGCAATCAACGGAGTACCGGTCGACGGACTGAATGGGAACCTGCTTTTCGCCGTCATGGGCTTCGACTACCAGCATGCGATTCGTGACTGGCTGGCGGTCCATGCCCGACTGAGTGTTGTCGGGCGTCTCGCCAACGAAACGCGCCCGCTGCTCGCACAGGGCGTGACGCTCTACGGAGCATTCGAGCTGGGATGGCTGTTCCGTGTGATGCAATCAGAGCGCACGGCCGTATCGGCGTCCCTCAAGCTCAGGAATTCTTCGCTCACAGATGTCTATCTGCAGCGGTTCATCGAGGGCATCATTGATTCCGGCAAAGTCACCCGGGGCAATCAGCTCGTCGAAGTGACGCCCGCCTTGCAGGGCGGCGGCGGCCTCTACGCGGCACATGCGCTCAGTGATCTTGTCGGGCTGACTGTGAGCGCGGAGGTCTTCTACGGCGAATCTTCGGATCGTTCGCAGGGTGAATCATGGAACTACCTTGTCGGCGCAGCGGCGGATTTCAACCTCTTCAGCCATGGCGGTCCACCGCTCGGCTTCGTCGTGGGAGCCAGCATCGGTTCAGCGGTGGATGTTCCCGGCACCGCAGGTAGAACGAGCCAGAACTTCTTCGGCCGCATCGGCTATACCGGCTCACGCGAATTCGCCCTTGGCCTTGACCTGGCATACGAGCTTGTTCCGGTCAGGGGCACGGAGGACAAGCAGGGCTTCATCTCGGCAGTCATAGACATTCGCTTGTATTTCTGACCATCACATGCGTTCTCGCCGATGCTCATCGGCGTTTCGCTCGCGATCATTCTTATCCTTGTGTTGAAGGAGACCGGGCCCGGGGCACGTCGCGCAGAGCGGCTGAGAGGATACGAATCCTCCGGCCGGCTCACTCGCGCAACAGGTCTGACGGCTCGATATGGACCAGGACCTCGACCACATGAGGACGCGAGCTGCGGATGGCCTGTTTTACCTTGCGCGCGATATCGTGACCCTCCCGGACGGAGAGCCCGCCGTCGACGGTGACGTGAAGGTCCACATAGTACGAGAACCCCGCCTTCCGCACAAAGCACTTCTCAAGCAGGATCACGCCCGGCACATGCTGTGCGGCTTCCCTGATCGACAGCTCCACCCCTGCCGGGGGCGCAGCGTCCATCACCTCATTGACTGCTGGCCTGAGGATCCGGAAGGCGTTCACAACAATGATTGCCGAGGCAAAGAGCGCCGCCCAGTCATCCGCACTCTCGTACCCCTCTCCCCCGATCAAGGCCACAGAGATCCCGATGGCCGCCGCCGCCGAGGTGATGGCATCGCTCCGATGATGCCAGGCGTCGCTCTTGACCGCGGTGCTGTTGACGCTTTCGCCGACCTTGAAGACAAATCGATAGAGTGTCTCTTTCGCGACGACGACAAGGACAAGGACGATGAGAGTGAATGGCGCCGGAGCATGATGGGGAGTGATGATCTCGCGAGTGCTCTGGATCGCGATTCCGATCGCAGCGGCGACCAGGGTCAGCGAGACCGCGACGGCGGCAAGCGGCTCGGCCTTGCCGTGCCCGTACGGGTGGTCCTCATCCGGCGGGAGAGCAGAAATCTTCAGACCGCCCCAGACGATCAATGAACTGGCGATGTCGGTTGCCGACTCAATCGCATCTGCGATGAGGGCATACGAGTTCCCGGCAACGCCCGCGATCCCCTTCGTTGCGGCAAGCAACATGTTCACAACGATCCCAACGAAGGTGGAACGGAGTCCCGCCTCCGAAGGGTGACCCGAACGCGCGTGTCTGCCCTCGCTCACAGTGAAACCTCCCCTTCAGCCTGCGCCGCCACCCGGCTCCTTCCGGTCCGCTCTCGGAATCTTCTCCTCCTGTCGTACGGGATGACGTCAAAGACGTCCCCGCTCCTGACCGCCTCGGTGAGCTCTCTCCAGAATCTCAGCGAGTAGAGATCTTCGTGCACCGATCTGAACACTCCTTTCAATGGCTTCGGAATTCCCGAGAAGCGATCGATTTCGTCCATGAAGAAATCATCTTCGGTCGCGACAATCCAGTCCTCCTCCAGGCCCGTTTCCTCTTCGTGGGTCCGCGCGGGAGGCTTTTCCCGGAACGTGACTCGTTCAAGAGGGACAACATCATCGTAATCGTACAGGACGACCCTCCCCCAGGCGGTGACTCCGTAGTTCCACGTATTGAAGAGATCGGCAGGAAAGACGCCGCTGGCCGCGATATCCTTGAGGAAGTAGCCGAAATCGAGCAACACGCCCCGAAGCGCCTCAGGGTCTTTCTCCGCGCCGAAGTATAGCGGCAATGGATGAACCCGGCGTTGAACGTATACATGACGCAGGATGACGTAGTCCTCGGTGATGCTGACAGCCCCTGTCGCCGCCTGTCGGAACTCTTCCAGCAGAGTGTTCGAGAATCGCTTTGTCTTGAATCGGAGGTTTTCGAACTCCTGCGTGTCGACCATCCGGCCCGCCCGATCGCGGTGCGAGACGAAATCATACTGCCGCCGCACTTCTTCGTTGGTGATCGCTTTCGGCGTGGTATGCGCGGACCGGAGAAAACATGGACTGTCCTTGATGATCTTCAGGACGAAGCTGTAATTCGGGAGCGTGAATGCGATCATCACGGCTCCCTCCTTCCCGGGGGCGATCACGAACTGCTCCTTCGAGACGTGAACGTACCGGTGAAGCTCCCGGTAGAACTCCGTCTTCCCATGGCGGCTGTATCCAAGCGTGGCATAGAGTTCTGCCAGCTCCGCCCCGGGAAGCACCGACCGTAGGAATGTGATGAGCGCATCGTACCGCTCCACATCCACGAAGAAGGAGGAGTACGCAAAGCTGAAGACAATGCTCACGTCCGATTCGTGCAGGAGCACGGCGTCGGCATACACGCCGGCGTCGCCGTGGACAAACGGGATCACCAGCGGAATCGTCCGGCCGCCTGCAATGATCCGCCCGACAAGGTACGCTTCCTTGTTCCTGTAGAAGAGCGCCCGCACCACCTCGACCCTGAACGCCACGTCGGGACCGATGATCGGCCAGAGGTGGAGGTCAATCTCCTGCGCCACGAGTTGGGCATCCCGTTCGAGGCGTTCAAATCCGACTCGGAACCGGCAGTCGGCAAGAACGTCCTTCACGAGTCTGGCAGTATCGCCGGCGCTGGTGTACGTGCGATACACCGCTTCGGGTTTCTCGACGAATATGGTCTTCGGGTGGAGGAAGAAGAACTCGACGTCCCGGTTGATGCCCACGGTGTGGAGCATCTTTCGCGTGACCGAATTGAAGAACGTTTCGGCGCGATCGATGTCGTACCGCGCTGCGACGTGCGCGGCGAAGCGTGGCCGGGCGGCCGCCCACGTTGCCTGGTCTTCCGCAGATCGACCGAGTTCCGAGCGAAGCTGCCTCCCGACCTCCTCGAGCGCCTTCTCGTAGAGGTCCATGCGTTCGCTGGCATCCCGCCGACCGTCCACCCACTCCTTTGCTTCGAACCTCCGTTCAGCCCGGGACGTCAGGCTGCGGAAGGCAGCTGTTGAACTCGTCGAAACCCGAGAGGGTGATCGTCGCAGCAATCTCCGCTGGAGCTGCTACGGTCATATGGCCTCAATTCTTGCCTCATGGACCGGAGAGCGGGACCTGGATGGTCCCTCGGGCGTAACGTCGCAAGCAACGACGAGAGAAGCAAGGAGTGGGCACCTGTTCCGTGCATCCGGCGTGGAAACGCGGGTCGTGATATGACCCATCGCATGCGAGTGCGGGGCTGTGAATGCGGGGCTGCACGCGAGCTTTGCTTTTTCAATTTCGCATGGCTACCTTTTGATGGAGTTACCCTCCCCGCCATGAGAGCGCCATCCATTCGCAGCATCCAGTCCCAGCTCATCATCTACTTTGCCATTGCCATTCTCGTTCCGGCCGGGATTACCACGCTTGTCGGCATGAAGCTCATTTCCGACGAGATCTTTACCCGGGCAGAAACGAGGACGATTTCAGACCTCAATTCAGCGCGCGAAATCTACCGCAACCACCTCTCCCACATCGAAAGTGTCACCCGACTCACAGCCGTGAGAAGCCTGGTGGTGAACGCGCTCAAGGTGAACAACCGTGCGTTCCTCCAGGCGGACCTGGCAAGGACGCTCGAGCGGGAGAAGCTCGACATTCTGACGATGCTGGACGCCGGAGGAAGGGTTGTCGTCCGCGGCCGCAACCCCGCGCTTGCCGGCGACCGCATGGCGGATGACCCGCTTGTCCGGAGGGCGCTGGGAACGCGACAGCGCGTCGTCGGAACCGCCATCGCATCGGAGCAGGAGCTCCTGAACGAGTCGCCGGAGCTCGCGGCGCAGGCGGCGATGGACATCACCCCGACGCCGCTGGCACGCCCGCATGCCGGACTCCGCGAGACCTCGGGGATGATGCTGAAAGCGGCCGTTCCCGTCATCGACCAGGACGGCAGATTGCTCGGAGTCCTCGTGGGTGGAACACTCCTGAACAGGAACTTCGAAATCGTCGACAAGATCAAGGAGATCGTGCACGAGGGCGCAGTGTACAAGGGAAATGATATCGGGACCGCAACGATCTTCCAGGGAGATCTGCGGATCTCTACGAACGTGAAGAACCAGGACGGCTCCCGCGCCATCTCCACGCTGGTGTCCGAGGAAGTCGCCAACGCCGTGCTGAAGGGCGGAAGCCGGAGGGTGGGCGAAGCCTTCGTGGTCAACACCTGGTACATCGCCGCGTACGAGCCGATCCGGGATGTCCAGGGGAAGATCGTGGGCATCCTCTACGTGGGGATGCTCCGTCAGCCGTTCGTCGACGTCCTCTGGACGACCGTGCTCACGTTCGGGGGCATCGCGGCCGGTGGCATCCTCCTCGTCGTTTCGATCGCCGGCCTCGTGAGCAGACGGATCTCCCGTCCCCTCAGAACCCTCGAGGAAGCCGCCCGCCAGATTGCCGACGGAGACTTCAAACGAGACGTCGTGGTCAACGCTCCCGAAGAGATCGAGGACCTCGCGCTCTCGATCAACCGCATGGCGAAGAAGCTGGAGGGCGAGAAGAACGAGCTGGAGGCATGGGGCACCATGCTCGAGAAGAGGGTCCAGGAGCGCTCTGAGGAGATCAAGAAGATCCACTCCCAGCTCTTCCGGTCCGAGAAGCTGGCATCTCTCGGGAAGCTCGCCGCAGGCGTCGCTCATGAAATCAACAACCCGCTGACGGGCATCCTCGCCAACAGCAGCCTCATCCTGGAAGATCTCCCGCCGGACGATCCGCGCAGGGAAGACGTCGAGATCATCGTCAAGGAAACGATCCGCTGCCGCGAGATCGTGAAGCGGCTCCTGGACTTCGCGAAGCAGACCAAGCCCCAGAAGAAGACGACTGACGTCAACACCCTCATCGACAACATCGTGCTCCTTGTGAGGAATCAGACCTCCTTCCGGAACATCGCCATCGACAGGGAACTGGCGGACGGCCTGCCGGAAATCCTCTGCGACAACGACCAGATTCAACAGGTCTTCATCAACATCATCCTCAACGCCGCGGAGGCGATGACCGGAGGAGGACGCCTCACGATCCGGAGCGCGCGTTCGGCAGACGGCCAGTTCGTCACCATCAGCTTCGCGGACACGGGGCCTGGCATCCCGGAGGAGCGGCGGGAGAAGATCTTCGACCCGTTCTTCACGACCAAGGAGCACGGGACCGGCCTTGGGCTCTCCATCAGCTATGGAATCGTTGAGCAGCATGGGGGGGACATCAGCGTCGAGAGCACCCCGGGCGCGGGGTCGACATTCACCATCCAGTTGCCGGTGCAGACACGAGACGCGGAGGCCTGAGCCATGGCTGCCAGAATCCTTGTGGTCGACGACGAGCCGGTCATCTGCCGGAGCTGCGAGAAAATCTTCCAGCGCGCGGGCCACGAGGTCACCACTGCGACATCCGGCCGACAGGCGATGAGCCTGCTGGAGAATGACGAATTCGACGTCGTGTTCACCGATCTCAAAATGATGGACATGGGCGGGATGGAAGTGTTGCAGACGGTGCGCCAGCGCTATCCCGCGACGGTGGTGGTGATCATCACCGGCTATGCCTCCGTTGCTTCGGCGGTCGAGACCATGCGCGGCGGCGCCTTTGACTACCTGCCGAAGCCGTTCACCGCGGGCGAGCTCATGGCTGTCCTCCAGCGCGCTCTCGACAAACGGCGGCTCACGCAAGTCCCGGGCCGCAAGGAATCAGGGTCAGAACAGACAGGGTTCCGGGGGCTCATCGGCCGCAGCCAGCCGATGCAGGACCTGTACGCCCTCATCCGAAAGGTCGCGCCCACAGACTGCACGGTCCTCATCATCGGCGAGAGCGGGACCGGAAAGGATCTGACGGCCAGGGCGATCCACAACGAAAGCACGCGGGCCGAGCGAACGATTCGTCGCGATCGACCTGTCCACCCTTTCCAGCGCGCTGCTGGAGAGCGAGCTCTTCGGTCACGTGCGCGGCGCGTTCACGGGCGCGAATGCGGACAAGCCCGGCTTCTTCGACGTCGCCAACGGGGGCACGATCTTCCTGGACGAGATCGGGAACCTCCGCCCCGAGACTCAATCCGGCCTCCTGCGCGTCCTGCAGGAGAAGGAGTTTCTCCCCGTCGGCAGCACCGAGGTGCACCGTGTCGACGTGAGGCTCATGTTTGCCACCAACAAGAACCTGAAGCAGCTTGTGGCTGACGGGAGCTTCCGGGAGGATCTGTATTATCGCCTGAATGTCTTTCCCCTGCGGCTTCCCCCGCTGCGGGAGCGGCCGGCCGACATCCCCGACCTCGCGACGCACTTTCTGGAGGAGTTCTGCACAGCATCTCACCGGGCCGTCCCGTCCATCGATCCGGAGGCGATGCGCATGCTCATCGAGTATCGCTGGCCCGGCAATGTCCGGGAACTCGAACATGCCATCGAGCGGCTCGTGATCCTCGTGGAAGGCGAAACGATCGATCCGGCCCATGTGTCGGCCGCGCTGTTCCGCACGGACGCTGTCGACCGATCTGCCGTCCCGAGGACAATCGAAGAACTGAAGGTGCTGAAGCAGCGCATCCGCGAATCCTCCGTCCTGGATGTGGAGAGGCGATTCGTTGAGGAGACGCTGAAGCGGAACGACTGGAACATATCGAGAGCCGCCCGTGACGTGGACATGCAGCGATCCAATTTCCAGGCGCTGGTGAAGAAGCACGGGATCAAGCGCCCTCCAGGGCGTGCATAGTTCGACTATGCAGGCGAATACTCCTCCTATACATCCCCGCGCATCACATCATTGAATTCCGGTCGTTTGTGCGGATTCCGCGATTCTCCCTTCCTGAGCCATTCCGCAGCAACAATTTCCAGCTAATTGATTAACCAGTAACGCGTTGCAGGCATTGATGTGCCTCCGTCGGCGCTCTGGCACGGGTGTTGAGCTATACTCTCGCAGCTGGAACAACGAAGTCCTTTTCGATACAACTCAGCGAGAGATGACGATGATAACGCAGAAAGTCCTGATTGTGGATGATGAAGAAGATGTCTGTCGGAGCGTCTCGAAGATCCTCACGCGCAGGGGCTTTGCCGTCGATACGGTATTGGGCGGCGAGGAGGCGGTCCGGCGCATGAAGGAAACCGCGTTCGATCTCGTCATCACGGATTTCATGATGCCGAAGATGGACGGCCTCGAGCTCCTGAAGATCATCCGGGATCACTACCCGGAGCTGGATGTCATCATGATCACCGGCTATGCGTCCATCGACTCCGCCGTCAAGGCCACGAAGCTCGGGGCCGCAGGCTACCTGCCGAAACCTTTCACGCCGGACGAGCTGATGAAGGTAACCAGCAGGGTCCTTCAGGACAGGAAGGCAGCGCCGAAGGCCCCCCCGGCACCGGCACCGGAAGCGCGCCCTGAACCGGATGACCTCCTCGATGTGGACATGCCCTTCAGCGCCCGCGAAGTGGAGAGGGCCACCTCGCGCGCGTATGTCGAAGCGCTGACACATTCCGATCTCCCGCTTGCGAAGAAGGTGGCGGACAAGGAGTACTGCCACACCGGCAAGAGGCAGTGCGTGCGGCTGGCCAAGGAGAAGCACGAATGCGTGCCGGACTGCCCGCTCGAGCGAAAGGAAAAGGCCCGCGCGAAGAGCGCCTCACAGCGACCCGTCAGACCGACGAGGGATCTCATCGATGTGGATATGCCCTTCTCGATCTCCGAAGTGCAGACGATCGTCGGCCCTGACTACCTGAACTGTCTCGACCGGTCCGACATGCCGCGGGCGGCCCTCTACGGCCGTGACGCCACGGCGAAGCACTCCGTCCTCGTTGTGGACGACGAGCCGGTGGTCTGTCACAGCGTGCGGAAGATCCTGGCGAAGCGAGGCTGTGCCGTGGAGGAGGCGTTCGATGTCGACACGGTACTGCAGAAGATGCGGCTGAACGACTATGACCTCGTGATCCTGGACCTGAAGATGCCGAAGCGGTCAGGCCTGGAGGTGCTGGAGTCTATCCGGGAGCAGTATCCGGATGTTCCGGTCGTGATGATCAGCGGGTACGCCGCGATCGAGGACGCAATTGCGGCCACGCGCCTCGGCGCCTCGGATTTCATCCCGAAGCCCTTCACGCCCGATGAGTTGCTGAAGGTAGCCGAGGAGGTGCTTGCGGCCTAGCGCCCCGTCAGCTTGATGCCTCTTACAGACTAACGGGCACCGCACCTCTTGTCGTGCAAGGGGTATGGTGCCCGTTTCACGTATGAGCGGCGCACGGGGCCGTTCAACTGATCTACGTGAACGCCACTCGCTACATACGGGAGATCTTCTCGAGCAGCTCCCCCGAAGCGTCGTAAATTCTGACCTCGAGCGGCGACTTCCCTGTGAATGCGTGGGTCGCGCACCCGAAGCAGGGGTCGTACGCACGGAACGCCATCTCGATGGTGTTGAGCACTCCTTCGGTGACCTCCGTCCCCTTCCGGATCAGCCCCTTCGCGGCCTTCTGGATCGACATGGCGATCGGAGCGTAGTTGTTCGTCGTCCCGACGATCAGGTTGACCTTTGTGAGTATCCCTTTGCTGTCCGTGACGTAATGGTGAGTCAGCGTTCCGCGCGGAGCTTCGACAATCCCCACTCCTTCGGTCGGGGTCGCGGTGGGTATCGTACGGATTTCCGGTCCGGTGATCTCCGGGTCCCGGCGAGTTCAAGCGCCATCTCCGCGGCGCTGAGCAGCTCGATGATCCGGGCCCAGTGCGTCGCCAGGGTGGCGTGCACGGGCTTCCCGCCGAGCGTGGCGTACATCTTCTCGTATTCCGCCTGCGCCAGCGGCGTCGGCATCCCGTCGGCAGCATTCAGCCGCGACAGCGGAGTCGCCCGGTACACGCCGCTCTCCGGGCCGTCCACGAACCCTTTCCACCCCACCTTCTTCAGGAACGGGAACTTGAGATAGGTCCAGCCCTCGACGTGCTCGGCGATGTTATCGAGGTACTCGTTCGGCGAATACTTCGCAAATTCTCTGCCGTCCGGATCCACAACCCGCACACGGCCATCGTAGAAGTTGACCCGGTTGCGGTCGTCAACAAGCCCCATGTAGTAGGTCCTGTGCGCGAACATATCGGAGAGAATCAGGTCCACGTATTTCTGGTTCTTCAGGACGATGTCATTGAAGACCTGAAGCGTGAACTTCCCGAACTCGACAAACCACAGGCAGTGCGCCTCGATGACTTTCCGCTCCTCCTCCGTGAGGCCCTTGCTGATACCCCCCGGCAGGCAGGTGACCTGATGTGTTTGCTTGCCCCCGATCGTCTTGATCACCTCCTGCGTCCGCTTCCGCATGTCGATCACCTTCCCTCCCACCTCCAGTCCCACCTTCCGGATCACGCCGAGGATGTTCCGTTCTGCCGGCGGGGCGTCAGGACCGACGACGAAGTCAGGTCCACCCAGGGCATAGAAGTGCAATCGTATGGTCTCCCGCGAAGAAGACGTTGTACAGCAGCTGGCGCAGCTTCTTCGCCGTCGGCGGCACCTCGACATGGAAGACCGCATCGCACGCCTTCACCGAGGCCATGTGGTGCGCCTCCGGGCAGACGCCGCAGATGCGCGTCGTGATGCGGGGCATCTCCTCGACCGGACGCCCCACGCAGAATTGCTCGAACCCGCGGAGCTCCGGGATCTGAAAGTACGTGTTGGCCACTTCTCCATCGTCGTTGAGAAAGATGTCGATCTTCCCGTGACCTTCGAGGCGCGTGACCGGATCGATCTTGATGTGTCTCATGACTTTTCAACCCTCCGCAGGATGGAGTGGGCCAGCGAGAAACGGTAGAACGTCCCTATCGGGTCGGCAATCTGATCCAGGATCCGTTCGATCTCCGCGGTTTCGTGCGCGTCGATGATCGAACTCAGGGCGCTCACCATTTTCGCCCCCTGGTCCGTGACGTTCGGGGGGGGTCCGTAGCAGCCCCGGCACGGCATGTTCGCCGCCGGGCAGAGACGCGCCGCAGCCGTCGCGCGTCGCCGGACCCATGCAGACGATTCCCTGCTCGAGGAGGCACCGCTCCGGGTCGGTCATGATCTCGTACGGCCGGAAGAACTGTGTGAGCTTCTTCTCCTCCTTCTTCCTCGCGCACTCATCGCAGCATGTCTTCTTGCCGGCCCCGAGCACCGAGCCGCGAGGCGGGAGCGGCGACCCGCTGAGGATCGCCTCCACGACCTTCCAGATCTGGTCCGGGACGGGGGGGCAGCCGGGGACGTAGTAGTCGACGTCGACCACCTGGTCCAGCGCCTTCACCGTTTCCCACAGCTCTGGAATCTCGATCTCCCCTTCGGGCATAGACGGTATGCGTCTGTGGAAAGACGCCTCCGTTCGTCCGTACCGTTGAGGGGGAGTCGAGGTACACGAAGTTCATGATGTCGGCTTTCGTCGTGAGGTTCGCCAGGCCCGGGGATCCCGCCTTCCATCGAACATGACCCGAACGCCACCAGCGTCTTCGACTTGGCCCTGAGGAGGTGCGCCATCTCGGCGTTCTCCGAGTTCCGGATCGACCCGTTGAAGAGGCAGAGATCGATGCTCTTGTCCTCGCGGCTCCGGATATCGGCGTACTTGAAGTCCATCGCAGCCGGCCAGAAAACGATGTCAAAGGCCTGCGCGACGTCGAGGATCTTCTCCTGCAGGTCGAGAACGGCGATTTCGCACCCCCCGCAGCTTGCCGCCCAGTAGAGGGCCAGCGTAGGTTTTGCCATGATCGTCTCCGCGCGTCTAGTGATGGGCGTCTGCCGGCTGCGCCGTCCGGCGCTGCTCGCGCCGGCCGTCGCCGTGGACGTGGAGGGTCAGCGGGCCGAGGGCCCGGATCTCCTCGGTAAAGGAATTGACGATCTCCGCGAAGCGGTCTCCTTCCGAAGCTGAGACCCACTCCAGCCTCAGCCGCCGCGGATCGATGCCGAACTGCCCGACGAGACGCTTGAGGAACGGTATGCGGCGGATCGTCTTGTAGTTCCCCTCCTGGTAATGGCAGTCGCCGAGATGGCACCCCATCACGATGACGCCGTCAGCGCCGAGCTGAAACGCCTTCAAGACGAACGCCGGATCCACGCGTCCGCTGCACATCGTGCGGATGATCCGGACGTTCGGGGCCGACTTGATGCGCGACACCCCGGCCAGATCGGCGCCCGTGTAGGAGCACCAGTTGCAGAGAAACCCGATGATTGTCGGTTCGAATGCCATGGATCGCTGCCTTTCAGAGTTTACGCCAGCAGACCTTCCAGCTCCGAGAGCAGTTGCTCATCGGTGAAGCCCTGGCCCGTCATTGCCGACGACGGACACGCTGCCACGCACGTGCCGCACCCCTTACAGAGGGCTTCGTTCACGTGCGATACCTTCGTGTCCTCAAGGAATCCAATCGCGCCATACGGGCAGAGGGCGTTGCAGATCCGACATCCGCTGCAGTATTCCTCCTGCACCATCGCCCGCACGGGGTCGATCTCCACCTCGCCCTTCGAAATCAGCGAAAGGATCCGGGCCGCTGCGCCGCTCGCCTGTGCGACCGTGTCGGGGATGTCTTTCGGCCCCTGGGCGCACCCCGCGATGTAGACGCCATCGGTCGTGGTGGACGTGGGGTCGAGCTTCGGGTGCCGTTCCAGGAAGAATCCATCAGGGCTCTTGCTGATCGAGAAGAGCTTGCGGACGCGGTCAGCGTCCCGCCGGGGCTCGATCGCGTTGCACAGGATGAGCATGTCCACCGGGATCTCGCGGAACGCACCGATGAGCGTGTCCTCGCATCTGACGCACAGCGTCCGTTCGTTGTTGTCCGATCCAGTACCCCTCGACCACCTCGGCCGCCTTGCCCCGGATCATCGTGACGCCCTCGTCCAGCACTCTGGAGTAGAACTCCTCGTACCCCTTCCCGAACGCGCGCATGTCGATGTAGAACTGGTAGACTGCCGCGCCGGTCCGGTCGTGGACCAGGTGCGCGAACTTCAGCGCGTACATGCAGCAGACCCTCGAACAATAGGCATGGTGATTCTGGTCCCGCGATCCGACGCAGTGAATGATGCCCACCGAGCGCGGTTCCTTCCCGTTCTTGAGCACGACCCTGCCGCCGGTCGGGCCCGTGGAGTTGAGCATCTTCTCGAAATCGAGAGCGCTGTAGACGTTGTCCAGCATACCGTACCCGTACTGCGCCATCGCGGTGCCGTCGAAGATGTCGAATCCGGTGGCGACGAGGATCTGGCCGACCTCGATCTCCTGGATCTCATCCTGCATCTCGTAGTTGATGGCCTTGGGCTCGCACACCGACGCGCAGATCTCGCACCCGCCGGTTTGCAGATGAATGCAGGAGACCGGATCGATCACCGGCACGCGGGGGACCGCCTGCAGCGACGGGACGGAGATGGCCGTTCTGGGGCCGAGCGTGTATTCGGGCCTCTTCCCCTTATGGTCTTCAACAACCATGCGGATGTGGCCTGTCGGGCATACCTTGACGCACGCCCCGCAGACGATGCACCGATCGGTCCGTTCGGCGAACGGAAGCACCACTTCCCGCTTGATACCCGTGTGGGCGAACCCCAGCACGCCGGCCTTCACCACGTCGTTGCACATGTTGACGCACATGCCGCAGAGGATGCACGCGTTCTCCGCCTCGTCCCGCTCCAGGCTCGGGAACCGCGGAGCGGTAACGCCGAGCTTCTCGGCCATCTCGCGCACCACCTTCACGTTCGGCCAGCGCGAGAACATGAGCTCCATGATGAGCTTCCGGATCCAGACAACGCGTTCGGAGTGCGTGTGGACGGTCATCCCGCCGCGCACCGGATAGTTGCAGGCGGTCACGATCCGGCTTCGCTTCCCCCGCACCACCTCCACGCTGCAGAGCCGGCAGACGCCGTACGGTTCGAAGTACTCGCAGTGGCACATCGTGGGGATCCAGATCCCGGCCTTCTCCGCCGCCTTCAGGATCGTTGTCTCTTCGACAACCTCGATGTGCTGACCGTCGATATTGATCGTGACCATGAGGTTCCTCTTCCGGCTACTCGATCATGATTGCGTCGAACTTGCAGACGTCAAGACAGATCCCGCACCGGCCGCACCGCGTGACGTCGATGGCGTGGACGGTCTTCGTCTCCCCGGTGATCGCCCCGTCAGGGCAGTTCTTGCGGCACACATCACACCCGTGGCCGTTCTGCAGGCAGATCTCCGGATCGATGGAATAGGTGATCAGCTTCTTGCAGGCGTGGGCCGGGCACTTCTTGTCCCGGACGTGCGCCTCGTACTCCTCGCGGAAGTACTTCAGGGTTGTGAGCACGGGGTTGGGCGCGGACCCCCCCAGGGCGCACAGCGACGATTCCACGACCATGTTTGACAGGTCTTCGAGCAGCACGAGATCCTGCGGCGTGCCCTCGCCAGCGGTGATCTTCTCGAGGATGTCCAGCATGCGCTTCGTCCCCTCCCTGCACGGCACGCACTTCCCGCACGACTCGGCCTGTGTGAAGGCCAGGAAGTACTTCGCCATGTCCACCATGCAGTTGTCTTCGTCCGTCACCACCATCCCGCCGGAACCCATCATCGACCCCACGTTCGCCAGCTCTTCGTAATCCACCGGAAGGTCGAGAAGGCTTTCGGGAATGAATCCGCCCGACGGGCCGCCCGTCTGCACGGCCTTGAACTTCTTCCCGTTTCTTATTCCGCCGCCGATATCGAAGATGATCTTCCGGAGGGTGATCCCCATCGGGACTTCGATGAGACCGGTGTTGTTGACCTTGCCGGAGAGGGAGAAAACCTTGGTGCCCTTGCTGCCGCCCCAGGGATCGGCCGAGACATCCCCCGTGCCGATGCCGGCGAACCATTGTGACCCGTTGAGGATGATCTGCGGGACGTTCGCCCAGGTCTCCACGTTGTTGAGGCACGAGGGCTTGTCCCACAACCCCCGCTCCACGGTGTGCACGTACTTTGCGCGGGGCTCGCCCGGACGGCCCTCGATGGAGGCCATCAGCGCGGTCGACTCTCCGCACACGAACGCGCCGGCTCCCCGCACGATCCGGATGTCGAAGTCGAACCCGCGGTCGAAGATATTCGTTCCCGAGGAGGCCGTACTCCCTGGCCTGGGCGAGGGCCGTCTTGAGCCTCTCGAGCGCGATCGGATACTCGTTCCGGATATAGACGTATCCCTCCGGGCTGACCCGACGGCATAGGCCCCGATGGCCATCCCTTCGATCACCGCGTGAGGATCCGATTCGATGGTACTCCGGTCCATGAACGCTCCGGGGTCGCCCTCGTCGGCGTTGCAGATGATGTACTTCGGGTTCCCCTGTGCATGGCGGCAGGTTTCCCACTTGATGCCGGTCGGAAATCCCCCGCCGCCACGTCCCCGGAGGCCGGACGCTTTGATTTCGCGGATGACCTCCTCGGGCGTCATGGAGGTGAGCACCTTGGCGAGGGCGTCGTACGCGCCCCGCGCAATGGCCTCGTCGATCTTTTCGGGGTCGATGAGCCCGCGGTTCCTGAGCACGATCAAGGTCTGGTCCGCGAAGAACGGGATGTCGGACATCTTCGGAATGGGTGTCGTGTCCTCGGGCGGCGTGTAGAGCAGCTCCTTGACCGGCCGCCCCTTCAGGAGGTGTTCCTCGATGACGTACGGGATGTCCGTCTCCTTCAGCAGCTGATAGAAGATCCCGTCCGGCTGCACCACCATGATCGGCCCGACGGCGCAGAAGCCGTTGCAGCCGGTGGTGACGACGGCGACCTCCCGCTCAAGTCCCCGCTTCGCGATCTCCTGTTGCAGCCTGTCGCGGATGTTCAGGGACTTGTTGGCGACGCATCCCGTCCCCGCGCACACCATCAGATATGTTCGATACGCCATGCTGTGTTCTCCCGCTGGGAATTCAGCGCGTTACCGGGTCTTCTCGCTGCCGACGGCCAGCACATGCTCGAGCACGGGCTTGCCGTTGAGGATGTGCGACTCTACGACGGCCCGCACCTTCGCGGGCGTCATGCGAACGTACTTCACGGGCGCCGGCTCCGTCACAACTTCGACCGTGATCATCGGCTCCTGGCTGCAGAGCCCCGCACACCCGGAGTTCGTGACGAGGACATCGTGCAGCCCGTGGCGATCCACTTCGTCAATCACCGAGGTCATGATCTCGCGCGCTCCGGCGGCGATGCCGCACGTTCCCATGTGGACCGTGATCTTTGCGCGGCCCGCGCCCTCGCGGAGCGTCGTTTCCCGCCGAGTCCGCTCCTTGATCCTGGCCAGATCGTCTATCGTCAGTTTCGCCATCGTGGCACCCCTTCTACGTGTACTGCTTCAGGATCCTGGGAACCTTCGAGAGCGGGACCTTCCCGTGGAGGTTCTTGCCGACCGTCACCACCGGGGCAAGCCCGCAGCAGCCCAGGCACCGGACGCTTTCGATGCTGAACAGCTTGTCGGGCGTCGTTTCTCCCTCTTTGATCCGGAGCTCGCGGGAGATCTGGTCGATGATCTTCGTCGCGCCCTGGACGTGGCAGGCTGTTCCCGTGCAAACGGCGATCGGGTACTTCCCCTTCGGTTTCAGGCTGAACGCCTTGTAGAACGTTGCCAGGTGATACGAGCGGCTCACCGGCACGCCCAGGGACGAGGAGACGTACTCGAGCACATCCCTCGGCACATAGTAGAGCTCCTGCTGAACATCCAGGAGCACCTGGATGATGGAACCGGGTTCCCTGGGGTGTCTGCGCAAGATGGGATCGATGACCTGTGCGTCCATGGGGTGTTCCTCAAGCGGTGGTGAGAAGATCGTTCTCTTCCTGCCTCACAAATGCCCGGATGAATCGCAGCGTGTCCGGGGAGTTCGCGGGGAGTCCGCCCAGATGGCGGCGGAGCTCCTCCGTGGTAAGCTGGATGGCTCGTTCGTTCCGGATGTGCCGGTACGACAGGTCCAGATCTGGCCGCGCTGCAATCAACGCCACGAGCGTCTCCGCGATGTCGCCCAGGGGTTTCCGATCGACGTGGCTGAGCTGAAACCGTGCGATGACCGTCGTCCCTTCTCCCGGCGTGGAAAGCACCTCCATGTGCCCGTTGGCTTCCAGTGCCGCTGCGTCCAGGAGCGGGAGCCCCAGGCCCACCCGCCGGGTCGAGCGCGTTGTGTAGAAGGGGTCCACGACCCGGGCCGCCTCTTCGGCGGTCATCCCCCTTCCATTGTCGCTGATCTCAATAGACATCAGGTCTCGCGCCGTGTCTTCGGCAATCACGATCCAGATCTGCGTCGCGCCGGCGGAAAGCGCATTCTCCGCGATGTCGAGAATATGGAGAGAGAGATCCTCCATGACGTTCCTGCTTCCCTACACCGCCCCGGGATTCTGCTCGTCGGTCGCCACGGCCCGCCCTTCCTCCCGCCGGATCGCCCTCCCGAGTTCCTCGCAGACCGGCGAATCCATGAAGAACCGGGTCGTCCGCTCTCCGATCCGGTCCAGACTGTGGGCGTCCGAACTCCGGATGAACACGTACCGGCCGTACCCTCCCTGCAGCTGACCGGCCAGCTCCCGTCGACGCGGTGCAGGAAATCTCCAGTGCGTCCAGCGGCAACCCCTCCGGGATAAACCCCAGCTGTCCGACAATCCCGAACGACTCCCGGTCAATGTGCGAGGCAATCGCCAGCCCGTTGAGATCGTGGATCCGTTCGACGACCTCGGCGATGGAAAGGTCGGTCGCGCCGATCAGCAGCTTGTCCTGAAATCCCTCGACCTCGTCATGTTCGTTGGCGATCACCTGGAGTCCGAATGCGTCCGGGTCGTTGGTCTGCGAGATCCCGCCGTAGACCGTCTCCTGCATCGCCCATGCCGATGGCAGGCTCCCGAAGAGAGCCAGCACGTGCACATCCTCGTTCGAGCAGATTTCCATTCCGGGAATCACCGCAATCGTCGTTCCCTCGGCCGCACGCATCACCGCCGGCACATTCTCGGCGGAGTTATGGTCGGTGATCGCGATAACGTCCAGTCCTCGCCGCCGTGCCTCGGCAATGATCCTGCGCGGCGACATCGTCACGTCCCCGCACGGGGAGAGGCACGAGTGCACATGAAGGTCCGCCTGTGAACCATCGCAGCATCAGGTCTCGCCACTCACCCCGAGCGCGTGGAGCATTCCGCAGATCTCGAACGCCGACCGCGTGCTGGTGAAGATCGGGACATTCTCTTCCTCGGCCTTGCGGACGGTTTCCGCCGCCGGGGTCCGGCCGTTGGCAATAATGATCGCCGCATGCTCTTTCAGCACCGCCACGGCGACAATGTTGATGTGCACCTGAATCGTGACCCACGCCTGCCCCTGACCGCTGCGGGCCATGACATCGCTCAGCAGGTCGCCGGTGTATCCGCCGGTCAGCTGCCTGTCCAGCCCGCCGCCCGCGCAGCAGACGGTCAGGTCCAGCCGATCGCTGATGTCTTTGAGTGTCATGATCCCTCATGCTTTGCGGTGCCCACCCTCGCGCCATGCCCCCGGACCTTCGCAAGGAGCGATTCCGAGAGGTGTTCGAAGTTTCGCATGGCGATGAAAACGCACTCCTCCGCCCCGGCCTCTCCCTTCACAACATCCTCAGCGAATGCGGAGCACGTCGGCGCACCGCACGCCCCGCAGTTGATGCCGGGGAGCTGCTCCAGCAGTTGCCGTTTCTGGTTCAGCTTCTGAAGCCCACCGGGAACGTCCTGCGCGAGGGCTAGACGGCGGAACGGGTGGAATGCTCCCATGCAACGAGAAGAAGTTCTTGCGATAGAGCTCCCGGATCCGGGACCGGTCCTGGCACGGGGTGGCGCCGTACTTCCTGACCATGTTGAGCACCCGGCCCCTCGCGATGTAGGAATTCTCCACGGTGAGGGAGCCGCCGACACAGGCGGTGGGGCAGGAATGGACCTCGATGTACTGAACGTCCCGGAGCTTCCCGTTCTCGATCTCCTCGAACACGCGGACCGCATCGCTCACGCCGCCGATGGCGAGGCATTCCTCGGCCTTCAGGCACGCCACCTGTCCCCCGAGGACTGGCCACCCCAGACCCAGCCCCTTGATGTCCGGCCCACCATTGGTCGGGCCCTGCTGCGACACGGCCCTGAGGACGTTCGGGTAGACTTCGTTGATGGCGATCGCCCCATTGACGAACGAGTGCCGCCTCCGGGGCGGGTCTTTGATCGCCAGCATCTTCGCCGGGCAGGGGGTGATGTAGAAGACCCCGATGTCACTCTCTTTCAGGCCCAGTGTCTGCATCGCGTGCCGCTTGGCTTCCCGCGCCGCGATCACCATCGGCGATTCGATGGGGATGAGATGGTCGAGCAGGTTCGGGTAACGGATCTGAATGAGTCGTACGATCGCAGGGCAGAAGGGGGAAATGAGGGGCCGCGGGCTGTCGACCGAATCGAGGTATTCCTGGATCGCAATGCTGACCGATTCCGAAGCGCAGGCGACATCGCAGGCGTCGTCAAACCCGACCTCCCTGAGCGCCCGCAGCACGGCCGAAGGAGTGACGTCCTTCCCGAACTGGGAATAGAAGACCGGCGAGGGGATGGCGATGGTGTGCTTGAACCCCGAGAAATCGTTGAAGGAACTGGTGCGCGGCAGGATTGCGCCGGTGGGACAGACGCGGACGCATTCCCCGCAGTCGATGCACCGGTCGCGCAGGAGCACGGCGGTCCCCCTACGGACGCGGATCGCCTGCGTGGGGCAGATGCGCATGCAGGCTGTCCGCCCTGTACACCGCCTCCGATCGACTTCTATCCAGTGGCTCCCGGTAGGCACGGTTCAGTTGATATAGATGATGATGTCCAGCCTCGTCCCCTTCCCCACCTCTGACCGGATCTCGAACTCGTCCGCATTCCGCTTGATGTTCGGCAGCCCCATCCCCGCGCCGAACCCCATCTCTCTGATTTCATGGGTCGCGGTGGACCACCCCTCCTGCATCGCAAGGCCGACGTTCGGTATCCCCGGACCCCGGTCATCGACGCACAGCCTGATCGCCTCGGGGGTCACGCTGAATGTCAGCGTCGCACGGTCGGCATACATCACGACGTTCATCTCGGCCTCGTATGCCGCGATCGCCACCCTCCTGACGATGGCTGCGCTCACGCCGAGCGATTTCAGTATCGACTTGATCTCAGTCGACGCCGCCCCGGCGTGAAAGAAATCCCTCCCCGTAACGACAAACGACTGTTCATACGGCGCGTTCATCGCCCATGGTGCTGATGGTCCCGGACCCCGGCTCCGCGTTCCATGGTCGACGGGAGCCCTTTGCCGTACAACAGCCCGCACGCCTCGTACATTGAGTACGGTGTTGAGAGAACCGGAATCGCCTTCTGTCGCGCGCGCGCAAGCACGTCCTCGTTCGGTATCTTGCCGCGCACGAATATCACGGCGCTGATCTCCGCGATGAACGCCGTCTGAATGGTCTGGACGGTCACCAGACCCGTGAGGAGAACGGCGCCCGAGCGCGAAAATGCGAGCACGTCGCTCATCAGGTCCGAGGCACATCCGAACTGGATCGGGACCGTGTTCAGCTTCTCCCTGAATGTGTGCGCCTCGCATGAGAGGAGCTCACAGATGTCCGACAGGAGAATCATGCCGGTGTGACCGCTTCCGACGGGGTCGAATGCTCGTTGACCAGCTGGTCCCCGAAGTAGATTGCCCGGCCTGACGGTATGCGGGTCGCCGGGCAGTTGCTCCAGCACTGTCCGCACCCGGTGCATTTGTCGACATCCACGTAGCGGGCCTTCTTGCGCACCTTCACCTTGAAGTCCCCGATGTAACCCGAGACCCCCTCGACCTCCGAATACGAAAGCAGGGTGATGTCTTTCCGGTGGCCGACGGAGACCATCTTCGGCGTCAGGATGCATGCCGCGCAATCGAGAGTCGGGAATGTCTTGTCGAACGTCCCCATTCTGCCGCCGATGGACGGCTCCCGTTCGACAAGGTAGACGTGGTAGCCGGCGTTGGCGATCTCAAGGGCCGCCTGTATCCCGGCAATTCCCCCCCCCACGATCAGCGTCGCCTTGTTCAGTGGTTTGCGCGTGATCTGCAGCGGCTGGTGGAGAGCCACCCGGCGGACCGCTGCATTGACGAGCGCGCATGCCTTTTTCGTCGCGGCTTCCCTGTCGTCGTGAACCCAGGAGCAGTGCTCCCGGATGTTGGCAATCTGGACCAGATATCTGTTCAGCCCGGCCGTCTCCGCCGCAATGCGGAAGGTCAGCTCGTGCATCAGGGGGGAGCACGCGGCCACAACCACCCTGTTCACCCCCAGGTTGGCAATGTCCTGCCTGATCAGCGCCTGTCCCGGGTCGGAGCACATGAACTTGTAGTCGCGCGCCACGACGACTCCGGGCTGGCGGGAGATGTAATCCCGGACCTCGGTCGTATTCACAGTTGCCGAGATATTGACGCCGCAGTGGCAGATGTAGACGCCGATGCGGACCTCGCCGTTCCCGTTCGTCGGCTTCGTGGGGTCAGACATATGCGGCCTCCGTCAATGAGGAGATCTTCTCTCCCATGGGTATGAACGATGCGTCCAGCCCCAGCTTCGATGATTCAATCCCCAGGACGATGCCGAGGAGCTGGGTGAAGTAGAGGATCGGCATCGAGAACGCCGTGCCGTAGCGGGCGTTGATCCTGCCCTGATAGGCTTCGAGGTTGAAGTGGCACAGGGGACATGTCGTGACGATCAGGTCCGCACCATACTCCGCAGCGCACGACAGCAGCTCCATATTGAGTTTGAGGGCGGCTTCCTCGAACGTCGTCATCAGCATTCCGCCGCAGCAGCGGACTTTGACCGGGTACGGTACGACATCTGCGTCGCACGCCTCAAAGAGCCTGTCCATCAAGACCGGGTTCTCGCGGTCGTCAAACCCCTTCTCGGGGCGGACGATCTGGCACCCGTAGTAGGGCGCGACCTTGACCCCCGCGAGCGACCGTTTCCGGTGGCTCAGGATTGCCTCCAGACCCACATCGTTCATCAAGATGTCCAGGGGATGCCTGACCTTCGTGTTTCCGCTGTAGCTCAAGCCCCCTTCGGCCAGCGCCTCATTCACGTCCTTGTGCAGGCCGGGAACGCTCGTGAGCGCCCGGTTCGTCTTGGCCAGCACGGTGAAGCAGGAACTGCAAGGCGCCACGACGTCCATCCCCATCCGCTCGGCCAGGGCAAGATTCCGCGCGGAGACCGCCATGGAAACGGTTTCCTTGACGGACATGTACACGGTCGCACCGCAGCAATTCCAGTCGTCGATTTCGACAAGCGTCTGGCCCAGCGCCGCGAACACCTCGCGGACGGACGCGTCGTATCCCCGCTGGGTCTTCTCGAGGCTGCAGCCGGGAAAATAGGCGTAGGTCACGGTCACGCTCCTTTTCGTTGTTCGAGCTTGAGTTCGCCCAGACCCCGGTATCCGACGTACTCCGGGGCGTACTCGAACTTCTGTGCGGCGTGGCGCAGATCGATCTGCTGTGCCTTGCGAATGATGCGCGCCAGCGCGGCGTGCTCCTTGATGCGATGCGGCAGGAGTCCGATCCGTTTGGTGCTGAACATCTTCTTTCCGAGAGGGAGAAAACCAAACAGCTTCATCGGATTCGTCCTCAGCTGATACTCCGCGATGAGGCTTCCCTCATGGAGGCGGCCGTAGCGCATGAGAACCTTTGTGAAGATCTTCGCAAGTCGCTGCACCTGCGGAGCGTCGGTCGGGAGCCCCTTCTCCATTGCAGTCCTCTTGAACGCGTAGATCACGTCCGTGATCTTGATCCCGGACGGACACCGCGTCGTGCACGCGTAGCAGGATGCGCAGATCCATATGGTGCGGCTCTTCATGATCCGCTCCATCTCACCAGCGCGGAACAGGGCGATGAGTTGACGCGGCGAGATGTCCATCGCGTAACTCACCGGACATGACCCGGTACACGTGCCGCACTGAATGCACCGGTTGATGCGCTCGCCCCCCGGCACGTACTTGACCTGCTCGAGGAAGGTGGCGCGAAGCACCGCCTCCGTGCCGCTCATGACTCCTGGCAGGACATGCTCTGAGGTTCTCATGCGTCACTCCAATCGTACGCTGTGCATACGCTACTGATTCACACGCGATTCTGCGGCGTCTCTCGATGGACCTTCCACAAGGCTGCGTCCCGAAACCGCGCACGACAGCACCAGACTGTGAGCAGCTCCAATCCCGGCCCGAGTCAACGTCAGGAGCTCCTTGCGGTGGTCTTCTGACCCGAGCGAGCGGGTCAGGTAGCCCTTCTCTTCGAGAGAGTTCAGGAGCCGCGAGACCCTCGTGGGCTGAAAGCCGGTGAGCCCGCAGAGGTCCTTGACACATCGTGGGGCGTGGAGGTAGATCTGGCTCAGGCAGTGGAATTCGTCGACGGTGAGGCCGGCAGCAGATGCCAACCCCTTTTCTAACCTATGGCAGCGAAGCAATAGCCGTACGACATCGAATCCCACCTGTGTATACGGGGGCTCCATTTCGGGGTTTGGTAAAGGGCAACTATTGTCAAATGGCAATTTTAGTGCCAACCCAAATATGGGTTTATGCCATGGGTATTCTGGAGGGATCGGAACGCGAGTGTTTGTTTTCTCAACTTTCTGTTGAAGATTTCAACATCAGGGGTCCGGCGCTCGTGCAAAGCGAAGTCGTAAACGACGGTCGATGGAACAGGACCGATTCGTCGGGCAACGTGCGTATATTGGGGGAGGCGACCCCTCCCCCACGCTCCGCTTGAGCCGGGCCCAGGCAACCACGAGGAGGGACAGGCCCCTCCCTCAATCGCAGGTGCACGTTGATGAGCGAGCGCAAGATCTTCCATACTCTTGTAATCAACCCGGGATCGACCTCGACCAAGCTCGGTTGGTTCGAGAATGAAATCCCGGGCCCTTCGACGACCATCCGGCACGACGCCGGGCGCCTTGCGTCGTTCTCGAGCGTCTGGGATCAGTTCGCGTTCCGGCTTGAAGCCGTCCAGGATTGGCTTCGCTCTTCCGAGCCTCGACCCGACGCAATCGCCGCCATCGGGGGGCTCTTCCGGCCGATCAGGGGGGGCACATACCGGGTCAACGAGCGAATGCTTGCCGATGCGCGCCGGAACCTTCAGGGCGAACACGCCTCGAATCTCGGCTGTGCGATGGCCGATGCACTCGCGCGGCAGTACAACTGCCAGGCTTTTGTCGTGGATCCGGTATCCGTCGATGAATTCGAGCCTTTGGCTCGCTATTCCGGTTCCAACCTTATCGAGAGGCGAAGCCTTTCCCATGCTTTGAATATCCACGCGGTGGCGCGGCGAGTCTCGCAGGACCTACGGCCTGAATATTGCGGATACGCGGTTTGTCGCAGCCCATTTAGGAGGCGGGATATCGATTGCAGCGGTTCGAGGAGGCCGCATTGTGGATGTCAACGATGCTGCCAGCGACGGCCCATTCTCCCCCGAGAGGACCGGTGGGCTACCCCTCCAGTCTTTTATCACCCTTGCCATGTCGGGTCAGGTACAACGAAAATGAACTCCGCCAGTTTGTGATGGGCCGTGGCGGTTGGGTCTCGTACCTCGGCACGAACCTGGCAACAGATGTGGAGGCGCTCATCGAACGGGGAGATCAGAAGGCCCTTGAGGTCGTCGAGGCCACGGCATACCAGATTGCGAAGGAGATCGGTGCAATGGCTACGGTCCTTGCCGGTCGTCTCGACGCGATCATCCTGACTGGCGGGCTCGCCTCCTATGGACGCCTGATGGACCTCCTCCTCGCCCGGATTGCCTCTCTGGGCCAGAGTTGTGCGCGCTCCGGGCGAGGATGAGATGTCCGCCCTTGCCCTTGGCGCGCTCCGGGCGCTCCGGGGCGAAGAACCTGAGAACGAATACTGAAAAGACCTGGAAGGGATCTTCAATGAGTGCAATGATCCAGTCGTTCGACGATCTGCTGCGGCAGGCCGCCCGCGCTCCCCTGAAGCGGATACTTGTCGTCCTTCCCGGCAACGCCGAGACATTTCAAGCCATTGCTGACGCGGGGAGGGAACTTCCTGCCTCATTCGTGCTGGTGGGAGATCCGGAGGCCATCAGGACGGGGCTGACCCAGGCGGGTGCCGATCAGGCGAAAGCGGAGATCATCGAGGCATCGACCACAATCCGCGCGCTTGACCTGGCCGTCACGCTCGCGCGGGACGGCAGAGCCGACGTGCTGATGAAAGGGAGTATCGACACATCGACCATGATGCGGGCTGTGTTGCAGGAATCGGCAGGGCTCAGAACCGGGAGGCTGCTCTCGGACATCTTCATCTTCGAGTTCCCTCCGCGGAGCGAGAACAAACTCATCATGATTACCGATGGCGGGGTCACGGTGTCGCAGGATCTGAAGGCCAAAGTCGACCTCATCAGGAACGCGGTCTTCGTTGCCCACGCGCTGGGCAACAGGGACCCGAAGGTCGCCGTGCTCTCGGCCACCGAGTTCGTGCAGCCGGCTCTTGCGTCCACAATCGACGCCGCTGCCTTATCGAAGATGAACGAACGGGGACAAATCAAGGGGTGCGTTGTCGATGGGCCTCTGGCTCTGGACAACGCGATCTCACCTGAGGCTGCCGCTGAGAAAGGGATTCGGTCGGATGTAGCCGGACACGCGGACATTCTCCTGGCACCGAGCATCGAATCAGCCAACGCCCTGGCCAAGAGCACAACTTACTTCGCAGGGTACCGTCTCGCCCATGTGATCGTGGGTTCGAAGATCCCCATTCTGATCCCTTCGAGGGCTGACACGAGCGATGCCAGGCTTCTTTCCATCGCGATCGGCATGCTCATGAGCGAGCAACGCTGGCAGGAGGACTAACCTGAGTTCTGCCCGACACGGGCGAGCCTGTCAGCGTGGCCAGTCGCTGGGCATACGCAGCGAGGTATGGGTTGCCCGGCTGAAGGACATAAGCGCTGTGAAGCTCCTGCTCCGCACGCTCCCACATCCCCCCGGCAATGCACTCCTCGAGCTTCTTGACCTTGTAGTGAAATTCAGTGCTCATGTTTGACTCTTGAAGAAGGATGAAGAAGATGATGCTTGGGCTGGTTGACGAGGCTGCACGGGACCGTCTGCACAGCCAGCATTGACAGCCCCGTCAACTTGAATTCCTGTCTCACCTGACAACGGCAACTTCCAGAACGTCAGCAGTAGCAGAAAATGACGGTGCGAAAGCGTTGAGGTTGCAGGTGGATGATCCTCATCTCACGACGAGCGACCCGAACTCTCTCCACCTCCCTTAACGCGGCACTCTAGCATACCCATATGACCCGGAGTATGTGTGCTCAACGTCACGAGGCCCGCCAGAGCGGGTCCCTTCAGCGCACTGGCTTGACCGCAGGAATGCCGTTTGTGCATCAGTTTCGCAAGCATGCACGCCAGCTCAGACCCAGGCCATTCGAACGTGATGCGTCTCACATGCAGGCTGCCGGGTGAAGGAGCGCGTCGTCATTGGTTTGGCACCTGTTCAGCGTTCGGCCTTCTGTTGACCGGACGACCAACCCCGAGCGCTCCAGCGGCCGCAAGCACGGCGAACACCAGGAAGGCAGGGGTGAACGAGCCAAACAGATCGAGGGAAAACCCGGCGACCATTGGCGCCGGAGACGCCACGATATTCGCAGTGAAGAGAAGTCCGTAGACCTGCCCGACGTGCTGTAGACCCCAGCGCCTTGCCGCCGTCGAAGCGTAGAGCACGAGAACGCCGCCGTAGTTGAAGCCGGCAAGCACAACAAATACCAGCAGCGACGGCAGATCCTCGACGAGAAAGAAGACGCCCGCAAGCACCGCCGCCTGAGCGAAGAGATTCAACCGGATGGCAGAAGCAGGAAGCATCCGATCGAATACCCATCCCCATGCGATCCGTCCGGCGGCATTGGCGATCGCGAACGCCGACACTGCGGTCGCACCGGTGACAATTTCAGATGCCGGAATCAACTCCTTCAGATTGGAGTTTACCGCAAATCCTGCGGCCAGTCCGGCGACCATGGCAGGAAACAGCTGCCGGAATTCAATTGTGCGGACCAGGTCCCTCCTGCGCGGTGGCGCCTCCGGCGCGACGTCCGCTCCCTGGGGAAAGGCCATCCGGGTAGCAGCCGGGACGCCGAGCACCAGGAACCCCAGCCCCAGCAGAGTGAGCGCCTGGAATGGAGTCGCTCCCCCACCCTGCATCATCGCCTCGGCGCTCAGGCTGACGAGGGCGGCGCCTACGGCGAACCCCGCCACCGCGATCCCTGTCACAAGGCCAGCCTGTCGTGGGAACCAGCGATTGCCGACGGCGATCGGGACGATGTACGCAATCCCCACTCCGGTGCCGGCCAGCAGCCCCACGCCAAGGACAACAAACCCAAACGACATGGGACCGCCCAGCCCGGCAACTGCCCAGCCAGATCCGAACAGGAGCGTGCCGAGGAGTGCTGAGCGCCGCGGTCCCAGCGTGCTCAGGATTGAGCCAGAGAACAGGAGCGTAACGGGGAACGCGAAGTAGAACGTGGTAAAGGGAGCCTGGACGAACCCCTGGGAGAGGTCCGTAAGTTCACGGATCGGCCGCACGAAAACCGACCAGGAATACGTGGCGCCGAGGCACATCTGCATCAGGAATGCGGCGGAAAGAATGAAGTAGCGCTTCATGGGGTGTGCGGGGGACGTTCGCTGCAAGGTTCGTTCGATACGGCGAAGGGTAAGAAAACTGGCCGCCTACAAGGCAATCCCGAAGCTGAAAATGAAGAACCAGTAATCGCTGGTCAGGTTGAAGGCATACAGGCCCACGGTTGCGTGTTCCGGCATCATCTGCATGAACAGGCCCCGCTCCACCTCGAGCGGTGTCTCGGCGGCCCTCAAACGCTGCGCGGTCACGCCAAAGCGGAACATGTCGACAGGCGTCACGCCAAGCTCGAGCCACGAATAGAAATAGCTGCTCCCCTCGTCCTGCAAGTCGACGAGGTACTCGCTCTCGTCGTACAGGTCGAAGATGTCATAGGCAAGCGAGATTTCGAGCGCAGGGATGACCCCCGTCGTCCGCCCGAATGCGGCTCCCAGCATCGGCGTGAATTCAGCCGTGAACTCCTCCCCCGTAGGAATCTTCCACCCGGCGAACAGCGATCCGGTCTTGAGGTCTTCGTAGTTGTAGCGTGCTTCAATGTGCAGGCTCCCGCGGTCTGCCGAGCCGATCGCGATGAGGAAGTCGTCCTCGTCAGGGACGACGTAGTAGTAGCCGCTGACGGACACATCCCACGGGACATGTGGAGATTCGGCGTTCGAGCTGTCCGAAGGCATTCCGATCGCGGCCAGAGGCATTCCGGCGAGGAACGCGATGACCAACCAGCGTGTCAACATCATATTGCCCATCCTCCGATGAGAACTGCGCGCGAGGAAGACAACGCACTCCGGACGCTACGATGGCTCCTCAACAACCGCCTCGATCAATCCATCGCGGACCGCGCGGTCGAGTGCTTTGTGGTCTTTCTCGTTCTGGTCCGCATAGGCGACGGCAAACGATGCAAGCGCCCGGTCCAACGTGTCAGCCTTCCCCATGTACCCGCTCAGGAGTACGGATGACCCCGAGCGGGCATGGGAGAGCGCGAGCGCCCTTCCGCACCATGTGGCGTACAGACTCATCTCGGCGGCGCCGAAGGTCTCCACACGGATGCTGATCTTGATGTCCCTCAGCTGGCGGACGAAGAAGTGGCGCTTCTCGAGGGCGCCCATAGTCCAACCGAGGAACATGTCGCTGGCAGGCTGCATGAGCCGGTACCCGTGCACCACGCGCTGGCCGTGATTGGGGAAGACGGTGGGGCCGGCGTACTGTTCCAGCACAGAGGCCCGCGCCTCTTTGACCTGAAGGAAAAGCGGATCACCTTCTCCCGCCATGAAGAGAAGCACCCAGCAGAGGGTGCCGACGCTTCCGATGCCCACCACCTTGATGGCGGCGTCCCGGAGCTCGTAGCGGTCGAGCAGGGACTGGTGAGAGGGCGATAGAGTGTTGCGGTACCCGGAAAGCGCCTCCATGACGGCAACCTGGATCTCCCCCGGCGGATGCCCTTCGGCATGAAAGATCGTCGGGAGCTGATCCTTGATAACCGGCATCTCCCCCTTGTGTTCTACCAACTTGGGGAAGATGTCCTCTGCAACACTTCGAGCCCGCTCTTTCTGAAGACGCTTCAGTCCGCGCTGACGAAATGCCGGGTCCTTAATGTCTGCTACCAGGTCGTCTGCCCCAAGCGAGTAGTACCACAGTTCCAGGGTCTTCATCTGGCTGAACTCTGCCATCGACTCGCGGTAGGTGCGAACGCAGGTCATGACCACATCTCTGGCAGCGGCTTCGCTCAACCCGCGGTCCCGGCACGCCACGACGAAGCTCGCAGAAAGGCGCTTGATGTCCCACTCCCATGGGGCCGGGAGAGTTTCGTCGAGGTCGTTTATGGAGAAGATGACCCGGCGTTCCGGCGTGGCGAACCCACCAAAATTGGACAGGTGTGCGTCGCCGCAGCACTGGACGCGGATGCCGGACACCGGCGTGGAGGCCAGGTCGGAGGCCATTGCGAGCGCGGAGCCCCGGTAGAAGGTGAAAGGCGATCTCGCCATCCGCCCGTGGCGCAGCGGAAGCAGGTCAGGGAGACGTCCCCTTTCAGCTTCCATCATCATGTGAACCGGGTCGGGACGATCGGCCGGCGGCTTCCATGTCGAGTGTGATGTGCGCGGGCATTCTTGCCGCAGGCTTTTGCCCAATGCATAACGCTCGGCCCGGGAAGTATTGCGGGAGAGCGTCGGCGGTTGGTTCAGAACGGGTTGCTCTGCGGGCTGTTCGGAATCGGACGTGTCATTCCTCATGGTCATCTCCTTGAACGGTGTGTTTCAGTCCATTCGTCGGTGAGCGATGAAAAAGCCGCGCCACCCGGCTGGTCAGGGCACGCGCAACGGCGTACGGAAAGCAGATGAGCACCGGCCCGATCACCAGAGCCGCGCCGGGGTGTACCCGCCCGTAGATCAGCAGCTGCGACACGGCATCCAGCACAATCCCCATCGCGACCAGGTTGCGGACGGCGGTCAACCCGCTGCGTATGAGCTCCCTGCGATGCTCGCCGCTCATGAACAGGCCATACAGGTACGGCGGCCGTCCCTCCCGCGCATCGCCGAGGCCGCCGCGCAACCCGAGCAGTATCGCAACGAGCGGCTGGAGTATGAACCGGAAACGCCCCGGACCGGTGAGCCGCTGCGGCAGCTCGTCGAGAAACTGTTGCGAGAACAGATAGAGGCGGCCGGTTTCAAACGTGTCGCGCACTGCTGAGGGAAGTGATGCCAGAAGTATCACCACGGCCACCAGTGTCATGATGGTACCGAAAAGGTTGCGCGGCATCTTCACGTTCGCACCTTCTATCTGTGAACTCCCGTCCCTGAGCCGAGGTAATAGCGCCAATCATATGGCACGTGCAAGGGCCGCGCGATCAGCCGGGCTCAACTGCTCCCTTGATAGGCGTGCGGCCTTCAGGTGTGCGCTGTGTGGTTGTTCCCTCCCCCTGCGCGCTGTCCGCGGCGGCCGCCGCCAAACGCGATTCGTAACCCAGCCGTGCATCCACCCAGAGCCTGTCGAAGACCGCCCTTCGGCCGGGATCGAGTTTCCTGATCGCGACGTACGTGATGTCCCGGTGTTCCGGATAGATCCAGGCGTAGGAAGTCGTCCAGAACAGGCATGTGAGGAGAACCGAACGCGCAGTGAAACGTGCCGCCGGCAAGAAGCGAGGGAACAGGCTCATCAGTCGCCCCAGAGAAGCGAGCGGACGGGGACCGGTGGATGTCATGGATCGTGCCTACTTCGCATACGGAAGGCCGACGTACAGCCTCCCGAGTGATGTGAGAGTTCCGGGGGCCTGGTCGAGGAGGTAGGTATACTTCGTATCGGGCAGCGTCCCCCGTCCGTAGAACCATGCGTACCGGAAGACATCCGCGCGCGCCTCGCAGATGGCGACCATGTCGCGCATCTGCGCCTCCTGCCTGGCGTACGAATCGATCTGGGGATTCCAGTTGGCCATTTCGGTGACCCAGATCTTCTTGCCATACTTCTGCAGACGGTCAAGCTGCGCGGCCAGCCCGTAGTCGTACCAGTGAAACGCGAGGTAATCGATCCGCGGATCCCTCCCCCCGTTCGCGTAGCGATACGCCGCGTAAAACATATCGAGCCAGACCACAGGATCCCAGTAGTCGGTCATCGTCCCCCAGCTCATCGCAGGACCAACCAGGGAGACCGTCCTCCCCTGTGCGGCAAGGTCAGAGATGATCCGTTCATACTTCACCCAGTCTGCAGCCGCGTCAACCGGGAGCCGGTTGGCCTGATCGGTCAGATTGGGTTCATTCAATACCAGAAGGTATTTGACCTCAGGATGCGCAAGGATGAAGTTCTTCGCGTCCGCTATTGTCTGTGCACTCGGATTCCCTCCCCACACCATGGGAAGAAATTCCATCTCATAGGTTCTGTAGTAGCCCGCGGGTGCCGATGTGGACGTGTACCAGTTGTACCACCAGCTCACTCCCTTCGAGAGAGCGCGAATATCGGCGGTATCGGTGAGATTGAACGCGATACCTCTTTTCGGACTCTTTGCGATAGAGGTGGTGTCCGTGCGGGTCCCGCTGTCACCTGTGGGAGATGGTTCGTCCTTGCACGAAGGGAGGAGGAGAAAGAACATTGCGCAGACCACCGCAGATCGAACGCGTCTCGGTAACATGAATCGGCACCTCTGCCTGTGCAAGAGTCCCCCCTTCGCTTCGGGGCTCCCATATTCTCTTGAAAAATCAGGTCGAAAGCCATAGCCCGGGTGATGACGCTCGAATGGTGCTCCCGGACTTCATTCACGAGTGTCTCTGCAAGCCCCGGGCGGTTGGATCCTGGATTGGAGCCCTCTGGAGATCCGCGCTAGTTCCTGGAATCACGCAGAGCGGCGACCATGGTAGGATAGTTGCTGAGGATGCCGTCAACCTTGTTCAGGTACATCAGGATGCTTTCGCGGAGATCGACGGTCCACGTGAAGACTCGCTTGCCGCGGGCGTGCATCTCGTCCACCTCTGCGTCGCTGATATTCCGGGTCCAGACGGGGGCCCAGACTTTGCACCGTGGCAGATCCAGCGCCGTTTGGGCTTCGAGCTCAACGAGCGCATCCGAATCTTCCCGGAACGGCAGGTAGGCATCCAGCACCTCCTGCGACGGTATGCCCAGAAGAATGCTCACACTGTCTCTTCCCTTCCCCGCAGCGTACACCTTCATCGCCTTCTGAAGTTCGACCACCTGCGCAACCGACGCGGGGTCCTTCACGTCCAGCCAGACCATCGACAACTCGGTGTCGTCGATGACCGACATCAGCGCATCGTTGAGCGTTGGGATCTTCTCCCCGTTGATCAGTTTTCCGAGCGACTGAATCTGCGCCAGGTCGTATGTCTCAACCTTTCCCAGAAGGTACGCTCCCTGGACAGTCCGCGGAGAGAACGTGTCGTCATGGAAGAGGATAAGCTGCCCATCCCGCGTCCGTTTGACGTCCACCTCGACGCCGGTGGCGCCGAGGGTTCCCGCATACCTGATCATTTCGATGCTGTTTTCGGAGATCCCCAGGCGGTCCGAGTTCCGTCCACCTCCCCGATGTGCCAGCACCGCAAACGAGGCCGGGGTGATGCGGCGCATGCGCCGGAGCTCGAGCTTTGCTCCGGTTTCTGTCTCCCCCAGGATTCTCAACGCAGCGGGGGGCACACGCGCAATCACCTCTCTGGCCCCGTCGGAGCTCGAGACGTTGAACCTCACCCTGCTGCCGGAGCCCGAACGCACAACCCGCATGTAGCCGCGAAGCTTGAGCGAGTCTCCCGACGAGCCGCCGGCGGAGATCGAGTACACGACATCATGCTGTGAACTGAGGCGGAATCTGTTCCCGATCCACGTGCCCACAACCGGGTTGCCGAGCTCGCTGCTTCCCTGAACGACCTCGTAGACGCCGTTCATGAGCCATCTGCTTGTATCGCTCAAGAGGGTGGTCGGCGCGTCAATGGATTCGAAGTCCACGTAGAGGTCGGGCTCCGAGGGGAGCCGGGGATCGCATGACGCTGTGCCCAGACAGATCAGGATGATTGCCGCACGTCTTTTCGTCATCTAGTACCTCACCGGGTCGATACGGAAACTGAGCGACGGCATGACCGACACGATGCCGCGGTATCGGAGAGACACCACCCGCAATTCGGGACCGAGACTGCAGTTCTCCCCCAGGGGAAAACCGTAGGAAGCAAAGAACGTCATGCCGAGCTCAAGCCGGCTCCCGTGGACAGAGGCGCCGAGTCCGCCGTCGATTGTGCTCATCATCATGTAGGGTCCGATCCCCATCCCGAATTCGAAGCCGGCCTTCTGCATCGACAGCGCCAGCTGGATCGGCACTGCTGCAAGCGTGGCATCGTAGTTCAGGGCGGAGGAAGGCTGGGCGATCGGAATCTCGTCCTCTGCGATGAGAAAGTACCCTGTCAGGAATCCCACGGCGAGCAGGCGAGCCGGATGCCACATGCCCCGCACAGAGATCCCATACCCGATCGATGTCTTGCTGCTGGTGCCCGGCACCTTCGGCAGCCTGAAGAAGTTGAACATCGGGCTGGCCGTCGCGGTCACTTCCACCCTGTA
Organism: uncultured Ignavibacteria bacterium; assembly: GCA_963701735.1. Classification (GTDB taxonomy): domain Bacteria; phylum Bacteroidota; class Ignavibacteria; order UBA10030; family UBA6906; genus CAWABB01. The sequence continues at coordinate 139,220 of CAVPBI010000010.1, read as the reverse complement.
GGCTGTGTCGGCGGACGTCTGGGCCCACGAGCATGCAGCCGCGAAGAGAAGCGCCGTGACGATCGCGTGTTTCACAACGGTATCTGTACTGCGAAGAAGAACTCAGGAGAAAACAGCCATTCATCAACAGTATTGTACAACATCCAGGTCTGCCAGGGTGTTCGCGCATATCCCAGACTCAGGCCGATGGAGAGGTGCAGAGTCCGGAGAAACGGCTGTTCAACAACAAATGTACAGTAGTAGTCGTTGACTGTGTGTTGCGGTCCGACCGACGCCTCAAGGCCGTTCACATAGCTCATGCTCTTCAGCATGTACGTGGCGACAAACGAGCACGACAGCGAGAACTCGTCGAACCGGTATCCCAGGCGCAGGATCATCATGTCGATCCAGGCGTACCCTTCGACATCGTCGAAGAGGTTTTCTCGCGTGATGAAGCCGTATGCGAAACCGATGTGGTTGGCCACTCCAAAGCTGAATCTGGTGACCCTGGTGCTCCACTGGAGGCCAGCGTGAGCGAGGTTGGAGAAGTAGCTCGTGGAGAGGGAACCGACGACGGCGAGATTCTCGAAGATGCCCCGTTTGTATTGAACGTCGATGCCGGGGAGCGGGATCTCCTGTTCCGCGTCCGCGTACGGCACCAGCGAGAACGACGCGCCGACCTGAAACACGTCTGCCCCGGGTTCCATCGGGAACGGTTCGTAGAAGTAGTAGATGCCGGGATTGGGAGACGGGGGCGCGCGACGTGCGATGCTGTCGACCGGAGCGCCATCGCCCGGCAGAGGCGACTGTGCCGGTGAGGTCTGGCACAGGAGCGCGACAAGAAACGGAAGTGAAACGGAACGCCTCCGCCTGCACGACTTCATCATGGGAACCCATCGAAGTTCATGGAGGGACGTAGGCCGCTATTGCAGGCAAAGTACACCACGATGCCTTGATAGTCAACCACGAACCCGAGGAATCCCGACGCTGACGACCAGGTGCGAATCGGAGGTGCAGTGGATGGAGAAGCGCTGCGGATGGAGTGGTGGTGTGAATTGAAATGTGGCTCTGTTCGCCCTCCCGGGCACAGCGACGGCAGGTCCTGCTACGGACGCCCCTCCCATGTGCGCAGCCCGATTCCGCTCAATGAAATGGGGATATTCCTGTACAGAGGGTTCTCCTGCCCGATCTCGCGGATCATCGACTTTCTTGAGCTCCAGCGAGGTCCCGTGAGGATCGACACCGACCCCCCTTCACCTCCCGCTCCGTTCACCTTCCACCCTTCGGCGCCGTGGGAACGGGCGAGGTCGATGACCTTTCGTGCGCCGGACCCGATCAGCTCAGAATGGAGCCTCCCCTGCGCCTCCGTGTTCTCGATCATCGCGCGACCCAGCGCGGCGAAATCGCCGGCCGAAACGGCATCGCGCGACTTCACGGCAGTCTGCCGGAGGGCTTCCAGCCGCTTGCTGGTCGGGCCTTCGGATTCGAGCTCGCGGATGACTTTCGCGTGCACCTCGGATGAGCTGTGCGACCTGCCAAGGTAGATCAGCACCAGCCGCCGCTCAAGCTCCCACCTGACCGGGTCCGCGACCTGAATCTGTGTCACCGTGGCATGAGGGAACCTGTCCATCTCGATGAAGTTGATGCCTCCGTACGCCGAACAGAGCTGGTCCTGGATGCCACACTGGAGGCCCACCATGTCCATTTCCACGTGATGAGCGGCGTACGCAACCTCGTGCGGGCGCATCGTCCCGCCCGCCAACCTGTCGAGCGCCCCGATCAAAGCCACCGTCACGGCCGCGGAAGTTCCCGTGGATGCGCCGGCCGGGGCGTCCGAGGAAATCGATATGTCGAGCGCGAGGTCCCGCGGGACCTTCATGAACGCGATGGCGGCCTCGAGGAGGGGGTGCCTGCCCCACCCCGACATCCGCGGCACAACGTTGAACCGCTCCCCGTAGTTCTCCGCTACGACCGTGATCCGCTCGTCGTCGCCGGTCGCGGGGAACACCTCGATCTGTACTTCGGAGTACGGGGCAACGGCGATATTGAAGACACTCCCGTACCGGGCAAACCAGGTGTCGGTCCATCCGCCATTGTCCACAATTCGCGTCGGAGCGACGCCGTTGACGATCCTGAGCGGCTTTCGCGCGACGATCTCGTCATTCATTCCAGTCCTCTCCCGGCAGAGTTGTGACATGTTGAATATCGGGGTTCTGGAATCAATAACATGTCGACAAGAGGCGCAACTTGATTCTTGAGGGGACGTATTATATATTTGTATAGGCGAATATAGATGGGGCGTGAAACGATGGACGGGTTCATTCCGGCACTGAAAGCAATCTCGGACGAATCGAGGCTCAGGATACTGAATCTCCTCCTCAGCCGTGGCGAGTTGTGCGTGTGCGACATCGAGGCGATTCTCGGGGCAACACAGACGAAAGTCTCCCGTCACCTTGCCTACCTGCGTCGCAGCGGTCTCGTCAGCACACGCAGGAGCGGACTCTGGATCCTCTACTCCATTCCCCCGTCGCCGGACGGTCCCCGGAAGGACGTCCTCTCCTTCCTGCCCCGCTTCCTTGACACAAACGATATCGCCCGCAGAGATCTCAAGAGGCTCGACGCCAGAATGCGTCGGGGCTGTTGCGCCACCACGAATGCAGCCAAGCCGGCCACCATGCCGGCAACCCTGGAACTCCAACATCACTGAGCAACCGCCATGTCAGACGCCACGATCAAAGACGCTGTCAGAGAAAAATACGGCCAGATCGCCCTCCAGGCTTCCTCCTGCTGCGGGCCCACGTGCGGGTGCGGAACGGATTCCGGCGTGGCAGGCCAGATCATCATGAACGATCTGTACGACAACGCCGACCCCGCGATCAGGCAGAACGCCGACCTCGGCCTCGGGTGCGGAACCCCTGCCGAGTTCGCCGACCTGCATCCAGGCCTGACCGTCCTCGACCTCGGGTCAGGAGCGGGGATCGATGCGTTCCTCGCGGCGAAGGATGTCGGACCCACCGGACATGTGATCGGCGTGGACATGACCAAGGAGATGGTCAAGCGCGCGCGAGAGAACAAGATCAAGCTCGGCGCCGACAACACCGAGTTCCGATTGGGGGAGATCGAACACCTTCCCGTTGAATCCGGCACCGTGGATCGCATTATCAGTAACTGCGTGATCAATCTTGTCCCGGACAAGCGCAGCGCCTTCCGCGAGATGCACCGGGTCCTCACATCCGGCGGGAAGTTCGCGGTCTCCGATATCGTTTCGCTCGGAGCGATCCCTGCGTCCGTCCAGAACGACATGGCTGAATGGGCGGGGTGCGTGGCGGGCGCGATCGAGCGCGACGAGTACCTCGCGATCGTGCGGGAAACAGGCTTCACGGATGTCCGGATCGCGCGGGAACGGGCATATCCACTTCCCGCAGGTTCGTCCTTCGGACTTCTGAGTATCACGGTCACCGGAACGAAATGAATTCTTCTGTGGTCCGGACTGCGCGGGCTGACGACCTGTCCCGGATGGCCCGATTGCTTGAGGAGTCGTCGCTCTCGTCCGAGGGGGTGTCAGACTCCCTCGGGCACTTTCGAGTCGCACTCGACGGCAAGGACATCGTTGGCACGGTCGGCATCGAGCACTACGGGTCGGACGGACTGCTCCGATCGTTGGCTGTCGCGCCCTCCTGGCGTTCCCGGGGGATGGGCGACCTTCTGCTCCGACAGGCAATTGAAGACGCGCGACAGCTCGGCATCCGGCGGCTTGTCCTTCTCACCACCACTGCAGCCGGGTACTTCGAACATCGCGGGTGGCGGGTCATCGACCGTGCTGCAGTGACCGGAGGTCTGACCGCCTCCTCCCAGTTCCGCGGCGCTTGCCCGAGCACGGCAACCTGCATGGAGATGCTCCTGGAATGCGGATCCTGATCCTCTGCACCGGTAACTCATGTCGGAGCCAGATGGCGGAGGGCTTCCTCTCGTCGTTCGACAGAAGGATGAGCGTCCACTCTGCGGGAACGCATCCGGCGCAACGGGTGCATCCCCTCGCCGTGCAGGTGATGCGAGAGGCGGGCATCGACCTTTCGGCTCACGCGCCCAAAGCGGTCGGCCAGTTCCTCGATCAGCCGTTCGACGTCGTCGTCACGGTCTGCGACCATGCGAAGGAGACCTGCCCCCTCTTCACGGGCAACGTCCGACACAGGCTTCACGTCGGATTTGAAGATCCTGCGGAGGCGACCGGATCACCGGACGAGATCATTGACGCCTTTCGCCGCATCAGGGACGAGATTCGGAGAGACTTCCACAGGCTGTACGCAGAAACGATCCTTCCTCAACTGGACGGGAAAACACCGTGAGCACCGTCAGCCGCCGGCTCTCCTTCTTCGACAGGTACCTGACCTTCTGGATATTTGCGACCATGTTTGCGGGCGTGCTGGTGGGTTATCTCGTCCCGGCCACAGCCGGCTTCTGGGATCGCTTGAGTTCGGGAACGACGAATATCCCGATCGCCATCGGTCTGATCCTGATGATGTACCCCCCGCTCGCAAAGGTGCGCTACGAAGAGCTCCCGGTGGTCTTCCGGAATCCGAAACTCCTGGGGCTGTCCCTCATCCAGAACTGGATCGTCGGCCCGCTCGTCATGTTCCTGCTTGCGGTCGCGCTGCTCCCCGACAAGCCCGAGCTGATGGTCGGCGTCATCCTTGTCGGCCTCGCCCGCTGCATCGCGATGGTCCTGGTCTGGAACGATCTCGCGAAAGGAGACCCCGAGCTGGCGGCCGGGCTCGTGGCGTTCAATGCGATCTTCCAGGTGCTCTTCTACTCCGTGTACGCGTATGTGTTCATCACCCTCCTCCCCCCGTTCTTCGGGATGGAGGGCGCGCTGGTGGACATCTCCATCTCCGAGATCGCCGTCACCGTGTTGGTCTATCTGGGGATACCGTTCGCCGCCGGTATCCTGACGCGGATGGCCCTGGTGAATGCGAGGGGCAAAGGCGTGGTATCATGGCACGTTCATTCCGAAAATCTCGCTCCTCACGCCGATCGCGCTGCTCTTCACGATCTTCGTCATGTTCTCGCTCAAAGGCGAGAAGATCGTGCAGTTGCCTCTCGATGTTCTCCGGGTCGCCATTCCCTACACTGTCTACTTCGCGTTGATGTTCTTCGCCACGTTCTTCACTGCAAAGCGCATGGGATCGTCGTACGAGCAGAGCACGACGATGGCCTTCACGGCGGGGAGCAACGATTTCGAGTTGGCCATCGCGGTCGCCGTGGCCGTCTTTGGTATCAACTCGCAGGTGGCGTTCGCGACGGTGATCGGGCCTCTCGTGGAGGTCCCGGTGTTGATCAGCCTCGTCAACGTCGCGCTCTCGTTCAAGCGGAAGTATTTCGCGGCGGGGGGCTGAGCAGGGGGACAATCTGAACGTTCACGGGGGAGTGCTGCTCCAGGTTTCGCCCGGGCAGTCTGGCATCAACACGCAGACCTGCGATGCGACGATCACATGGGTCTGAAGAGAACCGCAGACTTGTATGCGGCCCTCGTCAAGCGGCAGACCCGTTCCTTTTCGACGCCGCCAGGGATGCCACCACCCCTCCCGCGAGGATCAGGACCACCACCGCGAGGAGATAGAGGTTGAAGTTGCTGCCGAGCATTTCCTTCAGCCACACGTGCGTCATCATCTTCACCCCCACCAGCATCAGCACCAGCGCAAGTGAGACTTTCAGATACTTGAACTTCTCGATCATTCCCGCCAGCGCAAAGTAGAGGCTCCTGAGTCCGAGTATCGCGAACACGTTGCTCGTGATAGACCAGGAACGGATCCGCCGTGATCGCGAAGATTGCGGGGATCGAGTCGACCGCGAAAATCAGGTCGGTGAACTCGACCATCACCAACCCGAGGAACAGCGGCGTCGCCAGGAGCGTCCCGGCGGGCGCCGATTCCACGACGTCGTCACGGAGATTCTCGGCGCCCGGTGTGGGGGCCTCATGCGAGGCCCCGGAACCGGCACGCACGAAGAAATGCTGTCCGTGGAACCGCTGCGTTATCGGGAAAAGCCTGCGTGTCAGGCGGACCACGATATTCGAATGGGGGTCGGTGTTGTCCCCCTTCACCACCAGCATCTTTACGCCGGTGAGTATAAGGAACCCTCCGAACACGTAGATGATCCAGGTGAACTCCTGAATCATTGCGGCCCCGACAGCGATCATGACCCCGCGCATGAGGAGGGCACCGACGATGCCCCAGAACAGGACCCGGTGCTGGTACATCGCAGGAACCGCCAGGAACGCGAAGATCATGCTGATGACGAAGATGTTGTCCACAGACAACGACTTCTCGACCAGATAGCCCGTGAGGTACTTCATGGTCGCAGAGGCGCCATCATTGTACACTGCTCCCAAGCCCCTCCACGGTACGTGGTGCGGATCCCATCATGTCGGGGGTCAGACCGAGCCCCAGCCAGTGGTTCTCATACCCGAAGTAGATGAAGACGGCTGAACGAGAGTCCGAGGAAGATCCAGAAAGCAGACCAGCCAAGCGCTTCCCGGACAGAGACCACGTGGGCCTTCCTGTTGAAGACACCGAGGTCAAGAGCCAGGAGAAGGAGTATTAACGCCGTAAATCCGGTGTAGATCCAGAACATCTGTCAAACCTCGAGCATGGATGATGTACGCCGCACGTGGCGCGCCCGCTATAGAACACCCCCGCAGCGGCGCAAGTTCCGGGGTGCCAGGCCTCCAACAGAACGGCTCGCATGGGGACGAACCGAGAGCCAGGGTGACACACCGGGAGGACAACACGATGAGCGGTGTTGCGGTCACGAGTCGAAACCGAAACCCGCGGGCGTTGCGTGCTCTCGCCCGAGAACGCGAACGAGCGAATGCCGAGAGTCAACAAAGGATGGAACAGGGCCAGGCAGGAATCTACTTGATGAGGTGCATCTTCTTCGTCTCTCCACACGCTCCGGATTGGAGACGGTAGAAATACACCCCGCTTGCCAGGCCTGACGCGTCGAACGTCACCGTATGGCTCCCCGCCGGCATGTCCTCGTCCAGGATGGTTGAAACCTCGTTGCCCACAACATCGAACACCCTGAGCGTCACCCGCCCGCGTTCTGACAGCTGGAATCTGATCGCGGTTGACGGGTTGAATGGGTTTGGATAGTTCTGAGACAGCAGAAAACCTTCAGGGAGCTCTCCCGTCGCCCCTGGCTGCTCCACAGCCAGCGGTCCGGTCTCCTCCGGATAGAAGGTGTAGGCAATGCCCCCCTTCTCGAACCAGGATCTCGACAAATCGGTCTTGTCAAAGATGTATGCGTAACCATCCGATTGTGCGGGATCGTGGACGATCGGGTCGCCAAACGCGGAAAACCCGGCAAGCATCATGAGATGCCCCGCATAGAGCGGAGGACCGACGGACATCGAAATGCGTCCGCCGCCTGCCAGCACCTCTCGTGCCTGACTCCAGCTGCGATACCGTGTCACCGCGCCGTCAAGCCCGTACTCCGAGGCATTCTCGACCACCCTCGGCCAGACGCCGAACATTTCGTGATACGGATCGTAGGTGTCGCGCGCAAACTGCAGGGGGTCAACGGGAATATCGTAGCTTCGCAGAATCATGGAGACCGACGTGGGGGAACAGATGCTGCCGCCGATGTCCGGGTCGACGCCGTACTGGTAGATGAAGTCGGTCGGGACGAAAATCTCCGGCGGATTGTCATTCACGATCTGGGTGAGGTTCAGTGATGTCGTCGCGCGTGAATCGCTGACGAAGAAGCTGAGCTTCCGCACGGTCGGGGACGGCAGCTCGATCCCCGTGCGCATCAGCGTCACCTTGAACTGCCAGCTGCTCTGGTAGGCGTTCAATACCACGTAATCAACATCGACGTTCCCACCCCCGTAGCCCGTCGAGCCGTAGGTCGTCAGGAAGTACTCCTTCCAGTACCCGACTGTCAGCCAGGGAGACCAGCCACCGTTGTAGGGGAAGCGCATCTGGACCAGAAACGAGCTGCTTGCATCCGGCGCCGATCCGTTCCATGAAGGGAGACCCTGATTGAACGGATGGGGCGAGTGTTGCGGCTTCAGGATGACAAATCCCTGCTTTCGATCCGGCTGGAGCATCAGGCAGCTGCTGTCCGGACTGATCACGACTCCATCACTCGATTCGATGGTCTGAACGAGGGAGTCCATCCTGAGCACGAAGTGCTGATCGGCGTAGTTCTGCCCGGAAGCCGGGCGAGAGGCGACCAGGAGGAGCATTGCACAGAGGATAAGTGATCTTGTTCTCATGATTTCGCCGGACGCCTCGACGAAGCTCCTGCGCAGGAGCATGACTGGCGACCAAATATACAAAAATCCGCCGTGAGATTCGGTACGGACCATCACCACCGGGAATGAAATCGAGTGAAGCCCCGGCGCTACGACAGCGTCAATCCCGCAGGACTTCTGGCGCGGGGCGATCGCGCGAGAGGACTTCGTTCACTACCGACGTGATCCACCAGCGGCCGTCTCGTCGGAAGAGGTGAAAACTGTCGATTCCCTGCTGGGGTGGACGGGGTGATGTCGGAATGCTCGCTTCATACAGGACCAGAATGTCAGCGATGTTGCCCAGGACCATGGGTTTGAGGCGAATCACACGTTCACGAAAACCGGTCGTATCGGCGCGGGAAGCGGTTGATGAAATCGACAAAATCGTCTACGAATCCATCGACCGACATAATGGCCGTGCTGTCCTTCGCCACCCGCAGGACGATTGACGCATCCTTGTGAAATAGCGAGCGCACGTATGCCCAGTCCGGTGTCGTGCCGCGATCGAAGCTGACCGCGGCGTAGAGCGCTCTGACGAGCGAATCGGGATCGTGGTACACGCGTTCCCGGTCTGGGGGCTGAGCCTTGATGGTTGAAGCATCAAAGAGCAGGACGAGGGCCAATACCAAGGCCCAGCAGGGGCGGAGCAGAAAGCACATGGATGGTCTCGGTATCATCTGGCAGTTCGCCTCCAACGTTGAGGGGCCTGCGGTGGCGGCCACGACACGATGGCCGCGGGCATCCATCCGCGGTGAATCCCTGTCGCTGAACGGGATCACGACTTGCACGCGCGGCCCTGACGAGGCAAGTCGCTCTTGCACGGTCCTCCCCTGCACGATCCGGTCCGTCCGGGTTCTCGCCCCCAGGCAGTGGCTCACCGTGGGGTGGAACGGAGACGGCAGGTCGTCTCCGGAACATAATGAAATTTCACCATAAGGTGCTGGCAAGTACTCTTTGATTTCGAGCCGGCTTTCTCTATATTCCGGCGCTGACTCGAGAGAATTCCTGCCGCTCTTCAGCCCCCTCATGCCTCACTTCTCGAAGCGATCGTATGGCGCACCGGACAGGCTCCCTACAACACCTTCTTTCTCGCATCCGTCTCCCTCGTTGCGGCCCTGGGAGGCCTGCTCTTCGGGTATGACTGGGTCGTTATCGGCGGCGCAAAGCCCTTCTACGAAGCGTATTTCCGGCTCACCGATCCTTCCGCTGTCGGGTGGGCAATGAGTTCGGCGCTTGTCGGCTGTCTCTTCGGCGCCCTGGGCGCCGGATGGACGAGCGACCGCTGGGGGCGCAAACGTCTCCTGCTCTTCTCCGCGTTTCTCTTCGCGGCGACATCTCTCGCGACGGCGATGGCACAGGACTTCAACTGGTTTGTCGCGTTCCGCCTCCTGGGCGGGGTTGCGATCGGCCTGGCCTCGGTCCTCTCGCCGATGTACATTGCCGAAATCGTGCCCGGCGAGATCCGGGGGAGGTTCGTCTCACTGAATCAGCTCACCATCGTGATCGGGATACTCCTGGCACAGATCGCGAACTGGATGATCGCGGATCCCGTCCCTTCGGGCGCCACACGCGAGATCATCGCCGGCAGCTGGAACGGACAGTGGGGTTGGCGCTGGATGTTCGGTGTTACGGCGATCCCGGCAGGCGCGTTCTTTGCCTTCCTTTTCGCTGTCCCGGAGAGCCCCAGGTGGCTGATGAAGCGGGGCAGGACCAGTTCCGCTCAGGCGACTCTCGCACGGCTTGGCGGCGCGGCATACGCGGAAGCGGAAGTCCGGAGGATAGAAGACACCGTCGCCGAGCACACCTCGAAGGTGGACCTGTCTCTCCTTCTCGACAGACGCATGCGGCGGGTTCTGGGGATCGGAATATTCCTGGCCGCGTTTCAGCAATGGTGCGGGATCAACATCATCTTCAACTATGCACAGGAGATCTTCACGGCGGCCGGATACGGGGTGAGCGATATCCTCTTCAATATCGTTGTTACGGGGTCCGTCAACCTTGTCTTCACCTTCGTCGCGATAGCCACCGTTGACAGGCTCGGAAGGAGATTCCTGCTGCTGGCCGGTTCCGCCGGGTTGTTCCTCTGCCATCTGCTGATCGGAGTGAGTTACGCCCTTGAGGCCCAGGGTGTGATCGTCCTGGTCCTGACGCTTCTCGCAATCGCCTGTTACGCCTGCTCACTTGCTCCGGTGGTGTGGGTCGTACTCTCCGAAATCTTTCCCAACCGCATCCGCGGGGCGGCGATGTCCGTCGCAGTCTTTGTTCTGTGGACGGCATGCTTCATCCTGACGTACACGTTTCCGTTATTGAATCATACATTTGGCGCTGCGGCGACGTTCTGGGTCTACTCCGGAATCTGTCTCGTTGGATTTCTGGTGCTTGCGCGGAGCCTTCCGGAGACGAAGGGCAAATCCCTCGAGCAGATCGAGGCGGAATTCGTGCGATGAGTGGGCATCGCGCATCTTCCCTGTCCCGCCAGTGACAACAGCCGCCCCCATGTATCAGCCCCCTATCTCGTTCGTTTGTTCTGAGGAACCAGGCAATGCGAAATCCTGCGCGGGTCTCCCGCTGGTCCCGAATCTTCCTCTCCGGCCTCGCTCTGCTGGTTGCCGGGGGCAATGTCGGACTCGCACAGACCCCGACCGGGCATCCTTTGCCCGACAGCATCGGATGCACCGTCAAGCCGTACTACAGGTACCGGCCGGACGGCAAGGCCGGGCGCGAGATCCAGGTGAGTTTTCAGAGGGCCGAAAATGTTCGGTCCGGCAACGCTCGAAGTATACGCGGGGGCCGCCCGGGAAATCGTGCAGGTGCCCGCCACCACGACCGGTCTCGATTCTCTGGCGATCCTGCTGCCGCCTGACGCGGGGGTGACGCAGGCGGCCGACATCAGACTGGTCCTCCGCCAGGGTGACAGGAAGGTGGAACACATCGCCCGCGTCCCGCCCTTTCGACACTGGACTGTCTTCGTCTACCCTCATTCGCACGTGGACATCGGATACTCCAACACGCACGCGAACGTGGAGTTCATCCATACGCGGAACATCGAACAGGGCATCAGACTCGCCGAATCCACTCGCGAGTACCCGGGAGGCGCACGGTACAGGTGGAACACAGAAGTCATATGGCCGTTTGAACGTGCCTATGCGGCCGCGAACCCTGACACCAAGAAGAGGCTTGTTCAGTCCGTCCGTCGCGGCGAGCTATGCCTGGACGCCGCCTACGTCCACCTCCTCACCAGCAGCTGCAGCGACGAAGAGATGATTCAAAGCCTGAGGCCGAGGAATGAAGCTGCCCGTCTCACCGGGTCACCCATCGATTCCTACGTGCAGGTGGATATCCCCGGCATGGCGTGGGGACTTGTGAGCGTGCTGGCGCGTGAAGGCGTTCGCTATGTGATGATGATGCCGAACCCCGGCCGCGGCAATGACAGCATGGTCTCGGCACTCCGGTACCGGCCATGCTGGTGGGTCGGGCCGGACGGGACGTCCAGGGTCCTCTTTCTGAACGCCGGGGGGTACGGCGCCGGCATGGAGAAAGGCGGAAAATCCGGACGCCCCTGGTTCGGACAGCGCGACAGATCAAGAATACCGGACGTCATCAAGACGGAACATCCGCGCGAGAATTTCCTCGATCGTCATCTCTTCCGGACGCTGCCCGAGCTGGAGCAGTCCGGCTACCCGTACGACCTCTTCATAACGACCTGGGCCATGTGGGACAACGCTCTGCTTGATGCCGATCTCCCGGAGGCAGTGAAGTCATGGAACAGTGAATACGCGTATCCGCATCTCGTGATCGCCGGAGCCCATGAGATCATGCAGTCATATGAGAAACGGTACGGCGACACATTCCCGGTTGTCAGGGGAGATTTCACGGAGTACTGGACGGACGGCATGGGCACCGCAGCCAAGCAGACCAGCATGAACCGGAACGCAAAGGAGCGGCTTGTTCAGGCGGAGACCCTCTGGCCTATGCTCCGTCCGGGCAAACCCTCGCCGCGGGACGCATTCGACGAGGCCTGGCGAAATGTTCTGCTCTGCACCGAACACACATACACATACGAGAATCCAACAGAGCCGTATTTTCAGGAGGCGCTGTGGAAGTCGAAGCAGCGCTACTTTCAGGAGGCGGAAGACCGGAGCCAGGCGCTTCTCGATGAGGCGCTCGCCCCGGCCTCCGACAAATCCAACGGCGCGCTGGGCCCCGCCGCCGGCCCGGCGAACGGAGGAGTCGCGGTCATCAACACCAACTCCTGGAGTCATGGAGGGGTGGTCACACTTCCCCGGGCAGAGAGCCAGCCCGGCGATCGCGTGCTGGATGATGCAGGTCAAGAGGTCCTGTCACAGAGGCTTTCCAGCGGAGAGCTCGTGTTCCTCTCGGGCGATGTGCCGGCATTCGGCTCACGCCACTACCGCGTGGTGGCAGGCAGGTGTTCTCTTGGGGGGAATGCGACATTCACCGAAACTTCCCTGGATAACGGAAAGCTGCTGATTGAGGTCGATCGCAGGACGGGAAACATTGTGCGGCTTCTCGAAAAGGCGTCGGGCCGCGACTTCGTTCTTTCGGACGGACCCGGCGGGCTGAACGCCTTCCGATGGCAGCCGTCAAAGGGCGCAGGGGATGCCAGGCCGGACAGTGTGGTGTCCGTTACTCTCAAGGAGAGCGGCCCGCTTGTGGGCGAAATTGAGATCCTGTCCCGGGCACCAGGCTGTCGCTCGCTTCGCCGCTCGGTCCGTTTGATCTACAGCCAGCCGCACGTCGAAATCACGAACGTTGTGGACAAGCTCCCCCTGCTCCCGAAAGACGGGGTCCACTTCGCCTTCGAGTTCGATCTGCCGAAGGCGCGAACGCGTGTCGACATCCCGTGGGGAATCATGGAGGTCGAGAGGGATCAGTGGCCGGCCGCAAACCGTGCGTGGATGGCTGCACAGCACTTCGTGGACATTTCCAACGATACGGCGGGCGTCACGTGGTGTTCGCTCGACGCACCCCTTATCGAGAGCGGCTCGATCACCGCCAATAACACGGCCGACTGGGACGGGAAGGGGGACGTGTGGCCCTCGGCGCTGCCGCCGGGCTCTACCGTCTATTCATGGGTGATGAACAACCACTGGTACACGAACACACCGCTCACGCAGGACGGGCCCGTCACGTTCCGATACAGGCTGATGCCGCACGGCAGCTATGATCCCGCAAAGGCCAACCGGTTCGGGGTGGAACAGTCGCAAGGGCTGGTCGCACTCGCCGCCAGCACCAACCCCATCACGGCACCGATCGTGTCCGTGGCCAACGACAATGTCTGCGCAACCATCCTCAAGTCGACGGCCGACGGAACGGCCCTGGTACTCCGCTTGCGATCGTTTTCTGCCAACGATGAACCGGTGCGGATCTCATGGCCAGCCCGCAGGCCGCGATCGGTGCGTGTGTGCGACAAAGGAGAGGAACCGGGAAGGACAGACGCAACCCGGGAGGTCACCGTGCCCGCGATGGGCTACGTGACACTCCGCGCGGAGTGGTGACCTGCTCCGCTATTCCGTGATGCAGACCCGGACCGCCTCAGGATATCCGGGTGAGACACTCATCAGCTCTATTGGCGTTGCGCATTCCAGAGCCTGCACCGGCCTGAACCTGACTCCCGCAGTCTTCAGCCTCTCGCCAAACGGTTCGCCGAAGTACCGGAAATCCACGTCCACGTTGTTCTTGCCCCGGAGCCACGCCATCTGCTCGTTCGTTGTGCGCGTTGCTTCAATCTCCCAGCGATAGTGGACGATCGCTATTCCAGCTGCGATACCGTGTCACCGCGCCGTCAAGCCCGTACTCCGAGGCATTCTCGACCACCCTCGGCCAGACGCCGAACATGTCGTGATACGGATCGTAGGTGTCGCGCGCAAACTGCAGGGGATCAACGGGAATATCGTAGCTTCGCAAAATCATGGAGACCGACGTGGGGGAACAGATGCTGCCGCCGATGTCCGGGTCGACGCCGTACTGGTAGATGAAGTCGGTCGGGACGAAAATCTCCGGCGGGTTGTCATTCACGATCTGGCTGAGGTTCAGTGATGTCGTCGTGCGTGAATCGCTGACGAAGAAGCTGAGCTTCCGCACGGTCGGGGACGGCAGCTCGATCCCCGTGCGCATCAGCGTCACCTTGAACTGCCAGCTGCTCTGGTAGGCGTTCAATACCACGTAATCAACATCGACGTTCCCACCCCCGTAGCCCGTCGAGCCGTAGGTCGTCAGGAAGTAATCCTTCCAGTACCCGACTGTCAGCCAGGGAGACCAGCCACCGTTGTAGGGGAAGCGCATCTGGACCAGAAACGAGCTGCTTGCATCCGGCGCCGATCCGTTCCATGAAGGGAGACCCTGATTGAACGGATGGGGCGAGTGCTGCGGCTTCAGGATGACAAATCCCTGCTTTCGATCCGGCTGGAGCATCAGGCAGCTGCTGTCCGGACTGATCACGACTCCATCACTCGATTCGATGGTCTGAACGAGGGAGTCCATCCTGAGCACGAAGTGCTGATCGGCGTAGTTCTGCCCGGAAGCCGGGCGAGAGGCGACCAGGAGGAGCATTGCACAGAGGATACGTGATCTTGTTCTCATGATTTCCCGGACGCCTCACGAAGCTCCTGCGCAGGAGCATGACTGGCGATCAATATACAAAAATCCGCCGTGAGATTCGGTGCGGACCATCACCGCCGGGAATGAAATCGAGTGAAGCCCCGGCGCTACGACAGCGTCAATCCCGCAGGACTTCTGGCGCGGGGCGATCGCGCGAGAGGACTTCGTTCACTACCGACGTGATCCACCAGCGGCCGTCTCGTCGGAAGAGGTGAAAACTGTCGATTCCCTGCTGGGGTGGACGGGGTGATGTCGGAATGCTCGCTTCATACAGGACCAGAATGTCAGCGATGTTGCCCAGGACCATCGGTTTGAGGCGAATCACACGTTCACGAAAACCGGTCGTATCGGCGCGGAAGCGGTTGATGAAATCGACAAAATCGTCTACGAATCCATCGACCGACATAATGGCCGTGCTGTCCTTCGCCACCCGCAGGACGATTGACGCATCCTTGTGGAATAGCGAGCGCACGTATGCCCAGTCCGGTGTCGTGCCGCGATCGAAGCTGACCGCGGCGTAGAGCGCTCTGACGAGCGAATCGGGATCATGGTACACGCGTTCCCGGTCTGCGGGCTGAGCCTTGATGGTTGAAGCATCAAAGAGCAGGACGAGGGCGAATACCAAGGCCTAGCAGGGGCGGAGCAGAAAGCACATGGATGGTCTCGGTATCATCTGGCAGTTCGCCTCCAACGTTGAGGGGCCTGCGGTGGCGGCCATGACACGATGCCCGCGGGCATCATCCCTGGTGAATCCCTGTCGCTGAACGGGATCACGACTTGCACGCGCGGCCCTGACGAGGCAAGTCGCTCTTGCACGGTCCTCCCCTGCACGATCCGGTCCGTCCGGGTTCTCGTCCCCAGGCAGTGGCTCACCGTGGGGTGGAACGGAGACGGCAGGTGTCTCAGGAACATAATGAAATTTCACCATAAGGTGCTGGCAAGTACCTTTGATTTCGTGTCAGCTTTCTCTATATTCGGGCGCTGACTCGAGAGAATTCCTGCCGTTCTTCAGCCCCCTCATGCCTCACTTCTCGAAGCGATCCTATGGCGCACCGGACAGGCTCCCTACAACTCATTCTTTCTCGCATCTGTCTCGCTCGTTGCGGCCCTCGGAGGCCTGCTCTTCGGGTATGACTGGGTCGTTATCGGCGGCGCAAAGCCCTTCTACGAAGCGTACTTCGGGCTCACCGATCCCTCCGCTATCGGGTGGGCCATGAGTTCAGCCCTTGTCGGGTGTCTCTTCGGCGCCCTGGGCGCCGGCTGGACCAGCGACCGCTGGGGGCGCAAACGTCTCCTGCTCTTCTCGGCGTTTCTCTTCGCCGCAACATCTATCGCGACAGCGATGGCGCAGGATTTCAACTGGTTTGTCGCGTTCCGCCTCCTGGGCGGGGTTGCGATCGGCCTGGCCTCGGTCCTGTCGCCGATGTACATTGCCGAAATCGTGCCCGGCGAGATCCGGGGGAAATTCGTCTCACTGAATCAGCTCACCATCGTGATCGGGATACTCCTGGCACAGATCGCGAACTGGATGATCGCTGATCCCGTCCCTTCGGGCGCCACACGCGAGATCATCGCCGTCAGCTGGAACGGACAGTGGGGATGGCGCTGGATGTTCGGCGTCACGGCGATCCCGGCAGGCGCGTTCTTTGCCTTCCTTTTGCTGTCCCGGAGAGTCCCAGGTGGCTGATGAAGCGGGGCCGGACCGGTTCCGCTCAGGCGACTCTCGCACGGCTTGGCGGCGCGGCATACGCCGAAGCGGAAGTCCGGAGGATAGAAGAAACCGTCGCCGAACATACCTCGAAGGTGGACCTGTCTCTCCTTCTCGACAGACGCATGCGGCGGGTTCTGGGGATCGGAATATTCCTGGCCGCGTTTCAGCAATGGTGCGGGATCAACATCATCTTCAACTATGCACAGGAAATCTTCACGGCGGCCGGATACGGGGTGAGCGATATCCTCTTCAATATCGTTGTTACGGGGTCCGTCAACCTTGTCTTCACCTTCGTCGCGATAGCCACCGTTGACAGGCTCGGAAGGAGATTCCTGCTGCTGGCCGGTTCAGCCGGGTTGTTCCTCTGCCATCTGCTGATCGGAGTGAGTTACGCCCTTGAGGCCCAGGGTGTGATCGTCCTGGTTCTGACGCTTCTCGCAATCGCCTGTTACGCCTCCTCACTTGCTCCGGTGGTGTGGGTCGTACTCTCCGAAATCTTTCCCAACCGCATCCGCGGGGCGGCGATGTCCGTCGCAGTCTTTGTTCTGTGGACGGCATGCTTCATCCTGACGTACACGTTTCCTTTATTGAATCATACATTTGGCGCTGCGGCGACGTTCTGGGTCTACTCCGGAATCTGTCTCGTTGGATTTCTGGTGCTTGCGCGGAGTCTTCCGGAGACGAAAGGCAAATCCCTCGAGCAGATCGAGGCGGAATTCGTGCGATGAGGGGCATCGCGCATCTTCCCTTCCCCGCCAGTGACAACAGCCGCCACCATGTCTCAGCCACCTATCTCGTTCGTCTCGATCTGAGGAGCCAGGCAATGCGAAATCCTGCGCGGGTCTCCCGCTGGTCCCGAATCTTCCTCTCCGGCCTCGCCCTGCTGGTTGCCGGGGGCAATGTCGGACTCGCACAGACCCCGACCGGGCATCCCCTGCCCGACAGCATCGGATGCACCGTCAAGCCGTACTACAGGTACCGGCCGGACGGCAAGGCCGGTCGCGAGATCCAGGTGAGTTTTCAGAGGACCGAAAATGTTCGGTCCGGCAACGCTCGAAGTGCACGCGGGGGCCTCCCGCGAAATCGTGCAGCTGCCCGCCACCACGACCGGTCTCGATTCTCTGGCGATCCTGCTGCCGCCTGACGTGGGGGTGACACAGGAAACCGACGTCAGACTGGTCCTCCGCCAGGGTGACAAGAAGGTGGAACACATCGCCCGCGTCCCGCCCTTTCGACACTGGACGGTCTTCGTCTACCCTCATTCGCACGTGGACATCGGATACTCCAACACGCACGCGAACGTGGAGTTCATCCATAAGCGGAACATCGAACAGGGCATCAGACTCGCCGCATCCACTCGCGACTACCCGGACGGCGCACGGTACAGGTGGAACACAGAAGTCATGTGGCCGTTTGAACGCGCCTACGCGTCCGCGAACCCTGACACGAAGAAGAGACTCATTCAGTCCGTCCGTCGCGGCGAGGTATGCCTGGACGCCGCCTATGTCCACCTCCTCACCAGCAGCTGCAGCGACGAAGAGATGATTCAAAGCCTGAGGCCGAGGAATGAAGCCGCCCGTCTCACCGGGTCACCCATCGATTCCTATGTGCAGGTGGATATCCCTGGCATGGCGTGGGGACTGGTGAGCGTGCTGGCGCGTGAAGGCGTTCGCTATGTGATGATGATGCCGAACCCCGGCCGCGGCAATGACAGCATGGTCTCTGCACTCCGGTACAGGCCATTCTGGTGGGTCGGGCCGGACGGGACGTCCAGGGTCCTCTTCCTGAATGCCGGGGGGTACGGCGCCGGCATGGAGAAAGGTGGAAAATCCGGACGCCCCTGGTTCGGACAGCGAGACAGATCGAAAATACCGGACGTCATCAAGACAGAACGTCCGCGCGAGAATTTCCTCGATCGTCATCTCTTCCGCACGCTGCCCGAGCTGGAGCAGTCCCGCTACCCGTACGACCTCTTCGTAGCGACCTGGGCCATGTGGGACAACGCTCTGCTTGATGCCGACCTCCCGGACGCAGTGAAGTCATGGAACCGTGAGTACGCGTATCCGCATCTCGTGATCGCCGGAGCCCATGAGATCATGCAGTCGTATGAGAAACGGTACGGCGACACGTTCCCGGTTGTCAGGGGAGATTTCACGGAATACTGGACAGACGGGATGGGCACCGCAGCCAGGCAGACCAGCATGAACCGGAACGCCAAGGAGCGGCTCGTTCAGGCGGAAACCCTCTGGCCTATGCTTCATCCGGGCAAACCATCGCCGCGGGACGCATTCGACGAGGCCTGGCGATATGTTCTGCTCTGCACCGAACACACATATACATACGAGAATCCTACAGAGCCGTATTTTCAGGAGGCGTTGTGGAAGTCGAAGCAGCGCTACTTTCAGGAGGCCGAAGACCGGAGCCAGGCGCTTCTCGATGAGGCGCTCGCCCCGGCCTCCGACAAATCCAACGGCGCGCTGGGCCCCGCCGCCGGCCCGGCGAACGGAGGCGTCGCGGTCATCAACACCAACTCCTGGAGTCATGGAGGGGTGATCACACTTCCCCGGGCAGAGAGCCAGCCCGGCGATCGCGTGCTGGATGACGCAGGCAAAGAGGTTCTGTCACAGAGGCTTTCCAGCGGAGAGCTCGTGTTCCTCTCGGGCGACGTGCCTGCGTTCGGCTCACGCCACTATCGCGTGGTTGGCAGGCATGTGTTCTGTTGGGGGGAATGCGACGTTCACCGAAACTTCCCTGGATAACGGGAAGCTGCAGATTGAGGTCGATCGCAGGACGGGGAACATTGTGCGACTTGTCGACAAGACATCAGGCCGCGACATTCGTCCAGCCGGACGGGTCCGGCGGGCTGAACGCCTTTCGCTGGCAGCCGTCAAAGGGCGCAGGGGATGCCAGGCCGGACAGCGTGGTCTCCGTTGCCCTCAAGGAGAGCGGCCCGCTTGTGGGCGAAATTGAGATCCTGTCCCGGGCACCAGGCTGCCGCTCGCTTCGCCGCTCGGTCCGTTTGATCTACAACCAGCCGCACGTCGAAATCACGAACGTCGTGGACAAGCTTCCCCTGCTCCCGAAGGACGGGGTCCACTTCGCATTCGAATTCGATCTGCCGGGGGCACGAACGCGTGTCGATATCCCGTGGGGAATCATGGAGGTGGAGAAGGATCAATGGCCGGCCGCAAACCGCGCATGGATGACGACGCAGCGCTTCGTGGACGTTTCCAACGATACGGCGGGCGTCACGTGGTGCTCCCTCGATGCGCCCCTCATCGAGAGCGGCTCTATCACGGCAAACAACACGGCCGACTGGGACGGAAAGGGGGATGTGTGGCCAGCAAAGCTGCCGGCGAGCTCCACCCTCTATTCGTGGGTGATGAACAACCACTGGTACACCAACACACCGCTCACGCAGGACGGGCCCGTGACGTTTCGATACAGGCTGATGCCCCACGGCAGCTATCACCCGGCAACGGCCAACCGGTTCGGCGTGGAACAGTCACAGGGTCTGGTCGCACTCGCCGCCAGCGTCAACCCCATCGCAGCACCGATCGTGTCCGTGGCCAACGACAATGTCTGCGCAACCATCCTCAAGTCGACGGCCGACGGAACGGCCGTGATACTCCGCTTGCGATCGTTTTCTGCCAACGATGAACCGGTGCGGATCTCATGGCCTGCCCGAAGGCCGCGATCGGTGCGTGTGTGTGACACAGGAGAGGAACCGGGAAGGACAGTGCGCAGACCGGGAGGTCACCGTGCCCGCGATGGGCTACGTGACACTCCGCGCGGAGTGGTGACCCACTCTGTTATTCCGTGATACAGACCTGGACCGCCTCAGGATATCCGGGCGAAACACTCATCAGCTCTATCGGCGTTGGGCACGGCAGCGTCTCTACCGGTGTGAACCTGACTCCCGCAGTCTTCAGCCTCTCGCCAAACGGTTCGCCGAAGTACCGGAAATCCACTTCCACGTTGTTCTTGTCCCGTAACCACGCCATCTGCTTGTTGGTTGTGCGCGTTGCCTCCATCTCCCAGCGATAGTGGACGATCGCTATCGGGAGCACGTTGACCAACAGGAGCGCAGCCAGGATCCACGCAAGCGTCCGGACACCGCCCCCCCGGTCCGCCGCGAATCCAATGGCGACCCCGAATACGGGGAACCACCAGAGCTGCGGTCCGTATCGCGCCCACCATGTATGGGGGCTGATCAGGAGCGACAGGATGATCGTCCCTCCCACGAGGAGCAGGACCAGACGAGGGATCCCCGGCCGCATCATCGCAACCCCTGTGAGAGCCAGACTCACGAGGAAACGCCCCGCTGAACAACGGTCCGAATCCCGAGATCCGCACATCGTGGAAATAGTAGATCTCGAAATCTTCCCGCCCCACGTCAAACGGCACCATCAGACTCGCATTCTCGCCTGGATAAAACGGCTGCGCGCCCGGGCGGCCAAACAGCGCGTAGCCGAGCCTGAAGAAGCGGCTGCGTCCCAGCATGTTGTGCGGGCGTCTCCCAGCGCTCGATCGCATCTTCCCCCTGTTCGCTGTGGCTGGGATACTCCGCGGTACCCATCAACGGATAGAACGGATGGCCACGATGGATGGTGTTCGTGACGTAGGGATTGAAACCAAACACGAGGACGCCCAGGAGGAGCAGGGCAGATTGAATCGTCACATACCTCGCAAAGAGATCGCGCCGCACATGATCGCATACAGACCCCCGGCGGCAGCGGCAAAGCAGAGATACACAAGGCCGGTGAATTTGGTGTTGACGCACAGGACCGCTGATGCCGACATGACCCAGAAGACAAGGGCTGAAGGGCGGCGAAACCACCGGAACAGTGCCGCGACAAAGCAGCCCAGGAACGAGATCATGAGGCCGTCGACGAGATACGATGCAAGCTCAAAGACAGTCACCGGATTCAACGAGACGAGAGCCGCAAGCAGGATCCCCGAGCGCCGGCGGAGACCAAAGTCCGATGGAGGCTGCCATGACGGCGGAGAATACCGCAGCGAGGGCAATCCAGGGGGCGGCCTTGGCCACCTCGATGTCGCCCGTCAAGGCGTAGAACCCCAGAGCGACATACCAGGGGCCCTTCGCGTAGTGCCTCACCCAGTCCTGGAGGTGGGGAACGAACCCGCGCATGGGTCGGAGAGTGGATCCCAGCCGTGCGCCATCTGATACACCGCGGTCTGATGGTACCAGAGGCCATCCCACGACATATCATAGAACGCCCCCGCAAGCAGGAATGAGATGCCGACGATGACCACGGCAATTGCCGGCGTGGCCAGTCGCTCCCGGGTGCCCAGGCCCTCCTTCCGTGCCAGCCAGTCGACGGCAGCGAGCGAAAGCGCCAGGGCGGCGGGCGCCACAAAGGGAGACACCCGCCAGCCGAGCAGAAAAGAAAGCATGACGAGAAGATGCGTGAGGGCAAGGAACGCGAGGAGAATGCCTGCAAGAGACCACCAGAACCGGGAGCGGTCGTTGCCGGCCGGTGGTGCATCGGGGCCCGGAGGAGACATACTCAGCGCTCTTCCTCCGCGGCGGCCGTGTTCATCCACACGGGCGCACTGGCGAACCAGAGCAATGTACCGACCAGCATGAAGAGCTTGGCTGTAGTCGAGTTCCATCGCCCCCTGAAAGACGATGACTGACGGGGCAACGGTCAGGATCAATCCGATCCCGGAGGCCACCTTAGCGATGAGCTTCAAGGTCCACCCTCCTTCCTACCGACACCCGCTGCACATAGAGACTCCCGAAGACGTACAGCAGAGAGGCAATGAACCATCCGGGCAGTCCCAGGAAGAAAATCTCCATCCCGAAAAGAAGGTTGATTGAAATGCACGCCACAAGCGTGAAACCCCAGGCGACCGCCGCCGCCGGGTTCACCGTTTTCCCGAACACCTCAGCAAAGTTGGATTTCAGGTTCAGCCGCGGGAGGATGTAGACATCCATCATGATCACAGCGCCCATCGGCATCAGGACAAGACCGTAGAGGGCCACGAACTCGAGCAGTTTCATGACCAGCGCGGGGAACATGGCCGCCACCGTCGTGATCATGCCAACGACCATCGTTACCTTCCAGGTCTTCCACTCCGGCTTGATCGCCTGAAGCGCAAGGCCGGCCCTGTAGATGGTCGGGTTCGCGGTCGTCCATCCCGCGATGACCACGCAAAGCGCCCCCGCGAACCCGGCAGCCCGATACGCGACGGGACCCGGGGCAAACTCGGTGCTGAATTGTGACTCATGCAGAAAGAGCGCATACAGGACGCCAGAGGCCACCCACGCAATGTAGTGACCGACATACATACCGGATGCAGGCGAGAAGCCGTGATACCATTTCCTTGCATACCGCAGGATGGACATATCCGCCATCCCGATATGCATTGCCATATTCACAAACCACGCAAAGAAGAGTATGTGCCAGAACGTGAACTGGGTCTGCCCTGGAAGAGGGGTCCCGGTCCAGATCTTCGTTCCTGCAACTCCGGGCAGGTCGGAGAGTGATGAGACTCCAAGTTTCGGAAGGACCGCCACCGCTGCGGCGATGAACACCAGGATCATCCACGGCGCCGCGATATTCGCAACGCGGGATATCTGGTTGTAGCCGAAGACCGCCACGATCGTCGTCGCGATCCCGATGAGAAACACCAGGACGACCCATCCGACGCTGTTCGGGAGCCAATCGTTCAGGGAAGGCATGCTCAGGTCGAAGGGGATTCCGATGGCTGTGGCCGAGACCGCGATCATCGACCCGGCAAGGAAGCAGAACATGAGGGCGTTGACCGAATTGTAGAGTGCGGTAAGTTTCTTCCCGCAGATCTTCTCCAGCATGTAATACAGCGTCAACCGGAAGCGGGTGGCAATGGGAGCGCAGAGAAACGCCCAGCTGAGGACCGCGAGAAGGTTCCCGAGGAGCAATCCCCAGAGCAGGGCCCCTACGGTCACGCCATGAGCCACAAAGAGAGGGCCGATGACGAACTCCGTGCCCGCCGTGTGCTCGCCGACGTACATGCCGATGAAGCCTCCCCAGCCTTTCCACTTCGCACGGGGAACGGGAGTTCGCTCAAATTCCTCCACGGCATTCAGCTGGCCGAGGAGCTTGTCCAGAACCATTCTCCCTCCTTCTTGAATGATCGAACGGAGCGGCGGTCAGACCTCTTCTGACATGGGAGCGGGCGCTACGAGCCCCTGAGGCATCGCCGGTAGCGACCCTCGTTCTCTGTAAAATACTCAGGCCTTGTGGGTACATACGTCTCGAGCCCGAACGATGCCGCCACAACCGAGCGCCACGCCGCCACATCCTCCGCGGCCCCTGTAGCGACCGCCTGAACACCGATGTTCCCGACGATCGTCCCTTCGACCGGCCCCGCCAGCACAGGCAGCCCGATCGCGTCGGCCGTGAATTGCGTGAGCAGAGCATTCTGGATACCGCCGCCCACGGCGTGGAGCTTCTCGATCTTCCTTCCTGTCACATGCTCGAGGTCTCTGACAGCAATCCGGTAGCTGAACGCCAGGCTTTCGAGCACGACTCCTATGGTGAAGCCGACGCTCTCCTTCACGTTCTGCCCGGTCTCCCGGAGATACGAGCTGATCTTCAGGGGCATCTCTCCCGGCTTGAGGAATCTTGGATCGTTGAGATCGACCCACGCGCCGACAAAACCCTCCTGCCTGGCCAGCTCGCTGAGCTGCGGATATGTGAATTCCTGTCCATGCTCGAGCCAGAAGCGCCGGCACTCCTGGACGGGCCAGAGGCCGATAATGTTCTTCAGGAATCTGGTGGTTCCCCGGACTCCCCCCTCGTTCGTGAAATTGTGCTTCATCGCCACGTCGGAAAGCACGGGCTCCTTCAGCTCGACGCCGAGGAGCGACCATGTTCCAGAACTCAGGTAGGCCCAGCTCTCACCGACAGCGGGAACGGAGGCGACCGCCGAGGCGGTGTCGTGGCCCGCGCTTGCGATCACCGGAGTGCGGGGGTTGAGTCCGGTCCGCTGCGCAAGCTCGGGCCGGAGCGTGCCGAGAATCGTGCCCGGCTCGGTCATCTGAGGAAAGATCTTGCGGGGGATGCCGAACGTGTCGATCAGGTCCCATGACCACGTGCGCGACTTCGGGTCGGCGAGGCCCGTCGTGGACGCGATCGTGTACTCCGCCCTCTTCACTCCCGAGAGGAAGAAGTTCAGGTAATCCGGCATCATCAACATGGTGTCGGCGACGCCGAGAACGGTTACGTCCCGCCTGTCGTTCGGCGAGGAGCTGGAAGACCGTATTGAACTGGGCGAACTGGGTTCCGGTGATCGCGTAGAGCCGTTCCTTGGAGACCACGGCGAAGGCCTGTTCCATGACCCCGTCGGTCCGGGAATCCCGGTAGTGATAGGGATGGCCAAGCACCTGGCCCTCAGAATCGACGAGCACATAGTCGACCCCCCAGGTGTCGGCTGCGACGCCGTCAAAGTCCGGCCCGAACGCCTTCTTCGCCCTGGTGAGGCCTTCCACGATCTCGCGGGTTATGGCCAGGATGTCCCAGTGAAGGCCCGTGTCACCCTGCACGGTGTGCGTCGGGAACCGGTGCACCTCCGTCAGTGCGACTTTTCCCTCGTCCAGCGTCGCAACGATGCAACGTCCGCTCTCGGCCCCGAGGTCGAAACCGATGAATCGCCTGGTGTTGGGCATGCCTGTGGTGTTGTGGTCAGGAAGGGGCTACGGCTGTTTCCGGCCTTCCAGGAATGCG
This sequence comes from uncultured Ignavibacteria bacterium, assembly GCA_963701735.1. Lineage (GTDB taxonomy): Bacteria > Bacteroidota > Ignavibacteria > UBA10030 > UBA6906 > CAWABB01. Next base: position 113,881 of record CAVPBI010000010.1, on the reverse strand, counting down.
CTGACTTCCTTTGCGACCACGTATTCTTCGTTGGTGGGAATGATGGCGATTGTGATGGGTGATGTGTCGGACGAGATACGTCCTTCTTTCGGATTCTCCGTGTTCCTTGTTTCGTCGAGGACGATTCCGAGATTTTCCATGTTCGCGAGAATTCTCTTACGGAGCAAGACCCCGTTCTGCCCCGCACCGGCGGTGAAGACGATGCAGTCCGCGCCGTTCAGGATGGCCAGATATTCGCCGATGTAGCGTTTGACCCCGTACACAAACGTATTGAACGCGAGTTCCGCCCGCGCATCCCCTTTCTGCATCGAGGCCTCGATGTCCCGGAAGTCCCCGCTCGTACCGGAGATACCAAAGATCCCTCCTTTCGACATCAGGACCTTCCCGACTGCGTCGACGGAGAGATTCTCTTTGTGCATCAGATAGAGAAGGGCGTACGGATCGAGGTCTCCAACGCGCTTCGCGTTCAGCAGACCGCTCTGGGGGCTCATCCCCATCGATGTGTCAACGGACCATCCGTCCTTGATGGCGCACACCGACGAGCTCCCTCCCAGGTGGCAGGAGATCACTTTCCGGGCGCCGAAGAGTTTCTCCGCTCTCATCGCGATATACCGGTGAGAAGCACCGTGGAACCCGTATTTCCTGATGCCGTGCTTCACGGTGTAGTCGTACGGGATGCCGTACGTGGCGGCTTCCGGGGGGATATTCCTGTGGAAATGGGTCTCGAAGAGGCCGACCAGCGGAGTCTTCGGGAGAAGCTTCTTGAAGATCGAGATCGCCATGACGTAGACGTCCGTGTGAACGGGCGCCAGGAGGCGGTATTCTTCCATCGCAGCAAGAACGTCATCCGTCAACTCCACGCACCCCGTCACCCCTTTTGCATGGACCGTCTTGAATCCCACGGCAGCCAGACTCTCGATCGCGTGCTGTTGATGTCAGGGTCGAGAGCGTCAGGCCGACAGCGCCCGGGTAGTCCGGCACCGGCAGCGTGGATGTGGCTTCAGACTCGCCGGCATGGCGGTGGCGGTAGATCGCATCCCGCTCACCGATCCGTTCCACGGTCGCTTCGAAAAGCACCGTCATCTCTGCGCTGTCGTAGAGCTTGCACTTGTAGGATGTGCTGCCGGGATTGGCGATGAGGATCTTCATGGGAGTCTTCCGGTGGTTCCGTGCGCCGGGTCAGTTCTTCTTGAGTTTGGCGATGACCTGCGTCGCGATCTCGCGGATGCGCTGTTCGTCGATGTCGGCACCGTCCGGGGGGAGACTGCTGGGCATCGGCGTCGCGTCGCAGAACGAGACTCTCCCCGTGAGATTGTACTTGTCGCGAAGCGCCATCAGCCGGTCTCTCTCGTTGTCGGGCAACACGTTCAGATTCCCGAGCTGGATGGCTTTCCAGACGATGCTGGCGGTGTGCTCCAGCGTCTCCATCTTGTGGTACGCATTCAGAAGATCGCTCCCGAACGTGAGCGCCCCGTGGTTCGCGAGCAGGATCGCATCCGACTGCTGCACGAACGGACGGATCTTGTCCGGAATTTCCATCGTCGACGGGAGGCCGTACGGTGCGATGGGGACCGACCCGATGACGATGATGGCCTCGGGCAGGACGCACTTGTTCAGCGGGATGCCGGCCACCGCGAAGCAGGTCGCATAGGGCGGATGCGCATGCACCACCGACTTGACGTCAGGACGCTCCTTGTACACCTCCAGGTGCATCTTCACCTCGCTGGAGGGACGATAGTCCTTGCTCCCGGAGAGGACCTTGCCGCTTCATGTCGCACTTGATGATCATCTCGGTGGTCATGAAGCCTTTGCTGACTCCCGTGGGCGTGGTGAGGAGTTCATCCTCGTTCAGCTTCACCGTCATGTTGCCGTCGTTCGAGGCAACGTAGCCGCGGGTCCAGATCCGCTTCCCGATCTCGACCATCTGCTTCTTGAGTTCCCATTCGTTCATCATCGCCGCTGCGCCCCTTTTAGAGTAGTTCGCGAAGGACTTCTTCGTGAGGATTTCTGATGATGGTATAGCCAGCGAGCATTCCTTCCTGCTGGCAGTACGCAACCGCGGGCTTCACCGCGGATTCGAGCGCTCCGATATCGCCCGTCATGACGACAAACCCCTTGCCTCCGACCGCCATGGCCACGTGGACGCGGAGCAGGTCCAGCTCCGCCTCCTTGATGGCAAGATCGGCGGCCTTGATGGCCGACACGACCGAGAAGGTCTCGATGATCAGAAGCGCCCCGACCTTTGTCGATGTGCCGAGTTGGATCACGCTGCATCCCGCCATGGCCGGGAAGACCCGGGGATCGATGTTCGGGATCGTGGCGATGTTGATCAGCGCGAAGCCGCCCACTTCACGGGCAACGGAGGCTGCGGCCTCCACGTCGGCGATGCTTCCCCGGACCACGATGAAGTACTTGCCCGAGCAGATCGTGCGGCCGACGACCTTCTCCACATTCGCGGCCTTCAACATGGCGTCCTGCACCTCAAACCCCTTGTAGATGCTCCCCAGCTCGAGAACGCCCACAGCATTTCCCGTTGCCATTACATCCTCTCCAGGACGATCTCGTCCTTCGTGATTGCCCGCACCCGTCCGTCGATCGACGCATGCACGCTGCTTGACACTGTCCCGTTTCCCTGCCCGATCAGGTCGTTGCGCCGCACCACCGCCCCTGCGCTCACGACAGGCCGGGCGGGAGCGCCAAGATGCTCGCGCAGCGGGATGCGGACGACTGCCGGATCGAACGCGAACTCCTTCAACGGTCCTTCGTCTTTGAACCTCAGCACGTCGAGCCGCTGCTTCAGCTTCCGGGAGGGGACCTTTCGATACTCATACATCGGATGAACGCCGGGATCCGATCCGGTCCAGGTCAGGCCTCGCTCGCGTGAGAGCCGTTTCTCCAGCACTGTCGCACCGCGCGGGTCGAGCCCTTCCGGACAGGAGTACATGGTGCACAGGTTGCATTCGCAGCATGAGAAGTTGCCGGGAAAGAGCATCGGCGATTCTTCCCGGTCGAACATCCGGTTGCGCATGGCGGTCTCGGGCCTGACCGGCTGCCCCAGGAGGTACCGCGGGCAGAGTTCCGTGCAGAACGAGCACTGGTCGCACCCCGCCTTCGCGATCCGATCCACGTCATGGTCGGTCTGGAACCGGCGATACATGGTGACGCAGTAGTGGTCGGACGGGAGCACGATCAGCGCGCCGGTGCGCTTGGAGACCGTTCTTCTCCAGGTCAGGCTCGAGAGCACCCATCATCAGGCCGCCGGAGCGTACGACGTATCCGGGCTCCGTGATGCGGAACCGGGAGAGAACGTCGGCGAACGAGATCCCCACCGGCACCCTGACCGTCGCAGGTTCCTCCACCGCTCCCGCCACGGAGATGAACTTGTCGACCACCGGCGCGTTGGCGCCGATATTGTAGAGGGTCTCCACATTCTGCACGATGCAGCCGACAGAAATCGGCAGGGCGCCCGGAGCCACCACCCGCCGCGTCGTCATGTAGATGAGGGTCACCTCGTCGCCGGCGGGATAGACGTCCTCGATCGGGACGACCCGGATGTTGCCTGTGACCTTCGACTCCAGGAGCGCGATCTCTTCTTCGTGCTTCTCCTTGATGCCGATGATCGCTGCGCGCGCGCCGGTGATGTCGAGGGCCGTCCGGAGCCCTTCCAGCACGATGTCGCTGTGGTGCAGGAGGAGCTGCATATCCTTGTGCAGGAGCGGCTCGCATTCGGCGGCGTTCACGATGAGGGTGTCCGGCCGGCTCTTGAGCTTCACGTGTGTCGGGAAGCCGGCCCCGCCCGCTCCGATGACGCCGAACGCTTCGATATCCGACAGGTTCATCGGCGCGCCGCCTCCACGTCCCGGGCATCAATCCTGTCAACGATGGCCATGATCAGCGTCCTCATGGGAGCCAGCTCGATATCGAAAACCGACTTCGCGACGCCCGGCGCGCCTCCGCAGACCACGATGTCGCCGGTACCGGCACCGACGTAGTCGACCGCCACCCACTCGTTGCCGTCGTCCGACCCATCGGGGCGGACCGGCTGCACGACATACACGATCTTGCCTTCGTAGGCCGGGTGTTTCTGGGAAGCGACGACAGTTTTCACGACCCGGGCGAGGAACATCAGACGATTCCCTCCACGAGTTCCACGATGCTTGCGTTCACCGGGGCGAACCCGGTCGGGAATGCGGCCGTCGCATCCGTGCTTGTCACGTACACGACGAGGTCTCCCGGGGCGGCCAGACCGCCCGGATCGGCAGCAACGAGGGGCGTATCCGTGGCGACCCTCCTTGAGGAGACCGGCTGCACGACGAGCAGCCGGCATCCCTCGAGCTCCTTCGCCTTCCGGGTCGCCCAGACCGTTCCCGTGACGATTCCGAGTTTCATCTGCCGCCCTTCGCGACGACGACATCCCGGTCGATCTGCACGTTATCGATGATCGCCATGACCACGGCATCGACCGGCGCGTTGCGTGTCTCTTCGGTCATGCGCGCGGCCGACCCGTAGGAGAGCAGGACGAGGCTTCCCTCCCCCGCCTGCACGGCGTCCACGGCCACGTGATACGACTTGAGCGGATTGCCCGCGTGGTCCACCTCTTTGCACAGAAGGAGCTTCTTGCCGTTCAGGCTCGGATCCTTCTGTGTGGAGACCACCGTTCCGATGACTCGCGCGAAGATCATGTGCGTCTCTAGCGTTTCAGTGAGGCTTCGAGGGCTCCATCGGGTCTCGGGATCACGAGCTGCGACACGACTTCACCCACCTTCGAGGCGGCCTCGTTGCCGGCGTCGATGGCGGAGCGCACCGCCGCGACATCCCCTTCGACCACGAAGGAGACATACCCGCTGCCGACCTGCCTCCACTCCACCAGCTCCACGTTTGCGGATTTCAACGCCGCGTCGGCTCCCATCACGAGGGGCGCAAATCCTTTTGTTTCGAGAACGCCGATTGCATTCTTCCCAGCCATGATCGTTTCTCCTGAATTCCGGGCTATGGTGATTAGACAAACCTCAAGGCGCCGTGCGTCATGATGCGGCGCTTTCTGACGAAATTGAGCGGCGTGCAGATGCCTTCGCCGGTGGGCGTCGCGATCGTGTGGGAAAAGTACCCTTCGCCCAGATCGCCGCCGTCCCCTCTCAGCGTGCCGCCATTGATCGTGTGCACGTCACAATCGAGCAGGCGCGTGTATCTGGTCGCCCTGGTGATGTCCTTCGTGAAGATGCTCGCCGTGTGCTTGAAACCGTGCTCCGCTTTCAGAGCGGCGGCGGTGCCTTCTTCGAAGTCCTTCACCCGCACCACGGGAATGCAGCAGGTCATCTGTTCCGCCACCACCCAGGGATGCGTCCGGTCCGTTTCCCCGAAGAGCAGCGGCACGGCGTCCGGAATGTTGAGTCCGATCGCCTTGCCCAGGACGGTCGCGCTCTTGCCCGCATATTCTCTGCCGATCAGCCAGTGCTTGCCGGAGAGCGTGAGCGCCTTCCTGGCAAGGTCATCCATCTGCGCGCTGGACAGGCGAATGTTCCCGGCCTTCTCCATCTCCCGCATGAACGCCTCGAAGACCGGCTCGACGACGAAGATTTCCTTCTCCGCGATGCAGAGGACGTTGTTGTCGTACCCTGCGCTCATCGTGATCTCCGAAGCCGCGAGCGCCAAATCCGCCGTCTCGTCGACCAGGACCGGAGGATTCCCCGGGCCCGCGGCGATGACCTTCTTGGGAAACGTCATGGCCAGATCAACCAGCACCGGCCCGCCTGTCACGGACAGCAGGTCCACCTTCGGATGCCCGAACAGGATCTTCGCTGTTTCGAGCGTCGGTTCCTTGACGCAGGTGACCAGGTTCAGCGGGGCCCCCGCGGCGACCATGGCCTGGTTCGCCAGCCGGATGACTTTTGCGTTCACCCGCTTTGCCGCAGGGTGGGGGTTGAAGGCGATGGTGTTGCCGCCGGCGAGCTGGATGATGATATTGTTGATCATCGTCGGCGCCGGGTGGGTGCTGGGAGTGATGTTCCCGATCACGCCGAACGGCGCATACTCGTCCAGTGCGAGGCCGTTCTTGCCTGACCAGGCCTGCGGCCGGAGATACTCCACGCCGGGGCTGTTCTTCGCGGCATTGACCAGCTTCGCGGTCTTGTGATCCACCCTCCCCATCCCCGTCTCTTCGACCGTCTCGCGGGCAAGTTCATCCTTGTGGTCAAGCGTCATCTGCCTGACCGCATCGGTGATCTTCTTCTTGCACTGAATGCTGCGGTCCCTGAATTCGAGGAAGGCTTCGTGAGCCGCCTCGACCGCATCATTCATGTCGTCGAACACACCCCAATCGCCTTTCGAGACGGGCCTGGCAGGTCCCGGCTGAGGCGCAGCGTCGGCCAGCACCTTCCGGACGACGCTCTCGACCAGCTCCTGCAGCTGATGCTCGTTGATGTCCACGTCGTACCCCGCGATGTGCTACTTGGTCGATTTCTTTCCGGTCGTCATCGGTTCCAGCGGAAACTTGGGAACAAGCTTTTCCGACGGGACGAGCGATGATGACCTCTGAATTCACGGTGCCGACCGCTTTTGCCGCCTGCGCTCCCGCTTCCACAGCCGCCTTCACCGCGGCGACGTCACCGCGGATGACGATCCCAACCCTGCCGCCACCCACCTTCACCCAGTTCCCGAGCTTGACGTTTGCGGATTTCACCGCGGCGTCAGCAGCCTGTACCGCGGCAGTGAAGCCGGTGGTTTCTATGATGCCAAGTGCGTCAGTCATTGTCAGATCTCCTATTTTGCCACGCCGAGCAGTTCAAACACGTCCTCGTGAGCCGAGGGGATAACGTTTGTGCACATCAGTTCGCCGACCCGCCCGGCAGCCTCCGCTCCGGCTTCCACCGCCGAACGGACCGCGCCGACTTCTCCGCGCACAAGCACCGTTACGTACGCGCCCCCGATCTCAACGCGCTTGATGAAGTCGACGTTTGCCGTCTTCATCATCGCATCGATGGCATGCAGCGCTCCGGTGTTGCCCCGGGTTTCCACAAATCCCAATGCTACGCCTTGGGCCATGGTGATTCCCTCCTAGTGTGATGGACTCTTGGTTTTCAACGTCAGTTTTCTTTTCTGCAAGAGGTCTTTTGCCCCTTCGGTGCAGAGTGTCCCTGCCGGCACGATGATCTCGACGATCCCCGGATTGACGCCGCGAACCTGGCGTTCGGTCAGGACCGGCGTCTTGTAGTCAGAAAAATCTACCTCCACGCTCGTCGCCTCCCTGTGCTCCCGCACCGGGCCCCTTGCCGGCATCGTCCCGCCGATCTCCACCCCTCGCCGCCTCAGCTCGGCAATGACCGCGCGGACGATCGCCTCCACCAGTTGCTCTGAGATGACCTGCATCTGTTCATGCCCCCGGGGAACGTTGGTTGACAGGCCGGATCGCCCCGGATGCTGTGACGTCGACAATGCCGACAATCGCGGTATCCGTTGCGGTCTTCCTGGTCGACTCCGGCAACCGCGCGGAGGATGACCCGCAGAGCAGGACCACTTCCCCCGCTCCCGCCCCGACGGTATCGACGCATACCGCGGTGGTTGCGGTTGGCGCGTACCGCTCGTCCAGATACCGCACCACGAGAAGCTTCAACCCGTCCATCCGGCCGGCTTTACGCGTTGACACGACGCTTCCGATCACCACGCCAAGTTTCATCGCTTACATCTTCCCGAGGAATTCCACGGCGGACTCGTCCCGGACATTCGCCGCGTTCGCGTCGTCGGTATCGAGGTGCATCTGCAGCCGCCAGCTGTCGTTCGTGCGAATGAGGACGTTTTCAAACACGGTGCTCTTCACGCCGGCGACGCGCACCTTGCAGAGATCACCGTCGCGCACGCCGAGCTGGGCCGCGTCGGCATTGGTCATGTGGATGTGCCGGCTTGCGACGATCGCGCACTGCTCGAGGTAGACCGAGCCGTTCGGCCCCACCAGCGTGAGCGGCGCGGCCTCGCCGAGGGTTCCGGAATTCGCCACGGGCGGGTCGATGCCAAGAAAGACGGCGTCCGTCAGGGAGACCTCGACCTGGTCGTACGTTCTGAGCGGTCCGAGGATTCTTACGCCCGGGATGCTCCGGAGCTTCGGCCCGACGATCGTGAGGGTATGCCTGGAGGCGAACTCGCCCGGCTGATAGAGTGGCCGCATCTCTTCGAACGCAACGCCCTCGCCAAACAGGCGGTGAAACGTCTTCTGCGTGAGATGGATGTGCCGGTTGGAGACTCCCAGCGGAATCGTCGGGTAGGCGGAAGAGGATGGAAGCGTGAACCGTTTGGCGGACCGGTGAGCCGACAGGCGACTGGAGCGCCGTCCGGACCTCCTTCACGATGAGATCGATCAGGACGTCATCCGGGGGACCTGCCTTGGGGACGGAACAACCGCATTCTGCCGAGCGCATAGTGCTGTTCTCCTACACAACCATGACTTCAACGCCCTTCCGGCGGATGTCCTTCACGACATCGGCCGGCGCGGTCTTGTCAGTAATGATCTTCACGATATTGTCGAGCGAGGCGTACGGCGCCAGACCGGTCTGATAGAACTTGCTCCCATCCGCGAGAACGATGATTTCCTTGACCCTGGAGACGACGCTCTTCTTCAGCTCGACCTCGATGAGGTGCGTGTCTGTGAGGCCGGCATCGCGGGAGATCCCCCATGCGCCGAGGAATGCCTTCCTGATGATGAGCCCGTCCAGGAACGACTGCGTCGGCAGCCCTGCGATGGAGCCCGAGGTGTGGCGGAGATAGCCGCCCGGGAGAAGAACGTTGATGTTCTGACAGCCCATCAGTTCGATGGCCGTCCATATCCCCGTCGGAATGACCGTGACATCTTTGAGGTCGGGACGGTTCCGCAGCGCGTGTGCCATCGCCAGCACTGTGGTCGACGAATCCAGGAGAACGGGATCGAGTGAATCGACCATCAGCGCGGCTGCCTGGCCGATCCTGTGTTTTGCGGTGTGGTTCAGGCTCTTGCGCGTCTGAAAACTGTACTCCTGGCGCGTACGCTCCTCCACCAGGCGGGCGCCGCCGTGCGTCCGGGCGATCTTGCCGAGCTTGGCCAGCTCGTTCAGGTCCGTCCGTATCGTCACCTCTGTCACAGTGAGGAGCTCGCTCAGCTCCTTCACAGAGACGCTCTCCTTCCCTGCAAGACGCTCAAGAATCTTTTGGCGACGGAGCGGAAGCACGATTTCTTACTCCAGATTTCAGGAGGCAATATATACTTCTTTCGTTTACTTGCAAGTAGTTTTCATTTATTTGCGTTTATGAGAACGAAAATCTTTTCTCTCTTCACGGAATGCCATAAAATGGGCCACTTGGCTAATTTTGCGGTCTTCCGAACCGAAAGGGCCAGGAGCACCTGCAGGCAATGGAGAGGAAAGGAAGGGGCAGCCCCCGTTCACGCGCGGGAGAGGCCGCTCCACGGGGAGGAGACACGGGGGGTGAGGAGTCCCGTCGTCGGCGCGGGAGAGCCATCCGGACGGGAGTGTGTATCCGGGCCTGCGTGCGTCGTCGCTTGAGCGGCTAACGCTTTGCCAGAACCTCGGCTTCATACTTCTGGACCTCGCGCAGGTAATCCTCCCCCACCGGCACCCTGCTCTTCATGCAGTAGTAGTCGTACACCGCACCGAACGGCTTGGTCTTGAGCACTTCCAGGAGAGCAAGCCGTTCGAAGTTCTTCCCTGCCTCCTCATACCCGCGCAGTGCCGCAGTCGGCTCCAGCAGGGCGTTCAGAAACGCGAGCTGCGTCGCCCGGGCGCCCACGACGTAGGCCCCGACGCGGTTGATGCTCGCATCGAAGTAGTCGAGACCGATAGTTACCCGGTCGAGCGCATTGCAGCGAACGATCTCCTGGGCGATCGACTGCACCTCGTCGTTGAAGATCACCACATGATCGCTGTCCCACCGAACCCCGCGGCTCACATGCAGCAGCAGCCGATCCACGAAGAGCAACAACGAGGAGATCTTGTCTGCGATCTGCTCCGTCGGATGGAAGTGACCGGCGTCCAGGCAGAGGCCGACGTTGTTCTGTACCGCATACCCCATGTAGAACTCGTGCGACCCTACGACCATCGATTCCGAGCCGATGCCGAAGAGCTTGCTCTCGACGGTGTCCCTGAGATGCTCCCGCGGAAACTTCTCCTGGAATATCTCATCGAGGGATTTCTTCAGGAGGGCCCGATGCGCACTCCGGTCCACCGGAATATCCTTCGACCCGTCGGGGACCCAGATGTTATTGCCGGCTGGAGTTCCGAGCTGCCTCCCCATCTCCGATGCGATCCTGCGCGTGCGCCTGACATGCTCGACCCAGAAGCGCCTGTGCATCTCATTCTTGCTCGCAAGCGTGTAGCCGTCCTCCGCATACGGATGGGAGAAGCAGGTCGGATTGAAGTCCAGTCCGATGCCGAGCTTCCCGGCCCAGTCGATCCAGCTCTGGAAATGCCTGACCTCGATCTGGTCGCGATCCACCTTCTCCCCCTTGAAGTCTCCGTAGATCGCGTGCAGGTTCAGCCGCTGCTTCCCCGGCAGCAGACTCATCACCTTTTCAATATCCCTCCGGAGCTGATCGATGGTCTTCGCCTTGCCGGGAGCGTTCCCGGTAGCGAGGATCCCTCCCCCGCCCAGCGCTGCTTCGGGCTTCTCGAACCCGCCGACATCATCGGCCTGCCAGCAATGCAGGCTGATGACCACCGCATCCATGTTCCTGAGCGCCGCATCCGTGTCGACGCCGAGGGCCGCGTACGCGTCCTTCGCAAGCCGGTACGATGATTCCACGGCATCGGGATCCCTCTGGCGCGCTACCATACCTTGATCTCCTGCTTGCCTGACGTGGGATTGGCAAAGGGCCCCGCGCCAGGATTCATCGCGTTCCGGGGCTTGCCAAAGTAGTCGGCATCGATCTTCAACGGCGTCCCGTCCGGATTCTCGTATCCGGCGCCGGACACCCTGGCTTTCCCGAGCCGCCCGGACGTGACAAGCGTCGTGGCCTGCTTCGTGAAACCCTCCCCCGGATTCACCGTAACGAAGACACCGCCATCCTTTTCCACGATCGCGATCCCGGGGTCCACGTCCTTCACGACCAGCGCATCCGCCTCCCTGGCATACGGCCGGGCGCCGTTGTAGTAGATATTCCCTCCGTCTGAAGAGGAACCTCGCGCGCATCAAACATGCCGAGCCCGTACCGCTCGATCGGTTCCGATGTACGGGCCGGGGCGAAGATATTGTTGAAGAACCGGTCGTCGCCACCCTTGATGTTGACCAGCCCGGCGACATCGGTCGTGTGAGGTGGATGGTAGGGCGTTTCTCGTGTCAGATCCGGCCAGACGCTGAACGCACCGGCGAACAGGTTGTGGACGTATGCACCTCCCTCGGACGCGTCCATGAGGCTGTACCTGGAGAGCAGGAGGTTGTTGTCAACCAGGAACGGACCGTGGTTGACCTCAACGAAGATGTCCTCGGATCCGTGGTGATAGAAGAGGTTCCCCGAGACGCGCGTCCCCTGGGCCATCCAATCCAGCCACAATCCTCGCCAGGAATCGTGGATCCTGTTGTTCCTGATCACGACGTCGATCGCAGCGTGGAGCTTGATCGCCGCGAGTTCATCTCCGCTAAACAGCCGCCGTGAGTGAATATTGTAGATGTGGTTCCCCTCGATCCGGCTGAAGACGGCGCCCAGGCTCCCGACGATGCCGGCCTGTTCACAGTCCGAGATGACATTGTTGCGAACGACGTGGTGTCCGACAGTCTCCTTGTTCCAGCCGTTCGCGAGCCCCCGTTCGATCGTCTTCACGTATCCTTCGGCTGAATTCGCTGACGTGTTGTCCCACTCGTCGCCGTACTTCCCCAGCGAAATTCCCGAGCACCTCGAATGACTGATCACGTTGTTCTCGATGACCCAGCCCTTGCTCCAGTGAGGCCCGATCAGCCCGACCTGAAGGGCAGTGGGCGGAGCCCAGTTCGTGGCGGCATGCCGCATCGTGAAGCCGCGCACCGTGATGTAGTTGATCCCGGTCTTTTCCGGAAAGAAGACCGTCTGCCTGACGTTGATCTCGACCAGCTCCCTGGCGGGATCGACTCCGGCAAACCGGGCCCAGATCGTTGTGCTCTTCTCGTCCACCACGGCGAACCAGAGTTGCGTCGCACCGTTGGAACGCATGACCTCCTCCCGCGTGGCAGCTTCATTCAGCCAATCACCGTTCAGGTAGACGGCGCCCGTGTGATGTTTCCTCCCAAGAGGGTTGAACCAATCGCCATGGATCGTGTCGCTGTAGGGATTGAAGCTGCCGAAGAACGAATTCGGGAGCGTCACCTTCCAGACATCGACCTGTACGTTCACCCACTCCCTCACCGCTTCGGATCCCTTGATCTCGACCTTCTCTCCCGGCGCAGCCTGATACACGATGCGCCTGGCGTCCGACTCCCCGCCGCGCGGCGGGCTGATGCGCTCGCGATACGTGCCTTCATGCACGGTAATGACGTCGCCCGGCATTGCCACGCGGGCTGCGGCAGAGATCGTCTTGAACGGCCGCTGCAACGATCCGTCGTTCGTGTCGTTTCCCTGCGTTGAGACGTGGTACTCCGTGGCGGATGCGACGGATGCGATCAAAAGGATTAACGGAACGATGGAGGTCCGAACGGCGGGTGCGTACTGCTTCATGTACTCCTCCGGCTTTCCCGGTTCCAATGCACCGGTTCAATGGTAGTGGATAATGATCTTCACCACGTCCTTCTCGTAGCGGTCGTTGAGGGCGAACGCTTCCGGTGTCCGCTCCAGTGGGAATCGATGGGACACGATCGATCGCACATCCACGGACTTCCCGCGCACAAGTTCGCACGCCTCCGGATACGTGTGCTTCATCCGCCGGCAGAGGACGAGCGTAAGGCCTTTCCTCCGTGCCGTCGCGTGGCTGACGGTCAGCCGGTCGTCTTCGGGGATGCCGACGAGCACCACGCGGGCTCCCGGGCGGACGGCGTCCGCCGCTTCCTGGACAAGCTCCCCGGCCCACCCGGCTTCGATGGCCAGATCCACTCCCCTCCCCTTCGTCAGATTCATGACCTGCTCTGCCGGCGGCCCGGCGGCGGGATCCAGAGGCACCGCACCCATCCGTTCGGCGAGCTTCAGCCGCCAGGGAAGCCGTTCGGAGACGAACACCTGTCCCGCGCCGCGAAGTCTGGCCACCTGAAGGATCAGCAGGCCGATCGGCCCGGCCCCGTGAATGGAGACCGTATCCTGCGGTTTCAAATGTGAGAGGTTCACCGCATGGATTGCGACGCCGAGCGGCTCCAGCATCGCGGCCGACGCATCATCGATGTCATCGGGGAGCACGAAGCACGTTCGCGCAGGGACGATCATACGCTCGCGCAACGCCCCCTGGTCGGGAAACTGGCTGCAGAAACGCAGATGAAGGCAGAGATTCGGGTGGCCCAGGGCGCACATCTCGCACTGCCCGCACGGCTGTGCGGGATCGACCGCCACGCGGTCACCGGCGTTCAGTCCCCGTCCCGCCCCATCCGCGACGCCGGGTCCGACTTCTTCAATGACTCCGGCGAATTCGTGGCCGGGAATCAGCGGACTCTTCTGAATGCCGGCCAGGGGTTTGGGATCGCGATACGTATGCAGGTCGCTGCCGCAAATCCCTACCGCCCTGACCCGCAAGAGAACCTCGCCCTCTCGGGGATGACCGGGATCCGGGATCTCATCAACCCGCAGATCGCGCGGTCCGTGCAGGCGGACTGCCAGCATCAGGAGCCTCTTCCGCATCGTAGGAGAATGACGATATGATACGGCGCGGAAGATGGATAATCAATCGCCATGTGGAGGACAACCTGCTCAAGGGCAACCTGCCCGACTCTTTTTTGATTCTTCTTTTTGGTCTCAGCATATTACGACAATGACACAAGACCTGACAAGCGAATATCGATCGGATGTCATGAAACAGCTCGCCGTCCTCTTTTCACTGTCCTTCGTGCTCCTCCACCTGATTGTGCCGCGGGCGTGGGGGCAGGACACATCCCGGCTCACGCTCTGGTACAACGCGCCCGCGCGGGAATGGGTTGAAGCCCTCCCGCTCGGGAACGGGCGGCTGGGCGCCATGGTCTTCGGCGTTCCCGGGAGAGAGCGGCTGCAACTGAATGAACACACGGTCTGGGCCGGAGGTCCCTACCGGAACGACAATCCGAAGGCGTTGCAGGCGCTCCCGTCCGTCCGGCAACTGATCTTCGACGGGAAGTACTCCGAAGCTCGCGCATTGATTGCCGCGAACTTCATCACCGACATCGCCCATGATATGCCGTACCAGACTGTCGGCAACCTCATCCTTTCGTTCCCGGGGCATGTGCGCTATTCCAGACTGTACCGAGAGCTTGACCTGGACAGGGCCGTCGCGACCACGACATACGACGTCGATGGCGTCTCATTCAAGCGGGAGAGCTTCTGCTCGTTCGCTGACCAGGTGATTGTGTTCCGCATCTCCGCGAGCAAGCCCGGCATGGTCACGTTCCTCGCGTCAATGGACAGTCCCCAGATGAGCACGGTGTCAACCGAGGGCGGAACGAGGATCGTGCTCCACGGGAGAACGAGCACCTATCAGGGCATCGAGGGGAAGGTGGTTTTTCAGGCCCTGGCGGAGATCCGGACGGAGGGGGGCCGCATCAGTTCAACCGACAGCACGCTCCTCGTGGAGAATGCCAACACCGCCACAGTCTACATCTCCATCGCGACCAACTTCCGGAACTACAAGGATGTTGGAGGCGACGCGCACGCGAAGGCAGTCGGATTTCTCGGCGCGGCCCTGAGGAAGGAGTACGGGAAGGCCCGGGAGGATCATATCGCCGCCTACCAGAAGTATTTCCATCGGGTTCGGATCGATCTCGGGACGAGCGATTCCACCAACAACCCCACAGATGTTCGCGTGGCTCACTTTGCCGGAGGAGATGATCCCCAGCTTGTGTCGCTCTATTTCCAGTTCGGACGCTATCTGCTCATCTCGTCGTCGCAACCAGGGGGTCAGCCCGCCAATCTCCAGGGTCTGTGGAATGACGTCCTCTTTCCCCCCTGGGGGAGCAAATACACGACCAACATCAACACGGAGATGAACTACTGGCCATCGGAGGTCACCAACCTGCCAGAAATGCATGAGCCCCTGGTGCAGATGATCAGGGAGCTCTCGGAATCCGGGCAGCAGACCGCTCGAGCGATGTATGGCGCGCGGGGTTGGGTGCTTCATCACAACACCGACATCTGGCGCGCAACAGCTCCCATCGACGGGCCATGGGGGCAGTGGCCCACGGGTGGCGCCTGGCTCTCCCAGCATCTCTGGGAGAAATACCTCTTTGGAGGCGACACAGAGTATCTGCGGTCAGTCTATCCGGTGATGAAGAGCGCAGCGGAATTCTTTTGCGACTTCCTCGTCGAGGAACCCGTCCACGCATGGCTGGTGGTCTCTCCTTCCGCTTCGCCGGAAAACGCACCCGCAATTCACCGGGAATCGAGTTCCGCAGGAACCACCATGGACAACCAGCTCGTGTTCGATCTCTTGTCGAATACAATACGGGCCGCGCAGATCCTGGATGTCGACAACGACTTTGTTGACGAGCTGATGGGAAACGCGATCGATTGCCTCCGATGCAGATCGGTCGTTTCGGGCAGCTGCAGGAATGGATGTTCGATTGGGACAGCCCCGACGACAAGCACAGGCACGTCTCCCAATTGTACGGCCTCTACCCGGGCAATCAGATCTCCCCCCGTCGGACGCCCGAACTGTTCGACGCGGCTCGAACGTCACTGATCCATCGGGGCGATGTCTCGACCGGCTGGTCCATGGGATGGAAGATCAATCTCTGGGCACGGCTCCTGGACGGCGACCATGCGTACAAGCTGATCACCGATCAGCTCCGGCTCGTGAGAAGCGACTCCGCTTCTGCTTCATCCGGCGGGACGTACGCCAACCTCTTCGACGCCCATCCGCCCTTTCAGATCGATGGCAATTTCGGTTGCACGGCGGGGATCTCCGAGATGCTCCTCCAGAGCCATGACGGCGCGATTCATATCCTTCCGGCGCTCCCTGCCGTCTGGAAGAAAGGGAGCATCAGCGGACTGAGAGCGAGAGGCGGATTCGAGGTGAGCATTGAGTGGAGGAACTGCAGAGCAAAGAGCGTCACGCTGACATCTCTCCTGGGAGGGAATTGCAGAATCAGAACACGCAACAGGCTGAAACCGGACGGCCAGTTCGAGTTGGTCCAGGCGGAGGGCGAGAACCCTAACCCGTTCTATAGAGTCCCGCACATCAAGAAACCGCTCATCTCAGACAAGGCGCAACTGAAGAGCGTGGATCCCGGAACAAGTTATCTGTACGACATTGCCACTGTGGCAGGCAAAACGTATCGGCTTCGTGCGGGTCCAGACTGACCCGAAGACGCTCTCCTTACGTAGCCTGCCCTTTTCTGCCGCACCGCCCCTTCCGGACGCCTGCACCTGCTGTTGCGGATTGCAGCGCCTTCCACCCCGGCCTGCTGTGCATGCCATTCGTCCTACTGCACCTTCCACTCTGCGATCGCAGTCGACCCCTTGCCAGGTTGCATCGTCACTCTTACCCTGGTGGTCGAGGCACGGTAGTGTTGCTCCGGGCCTGCATGATGCCCAGGGCACGGAGGGTCGGCAGCTCGCGGTATGATACGGGGGGGGAAGGCGAGAATCATCCAAATGCCGGGGGCTAATCCTTGAATGGGAGGAAGGTTGTCAGGACAGGCCCAGCCCTTCGTTTTTCGTTGAAGTACTCGTCCCCTATCTGTACATTGGATTGTCCGGGGCGGGCTGAATCCGCGTCGGTCAAATCGTCGAACGGCCGCAATCAGGCCCCCGCTGCAAACCCCCACATTCCGATAATAGCCATGAAGAACTCGCGTTCGCTGGTAACGGTCACCGCCCTCATGCTGTTCGCATGGTCGTCACTATCCGGCCAGACGGCCGGGAGCGGCTCCGGGCCGGCGGCGTCCGATCGCCCCGATCTCTCGCGGGACACGACGCTCTACACGATGGGCTACAGCCATCTGGACACTCAGTGGCGGTGGGACTACGAGATGACAATCCGGAAATACATCCCCGCGACGATGCGGGACAACTTCCGCCTCTTTGAGAAATACCCCGGCTACACATTCAACTTCTCCGGCGCGAACCGGTACATGATGATGAAGGAGTACTACCCCGCCGACTACGTCCGCGTCAAGGAGTCCGTTGCCGCCGGACGGTGGTTCCCGGCCGGTTCTTCGCTGGAAGAAGCCGACGCCCTGATCCCTTCGCCTGAATCGCTCATTCGCAACATCTTCTATGGAAACAGGTTCTTCCGGCAGGAATTCGGCAAGGCCAGCAATGAGTATATGGTCCCCGATTGCTTTGGCTTCCCCGCATCCATGCCGTCGATATTCGTCCATGCCGGGCTCAAGGGGTTCTCCACGCAGAAGCTCACCTGGGGCTCAGCCATCGGCATTCCGTTCAACTTCGGACTCTGGGAAGGAACGGACGGGTCATCGGTGATTGCGGCCCTCAACCCCGGCGAGTATGTCGGGGTGGTGAAGGAGAACCTGAGCAGCAGTCCATCGTGGCTCAAGCGCATCGCTGACAACGGGAAACTGTCAGGGGTCTTCTCCGACTACATGTACTATGGCACGGGGGACATCGGGGGCGCACCGGCCGAGGAGTCGGTGCAGTGGATCGAAAAGAGCATTGCGGGACCCGGACCGATCACTGTGTTGTCGGCTCCCGCCTCCCGGTTCTTTGACGACCACGCGGTGGACAGGCAATCACGCCTCCCCAGGTACCGAGGTGAGCTTCTGCTGACGAACCACTCCGCAGGTTCCCTGACATCACAATCCTACTTGAAACGCTGGAACAGGAAGAACGAACTCCTCGCGCGCTCTGCCGAGGCATCCTCGGTTGTCGCCGACTGGCTGGGCGGCACGCCTTATCCTCGTGAGAAGTTCCGCGAGGCGTGGCGGCTCGTCATCGGGGCCCAGTTCCACGACATCATTGCAGGCACATGCACGCCGCGCGGGAACGACTTCTCATGGAACGACGAGGTCCTGGCCCTGAAGCATTTCGCCGACGGATCGACAGACGCGATCGGGACGGTCGCACGGGGAATGGACACGGAAGCACAGGGGATCCCCCTGGTTGTGTTCAACCCCCTCTCGATCGACCGGGAGGACGTTGTCGAGGCAACACTTGCGGTCCCCGCCCGGGCACCCGCCGAGTTGCGTGTTTTCGGCCCGGACGGAAAGGAGGTCCCCTCGCAGACGACTGCCCGGAACGGCGAGAGCCGCACCGTCGTGTTCGCCGCCCGGGTACCTTCGCTCGGGTTCAGTGTGTACGACGTCCGCCCGTCCAACGGAGGCTGCACCATCCCCACCGGTCTCAAAGTCTCCACCGGAGCGATCGAGAACGGACGATACAGGGTGACGCTGAACGTGGCCGGGGACGTCTCTTCGGTTTTCGACAAGCAGCTTGGCAAGGAGTTGCTGGCCGCCCCTCACCGACTGGAATTCCTCTATGAACGCCCGCTCGAGTGGCCGGCGTGGAACATGGATTGGGAGGACCGACAGAAACCTCCCGTCGGATTTGTTGACGGGACCCCTGCGGTGCGCGTGGTCGAGCAGGGTCCGGCCAGGGTCAGCCTGGAAATAGACCGGGAATCAAGAGGCTCGCGGTTCGTTCAGCGCATCCGTCTCGCCGCGGGAGAATCCGGTGAACGGGTCGAGTTCAGCACGCAGATCCACTGGTTCACTCCCACGAGCTCGCTGAAGGCCGCATTCCCGCTGACAGCCGCGAACAGCGTCGCGACGTACAACACCGGCGCCGGGACGGTCGAACGGGGAAACAACGACCCGAAGAAGTTCGAGGTCCCGTCTCACGAGTGGTTCGATCTCACCGACAGGAGCAACACCTACGGCGTCTCGATTCTTGAGGATTCGAAATTTGGATCCGACAAGCCCGCAGACAACATCCTGCGCCTGACGCTCCTCTTTACGCCCGGCGTGCGCGGCGGATACAAAGACCAGGCGTCTCAGGATTTCGGCATCCACGACATGCTCTATGCACTTGCAGGGCATCGTGGTGATTGGCGTCAGGGAGGGACTGACGGGCAGGCGGCGCGTTTGAACGAGCCGCTCCTCCCGTTCCAGACAACCCGGCACGAAGGCTCTCTCGGAAAATCGTTCTCGTTCATCCGCACCAGCAGTTCGTCGGTCGCAGTCGTCGCGCTCAAGAAGGCGGAGGATGAAGACGCAATCGTTGTGCGGCTTCTGGAGACAACAGGAAAGCCCGCACGCGGCGTCAGGGTGTCGTTCGCCTCAGCCATCGGCACTGCAAAGGAAGTAAACGGACAGGAACAGCAGATCGGGTCCGCGACGGTCGAGGGCGGATCCCTCGTCTGCGACCTTACCCCCTACCAGCTCCGTGCATTTGCGCTCTCGCTGAAACCGCCAGACCGGAAGCTCACACCGCCGACATCGCAGCCGATTGGCCTCCACTACACAGTTGACGTCATCAGCGCAAAGCAGGAGAAGGGCGACGGGCAGTTGGGAGTTCCGGAGCCTCCCTGCCTGCGGAGATGCTCCCTGACTCGATTGTGAGCGGAGGAATCCTGTTCACGCTCGGCCCGAAGGAGTCCGGCAAGGCAAACGCGGTTGCCTGCCAGGGGCAATCACTCACCATCCCCCCTGGCGACTTCAACCGGATGTACCTTCTGGCAGCTTCCGCGGACGAAGATGCGGAAGCAACATTCAACGTTGACGGAAGACCGGTCACCCTCTCTGTCGGAGGCTGGACCGGCTTCGTGGGTCAGTGGGACAACCGGATCTGGGACGGGTTTGTCTGGAAAGAGAGCGACTACTCATGGGACAACATTCTCTATGAGGGATTGACGCCGGGGTACATCAAGAGCGGAACGGTCGCCTATCACACAACCCACCGGCACCTCTCGAACGGCGAGGACGATCCCTACGCTTTCGGCTACCTCTACAGCGTCGGGATCGAGCTTCCTCGCGGGGCGAAGACCGTGACGCTCCCGAACGCTCCCGGCATCATGATCCTTGCGGTCACCGCTGCGTGGAACGAGAATGACGCCTCGGCTCCCGCAACCGCCCTCTATGATACGTTGAATCGCCCGGCAGACCTCTACGCCAGGTTCCAGATGACGCCGAAGCCGCGCTTCTCCCCGGAAGCCGTTATCGTGGAGAGCGGAACCGCCGTCAGCATCTCCTCGAGAGACGCAAGCTGACATCTACTACACGGTCGACGGGAGCGTCCCCACGCAGAATTCCGCCGGTACACCGGCCGATCAAGGTCGGCCGCACTTCCACGCTGAGCGCTGTCGCACTCACCCCGGGAAAGAACCTCAGCGTTCCGGCAACCGCAACGTTCCACACTGCCTACCGGATCGCCGGAGCTTCCTACCTTTCCAGATACTCGCCGAAGTACCGGGGCAGCGGAGACAGCACGCTCATCGACGGGAAACGGGGGACGACGTCGTACGGCAACCCTGCATGGCAGGCTTTTGAGGGTGAGGACTGCTCGGTCGTCCTTGACCTCGGTCAGGTCCGGGCGGTTCATACGGTGATGTTCGGGGCCCTGAGCGACATGGGAAGCTGGATCTTCTACCCCACGTCGATCTCTGTGGCTTTTTCGAAGGACGGGAAAACGTCGGCAAGGATGTGACCCGCGAACTCGGAACCCCCGCGGCGATGGAGGACAGCGGAGTGAGGGACGTCATGGTTGAAGCCGGAGGCGTGGAGGCAAGATACGTACGTGTGACGGCCAGAGCATCGGCCACTGCCCCTCGTGGCACCCCGGTGCCGGCGGGAAGGCTGGCTCTTCGCCGATGAAATCATCGTGGAGTGACCGGAAGCGCCACCGCGTGACCTCTGGTCAATACGAGGCGCGGGAGAGGTCCAGAGCCGCCAGAATACTGAGCGGGACATAGAGGAGCGTGATCGTGGCCTTTATCCGTCGCTTTTGAATCAACACAACCCCAAGAGGCAAAAGGGTCTGCAGAACCCAGGAACGCCCCCCACGAGGAGAGGGGCGAGGTATTCCAGAGCAGCCAGTCCGCGACGATCGCGAGCCCGTCTTGTAGGCGCTCAGCGCCACCAGGGCCCATCGACTCGTCATGTTCGAAGGACGCTCTCAGACTCCCCTTCTCGTCCGACCGTGCCAACGGGAGAATGAGGGATGCCCCGACACCAACAGCAGAATCGTGAGCGACACAAGAAGGAGGAAAGGGCCGATGAACCACTGAGGAACCATGCCTTGCAGCTCTAGTGATTCTCCGACGAGAACTGCAGTTGCGAGAGGCAAAGATGCATCCCGCCCACGCAAGCGGGACCCAGTCCTTTTCCCACCGGTCCCTGGCCCTGAAGATCTTAACCGTGCCGCTGAGAGCAAGCGCGTGATGCCCAGGCCGAGGACAATGGAGAGCACCACCGAGATCCACCGAAACGTATCCATGCAGTTCGACCCGCTACAATTGTGTATTGTTTAACGGTTGGTAACGACAATCCCTATCGGACATAATGGCCGGCGGACCGCTCAATGCTTCTATCGCCTGCTTCAGGTCAGCCGTACGAACCAGAACGGTTGTCCAGTCTTGAACGTTGAGATCGCAAATATGGGATCCCCGCTCGAGCCAGCGGCCCTGCAAGCGAGGAAAGGACGCCTGTCATCGGGAGTGGAAGCGGGCCCACAACCTGGAGAGGCACCCACCCCCGATCAGCCTGAATGTCCGGCGGCACGGTCTGTCGGAACACACGATTGAAAGTTCGTTGGGCGTGCGTGTCACAGACCAGAGCTGATTCCTTCGAAGCCCATCCCGGGAGTGGAGCCGTGGGCGGCAGGCTGCAGACGGCAAGCCGATTATAAAGATACACGGACTGTAAGCAAATGTTTCATCTGCCTCTGGTGTGACTACATCAATCTTGGATTCGCGAGGCACATAATCAAGCCGACCCACCGTGATGAGGACAAAGACTGAATGCTTCGGGACTGCGTTTCCCAGTATTTGATCTGGGGCGCAACGGACGGAACCATGCACGACAGGGCGCCGGCTTGACAACCTGGTTGCCTCACGCAGGGTTGTACGACATTGACAACTTGCCAAAACAGGACGGGTGAAGTATATTAGGCGGAACACCAGGCAAGACGGCAACTGTTGCACGATAGTTGGATATCTAACATTCATTTTCAATAGCATTAGACAACAGGTCGTTTGA
Source organism: uncultured Ignavibacteria bacterium (assembly GCA_963701735.1). Classification (GTDB taxonomy): domain Bacteria; phylum Bacteroidota; class Ignavibacteria; order UBA10030; family UBA6906; genus CAWABB01. Next base: position 91,618 of record CAVPBI010000010.1, on the reverse strand, counting down.
TCACTCGTTATCACACATTTCCCCAATTCAAAGGAGAACCTTCATGAATGAGGAAAGCAAGTGCCCCGTAACGGGACACTCCGGGATGACCTCTGCCAGCAGAGGCACATCGAATCGCGACTGGTGGCCCAACCAGCTGAACCTGGGCATCCTTCACCAGCACGCCCCGGCCTCCAATCCGATGGGCAACGACTTCAACTACGCAGAGGAATTCAAGAAGATTGAATTTGGCTGCCCTGAAGAAGGATCTGTACAAGCTCATGACCGACTCGCAGGAGTGGTGGCCGGCCGACTGGGGCCACTACGGCGGACTGTTCATTCGAATGTCCTGGCACAGTGCCGGGACCTACCGCACTGCTGACGGTCGTGGTGGCGGTGGTACCGGCAACCAGCGTTTTGCGCCGGTCAACAGCTGGCCCGACAACGGGAACCTGGACAAGGCGCGCCGCCTGCTCTGGCCCATCAAACAGAAATACGGGAACAGGATCTCCTGGGCCGATCTCATGATCCTGGCCGGCAATTGCGCGCTGGAGTCAATGGGCTTCAAGACATTCGGGTTCGGCGGCGGCCGCGTGGACATCTGGCAGCCGGAAGAGGACATCTACTGGGGCAGCGAAAAGACCTGGCTGGGCGACAAGCGTTACAGCGGTGACCGCGAGCTTGAGAACCCCCTGGCCGCAGTGCAGATGGGGCTGATCTATGTGAACCCTGAAGGTCCGAACGGCAAGCCCGATCCTGTGGCCTCGGGCCGCGATGTGCGCGAAACCTTCGCTCGCATGGCAATGAACGACGAAGAGACTGTCGCGCTCGTCGCCGGCGGGCACACATTCGGCAAGGCGCACGGCGCGGGCGATCCGGCGCTGGTAGGTCCGGAACCGGAAGCTGCCCCCATCGAACAGCAAGGGCTGGGCTGGATCAACCGGTTCGGCACCGGCAAGGGCGCGCACACCACCACCAGCGGTATCGAAGGAGCATGGAAGCCCAACCCGACAAAGTGGGACATCGGTTACTTCGACATGCTGTTCGGTTACGAGTGGGAGCTTGTGAAGAGCCCGGCCGGCGCCTGGCAATGGCTGGCCAAGGATGTCAAGCCGGAGCACATGATCCCTGACGCGCACGACCCCTCGAAGAAGCATCGGCCGATGATGACCACGGCCGACCTGTCGCTGCGCTTCGATCCGATCTATGAACCTATCTCGCGCCGATTCCACAAGGATCCGCAGGCGTTCGCCGACGCATTCGCCCGCGCCTGGTTCAAGCTGACCCATCGCGATATGGGGCCGAAAGCCCGGTACCTCGGGCCTGAAGTTCCGGCCGAAGACCTGATCTGGCAAGATCCGGTCCCCCCTGTCACACCCCTTGATCAACGCCAAGGACATCGCCGATCTCAAGGCCAAGGTCCTGGCATCAGGGTTGTCGGTGTCGGAGCTTGTTACCACCGCCTGGGCGTCAGCCTCCACCTTCCGTGGTTCGGACAAACGCGGAGGCGCGAACGGTGCGCGCATTCGTTTGGCCCCACAGAGGGACTGGGAAGTCAATCAACCGACCCAGCTGGCGAAGGTGCTCAAGACTCTGGAGAAGATCCAGAGCGCGTTCAACAAAGCGAAGTCTCGCGGAAAGAAGGTCTCACTGGCTGACCTGATTGTTCTGGCAGGTTGCGCGGGCGTCGAGAAGGCTGCGAAGAAAGCCGGTTACAAAGTGCCGGTTCCCTTCACTCCTGGACGTACGACGCCTCGCAAGAGCAGACCGATGTGGAATCGTTCGCCGTGCTGGAGCCCCAGGCCGACGGTTTCCGCAACTACCAGAAGACGGCCTTCACCGTGTCGCCCGAGGCGCTGCTGGTGGACAAGGCACAGCTCCTGACCCTGAGCGCACCGGAGATGACCGTGCTCGTCGGAGGCCTGCGTGTGCTGGGTGCGAACGTGGGTCAGTCGAAACACGGTGTGTTTACGAAACGGGTTGGCACTCTCTCCAACGACTTCTTCGTCAACCTGCTCGATATGAACACCGTGTGGAAACCGACCTCCGATGCCGCGGAGACTTCGAAGGGCGCGACCGCACGACCGGCGCACCCAGGTGGACAGGCACCCGCGTGGATCTGGTGTTCGGCTCAAACTCGCAGTTGCGCGCACTCGCCGAGGTCTATGCACAGGACGATGCGAAAGAGAAGTTCGTGCGTGACTTCGTCGCGGCCTGGAACAAAGTGATGGACCTCGACCGCTTCGACCTCAAGTGAGCGTCGCAGAGGCATCTTCAATGAATAGCATCCAGAAGTGCCGCATCATACCGATGTGGCACTTCTGTTTCGAGCCCTCGTCTGATCCCACCGCAGATTTCCGTTCCAGGTTTTTTTTTTTAACCCAGCCAGAGGTGGGAGCCCGTACCCGCGGTCATGAAACCAGAGCACGCGTCCTTCCTCATCCAGAAGAACCACTCGTGCGTTGTTCGGGTTATCCGTTCCCGTCCACTCCGTCAACTTCGCCCCATCACCTCCATACACAGTGATCACATCCTTCCATGACTCCTTCGGGATTCCCTTCTTCATTCCTTCATCGATACTCTCCTTGAACAATGAGGGGATCAACCCCGGGATAGTCGGGATCTCGTATATGGGCGGAAGCGAGAGATTCGACGAAAAGAAGCCGATACCCCATCGATCAACGTCGAACTGCGTGTTCTGTTTGTACGCAAGAACGAGGATGACCTTCTTCCCTTTGAATGCTTCCGGTATGATCGTTTGCTGTCCGTTCAGAGATCTCCCTGACTGGCGGGAAAAGCTCTCCTACTGGAGACCTGTTCGGGATGGTGGATCCGCACCCTGCCAGGAAGCCGATTGCCGCAGTGCATACAAGTGCCCTGATAGTCATCATGATCTCCTCTGATGTTTCCTCCAGCGAAAGGGATTCCGTCTCCGGCGATCGTAGCCGTGCAACGCCCGACCAGGCGTGCGCGATGAATTCCTTCCACGAAAAGGCAAGACCCGTCAGATCGACAGGGTCTTTCCTGCAAACACTCCTGGAGAGGAAGGCTTGGTACTTCTTCTCGCCTTTCGGCGCCATCCTCTTGCCCGCCCCCGGCATGATCACACCGTCGATCACATGAATCACGCCATTGCTGGCCTCAATGTCAACTCTGACGACCTCGGCCGCATTGATCACTTGGCCGCATTGATCATGACATTTGTCCTTCTTAGAACAGTCTTCACACCTCTCCCCTGCGCCGTCTTTTGTGATTTCAACTTCACTACGTCCGTGGACATGACTCTTGCGCTCGCGACGTGGTAGAGGGGGACCTTTGTAAGTGCTTCGCAGTCTTTCAGCAACTTGTCCAGGTATGCCTTGGGGATCTTGACATCGCCTGAGGGGAGGAAGTTCCGTTGCAGATTGCTGCAAACACGGGCGATTGTGGTACGAGCCAGTTGGCCAAGTGGTCTGTTTATACGCTGCTTGAGAGCGTCAAGAAGGATCAATCTGTGGCACCAGCTTTTGAACCTTGGCTGGGTGTTTTGTTGTTCCAATGAGGAGACGATAAACGCATGGTTCAGAACACAGAGCCAGAGGAACAGAACATGAAAGAACGATATCGCTAACCCACCTCACCTGGATGGGGACCATCAGAGAGATACACATAGAGAGCGCCAAAGCACGTTAATCAATCGGAGGCCACATTATGCACAAACAATCAGTCCGCATTGGAACAATCCTCGGCATCCCGTTCGGAGTCAACTACTCGTGGTTCATCATCTTTGTCCTCATTACGATGTCACTCTCCACGCAGTTCGCCAACTTGCATCCACAGTGGTCGTATGCTGAACACCTCTTGTTCGGTATTGCCACCAGCATTCTCTTCTTCGCCTCGGTGGTATTGCACGAGTTGGGGCACAGCGTGATGGCGTTGAAATACGGAATCCCGGTCAAAGCGATTACGCTCTTTGTGTTTGGTGGAGTAGCAGAAATAGGCAAGGAGCCGGAGAAGCCAACGCATGAGTTCAACATTGCCATCGCCGGTCCCGTCGTCAGCGCGGGTCTTGGAGTCATGTTCTACGGTGTGATGTTCCTGGCGCGGGGGACTTCAGAGGGCATTGCTGCGCTGGGTGAATGGCTTGGACGCATCAACATTGTGCTTGCGGTCTTCAATCTTGTCCCCGGCTTTCCACTCGATGGAGGACGGGTACTTCGCTCGATCGTCTGGAAGTACACGGGCAGCTTTGAGCGTGCAACGACCATCGCAGCAGGCTCCGGTCAATTCTTCGCTTATGCATTTATTATCTACGGTATCTACCAGGCGCTCTCCGGGAATTTCTTTGGCGGACTGTGGATAGGATTCATCGGCTGGTTTCTGTTGAGCGCCGCTCAGTCAACAGTTGCCCAGGCAAGTATTCGAAGCACGCTTTCCAGGGTCACTGTGCGGGACGTTATGACCAATGAGTGCCTCCGTCTCCCGGTTCCATCAGTATCGCCGACCTTGTTGAGAACCATCTTCTGAAGTCAGGAGTCAGGTGTACCATGGTGACGGATGGCGGTCGCTTTTCGCGCGGATTGATCACACTGCACGAGATTAAACAGGTACCCCGCGAAGCTTGGAACCGCACGCCTCTGGAGGCGGTCATGCTCAGAGAAGAAGGATTGACCAGTGTGCCGCCTGATGCGGCAATCGAGAACGTTTTGCAGATCATGAGCGCGGAGAACATCAACCAGGTTCCGGTAGTGCAGAATGGACAGCTCCTCGGCGTTGTCGGAAGAGACCGTTTGCTCGCGCTCGTACAAACACGGTTGGAGTTCAAGGCGTGATGGACAGCATTCGTGAGAAGAACGTGATGTGTCCCAGAAGCCGGCTAATGCTGGCACGGTGATCGACACCCGTCCGGTTGCGCCTCATCTTCTGTATCGGCAAACGGTCCGGGGGCATCGAGGACCGAAGAACAACTCGACGATACTCTTTCCAGTTGATGCGATTGCGACGCAAAGAGAACAAGAACGTCGTCCGACAAGTCGGGACGCGCAGGCAGCCGGAAAAGAGAAAACGGTGCGGGGTAGTCGACATCGATGAGAAGCCCTGTGCTGGAGCGGATAGTCGAATATCAAGATGTCCTTCTCAGGAGGCAAACACTGGAGGATGCCGCGGAAGGATCTCGCGGCGACGCTGGGTGTGGGACTCACAGGACAATGGAGGGGCAGTATATCATCAAGAACATGCTGCTCGTTACAGCGGCTATCGTGATCGGTGCTACGGTCCGTGGCGGTTACCTGACATCTGATCCGGAACCCGCGCAATCATAAGACGCTCGCTTCAGAGACAGAACTCAAGGATCCTTCTTCAGCACCGCATGGGCTTTTGGATCCGATTCGCATCAGAACTCTATGCAGCACGCATCAATATGGAAGCCCGAATAAACGGCGTTCGTCAGGATGTTCGGCGTCTTCACATAATGAATGCACACGAGGGCGAGGACAACAGAAAGGACACATTCATGAAAGGAATTTTGTCACAACGATTCGCTATGTTGCCAGGAACCTTACCATCGTGGTTGGCATAGTCCTCGTGTGGCGAGGCATTTGGTATGTTCTTGATTACGTTGACATGCTACTCTATTCGAAATCAGCAATTCCGCCCTTGTGTCGGGGCTTGTTGTCGGCCTGCTAATGCTGTACTTGCCAGACAGAGATCTCAAAGAAATTGAGAAGCTATAACGCGGTTGCGCTTATCCAAGCTCCGCGCTGCCACTCTTTCTGGTGGCGAGTCCCACGGCGATGAGAAGCAGCGTCAGCCCAAAGCAGAAATAACCGATCAGGCGGAGGTGATAATGCCCGATGAAGAGCTCCGCCCGGTAGATACTGGCGGGATCGGCCCGCGAATCGCAATCCGGCGTGGCGACCGTTTCAATCAACAGCCTGTCGATCCTGTACGGCAGTTCGACGCTGGCAAACGTCAATCCGACCATGAAGACGAGTGCAAGCAGACCTATGGCCAGCGACTGCAGACGGGGAAGCTTCGTGAATCGCACTCAGGGGCTTTTGTCAAGGGGACGACGGGGACGAGAGGGGCCCTCTCCTGCATACGCACCACAGCCGGAAGAGGGCTCGCTGACTCTGGCCACGAATAGGCGTGCGTCCGCTAGGACTTCTCTCTCAACCACTCAATCATCACGCCGAGTGCCAAGCCTATGTTCCCCGTCTGGCAGTGATTCTCGGCATGCTCTGCTCGTGTGAACACCCGCCCCGTCACAGAGCGCGCGTTGGAGAGCGCCTGGATCTGCATCTTGTGCATCTTGAATGGTATGAAATGGTCCTTCTTGCCACTCAGAATCAGGACATCCTGGGTGACGCGTTCCGGGTGCATGTTCCGCTCATTCAACTCGAGGTAGAAGTCGAGGGCGTCCAGTGCCTTGCCCCTTCTTGTTACATACTTGAGGTGGTCCACAACCCATGCACCTTGCCCTTCACCGCGAAACTTCTTCTCAGCCATCTGTTCCATCCACGCCCTGAAATGCTCCATGCACCAGAGGTGAATCTTCCTGAGGACCACGTTCATGCTCTTCATATAGTCAATCGCGTGACCTGATGCGATAACTCGCTTCAACCTCGGCTCAAACGCTGCCGCTCTCAGGCAGAACCATCCCCCCATCGACATACCGATCATCGTCACATCCGCCAGATTGAAGTAGTCAAGAACGGCTTTCGTCGGTTTTTCCCATTCGTATGTCAGTGGCAAGTGGTATTTCCTCAAAGCACCTCCCTGGCCTGGACCCTCAAACCCGATCACGTCGTAACCTTGATCGGCAAAATACCGCATCATCGAATACCACTCTTCCATGAACGAATCGAAGCCCCCGTGGAGAAGGATCGTCCCTTTGCTCTCCCCGAGGCTGGAATCGCTATGGCAGGGAGAAAGCCTTCCTCGTACGGGATCTGATGTCGAGCGATATGGTCATCTTCGAAGGCCTGGTAGAAAAGCTCGATGAACTTGTCGTAGAGGACTTCTTTGTCGGGATCGTGCGACATGGTGTACAACTCGGCGGCGCGATAGCGAAGGCTGCATTTATCAGCCGCCCCTCGTCAAGCGCGCGGTCCGCCAGGCTCAGCATTTCCCGCTTCCAGTCCGCGAACGTTGCCATGCGGGATCCGACTTCGGCCATGTCTTCCCGCCTGGCGTATCCCTGGGAATACCAGCGATTCAACGGGAAGTTGAAGAGCTGGTTCCTGTGAAACCTATGATAGCCAACGGGGAATGTGAGCTTCATGTGTCCGATCCTTGGGTTGCCTGTGTGATGGTCCGTCTCTTCCGGATTCGCCGACCTTACGCGGAACCGGAGCGTGACCTTGCTTCCTGCTTTCTGCAGCAGATCCTCTGGGGAAGCGACTACTGGGTCGTACAACGCCCGGGCCATCTTCACGATGTAATCGCCCTTCGATGCCAGAAATGCGGAGACGTTTGTGAGCAGGACGATCCCGGTTTGCGTGTGGCGTTCGAATATCACACAGCACGAATAGCCGCCGGTCCCGCCCGTCGCATCGACGAACTTCTTCTCTCCCTCGGTGTACCAGGCCCAGCCGAGTCCGGCCGTGTTGTGCTCGGTGTACTTGAACGTCGGTTGCTGCGTTAGATAGAAGTACGTCGTGTCCGTCAGATGTGCCCGGAGGTACGTCGCCATATCTTCAGCAGACGACTTGATCCCGCCTGCCCCGACCAGAACGTTCAATTCCCAGTTCAGAACAACGTTCCCCTGGGGATCTCGTCCCGGGACGAGATTGTGCATGCGGCTGGAATCCAATGTGACGAACGTATTACGCAAACCCAGTGGCTTGCAGATCGACTCCTGCAGAAGGGCTTCATACGACTTGCCCGTGATAAGTGTCAGAAGATGGCCCAGCAATCCGCCTCCGACATTGGAGTACGAGCGCTGCTCACCCGGTGTTGATTGCAGAGTCATCCGGTTAGAGAGAAAGTCGTACAGTCTCGTCGTGTCGTAGGACTGGTAAGGACTTCCGGGGATCGCGAACTCGGTACTGATGTTGTCGGGCTCCTTGGGAAGACCTGACGTGTGATTGGCCAAGTGGAGAAGTGTCACTTCCTTTCCGTTGAGAGAGCTCTGCCTGAGGCTGATCGGAAGGAAGGTTTTGATCGGTGCATCCAGATCGACGATGCCATCATACACCAGTTTGGCAAGCATGGTCGCCGTAACGGTCTTCGTGACAGAGCCGATCTCGAAAACACCGGTCCGGTTCTCAACACAGATCACCGAGTCATTCTGCCTCTTGACACCGATGAACGACGTGGAATCGCCCACGAGGAAGACAATGGACACCTCAGACTCGTTGGGGAAGTGCTGCATGTACAAACGACCGACTGAACCTGTGCAGAATCAAGAAGACAATTGTCGGTCAAGCATATTCACCAGTTGTCTTGGAGCGGGAGGAGAACACGAAACGATCGCCGCGAGAAAAAGCAATACGCAAGTACGACAATACGAGTTCATTACTAGCGAAAAGGGGGGAGGGAAGAAGGAAAAAAAAAGTTTTTTAAACGGAGGACCCGAGGTGGTTTGGGGCGGTTGAGGAGGAGAGAACACTGAACAGAGGGGGTGCGGGGTTGAGTCTGGGAGGATATTGAGTAGGGGGAGGAAGAGATATATGGCTTTTTGTTTTTGTTCTCTTTTGTTTTTTTTTTTTTTATAAAGCCCGAAAGAGAAGGCCGAAAAAGAGAGAGAAGGAGAGACAGGAAGCGGCGACATCTCGAACAGTGACGGCATCAGTGGAGACTCAGTTTGAACAGGATTCATAGGAAGCGAATAATGCGACCGTCAGGTCTTATTCATATTGACTTCTTGGTGTTGAAGTTCAATTGCCTGGACAAGTGCTTCCGGTTCATCCGTGCCAATGCGAAAGCGCGTGCCGTCCTTCATGATAAGTTCCACCGCACGAAGGCCTGAAACATTCCACACCCAATACCTTCCCGGGATCCAACGAATTCCCCATCCCACGAGCCAGGAATTCAGTACTGCGCGAACATGGTCAACGTCCGAGAGGGGAATAGTCTTCCGGATGAGGCCAACTCCGAAGCGACAGGTGAGCGTCTTTTCGATCGCCACGGTGAGGGACGAGAACATGGCCAGCCAACTCCCGCTATTGCCACGATGGCAAGTGCCGGAAACGAAAGCGGTCCAACTGCTGGAACGAGAATGAGCAGTGTGATGAATGCCATGCACACCACCGCGCCGAGGATGACTGTCCCCACTTGTGTGTGTCGGTATGTCATGGTTCCTCCAGCCGTTCTACGATACTTGCCAGCGCCTTCAGTCCTTCAACCTCCGCCTCCTTCGCCGCGCGCAGGTGCTGAATCGCAGCCTTTCGCCGGTCAGGGTCCCTGAGATTGGCCTCCCGCTGCGAGGCAGGGACTGTGTGAGGAAACACCCGGGACAGACTCTCAGTCTCCGTCGCAACGCGCCGATAGCATTTGATGGCCTCGTCGAACAGCGAGACGAATCCGGGTCCAAGGCGGGCCTTCGCCTCCCCCAGGAACTTCACAGCGAAGCCCCGACCCTCGGCCAGCTCTTCCGCGTTGTATGAAGCCCCATACGAGTCCTCCTTCCCCGACTCAAAGAGCGAGATCCACCGTTCATATCCTTCGGGACCTGCCTTGCAGTCCGCCGGGACCCATTTCTGGGAGTTGGCCGAAAAGTCGAGAACGAATTGGAAGGCTTTCTTCACCGCCTCGCGAAAAGGAGCTTTGGACGATACGGGGCGCACGAAGTGCATCCCCAGTAATCCGATGTCCGTTTGTCCGAGCTCATACCAGTACACCGGCCCCTTTCCCTTCTCCGCTTCCCAGCCCTTGTGGTAGTATCGATGTCGTCGTACCCGATGATGACCGTTCGGATCGAGTTGTCCAGATGGAATCCGTAGCAGGCATACCCACTGTCGATCGTCTGCCGAACTCGGTCCCAAACAGCTTCTGAGTGGTCGAAAACTCCTTGTTCGACTTGTGCGACCAGATGCTCTCGACCGAGAAGCCAAGGTTCGGGCAAAGCTCGTAGGCTCCGCGCCAGTTCCATACCGCCATGCTCTTCGCCTCTGCCCTCTCATCCACGTTGATCAAGAACCCTACACCGGTGCCTCCGAAGAGCTCAGCATCAGTGACGGTGACGCCGAGGCTCTTCGCACTTGCCCTCATGCACCCCATCTCGGTATTCCAGCACATTTCCCATTCGACGTTCTTGGTTCGCCTCAAGCCGCTGTATTCCACCCCCGGATGGCTCGCCATATACTCCGGTGTCAGAATGGCAGGGAGGAGATAGTCCCTGATGCACACGTCATAGTCAACCTGCCGGAGCTACTCCCGGCCGTCTGGACGATCACGGTATTCAGCGACGGAACGATTGTAATGCTCTGCCCGCCCCAGCCGCCTGCCTGGAACGCCTTGATCGGGACGCCATCAACGAAGAACACGATGGGCTGCCAGTGATTGAAGTATCTCGGGTACTCTCGCTCGAACCGCTGCATCGCGCTGTCGGTCCAGGCCGCGGGCAATACTCTTGCTCCGTTGAATTCCCCTCGCTTGAGAAAGAGCCATCCGAGCTTTGCCATGTCACGGGGCACCATGAACAATCCGTCCGAATGATCCCACCTGATGTTGGAGATGCCGAGAGGGGTAAACAGATCTCTCTGGGCGGCCACGAGGAAATGGGCTTTCGTGATCTTCTGAAGGAGGGTTTCGAGCGCATTGATGCAGCCGGAGTTGTACACGAACCGCTCGCCGGGACGATAGGAGGGGACGTTCAAAAAGGCTGCGGACCGGATCGGGGCTGCGCTTCAAGACTGAGGTCGTTTAACGTATCGAAATACGTGACCGCATGCTCGTTCCACCGCAGCCCTGTGGTCATCGTCACGAGATGGTATAGCGTGATTGCCGACTTTTCTCCAGTCCCGAGCAGATCACCGTACTCCGGAAATAGTCGTGCGAGGGGACGTGAAGACTGTCGATCAGGCCTCGCTCGATCATGATGCCGATAAGCGCCTCAGGGACGATCTTGGAGGTCGATGCCATGCGATGCGGTTTGTCGCGATTGAAGCCATGGAAGTATTCGTCAAGGAGGATCCTCCCGTCCTTGATCACCACTACACTGTGCAGGTTAGGAAAGCCCCCCGCAAGCACGCGTCGCATGAGGGCCTGGATCTTGCTTGTGTCTACGCTTTCGGCGAAAGCATCTGCGACGGGCCACGCATCATCGCCTTCCTCAGGGGTCTTATACCGATAGTCGAGGACTCTCTCGCCATTTCTTCCCAGGCGCGGGACCATGTTGTCGAGGAGGAAACGGGGGTCCGGGCTCCTTCGTCTCAGCGTGAGCGGGATCCACATGCCGGGAGTCCCGTAGCGGCCTCGAAGGAAGTCCTTGTCGGCCGTCCCTTCGAAAATAGCATCATACAACCCGATCTTGATAACGACGCGAGAGCCTTCCAGGCTGGCGGCTGCGACGGGAATGTCGTTCAGGCCGTAGTCCGGGCTGTGGTGGGAGACGGAGAGCGTGCCGTCCTGGTTTACGGCGATGACGTAGACGAGACGGCTGTCCTGGCCGAAATAGTGGGCCGTTCCCTCCAGACGCCGGCAACGTCGGAGGGCTTGAGAGGTGCCTGTGCAAGCGCGAGCTGCGCCACCAGGGCTACGAGGGCTGGCAAGAGCATCAGTTTCTTCATGGCGGTACTCATTTTCTTATCCTCCCGAACAGCCGCTTGGCTTCATCCTGCAGAGTCTCCAGGCGTGAAATCGATCGTGTGCGGCCGGTACTTCGAAGTGTCTACAACTCCCTCCATGTAGAACCGCTCCGCAAGGTGGTCGATCGCCCCCCGCTGAAGCCGGAACACATCCATGTGGCCCATTGCCGGCATCACGAGCATCTCTCCGTTTCTGAAATACGGCATGGCCTCCACCATAGTGCGGGGCGGCTGGAGAAATCCAATTGTCCGTTGAGGATCGGTGTCCGGACGCTGATCGTATCGAGTTTCTGATACTCCGAGGGATCTGGCCGACCGGCCATCCGCCGTGTGACGCTGCTGTCCACCACAGCTTTGCGGAGGGAGACCCAAGGACCGAACCGGGCGGATCCATGTGGTTCTCATAGTCCCGCGTGCTGTCCATGCCGCTGCTCACCAGCTTCGTGATGAAGTCCCCCCAGTACTGCCGCGAGGTGTCCTGGACGGCCTCGTCGTACCCCAGGACGAGCAGAGCCAGGCCGCCCGGATCCCCTTTCTCGGCGGCGACGAAAGCGTCAAAAACCGAGGCGGCAGATTCGGTTTCATACAGACTGAAGAATGTCGCAAGCCGCACTTTGTCCCGATCTATCGGGATGTCGTTCCATGTCGTCGGCAGGCGGCCCAGAACCGACGTGATGGTCATGAGGATGTCGGGGCTATTCGCGGACGCCTCCCGGTCCGCCTTCCAGAGCACGTTGTATTCCTGGAGCATCTTCTCGATGACGGCAGGTTCCCAGAGGGAGTCGAAGCGGCATCCCCGGCTGCTTGCGCCCACCATCAGATTGCGCTTGACCGCATTTGGATAGCGCATGCAGTAGAGGTATGCAACCTGGGTCCCGTAACTGGTGGAGAACAGGTTGATCTTCTCGTATCCGAGCGCGCCCGTACCGCTTCAACGTCTTCCACCACTTCGAGCATGGTGTACCCGTCGAGATCAATGCCCGAGCTCACCAGCGAGTCGTACGAATCGCGCAGTGTCTTCCGGAAGTCCATGAGGGCGTCGTGAGAGAGCGGGTTCTCCCTTGTCATCGCTCTCCCGATTTCGGGACACTTGAGTTTCACCTCCCCGTCGACACCCCTATAGCCTACACTGACAACATCATTGTGAGCATAGAAGACGTCCGGCATTTCTCTCCAGAGATTGCTTTTGCCCGGTCCGCCCCCCAGGATGAATACCGGCTCGGAGCTGGAGTCCTTGCGGGCATGATGCCGGATGAACGGCAACTGCAGGAGGCGGGTGTGCCGCGCGTTCCTGTTCTCCGGCACCTGCACCAATCCGAAATCGGCGCTGTTCTTGTACAGTCGCCCTCCCTTCATAACGATGGCGCCCGAACTCTTTCCTGCCAGGAGCAATGGCTCCGGGAATGGGGAATCCTGCGCATGCAGGTTGACGACCAGCAGGAGGACTGCAACCCACGTCCGTATTGCGAGGCGACACCACTGTGCCATGAAGCCTATCCCCCGGGCGAACGCACTTGCCACGTCATGACCTGCCGAGTAGATATGAGAAGCTGGCGCCAGAGCTGTTCACCTCGAAATCCGATGTCACGAGGCCGCTCCTTCCCGAGCAGGAGGAACAGGGCGACAAAGGCAAGAGTGACAATCGTGTTTGTGAGGGCGAGCTGGAGAAGCAACGGGGGGTTCAAATCAATCTTGGGAACGTGTCCCAGGTTCGCGACGTAGCTGCTGAAGGCAGAAAACCAGAAGAGCAGAATGAGCCCGACGGCGAAATAGTTCGATACTCGAGTGGATTTCATGATCGTTATCCACTTGTTCCCATGTTCTTCCCTGCGGTCTGCGCTCGCACGAGGACACCACGTTGATCAGGCCGGAGATGTTACACCACCGCCTGTTTCGCGGCCCCGCTGCTGTCTGTCGCACGTGTCACCCTGGCAATATCGATGCTCTTGTAGAGTATGATGATCTGCAGGAGCTCCGCCGGCATCAGCACGAAGAACCCGATGAACGACAACACTACCGTGAGGAACAAGCAGCCCGCAATGATCTCGAACAGACCGGCGTATCCGGCGATGCTGCCGACGACCGGGCGAAGCCGCCGAAGTGCAACTCCGTACACGATCATGATGCCACCGTAGGTGAACGCCTCCGCCCCCAGGATGAATGCGTCTTCCATCGGACCGTAGAACACCGACGCGATATCGTATCCGATCACTACGACATTGCCGATGATCAGCACAAAGGAAGTGATCCTCAGCAGATAGTTCGCAGAGAGCCCTCCCAGTGCGACAAATCCTCGTTGGAAGAGAACAAATGTGACCAACACCGCGACCTTCATCACAACATAGTACGCCTCGCCGACGGCCAATCTGTCTTCCTGGAGTCTGACGATATCGGCTGCTCCCTCAAACAAGCCCAACATGAAATAGAGAATTCCTGAGATCCATGCTGCGGTGAGCTGGCTGTTGGGGAAGTCGGTACTGTCTGCTTCGAGGAGGAGGTATTTTCGTAGTGTATTCACCGCCCCGCGAGCGCCGGTATCTTCGTTCTCTGCGATCGTACTGAGATCGTAGTCCAGGGCAGCGAGGATCGTTCGGATGGTGAACACCCTGGGGGTCACCTCTCCGGTTTCGATCCTCTGGAGTGTCCTGACGCTAATGTTGCATTTTTCGACAAGCTCCTCCTGCGTCAGGCCTTTTTCTTTCCGCAGTTCGAGAATCTTTTTCCCCAATTCCGGCTGTCTCATGAATAGGCCCTTTCTGGAGTTGCCGGCAATATAGCTTCCCCGAGGGCTCGTGTCCATGACTTTGTCCCGGATTTTGCCCGTCATTTACACGTCATTTCGCATGACCACACAAAAGCCTCTGCAGGCGTTCGCCAACAGAGGCTTCTCGTCTCAGCACAAGCGCTCACCCTCACACCAGAATCTCTGTTGCGAACAGCGAGGCCCTATGATTCGACCGCCTGAAATATGGGATTCCGCGCAGGCAGAGTCAAGGTAGAAGGCATGATGACGTCACCGGGGTTGCGGGAAGACGTTCTCGGGAAAAAGGGAACGCCCAAGCTCATCACTTGGGCGCTCTTGCACCTGTTAAACCAATGAAGACTGTTCGAGTCTTCGTATACCTCGCTCCGCGAGCAGGACTCGAACCTCTGCGAGAGTGCCTTTTCGCGTAAAACGTGGCCACTTCAGTGTCCACCATCGCACAGACGTCCACCAATCACACACGCAAGGATTACAGTTGCGGGTACACCTCTTTCGCGGGCCTCCGCCCACACTCCTTCTCTCGCAGACGCACGCTTGAGCGAATGCTAGGCCATTCCAGCGAGACGGTGACATCATTGAGGAACTTCTTTCGGCAGAAACCTGGAGATCTCGTCAGGCTCGATCCGCAAAGTACTGGAACTGCAGGCCCAACCCAATAGCTCGCACCAAACCACAAACGGCCCGGGATTCCCCGGCCGTTGTGTGGCTGGCAAAACTGATGGAGATTCACTTATTTAACAACCACGAGCTTGCGCGCCTGTACGAAATTGCCCGCCTGCAGTCGGTACAGGTAGACACCGCTGGCGTGGGATGAAGCATCGAACTGAACCTCGTAATCCTCCGGCCTATTGTTCCCTGAAACAAGCGTGTTACCTGCTGCCCAAGCGTGTTGAAGACGGTGAGAACCACTTGTGCCCGCTGTGGCAACTCGTACTTGATGGTCGTGCTCGGGTTGAAGGGGTTGGGGTAGTTCTGGTGAAGAGTGAAGTGTGTGGCAGTTGGGATCTCCTTCAACTCCCGTAATCATCTCCGATAAGGGTCGTCGCCAAACGCCGACCTGATTCCCCAAAATTCTCAGACAAACCGGCGTAAAGATACGGGCCGCTCACGGCAAGACCTCCGACATCACAATCTTGTAGGCCAGTGTTGACCGCTGTCCAGGTTGTACCATTGTTGGTGGACAGAAATTCCGGTGCCCTGAGTCCCAACAAAGAGATTTGTGCCTGATATACTAATGTCCAGGCAATCTTATCCGGCATGCCTGTATTGACCGCTGCCCAGCTCGTGCCTTTGTCGGTAGACCGATAGACGCCGCCGTAGTCAGGAAAGGAGAGGCCTCCAACAGTTCCGGCAAAGATATTGGTCCCCAAGAAGGCAAGGGCATGAACATCAGGAGTTGTCATCCCGGAATTGACCTCAGACCAGGTGGTGCCGTTGTTGGTCGAGCGACAGATACCGCCCCACCCCCCGGCAAAGACAGTGTCGCCTCTCGCAGCAACTGCCCAGACCTTCTGGAATGTCAAGCCGGAATTGACCTCTGTCCAGTTTCTACCGCTGTTAGTGGAACGATAGACGCCGCCCTCGTCGGTCCCGGCAAAGACATTCGGACCACTGACGGCAAGTGAAAGTATATGAGTGTTTCCAAGGCCGGAATTCACCGCTGTCCAGCTCATGCCGACGTCGGTCGAAAGGAAAACCCCCGGGCCATAGTTCCAGCAAGGAGACTCGTGCCACTAGGGCAACTTGACAAACCTCCGAGTTCGCAAACCCACTATTTGTCGGCGTCCAAATAGCCGTCCACCGTGCTGAAACGATGGACACCGTTGTAACCGTGCCCAAAAGACATAAGAGCCGCTGACCACAGGATGGCCGGCGGCTATAGTCGGGAACCCGGTGTTCATCGATGTCCAACTCTTGCTGTTGAGGGAAAGAAAGACGCCACTAGGGGTTCCGGCAAAGAGATTTGTGCCGCTGACGGCGAGAGCCTGAATATCGAGCACTCATCAGACCACTATTTCTGGGTGTCCAGCTTGCGCCGCCGTTTGGAAAGAGAGACGCCACCGCCAAGAGTCCTGCAAAGAGATTCATGCCGCTCACTGCAAGAGCCTGAACATTAGTATCCAGCAGGCCGCTATTGACTGCAGTCCAGCTTGTGCCATTGTCGGTGGATAAAAACGCCTCCACCAGTTCCGGCAAAGAGATTCGTGCCACTGATTAAATGTGACGGCGCACTTGGCAAGCCCGTACTAGCTGTTGTCCAATTCGCTCCATTGTTCGCTGTTAAAAGAAGACGCCGTTATTCTCGGTCCTCCGAAGACCGTCGTGCCATTCACGGCAAAACACAGAACCCTCATATTTGTCAAGTCACTTGTCCATTTATGCCATTGTTGGTGGAAAGGAAAACGCCTCCACCAGTTCCGCAAAAGAATACGTCCCACTGATCGCAAATGAGAGGACAGGCGTATTTGGCAAGCCCGCGCTCGCTCTATCCAATTCGCTCCATTGTTCGTTGAAAAGAAGACGCCGTTATTCTCGGTCCCTGCGAAGACCGTCGTGTCGTTGACGGCAAAACAAAGAACCGTCATGTTCGGCAAACCTGCCACCGTCCACTTTGTACCATTGTTAGTGGAACGGTAAGCCCCCCGTCCACCGCTGCGAAGAAATCAACTGCCCATCCCATCGTGGGAAACTCCAAAACACCGCACATTTGCTCTTGGCCATTCATAGGTACCCATTGGGCCTCCGTACTGCAGGACGCAGAGCGCAACGGCGAAGAGCAGGAGAACGAGATGAATGAGTTTCATGTCGCACCTCCGCAGCAAGAGTGAAAATCTATGGTGCGATTTGAGGTAGAAGTCGGTGGGCTGCCCGGAAGCAGAATAACACTCGGCGGCCTGCCAACTCCTACATCGAGCCAGAGCGCAAGCGTCAAGAAATTGTTGGCGAAATTAGGGGCTACCAGCCAAGGGGTAGTCAGGGTGGCTCAAGCAGGAACGACTATTACGGGTCAAACAGCGGCGGCTCGATGGCTGGGGAAGCCAAAGAGCACCTATCAGTGTGTGGCGGAAATCTACTTCCCCCCTTTCTCAGAGTCAAATCCGACCACGAATCCCAAATGTTTTCGCGGTCTTTGAGAACCCCCTCCTTTCGAAACCGCCGAGCAATCGAGAATCCGAGTCAACTGTCAGTTGTCAATCCACAATTGTCAATCGTTTCGTGCACCCGCCAGGACACTCGAACCCCTGGAAGATAATCGCTCCTGCGCGATCTACGGCATTTTCGCCAGGCCATGGTCCAGATATGCCGCCTCGAAGGCTATCTTTCGGCCAGAGGGGCGCGTACACTGTACACGCACTCCCAAAACAAAAAACCCCTTGCTAGACAAGGGGCTTTTTGCTTGTGAGAGGCTTGAAAACTCGAACTACATTCTGCTCAAAATCCCTATCGAAATTCATCATTTGCTGCGTGGCCGGCAGCTCATTTGCTTGGACAGGGAGCGTTCACGTGAGGAAATCAGCTTCACGAGTCGGAACATCGTCCTTCTACGTCAGGCTGGCCTGGTTTTCCCCTGATCTGCCGGATGCCCAGCGTGTATTGCGGGCAGTGCGAGTGCTCCCAGAGGGATCTCCGACCTCGCAAACGGAAGGCGCCGCTCCCGCGACATGACTAAATGAACCTCCTGAGCGTGGGCCATAGCTGGTCGAGCATGCCTTTCGGCCGCTTACAGAAATAGATCTCGACCTCATACGCATAGGGAATGTTCACGCTTGCAACCCGCTCCACGCTTCCGAAATACTCTTCGAGGGAATGGGCATCATACCCGACTGCGAGGACCACGTCACCTGAATAGCTGTGCGTCCCCCACATCCAATAGCTGTTGTTCGGGCAGATTGCGCCCGGGAGTCCGTACATCGCTCCGAAGTGATCAATTGCCCCTGCTATCCCATACCACGAAGCGAGGATCGCGCACCTGTCCTTCTCATGTTGTGGCAGCGCATTAAACGCCGCGCCTGTCGCGTCCACCACCTCTTCCCATCCGAACCGGTACACAATGTGAATCGGCATCGCGTCCCCCTCGTTATTCTGCATCCGGACCGCGTCCCAGAGTCCAAGCGTCTTGGCGTAGGACACAAATTGATCCACCGGCAAGAGGGGAACCGCAAGAGGCATCAGGAGCGCCCCGGACACGGTCATGGTGACGCCGACCACCCAGGTTGGCCAAGAGTGTCGATAATTCTGCGAGAAGCGCTCACATGCTACCGCCCCTGAACCGAGCAAGACAGGAAACACCGGAAGCACATAAAAGAACTTCGAGTTCTGGAGCAGATAGACGAGGATAAATACCACTGCAGTCCAGCCAAGGAACCGGCGTTCTTTGGTCTCCTTGCTGAAAAGAAGGTACAGCACTCCCGACAGCCAGAGCGGGAGCGTGAGCGGATTCAATCCAATGGTCAGTTGAGACATGAACGCTATGGGTGACAGCGAAAGGTTCTTGAATTCGGTTGCATTGTGCATGAATTCGAGTGTCGGCCACCCATTGTTAATTTGCCACAGGAGGTGAGGTAAGAACATCACTAAAGCCACGGCGCCACTGATATACAGCCATCGCGATCGCAACACCTCCCATCGCTTTGTCATAATGAGTGACAGCAGCACGGAAAACCCGAGAACAAGGAATGTGTACTTGTTCAAGAGGCCCGTACCAAACAAAACGCCAACGGCAATCCACTTCGGAGGTGATGGTGTTGTGATTGCGCCAAGGAACGCCACGAGAAACAGGGTGCAGAGCATGACGTCGATTGGATTCATCGAAAAGAAACTGCTCAGGGCAGGAAACGCAGGCGCACAGCAGACCGAGAGGGCTGCCAGTGATTGGGAGGTTCTCCTCCCTCCAAGCACGCGAGCGACATGGGCTGAAAGCAGCACCGTGATAGCACCGGCGAGTCCAGCCATGAACCGCAGAGCAACGATGGTCTCGCCGAATATCGAAGTGCCGATCAGAGTCAGGAGTGCAACCATAGGAGGATGATCAACGTATCCCCAATCCAAATGCTTTCCGCAGGCAATGTAGTAGAGCTCGTCGCCGTAGAATCCATAGGTCCCTGCGGTAACGAGAGTTAGGAGGAGAAACCCCAGCGCAGCGGCACGCGGAACGGTTATCAGCCCCCGAAGGTGACCCCTAGCCGCCTCAGTATTCTTATTGGCGACGACCATTTGATTCACATCTATGCAGACCCTTGTTGGTTCGATTCTTGTCGGAACAGAAGAAAGTACACCAAAAAAATGACACTTGCCGCCATAGTCTCGTGCTCCAAGAGAGGTTCAACAGATGGCGAGATCGAACAAGGGATAGAAGAAATCCAATGCTCCGTGAAGCCGCGGGAGAAGACCGGTGAAATAGTCTACAAACTCGGGGGAGACGGAACAGTCATGAAGGAATGCGAGGAAGCAATAAAAAAAGCGAGGAGTCAGGTAACCCGGGAAACCCAGGTTTGACTCCTCGTGTAGTTTGCTCCGCGAGCAGGACTCGAACCCCTAGAAGATCGTCGTTCCTGCGCGATCTACGGCGTTTTCCTCAAGTCCATCGTCCAGATAGGCCGCCTCGAAGGTTGTTTTCCGACCAGAGGGGCGCGTACACGGTACACGCACCCCCTGACAACAATACACTCTTGATGGGCAAGTGTCTGCGCTTACTTCAAAAGCAACAACCGTTTCGTCTGAGTGAAATCTCCCGCCTGTAGTCGGTAGAAGTACACTCCACTCGCAATATTCGAACCGTCAAACGTGACCTCGTGAACCCCCGCATCCCTCCTCTCATTCACCAGCACAGACACCTCACGACCGAGCATGTCGTAGACGCTCAACCTCACATCGATGACTTGGGCAACTCGTACTTGATGGTCGTGCTCGGGTTGAAGGGGTTGGGGTAGTTCTGGTATTTTTTTTTTTTTTTTTTTTTTTTTTTTTTTTTTTTTTTTTTTTTTTTTTTTTTTTTTTTTTTTTTTTTTTTTTTTTTTTTTTTTTTTTTTTTTTTTTTTTTTTTTTATATCCTAGCCGATGAGTAAATCCGATGGGTGACGTTGTCCAGCTCGCTCCTGCGTTGGTCGTGCGAATCACAATCCAGACATCCCGATCCCGATGAGGATCCCGCCCGGAGGCAATCGCCACCCCGACGTCGGCATCGACAAACGAAACACGTTGGATCGGAAGCATCGTGCCGGTCGACTGACTGGCCCACAACTCACCCCCGTCAGTTGTCCGGAGAATCGTCCCGCCATCTCCTGCCGCCCATCCGAGGTTCACATCAATGAACGAAACGCTGTGGAGATCGAACGCCGTTCCCCACTGACTCCAGCTCGTTGCGCCGCCGTCGGTCGTCCGCAGCACCATCCGGCCCACGGCAATCCCGCTCCCCCCGTCGCCGAATGCGACGCTCGAGAGTCCCTGCCCTCCGCTACTCCTGACCGACTGATCCGTCCACGTCGTTCCCGCGTCGGTCGTCCGTAGGATCACACTGAGGTCACCGAGACTATCCGTGCCGCGTCCAACCAGCGTTCCGTTGTTCGCGTCCCTGAAATGGACAGCCTGGAACATTCGATCCGGGAAGACGCTCGAGGTCCAGGTTATCCCTCCGTCGGTCGTCCTCAGAAAGACTCCGACATCCTTCCCCAGATTATCAGCGTGACCCGAACCCACCGCTACGCCAATCTTCGGATCTACGAGTGACACGCCGCACAGGGGATAGCGCGAGCCGTCGGTGGTGCCCCTCCATGGGCCGAGGTTGATCCAGCTTGCTCCGCCATCTGTTGTCCGAAGAACCATGCTGTACGGAGGTCCCCAGCAGTCCTGTCCTTCCCCGACAGCGATCCCTATTCTGGCATCCGCGAATGCAACACCATTGACCCGCCCTCGAACCGGGCCGGTTCGATCGGACCACTCAGTCCCGTTGCCTGTTGTCTTCAGGACGACGCCACCATCCCCCACTGCAAAGCCGACGCCGTTCCCGAACGAAACAGCATGCAGGGGGGACCTTGTCTTCACCTGCAGTATGCGCCAGCTCTTACCGCTGTCCGCCGAGTACCAGATCCTCCCCTCGTCATATAATGTCCCCACCACCAAGCTGATCCCAGAATCGCTAACGCATGCCGCCGATGGTGTCATGGGATCTATCCAGTTTCCCTTCCACGTGGTGCCTCCGTCCGTGGTTCGGAGAATCACCCCTTATTCTGTCCCCCATCCGCTCACATGGAATCGTCCGATGGCGATTGCGGTCTCCCCATTGAGGAGAGAGATACCTCGGAGGGGGACCTGAATACCCAGCTAACGTCTTCCGTGACCATGTCAGACCTGCATCCCAGGTCACGAAGACCTCGGGCAATGAGTTTCCCTGGTCGTCCCGCCCATCTCCAACGGCCATCCCTATCTTGTCGTCCCAGAACGACAGATCATAGAGGGATCCTCGAATCGTTCCGGATTGGCGAGACCATGAAACCCCGCCGTCTGTTGTCCTCCCAATAATCCCCCCGTCGCCGACCGCAGCCCCGGAACCCCCCGCAGCGAGCGAGACTGCCCTCAGCGTCGAGATCGTCGGACTTCTGGAGAGGCTCCATGTTCTCCCTCCATCGCTCGTGCGGACTATCTTGCCTTCGTCGCCAACCGCCACCGCTCCATCGGCACGATACATTGAGATGCTTCGAAGCGGGAAGTCCGTCCGAAGCCTCTTCCATGACACGCCTCCGTCTTCTGTGCGGAGAATCGCACCGCAGGGATTCCCGTAGTCGTCTTTGGCTTCCCCTGCCGCGATCCCGGTGCTGCTTCCCACGAATGAGACACTGTTGAGGGCTCCCCTGGCGACCCTAACCTGAGGGGTCCAGCTGCTGCCGCTGTTGGTCGTTCGGAGAATTATTCCGTTGTCGCCCACCGCACCCCCGAAGCGGCCTGGCGTGACACAGATGTCCCAGAGGGCTTCCGTGGTGGCCAGCGATGTTCGCCGCCATGAGATCCCACCGTTAGTAGTGCAATATGTCGCACCCTCCGCTCCCACGATAGATCCAAAAAGCGAATCCTGAAACGACACCCGGCAGATTTTTACGGAATACAGCCATGCTTTGCTCGTCCACGTGCTCCCCGCGTCTGTCGTCCGGAGAACGATGCCGGCCTCTCGCTTCAACCGCGGATCGTACGCCCAGCCGACGATCACGCCGGATTTGGCATCCGCGAAACACAGCCCTGTCAGTGGGTATCCAGTCCCGCTCGGTTGAGAAATCCAGTTTCTCCCCCCATCGGCAGTCCTCAATATCAGTCCATGTGAATTCCCAGCGGAATCGTACCCCTCGCCCACCGCCACCCCCCTGTTGGGGTCGGCAAATGACACACAACGCAGATATCCGCGCTCGTTGACCTGACACTCCGACCAGGCTCGCCCGCCGTTCGTGGTGTACAGAATGCAGGGGATCGGGCTCCCGCTTCGGTCGAACTTGTTCCCCACAACTACGCCGTTGTCGACGTCCTTCATGCGGACGCCGCTAAGGAACACCGCCTCTCCCTGTGCCTGACTCGCCCACGACCTGCCGGCATCGACCGTCCTGAGGATCACACCGCTGTCACCCACGAGGGTTCCAGTCGTTGCATCCGTAAAGGAGACACCGCGCAGCGTTGCGCGCGTGCCACTGAGGAGGCGTTCCCACGTGACGCCGCCGTCATCGGTGCGCATGATCGTGCCCCGGTCTCCTGCTGCGATAGCGATGGCAGAATCGACCTGGCAGAATCCGTACAGGTTCTGTGTAGTCCCGTTGCTTCGGTCACTCCAGCTCCAGCCGGCGTTTGTGGTTCTCAAGACAATCTCATTGCCTACGACGATGCCCACGCCGGGGCTCGTGAAAAGTACCCCCGCAAGTTGAGGCAGACTTCTGTCGATGCGATTCTCCCAGGTCGTCCCGCCATCCGTGGTCTGCCTGATCACCCCCCATGAATTCCCCTGGCCGTCCGATTCCTCGCCAACTGCGGCACCCATGCTCGAATCGGCAAAGTGGACTCCGCGCAATGATCCTGATGTGCCGCTCACCTGCCGCAGCCACGTGGCGCCGCCGTCGACCGTTCGGAGAATCAGTCCGCTGTCACCGACCGCCGTCCCCAATCTACCGTCAACAAAGTGGACTGCCCTCAAGCACGCACGCGTCCCGCTTGTCGCGCTCGCCCAGGTCACTCCACCATTTCGCGTATAGATGATGGTGCCGCCCTCTCCGACGGCAACTTCGGATGCCGCATCAATCGCCCAGAAACCGCAAAGGTTGAAGAGCGTCCCGTTGCTCCGGTCGACCCAGCTCATCCCTCCGTCCGTTGTTCGCATGATCATCCCGTCACCCACAACCACTCCCCACGTGGAATTGATGAGATGGGCCCCGTAGAGAGGTCGAACGCTCGGCAGTGCGGTGTGCCCCCAGGTCCTTCCTCCATCTGTCGTCCGGATTACTACCCCATAGGGGTGGCCCTCGTCGTCCGAGGTTTCTCCCACGGCGATTCCGGTCTGCGGTCCGGCAAAGTGGACGGCACGAAGTGTAGCGCGCGTTCCGCTCGGCTGGACAGTCCAGCTTTGACCGCCGTCAGCCGTGCGAATGATCGTCCCGCGGTCGCCCACCGCGACTGCGTTGGTGGCGTCAATAATGTGGAATCCGTACAGGTGGCTTGTTGTCCCGCCGCTTCGGTCCACCCATGTCGCTCCGCCGTCATTGGTCTGGAGTATTGTGCCATCTCCCAGCAGCATCCCTGTGCGCGCATCCCTGAGGTACACGGCATACAGCGGACTTCCTGCGGGACTCGGAGCGGTGAGCCATGTTGCGCCGCCATCCGTCGTGCGCAGCACGGTTTTCTCCCCGATTGTGACGCCCGTCGCGGGATCGCCGAAACTGACGCTCCGGAGCGCCTCGGCTGCCAGACCGTTCTGCCGGATCCACGTCGCCCCCGCGTCGGTGGTACGCAGGATAGTCCCGGCCAATGGCCCATACCAACTGGAACCGGAGAAATCCTCGCCGGCAGCAACCGCACTGCGGGGACCCGTGAACACTACACTTGAGAGATAGTTCGGCACGCTTTGTGAAACCCACGCCTCCTGCGCCGCAACGCGGTACGCGGAGGGGAGGAGTACAGGGAGGAGGAGCATGGTTGGAAGCCATCGGATCTTCATGGAGCCTCCGTCCGAATCACTTCAACGTGGGAAGACGGTCAAATGCACCGGCTCGCCAGCCAGGGGGTCGTCGGGGTGGGCTCTAGAGCGGAAAAACCATTACAGGGTCTAACAGCGGCGGCTCGATGGCTGGGGAAGCCAAAGAGCAGCAAACAGTATGTGGCGGAAATTTACTTCCCCCCCTTCTCAGAGTCAAATCCGACCAAGAATCCCAAATGTTTTCGAGGTCTTCGAGAACTCCGTCCCCTCGGAAGCGACGAGCAATCGAGAATCCGCGTCAACTTTCAGTTATCAATCCAAAACTGACAATCGCTCCGTGCACCCACCAGGACCACTCGAGCCCCTGGAAGATAATCGCTCCTGCGCGATCCTCGGCGTTTTCGCGAAGTCCGTCGTCCATATATGCCGGCTCGAACGCCATCGTTGGGTGAGAGGGGCGCCATCACCGTACACGCACCCACCAAAAACAAAAAACCCCTTGATACACAAGGGGTTCTTTGCTCCGCGAGCAGGACTCGAACCTGCAACCCTGCGGTTACGGCATCTCCACAGCTTTCGCTGCGGTCCGGACTATATCATCATCCTTCGACTCGACCACATCAGCGGACTTGCCAAAGGGTGCCGGGCGCTCATGGGGCTTATTGGTGAGATTCCTCATCCCCTAGTCTCTGCACGTTCCCCGCTACGCGAAAAATCTCTTTGCGGGGCTTCGCTCAGGGTTGCCGTGTCCCACGTTCGTGGGAGGTAGGGTTCTCTGAATTCACCCGGTTTTTCAATCCCGGTCACCCGGGAAAGCTGCTATTCCTGCGTGGACCTCCCTGTGACAATTTGCGCAGAGCAACACGCATTTGTCTACCTCTTCCTTTACTCGCGCCCAACTCCGAGTGTAACCCCTCGACGACACGCCAAAGTCCTTGGCAGAACCATCGATGTGATGAAACTCGAGAGCCCCGGGGCAACGGTTATAGCCACAAAGTTGACAACGACCACCTTTGTACGCTATCGCCTTCGTTCGGACCACCTTGCGCCTGCGGTGAACAGCAGCCACAAGATACTTCCGCCTGTCGACGTATTTTCGAGTATCCCTGCCCACACAGTGCCCACAGCCGCATGCTCTACCATTGAGCTATCGCGGAATGCTACAACAGCTACATCAAGTGTTAATAATACGAAACGTCGGAGAGAAAATCAACGAACATTGTTCTGATGACGGAATCGGCGGGAAAGCTCGCCGGAAACGTCCGACATCGGCACGCCCCGTTCCTCCAGCATCACGAGGAGATGGTAGACGAGGTCCGCCGTCTCCCAGGCGATCTCGTCCCGCTTCGCGTTCTTCGCGGCAATGATCACCTCCCCTGCCTCCTCCCCCACCTTCTTCAGGATCCTGTCCGTCCCCCCCTGCAGCAGTCTTGTGGTGTACGACCCTTCCGGTCGCTCCTGATTCCTCCGCCGGATAACCTGCACCAACTCGGATACAATCCCGGCAAAGGTCGGCGGCGCCTCCGGGAATCCCTCCAGCGTGCGGAAGAAGCACGTGTATTCCCCCGTGTGGCAGGCGTTCCCGACCTGCTCAACGTCCAGAATCACCGCGTCTCCGTCGCAGTCCACCGACATCCCCCGAAGGCGCTGGACATTCCCCGAGCGCGCCCCCTTTCTCCAGAGCTCCTGCCTGCTTCGGCTCCAGTAGTGCGCCTCGCGCGTTTCCACGGTGGCGCGGAGACTCTGCATGTTCATGTACGCAAGCATCAGCACGGCCCCCGTGTTCACGTCGCGCACGATCGCGGGGACGAGTCCGCGCTCGTCGAACTTCAGGTCAGCAAATGGCATGCTCTTCATCGTACGGCTATCCCCCTGGTTTTCATGTAGTCTTTGAGATCCGGAATGCGAAGGGCCTGCGTGTGGAAGAGGGACGCGGCCAGGACAGCATCAGCCCCGCCATCGCGGACCGCCTCCGCGAAGTGGTTCATCTCGCCCGCGCCACCGGAGGCGATGACAGGAATCGAGACAGCCGACGTGATGGCTTGCAGGAGACCGATATCAAAACCGATCTGCGTCCCGTCTCGGTCCATGCTTGTGAGCAGAATCTCGCCTGCACCCCGGCGTTCCACTTCCTGTGCCCACTCGACCGCATCGCGACCGGTGTTTCTCCTCCCTCCATACGTGTAGACATCCCACCCCCTCTCGATTTCACGGCGTCTTGCATCAATCGCGACTACTACGCACTGGGAGCCGAACCGTTCGGCCGACTCACTGATGATGCCGGGATTCTCCACCGCTGCGGTGTTCAGGCTCGCACGGTCCGCCCCTGATTGCAGCAGCACTCGAATATCCTCCGCCGTGCGTACGCCGCCGCCGACGGTCAACGGAATAAACAACTCGTTCGCGACGGATTCAACCACATGCATCAGAGTACCGCGGGCTTCCTTCGACGCGGTGATGTCGAGAATAACAAGCTCGTCCGCCCCCTCGCTATTATAGAAGCGGGCGTGCGCCGCCGGCTCACCCATGTCTCGCAAGTTCACAAAGTTCACCCCTTTCACGACTTTGCCGTCGCGAACGTCGAGACAGGGGATGATACGCGTGCGAAGCATACAACTGGAATTGTGGGTGTTCAACACACAATTACTGCTGAGTTGTTACGCCGCTCGGGCTGTGGCAATGGCCTCGGCGAGCGTGAAACGGTTTTCGTAGAGCGCCTTGCCGATGATGACGCCGGTGATCGCCTGCTTGCGCAGCTCCGCAAGGCGCAAAATGTCCGCCACGGACGAAACTCCACCCGAGGCCAGCACCGACGGGCCGATGTCGGCAAGCCGCCCGAGCGTCTCCAGATCGGGCCCGGTCAACATGCCGTCGCGCGCCACATCGGTGTACAGGAGTTCTCTGACGCCGAGATCGTGAACGCGACGGGTCAGCGATTCCACGCTCTCGAATGTCGTCTCTGTCCAGCCGTGCGTGACGACCCGTCCCCCCCTGGCATCCAGTGCAACGATGATCTTCTCGCCCCCAAACTCCTTCAGCAGCTCCGCAAGAAACGCCGGATCCTCGATTGCCGCGGTCCCGACCACAGCCTTTCCGGCCCCGGCCTCGAATGCGGACGTCACAGATTCCATCGTCCGCAGACCTCCCCCGAAGTGCCAGACGATGTCCCGGTGGCGGACGATGTTCCGGAAAACTTCCAGGTTCAGCGAATCGCGCCCGAACGCCCCGTCCAGATTGACCACGTGGATCCTTTGGGCCCCCTGACGCACCCATTCTTCCGCCACCGCCACCGGATCAGCAGAGTACTCGGTTGTAGCGTCATCTCGCCCCTGGAGGAGCCGAACACACTTGCCTCCCTTGAGGTCGATAGCCGGGATAATCTGTATCATTTCCCCGCTCCGCTCACAAACCGCCGGAGAAGCTCCAGTCCGGATGTCTGTGACTTCTCAGGGTGGAACTGGTAGGCGGTAACCGAGGGGGTCGAAACCGCCGAAACGAAATCGACGCCGTAGGATGTGCGGGCTGCCTCCGCAGCGGTCTCCGGAACGTAGAACGAATGAACGAAATAGAAGCAGGGCTCAGCGGGAAGGTCTTCGAGCAGCCCCACGCCAGGGACAGGCAGAGCGTCATTCCAGCCGATATGGGGCACTTTCACACCCTTTCCGAAACGCACAACCTCGCCGGGCAGTATTCCAAGTCCCAGGACACCCGGGCTTTCCTCGCTCTTCTCAAAGAGGAGCTGCATTCCGAGGCAGATCCCCAGGAGCGGCTTGTCCCGGGCCACATGGTCGAGCAACGGCTCCCGAAGCCCCAAAGCGTCAATCCGCTTCACCGCCTCACCAAAGGCGCCGACTCCAGGGAGGACGAGATGATGGGCCGAGCGGACCGCCGAAGGATCGGACGTAACGCGAACTTGCTGCCCAATCGCTTCGAAAGCCCGCCTGACGTTCCGCAGGTTCCCCATCCCGTAGTCGACTACAGTGATCACCGGACTGCCCTCAGCATTGGGCCACGAACAACCCCTTTGGGGCGACGCGACTCCGTTCTGGGGTGAGGTGAGGACTGCCGGGTGATCACAGCACCCCCTTCGTGGATGGAATATCGGATCCGCCCGTCACACGGACAGCCTCTCGCAGCGCCCGCCCGAACGACTTGAATATCGCCTCGGCCTCGTGATGGGCGTTCACCCCGTAGAGGAGCGCAATATGCAGGTTCATCCGGGCCTCGGAGCTCGCAGCCTGGAAGAACTCACGCACGAGCTCAAGGGGAAATCCGTTGATGGTATCACGCGTAAACTGTGCCTGGAAAACATGATAGCTTCGGCCGCTCAAGTCGATCACCGTTCGTGCCAGAGCCTCGTCCATTGTGACGAAACCAACGCCGAACCGCTCGATCCCTCGCTTGTCGCCCAGCGCCGTCTGTATGCACTTCCCGAGGCAGATCCCGACGTCCTCGACCAGGTGGTGTTCATCGACGTGCAGATCCCCTTTCCCCTGGACGGTCAGGTCAATCTTCCCGTGCTTCGCGATATGCGTCAGCATGTGGTCGAAGAAGCCGATCCCTGTGGCGATCTCCGATGCCCCTGTCCCGTCCAGGTCAAGCGATAGTCGGATTTGCGTCTCGGCGGTGTTTCGGTCAAGCGTCGCTTTTCTGCTCATACGGCAGCCTTTAGCGCTGAAATGAACTGGTCGTTTTCCTCCGGGGTCCCGATGCTCACGCGCAGACCCCGCTCCAGCATCGGATAGCTCGAAACGTCGCGGATCAGGATCCCCCTTTCGAGAACGGCCCCGAAGACCTCCGGCGGAGTCCGCCGCAGAGACTCAAAGAGAATGAAGTTCGCGCCCGTGGGGTACGATTTGACTTCCGGCATCGCCCGGAGGGCTGTCAGTACGCGCTCCCTTTCGCTCACGATCGTATCGATCCACCCTTTCAGGAGCGGCCAGTGATCAATGAGCAGCGTCCACGGCCAGCAGCGTGAAGATATTGATGCTGTACGGGAGCTTGAGCTTGTTCAAATTCACTGCAAGCGCCGGCTGGCAAAACGCGTATCCGAAACGGAGGCCCGCTGCGCCCATAGCCTTCGAGAACGTCTGGAGAACGACAAGCCGGTCGTACTTCCCGAGCAGGTCTACCAGCGATCCGGGGGCGAATTGGACGTACGCTTCGTCCAGAACGACGAGACCGGTTGTCTGCTCCAGAATCGACACCACCTCGTCCCGGCCGAGGAGCGTCCCCGTCGGGTTGTTAGGCGAACAGAGGACGACCATTTCGGCCGATCGGGACCGTGCCGCCGAGATGATCCGGTCGACGTCGAACCCGAAATCCCGCGTCATCGGAACTTCCTCGACTGACGCCCCGAGTCCGCGGGCGAGAATCTTGTATAGCGTGAACGTCGGCTGACTGATGACGCACGTCTTCCCCCGCTCGAGGACGGACATGAACAGCAGCTGCAGCAGGTCGTTCGAACCGTTTCCGAGCAGCGTCCCTTCCGGCATCCAGCCTCCGAACGCTGCGACACGTGCGATCTGTTCCGCGGGAACGAAGGACGGGTATCTCGACCAGGAGGCGCGCGTCAGCCTCTCCAGGATCTCGGTCTTCACGGCCTCCGGGAGCTCGAACGGGTTCTCGTTCTGGTTCAGCTTGATGCGGTGCGGGTACTGCTTCAGGGAATACGCACCGAGGTCCGCGATCTCGGGCCTGATCATCACAGCTCCCTCCTGATACGGACGGACGCTGCGTGCCCATGAAGCCCTTCCGCTGCGGCAAGGACTTCGGCATGCTGTGCGAGCTTGAGGAACCGCTTGCGCGTCACTTCGATCACCTGAGTGTATCGCTGGAAATCCTGAACGCCGAGCGCAGAGCTGAACCGCGCGGTCGACATCGTCGGGAGCGTGTGGTTAGGTCCAGCGACATAGTCGCCGATCGCCTCCGTTGACCAGGTCCCGACAAAGATCGAGCCCGCGGCATGGACACCCTCGGCAAACTTTCTCGGGCGCCTGACCATGATCTCCAGGTGCTCCGGCGCGATCATGTTCACC
Organism: uncultured Ignavibacteria bacterium; assembly: GCA_963701735.1. Lineage (GTDB taxonomy): Bacteria > Bacteroidota > Ignavibacteria > UBA10030 > UBA6906 > CAWABB01. The sequence continues at coordinate 60,946 of CAVPBI010000010.1, read as the reverse complement.
ACCCGCAGGGCGTCCTTCAGGGTCTGCACCATGATGATGGCCCCGTGCTGCTCGAGCGCCGCGCGGGCGATCTCCCTCCTCGGGGCATCTTCCAGCTGGGTCGCCACCGCACGCTCGACAGCCTGCGCCACATGGGCGGACGTCGTGATGCAGATGGCGGCGGCGGTCTCATCGTGCTCCGCCTGTGCGATGAGATCGGCGGCGACGAACTCCGGGCGGGCGGTTTCGTCCGCAACCACAACCACCTCGGTCGGCCCCGCGATCATGTCGATCCCCACGCGCCCGTAGAGCATCCGCTTCGCCGCCGCGACATATGCGTTGCCCGGACCGGTGATCTTGTCCACCCGTGGTATCGACGAGGTCCCGAACGCCAGCGCAGCGATGGCCTGCGCCCCTCCGATTCGATAGATCTCCTTGATGCCGCATTCACGGGCGGCCACGAGCACGCCTGCGCTCACCGATCCGTCCGGCCGCGCGGGCGTCACCATCACGATCTCCGGCACGCCGGCGATTGCAGCAGGGATCGCATTCATGAGCACCGTCGAGGGGTATGCCGCTTTCCCGCCCGGCACGTAGATTCCCGCCCTGGCTATCGGCCCGACTCGCTGTTCAAGGACCATGCCTTTCCGCTTCAGGGCCCACGACTTCCCCTTCTGAGCCTTGTGGAACGCGCTGATATTCGCCCTGGCGGCACGCAACGCCTTCAGGAACTTCTTGTCGACCTCACCGTATGCCGCATCGACCTCCCGCTCCGAGACCTTGAGTCCGACCGAATCGATCACGGGGCAGTCGAACTCGCGCGTGAACCGGATCAGCGCCGCATCCCCCTCACGCTGGACCGCGTCCACAATCCCGCGGACGCGCTGCTCGACGTCCCGATTCTCCTCCCAGCGCCGCTCGACCAGCGCGAGGACACCTCCGGGGTCGCTGCTGAAATCAAGGATTCGCATAGATCACCGCATCCAGGTCCGATATCAGTGAGTTGAGAGCCGCCGCCCGCGTCTTCATGGCGGTCCGGTTGACGATCAGCTTGGCGCTGACAGATTCCACATCATCAAGAACAACAAGCCCGTTTTCCCTCAGCGTCTGTCCCGTCTCCACGAGGTCCACGATCGCGTCAGCGAGCCCGAGCAGCGGCGCGATCTCGACCGACCCTTCGAGCCGCACGATTTCGACGTGCGACTGCCTCGACCAGAAATACCGCTCCGCCGTCCGCGGATACTTGGTGGCTATGCGGACATGATTGTCGAACACCAGCGAACGTCCGGATGGTGCTGCCAGCACCATCTTGCAGAGGCCGATGCGCAGGTCGAGCGGCTCGAGCACGTCGGCATCGGTTTCGCGGAGGATGTCGCTGCCGACGATGCCGGCGTCGAGCGCACCCGACGCGACATACACGGGAATGTCCACGGGCTTCAACGAGACGAACTCGAAGCGACCCTGGTTGTCGGAGAACGTGAGACGACGGGAATCACTCCCCTGGTCCGCGCGGATCCCGGCCCGCGACAGCAGCGCCAGGGCCTGGTCCGCGAGCCTCCCCTTGGGCAAACCTATTTTCGGAACGGTTGTCATACGAGAGATCGGAGCCTGTCCGTCCACATCGAGAACCCGATTGCCGGAAGATCGATGCCGAAGGCCGGGAGCAGACCATCGTACCGTCCGCCCTTCCCGAGCTCATCCGACGCCCTGGGGTGGATGATCGAGAACATCATGCCGGTATAGTATTCGAGGTCGTCCCGTTCGGTGAGGTCGAACGTGATCTGAGTCCGCCACTGCGGGAGCCGGTCATACATCCCGATCAACGATTCGATTGCCGCCGATGCGCGCGGGGCGGTGACGGAGGATGCGACAGCTGTCAGGACACCGAGGTCTCCGGTACACTGGGAGACGCTCTGGACCTGTCGCTGGATCCGATCCTCCACGCCGAGCGTCGTGAGGCGCCTGGCAAGTCCGCGCGCATCCTTCCTGTCGATGTCCCCCTGCACTGCGGCCAGCGCCTGGGCATCCAGACGCATCTCTTCGATCAGGCCGCCAAGAATCCCCGCATGGTTCACATGAATTCTGGCGCCACGAATGCCGAGCGCGTCGAGAGAGCGCATCGCGAGATCGAGGATCGAGGCATCAGCATCGCCTTCCGCGGCGCCGATGAGCTCGGCGCCCGCCTGCCATGATTCAGCCAGCGTGGCGCGTGCGGCATCCGGCCGGCGAAAAACGCTCCCCGCATAGAAGATCTTGAGCGGAAGGTCGGCGGGCACAGGCCGCGACGCGAGAATCCGCGCGATCGCCGGCGTGAAATCGGCCCTCAGCGCCACCAGGTTGTCGTGCCGGTCAAGAAACTTCAGCGCCCGGTCGCGGATATGCTGATGCCCGCGCTCGTATAGACTCAAGAAATTCGATGCTGGAAGGGATGATCTCCCTGTAGCCGGCCGCCGTGAGGAGTTCCCGGAGCGACTGTTCGATTCTGCGCTGCTTCGCGGCGTCTTCGAACAGCACGTCCCGGAACCCCTGGGGCGTCGCTATGACTCGAGCCTTCATACTCCCTCTAAAATGCGAGAAGCCCTTCCTGGCGCTCAGGAAGGGCTTCCCGGAACTCGATGGGTCGTCCGTCATTCCTCGCAGTCGCCAGAGCGCAGCGGCAGGCTACCGTGGTGGTGATGATGGACGACGTTTCGCACAAGGTTCATCAGAATCATAATGCGTTACGATACACAAACAGAGCTCAAGAAGCAAGCGCTGACACCGCGGAGCAGACCGGGCACCAGAGCAGCTAGAATTCCGCGGAAATCCCCAGTGTCGGCAGAATTCCGATGCTTCCCTCGTTGAACTCCACCTTCTGCTCGCGGGCGTTCCATCTGATGCTGCCGCTGGACTTGTTATTGGTGATGTTCTGGATGTCGAGGTAGACGACGAGGTCCCAGGACGCGAAGTTCCAGCGGCGATCCACCCGCACATCGACGTACGCCTCCGAAGGGAAGCGCTCCGAGTTGTACCTGCTGACGTCCTGCGTTCCGTCGGATTGAACGGAGTGTACGGCCGGCCGGTCGCGAACCTGATGCGGCTGCTCGCCTCCCACGCTTCATCGAATTTGTAGCCACCGGAGAAGCTCGCAAGCACGCGCTGGTCGAACAGGCCCGGCCGCTCGATGCCGTCAAGTGCCGTGAACCTGGCGTCGCTGACAGTCACGCTCAAGAGTCCGTACAACGGGATCTCGGACAGCTTCTTCTGGATGAGAAACTCGATGCCGACCGCCCGACCATCCCCTTCGCTCATGAGATGATCGATGCCGAACGAGCTGAAATTGTCCTCCGCCCCGCCGAATCCCGCGCCCGTGTTGACCATGATGAGATACGGCCGGTCGACGCTGGCAGCATACTGGCGGTAGTTCTTCAGGAAGCCCTCCACCCGCACCTTGGTGTCGGCACGGATATAATGCTCAACGCCAAGGACATACTGGTCAGCACGGATATGAGAAAGGGCCGTGTTCACCGGGTTGGCCGTCAACCAGATCGAGGACGGGCTCTGATGGAACATGCCCGCGCTCGCGGTCAACGCGGTCTGCCGTGTGAACTCGTAGGTCAGCGAGGCCCGGGGAGCAAAGGCAAACGGATCGTCAATCCTGCTGTAATACTCACCGCGAGCTCCGGCCGTCAGCGTCAGCCGGTCTGCAAACCGTCTTGACACCTGCACGTACGCGGAGCCCTTGGTCGACACGTCCCCGGCATCCTCAATGTCGGCGCTGAGCGTGTCGCCAAACGACGTCGTGAACGGCGGGAGGAAGAGGGAGGTGTTTGTCCGCACCAGCTTCCCCTGGATGCCGCCGGAGAGCTCTGTGAGCCCGTCCCCGACCTTCTGCACGAAATCGGCGCGCAGGCTGGTCTCGCCTTCCTTTGACGTGTTTGTGAACACAGGCACCATCATTGAATCCGCCTGGCGCTGGTCGAAGTCCGTGAACGTTCGTCCGAGCGACACTGTCATGAACCCGTTCTTGAAGAGATGTCTCCAGGATACGCCGAACGCGTACTGGTTCTGGTTGTTGGCGAGAATCCTCGAGTTGTTGTACGCGTCTTCTGCGTTGTCCACGAATTCGCGGACATTGTCCAGCGCGCCGATACCCAGGATTGTCAGCGAATTGTTCCGGTCGAGCGTGTACGTGCCGCGGGCGAAGAAGTCCCAGTACTCAGGAACGAAACTGAAACCGGAGGCGCGGAAGATCAGATCGAGGTAGCTCCGCCGGGCGGACACGAGAAACGTTCCGTTCTCGCCGACCGGCCCCTCGAGATTGAGTCCGAATTGCGTCGCGGAGATCGGTCGCCTTCCCTCCCAGGCGATCTGTGCGGCCTTCCCGGAGGTCGATCGTGAGCACCGACGACAGCCTGTCCCCGTACCGGACGCCGAACCCTCCGGTGGAGAACGACGTCTCCCGGACGAAATCCAGGTTGATGTAGCTCAGCGGACCGCCGCCGGATCCTTGCGTGCTGAAGTGATTGATGTTGGGGATCTCGATGTTGTCAACGACGTAGATGTTCTCGGACGGTGCTCCGCCCCGGACGATGAGGTCGTTGCGTCCCGCGGAGACCTGGGCAACCCCGGGAAATACGGCAACCGCGCGCACGACGTCCTCGAAGCCGCCGGGGGACCTGCGGATTTCCTCGTACGAGAGTCGTTGCACGCTCACAGCCGCCTCGGGAGTCCTGCGAAAATAGCTTGCCGTCACTTCGACTTCGCCCAGACCGATCGTTTCCTGGTCCATTTTGATGTGCACGTCTGTTGGCCGTCCGGACGCCACCACGACGTCGGCAAGGATGATCGGTTCATATCCGACAAGCGTGGCTCGAATCTGATAGGTCCCGACCGGGACATCGCGAATGGTGAAGTTCCCGTCCGGGTCCGTGGAAGCACCCAGCGATGTCCCAACGACCAACACGTTCGCGGATGGCAGAGGCTCGTTGGACACCCGGTCCATGACGGTTCCCGTGATGGTGCCTGTCTGAGCACGTGCTACTGCAAAGCCGGACAGAAGGAGCGAGATGATACAGAAGAGAAAACATTTCATGGTATGGTATCCGGTTTTCAAAGCGTCAAGGTTCTGGAGTACTGCAAGGGTCCTGCCGGACTCCCGGCGTCTCAATGGCCCGCGCATGTCATGCATGATATGCCATTGCGTGCGGCATGGAAAGAACATCCTTACTCCTCCCCCCGGTTCCCCGGTGAGGGCGAACGTCGGAGCCGCTTTGTGGCCGCCCGCCTCACCTTGTGTTCAATCCGTTTGGTTCTGGAGGCTCGCGAAGGGCGGGTCGCAAGCCGAGGGGTATCAGGGATGAGGGCACGGCGCAGGAGTTCGCAGAGCTTCTCGACCGCCTCGCTCCGGTTCTGCCATTGGCTGCGGGACGTGTCGGAAGAAACGGTGAGGATGCCGGAAGCATCAATCCTCGAGCGCAGCCTTGACAGCAACAGTGTCCGCTCGAACTCCTGAAGCGACGGCGACCCGAGAACGTCGAACGAAACCTCCACGCGCGTGGAGACCTTGTTCACGTTCTGTCCCCCTTTCCCCGAACTCCGACTGAACCTGAAGCTGAGCTCATCCGGTGAAATAGAGACCGAATCGGTAATGCGGTAGTCCCTGGTCATGAACGGGGCCCGGCAGGGTTGTAAGTCACGGTGGTTCTGCGTAGTTTCTGAGAACTTCCGGGCAGACGCGAACCATGGCAGCTCCATCGGCACACAACCTGACCGTCGAACTCACGAAAAGCGACCATGGCGGCTCCGCCTGGCTCGTGCGCCTCTATCGTAAGGGTTTTTTTGGAAAGAAACTCGTCAGCTCCGACTGGTTCCTGGACGAGCCACAGGCCCGACGGTTCGCCGAACAACTCACAAGCGAGCTCGGCTCACCGTCTGCAGTCCAGAAGCTCCGGTCCCGCCCACCGGGGTGGACGCTTCACCGCCCCTCTCACTAGTTCAGTCTGATTGCACCGCATGACTTCCCCTGACCGGCCCGGGAACATCCTGAGCGCCTATCCGCGCGTTTTCTGGATCGCCAACATCATGGAGTTGTTCGAGCGGGCCGCGTACTACGGCCTCAACTCGGTGCTCGCGATCTATCTCACGAACTCGATCGCCGAAGGCGGGCTTGGCTTCTCCGAAGAATCCGTCGGGTTCCTGCAGGGCCTGATCTATGCCTGCACGTACGTGATCCCGATCCTTGGCGGGGCTCTCGCGGACCGGTACGGCTACCGGCGGATGCTCCTGGTCGCGTTTTCTCTTCTCGCCACCGGATACTTCATTTCGGGGAACACCTCGACGTACGGCATGGTGTTCGCGTCGCTGCTGGTCATGGCCACGGGGGCCGGACTGTTCAAGCCGATCATCTCCGGGACAATCGCGCGCACGACGACCGAGAAGACCTCAGGGTTCGGGTTCGGCATCTATTACTGGATGATCAATCTGGGTGCCTTTGTGGCTCCGCTGGTCGTGAGTGCCGTGAAGGGGTGGTCGTGGCCGATGGTGTTCACGCTCTCGTCGATCTACTGCGCGCTGATGCTGATCCCGGCCGTGTTCCTGTATCGCGATCCGCCGAGACCGGAGAATTCGCGGACACTGCGCGAAGTCCTGGCCGGCGCCGCTATGGTCCTGGGCGATGCGCGCTTCATGCTCATGATCTTCCTCTATTCCGGATTCTGGATCCTCTATTTCCAGAACTTCGGTTCTGTCCTCTGGTTCCTTCGAGATTTCATCGATCCGACTCCCGTCAACCGGGCGTTCGCCTCGATCGGCATCCCGCTGCAGTTCGATGCCGAGCACGTCACGGTCATCAACGCCGGGACGATCATTCTCCTGCAGGTGCTGGTGAGCCGGATCGTGCGCGACCGGAAGCCGCTCCCCACGATGGTCACGGGGATGGTGATTGGCATGCTCGGCTTCATCTGTCTGTCGTTCGCCACAACCGTCTGGATCTTCATCCTCGGGATCGCGGTCTTCTCCATGGGGGAAATGACCGCGCACCCGAAGTACTACAGCTACGTCGGGCTCGTCGCGCCGGCGGACCGGAAGGCCGTGTACATGGGGTACGCGTTTCTGTACGGCGTCATCGGGAGCCTTCTCGGGTCGAACCTCGGCGGGGTGCTGTACGAGAGCATGCTGAAGCCGCTCGTCGGCCAGGGGGACGTCGCAGGCGACATTCGCGGCTTCTGGATGCTGTTCGCCGGGATCAACCTGGTGGCGGTCGCCGGGCTTCTACTCTACAACAGATACTTCAGCCACGACACGCCAGAGACGAACGCGAGGGCGCGCACCATCATGATCGGCATCTACGCGGCGCTCGCCCTGTTCGGGCTGTGGTTCCTTCAATCATCCCTTTTCGGGCGCGAGACGATTGCGTACCGAACGATGGTGCAGTCCTTCATTATGCTGCTCATCGGAGGCGGCGGGCTGTTCATCAGCCTGAGGCGGCCATCGTCAGCGAAAGGGTGGTAGAAGCACGCGGCTCAGGTATGAGGCGGGATCTCACCTGCCAGGGTCCGCGCAAAGTCCTCCGGGTCGGTCGTCGGGAGCCCGCATGCGAGGTTGCGGCACACATACGCTGTCGCGAGGCCGGACGCGCGTCTCACGTCGGCCAGATACGGGGCCAGCGCGACGAGCTGCGCCCTCTCCTCCCCCTCTCCCGTCACGATGACGATTCGTCCCGGCACATACCCCTTGCGCGCAACGGCCAGCAGGCGTTCCGTACCAGGTTCGCCCCGTCGGCCGGCAATCACAACGTGCACGGGCGGCGAGAGAAGCTGATCCACCGCGGACACCATGTTCGGCATCACGACCGGCTGCTTTGACATCATTCCCGCGAATGCTGTGAGCGTCCGTTCCGCCCGCGTCAGCCAATCCTGATTGCCCGTCAGATGTCCAAGCCGGATGAGGTTCATCGCCATGACGGAATTTCCGGTCGGCTCCGCGCCGTCGTACTGCTCTTTCAATCGCACGAGAATGCTCCGGTCAGACGAGGGCGTGTCGAAGAACGCGCCCGACGATGAATCCTCGAAGAGTTCAATGGCCTGCCGCGTGACCTCGATCGCCTGTTCAAGCCACCGGGGCTGCGAGGTCGCATCGAACAGCTCAATCAGCCCGTACGCCAGGTTCGCATAGTCGTCAAGCTGACCGCTGAATCGAGCCTCCCCATCCCGGTACCGGCGCAGCAGGCCGCCGGATTCCGGATCGCGCAGTCTCGCGAGGACGAAGTCGCCGGCACGTTCTGCCGCATCCACCCATTCGGGTACCCCCAGCGCCGTGCCGGCCCGGCAGAGTGCGGCGATCATCAGGCCGTTCCACGAGGTGATCACCTTGTCGTCACGATGAGGGCGCGGGCGGCGACGGCGCTCGTCGAAGAGCGTCGTGCGCGCGAGCGCAAGCGACAGCTTCACCGCGGCCTCGTCCCGCTGAAACAGCTTCGCGGTCTCTGCTACCGTCTGAGCAACATACAGGATATTCTTCCCCTCGAACTCCATCTGCGGATCGTACGGTGCGTTCCCCCCTCCCTCCACGCCGTAGTAGTAGCAGAACAACGGAGCATCCGCACCCAGCACGCGGTCAATCTCGACTTTTGTCCAGACGTAGAACGCCCCCTCCCCATGCTCCGCGGGATTCTCGGGCCGGGCGCTGTCGGCGTCCTCCGCCGAGAGGAACCCGCCCTGGCTCGCGGTCAGGTCACCAAGAACATATCGCACGGTTTCGCGTACGACCGCCGCATAGAACGGATTCCCGGTGGCCTGGTGGGCCTCGGCATATGCCCAGATGAGCTGCGCCTGGTCATAGAGCATCTTCTCAAAATGTGGGACGCGCCACTCGCCGTCCACAGAATACCGGTGGAATCCCCCCCCGATGTGGTCGTACATCCCCCCGAGAGCCATCTTTTGCAGCGTCCGTTCCGTCATCTCGAGCGAGGCGGCGGTCCCTGTCCGGACCCAGTGACGGAGCAGCGCTCCGAAGACGACCGGCCTCGGGAATTTCGGACCACTCCCGAATCCGCCGAAGACCGGGTCATACGTGCTGCTCAACTGTCGCTGGCACTCATTGAGAAGATCCGGGGAGAGTCCCGCAGCCCCTCCGGCTCCCGCCGAACCCGCGGCAACATCGTCGAGGAACCTTGAGAGCGTTCCGGCGGACTCCATGACCTTGTCGCGTTCCTTGATCCATACATCGCGGATGCGGCGGAGCACGTCTGGAAATCCGGCGCGGCCGTACCGGCTCGCCGGGGGGTAGTACGTCCCGCCGTAGAACGGCCTGAGGTCCGGCGTCAGGAACATGGACATCGGCCAGCCCCCGTTCTGGCCCATGGCCTGCAGCGAAGTCATGTAGATGCGGTCGACGTCTGGCCGCTCTTCGCGGTCTACCTTGATCGCAACAAAGTGTTCGTTCAGGATCGCCGCGATGTCGGGGTTCTCAAACGACTCGTGCTCCATCACATGGCACCAGTGGCACGTCGAGTATCCGATCGAGAGGAAGATCGGCCTGTCCTCCTTGCGAGCCCTGGCGAACGCCTGCTCGCCCCAGGGGTACCAGTCCACGGGGTTGTTGGCGTGCTGCAGGAGATACGGACTCTTTTCGTGCTCAAACGATTGGGCATCAATCATCCTTCATCAAATTATCGGACGCATGATGGGGTGGCGGGGTGAAGCCGGCAGCCACGAGGCATCGAGTCCCCCAGAAACAGAAGGGGCCGTCCCATGAACTTCTGGGACAGCCCCTTCTGGTTCGTCCCTCTGTCGCCGCAGCCGCTATTTCTCCGTCACCACCGTAATGACGGTGACATCGCGAATATCGTCCATCTTGACCTTTCCACCAACCATTGCCATGGTCCCCACGAACGGCCGCTGGATGTGCGCCCACGCATTCGACGCGATGATGTCCTTTGTTCCGTCGAAGATGATGTAGATCTCTTCGATCTTCTCCCCGGACGGGAGTGTCTTCAGGTCATCAGGCTCGGTTGACGGCGGGTGGGTCTCCTTCCCCTTCGCGAGGTAGTAGGCAGTCACCTTCTCATACGCATCGCCGGTCATGTAGACCGTGGCTTTCAGCATCGACGCCTTCTTCTCCCCGAGAGCCTTCAGCATTGTCGTCGCGGTCTGCGATGCCTTCTCGTCGACCTTCGCGCCCGGGTACGGCTTGAGGGCCACCGTGGCAGCGATGGCAGTGCACGTGAGGAGCGCTGCAACGAGAGTCATGAAGCGGACCATACATCCTCGTGATTCTGACACGGATAGGGCTGGAAGCTTCCCCGGCTGATTCCTGCTGTGCGGGGGGATTGATGAACGGGAATCGCACTCCTGAGAATACCCCGGACACTGAGCATATACGTCTCCCTGCGATGTCTGGTGAGCGAGGGGAAGGATTGCGGCCATTCAGGAAGTAAAAAAGCCCTCCACCAACAGTGGAAGGCTTTGTGGAGCTGAGGGGGATCGAACCCCTGACCTCGTGAATGCCATTCACGCGCTCTCCCAGCTGAGCTACAGCCCCGCGCAATTGACGATCGGCGACGGCAGCGCGCCAATCATCAAGTTCAACCTACAAATATAACAAAATGCTCCAGGTATGTCAAACAAACGCGCCTCCCACGTGCATTGAAAATCCATGCCCCTTTTCGTATTATAATGGATATTCCGGTTTTGGCATCCACCGACAGGGCTGCACATGGACGATATCGGGCGCGCATTCACATTCCCCTTCAAGGACCCGCAGTGGTTCGTGAAGTTCCTCATCGGCTGCCTGATGTGCATCCTTGCCGTTGTCGGGGATCGGCTTCTTCATCCTCGCCGGCTATTTCATACAGATCACGCAGCGGGCCATGAGGAACGAAGAACGGGTGCTGCCCGACTGGGACGGCATCGGTCAGAAACTCGTTCTGGGGATCAAGATCGTTATCGTCTACCTCGTCTACCTCCTCCCTGTCATTTTGCTGATGATCCCGTTGTTCCCGCTCGCGATCCTGACCGACCGCCCGGAAGCCGGCGACATCGTCGGCCTCTTCAGCCTTGTCTACTTTTTCGGGTTCGTGCTCCTCATCGTGCCGTACAGCATCGCGCTGACCATCGCCTCCCCGATCATCAACTACAGGTTTGCCCTGAACGAGAGTATCGGCGATGCGCTCGATATCGGAGCCATCATCAAGGATTTCGGGAAGAACTGGCAGAACGTTCTCGTGGTCGTGCTCATTACGATCGGTGTCCAGTCGTTCGCGTGGATCGGCGTTGTCCTGTTTATCATCGGCGTGCTGTTCACCATGTTGTATTCCTACATGGTGCCGGCGTACCTCAGCGGCATACTGTACCATGACATCGTGCGAAAGGAGCGGGTCGTCTGAGATGAGACGTCTCCTGTGTGTCGCCGGATTGGCGGTGGCGGCGGCGACCGGCATACAGTGCAGTGACAGCAGCAGTCCGACGGGATCCAACATTGTATTTCCCCCGAACAATGTCAGCTTCGGGGCGCACGTCCAGCCGCTCTTCAACGAAACGTGCGCTTTCACAGGCTGCCATGGCGACAATCAGCCCGCCGCGGGCCTCCGGCTTACGAGCTACGATAACCTCGTATTCAATCCGTTGCAGGTAGTGATTCAGGGGAAGCCCGACGAGAGCATCCTGGTCCTCCGGATCGAGGGACGCCTCGGCTCGAGGATGCCCCTCAACCGGCCCGCGCTCACCCAGAACCAGATCAACGGCGTCCGCACGTGGATCGCCGAAGGCGCTCTGAACAACTGACCCGCATCCCTCGCGCGTCACCCTCTCCTTGCGTCCTGCACCCAGAGGAGCTTCGCCCTCAAGACGTCGAAGTACGTCCGGTCCGGCCTGCGGAGCAGCCTGACCGTGTGCGCCGCCCGCCTGATCGTGACCTCGAGCGGCGGAGCGGCGAGAACTTCCACCTTGCCGTCGGCGGAGACCATGACCTCGTCGGAAGGCGAATACGCCACGATCCGTATCACGCTCCATTCAGGAATGATGAGCGGTCGCCCGCCGAGGGTGTGCGGCGCGATAGGCGTAATCCCGAGGACATCGCTGCCCGGCGTGACGATCGGACCGTTATTGGACAGTGCGTACGCCGTGGAGCCCGTGGGGGTGGAGATGATCAGCCCATCGCCGCGATAGGTGGCCGCGAATGCCCCGTCGATATACGTTTCCAGATCGATCAGGCGGGGAGAGTGCGACTTGTCGATCACCACGTCGTTGATCGCCGTGATCCTCGCCCCCGGAAGGGCCGGCGTGGTCGCCTCGAGGACCGTCCTGTCTTCCACCGGGAACTTGCCCGCCAGGATCTCCGGAATCGCCGCATCGAGCTCGTCAGGGTTGACCTCCGCCAGAAACCCGAGCTTCCCCAGGTTGACGCCGAGGAGCGGCGTTCCGCGCGCGCCGATCTCGCGCGCGATACCCAGCATCGTTCCGTCGCCCCCGAAGGCAATCAGAAGGTCAGATTCATCGATGCAGGACGAAAGATCCCTCGCCGCCTTCCCCCAGGTCCGCCGTCGCAGCGGGGCCGAGGAGCGGCACAAGCTTCCGGTCGATGACGAAGGGGACCCCGAGGCTCTCCAGCCGGGTCAATAACGCGGCTACCGCCCCCGACAGCCCCCCTTTCGCGGGATTTCCGACGATCCCGATGGTCATGACGCCCCTCCTCCGTCGGCCGGGGTCGCCGACGCATCCCCGTTCGCTGAGGGGGTGTCCCCTTTCGCCACCTCGTCAACGTAGTTCAGCTTCAGCTCCTGCAGCATCTGCCGAAGGAACTGGTCCTCCTCCGGCGTAAGGTTGCCGCGGGTGCGCACCTGCAGCATGTCGAGCGTGTCGATCGTATGACGGGCCCCCTCCAGGTTCCGTTCGATCGTGCCGGTCATCGGATTCTTGATCTTCCCCATCTGTTGCATCGCGGCGAAGTGCAGCATGGCCACGAGCTGGCTGAACAGTGCCGCATACATCTCCTGGCGTTCCATGACTATGGTCTCCTTCGAACAACGTCAGTGATTCCCCCGCTCCGCGCGACAGCCATCACCAGTCCCAGCGACGCCCAGAGCAACACCGCGACCTCCTGGTCCCCGAAGCTCCACTCGGTGAGGCCGTGCACCTGCACCCCGACAAACACCGCGAGGGCACCGAGCGCGACCGACCCTTCGAACCATGCATCCCTCAATGCGCGGTGGACCCGCCAGGCGGCCGTCCACACCCGGACGAACATCCATAGCACGACCGCGAAACCGACGACGCCAAGTGTCGCGAGGAACTGCAGCACGTTGTTGTGCGCGTGGCCCCAGAGGTCGGGATAGCCGGGAGGCGCGTATCTCCGGAACAGCGCGCCCAGATCGATATCCCCGACGCCGAGGATCGGATACTCCGCGACGATCCTCGTGCTCGCGGTCCACACCATAAGCCGCGACGCATTCTCCGGGTGCTGGAGATCGACGATGCTGCGGATTCTGCTCTCCACAAACGGCGGAGCGACGATGATCGTCAGGGCGACGACGGCTGCAAGCGGAACGAGAAGCCTTCGATTGCGGATGACGGCGATGGCTATCGCGCCGGCAACCACCGCCAGGTATGCGCCGCGGGTGACCGTCGCATACAGCGAGATCAACACGGGGACGAGTGCGACGATCGACCAGATGCGCACGCGCCGCGGCGTTGCGGGATGGACGGCGAACGGGATCAGAAGCAACGCGGCGATCATCATGACGCCCGCAGTCGTCATGTAGAACTGGAACACCCCGAGCCGCTGATTCGCATCGATCCACCCGAGCAGCATCTTCGCGACGCCGATCGTCCCGACCACACCTGCAGCGCCGAGCAAGACGGCGACCGCGCGCTTCTGGTCACGCTCTTCGTGCAGCGTCGATGCAAGCGCGTACACGATGCCGATCAGCAGCAGACGCTTTGCATTGATGAACGAGTGTGCAGGTTCGAGCGAGAATGCGCTGGCCAGCAGCTCGGCAACCACGTACGCGAGGAAGGCATAGTCCAGGATCGTCCGTGCGGGGCGCAGGGACGGGTCGCCGACCATCGCCACAGCCCAGAGGAGGAGCATCGCCCCCAGGGCGATGGAATTGACTGCAATCGAAAAATAACTCGAGGCAAGAAAGATGAGCGTGACGACCGCGAGGGCAGGCCGAAGGGCTGTCCCCGTCCCCGGCGCACGTGCGCTCACCGCAGCCGACGCTGCCGCGGACACGTCAGGAGCCGACCCTCCGGAGGAGGACCTCCCGGATGCGGGATCATCAGAGCCGGAACTGGAGATCATGCAATTTCCTGTAGAGCCCGTGCTCCGCCCGGATGAGATCGTCGTGCCTGCCCGATTCCACGATCCGCCCGGCCTCGAGCACGAGAATCTTGTCGGCATGCTGGACGGTCGAGAGACGGTGCGCGATCACGATCGACGTCCGGCCCGACATGAGATTCTCGATCGCTTCCTGGACGAGCATTTCGGACTCCGTATCAAGGGCCGAGGTGGCCTCGTCGAGGATCAGGATCGGGGGGTTCTTGAGAATCGCCCTGGCCAGGGCGATGCGCTGTCGTTCACCGCCGGAAATCTTCACGCCGCGCTCACCGATCACCGACTCGTACCCCTTCGGCATGTCCATGATGAACCGGTGGGCGTTCGCCGCCTTCGCGGCCTCCATGACCTTTTCCAGCGAGCAGTCCTCGAGGCCGTAGGCGATGTTGTTCCGGACGGTATCGTTGAAGAGGATTGTCTCCTGCGTGACGATGCCGATGAGCGCCCTGAGCGACGCGATCTCGGCAGCGCGCAGGTCGACCCCGTCAATCGTGATCGAGCCCCACGTCGGGTCGTAAAACCGCGGAATCAAGTCCACCAGGGTGGATTTCCCGGCCCCGCTCGGGCCGACGATGGCCACGACCTCGCCCTTGGCGACCTTCGTGGTGATGTCCGCGAGCACAAGCTCATCGCTTCCGTACCGGAAGCTCGACGTTCCGGAACTCGATCGCGTCCCGGAAGCCGGTCAGGACGACGGGGTGCTCCACGTTCTTGATGTTCGGCTCGGTATCGAGAAGATCGAACACCCGCCTCCCTGCCGCCGTCGCCTCCTGAATCCGGTTGTTGACGGTGCTCAGCTCCTTGACCGGCGGCATCAGCTGGAAGATCGCGAACAGAAACCCCAGGAACTCGCTGGCACGGAGAGCGCCGTTCCCCAGGACTTCGAGCCCGCCGTACCAGATGACAATCGCCCCCGCCACGGCGCCAAGAAACTCGCTGAGAGGAGACGAAAGGTTCCTGACCTTCGTCACTCTGAACACCGTCCGGAACAGAGCCTGACTGGCAGCGGCGAACTTTCCGCTCTCGAACGCCTCCATCCCGAACGCCTTGACCACCTTCACGCCGGAGATCGTTTCCTGCAGCACCGACGTGACGTCGGCGATCCGTTCCTGAACGAGCCCGCTCTCTTTGTGTACCCGCAGCCCGACGATGGCCGCGAGCGCCAGGATGAACGGCAGCACGACGAACGAGATCAGCGTGAGCTTCCAGCTGATGGAGACAGCGATCGTGAGATAGGCGACAATGAGAAGCGGCTCGCGCACGGAGGTGAAGAAGGTCGCCGAGATTCCCGAGATGATGACCGGAACGTCGTTGATGACGCGCGAGATCAGCCCCCCGGTCCTCTCGTTCGAAAAGAACGCGAGCGGCAAACGGTGGACGTGCTCGTACACCGCGTTTCGCATGTCGCGGATGACGCCGTGCTCGACATACGTCATCACCGTCGACTGGATATACCCGAAGACGTTCTTCAGGAGGAACGTCACCACGACGATGACGCAGATGATGAAGAGAGACTCGACCGGATCGTCTCGCAACACGAGCCCCTGAATGAACCCGGCGATCCCGCTGAGCGGAGAGGCGACGATACTGGACGCGCCCTGCGCCCCCGCGGGAGCAGCCGCCTGGGGTCCGTGGAACAACGTCTCGAGCAGCGGGATGGTGAGGTATATCGAGAACCCGCTGAAGACGGAGTACATCAGCGAGCAGAGGACCGAGACGCCCAGCGACGCCCAGTACGGCTTGAGGTGCTTCAGAATCCTGCGATACGTTCCCATCAGAGCCGCTTTCGCTTCGTCAGATCAACATTCGAGATGGGCGGCAGAAACCCGCCTCCGGACTTCTGCCGCATTCCGTATTCCCAGAGCTTTGCGTACAGGAGCAGGGCATAGACGGCATCGAGGAGCGCCAGGACAAACCCGTGGAATCCGTCGCGGTACCCCTTCTTCGACACGAACATCTTCAGGAAATGCGAGAGCGGGCTGAGGATCAGCTTGTGCCACGGCACCTCGGCGTGCGGCCGTTCCTTCAGGATATTGGCCACGTGCAACGACGTGTAGTCGTTGATCTTCGCCATGTAGTCGTGTATCGTCTCATAGGTGTAATGCAGCAGGAAGGATGACAGCCGGCCCCGCGGGCCGGTCGGCGCGAACCCGCCGTGAACCTCCTGGTGCTCGGCGCGGTACGAGTCCCTCCTGAAGAACCGGAACTGGTAGTCGGGGTACCATCCGCCCGCGACCAGCCACTTCCCGAAGGCGTTCACTTTGCGGGGGACGTCGTACCCCACAGCCCCCCTCTTTTCCGCAGGTGTCGAGATGATCTGGCGGATCTCCGCGGCGAGCTCGGGAGTGACCTCCTCGTCCGCATCAATCACCAGCACCCAGTCTCCCGTGGCGTATGTGATCCCGCGTTCCACCTGCCTGCTCGACCCGGGGTACTCGTGCTGGTAGACCCTTGCGGTATAGTGGCGGGCCCGCTCGACAGTGGCATCCCGGCTGAACGAGTCCACAACCACGATATCGTCGGCCCAGGACACGCTCCCGAGACACCGGTCGATGTTTCGCTCCTCGTTGAGCGTCGTCAGGACTACCGAAAGGGTCTCTTTCAACGGATCACCAGGCTCTTCAGCGGACAACCAGGTTCACCAGCTTGTTCTTCACGACAATGGCCTTCACGAGCTGCTTCCCCTCCATATGCCTCTTCACGCTCTCGCTCTGGAGAGCTCGAGCCTTCGAGAGATCTTCTCGTCAAGATCAAGGCTAACTTCAATGGTATCGCGCACTTTACCATTTACTTGAAGTACTACTTCAATGGTCTGCCGGGCTAGTTTCGACTCGTCATAGACCGGCCAGGGTTCCTTCGCCAGGGAGGATGTGTGGCCAAGTTTCTCCCAGAGCTCCTCGGCCAGGTGCGGCGCAAAGGGGGAAAGGACCTTCACAAAGGGTTCCAGGATGGCCCGCGGCCGGGCTTCCGATTTGGTCATCTCGTTGACGAAGATCATCATCTGTGAGATGGCAGTGTTGAACCGGAGGGACTCGATATCCTCCCCCACTTTCTTGACGGTGGCATGGAAGACCTGGTCCAGGGCCGCCGGCACAGCGACACTGGAGACCGCCGGATCAAGGCGTTCTGACTCATCCGTATAGAGGCGCCAGACTCTGTTCAGGAACCGGAAAACCCCCTCCACGCCCCTGGTGCTCCAGGGCTTCACGTCCTCAAGCGGTCCCATGAACATCTCGAACAGGCGCATCGCATCGGCCCCGTATTCACCGACCACGTCGTCGGGATTCACCACGTTGCCCCTGGATTTTGACATCTTCCTGGAGTCTTCGCCCAGGATGGTCCCCTGGTGCCGCAGCCGCATGAAGGGTTCCCTCGTGCTTACGTAGCCCAGGTCGAACAGGACTTTGTGCCAGAACCGGGCGTAGAGCAGGTGCAGGACGGCGTGTTCCGCACCTCCGACGTACCAGTCGATCGGCATCCATCGCCGTTCCAGCTCCGGATCGCAGAACATCGACGTATTGTCCGGGTCGATGTACCGGAGGTAGTACCAGCACGAACCCGCCCACTGCGGCATCGTGTTCGTCTCTCTCCTCCCCCTCAGGCCGGTCTCGGAGTCGATGACGTTGACCCATTCCGTCGCCAGCGCGAGAGGGGATTCGGTCGTCCCGCTCGGCTGGAACTTCTTCAGGTCCGGGAGGAGCAGAGGCAGCTGATCCTCCCGGAGGGCCGTCATGGTGCCGTCTTCAAGATGGATGATCGGGATCGGCTCGCCCCAGTACCGTTGACGCGAGAAGAGCCAGTCGCGGAGCTTGTACTGTACCGTGCCCTGGCCCAGGCCTTTCGATGCAAGCCACGAGGTGATGCGCTGTTTGGCCTCGGGGGTCGACAGGCCGTCCAGCGACACCTCCTCGTTGTGCGAATTGACCGCCGCTCCATCCCCGGTGAACGCTGCCGTCGAGACGTCGCCGCCCGAGACGACCTCGACAATCGGGAGGTTGAACGTCCGTGCAAACTGATAGTCACGTTCGTCGTGGCCTGGAACCGCCATGATGGCCCCGGTCCCGTAGCCCATCAGGACGTAGTCCGCAATCCAGACCGGGATTCGGGTTCCCGTTGCCGGGTTGATCACGACGCCGCCGGTATCGACGCCGGTCTTCTCGGCGTCCATTCCGCGATCCAGTTCGCTCTTGCGCGCGGCCTGGTCGACGTATGCCGAGACGGCCCCGCGCTGCGACGGTGTGGCGAGCTTCGACACAAGAGGATGTTCGGGCGCCAACACCATATATGTGGCGCCAAAGATAGTATCCGGTCGGGTAGTGAAAACGCGGATCGCACCCTCCCTCCCGACGAGGGGAAAGTCGACCTCCGCCCCCTCCGACCGTCCGATCCAGTTCCGTTGTTGTTCCATGGTGGATGCCGGCCAGTCCAGGTCGCCACCCTCCTCGAGCAGCCGCTCCGCATAGGCGGTGATGCGCATCATCCACTGGCGCATGGGGCGGCGCTCGACCGTGTACCCTTTTTCCGTCCACTCGGGCACTTCTTCGTTCGCCAGCACGGTCCCGAGCTCTTCGCACCAGTTGACGGGGATCTCGGCGACATATGCGAGGCGAAAGGCTGCAAGGATATCGTGTTTCTGCTTCCGGGTCATGCGCTTCCATTCGTCGGGCGTGAACGGACCGACGCCCGGGAGCCTCCCGCTCCCTTCCGACTCGAACTCACGGACGAGATCGGCGACCGGTCGCGCCTTTCGAGCGCGCGGATCAAACCAGGAGTCGTAGACCTTGAGGAAGATCCACTGCGTCCAGCGGTAGTAGCCGGGGTCCGTGGTGTCCACCTCGCGGTCCCAGTCGTAGCTGAGGCCCAGCATCTTGATCTGCCGGCGGAACGTCGCGATGTTCTCTTCCGTGGTCTGCCGCGGATGGATGTTGGTCTTCATCGCGTACCGCTCGGCAGGCAATCCGAACGCGTCCCACCCCATGGGGTGGAGGACGTTGTAGCCGCACATGCGCTTGTAGCGTGAGAGAATGTCCGTCGCCGTATATCCTTCCGGGTGCCCGACATGGAGGCCGGCGCCGGACGGGTACGGGAACATGTCAAGGATGAAGAGCTTCGGGCCCGGGGCGGATGTGTCCGTCGCGAATGTCTTCTCTCGCTCCCAGCGGGATTGCCATTTCGGTTCGATGGTCTTGAAAGGATACGGCATGCGTTGGCTCAGTTCCCGGGCGGGTTCCCGGATGCTTGGTGATGGGAAGTGTGGCGTGGTGACGCCTGGAGGTACACGTTCACCGTCTGCAGCGTGCCGAGCCGCAGGCGTTTCCGGATGTCCTCGGGCTGTGCGCCTTCCGCCGCCAGAAGGAGCGCGGCGGTATGGCGGAGCGATCGCGGGGTCACCCGCCGTCTGGTGCGCGCCGTCCGGATCCCAGCCAGCTCAAGGTACTCGTTGACGCGGTCCCGCACAGCCCGGGTTGTCATTCGGCGGCCGCGGCTGCTGTTTCCCGCACTGAGGAACAGCGGCTCGTCCCGCCCCGTCTCTGTGCGCCGATGGAGATACTCCCGAAGAGCGAGTCTGACATCATCGGGGAGTGCGACGGATGCATCTTTGGATGGCCTCCCCTTCCCCTGGACCGCGAGCATCCAGACCCGGCCGGTCCGTGAGAGGTCGCCGAGGTTGAGGCGGACGATCTCCGCATCCGAAAACGCGCAGCGGAGCATGAGGCGGATGACGGCCGCGTCGCGTCGTCCGCGCTCATCCTCCCCGCGCAGCAATTCCAGAAGGGACCTCGCATCGGCGACGCTGAGCGCCCTGCGCGCGTGTGTGCGCGGCCGGGGGTTGCCGGACACTTCCAGCGCGGGATTCTCCGCGATGCCGCCTGTACGCTGCAGGTACCCGCAGAGCCGGCGCACGGCCGTGAGATAGGTGGAGACCGAGACGTCGGACAGCCCGCGCTGCCGCGTCAGGTGCCGCTTATAGGCCTTGATCTCATCGACCGTGAAGCGGACGGTTGCCCCGCCGTCCGGACCAGCGGAGGAATTCCTGAAGGGATCGTTCGTAGGTCCCTCGCGTTTCAGGACGGCGGGATCGAAGGCTCCGGAGAAACGACTCGACCGCGGAGGCAAGTCGCGCTGACGACCATCGCTTCGGGTAGCGCGACGAGCGTACGGTGCGCGCGCCGACCGTGGCGCGGCCGGAGTTCGCCCGTCGATCGGGGCGGGCCAGGTGGTGTGAAGTGGTCACAGGGAGTCGAGCAATAACAGAATTTAGGGAATTCCACCGTGAGCCGCAACGTCAGCCTGCGATGCGGGATCAGGCCCCGGCCACGCGCAGGATCATCATGGTGATGTCGTCGGACTGCGAGGCCCGGCCGGCGTGGCGCCGGATATCCTCCGAAATGGCCTCGAGCAGCCCCGCGGGCGGCTTCTCGCGGTGGGCACAGACCAGACGCTCCAGCCTGTCTTCGCCGTAGTCGACGCCGTGGGCGTCCATGGCCTCGCTGACGCCGTCCGTGAACAGCACGATGACATCGCCGGTGTCCAGGCGCGCGACCCCTTCCTCGTACGGCATCATGGAAGGGAGCACGCCAAGGATCATGCCCCCTTTCTCCAGGCGCTCAACCGCCCCATCGGAACGGAGGAGATATGGATGGTTGTGGCCGGCGTTCACGTAGGTCAGGGTCATCGCGTCCACGTCGATGATCCCCCAGAAGAACGTCACGAACTTCGTCCCGCCGGTATTCTGGCACATCAGGTCGTTCACGCGGCTGGTCAGCTCCGCCAGCCCCAGCCGCAGGGGCACCAGCGCCCTGATCGTGGCCTGCAGGTTGGCCATCAGGAGGGCGGCAGGCGTCCCCTTCCCTGACACGTCTCCGATCGCGACCACCCAGCGGTGGTCGTCGACCCGGAGAACGTCGTAGTAGTCGCCCCCCACCTGCTTCGATGAGATGTTCGTTGCCGCCATCTCGATCCGGGGAATCGCCGGGAGCACGGTCGGGAGCAGGCCCTTCTGGATTTCGCGGGCGATCTTGAGCTCGTCTTCCATCTTCTGTTTCTCGATCGCGTCGATGAACAGGCGCGCGTTTTCGAGCGAGATAATCGCGAGGTTGGCAAGCGAGGTCAGAAATTCCAGGTCCGCAGGCCCGTACGGTTCGCGCGAGATCTTTTCGCCGAGCAGGATCATGCCGCGGTTCTGCCCCTGAAGCGCCATGGGGACGACGGCCGCAATGCCGTTGGCAGCGAGGACGGGGCGCGGATCAGGTCCCTGGCGGACGACCAGGTCCTCGACGCGCACGGCCGTCTTCTGCTTCGACAATTCGGCGAGCAGCTCGCTCTGGGGCGGGGTCCCGTCGATGCGTGAAGCGGCGATGACCATGTCGGATCCCCGACGCAGGACGACCATATAGCGCTGGACCCCTACCTGTCCGAGGAGGGAGAAGACGAGCAAACGCACGAGCTTCTCGGGATCGAGCATAACCCCGAACTCCTTCCCGAGGTCGAACAGCGTGTTCATCTCCTGGACTTTGCGATCGAGCCGGCGGTTGACCTGCTGGAGGTTGCGCAGCGCATGTCCCTTCGCGACAGCGGCTGCAGCGAGGTTGGCAAACGCGCCAAGATACTCCTCTTCGCGCGGGCCGATGACTCCTTCGCCCAGCCTGGGGCCGAATCCGAGGATCCCCACCGGTTTGTCATCCGCGATCAGGGGCAGCACGAACGCCACGCCGCGCTCGCGGAAGAACGACATCCAGGACTGGCGGGATGAGCCAGGGCGGTCGAGGCGACGAAGTGCCGCAGGGAGCCGGGGTATCCGGACGGTCTCACCCACCGTGTCCTGCGGGAATCCTTTCACGAGCTCGACGCGATAGTCGTTCGATCCGGTCGCGAGTACGGCCATCCCTCTGCCGGAGCGCAGCTTCCCCATGATGGTGAGGAGCGCGTGCCCGAGCACGAACGAAAGCTCGAGGCTTTCGTTCACTACCCTGCTGAACTCAAACAGCGTCGACTGGTCGAAATGAGAATCGGAAGGAATTGTGCGGGCGGGTGCCTCGCGGGTCCGGCGTGAAGGGGGCATGTCAGCGGGCCAGAAACTTGGTCAGGCGAACCTCGTTCAGTTTCCCGGGGCGGATGTCGTACTCGACCTTATCCATGAGGGAGCGCATGAGATACACGCCCAGCCCGCCCCGCCTGTAGTGTGTCAGATACTCTTTCATATCCGGGGTTTTGATCCCGTTGGGATTGAATACCTCGCCCCGGTCACAGATCGCGACGACAAACGCGCCATTGCTCCCCGAGACGCTCACAACGATATCCTTCTGCGGGTCGAAGCGGTATGCATGCTTGATGATGTTGGTGCACGCCTCGTCAACGGCCAGAGCGATCTTGCTCACGTCCTCGTCGGCGAAGCCGAACTCCCGCGCTGCCGTGGACACGAAGTCCCTCACCTCGATCAGGCGGTCGGTGCGACTCTCAATTGTTATCTGCTGTTTCTTCACCACCGTGCCGTCACTTCTTGCTGTCGAAGAAACGCCTGACCGCTTCCTGTTCGTCGCTCAGGATCTCGTACAGCAGCGGGAAGCCGAGCAGGTCGAAGACGTTATAGACCTTGGGCGACATGTTGGTGAGCTTGATGTCCCCCTTGTTCTTGCGCACGTCCTCGATGAACGCCATGAACACGCCCAGGCCGGCGCTGCTGATGTAGGAGAGGTCGCGGCAGTTCACGATGATGTTGAACCGCCGGCTGTCCACAAGTCCCTGCAGGGCCTCCTCCAGCCGCGGAGCGGTGTGGGCGTCGAGATAGCCTTTCAGCTCGATCACATTGACCGAGTCCTGCTGGCGTTGTCCAATTTTGAAATCAGTCATGATGCTTCCTCCCAGTTCACGCCTGCGCCCGGCGGGCGCCCGGACGGTCCGTGCCATTTCAACACAACAACCGTCAGGTCGTCGTGGTTCGGTTGATTGCCGGTGAAGGCGCGGACCGCGCCGATAATTTCTTCTCGTCCTTCGAGCGCAGAGCCCGACCGGATGCGCGTTCCGAGCATCTGCAGCCGGTCGTACCCGAACTCGTCACTTCCGCGTCGGGCTTCCGTCAGCCCGTCCGTGTACAGGACGCACACATCCCCCGGAGACAGCATCACCGTCTCCTCTTCGATGGCAGCCTCGAAGGCGCGGAGGTCACCCAGCCCGATGCCCATCCCGCCCGGCCTGATGTACCGCGCGCCGTCCCGGGAGAGGTGAAGCAAGGGGCAGTGGCCCGCGCGGGCAATCCGCAGCTGACCGGAGTGCACGTCCAGAATCACATAAAGTAAGCTAACAAAGGAATGCTTGTCAATAGAGTCTGCCAGCGACTCGTGCGCGCGCACCATGAACTCGCGGGGTGACGAATGCAGGCGGCCGAGCGCCTGGAAGACCCCCTTCACTTCGGACATGTAGAAGGCGGCGGAGACGCCCTTGCCGGACACGTCGCCGACGATCAGGCCGACCTTGTGGGTCCCCAGCTGCATGAAGTCGTAGTAGTCGCCGCCGACTTCGAAGGCCGGCGTGGAGACGGCCTCGATGTCGAGGCCGGACAGGCTCGGAACGCTCTGCGGGAGCAGCTTGCGCTGCATCTCCTGGGCCAGGAGGATGTCCCGCATCAGGCGCTCCCGCTCCAGGGAGCTCTTGATGAGGCGGGAGTTCTCGATCGCGACCGTCGCCTGATCCGCGAAGGCGGAGATCACCTCGACATCATCCTTCACGAACCCGAACGGCATGTCCTTCCGCGCGTACAGGATCCCGATCAGCCCGTTGTGCGACATCAGCGGCACGGCGATCATCGACCCCTTCCCCCTCACCTTCACCCGACTGGCCCGCGCGCGCGTCCGTACCCCAGGTCGTCGACCACCACCGGCCGGCGCTCCTCGATCACGCTGTCGCGCAGACTTCGCGTCCCGTGCGGGACGAGAAGATCGATCTCTTCGTGCGCGATGTTCTGCATCCCCACGGCCTGGACGCGGGTCGACGTTCCGGAGCGCGACGGCGGGCCCACGACCGCGCGCGATCCATCTTCCTGCGGATGCAGCAGCTCGAGCCAGCAGCTGGTCGCCTCGGAGACATGCATGGTCATGGTCGTAACCGTGTCCACAAGCTCGTTGAAATCGAAGACCCGGTTGATCAGGCGGCCGAGCGCGTACATTGACGTTACTTCCGTCCGCTTCCGGTCGAACGCCTCCGCCGTGGGAAGGTGGAACAGCGTGCTGATGAACGCCACGCCGGCGTACAGGTTCCCGAAGATGAGCGTGATCTGAACGAACTCTTTCAGCGGGTGCGAGTAGTAGAGGAGGGCCCGGCCCGCAAACGTGCTGCGCCCGAGAACCACGTTCAGCACCGTCAGCCCAAGAAAGAGCAGCAGCGCGTAGATGAGGGTAAACACCTTCTCCCGCTTCGAGAGGTAGACGATCCACGGGAGCCTGAACGAATTCATGACGGCCGCGGACACCGCGAGAGCAAAGAGCAGGGAGAGGGGGAGCGTGCTGTCGAGCGGGCGGACAAACGCCGCCGTGACCGCGGTGGCAAGCGTGAAACCGTGGAGCAGCATCAGGTTGCGCTCCGTCCCTTTCCGGCGCATCTGCAGGACGAGGTCCCGGATGAACTGCAGAAGCAGAACGGAGTAGAGGGCCGCAAGAACGCCCAGAATCGAGGCAAGGAAGATGCTCGAGTAGTCGAGCGGGAGCAGCATGTAGTTCTTCGCGTCGAAGCCGTCAGTGGGGGCGGCCGACACGAGCGCGACTACGGCGACCATGCCGGTGGTCAGCAGGAGCAGGAGACCGAACTTCTTGACGGGCGGCTGCTCGGCGCGAACCCTGCTGCCCCGCGTCGTGAGAACCAGGAGGACGATGACGCCCGCGGTCAGGATCTCCCGGCTGAACGTGACCGCGCCCGGCTCCAGCTCGATGTTCTTCGCAACCACATCGATCGCGAACTTCACGAGCAGGAGGAAGAATGCCGCGACCCAGTATATGACCCGTCCGATGCGCATCGGTTCAGACTTTCATCTGCAGCCAGGAACCCCCTCGGTACTTCGCGTAGATCAGCCCCGAATAGGAGATGATGTAGACGGGAAGCGCGAGCCAGGCTCCGCTCAGCCCCTTCTCCCACGTCACCCCGATAAGGAGGGCGAGCGGCAGGAAGATCACCCAGTGCGTGAGGACTTCAACGACCATCACGAACACGGTGGCCCCGGCCGCCTGGAGGGCGTGCGCCAGAACGATGCCCGAGGCGTAGAAGATCTGCGCGGCCCCGGCGATCTGCAGGATCGGCCGGGCAATGGCAGTCACCTCGTCGCTCGTCGTGATCACGCCGATCACGGTCTCCGGAATGAGAATGAACACGGCCCCCAGCACCACCGTAAAGTACGTCGCAAGCTTTGCAGCTTCAAGTCCGTACCTCTTCGCGAGAAGAAAATCTCCGTTCCCCATGCTTTGCCCCACCAGGGTCTGGGCCCCGATCCCGAAGCCGAAACAGGGCAGAAACGACATGAACAGCGCTGTAATGACGACCTGGCTTGCCGCCTGCTGGACCGTCCCGATCATCCCCGTGATGGCGACAAAAATCAAGAAACCCAGCAAAATGAGGATATTCTGGAACGAAACGGGCATCGAGATCCGGATGATCTGCTCAATCGAGGCCCGGGAGATCCTCAAACCCTGGTAGTACCTGTATCTTCTTCGGTATTTGGGCAGGAATGTTACGCCGAGGAAATACAGCGCTCCGAGCACGTTGCTCATCGCCGACGAGGCCCCGGCACCGGTCAGCCCCATGCGCGGGAAACCGAACGACCCGAAGATCAGCAGGTAGTTGAACAGAATGTTCGAGCCGTTGATGATGATCGCCGAGTACATGAACACCTTCGTGTGCCCTATGCCGTTGAAGAACCCACGGTAGGACACAACAAAGAGGAAGAAGAGCAGGCCGATGAACCGCCACTGCATGTACCCCGTGCCCGCCGCCGCGACCGCGGGGTCGGCGCTGAACAGGTCGAGGATATGAAACGAGAAGAGATACCCTGGAATGCCGAATGCAAGGCCGAGGATCACGGCCAGCAAGAGAGAGTCGTTCAGGATGTCGCCCGCGCCCGTGTAGTCCCGCTCGCCGTAGCGGCGCGCAGCGAGCACGTGCGTGCCCGTCGACAGGCTCGAGAAGACACTGGTAATCGCCCACGTGGCGAGCAGACCGAGCCCCATCGCGGCGAGGAGAACGGTGGTGTTCTCCAGTCGTCCGACCATGGCCGTATCGACGACCGATACGACCATCTGGGCAGAGAGCCCGGCTACCGCGGGGGTCGAGATCTTCAGGACCGTCCGGGAGAGGGCTCTATCGGGCAGGAGGTTCATTTACGAGCGCGGCAACTCTGGCGCCTGACCGCGTCGCACCCTTAGAGGGAATACTGGACGATGTAGCGTTCCGCATCCCGGCCGTACGACGTGGCCGGATAGCCCTTCTTCAAGCGCTTCCAGAGCTCAACAGCCTTCTCCTTCTCCCCTGCCAGCGGCATAGTTCCTGGCCGCATTGTGCAGGAATTCCGGAACGCGAGGATCCGTCGCGGCAGCGGCAGCGGCCTTCTCAAATTCAGCCCCCGCATCCTCGTACTCTTTGAGCGCCTCGTAACACGCCCCAAGCCCGGCCCTGCGTGCGGCGTCAAGCAGCTTGTCCGGCGGGGAGAAGCTCTTGTAATGCTCAAGCGCCTCGTCATACTTGCCCAGTGCCAGGAGCGAACTCGCAAGCTGGAACCGCGCCAGCTCTCCGCCTGGCGAAGCGCCGAAGTTCTCGACGATCGCGCGCAGCCCCTGGATATTCCTGCCGGGGACTCCGTCGATGGCAATCTGGTACTGTCCGTTGTCGATGTAGCTCGAGATCGCCCCGAGGGCGGCGTGCGCTTTCTCGCTGGAGTCCGCCCTGTTCCGGACGTAGACGACGATCGCGACGATGACGAGCGCCACCGCCACCAGGACGATGCTGATGGTCCGCTTGTGCTCTTCGTAGTACGACGTCACAGTCGAATAGGTCGTTACCAGCTTGTCTTCCTTGAGCTCTTTTCGCGATATCTTCTTCGATGGTCGGAGCATGTCTCTGAAGGATTGTGAGGGGATGTGCGCCTGTCGGGAGTCGAACCCGAAACCTTTGGCTCCGGAGGCCAACACTCTATCCAGTTGAGCTACAGGCGCGAATGCAAGACTTCAACGATCCACGGTAAGTCCTGCAAAAGCGATATATATCATACAAAAATGGGCTCGAAGATACAAGACATCGCGCGTCCCTCCCTTTCCGCCTATGCGCCCCGTCTACCAGGAAAAATCTACCTGCTTCCCGCGTCTTCGGCCGAAAATCCCGCGCTATGAGGCTTCCCTGATCTGGCATTCGGTTTGAACCTTCCCCGGAAGCCATGAACGCACTCATGTCATACATCAGCCATTCATTCATCCTGCTGACGCTCGGGGCGGCGCTCGGGTCAATCCTCCTGGTGGGATTCCTGAAGTCGTGCTCGTACTTCGGACTGCTGCCCGTCAGGGAAGATGCCGAACGGTGGCATCAGCTCCTGAGGAGATTCGAATAGCGAATCAGCGTGCTTGCATGAACGGGAGGAGCTCGCTTCCGGCGATCGCGCCCTCGCGGACCAGGCCGGGCGCCGGTCCTGACACATCCACGACCGTTGATGGGAGCCGGCCGCCAAGGGGTCCCGCATCCACGTAGAGATCTATCCCGTCCCCCAATTGCCCGGCAATCTCCTCAACGGTCGCCCGGGTCGGCTCGCCCGTGCGATTTGCGCTCGTCGAGGTGATCGCCTTCCCTGACCGCCGGATCAACTCCCGACAGAAGGCGTCGGGAGAACAGCGCAATCCGACCGTCCCGGTTCCAGCCGTCAGCAGCTCCGACACATCGTCCCGCGCGCGGAACACCAGCGTGAGCGGGCCGGGCCAGAAGGCGTTCATCAGCGCGCGCGCATTGCCTGAGACCTCGGAGGCCCACTCAGTGACCGCATCGCGGGAGCCGACCAGCACCAGGATTGGTTTCCGCTCATACCTCCCCTTCACAAGGGGGATGCGACCGATGGCCTTCGTGTTGCGCGCGTCCGCCCCGATGCCGTACACGGTCTCGGTCGGATAGACGATCAGACCGCCGGACGAAATGATCCGCGCGGCCCGGTCGACAGCCGCGTCGCGGGAGGCGTCATCCGCCAACGGAACGATTCGGTCTTCGTGCAATCTGGATGGCGGCATCGTGGACTGTGTGAGGAATGATCCGTTCCATGCAATCAAACGTTTCGATCGGGCAGCGCTGACCGCCGTGAATGCTGCACGGCCGGCACGAGAGCCCCTCGGTTTCGATGACGCGGTCGAGCGGCCCTCGCGGGGCGAACCCGAACGACGGGACGGTCGCGCCGAAGATCGCCACGACCGGCGTCCGGACGCCCATGGCAAGATGCGCGGGAGCGCTATCGTTGGAGACGAGCACGCGGCAGCGGCGGATCAACTCGGCGGACTGCAGTGGCGACAGCTCGCCGGCGGCGTTCAGCGGGATGTGCGCCAGGCCGGCGGCGATCCGCCCGCACAGCGGGCGGTCTTCCGGACCGCCGATCAACGCGAGGTTCAGCCCGGCATCCTGAAGCGACCGCGCGAGCACAACGAACTTCTCCTCCGGCCACCGCTTGGTGTTCCAGACGGAGCCCGGCGCGAGTCCGACCATCATGCCCTGGTCGAATCGGGCGATACGCGTCTGATGGGCGAGCAGGAGTGCATCCACCGCCTCACGATCGCGCTGGAGAGGATGAAGCGTTGGCGACATGCTTCCGACCGACGGACGGAGGCCCAGCGGCTCCAGAAGCGAAAGGTCACGGTCGATTTCGTGCAGGTCCCGGCGGTATGTCACGCGATCCGTGAGCAGAGCGCGTCCTGCGCTGGTATCAAATCCAACCCGTCTCGGGATCCCCGCAACGGCGACAATCAGGGCGCTGCGCATCGACCGGTGAGGGATCAGCGCGAGGTCGAACCCCCGGCCGCGGAGGGTCCGGGAGAGTCCGTATGCCGCGCCCAATCCCCGCTGGGTCTTCTTCTTGTCGTACGTGATGACGTCGTGAACGGCGGGATGGCCTTCAAGCACGGAGGCCGCAGCAGGAATCACTGCGAATGAGATACTGCACCCGGGATGTTCCTGTTTCAGCGCTTGCGCAAGGGGAAGGGTAAGGATGACATCCCCCAGAAACGCAGTCTGAAAGATGAGGATGTTCCGCGGCGCGTTCACGACGTGCGCGCATCGGCTTGTGGCCGGGAGGAGCGCTGCTGGCGCAGGAAATACTCGGTGTGCTTCCAGCGCTTGTGCGCCCAGAGCCACTGGTCGGGGTAGGACCTGATGTATCGCTCGAGGAGCGCCGTATGCCGTTCGGTCAGGATCTGGATGTTTGCCTCGGTCGACCCCGAAAGGTCCGACGAATCGATCGGCTCGATGACGATATCGTATCCCCGGTCCGGGCGGCGGACCATCATGGGCATGACAATCGGGGAGTCCTGACGCAGGGAAAACACAGCGGGTCCGCGGTACGTCGCGCATGGCCTGCCGAAGAAATCAACGAACAGCGATTCCTTCGGGCCGCTCTGGTCGCCCAGGAGCCCGAGGGTTCCCCCGTTCCGCAACGCCGCGATCACCTCCCGCGGAGCCTGCTCCATGGTCACGATGCGGTTCCCGAACCGGTTGCGATCCCTGACAATGACCGCATCCACCCGTGCGTTCCTCTGGCTATGCACGATGATCGTCATCGGGAGGTTCAGCTGGGTGGCAAAGGCGTTGGGGAACAGCTCCCACGCACCGAAGTGACCGGAAAGGATGATCAGCCCGCGGCCACGAGCGGCCGCGTCACTGGCGTGGTGCGCGTTGACAAAGTGGAGGCGCGCATTGATCGCAGATGCGTCGCGCGCGCTGGACCAGAAGAACAGCATCATGGTCCGCGCATAGTTGCCCATCGCATCGCGGGCAATACGGAGAAGCTCGGACTCGGGCCTGTCGGGAAAGGCGTGGCGGAGGTTGTCCATGCTCACGCGGCGGCGGACGCCGAAGACGGAGAACAGGAAGCGCCCCATCGCCATCCCGACCGCATCGGCCCACTCGTACGGAAGGGCCCGGCCGATCGCCCTCAGGAAGGAATACCCGACATACTCGAGGAACTCGCCCATATGGCGCATGGCGCACGCGGTCCGGGAGCGTCGCCCCTTACCGGGTGATGCCTTCCCGGTCCCAGTTTTCGTCGTGAAGCTCGTTGCGGTGCGTCGAGTGCACCAGCTCGTACTCGCCCCCGGAGGTCCGCTGCACGAACACGAAGATCACGCCGCCCTGAATGTTGTTGTAGCTCCAGATTTCGTACGGACGGCTGTCGATTTCATTCGGATGCCGGTCGACGTCGTCCGGATTCCCGTACACAATGAGGACCCGGCCGCGGTCCGTGCGGTACCCTTCCTTCGTTCCGGCCCTCATGCTCTGATTCGCGACGAGCACGCGGGCGAGGTACTCGTCGCGGCGTCCCGGCGGCCGGCCACGCCAGAAGTCCGACAGGAACTTCCGCTTGGCGTCCGCCCCGGACAACTGCTCGAAGTTGGATCGCTCGGTGTCGTTCGCCTCGTAGCGCAGCCACCTGAACTCCTGGTCGAGCTCGGTCTCCCCCATCGCCATATAGATGTTCATCGGGAGGGCTGCCGAAGCCGTCAGGAGCGACGAGTCGACGCCGAGCTTGCTGTTGTACATGAAAAACTTCTTGCCGGAGGTGGCGAGGGATCTTCCGCTCGTGTCGAGAAGGGAGAGGACGAGCGCGTACGTTCCGGTTTTGAGGCGGCTGACGCTGAACTGGTCGACAATCACGCTCGATTCGCCGGGACGTCGTTTGGGCTTCTCCCGCGACAGCACTTCACGGCCCACGGCGTCAAAAACGGTGGTCTTGAGCACGTAATCGGTGCTATCGTTCCCCCTGACCAGGTTGTACGCTTCAGCGTAGTAGAAACAGCGTTGTTCTTCGGTGTAGATGCCGCCGACGTTCGGCACCACCTCCAGGGTGTTCTTGTAGAACTGGTTCTGGGTGGGGGGATTCATCCGTACGGAAGACGCGAATTCGAGATCGCTCAGCACGGGGACGCCGGGCGCGACCGGCTGCACGGGGACGCGCAGGGTGATGCTGTCCACACGCTGAACGTCGAACCTGTCCCTGCCCAGGACCCTGAACAGGTACTCCCCCTGCATCAGTTGAACCTGTGCCAGCCCGACAAGATTCACGACGGGCGAATCGCCAACGGCTTCCGCCGACGTCTGGGGCACGAGCCACCGGTCCGCGAGGACAACCGAGTCTTTCTGGAAGACGCGCAGCGTGATATCCAGGCCCGCAGTGTAGCCCGCACTGTCCTTTGTGAACGTCAGCGAGTTCCGGGGGAACGAGTAGTAGACCTCAACGAAGGCATGCTTGTCGTCACCGCCCCGAAAACGGGCGACATCGACCGAGATCCTGAGGGGCTGTCGCGGGGCGGCGACCTGCGCCTGAAGGACCGCCGCGGCAGCGATCGTCAGCAGACTGCATGCCAGCAGCGCGAGGATACCCTTCATGGAAATATCCGGGTGGATGTGGATAGGCAAGAAACCTGAAGAAATCTACAGAAGTGAGCCCAGAGATGCAACGGATCAATCGCCCATGGCCTTGACGACGACCCGCTTCCGCCGCCGGCCATCGAATTCGGCGTAGTACACCTGCTGCCAGGGACCCAGATCCAGCTTCCCGCCCGTGATGGGCACGATCACTTCGTGATGCACGAGAAGGCTCTTCAGGTGCGCGTCGCCGTTGGACTCGCCGGTCCGATGGTGCCGGTAGTCCTCCTGAAAAGGCGCCAGGCGCTCCAGCCACTCGTCGATGTCCGCGATCAGGCCGTCCTCGGCATCGTTGACATACACGCCTGCCGTGATGTGCATCGCCGAGACGAGCACCATCCCCTCCGTGATGCCGCTGCGCGCGACGACGTCGGCCACCTTCTGCGTGATGTTGATGTATTCGCGCTGGCGCGATGTATTGAACCAGAAATAGTCGGTCGCTGTCTTCATGATTCGCTCGTTGAGGTTGGTCGCTCCGATGAGGTCGTGCCGGGGCCGGGCGTGGTGGACACGCGGGCCGATAGCGCACCGAGCGCCTCATGCGCTGCCTGTGCCAGGTCGAGATGGACGTCCATCAGCGGCGTCCTGTCCCAGTCGATGTTGAGCTCCCACCGGACCAGCCTGCCGCCCCTGGCGTCGGTCACTTCCCATCGCATCGTTCCGTGCGAGTCCCCGGGAAGCGTGGTCAACTCGATGAATCGATCCTGTTGAATCTCGGAGATGGTCAGC
This sequence comes from uncultured Ignavibacteria bacterium, assembly GCA_963701735.1. GTDB lineage: Bacteria > Bacteroidota > Ignavibacteria > UBA10030 > UBA6906 > CAWABB01. Next base: position 28,285 of record CAVPBI010000010.1, on the reverse strand, counting down.
GCGACGGACCGTCCGTGGACCGTGACGTCCACGGCCGCCCCCTCCACCCGGCGCTCGGCGCCGGTCGGGATGAAGACCACGGTATTCGGCCACCATGATCCGTACCGGTCGAGGTCCAGGAGCGCATCGAAGATCGCCCGCGTCTGCGCATTGATGACCACGCTGGCTTCTGCATAGAGAGCCCGATGCCGCCGCTTCATCTCCCGGTCGCGGACGGCGACAATGGGGTGCCCGATGGCATCAAGATCGATCCCGAGGCTCTCGCACGCGGGAAAGAGCTCCCGTTCCTCGGCCCTGATATGGTTCTCCAGCTGCCCGCCGATCTGTTCCAGCAGTCCGGGCGGCGGCGGACCTTCGACGCTCGCAAGCTGCGCAAGCATCGCCTCCATCAGGCGGTGCTCCCCGATCAGCCGCTCGAGAAGCGGGCCCAACTCGAAAAGCCGCGATCGAACAAACGGAAAGAGAGCCTCCTCTTCCGCGGCAAAGTGCGGGGCCAGCTCCTCCCCGGCAAACCGGAGAACCCGGCGGGCCTGGCGAACGGGATCATGCGTCCAGCCATCCGCCAGAAGGGCCTTCGGGCCCTGCCGGAGCTTGAGGGCAAGCGACAGGCCGTGATGGTGGTCCCTCGAGAGCGGCGCCAATGATGGGTGTCTCTTGGCCATGCGGCTGTTTCTTCGTATATTTCGGGGCCCGGTGCACCATCCCAATGGCCAAACTCGACCTCCTCCTGACGATCGTCTTCGGCACACTCAGCGTGCTGGGCCTGGTCGTGACCGTCCTCTGCCTCAGAAAGGCACTGCGGGTCGCATCCGAGAAGGACGGGGATCTGAAGATGTTTTTCTGGGCGGTAGGATCGATGGTGGGTCTGATACTCGCAGGGGTAAGTTCTGCGTACATCCTCCTCCCCATTCTCCTCCACTATTGATCCGCCAGATGTTCCAAGATAATCGCGCCCGTGGCCAGAATCAAATGCGGTTCCTGATAGGGTCCGCGCTCGCCGGACTGATTGTCTTCGGCCTGTCTGCATACCTATCCTGCTCGGGACAGCACAGCCTCCTGAGGCTTGACCGGGCCACGCTCCTGCGGGAGTATCGCCGCCTGAACGGCCTGCTTGCATCTGAAACCGATCCGGCACGGCGCACACGTGCCGTGGATGCGTTCGCCAGGATGGCCGACTCGCTCGGAGCGCCGGTGACGGACGACTTCTCCGCCATCTTCCTGTATTTCGGACGTGCGGGTCGGGTCAGAGTCGCAGGAGAGTTCAACCGGTGGAATCCGGAGGCGGACACGCTGACACGGGTTCCGGGCACGACGATGTTCTTCAGGGAACTCCCGTTCCCGCCGCAATGCGAGGGTTGAGTACAAGCTCATCGCCGATTCCGCCTGGACGCTCGATCCCCTCAACCCGCGGACGGCATCCGGAGGGTACGGCGAGAATTCCGATCTCAGAATGCCCGGGTATCTCCCCGACTCATTCGCGGTCTCGAGGGCCGGCGTCAGCCGGGGAACGATCGACACGCTCTCATTCAGCAGCCGGCTGCTTGGGCGCGCCCATCCTCTCTTCGTGTACACGCCTCGCGAGCCAGGTCCGGGTCCTCTCCCGGTGTTGTATGTGCTCGACGGCGGAGAGTACCTCTCGTTCGCACGGATGCATCAGGCGCTCGACAATCTGCTGGCGGAGCGTCGCCTGCGCCCCCTTCTCGTCGTTTTCTTCGATCCGCGGACGAATCCACTCGACCCGGCCTCGAACAAGCGGCAGGAGGACTACGCGCTGAACGACCGCTTCGTGCAGGCAATGGTCGAAGAGCTCGTGCCATTCGTCGCCGCGCGCTACGATGTCGCACGCACGCCTGCGAAGACCGCGATCCTGGGCACGTCACTCGGCGGGCTCACAGCGACATATGCCGTCTGGCGACATCCGGAGGTGTTCGGCGTGGCCCTGATTCAGTCGCCGTCCTACTGGTTGCAGGACGAGAAGATCCTCGACATGGTACGGAAGACTCCGGCGCGGGACGGGCGGTTCTGGATCGACACAGGGACGTTCTACGATGCCCGGGAGGAGGCGCCGAAGATGCGTGATCTCTTGAGAAGCCAGGGACGCGAGGTGACGTATACCGAGAATCCGCAGGGACACAACTGGACGCACTGGCAGTCCAGAATTCCGGCCGCACTTCAGTTCTTCGCGGGGTCACCGGAGTAGAACCGCGTCGGCCGGACCTCCGGAGCCGGCGCAGACATTCATGATACGGTCATGGCCGGAGACCGGCAATGACAGCAGTCAACCGCAGGCACACAGGAGAAACCAGCATGCTGGCGATGCAGCAGAAGCTCACCAACCTCTTCCATGTCATCATCAGCCTTCCCGCCACCGCCATGGGGTTCGCGCTTTCGGTGCAGATCTCGGCCCTGAGCTGGCTGCTGAGCACGCAATACCATCTGGACATCCACGAGATCGGCCTGGTGTGGGCCGCCGGACCGCTGGCCGGGATCATCGGACAGGTGGTCATCGGGCTGATCAGCGACCGGGTGTGGTTCTGGGGTGGCCGCCGCCGCCCGTTCATTCTTGTCGGCGGCGCGCTCGCGGCCCTGATGCTCTTCCTGCTTCCGCGGATCGACGCGATCAACGACGCACTCGGCGTCGGCAACCTGCTCGTGGTGGCAGTGGCCATCGCCCTCACGCTGGATCTCTCCATCAACATCAGCTTCAATCCAACGCGGTCGATCATCGCCGACGTCACGCCCGACGGGAATCCCAGGACGAAGGGGTACACCTGGATGCAGACCATCTCCGGGTTCTGGGGAGTGATGGCGTACGTCATTGGCGCGAGCTTCGGAAACTTCACCCTCATCGCGGCGGGGGTGGTGATCGTCTTCCTGTTCTCCGTCGTCCCCACGTTCTTCGTGACCGAGCCGCGCGACCTGGAGGCAACAACCGCGGAGAGCGGCACGCGCCGCAGCACGAACTGGCCGCAGCTCTGGAGGATATTCATTGCCCACGGATTTTCGTGGATCGGCGTCCAGACCATGTTCGTCTACATCATCGCGTTCATTCAGCAGAAGCTGATTCCCGAGGGGACGGCGGCGGCGGACGCATCGGCCCAGAGCGGACAGATCATCGCGATCGCGTTTGCGGTGCTCAACACGGTCGGCTTTCTGCTGCCGGCATTCGTCCTCGAGCCGATCGCAGAGCGGATCGGGAGGGTAAAGACGCACCTGATCAGCGTGGGAATCATGGCGGCGGGCTACTTCGCGATCGCCATGCTGGTGAGCACCCCCATGGCTCTGTTCGCCCTGATGGCGGTGGTCGGAATCGGCTGGGGCGCGATTGTGAGCCTCCCCTTCGCGATCATGAGCGAGCAGGTGGATCGCGGGAGGATGGGATTCTACATGGGGATATTCAACCTGTCGGTGGTCCTGCCACAGCTCTTCGTGAGCCTGGTGCTCGGGAGGGTCATTCAGGACGCACCGGACAAGGCGATCATCTTCCTGATCTGCGGCGCCACGCTTGCAGCCTCGTCCCTGCTCTGGCTTCTCGTGCGCGACAGCGGGACAGCACGCGCGGCGACCCCTGGCGGCTCGGGAGGCCACTGACCTTCCTATCCCTTCACACTTCCCAGCGTTAAGCCCGACACAAGGTACTTGCTCAGCATCAGGAAGAGCACGACGACGGGGATCGTCACGATCAGGGACGCCGCGCCGTAGAGCCCCCATTCCGTGGACATGTTCGATTCGAACGATTTCAACCCGAGCGGAAGCGTCCAGAGGTCGGAGTCCTGCAGAATCTGAGCGGCCACCAGGTACTCGGACCACGCGGTCATGAAGGCGAACAGCGCGGTGATCACCAGCGCGGGCGCGGCCAGGGGGAGGATCACGCGCCCGAACGCCTGGAACTGATTGCAGCCGTCGATCCGCGCCGCCTCTTCCAGACTGTACGGAATCGTGTCGTAATACCCCTTCATCGTCCAGATGGTAAAAGGAAGGGCCGTCGCCGCGTAAATGACCATCACGCCAAGGTACGTGTTGATCAGCCCGAGCTTGATGAGCATGATATACAGCGGGAGGAGCAGCATGGTGGCGGGAAACATCTGGGTCGTCAGCAGGCTCAGCAGTCCGATCTTCTTCCCGATGAACTGGAATCGCGAGAACGCGTAGCCCGTCATCGACGCAAGCGCCACGCCCGTCGCGGTCACGACGAACGACACGAACGTGCTGTTCCACATCCAGCGAAGAAACGGGCGGTCCCGGAAGAGGGAGACGTAGTTGTCCAGCGTCGCGTTCTCCGGAATAATCTCGAGCGACGTCGAGAGAAGCTTGTCCGACGGCCGGAGCGAGATGGTCAGGACCTGCAGGATCGGATAGACCGCGATGGCGGTGAAGATCAGCAGCACGGCGTACGTGCCCGCGCGGCGAAGCGTTGTCTTCGATATCATCGCGTCCTCCCCCTTCCCGTTCATACGCATGCAGCTCGCTGAGTGTCCCATCAGTATGCCGCCTCCGTCGCGCGGGTCTTTCGCATGAAGAACAGGCTGAACGCCAGCAGCAGGAGGAAGATCACCATCGAGAGCGCGGCGGCGTAGCCGTAACGGTAGAGGTTGAATGCGGCCTTGTACACGAACGAGACCAGAATGTGGGTCTGGTCGGAGGGCTCGCCCGCATTGCTCACCAGCCAGACGATATTCAGCGCGTTGAATGTCCAGACCGTGCCGAGCGTGATGGCCGGAATCATCACGGGCCGGATCAGCGGGAGGGTGATGTGCCGCAGCTTGTGCCACCATGAAGCGCCGTCGATGTTGGCCGCCTCGTAGAGCTCGTGCGGGATGCTCTGGAGCGCACCCAGCGCGATGACCATCATGAAGGGGAACCCGAGCCAGACATTCGTGAGGATGCAGGCGAGGAACGCCTCGGTCGGGCTCTTCAGCCACTCCACCGCCGGGAGGTTCAGGTACTTCGTGATGATCAGGTTGATCGAGCCGTATTCCGCGTTGAACATGCCGCGCCAGGTAAGGGCGACGATATACTGCGGAATCGCCCAGGGGAGGATCAGCAGCGTCCGGAACAACGGTCGTCCCTTGATGTCGCGCTGGTTGAGCAGCAGCGCGAGCATCACGCCGAGGCCCACATGAAAGATCACGTTGACGGCGGTCCAGATGATCGTCTTCAGGAACACGACGTAGAAATCGGGCTGCGTCGGCTCGAAGAACACCTTGTAGTACTGCTGGAAGCCGATGATGGACCAGTCCCGGATATGCCGCAGGCTCATGTTCGAGAACGAGATCACAACATTGTACACGAACGGATAGAACACCACCGCCACGAGGATCACGAACGAGGGAACCACGAGGAAGGCGATGAACGCGCGATGGGCGAACCGGTTCATAGGCGTCGGGCGGAGTCTGTGGGGAACGTCGTCACTCGTTCATCTCTTTGATCTTGCGCACGGCCAGATCCTGCATGGATCGCGCCGCCTCCTCCGGGGTCATGGATCCACCGAGCACGCCCTGGTAGCTGGGCCGCATGGCGTCCCAGATGGCCCGGAGCTCGGGGACCATAGGCATGAGGCGCCCGCGCCCGATCTGCAGCGCGGAATTCCTGACCACGTCGTCCGTGCGCACGAACTCCGACGCCACGACCTCGCGGCGCGTGGGCATGGTCCAGAGAGCCTGTGTGGTTTCGAGCTGGATATCGGACCTCATCAGGAACTGCAGCAGGTCGACGAGCAACGGGATCTTCTCGTTCGTGACGTTGATGTTGATCGAGAAGCCCCGCGGCGCCACCATCGGAGCGCACCAGAGTCCGGTGGACGTGATCTTCGGCAGCGGGGCGACGCCGATATTGATTCCGGCCTTGCGGTACCCGGCCCATGACCAGTCGCCGTTGATGATCATCGCGCTCTTCCCGTCCTTGAACAGCGCGTCGGCCACGTTGTAATCGGATTCGACCGGAATCACGTGGTGCTTGTCGCGCAGGTCCCTGATGAACTTCAGCGCCTCGATCGTTCCGGGCGAGTCGAGCGTCGGGACCCCTTCGTCCGTCATCACCCACCCGCCGAAGCCCGTCATGAACGGGATGAAGAAGAAGGGCTCCGTGTAGTTCCACGCAAGCGCGTAGCGGTCCGGCTTCCCGTCCCCGTTCGTGTCCCTCGTCAGCTCCTGCCCCAGCCTGATCAGGTCGAGATCCGTCTCGGGTGGCGCCGGGAGAATGTCCCGGTTGTACACCAGCGTGAGATGGTTTCCCAGCTTGTCGGCGAGCTGGTAGAGGTGTCCGTTGTACCGGCGTGTGGCTTCGGGTATCAGCGAGTCGAGATACGCCTGGCTGAACAGGTCTTCCAGCGGCCGGATAATCCCCATGACCTCGAACGGCCCGACCTGGTCGGCGGGGCCGTACACGAGGTCCGGACCCTGCCCGGCGATGGCGGCGACGATGAACCCCGAGCGGAGCTCCTCCGTCTCCTTGAAGATCTGCTCCACCACCACGCCCGGGTGCTCCGCCATGTAGCGGGCCAGCTGCCGCTCCAGGATCAGGCGCTCATCCACCCGCATCTGGTGCCAGATGGTGATCCGGTTCGGATCGACCTCGCGCCGGCACCCTGCCTGGAAGAGCAGGAGCGTCGCGACGGCGACGAGCGTCAGGCGGGGAACGTGGCGCATGCTGTGAGCTTCCCTTAGAATTCGAACACGAGGGCCTGCCCCGGCTCGAGGTGCAGCTGCAGGTGTCCGTCGCGCCGGTGGATCTCCGAGCCGGTCAGCAGGTCCACGAGCCGCGCCCGTTCGGTATCCACCGCAACGGAGGTCATCTCCCCGGTGGAGCAGTTCATATTGGACACGACTGCAACGCGGCGCTTGCCGCGGGCATCGACGCGGGCGAACGCCAGAATCTTCGGGTTGGAATCGTGGAGCATCCGGAACGCCGCCGGCAACGGGTCGGTGACGATGTCGGCGTAGCGCTGGCGCACCGTCATGACCTTTGCCACCCACTCCGGGAACGCGTGATGCGAGAGCCAGTCATAGGCGTGCTCGCTGAACAGCGGCAGCTTCTCCGACGGGAACTTGCGGAGCTCGTCGTTCGTGAAATCGAGCCCGGTGTTGATGGGGTACCGCTCGGCCAGCTCGAAGCCGGAGTGAATGAACGGCACGGCGGGCAGGAACGCGTTGACGGCGACGCTCCATTTTGCATACACGAGCCCGCCCGGCCTCGCTGCGGCCCGGGGAGTGTTGTGGTTTTCAGGTGTCGCGAAGTACGGGATCGGAAAACCCTCGGAGGCGTGGCGCCGGCAGATGCTCAGCATCCTGTCGGGATGATGCTGATCGAACATGGTGAAACCGAACACCGCGTTGTACCCTTCCTCCCTGCTCCGCAGTGTGACGGAGAAATTTTCGTCCCAGAAGGCGAAGTCGTGGTCGTGCTCCCGCGCGGTGGCGACCATCTTGGACTTCAGGTCCATCGGCAGCGCATGGCCCATGTCGATCATGACGCCGTCGATCCTGAATTCCTTCTGGTAATACGGAATGATACCGATGATCTTCCTCCAGAGCGGGGCGTTGACATGCTCCTTCGTCGCCAGGCGCGCGTCGTACATCCGGATGGTGTTGTAGCCGATGTAATTGAAGTCGGGGTGATTGTACATCCGGAGGTACGTCACGTCTCCCCACGGCGGCTGGTTGTCGTCCGGCGGCCAATCTGCGAACGCCCCGGGGATCTTCACCGTGGTGCCGTCGCTCGTCGTGCCGAGATAGCGACCGCCCTCATACCTCACCATGCCGGCAACGGGCGGTTCCGTAAAGAATGCCCTGTAGGCCGGGTGAGGCGGGATCAGATCGACGAATCGCCCTTCGCGCACATCGGCATGTATGCGGGCGAGCTCTTCGGGCGTGAAGATCGGGGAGCCGTAGGAAGCCACGTCGGTGGATCCGGACGCGCGGAGCGGGACCGACTCCTTGATCCAGTAGAACCACTCGGGGTGTTCCTTGACCCAGTCGCCGTCCTTCGCAGCGGTGCGGAACACGAACTCCGCCACCACCTTGAATCCCATGCGGTGTGCAGCTTCCACGAACGCCTTGAATTGCGTCTTGACGTCGAGCCCGAGTGCGGGCTCTCCGAGATTCTCGTCCAGCTCGTAGGCATTCTTGATCGCATACGGCGAACCCAGCGTCCCCTTGTTCCCGTCCTGGCCGATCGACGTCACCGGAAGCAGATGGATGGTGTTCGCACCCAGCCGCTTGATGTACGGCAGCATGGCCAGCGCCTTGAGAAACGTCCCGGTCTCGCGGAATCCCTCTTCGTTCAGCGGAAGGTCCAGCTGCCCGTTCCCGTCGTGGTCGTACGCCGCTGTCGTGCGAACGAACATATTGTAGATGACGGCCGATTGCGTCCACTCCCCGCCCGACGGCTTCCCGCGCCGGGGAACACGCACCTGCTTCACCTTTGAGACGGCTGACAGGTAGAAGGTGTACGGGTTGACCACAGCCTCTTTCCCCACGCCCCTGGGTGACATCCAGAGCGACGGGATGCGGTAGGTGAATTTTTCCCCGCGATGTGCAGCCGCCTGTTTGCGAAGCGCACGCTCGAGGGCGTCGAGCGCCTTGACCGGTGTGTGTGTCGTCATGGTTTCTCTTGACCGAATACGTCTTCCTGAATGTGGGGTGATGCTGACGGTTGCTGGATGACGAGCGTCCGATGGCGAACCGGGAATTCTTCGCCCGGGGACCACACGCCCGGCTGTCCGTTGTTTGTATACTTGTACTGAATGTCGGCACCGATCGGGACCTCGATGAGCAGAGTCCAGATTCCGTCGCCGGCTTCCCTGTCGCCGTTCAAGCCGTTGTCGTGCATTGCAACGACGTTCGGTCTCCACTCCCCGAGTTCGGGCAGATTCCCCGCGACGAACAGCCGTCTCGGCGGCGGCACGCCCCTGGCATCGCAGGTCAGGAGGACCTTCTGCGTCTGCCCCGCTCCCTTCGCCATCACGCCGCTACCCTGGCTGCCGGTGCTGCCCTGAGCCTGGCCACCGGTCGTGACGATCGGCGGGAATGAGGGCTCGGGCATGGTCGCGCCCGCGCGTTTGGCGAAGCGATACACGTTCGAGAGGTGCGCGCGAAATGCGACGTCAAACGGTTCGTCGCCGCCCGGCGCCTGCTGGTCGGATCCGTACCACCAGAACCAGTCGGAGCCCTCCGCCGCGTACATTGCCTCCCACGCCTGGTGCGCGTAGTACGTCCGCGTCCCTGTCGCCGGCACGGCAGCACCGGGAGCCGGAGCCGGGATACCGCTCTTCTCCAGGTCCATCCTCGCACGCAGCAGGTATTCCCAGCCGCGGTTTTCTTCGGCCTCGCCTATCCAGGTATCGTAGTTGCCGTTGATCCAGGAGCCGGGCCAGAGCCATTCCATGGCCGGCAGCGACGCCAGAGGATGAGCCGGGACGCCCCGCGCCTGGTTGCCCTCGACATACTCCGTCGTCGTCACGGTGACAATGCGGCGTTCCTGATACAGCCGGCTGAGCTTCCGGTACAGTGCGTTCAGGAACTGCTTCGCGTCGTTGTCGTAGCGGTACCACTCCCACGCGTTCTCGCCGTCAAGAATGACGGTGATCATGACATCAGGATCAGAGGACGCCGGGGCGTGGGCGAGGATCGACCGCACAAAATCTTCCGCTGCCACCTCACCCTCATACGACTGATACTTGAAGCCGATGCGGTCGGACAGTTCCGTGTCGCGGAAGACCAGGGCCATGGATTGCTCCCCGGCGGGGAACCTGTACGGTGTCGTATTGGGGCGGTCGGGCGGGCGGGAGCGCTGCAGGACACGCACATCGCTGGCCGTCCAGAGGATGCCATTGGACCGCAGAAGCTCGAGGACCGGCTGGGCGACCGAACCTTCCCCGGGCCACATCCCCGTGGGTTCCCAGCCGAACGTGTTGCGATAGAACCTGACGGCCTTGGCGATCTGCGCACGGGCATCGCCGGGGTACGAGAACCGGGGGGGCAGGGAATCCTGCGGCTGACACGTCTTCGCCAGGTCGCTGTCATAGACAAGCGGCAGGATCGGGTGGTAGTACGGCGTGGTGATGATCTCCACCTGACCCTTGCGGGCTGCCGGGTCGTACCTGAGGGCCTTGTGGATCGGCACAACCGCGGCCATGACCTTGACGGCCTCGACGACGATACGGCGGCAGTCGGCTTCCGTGACCTCCCGGCGCAGGCGGTACGTCCCGTCGGACTTCTTCTCGACGAGATCGCTCAGGTCACAGATCGACTTGTCGGGCATGACGACCGGCCCCGACAAGAAGTCCGGATCGAACTGAGCAAGGAAGAACCAGAACTTGAGCTCCCGCAGCTCCTGCTCGTCGAAGATATCGTCCCCCGGCCGCCCCTGAGACGGGAGGGCCGAGCGCAACGCGCGATATTCGGGGAACCGGTCCAGCATGACCTCGCTGATCCCGAACGCGTTCCACGAGCCCCGGTAGAGGTGGTCCTTCTCGCGCGTCCCGAACGAGGACGTCGGCGTGAGGGCGAGATCGATCCACGGATCGGTCTTCCCCTTCCACTTCTTCATGAACCCCGCGACGTCGATCGTGTTCGTCCGGACATTCACAAACGGGCGGAGGCGCTTGACGTAGTACTCCTGCAGCTGCACCAGGAGCGACGACGTCAGGTTGATCGTGCAGTGGATGTCGGGATAGCCGACCAGCATCGCCGCCATGTCGTAGTAGTCCTTGGTGGCGTGCGTACGCACCCAGGGTCCCGAGAGCTGGTCGGTTGCGGGATTCACGTAGAGCGGCTGGTGCTGGTGCCAGATGATATTCAGGTAGAGAGGCTTTCGGTCTCCTGCGGGAGCATACCGATCTTCCCGGTTGGAAGGCGGAAGCGGCGGCGTGTCCGACAGCGCGATCGTCCCTTCCTGTGTCAGGACAAACACAGAGTTCCTGGCGGTCCTGTTGTAGTTCTCCACGGTCGCGGGGTTGTCCGGATCGAGGACATACTCCTTGCCGTCCACCAGGAACTTGTACTGGAACATCCCCGGAGAAAACTGGCGCGTGCAGACCCACAGGCCGGACGAATCCTTCGCCATCGGATCGGCATCGCGCGCCCAGCCGTTGAAATCTCCAAGGACCGCCACCGACGTGGCAGCGGATCCGCGGTAGCTGAAGGCGACCCCCTCGCGTGTGACGCGCGGCTGGGCGATCGCCGCAGAGCCGATCACGGTCGCGGCGAGGAAATGCGGCTGCACAGCAGAACGAGGAAAGAGAGTTTCAGTTTCATCGACCCAGGATCTTGATGGCCCGCCGTTCTCGAATTACTCGACCGACAACGCTTGCAGCTTCACCAATGAATTCACTCACCGCTCCCCCATCCATTTCAACTACTGCTTTCGCAACCCGTGCACCCACAATGCAGCTATCCCTTTCACCGGCTACTTCACAAGCATCATCTTCCTGCTTTCGACGTAGTTCCCTGCCGTCAGGCGGTAGACGTACATGCCGCTGGCAAACCCACCTGCGTCCCAGGTGACTTCGTACCTCCCGGGGGCCTTCATTTCGTCGACAAGCGTCGCCACCTCGCGTCCGAGGAGATCATACACCTTGACAATTGCGTATTGTGGATCCACAATTGTGAATTGTATGGTCGTCGCCGGATTGAACGGGTTGGGATAGTTCTGCCGGAGCTCGTATTCGCCGATCTGCCCGTTGTCCCTCGGCACATCCACGATCGGGTTGTCGATCTTCAGCGTCTCGGGCTCGGTCGATATGACATAGATCGCGCTCCCGTAGGCCGGGAGGGAAGCCTGGATTCCTGCCGTCAGGTCCGCTCCGGTGACCGGGGCGCTCGTGCCCGCAAGGAGCTCGTTCAGGTAGTACGTGGACCCCGGCTGCAGCCCGCCGCTGAAGCTGACCGCTCCCGCAGGAATCGGGATCGTTACGTCCACCGCGTTGCCGGAGAAGTTGCTGACCGTGAGGCCGTTCTCGTCGGGGTATGGACGGCTGAAGGCATACACGACGCCGTTCCCGGTCTGCACGCGTATGAAGTCGGAGCTGTCCGAGGCGTTGACGGAGCCGTCGCCGTTGGTGTCCCGCTTGTGCCGGGTGAACGCCGGGAACTGCCCGCGGGCGTGCGCCAGCTTCTGGTAGTGGGCGTACAGGGGATCCTTCCCCTGGAATTCCCAGTTGATGACGCTCCTGCTGCGGGCATGTTTGCCTTCACCTTCAGCGATCCCGTACCCCCACCCTACTTCCTGTCCGTTCCAGACCATGGGGAAACCGGGGCACGTGAAGATCACCGCCGCCATCGGCATGGTCTTCCTGAACGCCGTCTGGGGGTCGGCGTCATAATACGTCGACCGAGAGGGGTCCAGATAGTAGATCCGGTCCTCGTCCTGCGTCTCCATGAACCGCATATAGAGCGAGTTCGGGCCGGGATAGTATCCGCCGTTGTCGATCTCGGCATGCAGACCATCGACGGCGCCGGACGTGAATCCGAAATTCCTGACCCCGTCGAAATACAGTTTGAAGTCGTACGCCGCGTCAACGCCGCCGTTGAAGCCGGCGGACGAGAAGTCGGCGTAAATGGCCTGGGTACCAAACCCGGTTCCGTCGTCTTCGCCGAGCAGCAGGATGTCAGGCTTGATCTTCTTCAGCGCTTCCCTGACGGGGTCCCCCATGTACTGCTCGCCGTACCGCCTGTGAGGGCCCCAGTAGACGTCGAACCGGTAGCCGTCCAGCCCGAACTCCTGGATCCAGTATGTGTACACGCGGATCATCTCCGCCTGCGCGTCCAGATCCCGCCAGTTGTAGTTCAGGAGCTGATCCGAGAACCCCGAATAGTAGTTGAACCCGAACGCGTCGAGCGACTGGCCCAGCCCGTTCGTGTTGTGAGGGATGATGGTGTGCTCGTACCAGCCCCAGTACGGAGAGCGCGTTCCCAGGTTCCTGGCGTTCTCCGCCCACGGATGGAAGCGGCCCGTGTGGTTCGGCGTCACGTCCAGGATGACCTTGATCCCCTCGGCGTGCGCCTGCGCGACGAAATCCTTGAAGTCCTGGTTCGTGCCGTACTCGGGGGCGACGGTATAGAAGTCGACGATGTTGTAGCCCGGCCCGTCGCCGTTGTTGATCGGATAGGCGTTGTCCATCACCGGCATCATCCAGATGACGTTGAACCCGAGGCGCTTGATTTCCGGGATGCGCGCGGCCGCCGCCGGAATCGTGCCCGCGGCGGAGGCGCCTTCGGGAAAGAGGAAATAGACGCGGGCCTTCTTCGCCCACTCGGGATTGGATGCAATGCCGGGGTTCACCAGTGACCCGCCCGGCGCGATGATGAAGTATCCCCGCGTGGTGTCTGCATTCCCGTCCGGGTCCTCCGCCACGACGCTGATAGTAGTATTCGCCCGGAGTCGAGGGTGTGCTGACGGTCGCGGTGACGCCCGTCTGTCCGGCCAGCCCGAGAGGCGCTTCGGGATCGTCAAACCATCGGAAGATGGAGACCGTCTGCCCGTCGGGATCGCTGGTTGCAGCGGCGCTGAGCTGAACACTCCCCCCCTGCAGCGCCGCCGAAGCGCGCGCATACGGCCTGTGGTTGACGATGCGCGTCACCCCCACGCTGTCGACCCCACCCGTGCTCGACACGCGTATCAGGTTAAACCCTTCGGCAAGGGGGGTCGAATCGGCGAACACACCGTTGACCACGGCCACTGTCCGGACGTCGGAACCGACTTCGACGGTCACGCTCGTGACGCTGCTGTCGGGGCCGGAGCCATCGGGCGTCAGGACGACGCCGGATGTGATATAGGCGGACCTCAGCGTGGTGTACGGCGGGGTCTGAATCTGCACGGCACCCGAGCGGATTTCAAAGGAGACGGAATCCGTCTTCGTCTTCGCCCCTGCCGACACGACGAGCTTGAACAGATGCGTGCCGTCGGCAAGTCGCGCACGACGGCACAATCGTGAAGAGCCCCCGCGCAGTATCGAGCGCGCCGGGCCCGGCCATCGGCTCACCATCCAGGAACGCGCTGATGGAGAGAGGCGGCGCGCCGGCCGGCTGGAAGACGCCCGCGCTCAACGACGGCCGCCCTTTGGTGACCACAAACTTGTTCTGCTCGATCCTGTAAGGGTAGGCGCAGACCTGGAACAGCACGAGACTGTCAACGGTGAACTGCGAGTTCTGGTCCGGCTGGACCACGATCCGGTTGAGCGGATCAGGGATCCAGCTCCAGTCGCTGGGCGTGCTGGTGACCTGACGGTAAATCTTGTACTGATAGGTTCCGGGATTCAGCGTGACGGTTTTGACCCAGAGGCCAGATGCAGTCTCAAGGCTGTCCGCCTGCGAAGGCGTGCCCGCAGCAATGGTGCCGTTCGAGTTCGGCCCCCAGTTGTTGAACTGGCCGGGGAAATGCACGCGAACGTATGAGGCTTGAGGCTGGTACCGGAAGGTTACGCGCACGCTCTGCGCGGAGAGGGTACAGGAGAGCATGAAGAGCAGGACCGCCACCAGAGCGGAAAACGGGAGCAGGGCTCGTCCTCGATGTGTCATGCTCTCATGACTCCTCATCGCGTTTCTCTTGGGCGTGCATCGGTCGCTGGTCGGCCTGTGGGAGCGTTGGATGGCTTTGAATTCATTCATTTTACCCAAAAGGGCCGGGAAATGCAACGATGGATTTCACTGCCGTTCATCGTATATTGGCTGACCAACGACCGAAGTGGAACTTCCAACGCCCCGGCAGCGTGAAAAAGAAACCCGCCAGACACAACGAACAGCGATTGCCGGCATCGAGGCGGCGCATCTTCATGGCGGCCACCCTTCTGCTTCGCCGGTCGTGGCGCTCCTGCTGCTGGAGCTGACGCTGCGGATCGTGGGATACGGGCCGAACCTTTCGCTCTTCATCCCCCAGGAGCTTCCGTGGCCAGAGCTACCTGGTCATGAATCCCGAGGTGAAGAGCCGATACTTCGCGCGCATCGGCTTCAACCCCAGCACCTCCCCCGACATGTTCCAGATGCCCAAGCCGGCCGGGACATTCCGGATCTTCTGCCTGGGTGGATCCACCACCGTCGGGTACCCCTACTCGTTCAATGTCGCGTTCTCGTCATTTCTGCGCGATCACCTGCGCGGGGTTTTCCCGAGCGCCCCGTCGAAGTCATCAACGTGGGCATGACGGCTACCAACAGCTTCACGACGCTCGATATGGCGCGCGACCTCATGGACTACGAGCCGGACCTGCTCCTCGTCTACGACGGGCACAACGAGTTCTACGGAGCCCTTGGGGCCGCCTCGCACGAATCCTTCGGCGGCTCGCGCTGGTTGACCAACCTCTCGCTCCGGGCGATCCACCTCAGGACATTCCTGCTGATCCGGGATGCGATCGCGGGGGCTCTCAAGCTCGCAGGGTCTGAGGACAAAGCACAGCCCCTCGGCACGATGATGGAGAGGCTTGCGCGCGGCCAGTTCATCCCGTACGGCAGCCCCACGTACGACTCAGGCCTCGAAACGTTCCGCGCCAACCTGCGGGATCTGGCCGGCCTCTGCCGGGAGCACGGGGTGCCGCTGATCCTTTCGACGCAGGTTTCCAACCTGAGAGATCTCGAGCCGTTCGTCTCGGGGGAACGGCCGGACCTTCCGGTCGACGTCATCCGATTGCGCGACGCAGCGATCAACGAGAGCATGACCGCGCTGATGAACGGGGAGCTCCCCCGGTCGCTCGAGGCGATCACGCGGGCGATGGGGCTCGACTCCCTGCGGGCGGAGACGCACTTCCGCCTGGCGCGCGTCCTGGACACGCTCGGGCGGGATCGCGATGCACGCACGCATTATCAGCGGGCACGCGATCTCGATCAGCTGCGCTTCCGGACGAGCACCGATTTCAACGCGGCGATCCTGGACCGGCGCGATGGCTCAGCGTGCAGAGTGGTCGACATGGAACGGGTGTTCATGGCCCACTCACCCGACTCGCTGATCGGCCGGTCGCTCCTGTTCGAGCATCTGCACCCGAGGTCGTTCGGCTACTTCCTCATGGCCGAAGCGTATGCAGAAGCCATGCGCGCCAGCGGGATTCTCGGGAACGAGGCAGCATGGGCGGCGCGCGACACGGTTGCGCCGGAGGTCCGGTGGAAACAACGCGTCGTGACCCCGCTGGATGAGACAACGGCGGAGCGGCGCACAGAGGTACTCATGTCAGGCTGGCCGTTCCGGGATCAGTTTCCGATCGTGGACGCCGCCGACAAGCGCGACACGATCGCCCTCATCGCCGACCGGCTCGTGCGGGCGCAGATCGGATGGCTCGAGGCGCACGAGCAGGCCGCGACCCACTACCTCGGCCGGAACGACCTGCCGAATGCCGCCCTGGAGTTTCGCACGATCATCAACCAGCTCCCGTACGTGAGCGTCCAGCCGTACCTCCGGCTCGCCCGCGTCCTGCTCGACATGGGACAGACCGCCGAAGTAGAACGGGTCCTCCGCGCCTCCCTCGCGGTCGAGCCGACCATCCTCGCGTACCGGGCTCTCGGCGACCTCGCACTTGGCAGCAACCGTCCGGCGGAAGCGGCAACGTTCTACGAGCTGACGTTCTCGTTCCCGCAGGCTCCCCCGGAACAGGTCGAGAACGGCACGCTCCTCGCGCTCTCCTACGAGCGTGCGGGCATGCCGGCACAGGCCGAAGAACGCATCATGAAAGTGCTTTCGCTGAAGCCCGACCACAGGGCGGGCGTCGACCTGCTACGGAGGTTGAGAGCACAGGAAGGCGTGGGAGCGGTCAACTAGAGGAGAGGGAGCCGGAGCGATCCCTGTGGGCCCGGGAGATGGGGCAGGCGGTGCCCCGGGGAAGAAGGCGCGCAGGCGCCAGGCCCCGGCAGGTCCGCGCACGGGGAATTCACACGCAGGCGATCCACGACGGACTTGTCTTCGCCACACGGTCGATAGCGGGATTACCTCATCACACTCTGCAGCCTTGCCCGCAATGCAAGCGCATCCGGGGATCGGGGCGCAAGCGCGAGCGAGCGCTCGACTTCCGCCAGCGCCGACTCCACATCCCCCATGTTGGCCTTTGCCGCCGCCAGTCCGTAGTGCGCCACGGCCCGAACGTCGTTCATTCCCGCAGCCTCCGGCATCGCGAGGACCGCATTCAGGTCAGTCACCGCGTCCTGGAACCTCCCCTCGTTCACCATGATCAACCCCAGGTCCAGGCGCGACCGGGGAAACCCCGGATTGGACGCAATCGATCGCCGGTAGAACTGCAGCGCCCCCTCCCTGTCTCCCCGCTGATTCAGCAGGCTGCCCATCAGGTAGTTCGGATAGAAATTGTACGGGTACTCGTCGAGCAGCGCCTGATACGTTGTGCGCGCTTCCCGGAATTTCCCCTGCGACCAGAAGTACGACGCGGTCTTGTATGCACCGTCGTCCCACCGCATCGTCCGTGCGTAGACGTCCCGTGCTATCTTCACCAGCACCTGGTCGGATGATTTCAGGACGGCCGGCTCACGACTGTAGTGCTCGAACGGCCAACGGCCGGTCAGACGCTGTATTGCAAGATCGGCATACGCAAGGTCGAGCCAGCACATGCCGAGCGTATCCGGAACGAACGGCAGCAACGGCGCAGACGCCGCCGGCCCGAGAAGTCCTATCGCTCTGATCTCCCCGACGAACATGCCGGCAATCTGGTAGTATCCGGACGCGTTTGGATGCAGGTGTTCCCAGAAGACATTGTCCCCCGGGATTCCTCCGGGACTGATGGATGCCAGCAGGGAATCGCTCGCGATCACCGGGACCCCTTCGGCCCGCCCGATCTTACGGAGGCGCGCGTTGACCTCTCCCGGGGCGCGGAACTTCAGCAGATCGAGATCCCGGGCCGATTCGAATTCAGTCTTCGCTTCGGCATACCTTCCAAGCCTCTGAAGCGCCCTTCCCTTCCAATAATGGACGATGGCGCAACCCCGCCCGGAGTTGTCGAGAGCTTCGACGCGGCCGAGCACTTCCGGGGACTTTCCCGCGTCCAGGAGCGACTCCATCGAATCCCTGAACGCCGACCAGGTCGGGACCGAGGTCACGCTGTCGGACACGAACGGCGGAAACGTCAGATTCGAGCTGAGCTCGCTGAGGATGACCGGGACACCGCGCTGCCTGAATGTGCGGATGATGTCGCGCAGGTTGCGCTCGTACGTCTCGAACACACGCCGGGAGTCCGGGGAATCCAGCGCGACCAGGCTGCCCTGCGACACCTCGCGCATCAGATTCCGGTCGGATGCGTCCTGCGTCCTCGTCGTCCGGAGCCAGTCCTGCAGGAGCTCAACGAGCCTGAGCCCCCGGAGCCCGTACTTCCACTCCGTCAGGAACGGGAAGTTCTTTTCCAACCATGACGCCCCCACCCCATCCGGCCCGTAGAACTCATTGTGCCCCATGTAGACGAGGACGACATCCGGCTGGTATTCGACCATCTCGTGAGCGAGATCCGCGATCACATTGCTGTTGATGGCCGACGCCCCGAAATTCACGACCTCGATCTCGCGTTCGGGAGCCAGATGCCTCAGCTGTTTGCGCACGATCCCGGGGATGTTCGCCGTCATGTCGTAGGGCGTCCCGTACATCGACGAGCTCCCGAGGCAGAAGACCCGCAGGGCGCCGGGGAGCTTCACTGGCCCGGAACAGCGACGGTTTCAGCTCCGGGATCAGAGGGCTTGACGCGGGGAAGTACTTCTTCAGGTGGGCCCGGTTGACGATGTTCCACTCGATGCCGTCGTAGGTGCCGGTGACGACGAGGGGCGAGCTCGCGGAGGGAGAAGTGCGCCGCACGACGAATCTCCGCCGTCACCAGCGCCAGGAGCAGCACGGCGACCGGGAGGAGGCTGAAGACGATCCGCTTTCCGCGCGAGAGGGTGGGCATGGCGGGATCAGGGGACGACGAGGTCGGACGGCGGCTCGAGCATGAGCCACTCAACCTGCGGGATCCACGAATGGAACCGCGAACATTCTGCCTCCGAACCCGAGGAACCTGTAGGTGAGCATCGGAACGTTGCTGACCTTCATCTGGCTCAACCGGTCGGTATACGCTTCGAAGCCGCGCTCCTGTCCTGCTTTCGCAAGGAAGAGCGACACCTGGCGCCGCGCCTTGAGAGACATCAGCTCAGCGCGGGCATCCCGGAATTTCGCCGCGACGGTCGTGTCGGCCGGATCCATGCCGAATTGCTCTTCTCCAGCAGTTCGAAGTACACATAGCCCGTGGAATCCCGGACAGGTCCGTAGCGTTCTCCGACCTGGAGTCGTGCGGCCAGCATCCCGACCGGCTGGCGGTCGGTGATGGCGAAGAACGGCGTGACTCCCTTTGCGGCACGGGCTTCGGAATCGGACGTCCATCGCTGAACTACCGCTTCGAACGGCATACCCTGCTCGAGTGCAGCCAGCGCCTCGCTCATGGCATCGAGCGTGGCCGTACGCAGCTCGCGCACTTTGACCCGGGGCATCGGCGCAGCGGTATCCCTCCCCGCCAGGTAGCGATACACCTCTTCGTCGGTGACGTCAGTTCCTGCCGCCGCCCGCGCCTTCATCATGGCCGCGAGGTAGTGGTCCCTCCATGGAGCCAGATCGCGCTGTACGTCGGGCGACCTGTCCAGTCCCCTTCGCAGGGCTTCCTGTGCCAGCAACTCCTGGGACGACCACTCCCAGAAGACGTCGTAGAGGCGGCGGGCAGCGCGGCGTCTCGCGTCGCCGGCGATGATGAACCCCCTTTGCACGAGAAGATCCGTCACCTGATCCACGTTCCACGCCGTCGATCCGACGACGAGGATGGTATCGGCAAGTATCGCCGAGCAGCGCCGCCTGAGCTGCTCGCCCATCTCCGGCGGTCAGCTGCACGCCCTTCGGATCGCTCCCCGTCTCCGCAAACACCTCTCCCACCTCGCGTGCGAACGTGCTGAACGTCGAAGGCGGCGAGTAAGCGGACCCTTCCTTCAGCGTCGTCCGCAGGTACTCGGCCGTCCGGACCTGCTCTTTCCTCTTGCGCAGGACCGAGAGCACCCGTTCACGCTGCGTTGCCGCGTCCAACGACGCAAACCGCGCGTTCGGCGAAGACTGCTCGAGGGTCATGATGTAGTATCCCTGTCCCGCAGCCAGTGGCTTCGAGACTGCACCCCTGGCAAGGGAGTACGCCGCGTCTTCGATCGTCGTGTCCGCATCACCCCAGAGGATCGTGGCCGTGTCCCGGTAGGCGCTGATCGTAGAGTCCAGGGACACCCTGTCGAAGTCGGATGCGGAGGCAATGCGGGATCGTACGAATGCCGCGTCCGAGGAATCCTCGAGGAAGAGAAACTTGACCCGCAACTCTTTCCGTGCGCGGCGAATGCCTTGCTGCAGATCCGCGTCAGTGATGACAACCTTGTCGGAAATTCGCGGCGATAGAGGGCATCTCGCGCCAGAAGCTTTGTGACTTCTGAGAGCGCCCGTTGATACAACGAATCCGCGTCGAGACGCCGCGCGAGGGCTTCCTGCGCGAGCAGCTTCTCGGCAATCATTGAGTACAGGACTTCCTGCTTGTCGGTCTCAAGCCGGGCGCCCCGGTGCCGGTTGAGGCCCGGCGTGAGCTCGAACCGTTCCCGGAATGCCCGTTCGGTGATCGGTGCCTCGCCGGCGCGGCCGAGGAGTGGTTCCTCCTGATCGGCCGCCCTGGCGGAGACCGCCCAGAGCGCGAGGGCGAGGAGCAGCGTACGGAATCGGCGGATGTCGAAGCGCATGGAGATATTGATGGGGATAAAAGCACGGCGGTCCCGGCGAAGCCGGGACCGCCATGAGTACCAGATGATGATGTCGCCTTACTTCAGGAGCAACATCTTCTTGACGCTGGTGAAGTCGCCTGCCGACAGACGGTACACATAGAAGCCGGTGGCGAGCTTGTTCGCGTCAAAGCGGACGCTATGCACGCCGGCCGGAAGCACGTCGTTCACGAGCGTCGCGACTTCCTGACCGACCAGGTTGTACACCTTCAGCACGACCTTCGACTGGTTCGGAATCGAATACTCGATCCGGGTCGAGGGGTTGAAGGGGTTCGGGTAGTTCTGGGCCAGCGAGAACACCAGCGGCTGGTTCTCGTCGATCACGCCCGTGATCGGCGTGCCCGTGTCGAAGTCCCATGCATCGTAGAACGCCGGGTTGATGCTCCCGAACTGCGTCTCGAGCGTATACGTGGGCGCGGTGTCAATGATGTTCTCGGTGTGGTTGTTGCCGAAGCCACCACTGCCGCCCTCGTTGTCGCCGCCGCGGATGCCGTACTTGAACGTCTGGCCGACGACGCTCTTCGAGCCGACGAGGACGCTGTCAGGCGATGCGAGGATCTGACGCGTGAAGATGGAGTCGCCGGCGACGAGGTCGCCATTGGTTCCGTCATCATACATCTTCTTCGCATCGTTCGTGTTCAGCGTTGAGCCCCAGGTCGTCCAGCCATCTGTCGCGGGGCCGTTGATCCAGACGCCCCAGCCGAGGATCGAATTCACATCCGCCGGCGTGACGTCGAAATCACCCTGGATATCGCTCAGCGTGTCGCCCTTGAGCACCTGGAAGATCGCCGGACGGAGGTCCACAGTCCACGTCACAAGCACGTCCTGCGCAAGGCGGCGGCTGTTCGGGAACTGAGGCTGACGCCGATCCTGCGTCACGCTTGTGGCAGTGTCAAGGACGGTGAAGGCGTTGCCCGTCGCGGGAACCAGAATCTGGCGCCGCTCCGCTTCGCTCTGGATCGAGCCGGCCCAGTTGTAGTTGTAGTACGACTCGCGAACGGTCTGACGCGTCGCGATAAACATAGTACTGGTAGTCCAGCAGCTTGCCCTTCGAGGTCACGATGGTATCCGTAACCTGATAGATCGAGCCGATGACCTGCTGCATGTTCTTTCGCACGCCCCACCTGCGTGGAGGTGCCGAACCAACCCGTCTGGAGCTGGAGGGTATCCACGCCGACGGTGAATCCGCCGCTGGATGCCGCCTTCGCCAGGTTGGCGCGGAACGTGACGATCATCGTATCGCTGTTGGCACGGCCTGTCGGGCGTTCGTTGTTGAAGAACACCCATGCCAGCGTCGTGTCCTTGAAGCCGGCGGGGACGTTGAACGAGCGGTTGCCCCCGAGATCTTTCATCCCGGCCCCAGGCGTCGCCGATAAGGAACTTGTATCTGATATTCTGCCCTTCTGTGACCGTGGCCTTGTCGATCGCGAGACGGCCTGACCAGAACGTGTTCGCGGCGATCGTGTAGCCGTCGCCGTTCGAGGCCGGCGATTCACGAGTCAGGAAATAGGTCGCGTCCCAGCCGGTCGGCGTGTATCCGCCGCGAATGCCGACGCCGTCGACATCCGGATTGAAGCCGTGCGCCCCGGTGCTCATCGGGCCGCTCATGCTGACGCGGAAATAGACGTTCATGAAGTTGTCAGCCACCGGATCCCACGGACGGAAGAACTGCGCACGATCGTTTGCGCCGTTGTTCCAGAACTCGACCGCGACCGTCGTGTCGGCCTCGGTCGCGACGAAGAATCGGTTGCTGTTCGCGCCGTCACTGTGGCCTTCCGGATCGACGCCCTGCTCCCAGCCGGTGCCGGTGGGGTAGGCGACGACATACTTGTACCGGAGCGTGTCGCCGACCTGGACATCGAGGGTCTTGGACCAGTAATCGCCGCCGACGCGGGTCATGTTGTTCTGCAGGTCATTCCCCCACGTCATGGGCGGAATGCCGTCGTCGGAGCCGCCGGTGCCGCCGCGGATCTGCATCGTCTGCCCCGCCACCGGAAGCGTGTCGGGAACTGTCGCGGAGTTGACGGTAAACGTCACCGCCGAGGCGCCCTTCAAGGTGAAGCGGACAGCAGTGCTGCCATAGCCGACGCCGAAGCCTTCCGTGTCAGATTTGAAGTGCGAGTTTACGAGGCGGGGCCCGGGGGTCCGGAGCGGAATCCAGGAGGTGCCCGTATCGGTCGACCACCAGGAAGCCCCCTTCGCTGCGGTCGGGTTCTCGCCTGTGGCGACGACGATGTTCGTGCCGATAATCGGGCGCACGGACCACACCTGCTGGTCAGCCTGCGGAGCCGCATTGTCGATCTTCAGCGGCCCTGCCCACGTGCGTCCGCCGTCGGTGGTCTTGTACCAGTAGTTCGTTTCGACACCGTCGGGGGAGTAATCGGTCCCGTATCCGACGTTCGCATCCGCGAAGAACATCGAGCGGAAGCTGTTGGCCTGGTCGAGCGCGCCGGGGATATCCAGCTCCCAATCGTCCCATGTCAGGCCGGCGTCAGTGCTGTGCATGATGACGCTCTTCGCCGCGCCGCCCGGGTACAGGTTGACCCAGATTTCGTTCCCGACAGTGGACATGACGTAGCCGCCGTAGGAAGCCACCGCATACCACTCACCACCGGCGGTCCCCGGGGAGGGAGCGATCACCGTCCAGGTGTCGCCGGCATCGGTGCTGCGGACGATGTGCGGACCGGTCCAGTTGCCGCTCAGATCCTGCACCGCATCGCCGATTGCAACGACAGTGGTCTGATCGACGAACATCATGGCGTCAAAGAACCCCACGCCGTCGCCGTAAACATATTTCTCGGTGAAGGTCGCGCCGCCGTCGGCGCTCTTGAAGATTTTGCCGTCGAACGTCGCGTACAGCGCAACGTCCTTGTTCGCCGCGGAGAAGATACCCCGGGTGAAATAGCGATGACCATATTGGTGCTGGTCCAGTTGAAGCCGTTGTCTGTGGATTTCCACAGCTTGGGCTCGCGGGGAGAGCTGCCGCGATATCCGAATATCCACAATGCGTCGGCATCGTACTGAACCTTGAGCCAGTTCTGCGTCCCGGTCCCGAGAGCAGAAACCTTGTACCAGCCCGGCCCTGCGGCATTAGGTGCAGCCGTTTGCGCGAGCGCAGGAGCGGTGGCCTTAGGCGTCTCGACCCGATCGGCGGCAAAAACGAGCCCGCCGGCAAGGACGAGAAACACCATGCCCAGAAGCAGTTTGCGCATATAGTACCCCGTGTATATTGATTGATGTGAAATGTGAAGCGAATAGCAGGAAGGTCAGAGTAACCTTAATACATACGAAAATCCGGCCGTCAAATCAAGTCCCTTCTCCCCCTTCGGTGGAGGACGTGCAACGTCTTATGCTATGCCATGTTAGTCTGTGCCCGATTCCCCCTCTCCGATGTTCTGATTCGGTGATCGTCCTAACCCCTGTTCCTCAGAATCCAATGGAAAGCGCGAAGGTATTCAGGCTTCCAAAGACCCCGAACTCCGTGAACGCATAGTCCACCTGCAGGGTCGCGAAGCCTTCAACGTGATACTTCAGCCCCGCTCCCAGGGAGAAGGTCTCCTCGGTCTCACCCCCGACGATCGACTTGTAGCCGCCGCGCAGGAAAAGAAGGTCGCTCCATCCCACCTCGGCTCCTGCGTTGACGCCCGCCTCGTTGTCGTTCGGGAGGATGGCGTCCGCCGCGACGCGTGACCCGGAACTGGTTGTCCTGATACGCGTCCATGGCGACGCCGACCCTGAACGTCAGGGGGAGCGGCCAGGCGTCGGTCTTCAGCGACCCCACGAGGGATTTGTTCGACCCCGAGTTTGCCGGATCGATGTCGACCGGGGTCAGCAGATCCCGCCCGTCCATCTTCAGATCGCCGCCAAAGTTCGTCATCGCCACGCCAAGGCGGAGGTCGTTGAAGTCCGTGATGAAGAGGAGGCCGAGATCGAACGCCACGGCGCTCGCGCTCTCATTATAGACACGCTGCTCGATCCACTTCACCGTCCCGCCCATGGAGAACCGGTCCGTCAGCCGCCTGCAATAGCTCAGGCCCACCGACAGATCCTGCGCCGACCACCGCTCACCCGTTCCGTTCGGATTCGTCACGGTCGTGACCTCGTCCTCGCCGTAGTCGAGCTGGGTCAGGCTGAGCCCGATCGCGTTTTCCGCATCGAGCGCGTACTGGAATCCGGCCCACCGGAAATCGGTGTCGACCAGCCAGCCCGTGGTGGAGAATACGAGCTGCGACTGCGCGTTTTTTTGAAACGCCCCGGGATTCCAGTAGAGCGACGTCGCATCGTCGTTGGAGGCGACGTAGGCGCTCCCCATCGCGATGGCGCGCGGCCCGACCGAGATGCCGAGGAACTGACCTGCCGTGGTCGCCACTTTGGACTGGGCGGCCCCTATTGCCGGCACAGCGAGAATCATCAGGACGCTCAAGAGCCGGCGGACAATGTTCACAGTGCTCAGTGTCTTCATGGCTGGCTCCTACTTGATAATCGCTAGTTTGCCGGTCTTCGTTCCCGCCGGGGACTCGACGACGTAGAAGTAGACCCCGAACGCGATGTCCAGGTTTTCGGTTGTCCTGAGATTCCAGGAGACCGTCCCGTTCTCGATCCCGCCATCATGCCGGAGGGTGACGACATGGTCGCCGCGCGACGTGAACACCCTGATGGTCGAACCGGCAGGCACGTTGGTGAAGTCCACCTTGCGCTCACCCCTGCCGCTCGTGACGCCGGGCGGAAGCGGCTGCTCGAACGAGGCGGCGGTGACGTACGGGTTTGGAACAACGCGGATGTCGTTCAGGGACGTCTGCGCCACCGCTGCATCGGTGGTCGCAAGGCCGGTCGTGAGCCGCAGCGTATCTCCGACCGCCAAAGCCTTGGTGGTCTGACGGATGAAGAAGTCCCCGTCGCCCAGCGCATACAACGTATCCGCCGGCTCGCCCACCTTGTTGATGACATACAGCTGCCATGTCGGCGCCAGGACACCTCGGGGATCCTCTTCGAACAGAATGAGATTGTCCCCGGGAGAGAGCTTGCCGATCGTCGCAGGCGGATCGCTGAAGATGTTCTCGAAGAGGGCGAACTTGACATACCGCTGTTCGGTGTTGTTGAAGATGCGATAGTTCACGGGGACCGGGCCCGGGAAGTAGAACGGGTCGAGGCCCTCGGCAATCGACGTATCGACGATACCGTCGGCAAACTGAATCTGATAGTCGGCCGGCCGGGTATATCCGACGAGCGGCGGCGCCACCAGCGTGAAATTCGCCGCTCCCCAGTTCATGACGTAGGCGTTTGGCCCGACCCAGCCCGAGGGCCTCCCATCGGTGTACAGCGTGTCCTTCACATACCAGTAGTTCCGGAAGTTCACAGACACCCCGTCGAAGATGTCCGACTCGGTGTTCTCGACGAGGAACGGGGAACCCTGGACGTTGGGGCTCTGGTACACCGGATAATAGAGGTATGACAGGGTATAGGTACCCGCGGGAAGGCTCCCGGCGGACGTCCCCTGAATCGTGCCCCTCTCATAGTTGATGGCATACGACGTGGGAGGCACGACCGCGCCACCCGCATTCTTCACGACCTCGCTCCCCGGGACGATGTTCTTCCGCTGGAGCGTCACGAGAGCCGTGTCCGCGCCGGTGAAATCCTCGCTCACCGGCGTTTCATCGAGGACCGAATACGCGGTCGTGAGGCGATTCCACTCCAGCGTGTCGGCGGCATCGGCACGCTCGTTCCCGTTGTTGTCCTTCCCGTCGATCTGCGAATCCAGGAACGTCACCCTGTATGTGTGGCCCGTGAGACGCGTCTGATCGATAATGCTGTAGGTGGCATCGCCGGTGGCAGGCCCTGCCACGCGCGCGAGCGGCATCGCATCCTTCGGCGGGACGTAGCCTGCGACGGGGGCGTTCGGCACGACGACCGCGACGTTGATGTCGGCCACCACCTCGCCCGTCGAGAGCACGCTCACCTGCTTCGTGTTCTCTCCGGGGAAGATCCCGGCGGCTTCGTCGCCGCGGTCGTATGCGACGACTGCGTAGTAATACCGCCGCCCGTTGTCCACGTTGCTGTCCACGAACGTGTGCTGCAGACCCGTGTCATCGCCGAGGAAGAACGAATACCCCTGCGCCGCCTCGAACAGCTCCTGCGACGGGCGGAAGTACCCGGTGATCTGGTCCTTGATGTCGTACTGACCAAGCGGACGGTATCCGCGAGGGTTCCCGGCTCCGTCCGTGATCGTGAAGATGTCGCTGAAGTCCGGGTCGGTGGACTTGTACAGCTTGTACCCTTCGAAGTCCTTCACGCGCAGCACCGGATCCACCGATTCTTCGGCGACGCGGTCCCAGTAGAGTGTCACCCGCCCGTCGCCCGGGACGGCCGTCAGGGTCGGCTTCTCCGGCGGCGTCGGGAACTGGTAGTTGGCGTCGTAGATCCGCTGCACCGTCTTCTTGTTCTTCAGGAGGTCGGCGATGTCTTCATCGACCGAGCCGCCCTTGCCGCCGCCGTAGACGAGCGCGAGCGAGAACCGCTCGATCGATTTCGCACGCAGCGGGAAATACCCCGACCCGTAGATGAAGTCGCCGTCCTCCCCCGCAACGGGGCGGTTGTTGGAAATCGAGGTCGGCACGTCAAAGAAACCGGGCGCCAGGTTCTTCCAGAGCTCTTCGTCGTCGCCCAGGCGCACGACGTTCGCGGGTGTGAAGTAGTAGAAGCTGGAGAGCCCGATCTGGTCCGACTCGTTGACATCGGTCTTGTCGATGTTCGGCTCGCCGGGCAGGCCGGTGTCGTTCCCCAGGAGGTCATACCCGGACGTGGGGACTCCGTCAGACTCGCCGAAATCCGGACCCGGGTAGTTCACCGCCGTGGGTCCGATGCCGTCGCGCCCGACGTCGTCGAACTCGAGGCTCCAGTCTCCGTCGTTATCCACGCCGTCGTCGCGGCGCTCGTCGATCATCGCCGCGGGGTTGATGCCGGGAGGAGGGAAGACCCGATCGATGTACCGCACAGGCCGCAGGATGTCGATCAGCACCTGAAACGGCGGGTTCCTGTTCACCTTGTACTGTCGATAGTGGAGGAACTGGTTCTCGTCGATGAGCCCGTCGAAGTCGTTATCGTAGCCGTCATACGAGTTCCTGTTCACCACCTGGTTGCCGAGCTGATCCCGGACGACGTTCCCTTCGACAACCTTCGTGCGCCCCGGGTAGATCCAGATGGAGTCCTTCATTCCACGCGTGTAGATCTTCACCGAATCCTGTGAAGGCACCGTGTAGGATACCCGGGTGAAGTCGTTCTGGATGAGGACGATCCTCTGGCCGCGCGTGATGACTGTCGAGTCGAAGCTCGTCGCCCCGAACTGCGGGAAGGTTTGCCCCACGGAGGACGAATCGCCGTCTCCATCGTTGTCGATGCCGTCGAACGGGTTGCCGGGGCTTTCGAGGAATGCATACCCCACCATGCCCACGGGGAAATCCTGGTTCCACCGGGGATTGCGGGCCGTGCTCTTTCCGTAGTCGCCGGTGTACGTGATGTTCTCGAACACGTCATAGAATGACCAGTCATCGTCA
>CAVPBI010000009.1:0-24216 GCA_963701735.1 uncultured Ignavibacteria bacterium | reverse complement strand
TGCCTTCGGGCGTGCGATGGAGGCTGGGGAGTAGCCGTCGTATGGACGGGACCGGCGCACGCGAGCGGGCGAACTCAGGGCACGGGGAATCGGCCCAGGGCGGAGCCGGGTCTGGCGCAGCCCTCCACGGCAGTCCGGCGAACGGCGCATCGGCTGATGGCAGCAAGGATTGCTCGAGCCAGATGAACGCCCGCCCTGTCAAAGCTGACGCCCACGCGATCAAGTCGGAAGCCCGCGCGCTCGGATTCACGCATGTCGGCTTCTGCGCCGCTGTCCCCGACGCCCTCGCCGGCCAACGGTTGAAGTCGTGGCTTGACCGCGGATACCACGCATCCATGGCGTGGATGGCGACACGAGCAGACGAACGGGGTGACCCATCCCTCGTGCTCCCCGGCGCGCGATCGATCATCTCGCTCGCCTTCAACTACTATACCCCCCACGCGCATTCAGGTGCAGAGGGAACCGGGAAGGTCTCTCGGTATGGGTGGGGCGACGATTACCACGAGGTGGTGGGAGGCCGCGTCAAGAGCCTCATGAACTGGCTGACGCGCGTATTTCCCGGCGAGCGGGCTGTGTGGTACGTAGACACGGGTCCCGTGATGGAAAAGGCGTGGGCCGCCCGGGCAGGGATCGGCTGGATCGGCAAGCACACCAACGTCATCACGTCTGACACGGGTTCGTGGGTGTTCCTGGGGGAGATCATCACGACGCTCGGGCTGCCCGCGGATGAACCGGCGGTGGATCATTGCGGCACGTGCGTCCGCTGCCTCGAAGCATGTCCGACCGGTGCCATCGTCGAGCCGTACGTGGTTGATTCCAACAGGTGCCTCTCCTACCTTACGATCGAGCACCGGGGTCCGGTGGATCCGGTGCTGCGGGATCGGTTCGAGGGCTGGGTTTTCGGATGCGATATCTGCCAGGACGTCTGCCCCTGGAATCAGAAGTTTGCGGCGGAAACGACCGAGCCTCGCTTCCATCCAAACCCGGGCAATGTGAACCCCTCCCTGGATGAATGGGCGGGCATGACTGCCGGAGAGTTTGCCGCCAGGTTTGAAGGGAGTCCCGTCCGCCGGGCGAAGCACGAAGGCCTGATGAGAAATGTCCGGATCGCCCGCGGAGGCGACCCCGAGAGGCCGGAGACGGCATCTCATGTATGAGTGAACGACACTGGAGCATCCAATGGCATCTGAGCATCACAAGCTGATCATCATCGGGTCGGGTCCGGCCGGGCTTACCGCCGCTCTCTATTCGGCGCGCGCGAATCTCAACCCCATCGTCTTCGAGGGGATGCAGCCGGGCGGGCAGCTGACGATCACCACTGAAGTCGAGAACTACCCCGGATTTCCCGAGGGCGTCATGGGGCCCGCGCTGATGGACCAGATGCGGAGCCAGGCGCAGAAGTTCGGCGCCCGTTCTGTGTACAAGGACATTACGAAAGTGGACTTCCGGAGCAGGCCGTTCCGTCTGTGGACGACGGATGGTGAGCTCACGGCAGATGCGGTGATCGTCTCCACCGGAGCGTCGGCCAAGCTGCTCGGACTCCCTCAGAGAAGGAGTACATGGGGTATGGCGTCTCGGCATGCGCGACGTGCGACGGCTTCTTCTTCAAGGGGCTCGAGGTCGTGGTGGTGGGCGGCGGTGACACCGCGGTCGAGGAAGCCACGTTCCTCACGAAGTTCGCGACGAAGGTGACGATCGTGCACCGCCGCGACCAGCTGCGTGCCTCGAAGATCATGGCGGAGAAGGCGAAGAAGAACCCGAAGATCGCGTTTGCCTGGGATTCGGTGGTGGAGGAGATTCTGGGGAAGAACGAGAACGGGAGAAAGAGCGTGACGGGCATTCGCCTGAAGAATGTGAAGACCGGCGCGACGTCCGACGTGAAGACGGACGGCGTGTTCATGGGGATCGGGCACAAGCCGAACACCGACCTGTTCGCCGGGCAGCTCGATATGGACGACGTCGGGTATCTGAAAACGAACGGCGCACAGCACGTACACGAATATTCCGGGAGTGTTCGCGGCGGGCGACGTTGCCGACAGCGTCTACCGACAGGCCGTGACGGCCGCGGGGACCGGCTGCATGGCGGCAATCGACGCGGAGCGCTGGCTCGAATCCCAGCACGACTGAATTGGACAAATCGACACGTGGATCGACACGTGAATCGACACGTGCGTCACCTAGGTGACGCACGTGGGAACCCACGTGGGAACCTGAGAGGCCGGTGGCGAGAGCTGCTGGCCTTTTTCTTTTGTGCCGGACCTGGTGTCGATCTGCATCTGTTGGCCCGTGATGTGGCAATGCACCCCCACCAGCACACGTGCGTCACCTAGGTGACGCACGTGTGCTGGTGGTGCTTAGGTGGTGTGTTGGCTGCCATAAAGGCCTATGATTCCAGTCAGAATGGCGCACATCTGCACAATTGGCAAGTAGACGAGGCCAATTAGGCAGATTTGCTGTCAATATGGCCGTAACGTGTATCTGATCACACATAGGTGCTATTCGTCATAACTTGTTTATGAGTAATTGGTTATGAGTGATTTCACAGCTTCTGGCACTCAGATTGAATCACTGACTGCATGAAGCGTCAACAAACCAGGCCAATCAGATAGGAGCACTTACGATGCTGATCAAATTCGAGCGCACGCCGGCTTTCAAGCCGTTCTTCAACGACATATTCGATTTCGAGAGGGACGTCGACCGGCTTTTCGGCACATTCATGGGTAACACTTCCGGATATGTCCCTGCCGGCTATCCAGCCATTGAGCTCCGCACGTCCAACGACGAGAGCGTCCTTGTGGCCGAGCTCCCGGGTGTCAAGAAAGAGGATCTGAAGCTGAGCGTCGAAAACGGGAACCTCGCGTTGAGCGGCACCCGCGGCGAGCAGGCTGTCCCCGAGAACTCGCGCTGGCTGCGCAACGAGCTGTGGCGCGGATCCTTCTCGCGTACCATCGAGCTCCCGCACGACGTGAACGCCGAGAAGATCTCCGCCACGCTGGAGAACGGCGTGCTTCGCGTCCAGCTCCCGAAGGCGGAGGCCGTCCGTCCCCGCGAGATTGCGATTCGATAAGGAGACACCCATGACACGCTACAACGAAGTGGTGACGAACCGTTCACAGGACCAGGGTCTGCGGACCCGCCCCGACGCCGATCAGCGTCTGGTCGTCCCGGCCGTGGATGTTATCGAAACGCCGGACACGTACGTGCTGCGCCTGGACATCCCGGGCGCCGCGAGGGAGACGATCTCGGTGAAACTCGAGGGAGGAGCGTTGCAGGTACGCGCCTCGATCGCCGACACCGCGCGCCAGGGCGTGAACGTCCTGTACAGCGAGATGCGCGGCACCGGGTACGGGCGGGAATTCTCGCTCGGGAACGGGATCGACCGCGAGCGCGTGGATGCCGCCTACGAAGATGGCGTCCTGACGGTCACGCTCCACAAGAGCGATGCGCTCAAAGTGAAAGAAATTCGTATTCGGTAACACGAAGCGATGAAGAGAGGAGGAACGACTATGTCACTGGTACGTTGGAGTCAAGCACGCGATCTGCCGACCTTCCCGTCGGATGTCCTGAACATCCAGCGGGAGATCAACCGCATGTTCAACAGCTTTTTCCGGAGCGGATGGGACGAGGACACGAGCCTTGCCCCCGCCGTCTGGTCGCCGGCGACCGACATCACCGAGGACGAGCATGGATATTCGGTGAAGGTCGAGCTTCCCGGCGTGAAGAAGGACGACGTGAAGATCACGATGGAGAATTCCGTCCTCACGATCCGCGGAGAGAAGAAGCAGGAGAAGGAATCGAAGAGCGACAGCGTCCATCGCGTCGAGCGGATGTACGGAACCTTCCAGCGTTCGTTCACGCTCCCGTCGTCGGTCCGATCCGAGAAGATCGAGGCGACGTTTGCGGACGGCATCCTGGCGATCGCGCTTCCGAAGGCTGAGGAAGCCAGGCCGAAGCAGATCGACGTGAAGGTGAAGTGAGCGCACGGCCGTGCGCAGCGTGACAGGCGGAGCTCCGGCGGGGCCGGGGCTCCATAGCGTCTGCATGGAGTGATGTCCCGAGCCCCCGCGCCGGCGGGGCCGGGGCTCCGCTTTGTCTTGACGAATATCCCCCTCCCCGTCCCACTGAGCGGGACGGGGCAGCTGCACCCGCGGAAGCGGTCACAGGCGGTATTGAATGGAGAGAAGAGATAGCATGGCACGTTCCAGGAAAGAGCATTCATCCACCCCGCTTGCGGTGCCGCAGGCGCTCCCGGTCCTGACGCTCAGAAACTCGGTGTTCTTCCCGCACCAGGTCACCCCGCTGTCGGTCGGCCGCCCGAGCACGCTCGCGGCCGTCGATGAAGCGGTGAAAGATGAAGGCCTGATCGTGATCGTGGCGCAGACGGACGCGTCCGTTGACAGCCCCACCGAGAAGGATATCCACTGGTTCGGGACACTCGCGAAGGTCCTGAAGACGTTCACGATGCAGGATGGCACGCGGAGCGTGCTCACGCAGGGGATCGGCCGGGTGCAGATCCTGTCGATCCTCCACGCGGAGCCGTACCTCCGGGCGGTCGTCCGCCAGTGTGAGGAGTCATCGGAGTCGGGGATGGAGATCGACGCGATGGCGACGAACCTGAAGAGCCAGTTCAGGCACGCGGTAGAGCTATCGCCGAACCTGTCGGAGGAGCAGTTCTCGCTGATTCTGAACACCGAATCCCAGGCAGCCTCGGCCGACCTGATTGCCTCCATGCTTCCTGCCCCGGTGGCCGAAAAACAGCCGATTCTGGAAGCGCTGAGCCTCCGGAAGCGGATGGATATCCTGGCGCGGCTCCTGGCGAAGCTGGTTCAGACGCTCGAGCTGGGCAGCAAGATCCAGTCCGAGGTGCAGGATGGGATCACGAAGACGCAGCGGGAGTACTACCTCCGTGAGCAGATGAAGGCCATCAAGAAGGAGCTGGGGGAGGAGGAGGGGAACGTTGAGCTGCAGGAGCTCCGGAAGCGCATCGAGGAGGCCGGGCTGACGGAGGAAGCCCGGAAGGTCGCCGACAAGGAGTTCAAGCGGCTCTCGCAGATGAATCCCGCCTCCGCGGAGTACACTGTGGCCAGGTCATATCTCGACTGGATCCTGGATCTTCCGTGGGCCACATTCACGCAGGACACCCTGGACATCCCGGCCGCGCGGACAACGCTTGAGCGGGACCACTACGGCCTCGAGAAGGTGAAGAAGCGCATCCTCGAGTATCTCGCGGTGCGGAAGCTGAAGAACGACATGCGCGGACCGATCATGTGTTTCGTCGGCCCTCCGGGCGTCGGCAAGACGTCCCTCGGCCGCTCGATCGCCGCGGCGCTCGGACGGAAGTTCGTGCGGATCTCCCTCGGCGGCGTGCACGACGAGGCGGAGATCCGCGGGCACAGGCGCACGTACATCGGCGCGCTCCCCGGGCGGATCATCCAGGGTCTCAAGAAGGCCGGGTCCGCCAACCCCGTCTTCATGCTTGACGAAATCGACAAGGTCGGCCAGGATTTTCGCGGCGACCCGTCGGCCGCGTTGCTGGAAGTGCTCGACCCCGAGCAGAACTTCTCATTCAGCGATCATTACCTGGAGATCCCGTTCGATCTCTCGAAGGTGATGTTCATCGCGACCGCGAACATGATCGAGCCGATCCCTGCGGCGCTGCGCGACAGGATGGAAGTCATCGACATCCCGAGCTACGTCGAGGACGAGAAGGTACACATCGCGAAGTCGTTTCTCGTTCCGAAGCAGGTCCGTGAGCATGGTCTGGACACCGATCGGGCCGAGTTCGACGACGGCGCGCTGCACGGGATCATCGCGGGCTACACCCGCGAGGCCGGCGTGCGCAATCTCGAGCGCAACATCGCGACGGTAGTGCGCGGGATCGCACGCGAGGTGGCGGAAGGGAAGCAGGAGAAGACGCATGTGACGCGCGATGCGCTGTCGAAGTACCTCGGCGCGCAGAAGTTCTTCCCCGACGTGAAGGAACGGATCAACCGCCCCGGGATCGCGGTAGGTCTCGCGTGGACGCCGGTCGGCGGCGACATCCTCTTCATCGAGGCGACGAAGATGAAGGGGAAGGGGAACCTCATCCTCACCGGTCAGCTGGGCGACGTGATGAAGGAGTCGGTCCAGGCGGCGTTGAGCTTCATCGCGTCGCACGCGACGGCGCTGGGGATTTCGCCCGACTTCCGGTCGGACGCGGACATTCACGTGCACGTGCCGGCGGGCGCGATCCCGAAGGACGGACCGTCCGCCGGGGTCACGATGCTGGTCGCGCTCACGTCACTGCTGACGGGCCGGCCTGGTGCGGAACGACCTTGCGATGACGGGAGAGATCACCCTGCGCGGAGCGGTGTTGCCGGTCGGCGGCATCAAGGAGAAGACCATTGCTGCGCACCGGGCCGGCCTGCGGACCATCATTCTCCCCGAGAGGAACCGGAGGGACCTGGAGGAGATTCCGGAGTCGGTCCGGTCCGGTCCCGAGGCCGCAGAATTCATCTTCGTGAAGGAGATGAGCGAAGTGGTGGATCGTGCGTTGCTGAGCGAGGAGGAATCCAGGCGCCAGGCGGTCGAGGATCTCGCTCTGGATGCGGTCGCCGCAAACTAGTGCCCCACCGACCAGCTGGTCATACAGACGAAGAGGGGCAGTGCGCGCTCCAACCATCAACAACACACGGTGCCGTGCGAGGATTTGGTTGGGACGGCACTAGTGCCCCGTCGGGGCGGTTTAGGGTCGTCATCGGCGGGTTGGCCGGTCGTTTGCCGCCCGGCTGGCGCCAGCCGCCGGCTGGAGGGATCAGATCAGGGCCCCGTTTCCGCTGCAGGAATCAGCGGAGGCGGGGCCTTTTTGCATTGCTCCCGCATTGACATTCGTCCCATTTGTTCGTAATATCGCTAATCATATCAACAACTTACAGCCGCGGCCCGTCCATGTCCAGCTCCACCCGCTGGTTCCTGCTCTTCCTGGCGATTCTTGCCATTCTCGCAGTCGGCTTCTCCCTTCTCTTTTACTCCATGATTCGGCCCGGATCCGAGGATCTGGAAACGACGTCGACCGGATCGGGCGGAGAGATCGCGGTTGTCGAGCTCAAGGGCGTGATCATGGAATCCGAAACGATTGTCCGTCAGCTCAAGCGGTATCGTGAAGACGACGGCGTCCGAGCGATTCTGCTCCGTGTGGACTCTCCCGGCGGCGGCGTGGTGGCCAGCCAGGAAATTTACGAAGAGGTGCGCAAGACCCGCGACGGCGGAATGCCGGTCGTCGTGTCGATGGGCTCACTTGCGGCCAGCGGGGGGTACTATGTGTCGTGCGGCGCGTCGCTCATCGTCGCGAACCGGGGGACGCTCACCGGCAGCATCGGGGTGATTTCGGAATTCATGGAGTTCAAGGACGCGCTCGCGAAGCTCGGGATCGACGTGAACACGATCAAGGCGGGGCGTCTGAAGGATGCCGGATCCCCGACCCGGAAGATGACCGATGCCGACAAAGCATATTTCCAGGCGTTGATGGACGATGTGCACCGCCAGTTCATCGGCGTGGTGGAGGACGAGCGCGGGCTGACGCACGACGAGGCCGTCGAGCTATCGGACGGGCGCGTCTTCACGGGCGAGCAGGCGATTGACCTCGGGCTGGTGGATACGCTCGGGACGTATGAAGACGCCATCACCATCGCCGCGGGGCTCGGAGGCATCGAAGGCGAGCCATCGATTGTTCGCGAGCGGAAGCGGAAATCGGTGATCGACAGGTGGTTCGGCGATTTCGGCGAGACGGTTGCCGACTTGCGACGCGAGCTGCTTGACGCCCCGGTGGTGTCGTATCGCCTGGCGAGACCGTGAGGGGCTGCGTGCCCTCAGCGTAGCGTTCGAGATCATCCCCACACTCATCAAAGAGGAGACGAGGACTTGACGAAGGCCGACATCGTGGATACGATCGCCACCGCAACGGGTCTGACGAAGGTGGAGACCGAGGCTGTGGTCGACGGTTTTATTTCCACCGTCATCAATGCCTTGAAGGAAGGGAAGAACATCGAGATCCGAGGGTTCGGCAGCTTCAAGGTGAAGAAACGCAAGGGCCGTGTCGCCCGCAATCCCCGGACCGGCGAGCAGGTGCTCGTCGGCGAGCACTGGGTGCCGCTCTTCAAGGTGTCGAAGGAAGTGAAGACGCTGGTGAACGACACCATGCAGGCGAAGGGTCTGTGATGGCGCACGCAAAGCTCGTCTGCAGCGAGTGTGGCGCGGAGCTGTCGGTGGTGGACGCGATCTGCCCGGGTTGCGGTGCCGCCATCGAGCGGAAGCAGGCGAAGAGCCGTGCGGACCGGCTGAAGTCGCCGCCGACCGTGCCGGTGTCGGAACCCCGGAAGCGGGAGGGGACGCCGAAGCGGTTCGAGCCGTGGCAGGTCGTTGCCGGCCTCGCGGTGATCGCCCTGGTTGCGTTCTTCGTGTATACGGAGCTGCAGCGGGATCACGCGAGCGACCAGCCCGTTGCTCAGCAGCAGGCACCGCCGGCGATGATGCAGCAGGCTCCGCGCGTGAACCTCGCCCCTCTGGAGCAGGCCGTGGCCGCCAACCCGAAGGACGCGGACGCGTTGTTGCGGTTGGGCAACGGGCTCCATGACAACGGGGCATATGCCCGGGCGATCGAGGTATACGAGCGGTATCTGGCGATCGAGCCGGACAACCCGGATGCGCGCGTGGATATGGGCGTCTGCTATTACGAACTGGGGAAGGTCGATACCGCGGGGGGCGCCCGCCTGCTTGAAACCGCGAGGACAGAGATGGAGCTGGCGCTGAGAAAGCACCCCGACCATCAGCCAGCGGCGTTCAACCTCGGCATCGTGGCCCTGACGATGGGCGACCTGGAGTCGTCCAACAGGTGGTTCAAGCGCGCCGTGGAATTGAATCCCGCGTCCGATCTGGGGACGCGCGCGAAGAGGATTCTGGAACAGCATTCAGTCACACAGTAGCGTCAGATCAACAAGGAGGCAGACACATGCCAAGTGGTAAGAAGCGCAAGCGCCACAAGATGGCGACGCACAAACGGAAGAAGCGTTTGAGAAAGATGCGTCACAAGAAGAAGATCCGGTAGTCCATCGCATCCCGCCGCACGGCGGGATGCGTGTTTTCTGTCCTTCCGAGTTGGTTGCTTTTTCGGGGGCAACTTCCTATACTGATTTTATATCCTGTGTGCATTCGAGGGGGTGGCTATGGCTGAGAACACTGGCATGATGAAGGGCCTGATGATCGGGCTCGTAACCGGAGGCATCGTGGGCGCCGCAATTGCGCTGCTCTACGCTCCGAAGACGGGGAAGGAACTCCGCGCGGATCTGAAGACGAAGGCCGACGACCTGCTGGAGGGTGCCGATGAGTATGTCGGCGCGGTTCAGCGGCGGGCCGGCGTGATCGTCACCGAAGCGAAGAAGCGCTCCGATGAGTTGATCACCGACGCCAAGAACAAGGCAGGCACGCTGCTCGAGGACGCCGATCGCGTCCTGGTGGATGCAAAGTCGAAGGCGACGGGTGTGGCGGACGAGGCGGGCCGCATCAAGAACGCGGTGCGCGCCGGTGTGGAGGCCTTCAAGGACGAACGGCGCCGATCCTGATGTCGTTCCCACGCGTATCGACCACTCTTCCCTGAGGAGATGTCTGTGGACACGCTTCTGCTGACCGTGCAGATCCTCGCCCTCCTTTCGCTCTCAGCGCTGTGCATCGCTTTGATCGTTCTCGTTGTCCGCCTGAAGGATTTCGTCACCGTGGTGGAGCGTGACATCCGTGAAATCAGCGGGCGCGCGATCCCGGTGCTGGACAACATGGAGGCGATCACGACCCGCGTGAAGGGGATGACCGAGCACGTAGAAGACCAGGTGCAGGCGATATCCGATAGTTTTGCGTCCGTCAAAGCCATTGCCGACAACATCGTCGACATGGAGCGCCGCGTCCAGGCCAGAATCGAGGGGCCGCTTCTCGAAAGCCTCGGGACTGTTGCCGCTGTCATCAAGGGTGCGCGCACGTTCGTTCAGCGCCTCCGTGCCTGAGCGGGCCTCGCGCCGCCCTGCACGCTGCACCACGAGTTCTTTACCACCCAGCATCGACCGGCGGTCCCTGCCGCCGGCCACGCCGCGGAACCACATGGAGGTTGAAAGACCATTATGAAGGAATACCCCCCGGACCATCTCCGCAACGTGGCCCTGATCGGCCACGGAGGTGCCGGCAAGACATCGCTCGCCGAGGCCATGCTCTACGCGGCCGGCGCAACCACCCGCCAGGGGCGGGTGGAGGACGGCAACACCGTCTCGGACTACCATCCCGACGAGATCGAACGGCAGATCTCGATCAACACGTCGCTCCTCGTTGCCGAGTGGAAGGGGAACAAGTTCAATCTGCTCGACACCCCGGGCTACATGGACTTCACCGGCGAGGTGAAGGCCTCCATGCGCGTCGCCGACTCCGCCCTGGTGGTGCTGAAGGCGGTGGAAGGCGTGGAGGTCGGGACGGAGGTCGCCGTGAAGTACGCCGAGGAATACGGCAACGGCCTCGTCCTGGTCGTGAACAAGCTGGACCACGAGAACGCGGACTTCGAGAAGGCCGTGCATCAGGCGCATGAGAGCATCAGCCATGACGTCATCCCGGTGCAGTTCCCGCTGAAGCAGGGGCTCGGGTTCGACGGCGTCGTGGACATCGTGCGGATGAAGCTGCTGAAGTTCACGCCGGGGGGGAACGGCAAGTACACCGAGCTTGATATCCCCGCCGAAGCGGCCGGAAAAGCAAAAGAGATGTATCAGGCGGTGCTTGAGTCGATCGCAGAGACCGACGAAGCCTTGCTGAACAAGTACCTCGAGCAGGGAGGTCTGTCCGAGCAGGAGATCCGCCAGGGGCTGCGTGCCGGCATCCGGTCGCGCTCCATCATCCCCGTCCTGTGTTGCTCGGCCACGCTGAACGTCGGGGTCTCCAGCGTGCTCGACTTCCTGGGCGAATACGCCCCGACCCCTGCTGACATGGGCGATCTGCACGGCGTCATCCCGGCCGGCGGCAATGGCGATGCGGGCAAGGACATCGTCGCGAAACCGGATCCCGCGGGTCCGCCCTCGCTGTTCGTGTTCAAGACCGTCTCCGAGTCACACGTCGGCGAGCTCTCGTTCTTCCGCGTCGGCACCGGCACGATCACAGCCGGCATGGATCTGGTGAACGAGGCCAACGGCAAGCCCGAGCGGCTCGCGCAGATCTTCTCCATGAGCGGCAAGGACCGCAAGGAATCGCCACGCTTCGCCGCCGGGGATATCGGCGCAGTCGTGAAGCTGAAAGACACGCACACGAACAACACGCTGAGCAGCAAGGCGTTTCCGATCGTCTATCCTCCAATCAAGTTCCCGGATCCCGTGTTTCACTCGGCGATCATTCCGAAGTCGAAGGGCGACGAGGACAAGATCTCGACCGGCCTGCACTCGCTGCACCAGGAAGATCCCACGTTCCTGTTCCGCGTCGATCCCGAGCTGCATCAGACGGTGATCAGCGGTCAGGGCGAGTTGCACCTCGGCGTCGTCGTGCGCCGCCTGAAGCAGCGCTACAACGTCGACGTCGACATGGTCGAGCCGAAAGTGCCGTACCGGGAGACCATCAAAGGCATCGTGAAGGACGCCGAATACAAGCACAAGAAGCAGACGGGCGGCCACGGACAGTACGGCCACGTACACCTCCGCCTCGAGCCCATGAAGCGCGGACAGGGATTCGAGTTCCTGGACGAGATCGTCGGCGGCGTCGTGCCGAAGAACTACATCCCGGCGGTGGAGAAGGGCGTGGTGGAGACGATGAAGGACGGCGTCATCGCCGGCTATCCGGTGGTGGACGTGCGGGTGGCGCTGCATTACGGGTCGTATCACGACGTGGACTCGTCCGAAATGGCGTTCAAGATCGCCGCGTCGCAGGCGTTCAAGAAGGGCTTCATGGAAGCCAAGCCGGTGCTGCTGGAGCCGATCTACAACGTCGAGGTGCGCGTCCCCGAGGACACGATGGGTGACGTGATGGGCGATCTCTCCTCGCGGCGCGGAAAGATCTCCGGCATGGAAGTGGCAGGGAGGTATCAGGTGATTCGTGCGCAGGTCCCGGCAGCGGAGCTGCACAGCTACGCGACCGTGCTCCGCTCGAAGACGGGCGGACGGGGGATTTTCAGCTCGACGATGTCACACTACGAGGAAGTCC
Source organism: uncultured Ignavibacteria bacterium (assembly GCA_963701735.1). Taxonomy (GTDB): domain Bacteria; phylum Bacteroidota; class Ignavibacteria; order UBA10030; family UBA6906; genus CAWABB01. The sequence continues at coordinate 12,027 of CAVPBI010000009.1, read as the reverse complement.
CGCGCGACCAGGCGGAGAAGGTGATCGCCGCGTCCGAGAAGAACAAGCAGAAAGAGCAGGAAGCCTGAGTCGCGGCACGGCTGCGTCGCGGCTGCAAGCGTGGAACGGGTGGGGGTCGGTATGCGGCCTCCACCCTTTTTTTTCGGGAGGAGACAGAATGAAACGACTCTATTCGCCGTGGCGGTCCAAGTACATCGAGTCCTTCGCGAAGCCGGCACGGCGCACAGCGGGGGAGACACTCTTCACCGCGGCGCTGAAGTCGAAGCGGGACGACGAGAACCTGATCGTCTGGCGCGGACGCCACTGCTTCGTGATCATGAACCGGTACCCCTACAACAGCGGACATCTGATGGTGGTCCCCAACCGGAAGACGGGTGCCGTCGAGGACCTGACGCGGGCGGAGCTTGGAGAGATCATGGAGACGGTGAAGCGCGCGAAGAAGGCGCTCGACGCGGTCATGAAGCCGGCCGGGTACAACTTCGGGGCGAATTTCGGGCGGGTTGCCGGCGCGGGGATCGACGATCACGTCCATTTCCACCTGGTACCCCGGTGGAACGGCGACACGAACTTCATGCCGGTATTGGCGGAAACGAAGGTGATTTCCGAGGAAATCGCCGAAACCATGCGAAAACTGAGGAAATTCTTCCAGGTCCGCCGGCGGTCCGTTAAACGCTAGCGGCTCAACGCGTGTCAAACCCATGCAAGTGCTCACGGACGCGGAACTCGTACAGGATGTCCGGAACGGCAACCGTCAGGCGTTCACGGAGTTGATGCGGCGGTACCAGGAACGCGTGTACTGGACCGCGCGGCGCATCGTGGGCGGCCATGACGACGCCGAGGACGTTGCGCAGGAGACGTTCGTCAGAGCATATCTGAACCTGGGAGAGTTCCGCGCCGAATCCGCGTTCTTCACGTGGCTCTACCGGATAGCGGTCAACCTGTCGCTGAATCATCTCCGCAAGCGGCAGGTGGTTCAGTATCTTCGCGAGAGCGATCTGCTGAGCCGGTTCATCGCGGCCGGGGAGACGCCGTCGGCGGAATTGGAGTTCAAAGAAACTGAGGGCCGCCTGCATGCGGCGGTGCAGCGGCTCCCGGAGCGGCAGAAGGCGGTGTTCGTGCTGCGGTTTTTCGACGGGCTCTCGTACGACGAGATCGCGGAAATTCTCAAGACGTCCGTCGGCGGACTGAAAGCGAACTACTTCCACGCGCTTCGGAAGATACGAGAGGCAATGAAAGATGAAGTTCCGCAAGACAGTCTCTGAGCTGGAACGCACGGCGGAGAAGGAGCTCGAGGACCAGATCCGGGCGGCGAACCGTTCGGGAGGGGCTCCCGAGATGCAGCAGGAGTTCTGGAACTCCCTGCGCGTCCGGACGAACGAGCGGATCGACCATGCGACCAGCGGCAAAGCGATCACGTTGAGCTGGGCCGCGCGTGTGGCGATCCCGGGCGTCGTGGCGCTTCTCTCGTTCCTGATCGGTCTGCACTACTATGCGCCGCTCCCTGCATCGTCGGCCGTCCCCCTTGTCAGCGTCCTGGATCAGCTTCCGGCACAGACGATGGATTCGCTGGTGATGGCGTCGGTGACGGTCGTCGACTCGGCGGACGCCGACCTTGTCAACACGACGGTGTTCGATGCCGAGTCGCATGAGATCGCCGCGTATCTGCTGGCGACCGGAGCGACCGCAGAGGTGAGCGAGTTTCTGGATGATGACGATGTGGATCAGATTCTTCGGTCGATGACAAAACAGTCGCAGAGAGTGAACTAACCGTTCAGATCGAGGTATGAGCATGGTGCGACACCTGGGTCTTGTTGTGGTGATGCTGGCGTCCCTTGCGGGCGCATGGGCGCAGCCCCTCGGCGGTCCTCCGGGACGGGGCGTGGAGCGGATCGAGCAGTGGAAGAAGATCAGGCTGATCGAGATGCTGGATATGAAGGAGGAGGTGTCGATCAGGTTCTTCGCGAGGATGAACGAGCACGACAAAGCGAAGCGTGAGCTGGTCAAGGAGCGGGGGGAAGTGATGGACAGGCTGGAGCGGCTGATCAGGGTGGGCGCCCCGGCGGCCGAGTTCGAGAAGGCCTTCGCGGACATAACGGACGTTGACGCCCGGATTACCGCCAGCGACAGGGACTTTCTCAATGGCCTCTCCGACATCCTCACGATCGAGCAGCGGGCCAAGTTGGTGTTGTTCGAGCGGAGGTTCGAGGGAGAGTTGCGCGAAGCCATGAGGGAGCAGTTCAGGAGGAGGAGAGAGAACCCCACAGAGTAGGCGAGACACCCTCGCAGTTCTCAAAGTCGCGAAGGCCGGCAGACGAATCATCGATTCCTGCCGGCTTTTGCGTTCTGGTTTCTGGTACGATCGTTGCTAGTAGCAATGGTCTACAACCAGCAGGTCTCGATCATGCCACATCCGTCAACCGCAGTCCAGGCCGAGAAGATGGCAGACGTCACCTTCCGACTGCTCGACCAGTGTCAGGAGAAGCAGGATCGAATCGCCAGGTCGCTAGGCCTGACCGTCGCAGAATTCCGCCTTCTGAGGGCTTTCCGCGGGGATGCAGCTCTGAGCGTGGGCGACATTGCGCGGCGGATGGAGCTCTCGAACAGCAGGTTGACGAGGATTCTGGACGGGCTCGTGGAAAAAGAGGTCGTCACGCGCGAAGTCTCGAGCCAGGACAGGAGGGTGATCCTGGTCGAGTTGTCCGCGCGCGGGCAGAGGATTCAGAAGACGCTGACCGAGCGGTACCTCCGGACGCACCAGGAGATTCTCGATCTTGCTCCCCGAGGGGGCTGTTGATTCGGTCATCACCGCCATGGAGAAGCTGGAGGAAGCGATGCATGAGTGGACTGATTCGACGCCGTCTGAGAATAACGATGCCGCTGAGCTCCTCACCTCTCATCCTTGACCGGCCGTTCAACCCCGGATTTCCCAAAATTGGCGTTGTCTTTCTCAGTTCGGCAAAAGCAATTGATGAAATAGTATACACTGAGCGTAAAAAATTGACATCCTCAAATAGTTGCTAGTTTTCGGGCCTTTTTTCGCTGATTCTGAGGCTCTAGGCCACGATGCTTGTGGCACACGCCTTGGTAGTGTGTAGCACCCTGGATTCAGATCCCTTGCGAAACTTCCTTCTTTCATCCCTTCAACCAACCGGTGCCGGACGGTTCCACTGCGTTGATCCAACACGCTGTCCGTTCACCGCCACCACCAACCGAAAGGACAACGGACTATGAAACGTCTGTTCTCGGTTCTGTTTCTCTTGACCGCGTTTGCGGGAATGCTCGTAGCCCAACCGACGAGCAAGATCAAGGTCGTCGGCGTTCCCGACAAGTTTAAGAGCAAGAACGCCAACATGAAGACGACCGGTCTGAAGAACGTCGGTAAGGGCGAGCGGGTTGTGCTCGAGGCTTGGGCGATTGCCGGTACGGCATACGCCGATACGATCCTTACCGCCACGAGCGGTTCGTGGGGGTGGAAGTCGAAGCCGACCGGTTCGACCGCGGCCATCGTGGACACCGGCGCGACAAACCAGCTCTTTGTGTACTTCGTCCCTGACCTGGTCGGGACGTATGAAATTGAAATGACGGCAACGACCGCTGAGCTCGGTCCGGTTGCCACGACTTCGGTGAAGATCACCGCCGGCACATACAAGGGCGCCGGGGTGTACAACGCCACCACCAAGTCGTACGACAACTTCGCCTGCACGCCCTGCCACAGCAGTCCGTCGAGCGGAGTGTTCGGCGACTATCTGAAGACCAACCATGCGGGCGTGATGCCTTCGCGCCTGAACGAGGTTGGCGGGCATTTTGCCAACTACTGTCTGCCGTGCCACACCGTCGGTATGATGGGCGGAACGCCGACACCGGTCAACAACAACTTCGAGAACGTTCGCGCCGCAGCTGGCTGGAACGTCCCGGCCAACGGCCCGAACAAATACGAAGATTCACTCGTCGCGACCAATCCCAACCTGGCACTGCTGAGCGGCATCCAGTGCGAGAACTGCCACGGACCGCTCGGCCAGCACTTCGGTCCCGGCATCGGCGTGGACAAGAACCTGAGGTCGGAAGTCTGCGCCCCATGTCACTTCTCCTCCGACCGTCACCCGAAGGGTTATTCATGGGATGCCTCGGGGCATGCCGCGCCCTTTGATGAGGGCAAGGAATGGAGCTACATGAATCGCAGCGGTTGCTCGCAGTGCCATACGGGCAACGGCTTCGTGGAAGCGTACAACAACATCCCCGGCGCAACGACAGGCCGGTATGAAGACCCCGTCGGGATCACCTGCGCGGCCTGCCACGACCCGCACGACAATACCAACGCAGTACCAGCTGCGCCGTGCCTTCGGTAGCGGACGCCTGCACGGGCTGTCACGAGACGCGCATGAGCTCACGCGGAATGCACCACTCGCATCAGGGTCCGATGGTGTTCGGCACGGAGGCCATCCCGTTCCCGGGCTTTGCGCCAGGAACGATGATCGGGTTCTATTCGGGCTGGCAGTTGCCCGGGTACGTCTATGAGAACGGTTCCCACAGCGAGATCGAAGAACGCTGCGCGGCCTGCCACATGGCCCAGACCCCGACCTACGATCCCGACGTTTGCGACGCCCGACACCCTGCTGAACCGGCGTTGGCGGACACACGTTTGCGGTCAAGTGGGATGGCGACACGCCGGACGATCCGTCCGACGATCTCCTCAACTACGTCGGCTGCGAGGAGTGCCATGGCGAGGTCACGCTCGAGTTCGTCGAGCTCACGCAGGCCAAGACGCATAAGCTGCTCGACACTCTGGCGACCCTGCTGCCCAAGGGTACGAACGGCCTGCCGCTGCCTCCCAGAGACGCCACGCTGACACAGCTCCAGGCGGCGGCCTCGTACAACTACTACTTCGTTGACTACGACGGCAGCTACGGCGCCCACAACTTCAAGTATTCCGAAAGCCTCCTGAAGGCTTCGATCGAACAGCTGAAGCTGGGACAGGGTTCCGCGAACATCGTTGCGGTCAGCGACATCCCGAACGACCAGGGCAAGCAGGTTCAGCTTGTGTGGAACAAGTTCCCGGCCGAAGCGTTCTCCTTTGACCGCCTCGTGAAGTACGGCATCTGGAGAATGGACCCGAGCTTCAGCGAGAACCCGGTCAAGAAGTTCCGCTCGCTGTCGGACATCTTCACGTCCGCCCCGGTGGGCGGCACCGTGACGAACGGCCCGGTGGTCTGGACATTCGTTGCTGAAGTCCCGGCCTCCGGCCTCGCCGAGTACGCCTATGTCGCCCCGACGCTGTACGACACCACGATCACGAGTGGCATGGTGCAGACCACCTTCATGATCGCCGGCTACACGGGCGACGGGAAGAGGCTCTATGCATCCGCGGCAGACAGCGGCTTCTCTGTCGACAACCTGAAGCCGGTGAAGCCCGTCGGCCTCTTTGCGGCGTATCAGAGCGGCGGCGTGGTCCTGTCGTGGACCGCCCCGACCGATCCTGATGTGGATGTGTACAACGTGGTCCGCAGCACGACTGCCGGCTTCGATCCGTCGACGACGGCGCCGATCGCCTCCGTCAAGGGCATCACCTATACGGACAACGCGGTCACGCCGGGCACGCAGTACTACTATCGCATCGCTGCCGTGGACTTCGGCGGCAACGCGAGCCCGTTCTCGGATGAAACCGGCGTGGTCACCGGCATCACGACCGAGCAGGGTATCCCGACGGACTTCGCGCTGAAGCAGAACTATCCCAACCCGTTCAACCCGTCAACGGAAATCTCGTTCGCGCTTCCGAAGGCGGTGCGGGTGAAGCTGTCCATCTTCACGATCACCGGCGAGCAGATTGCGACGCTGGTTGACCGCGAGATGGCGGCGGGCAACTATAGCGTCACCTGGAACGGAGAAGGCCTCTCCGGCCGTCAGGTGAGCAGCGGCCTCTACCTGTATCGCATCGAGGCTGGTGACTTCGTGTCGGTCCGCAAGATGGTGATGCTGAAGTAATTCCCACCCGACCGCTCCGCCCCGCCCAGAGGTGGGGGTGAGCGATCAGAGCACGCACGGTCCCGCCGGAGCACATCTGGCGGGACCGTTTCTTTTGGGCCATCTTGAGCATCCCGGTCGGATTGCGTACCATGATCGCATGAACCGCATCTATCTGGACCACACCGCGACGACCCCATTGGATCCACGCGTTCTGGAGGCCATGCTCCCGTACCTCTCCGGAGTGTTCGGGAATGCCTCGTCAATCCACAGCTACGGACGGGAAGCGAAACAGGCCCTGGAACAGGCACGGGAGGCGGTGGCAGGAGCGATCGGGGCGTCGCCCGGAGAGCTGTTCTTCACGAGCGGAGGCACGGAGTCGGACAATTTCGCCGTGCTCGGAATCGCCCGGGCGATGGGGCGGAAGGGGAGAAGGAGGGTCGTGACGTCCGCCGCGGAGCACCATGCGGTGCTCGACGCATGCCTGGGGCTTCGGGACGAAGGTTTCGATGTCGTCGTTCTTCCCGTGACGGCCTGGGGAGACGTGAATGCCGACGCGTTTGCAGGGGCGATCGGTCCTCAGGTGGCGCTGGCCTCGATCATGTGGGCCAACAACGAGGTGGGCACGATTTCGAACCTCGCCCCGCTCTCGGACCTCGCGCGCGCACACGGGGTCCCCCTCCATACAGATGCCGTCCAGGCGCTCGGGCGGATTCCGCTGAGCGTGAATCAACCCGCGATCGACCTCATGACCATCACAGCCCACAAGTGCTACGGACCGAAAGGGGTGGGAGCGCTCTACATCCGGAAGGGGACGGAGGTTGACCCGCTGTTCAGAGGAGGCGGACAGGAGCGCGGAAAGCGGCCCGGGACGGAGAACGTTGCGCTCGCGGTCGGGTTCGCGAAGGCGGTCGAGCTTGCGGTAGCAGAAATGGAGAGTGAGTCGTCAAGGCTGAAGGATCTCCGGGACCGACTCGAGGCGATGCTGCGCGAGCGGTTTCCATCGCTCGTGGTGAACGGGAATCCGGCGTCGCGTCTCCCGCATATCCTGAATGTCTGTTTCGACAGCGGCGCGTTCCCTCTTGAGGGGGAGATGCTCGTGCCGGGTCTGGATCTCCTCGGCATCGCGGTCACGAGCGGCTCGGCCTGCACATCCGGTAGCATGCAGCCCTCGCACGTGCTGTCGGCGATGGGGCGTGGCACGGACACGGCCCGCTCGGCGTTACGCTTCTCATTCGGGAAGAGCAACAGCGCAGAAGAGCTGGACCGCGTGGTAGGGGGGGTGGTGGAAGCGGTGGGGAAGGCGCGCAAACACAGTTGACAGCGGTCCATCGGCTGGAGTGAATCGTTCAGGCGAGCTCCAGACTATCCTCGATTCTCCTTCGTTCTTTCCCATTCCCGGATGACGATCCCGTACCGCACTCCCCGATCGCTCACGATCGCCTCCTCGAATCCGTGGGTCTCCATGATCTCCTGCAGGATGAGCGTGCCGGCGACGATCACGTCCGCTCTCCCCTCCATGACCTCTGAAAGCCTCCTGATCTCTGCGACGCGCAGTCCGCTCAGTGTTTCGAGGAGCTCCCCGACGCGCCGCCGCGACAGAGGGTAGTTCGCCACCGCATCGGCCGAGAACCGGGGCAGTCCCTGGGCGAGAATGGCGAGCGTGGTCGGGGTTCCTGCCACGGCCACCAGCGTATGGCCCCGTGCATCGAACGATTTCGTCCGGTCGATATGGGACCGCACTTCCGTTATTGCCGCGATCAGTTCCTCGCGCGTGGGCGGGTCGCTCGCGAGGAATCGCTCCGTCAGCCGGACCGCTCCGATGTCCATGCTGATGCTCCGGCCCGGGCCGTGCGCGTCTCCAAGGCTCAGTTCCGTGCTCCCCCCGCCGATGTCGAGAACTGCCACTCTCGCCACGCCGGGCAATCCGCTGACAGCCCCGCGGTAGGTCCAGCGGGCTTCTTCGTCGCCGCTCATGACCTCAACGTCAAACCCCGTCCCGGCCTTCACGAGTGCCACGAAATCGGCGCGGTTGGCGGCGTCGCGGACGGCGCTCGTTCCGCAGAGGGCCACCCGCACGGGCCTGTACCGGTCGATGATCGCCCGGTAGTCCTTCAGGACGCTCACCACCCGCTGCATGGAATCCGGGGCGAGATGGCGTGCGGCGTCTACGCCCCTCCCGAGGCGGGGAATCCGCTGCTCGCTGACCAGCGGGGACACGGCGCCCGTGGGGCTGACCTCCGCGATCAGGAGCAGCACCGTATTCGTGCCTATGTCGATCGACGCGAGTCTCATGTTGGAAGCGAGGCTGACGCCGGAGAAGCGAATTGCCCGGGATGGCCAGGTAGACGTGAGGATCGGTGAGCGCGACCTCCGCAGGGGGGACTGGCCATGCCTGGCGTGTGCACGTGGGACTTCCCGCTTCCCTGCTGGCGCTGAGGCTTCATTGCCTGACCGCAAGAGCCAGCCACTCGTTTTCCACCAGCTCCTCCGCCACCTGCAGTGACGCGGCGCGGAGCGACAGACGGATGGATTCCCCGTCGGCGTGGAGCAGGCCCGAGAGGATAATGGTGCCCCCGTGCGCGAGGCGGGTTCGCAGCTCCACGAGCAGCGTCTCGATGATGTTCCTCTGAATGTTGCAGATGATGAGATCGTACTGTCCCGCGGGCGCGACCGAGAGATCCCCGTGAAGGATGCGCACCGTGTCCCGCACTCCGTTCAGGGCTACGTTTTCGATGGCGTTCTGGTAGGCCCACTCGTCGGTGTCCACCCCGAGCGCGCTCCGGGCGCCGAGCTTGACCGCGGCGATGGCCAGGATTCCCGTTCCGGTCCCCACGTCGAGGACGGCAGGCCTGTGCCGGATGTGCCGTTGGATCAGAAGGAGGGCAAGGCGCGTGGACTCATGGTAGCCTGTCCCGAACGACATTTTCGGATCGATCAGAATCAGATGCTCGTGTGGCGCGGGCACGTACCCCGCCCACGTGGGGGCGATCACGATCCTGTCGGTGACATGGATGGGCTTGATCGTCGCTTCCCACTGCGCGTTCCAGTTTTCCTCGTCGATCGTGCGGACGTGGACCGCGGGAGCAGACGACCTGGACGGTGAAACGGCCATGCGGAGGACGCGCTCGACCTCCGGGAGCAGCGCTCCGTCCCACCGTTCGGTGGCAATGTAGCAACGCAGGGACGCACCGTCCTCCCAGAATCCCTCAAAGCCGAGCTGCGTGATAAGCCCGATGACCTCCTCGTCCAGCGGCTCGGCGGACTCGACCGTGAGTTCGACATAGGTTTTCGGCATGGTCACGGCCGTTCGTTGTACACCACGTTCGCGACGACCGTCCCCACCGCTTCCAGGCTCTCCGGGCTGCATTTGTCCGGCGTGTCGTCGTGCGTGTGCCAGTAGCGGTGCGTGGGATCCGGATAGTCGAAATCGATGATGTTGACTGTGCGTATGCCGGCTTCGTTCAGGGGCAGGTGGTCGTCGATGATCTCCGCGCCGAGGTAGTCGACGAACTCGGTGATGCCCAGGCCGCGCGCGGTGCTCCAGATGGTGTTCACGATGTCGGGGGCGTACCGGACGGAATAACGCTCGCGGGGGATTTCGAGGGCTGCGTCCCCGACCATGTCGAGGAGGATTCCGAACCGGGGCACGGAGGTCCGTGACGCGGTACTCGCGAAGTGGCGGGATCCGAGGAGGTAATTCCCGGTGTCTCCCTCGCGCCCATAATCCTCTCCGTCAAACAGCACGATGTCCACCCCGACGGTTGGCGGCTGGGCCTTGAGGAGCGTCGCGAGCTGGAGGAGGACGGCCACGCCGCTGGCGCCGTCATTGGCGCCGATGATCGGTTCGTCTCGCCGCCGGGGGTTTTCATCTCTGTCGGCCCGCGGGCGCGTATCCCAGTGGGCGCACAGCAGGATGCGTGCGGACGACTCCGGCTTGAACGACGCGATGACGTTCGTCAGTTGCAGTGTCGTCCCGTCATAGCCGGGATGGGGGAAGGGTTGGAGGCGGACGGTGTCGGCGAGCCGGACCAACGCTTGTTCCAGGTACGCGAGGCAGCGTCCGTGACCCTTCGAGCCGGGATTGCGAGGCCCCAGATCGGTCTGGGCTGTGAGAAACCGGAAGGCCTCGCGGCCGCTGAAAGCCGGTACAACAATGGAAGACACGGTCCCTGCCTGGGTCCCGGGCGCTTCGCTCTGCGGGCGCGGTCCTTCTTTGGCGCAGCCGAGCATCAGCAGCACGCAGACGACAAGTAAGTGTTTGGCGTTCATTGGGGAAGACGCGATATAGTAGAGAATACGGCCTGGAAATGCAAAGAATGGCCGGAATTTCCTGCAACCTTTCGCCTCCGGATGTCGTCAAAGATGTAGGAATACACCATCCCGGAAGGACGAGTCATGAAATACGGCATCCACTTTCTAAGTGTGGCGGCATTGGCGTTTGCTTTCATGTTCCCTGGCGTTGCGGCGGACAAACAGTTCGACAAGACGTTCAGCGTGAGCAGCGGGGGGACCCTTCACCTGTCGACCGACGTCGGATCCGTCAAGATCACCGGGGGGTCAGGAACCGAGGTTGTCGTGAAGGTGGAAGTCCACGGGTCTGAAAGCTTCGTCAAGGACTTCAAGTTCGAAGCCTGGCAGGAGGGTGGGGATGTGCATGTGAAGGCGGAGGTTCCGAAAAGCGTCTGGAGGATGTTCAGCAGCGGTAACCAGGATGCGAAGTTTACCGTGACCGTTCCGAAGAAGTACAACATCGATGCGTCGACCGCCGGCGGCGATGTGGCAATCATGGGGATCGAGGGGACGGTACGCGGCAGCACCTCGGGCGGGGATATCGCGGCGGCCGAGGTGGTGGGGAATGTGTCGATCGAAACGTCGGGAGGAGACGTCGAGGTGACTCAGGTGGAGGGGATGGTCGAGGCGGAAACCTCGGGAGGCGACGTGGTCGTGAAATCCGTGAAGGGAGACGTGCGGGGCGGAACCTCCGGTGGGAACGTGAAGGTCGATGGCGTCGAAGGGGCAGTGAAGGCTGAGACCTCCGGAGGGAACGTGATGGTGATGGTGCGGGGCGGGAACAAGGGAGTGCACGCGGAGACGTCGGGCGGGAATGTCGAGATCGCGGTTGCCTCGAACGTCAGTGCGAATATCGACGCTGCCACAAGCGGAGGGAGCGTGGAGTGCGACCTTCCCGTCACGGTGCAGGGGAAGATCCGCGAATCCAGCATCAAGGGGACGATCAACGGCGGCGGTCCGCTGATCTACGCGCACACCTCCGGCGGGAACGTCAGGATCCGGAACGCGTCAGGCGAATAGCTCCGTCCGCTCCCGACAAAGTAGGGGACTGTCGTCCGGGACGAGGTGGTGGGAGAGTCGCGGACGGCCGAGCTCCTTATCGGAGGGAGCGACAAGCGGTACGTCGGAGGGTGATGTACATAGCGTCAGCGCAAGCGGCCGGTCCCGCAACACCGGGGCCGGCCGTTCTGTTTTTCGCGGATCCTCCTGCGAGGCGGACAGTTGCTCCTGAAGTAAATCCGGACTACTTTCCGGGTGACCGAAACCACTTTGCAGGACAGACACGTTATATCCTGACCGACTACCAACGGAGTTAGCATGCCGGGACACCTGATATCAGGCATTTCGCGAAGGCACTTCATTCGGACCACGGCGGGTGCGGGGTTGGGCCTGGCATTCGCTGAAAGTGTTCTCGCCGATCCGTTCAGACCGCTGCTTGCCGCGACAGAAAAGCGATCGTTCTTCAATGTGCGTGGCGCGGTAAGGGCGAAAGGGAAGGGCCTGGGAAACGTCGTGGTGTCGGACGGCGTTTCGGTCGTCGCAACCGACCGGGACGGGACGTTCTCGTTCCCGGCGGATTCGTCGAGCAGATTCGTGTTCCTGTCGCTCCCGTCCGGCTATGACGTTCCCGTTTCCCGGTTCGGCACGGCCGCATTGTTCAAGGCCCTGCCGCCCCGATCGACCGGAGAGGTCACCGTCGAGTGGGATCTCACGCCCGCAGCATCGAGCGATGATCATCACGGATTCCTGCTGCTTGCCGATCCGCAGACGCTGGAT
>CAVPBI010000008.1:0-35822 GCA_963701735.1 uncultured Ignavibacteria bacterium | reverse complement strand
TGGGGGCGAGACAGGGGTGATTGGGAATGATCGAGAGGTTAGCAAAACGTCCGCAGAGAAGCAAGGCAGCAAGGCTGGATCCGGAAGGATGTGGATCCGGAAGGACGCTCCCCTGAAGTCACAGGCTGGCCGCGTGGCATGCTCTTTGTGACCTATCACTGTATGACATCGGTGTCATTGCATTCGCTGAGGGAAAAACGACAGCGGCGGACGTTCGGGGGCCCGGTGGATCCAGGTAGAATCTACAATGGTGGGTGAAGAACGCCTTTCAGGCAGCCCGCAGAAGGTAGGAACCCGCATCGTGTCCGAACACAGGAAAACGGCAATCATCATCGGCGCCGGACCGGCAGGGCTCACCGCCGCACTGGAACTCCTCCGCCGAACCGACGTCCACCCCATCGTGATCGAGGCCTCCGACCAGGTCGGCGGCATCGCCCGGACCGTGAACTTCAGAGGCAACCGGATCGACATCGGCGGCCACCGTTTCTTTTCCAAGTCCTCGCGCGTGATGAACTGGTGGCTTGACATCCTCCCGCTGCAGCATGTGAACGGCCAGTTCGGCGAATCGTTCAAGATCACCTACCGGAACATGACCCGTGACCTCGCGCTCAGCGAGCCCGGTCCCGACCCGGATCAGGAAGAACGAGTGATGCTGATCCGGAAACGGTTGTCGCGCATCCTCTATCGGCGACGATTCTTCGACTACCCGCTGTCGCTCAGCCCGAAGACCCTGACAAACCTCGGCATGCTGAATGTCATCCGCATCGGATTGAGCTACGTGCGCGCGCGGCTGTCCCCCATCACTCCGGAGAAGTCGCTCGAGGATTTTTTCATCAACCGGTTCGGGCGCGAGCTCTACCTGACGTTCTTCAAAGACTATACGGAGAAGGTCTGGGGAGTCCCCTGCACCGAGATCACGCCGGACTGGGGAGCCCAGCGCATCAAGGGGCTTTCCATCTCGAAGGCGGTGCTCGACGCGATCAAGCGCACACTCAACGTCGGGAGGAACGGCAAGCAGTCAACGACCGAGACCAGCCTCATTCAATACTTTCTCTACCCGAAGTACGGACCGGGGCAGATGTGGGAAGAGGTCGCGGCTCAGGTGCAACGCCGCGGTGGTGAGATCCGCATGCGGTCCGCCGTCGTCGGCGTGGACGCAAACGGTCATCGCGTTCGCGGAGTGCAGGTCAGAAACGAAGCGACCGGAGCGATCGAGACGCTGAAGGGCGACTACGTGCTCTCCACCATGCCCGTCCGCGATCTGGTGCGGAGCATGAACGGGAGCGTCCCCGCAGCCGTCAAACGCGCTGCAGGCGCCCTCCAGTATCGCGACTTCATCACTGTAGGTCTGTTATTCCGGAAGCTCGCAGCCCGGGAAGGCAAGCTTCCGGACAGCTGGATCTATGTCCAGGAGCGGGATGTCAAGGTCGGGCGCATCCAGGTGTTCAACAACTGGAGCCCCTACCTCATCCGTAACCAGGACGAGACCTGGCTGGGCCTCGAGTACTTCTGTCAGGAGGGCGATGCTCTCTGGACGGGCTCCGATGAAGACTTGTTGAAACTCGGCGTGTCCGAACTCTGCTCCCTTGGACTGGCTGACAGGGCTGATTTCGTGGAAGGAGTGGTGCTTCGGATGCCGAAAGCGTATCCGGGATACTTCGGGGGATACGAGGACTTTCCGAACGTGCGCCGGTTCCTGGACGGGTACGAAAACCTCTTCCTCATCGGCCGGAACGGGATGCACAAGTATAACAATATGGACCACTCCATGCTGACCGCCATGGCGGTCGTGGACAACATCGTCGACAATGTCCGCACAAAGGAGAACATCTGGTCCGTGAACGCCGAAGCCGAATACCACGAGGAGGGCGCGCAGCGCTAACCCGGAGGACCCCACCACCTCCCCCGGGGGCGCCGGCCACACCACCATGTCCCGCCGCTCCACGCTCGTCCTCACCTGTGCCGGTCTCGCTCTCATGGCTATCTACGGAGCCGTCGCCTGGGTGAACGGGTTCTTCGTCTTCAGCGAATTCGACTACCTCCGCGACAAAGCGGTCGTTCTCTTTTCGTTCCGGCAGGCTCAGCTCGCCTCGATGTTCTGGAAGGCGGTATTATTGCTTCCGGCCACGGCGCTTCTGGCGGCCGCACTCGTGAGAAGCGGGGTCCGCCTGCACCTCCCCCCGCTGAACCGCGCATGGACAATTCTCGCGCCGCTCATGATCGCGGCGGGGCTGCTCATGGTCCTTGGCATCACAACCGTCTTCAGGCAAACAGAACTGACGGACGATGAGAACACGTACGTCTTTCAGGCACGGACGCTGCTGCTCGGGAGAACGACGAATCCACCGCCCCCCGTGCAGGAGAGCTTCGACAACGTTTTTCTCATCAACGACGGCCGCCAGTGGGTGGGCAAGTACGGGCTGGGGCATCCGGCGGTCGTCGCACTCGGGCTCCTGGTCGGAAGCCGGTACGCAGCAACGGTCCTGATCAGCATCCTGATCATCCTGCTGGTGTATCTGATTGCACGGCGCCTCGAATGGGACAGGCGCACGGCAATTGTCGCCGCAGGCCTCACCGCGATCTCGCCATTCTTCTATCTCGTATCGTCAACGCTCCTGAGCCACACGACCGCAGCATTCGCTCTCGGGCTGTTCTTCCTCTTGCTGCTGATAGCCCGGCAGCGCGCGGGAGAGCCGGCGGGGTTGCTCGCCGCATTCGCCGGCGGACTTGCATTCGGACTGGCGTTCAACGTCAGGCCCCTTACCGCCGTCGGGTACGGGTTGCCGTTCGGCGTCCTCTTCGTCGCTGATGCGGGCCGTCGTAAGCGCGGCACCATGACCGTCATCAGCGCGCTGGGGGCAGGCCTGGCCATCATGATCGGCGCAACGCTGTGGTACAACCAGGGCATCACGGGGAACGCGTTCACGTTCCCCTTCAACTACTACAATGCAGAAGAGGCCATGGGATTCGGGGTCTACGGACACACTCCGGTGATGGCACTCAACAACCTGGCGGTCAGCTTCATCCGGTTAAACGCATTCCTGTTCGGCTTCCCCCTCAGCCTGATGTTTGCAGCAATTCCGGTTTTTTCCATGCTCACGGAGGGCGACAAGATCGCTGCGGGGATCGTCGGTTCGCTCTCCGCCGCGTACCTCTTCTACTGGGCCCCGGGCGTTTCTGACGCTGGGCCGGTCTACTACTATGAGATGCTCGTCCCGCTCGTGCTCCTCTCTGCCCGCGGAGTGATGATTTCGCACGCGTGGGTCTCGCGGCGCTTCCCGGATCACGCTGGATTCGTGCCGGCGTTTCTGGCCGTCTCGACCGTGGTGGCCCTCCTGACGTTCGTCCCCGAAAGGCTGATTCACGTCAGGCGGCTTACCGATCAGATTCGCGAACCGTACGAAACCATCGAGGCTGCCGGCCTGAGTCACGCTCTGGTGCTGGTCCGATCGCTTCCGAACAAGGGGTGGGTGTTCGGATATAGGCATCCGCACCCGGCGCTGAACGAGAATGTGATCCTGTGCGCATTTTCCGACAGAACATCGAACCTCGCGGCTGTCGATGCCTTCCCTGACCGCGACAGCTACGTCATGTGGTATGACACCCAGTGGCAGCGGACTGTTCTGAAGCGCGTGACTCGGGCCGAAATGATGGCGCTGCCGGCGTTGAAGGGCAAGTAGCGAAAAGGCGCATTTCGCCCGATCATGCGGGATTCCAGCGTCTCCCTCCCCCTCCCGCGCCTGACAATTCCACAAGGTCGGACCCGCCCGATCCATGGACCGCATCCGACCCGGCGGGATCCGCACTCTGCCAAGCCCGGGCTATTGCGCGGTGTGCTATTGCGGGTGATATAGCCATTGCGCGGAGTGTCCTCCTTGCTTCTTCAGATGAGGTTCGCTAGCTTCATCGGCGTCAGAGATCTCACGCAATTTCCCGAGGAGAACCCATGAAGTCCCGCATCGCCCCCGCTCTGTTGGCCGTCGTGTTTCTGATCCTCACCGGCCTCGCCGCCGCCCAGGAGAAAATCGTCGAGCCCTCGACCGAGAAATCCTTCCCGGCAACAGTAACCATCTCATCGGGCGAGAAACAGTACGCGCTTTCGATCACCGGCGTCGCGGTCCGGAAGAAATTCGTCTTCAAGGTGTACGGGATGGCGCACTACATGGAGAATCCGCCGAGCGGATCGACGAAGGAAGTGCTGAAGGCAATGACGGTTGACGGG
Organism: uncultured Ignavibacteria bacterium; assembly: GCA_963701735.1. Lineage (GTDB taxonomy): Bacteria > Bacteroidota > Ignavibacteria > UBA10030 > UBA6906 > CAWABB01. The sequence goes on along the minus strand of CAVPBI010000008.1, from coordinate 31,600 downwards.
AATGCGAAGCAGATCACGATGGATTTCGCCCGCGAAGTGACTGTCGAGCAGATCCGCGGGGCGTACGGTGACGGGTTCAAGGAGAATGCGACTGCCGCAGAGCTCGCTTCATTGAAGCCCTCGATCGACACGTTCCTCGGCTACTTTGACGCACCGGTGAAGGAAAATGATACGTTCATTCTCCGGTGGTTCCCCGGCGGGACGATTGTCCCGGTGATCAGTGGGAAGGAAAAGGCTGCGATCGTGAATCAGAGGTTCGCGGAAGTGCTCTGGACGATCTGGTTTGGAGAGGATTCGATTGTAGACCGGGACGATCTGGTGTCGCGGATAGCCAAGTAGCAGTCCGAACCGCGCCGTCTGTCTTCTTGTATTGTCTTCTTGTATTGTCTTCTTGTATTGTCTTCTTGTATGTCTTCTGTTGTCTTCTTGTATTGTCTTCTTGTACTGTCTGCTCGTCTGTGGTCAATCGAACAAGCGGGCGCCGGGTCCACCCCGGCGCCCGCTTGTTTTGCTGACACCCCATGTGCGCCCGGCCGAATCGGTCAGGCGCGATCGTGAGCCCCTCGCAGGCGGGCGATCTCTTGCCGCGTCACGCCTGGATCGTTCGATAGAATCGCATCGCAGCCCATCCAGAGGTAGAATCGCAGAAGCCTGTCGGGGGTCGGGTCGAGGGGGCACACCAGTTGATTGCGTGCGTGGGCCCACATGACATAGAACGGATTCAGCAGAATCAGGGGCCACAGGGGCCCCTGCAGCTTGAATGTGCTGCACGGGCACGGCCTCACGACCGTCAGAAATCCGGCCTCCACATCCGGCGCCACCCGCCCGAACGCTTCGAGCTTCTCCCTGTCAAATGACAGCACCATCGTGCGCCCCCGCACGCCAAGCCTCTCCAGTTCCGCCGCGAACCGCCTGCAGACCGTTTCGTCCCTGAACTCATCGGCTTTCAGTTCCGCCGCCAGGTGGATCTCAGCGGGGATGGTTTCGCAGAACTCCTGAAATGTAGGGATGCGCTCGTCCCGGAACTCCTCCCTCCCCCCTGACGCCGAAAGCTTCCTGAGTTCCGTCAGCCGCATATCGACCACCCGTCCAGTCCCTCCGGTCGTCCGATCGACCGTTTCGTCGTGGATGCAGACGAACGCGCCGTCTGAGGAGACGCGCACGTCGGTCTCGACGATATCGGCGCCATCGGCCACGCCCTGGCGGAACGCCGCGAGCGTGTTCTCAGGGCATCGGACCATATTCCCGCGGTGGGCCATTATGAAGGGACGGGAGCCGCCGGAATCGGAGTTGCACGGGCGGTTGGACTTGCCGCGGTCGAAGATATGGGGAATCGGGCTCATCGGTTAGTCAATATAATTACCGTTGCACGGCACCGCAACAATCAGGCGCATGCTCACCATTTCTGTCAATTCACTCATTCGGAAAATCAATAAACTATTTTTTCGTATAAATCGACTAAATCGGAACTTCCCCCGAAATGGCCCTGTTTGCATAGCGTAACTGAACAGTGCCACAAATCACTTCCACAATCAACACATATCCACAGAGGAACGCGATGAGCCTCAAATCTCTTCTTTCGGCAGGTCTTCTCGCCGTATTCGGAGCAGTAGGGACTGCACACGCGGATGCCCGCCTGCAGGTCATCCATAACTCGGCCGACCCGGCTGCAGCCACAGTCGACGTCTATCTGAACGGTGGGATTCTCCTGAATGACTTTGCCTTCCGGGCCGCCAGCCCGTTCATCAATGCCCCCGCTGGGGTCCCCTTTAACGTCGGCATCGCTCCCGGCAACAGCACGTCCGCAGCCGACACGCTCAAGAATTTCGTCTTCACGCTTGCTGACGGCGAGACCTATGTCGCTATCGCCAACGGCGTCCTCAACCCGGCCAACTTCGAGAGCAATCCCGACGGCCGTGCCACTGATTTTGGGATTTTCGTGAAGGCCGGTGCCAAGGAAGCCGGTAGCGGCGGCAATGTCGAGTTCTTCGCCCTCCATGGCGCAACCGATGCTCCGACCGTGGATGTCGTCGCACGCGGTGTGGCCACCCTGGTTGACAACGCGGCCTACGGCGACATCACCGGCTACATCCCGGTGCCCCCGGCAAGCTACACGCTGGACGTCAAGGATGCTTCCGGCACGGTCACCGTTGCCAGCTATACGGCCGACCTCAGCGGTCTGGCCAACGGCTCTGCGGTCGTCTTCGCCTCCGGCTTCCTCAGCCCGGCCAACGATCAGAACGGCGAGGCCTTCGGCCTCTATGCCGCGCTGGTTGACGGAACTGTCATCGCGTTCCCGGTGAAGACCCCGTCGGCCCGTCTGCAGGTCATCCACAACGCGGCTGATCCCGCAGCGGCGAGCGTTGACATCTACCTGAACGGCGGCATGCTGCTGGACGACTTCGCGTTCCGCGCTGCCACGCCGTTCATTGATGCTCCGGCAGGCACCCCGATCAACATCGGCGTCGCAGGCGGCAGCAGCACCTCCGCGGCCGACACCCTGAAGAACTTCCAGCTCACGCTGGCCGACGGCGAGACCTATGTCGCCATCGCCAACGGCGTCCTTAACCCGGCCAACTTCGAGAGCAATCCCGACGGCCGTGCCACCGGCTTCGGCCTCTTCATCAAGGCCGGTGCCAAGGAAGCCGGTAGCGGCGGGAACGTCGAGTTCTTCGCCCTCCATGGCGCCACCGACGCCCCGACCGTGGACGTCGTGGCCCGCGGCGTGGCGACACTGGTTGACAATGCGGCCTACGGCGACATCACCGGCTACATCCCGGTGCCCCCGGCAAGCTACACGCTGGACGTCAAGGATGCTTCCGGCACGGTCACCGTTGCCAGCTATACGGCCGACCTCAGCGGTCTGGCCAACGGCTCTGCGGTCGTCTTCGCCTCAGGGTTCCTCAGCCCGGCCAACGATCAGAACGGCGAGGCCTTCGGCCTCTATGCCGCGCTGGTCGACGGAACTGTCATCGCGTTCCCGGTGAAGACCCCGTCGGCCCGTCTGCAGGTCATCCACAACGCGGCTGATCCCGCAGCGGCGAGCGTCGACATCTACCTCGACGGCGGCTTCTGCTGGACGACTTCGCGTTCCGCGCGGCCACGCCGTTCATTGATGCTCCGGCCGGCACGCCCATCAACATCGGCGTCGCAGGCGGCAGCAGCACCTCCGCGGCCGACACCCTGAAGAACTTCCAGCTCACGCTTGCCGACGGCGAGACCTATGTCGCTATCGCCAACGGCGTCCTCAACCCGGCCAACTTCGAGAGCAATCCCGACGGCCGTGCCACCGGCTTCGGGCTCTTCATCAAGGCCGGTGCCAAGGAAGCCGGTAGCGGCGGGAACGTCGAGTTCTTCGCCCTCCATGGCGCCACCGATGCCCCCACCGTGGACGTCGTCGCACGCGGTGTGGCCACACTGGTTGACAACGCGGCCTACGGCGACATCACCGGCTACATCCCCGTCCCCCCGGCAAGCTACACGCTGGACGTCAAGGATGCTTCCGGCACGGTCACCGTTGCCAGCTACACGGCCGACCTCAGCGGTCTGGCCAACGGCTCGGCGGTCGTCTTCGCCTCCGGGTTCCTCAGCCCGGCCAACGATCAGAACGGCGAAGCCTTCGGCCTCTATGCCGCCCTGGTTGACGGAACTGTCATCGCGTTCCCGGTGAAGACCCCGTCGGCCCGTCTGCAGGTCATCCACAACGCGGCTGATCCCGCAGCGGCGAGCGTTGACGTCTACCTGAATGGCGGCATTCTCCTGGACGACTTCGCGTTCCGCGCTGCCACGCCGTTCATTGATGCTCCGGCAGGCACGCCCGATCAACATCGGCGTCGCAGGCGGCAGCAGCACCTCCGCGGCCGACACCCTGAAGAACTTCCAGCTCACGCTGGCCGACGGCGAGACCTATGTCGCCATCGCCAACGGCGTCCTTAACCCGGCCAACTTCGAGAGCAATCCCGACGGCCGTGCCACCGGCTTCAGCCTCTTCATCAAGGCCGGTGCCAAGGAAGCCGGTAGCGGCGGGAACGTCGAGTTCTTCGCGCTCCATGGCGCCACCGACGCCCCGACCGTGGACGTCGTGGCCCGCGGCGTGGCCACACTGGTTGACAATGCGGCCTACGGCGACATCACCGGCTACATCCCCGTGCCCCCGGCAAGCTACACGCTGGATGTCAAGGATGCTTCCGGCACGGTCACCGTTGCCAGCTACACGGCCGACCTCAGCGGTCTGGCCAACGGCTCTGCGGTCGTCTTCGCCTCAGGGTTCCTCAGCCCGGCCAACGATCAGAACGGCGAGGCCTTCGGCCTCTATGCCGCCCTGGTTGACGGAACTGTCATCGCGTTCCCGGTGGACGTGACGAGCGTAGAGCTCGTGGGGTCGACCATCCCGGACAAGTTCGAGCTCACGCAGAACTATCCGAACCCGTTCAACCCGTCGACGCAGATCTCCTTCTCAATCGCAGAAGCTCAGTTCGCGAGTCTGAAGGTGTTCAATTCGATCGGGCAGGAAGTCGCGACGCTCGTGAACGGCGAAGTGAAGCCGGGGGTCTACAATGTGTCGTTCAATGCGGCGGGTCTTCCCTCCGGGACGTACTTCTACAGGCTTGTGACGAACAGCTTCGTTGGAACGAAGAAGATGATGCTCGTCAAATAGGTAATCGCGCCACGTCACGCGTCAACACACAGGGCCCCGGAGACCGGGGCCCTTGTGCGTTGTTCAGGGGGAGCTGTGACCTACCGCCTGGCAGCGGTCAGGTCTTCGGCGGCTCGAGCGTGTACGCCGTGCATACCGATTGGAAGCCCGCGGCTCTGTGGGCGCTGTCGCAGAACGGCTTCTTCGCGCTCGCGCCGCAACGGCAGAGGGAGATCGCTGCCTGTCCCGCCAGATCGTACTTGTTCCCCGCCATGTCGTACAGCTCGAACGTCGCCTTCAACGCGCAGTGACCCGTTGTCCTTTACCGTGATCTTTGTTGGCATGGTCATCCTTTGAGGTCGTGTGGACCGTATGGACTACACGGTTTTGTTCTTGTTCGTCACCAGAAAGAGAACGCCGGCAACGGTCATCACCAGACCCCACCAGAAGTCAGCGTGGAGGTGACCCAGCACCTTCATCTGTTCCGGGGGCGACATCAGTCCTCCGACGCCCGAGAGAGTGATCACCGCACCCATGACGCTCAGCAGTATGCCCACGAAGAACCAGATCGGTTTCATAGTCTCAGCTCCTCACCAGAAGTAGACGTTGAGAATCACGAGGACGACCAGCGAGATGATCGCCCAGAACTCGGGAGTACCGGTGAATTTGACGGATCCCGTCTCCACATCGGGCGTCAGGCCTCGGACGAGCCCCACGAGCTCTTCCTTCGGCCTCTTTGCCGTGAAGAGGCTGATGACGATCGTAAGGACGAAGCAGATGAGCCATGCCCACCAGGCTCTCCAGAAGTTCGCCGCCATGTCGCTGTACGTGGTCGACATCGTCAGAATCGAGGGGTCGATCCATGCGAATTTCACTGCAAGGAACAGCACGAACGAAGAGAGCATCCCTGTGACCAGGCCCCAGAAAGCTCCCGCCGGCGTGATCCAGACGACGAACATGCCGAGGAGCATGGTCGCAAACAGCGGGGCGTTTACCCAGGAGAAGATCGCCTGCATGTAGTCCATGATGCTTGGAAAACTCTTCGCCCAGTAGGCTGTGCCGACAGAGAGGATGATCCCGACGACCGTTGTCACGCGGCCCATCCAGAGCAGGTGTGCGTCTGACGCGTCCTTCTTGATCAGGGCTCGGTAGATGTCGTACGTCCAGACCGTATTGAAGGCGCTCACGTTGCCGGCCTGGCCGGCCATGAAGCCCGCGAGCAGTGCTGTGATCCCGAGCCCGGCGAGACCCGCCGGATAGTACCTCTGGATCAGGAGGGGCAGCGCCGAGTCGTAGTTGATCTGTCCGCCGTCGTGCAGCAGCGCGAACCCGCTGGTCGGGTCCTTGGCCAGCGCCAGGGCCACGAGGCCCGCCATGATCACGAGAAACGGCACCGCCATCTTGAAGAACGATGCAATGATCGGAGTCATCCGCGCGTGCTTCAGGTCCTTCGCGGAGAACGCCCGCTGGACTACGAGGAAATCGGTCGTCCAGTACCCGAACGACAGCACGAATCCGAGACCCAGGACGATCCCCGCCCAGCTTACCACCATGCCGTTCTCGGCCGGATTCGCCGACGTCGACCAGAGGGTGCTGAAGGATTCGGGTATCCGTGCCATCACCTGGTCGATCCCGCCGAACTCCACGATCCCGAGGATGGACACCAGCACGAGGCCGAACCAGATCAAGAAGAACTGCAGGATCTCGGTGAAGATTGCGGAGAGCAAGCCGCTCATTGTGACGTACACTGCGACCGTGGCGGCCGAGATCCACATGCTCACGTCCCAGTTCCACCCCAGAAACGTGTGGAGCACCAGCGCCATCGCGTACAGGTTGATGCCCGAGACCAGAAGCGTCATGATCGCAAAAGCGATCGCATTCAAGACTCGTGTACGCTCGTCGAAGCGGAGCTTGAGGTAGCCCGGGACCGAGTGAATTCTGCTGCTATAGTAAAACGGCATCATGTAGATGCCGAGGAAGAGCATCGCCGGGATCGCGCCGATCCAGTAGAAGTGCGCCACATACATGCCGTACTTGAACGTGTTGCCGGTCATCCCGAGCAGCTCGAGCGCGCCGAGGTTCGCGGAGAGGAAGGCCAGGCCGGCGACCCATTGGCTGTTCTTGCGCCCGGCGATGAAGAAGTCCTCTTGACTCTTCGTGAACCTCTTGAGGTAGAAACCGATCCCGAGGATAAAAGCAAAATAGATAGCAATGATCAGCCAATCGACAAAACTCAAGCCGATGGTCGCCATAGATCGACTCCGTCCGTGATGAGAGCAGGAGAGAACAACGAGGATCGTGCAAACTACGAAGAGGGAATGAGATTATCCAGCGTTTCGTTCGAGCGGCCCGTCAGCGGCAAGTGCGGAAAACAGCTCATTCATGCGGAATCCTTCGGTGGGGGGATCGTACCAGAAGTTCCCCTCCACGAGGACGGGGCCCGACGGCGTGACAGCGATGTCCCATCCAACCGTGCGCACGGGCGCGAAGCGCTCTCGCGGAACGCAGTGCGAGGTCGAGGACTTCATCCCACATCGGGATACGCTCCCCTGCCAGGACTCTCCCCGTGTCAGGATGCCGCCTCACTTCGACGAATCCAACCCCGGGGCTCTCCCGTTGCGCCTTCAGCATGATTCCGGTATGATGGTCCAGATCCACAATGAGGTTGCCCGTCCCCCCGTGGACGTGATTGTCGATCCAGTTTGAACCCACCACCGACCTGAAGAACGCAGCCAGCACGACAGGCTCGCCGGAACGCATGATGTACGTCATGACACGGACGGTCTGCAGCCCCGGACCACCGCTCAGAACAGCGAGGTCCTCATGGTTGAAGAGTCGCTCCTGAATGACGTGCGACGAATGTGGATCGGCGCGCAGCGCCCCGACCAGGCCTGCAGGCGTCCATCCCACTCCTCTCTCCGTCGACCAGCACATCCCCCTGCCGGCGGAACACCCGGACGCCCTTGCCGTACGATGACCTCCCCGGCTTCGTGACAACATCGCAGGGACAGTCCCGAAGGAAGAAGTCCGCCCATGCGTCCTCGGAATCCAGCACTCGTCCCGAGAAGGACCAACCGCTCCTGTCGCGATCGAACACACCCAGGAGCCGCGGCACCGGCAGGCCCGATGCATTCGCAAAACGATAGAACATCCCTTTGTCCGACAGCACCCATTCCCACGGTCTGGGGTTCAGCCCGGCCTGCACCCTGTACATCTCCGTCTTGCTCGAGAGCTTGTCGAATGTCTCGACGCGAGAGGCGGGATTGAGGAGGCCGAGCCCCAGAGCTTCTCTCGGGAAGTACCTCCGCTTGAGCGCGAGGATGTACCGATGAACGATGGCGGGGATATCCCATTGGTAGGCCATCGCGGCCCGGAGCAGAACGCCGGGCGTCTGTGCCACAGCGGCCGCCTGTCGCCGAAGGCGCTGAGTCACCGCAACTGTTCCATGCGAGACAGGAGAGCTCCTGTCCGGCCGGCGTGGGTCGGAGGATCGTACCAGATATTCCCTTCCAGCAGCCGAACGCCCGAGGGCGTGACGGCGACGTCCCAACCCACCGTACGCACCGGAGCGAAAACGCCTGCAGCCCTCATCGCCAGATCCAGCACGGCCGTCCAGTGAGGGATGGGAGTGCCGGTGAACACTGCGCCGGTGTCCGGGTGCCGTTCGATCTTCACGTGCCCGCCGTGTGCGGCATCCCCGCCGGAGCAGAATTCGATGACCCCTCGTTCGATGTCGATCTCGGCCACGAGATTCCCCAGCAGTCCGTGCCTGTTGTTGGAGACGATATTGTCGCCGACGATGACCTTCAGATTCGACGTCAGGACTCTCGGCACGCCAACCCGGTCTACCTGCGTGATGACGCGGACGGAAAGGAGTCCGCGGCCACCGCTCATCATCGCAAGTCCGGGATGGTTCGAGAGGCACGCCTGGAAGACGAAGCACGAGTAGCTCGGGTGGGATTCAAGGGACGTCAGGAATTCGCGGACGGACTGTCGGTTTCCATCGTGATCGACCAAACCCGAGCCGTCGCGCGTCATGATGCGGATGCCGTCGCCGTACACCGACCGCGCCGGCTTCACGACGAACTCGGCCGGGAAGCGGCTCAGGAACAGGTCCGCCCAACGCTCCTGCGTGTCTATCGGCAGACCTTCCGGACTCCACCCCGCTTGCCCCTTGAACCAGAGCCCGAGCAGTTCCGGAACGGGAAGTCCGTGCAGCAGCGAGTACCTGTAGAATATTCCCTTGTCGGCCAGAAGCCACTCCCACTCGTTCGGGTTCAGGGCTTTCTGGAGCCGGGCCATCTCGCTCCGGCTGGCGTACTTTGAGAACACATCGAGGGGCTCGTCCGGATCCAGGAGCCCTGCCGCGTACGCCTCTCCAGGCTCGTACCGGTGCTTCATAGCGAGGGCAAAGCGACGAGCCACGGAAGGCAGGCGATAGCCGGAGGCGCGGGAAGCCTTCCACAGGACAGCGGGCGCCACGCGCGCGGCCTTCATCGCACGGCGGAAACGTGTTGGTAGCATGAACCGAAGACCTCGGTCGATTTCTGGGGAACCTGGGCGATCTGCACTAGAAAGAAAGCACACCGACCGACAAATCCCTGTGCGAGCGGTCACAAGGAACACACATCGTTCCACAGATCAACGGCCGTCGCAAGCACGCCCGAGCTGACGGCTCTATACCCGCAGGGAGCAATACACCCTGCCCCGTCGTCATCAATACAAACGCCCCATCCCACCAACAGGCGGGACGGGGCGGGCTGACGAATCGCGAATCCGGCCGTTTACTTGACCATCATCAACTTCATCGACTGATTCCCCCGGGGGGAGGAAAGCACGAACACGTACATGCCCGACGCCAGGGCAACCCCCTGGTCGTTTCTGCCGTCCCACACGTACGACGCCCGCCCGGTACCGGCCATCGCCATCGCATCAAACGCGCGAACCACCTGCCCGAGGGTATTGAACATCCTCACCGCCACCTGGTCGGGCGAGACGTCGCGCGGCAGCTTCACACGAATCGTCGTGCTTGCATTGAACGGATTCGGATATGCGTCGACGCTCACATCCGACACCGTGTCCGCGTCGGCGGTCTCCTCGACGGCCGTTCCACCCGACTCATCCTCGCACGTGAGGCACGCGGGAATCGTGTCGTTCGGCTCAAGCGCGAGGAACGCAGTGTGGTACGACAGCACGCGCGACTTCAGGCTCAGTTCGATAATCTGCTTCGTGAGCTGATTCGTCTGCGGCTCTCCCTCCATCTGGGCGATCCACTGTCCCGCCCAGGACTGCGCAACGCTCGAATCGCCAACGATAGCGTCAGCGGCGTCCACCCTGAATATCCTGTTCACCGGACGCCCCTGGACCAGCGCGGAGAACTCCGCGATGAACGGGAATGTGCCGTAGTACTTCCCGACCTGGTGGATCGGCGAATCCCAGTTCACAGTGGCTTCTGAAACTCCGCCGATCGTGTATCGCGACGTACAGAACCCGTTCTCCAGACGCGTCTGCACGTCGAAGGCCCCGGGCGCGCCGCGGAGATACGGCACGATCGCGTTCAACTGCGACGGAAAGTCGCCGGTCATCCAGTCCTGCGTCGTGGAATATCCGCCTCCGCTCACGCGCGTCAGATTCTCCCACAGGTAGGTGTTGTTATAGAAATACCGGTTGTCAATGTACAGGACTTTGTAGTACCGGATGGCGAAGTCCACGATGTGGATCGGCACCGTGGGTTCCAGCGCCGTCTTCACGTCGTTGATCAGCGGGTTCGCCAGCCGGTAGTCGCAGTAGTCTGTCGAGGCCGAGAGCAGGAGGATGGACCCGCTCCCCCGCTCGTGGACGAACTCGATTCCATCCATCAACAGATCGCGGAGCGCGCTGCGGGGGTAGATGCTATCGGGGCGAACCACAGCGAACGCCGAGTCAATGCCGCCGGCACTCGCGGCGAACCAGCCGGGCGAGGCACGCACGATGCCCGAGGGCGACCTGAAGAGGATGTTGAAGGAGTCCGCCTCGACGAAATGGTTCAACAGCATATCCTTCACGTTCTGGAGGAACGTGGTCTTGTCCATCGGCGCCGAGAGCTCGTCGTAGTCGAAGAGGAATGCGATGCGACGCGACAACTCCTCCCCGAGCACCTGGTACGGCAGGAATGCCATCTGATAGTACCCTTCACCCTCACGCTCGTAGCGGACCAGGTACAATTCCCGCTGGACCGCGAAGTCCATACCGAGCGTCATGGACGTCCGCGTCTGCTGCGAGGGTCCCGGGATCTCCGTCTGCAGCACGGGCCCCGCGACGCTGTCGTACACCGGGACGAAGGGCTTCTCGGGATACTCCAGCAGCCGCGGGAGCTTGAAGGCGGGATCGGGAACCACCCTCACCCGGAATGTCGGGGCACCGGCACCGGAAGCCTGCAAGAGGTGTGCGGGCAGAGGGACGGTGACGGAGCGCGCCCCCCAGGTCATGGGGACGACATAGCTGAGCATGATCCGGCGCGTCCCGTTTCCGAGAAGCGGGTAGATCTTCACGTCGTAGTAGTCCCCGCCCTCCTTCAGGACGAGGCATGGGTCCCTGCGCCGTTTCACGATGTTCTCGTAGATCGATGAGGCTGTCCAGCGGTCGAGGATCAGGGCTTTCATGATATCCTCCTCGACCCACAGCCACATGTCCGTCAGCGATGCCGCGGGATTGAGCGTGAAGTCGAACCGCACCTCGACGCTGTCATCTGCGGACGAGAACACCCCGCGCGGCGAGAACCGCAGGTAGAGATCGCACTGCATGTGCGTCCCTTTGGGCTTCAGGACGATCGTCGCATCCTCGATCGTGCCGGTGCCGTATCTCCAGGTCTGCTGGGGATGCTGCACCATCAGCCACGCGTACTGGGCGGATGTGATCTGCGTGAACCACAGGGAGAGGATCGTGAGATACAGGCACTGTCGCATAGGCACCTCCGTGAGGTGAGCGGTAGATTTCGAGTCCTGGAGGAATGCTGGGAGAGAACAGTCGGACGGTGGAGTTCCGCGGATGGGCCGGACACAAGCGAAGCAAGCCGGCCGCTGCGTCCGCCAAAATGTACCCCGCCACCCGACCAAAGTCAACTAGCTGCGCGCGCCACGAGGGTCCAGCGTTCGGGGTTCGTCACAGACCAGCCGTCAGAGCGCTGCCACCACCCGCTCCGCATTGAGCCGGTTCCGTTGTCGCGCCGGTGGCACTCCTTCGGCGCCGCCCAGGGACCTTATTCGAACGGCACTAGATGATCCTCACGCGGATCGAGTGAGGCACCTGCTGAAGCTCCGAGAACAGGGCGTCACGGTACTCGGAATCCATGTCGGCAATCGCGTACCCGATCAGCTCGTTCGTGCGAAGGGCCTGCGAGACGACGTTCACGTTGTTGTTGCCCAGGATCCCGTTGATGCGCGACAGCACGCCGGGGACGTTCTGGTGAACGTGAAGCAGCCGCTTCGTGGACGCGTCTTCGGGCGGGGGAAGGTTAATGCGAGGGAAATTCACACTGGTGAACGTGTTGCCGGTGGTGACGTAGTCGAACATCTTCTGCGACACGAATGAGGCGATATTCTCCTGAGCTTCCTCGGTGCTCCCGCCGATATGGGGAGTCAACAGGACGTTCGGCATGCCCTGCAGGGGAGATTCGAAGGGATGCGAGGCGCTCTGCGGCTCGTCCGGGAAGACGTCGATCGCCGCCCCTCCTATTTTGCCCGAGCGAAGCGCGTCGGCAAGCGCTTCAAGGTCCACCACGTGGCCTCGACTCAGATTCAGGAAGAGCACGCCGTCCTTCATCAGCGCGAACTCGGGTCGGCCGATCAGGTTGGCGTTCGCCGGGCTGCCGTCCACATGGATCGTGACGATGTCAACGGTCGCGAGGAGCTGCTCAAGGGACTGAACGCGCGTCGCGTTCCCGATCGTCAGCTTGTCGACGATATCGTGATAGTAGACGTCCATCCCCATGGCTTCCGCCATGGTCGAGATCTGTGAGCCGATGTTTCCGAAGCCGATGATCCCGAGCTTCTTCCCCCGCACCTCCCGGGCGTTTTCGGTCGATTTGTCCCATACGCCCTGGTGGGCGCGGCTCACCTTGTCATACAGCCGCCGCAGCAGCACAATGATTTCGGCGATGACCAGTTCCGCAACGCTTCGTGTGTTGCTGAATGGGGCATTGAATACGGCCACGCCTTTCAAGGAGGCCGCCTCAAGGTCGACCTGGTTCGTCCCGATGCAGAACGCTCCCACCGCGAGGAGGTCGGGCGCACGCTCGAGAATGTCTCTGGTCACCATCGTCCGAGAGCGGATGCCCAGCAATGAGACGCCCTCAAGGGCACGCAAGAGATCGCCGGGCGCAGGACTTCCAGGCAGGGTCCGGACATCGAAACCCGCCCCTGTCAGAACGTTCAGCGCATTGGGGTGTATGTTTTCGGTGAGAAGGGCTTTCATGATCGGAATGCAGGGAATGTTGGGTTTGTGAAACTCGTGAACAGTAGTATATCCTACGGGGGACAAAAGAGCAACTGATGCATTGCCCCTCCTGGTACGCTGCAGGTATTCTCCGAGGTGTTGGACCTTCTGTGTCATTGTTACGGTTTGTTTCATATATTTCGCGCAGTTCCGTTCCTTCTCAAAACGCAAGGTCCGCTTCCGGCTGGACCTTTTTTGTTGCCCGTGCGTCTGCATGCCACATCCCTTCCACACCGCTCGAGTTTCATTCGCCTGCACCTGTACCGTGTTGGCGGGATGGATCTGCCTCCTCCAGGGATGCACCACAAATCCGCCCATCACGCCCGACAATCCCGTCCCGACTACGGGGAAGATCCTCGTTCTGGCGAACGTCGCCGATGCCATCATACTGCTGGACGGTGTCAACACGGGAAAGGTGACACCGGATACGCTCACTGCTACGGTCGGCTCCCATGTGGTCGCGGTCCAGAAGGCAGGCTTCCTCACGGACGAGAGGCCCGTCCTGGTGGCGGAGGATTCTCTCACCGAAGTGGCATTCACCCTGACAGAGGCATCACAGAGAGTCGTCCTCATTGAGGACTTCTCGAACGTGAGCTGCAACCCGTGCGTGACGTCAAACCTCATTCTCGACGCGCTCGCCAACGGCACATACAGCCGTTCGAAGGTGGCCGTGGTCAAGTACGCCACCAACTTTCCTTCCCCCAGCGATCCATTCTACACAGCCAACCGCACGGACTGCAACGCCAGGATGTCCTACTATCAGATCCTTGCCTCCCCCACCACAATCGTGGGCGGAGTGGATCGTCCCCCAAGCACAGATTCGTCGGCGATCAAGTCTGCGATCGATGCTGCACTGATGCAGCCCGCGCGGTTCACGATAGATGTCACAGGCGGCGTGGCCGCCGGCCTCTACAGCATCACGGTGACCGTGCGGACGCTTGACACTGCCGGGCTCGACTGGCAGCACCTTGTTCTCCACACGGTCGTTACAGAAGCCGAGATCATTTACTCCAGTCCGCCGGGATCGAATGGCGAGACCAGGTTCACCGACATCATGAGGGCTATGCTCCCCTCCGAGACAGGCGAGCCTCTTCATCCTGACGGAGCTGGTGGGACAATGCAGTACTCCCGCTCCATCCCGATCAGCCAGGCGTGGCGGAGCGATCAACTGCACAGTGTTGCGTTCATACAACACACACAAACCAGAGTCGTCTATCAATCAGGATCCACGTTCGAGTAAGGGAAGCTGATCATGGAACGCAAAGGGCTCTGCCTCGGTGTGCTGCTGCTCGTGGGTGTGTCTGCTGTGTTCGGCCAGGGGCGACGGATTGTCCTGCTGGAAGAAGCGACGAATGCCAGCTGTCCTCCGTGCGCTGCGAACAACCCGAATATGCAGGCATTTTTCGAGTCCAACTTCGGTACCGTCATCTCGGTCCGCTACCATGCCTGGTGGCCCGGCGCCGATCCGATGTACAGCCTCAACCAGGCGGAGAACGCCAGTCGGATCCAGTACTATTCCATCAACGGGGTTCCCAACTACCTCATGGACGGCGTCAACTACGGAGTCCCTTCGGATCCGGGCGCGATGGCTGCCATCATGCGAGAGCGACTGCAGTCTCCACACGTCGCGGACATCGACATTCGCGCAACGATCGACTCCGATTCTGTCAGGGTGAATCTCACGCTCGCCGGACGGGGAAATGTAACCCAATCGAACCTGACCCTCTACACCGCGGTCATCGAGCGCATGGTTGTCTTTGTCTCGCCCCCGGGGACGAACGGCGAGACGGTGTTTCCGGACGTCATGAGAAAGATGCTCCCCGCTGCCGCCGGCATCCCCGTCTCCTCTCTCACGACCGGGGACACGCTCCGCTACACCCTCTCCACCCCGGTCTCTCCCGGTTGGCGGCGGGAGGATCTGGCCGTCGTCTCGTGGCTTCAGTCGAACGCCACCCGGGAAGTACTCCAGGCCAACATCAACATGCCTACCCATGAGATTGAGTTCGACGGCGAGCCAGGCGAGTTGCTGGAGCTGGATCACGTCTATACAAAACGGCACGTCATCCACAACAGGAACATCGTCCCCATCGACCTGCGGGTGGTCGCCGACGCGGCAAGTCTCCCAAATGGCTGGTCGTATCAGCTTCTCCAGGAGGGGTCTCCCGTTGATTCGATTATTGCGACCGTCGGCCCGGGGGACAGTCTCGTCGCGGACCTGAGCATCGCGACAGGCTCGTCAGCCGGTTCAGTGAAGGTGAAGGTACTGGCGGTGAACCGGAACGATCCTTACGGGTACGGATCCAGCGTCGAACATTTCGGGGTCGTTCCGTCCGGCCCGGTGCTCTTCGTGGATGATGACGGAGGGGAGGACTCCGAGAAACTCTATTACAGCGCCTTCGACAGTGCCGGCATCGCATTCACGAACATGGAGCCTGCGGATCTCGCGCGCGTGGCTGACAAGCTCGGGACTGCGCAGTTCACCGCCGTGTTCTGGAACGTCGGATGGGGGTTTCCTGCCTTTGTCCCATCGGACGTCTCGTACATGCAGAACTTCCTGGATGCGGGAGGAAACCTCTACATTGCCGGACAGGACATCGGCTGGGACGTCTTTGACGGAAGTGGAAGCAGCGGGTTTGCCGCCGCCAGAAGCTTCTACAACGACTACCTTGCTGCCCGCTACGTGAGCGACGATGCGGGCGGTACGAGCATGACGGGGGTCGCCGGGGACGCCGTGACCGACGGACTTGCATTCACGCTGAGCGCTCCCGTACGCGGCGTACCCCGAGGAGATCGCGCCTCTGTCGGGGAAGAACGCCGTCAATATTCTCCGGTACGACAACGGCAGGTACGGCGCCGTCCGGCACGATGGCGGCACGTACAAGACCGTCTACCTCGGCATCGGCCTCGAACAGATCGCGCAGCCACCGCAGCGCAATCTTCTCATCAAGCGAGTTCTGGAATGGTTCGGCATCACGACAGGTGTCGGTCCTGACAACCAGGGGAAACCTGTGGCGTATGCTCTCGATCAGAACTACCCCAATCCGTTCAACCCGACTACGGAGATCAGCTACACCATCGCGGAAGGCGGTCGCGTGACGCTGAAGGTGTATGACATGCTCGGACGGGAGGTGGAAACGCTTGTCAACGAAGCGCAGGACCCGGGGCGGTACCTGGTCACATTCAATGCGGCCCGAGACGCCACGGGGGTGTACTTCTACAGACTTTCCTCGGGGCATTTTACGTCCATCAAGAAGATGATCATGATGAAGTAGGAGGAGTGCGGCGATGGTGCGTCACGCGCGAATCACCCGTCCCGTTCTGGCCTGCCTGGCATTCGCTGCAATGACGTCCGAGGCAGGGTTTGCCGGAGGCTTCACCGTCCTCGTCGCGGACACCGCCCTCTCGGACACGCTCGGGAGTGAAGTCGTCTACGACTTGAAAGTGGCCAATACCTCGGGCAGAGAGTTGACACTCGCAATGGTGCGCACGCTGAACGACCTCCCTCAGGGCTGGCAGTCCTCGCTCTGCATCAACCTCTGCTACTCCCCGCTCGTTGACAGCGTGGCAACCACGGCCGACTTCGGGAGCTCCCCCGTCAGAGCCGGTGACACCGCGAGTGTTTCGGTCCATGTCTTCCCGCTGACGAATCCCGGCCTCGGCGTTATCCGGGTGGTTCTGAAGGATGTCGCCAGCCCGTCAGACCAGCAGGAGTTCCGATTCACGACCGACGCGATAGCCACGTCAGTGGAATCCGACGAAGGAGCAGCGCATGGGTTTGCCCTGGCCCAGAACTACCCGAATCCCTGGAACCCGTCGACTCGCGTGCGATATCGCGTGGGCGAGGAGGGGGCCGTCAGCCTCCGGCTCTACGACACGCTCGGCCGTGAGGTGAAGGTTCTGGTGGACGAACGACAACAGCCCGGCGAGTATACGGTCGAGCTGGACGGGAGCGGGCTGGCCAGCGGGGTGTATGTGTACCGGCTCATCAGCGGCTCTTGCGTGCAGACCCGATCAACAACACTGGTGAAATAGGATGCGCAGACTTCTTCCCGTTATCGCCGTGATCCTGCTGGCGTTTGCGGCGCCAGGACGCTCCCGGACAATCCGGCAGGAGGGCTCCCGATTTCACGCTGGATGACCTCGAAGGGAACCGTGTAGCCCTTAAGGATCTCACGGGACATGGACCCGTTCTGATAAGTTTCTGGGCGACATGGTGCCGGCCCTGCCTGGAAGAGCTTGGCGAGCTGCAGCAACTCTACCAGGAGTACGAAGGACGCGGACTCACGATGCTGGGTATTTCCACCGATTCACAGAAGAGCCTGGCAAAGGTGAAGCCTCTCGCCCGGTCGAAGGGGTACACGTTCCGCATCCTGCTCGACACCAACGGCGACGTCGCCCGACTCTACTACGCACAGAATGTCCCGTATACCGTCATCATCGACTCCTGGGGCCTGATCGTTTACGCCCACATGGGGTATCGAAAGGGCGACGAACGTGAGGTCAGGAAGGCGATCGACGGATTGCTCGGTGACTGACGGCATGCCACCCTGGACCGACCACCGGATGCTCACGAGACCCTTCACACTCCTCCCTTTTCTGATGCTTCCCATGTGGGTCCTGACTGGACACGCGCAGGAGGAGTCCGGCCGGCTGCTTCCCGAAGGGCTCGGACTGGGGAACCATCTTGAATACTCCTACGACTGGGAAAAGAAGCAGGAGATCCTTGAAAACTGGCTAAACCTGGACTACCGCTACAAGATCCTCTCGGCGGGGATCAGGTTCGATATCTTTCAGCCGAACGATCCTAATCCGGCCGTCAGCAGAGGGAAAGAGAAGTACGCCGACATCGCGTTCAAGTACATAGGGGCGGAGGTGGGCTCGGGCGAGGAGGGTGCGGATCTCACCGTTGGAAATTACTACATGCTCTTCGGCCGCGGGATGGTCGTGCGGCTCTGGGAGGATCGTCTTCTCCGCGTCGACAACAACCTTCTCGGGCTCAAGGTCGGGGGGCGCTACGCGGGCTTCAGCCTCAGGGCGCTGAGCGGAACGATTGAGAACTCCAGCGCGGAGAGAATCGATCTGCTTCACGCAGTGGACCTTGAGTACCGGGGGGCTCCCTGGCTCAGGGCCGGCGGGACGTTTGCATTGAACCAGCCGGAGGACAAGACAACGGCCCCCACCCGAGTCGCCGCCTTCAGGCTGCAATCCACGATATGGAACGTCGATCTCTACGGGGAGTATGCGCTCAAGCAGAACAGCGACGTCACAGAGAGCGTGTTTCAAGGCGAAGAGAGCATTGTCGGAGAGGGGCTCTACCTGAACGCAGACGTCTCCCTGGGCTCCTTCTCACTCTCGGCAGAGTACAAGCACTACGACAATATCGCGTTTCTCGCGTCCGACGGGACCGCCTTCTACAACTCCCCCCCTGCCGTGCAGCGAGATTACTCCTACATCCTGCTCAATCGCCATCCCACACCGCTTGACGCCAACAATGAGGAGGGATATCAGGTCGAGGCCAACTACAGCCTCGGGGATGCCACGAGCTTCATTGCGAGCTACAGCTTTGCGAGAAGCCTCGGTCCGGACTCCTATTACAGCAGGATCACGGGATCTCAGAGCGCTTCCCAGGACCTCCTGCACGATGCGTACGGTCAGGCAGAGCACACCTGGGGAGACGATGTGCTGACCAGACTGGCGCTCGGCTACAGAGAGGAAAGGGTTTCCAACACGAAAAGCCTTACTCCGATTCTGGAAGCGCTGATCGACCTGGACGAGCGGCATGCGCTGCGGATCGTTCTCGAGCACCAGCATGTGACCGACCGGACGACGCAGGAAGAGTATCTGGACGATGTGCTGCTGCTCGATCTGACGCGTTCGCCCGATCTCTCACTGGGCCTTGTGGGAGAGATGGTGACGCGCGAACCCGAAGCGGGGACGACCACGCGCACCTTCTGGCTTCTTGGCCGACTTGGATTCCGTGTCGGGGATCACACCGACGGAAGCATTCTTGTGGGATCCCGCCAGGCAGGCAACGTCTGCATCGGCGGAGTCTGCCGGTACGAGCCGGAATTGAGAGGCATAGAACTGAGACTGCTCACACGTTTCTGAGGCACGCGCAGGTCGGGGTCTGTCTCTGCTGAGTTCTGACTGTCACCTCTGTAGCGGCCAGGGCGGTCCCCGTTTTGAGGCCTGGTTGCCTCACGTGAGTTTCTATTCGAACGGAGCCTTGACATCCGCGATGCGCTTCTGTACCTTCATCCCAAGACGATCAGAGGTTCGGGACATTATGCGTCAACGCATGCATGTCGCTCGCCCCCTGCGCAAACCATCGAAGATCACGGACCGCGCAGGGGATATCGTCGCTCCACTGAACACCCTCCTGCTGTGTCTCGCGCTCCTCGGTGGCTGTGCGCACAAGGAGTCGCAGACCTCCGCCATTCACCGCGATCATGAAGCCATCAGCCGGCTTCTCGACGCCGCGCTGCTGAGCGACAACCCCCGCCGCGAATTCCAGGATGCTCTCCCCCGGGTGCGCGCATTTGCCACCGTGGACAGCGCCTGGACGGACGGGAACACTTTCTTTGTTATCTACAAAGAAGGAGGACTTGTAAGCTGGACCGCCCCACCCGGGCGGAACGTCCGATGAACATCAGAACGTGAGGAAACACATCATGCGACGGCTACAATGGAGTGCTGTCATCCTCTGCCTGGTGTTGGTGATGTTCGCCTGTTCGAAAGATGACGAGCCCACCACCCCCGACACCACGCCCACCACTTCCACGCTTACCGATCAGCAGAAGGCGCAGATCTCACAGGCCTACAGGACCATTGGGTCATCGGCCGACATCGCGCTCCTCTCGCCCAATCCACACTCTGCTCTGCAATCCAGCCTTGCGAGCTATCAGAGCGACCCGGCCGTGGAGGCGGCCTGGCTCACGGACAACGCGATGTTTGTGAACTTCAAGAACGGCGGTACCGTCTGCTGGAATATCCGATCCAGCCTTGTCGTGCCACCGTACGACGGCCCGACGGAGCGCGAGCTCGAATCCGGGAACTGCCTTCTGAAGCCTTCGGAGCTGATCGGGAACACCAAGGCCCTCCTCATCAACACGCAGTTTGGCGACGAAGGCAGACAGTACAACCGCGACCTCGTTGACTACCTCTCGCAGAAATTCCAGGAACGGGGATTCACGGTCACCACAAAGAACGGCGTCGCTGCGGATGTGGCGTTCTTCAAAACCGGCCTGAAGGAGTTCGGCACGATCTTCGCCATCGCGCACGGGACGTACGACGGGACGAACACCTGGCACACGACTGGCGAAGAGATGAGTCTGGACACCCTGATGGCCAGGTATCCTAAGCCCTGGCAGTCCAAGCAGCTGGCAGTCGGCGGCGTCACGGAGAAGCGTGGAGGCGTCGACAAGGTGATCAACCAGGCCATGTTCTCTCAACGCTTCATCGATTCCATGTATGCCGCTGGAACCACCTTCCCGCGGTCCATGATCTATCTTGTCGCCTGCCAGGGACTGAAAGACGCGGGCAGGCAGGTCGCGCAGTCGTTCTATAACAGAGGGGCGCGCGGGATCATCGGATGGGACGAGACCAATTGCCTCGGGCAGTCGACCGGGAAGCAGCTGTTCACCACGCTTCTGTGCGGAGCAAACATCCGCGACGCAGTCCAATCGCTCCCCGCTGAAGCGCGCAATGACAAATGCGAAGTGCCGGCCGGGGCGAACCTGATCTACTGGCCCGCGAGCGCGGATACGCTCAGGCTCGTCGACTCCGCGAAGGCAACATACCTCATTACCTCGCCGAAGAAGGACTCGACATACACAGACAGGAACCTTAACCTGTCAGGGTCCGTGCTGAATGCCGACACGCTCACGACCGGGATCGTCGAGGTGAACGGCGTCGCCACCAGGATGACCATCCTGAACGACTTCAAATCATTCTCCCAGCCCATTGTCATTGACAGCGGGGCGAACTACATCCACCTCACGGCGACCGGCCGGCTGACGAACGGCCGCTGCGCCTATGCGGACACGGTATTCCAGGTCAAGGGGAATTTTGCCGCCCTCTCTCTCTGGACCGAACTGCGGTGGAACACGAACGGTACCGACGTGGACTTCCACCTGTTGCCGCCCGGCGCGAGCTTCCCGGGATCGTTCTGGACATCGACAGACTGCTACTACCAGTAGCAGAGCGACGTCCTGGGGGGGCTATCTGGACGTGGATAACACCACTGGCTACGGCCCCGAGCATATCACGGTGCCGGCGGTCAGCGACACGGGCACCTACAGGCTCTTCATCCACTACTACAGCGACCATACGAGCGGCACGACGGCAACGACGGCGTTCGTGTCAGTCTCGGTGCGCGGGGGGGCGATCCAGAGTTTCGGCCCCTATGCGCTTCTGAATGACGCAAGCAGAGCGGGCGACATCTACGAAGTGTGCAGCATCCACTTCCCCGACGGCGCGATCACACCGGTCAATGCCCTGCGGCCTGCGGGGATCATTGCGAAACCGGTGCGCGAGCCGGCCTACAAGCGGCGGTAACACGCGGCTGCAGGAAGTTGCGTGCAAACACCAAGGGGCCGTCCCCCGCGTTGAGGGACGGCCCCGGCATGTTGTCGGTTCCCCGGGGCCTGTCTCGAATATCGCGTGGACTGTGTCGGGTTTCACCGACATTTGCTATGTTCCAAGTACCTGCGGCAGGGCCCGTCAGCGCTGCAAACCGAAGAATCAAGCATGCCAATTGAATCACTGCTCCTCATAGGCTCGATACTCGTCCTCGTCAGCGTTGCGGTCTCTCGTGTCTCCGAGAATCTCGGCGTCCCCGCCCTCCTCCTCTTTCTCGGCATCGGTATGCTCGCGGGCTCGGAAGGACCGGGGGGATATATTTTGATGATCCAGGACTGGCACAGTCGGTCGGCATCATTGCGTTGACGATCATCCTCTTTTCCGGGGGCTTGGACACACGTTGGCGCGACGTGAAGCCTGTGATCTGGCAGGCGGCAAGCCTGGCCACACTCGGCGTGTTCACGACGGCCCTCGCAGTGGGTGTCTTCACCTCCTATGCCCTCGGAGGTTCACTCCTCAGCGGCATGCTGCTCGGTGCAATTGTCTCTTCCACCGATGCAGCCGCGGTCTTTGCGACTCTTCGCTCAAAGAATGTCAGTCTCCGCGGACAACTGAAGCCCCTGCTGGAGCTCGAATCGGGCAGCAACGACCCGATGGCGGTGTTTCTCACCATCGGGATTCTTCAGCTGTTGATGAACGATAGGACGCCGGTCTTCTCGGTCGTCGGACTGTTCCTGCTTCAGATGGGGTTGGGAGCGGCGTTTGGACTGGGATTCGGGAAAGTGATGGTTCTCGCCCTTAACCGGATGAGGCACGCCTACGAGGGGCTGTACCCCGTGACCGCCCTGGCTTTCGCGGCACTCACGTATGGTTTGACCGCAACCCTGGGTGGAAGCGGCTTCCTAGCCGTCTATGTCGCAGGTATGATCGCAGGGGAATCCGAGTTCGTCCATAAGAAGAGTCTGCTGCGGTTCTTTGACGGACTCGCCTGGCTCAGCCAGATCACGATGTTCGTCACGCTGGGACTGCTGGTGTTCCCCTCCCGGATCGTTCCGGTCCTCGGCGTTGGCCTGCTCGTGTCGCTGTTCCTCATGTTCTTCGCCCGGCCCGTGAGCGTCTTCATCTCCCTCTTCTTTGCGAAACTCCATTGGAAGGAGAAGATGTTCGTCTCCTGGGTCGGACTGCGCGGATCAGTGCCAGTCGTTCTGGCAACATTCCCGTTTATCGCCGGCTATCCAGGTGCTGAAGTGGTGTTCAATATTGTCTTCTTCATCGTCCTCACTTCGGCATTGCTGCAGGGCTGGTCGATCCCTGGCGTGGCGCGCTTCCTCGGGGTTGATGCGCCCCTCGAACGCACGCGACGTTACCCGATCGAGTTCGCACCGGTCAAAGGGGTCGACACACAGCTTGTCGACCTGATTGTCCCGTACGACTCCCTGGCGGTCGGGTCGTCGATTGTCGAGTTGAAGCTCCCCCACGACAGCCTGATCGTCCTCATCAGCCGGGCGGACGATTTCCTCGTCCCGAGCGGCGGCACCATCCTCCAGGCAGGTGACACGCTGCTGGTCCTGGTCAACAAGAGCAACCTCGCCGATGTCCGGGCAGCGCTTGAGCGGAGAGCTGCGAACACCGATCTCCCCTCTTCCACATGAGGGCCGGACCTCCCGGGGCTGCCGCAAGAGGTCTGCACCCGCCACCGTATCCGCCCACGCGGTCCGCCCTGCGGCATCAGTCGAAGAAGATCCTTCGGTGACACGCTGTTCAGCGTTCCCGTCGGCGTCGGTAATCCCCCCAACCCGGCAATCGTGCGCAACGGAGAGCGGAACCACGGCAGTCGCGCAGCCCCTCCTGGAAAGGTGCCGGCCAGACGCCGCGGCATCCCTGCACCACCGAAAAGAGCGAACCCCGTCGCGTAGCGGCGCCGGGGTTCGCTGTTCTGGCGTCCGTACCTCGTCAGAATGCGAAGTCCACAGCCACCGCAACGAAGTGCTCATTCAGCTTCGTCTTGTCACCCGACTGCCGGTACGTATACTCCGCGTGCAGCCCGACATTGACCGCAGACCAGTCGCCCAGATAGTACCGCACGAGAGCGGAGTACGCGCTGATCTTCCGCTCTGCATCATAGGACGGGGGGCTGACCCAGTTGTACAGAAGCGTCACGACCATCCGGTCGTTCATGAGCCCTAACCAGTTGAGCTCTGCAAACCCTCCGGTGAACTCGTAGTCCTTCAGGGAATCGAGGCTGTTGAACTTCTTGTTGTCCCGCCCGGCCATGAACAGCACTCCGAGGTTGAAACTCTCGTAGTTGAAGCTTCCATCCGCCCCGATCCTGTAGAACGGCTGGTTGTCGGAACCGTTTGTCTCCCCGACCGGCGAGGGCGTGGCTCCGGCGAGGCTGACCGGCTGCCACCCGTAGTAGCCAAACAAGCCAACCCGATGCCCCGCCGTTTGTCCATCGCCCTTGCCGAACGTTTGAAAAGCGTTCAGGTAGAAATCCTTGGCGCTGTTGTTGTCGGGATTCCCGCCGGTGCCATTCACCACACCGGCACCGTACTTGAATCCCATCGGAAAGTGCCCTGTGGCTTCGACGCCGATCTGGTTGTCGTCGAAGATGAAGCTGTTGTTGGGAGTCTCAAAGGTGTAGATCTCGTACGGCGTGAAGAGGGTATACTTGCGCTTCGAGCTGAACGGGTGGTACGCGGGCTCGTAGCGCCCGACCCGGACGTTGAGCGCATTCTCGACGAGGTTGCTGAAGACGACGTTGACCGCCTCGAGCCCTCCAAGCTGCGAAGGGTTGTCTGCCGCTTCCCGGACCGCTGAAATCCGCCGCCGGCTCATCGATGCGCGGCGTGTAGATGACCAGGAACGAGACGTTCTTGTGAAACACGCCGGCAGCGAGCAGGTCGAGCCCGTACAGGTTGAAGCCGTTGCTCGATCGCTCTCCTGCCTTGTAGTAAGAGAATCCCGCCGACGTGCGCAGCGCAATGGGCGGGCCCGATTCGAACACGGTCTTCTCCCCTCCCTGCTGGCCCGGAATCTGATAGCCGTTGTCCCTGTACCGCTGTCCGAAATCATTCAGCCTCGTGAAGCCCGCGTGACACATGTTGCAGTTGAAGCCGTACTTCCTGGCGAACGCGGGAATGGCGTGCGCCGATGTCGGGAACATCGAGAACGCGAGGAGCCCGACCGTAAGCATGACAAGCGTGCGTTTCATGGCGTCGTCTCCTCACTTGGGAAAGCCGGATGGGGGAATGGGTTTCACGTCGGCGACTTCGGGGTTCAGACTCACCATCGCCCGCTTCATGAACGCGACCAGCGCGGCCTTCTCCGCCGTCGACAGGGACAGCGGCACGATCAACGGGTCGAGGTTGGGATCGTCCGTATCGCCGCCCCTGTTGTAAAACTCCACGATGCTCTCAAGGCTCTTCTCGGAGCCGTCCCGCAGGTATGGGGCACGCAGCGCAGCGTCTCTCACCGTCGGGGTCTTGAACGCCCCTTTGTCCCGCGGATCCTTGGTGATTTCATACCGCCCCAGGTCCGGCTTTGCCGGGTCCTGCTGCTTCACGCCAATGTTGTGGAAACGCCCGTCGGTGAAGTTGCCACCCCAGTGACATGCCGTACAGTGCCCCTTGCCGTTGAAGATCTCGAGTCCCCACTTCTCCTCCTGGGTCAGAGCATCTTCGCTCCCCCGCACAAAGCGATCGAACGGCGAATCCGTGGTGACCACCGTCCGTTCAAACGCCGCGATCGCTTCCGCGACACGATCGACCGTGATAGGACCGGGGCCGAACACAGTCGCAAATTCCTGAACATATCCCGGGATGAAATCAACGGTTCGAAGCATTGCATCGTGCGTGTTCCCCATCTCGATCGGGTTCTGAATCGGCCCCTTGGCCTGCTCCTCCAGGCTGGGCGCCCGTCCATCCCAGAACTGGAGCGGGAGATACGCGGCGTTGGAGACCGGCGGTGCCCTGCGCCCTCCCATCTGTCCGGCAATGCCCTTGCTTGTGGGACCCGCGTCAGACCACCCCAAGGCGGGATCGTGGCAGGTCGCGCAACTGATGGTGTTGTCTTTGGACAGGCGTGTGTCGAAGTACAGCTGTTTGCCAAGCTGGATCTTGAGCGTGCCCTGCGGATTGCCCGGAGGGACCGGGACGGCGGGCAACGGACCCACCTTCTCAGGTCCCAGGATGTGAATGTTGAGTGCCGTTGCGGGCTTCGCCGGATTGTCGCCGGCTACAGCAACCGTCGCAATGAACAGAGGAAGGAGAAGGGTCAGAATCATCTTCCTACCCATAGCGAATTCCTCCATGGTGTGTGGGACATGGAAACCGACGCGGATAGAGAGAACAGAGGGCCGCCTCAGGGCATGCGCCCGGAGCGAGGCTGTGGAACGATCAGGCAGAATACGTAAGAACGGAAGGAGCGCTCATCGAGAGAGACCGGCGTTCCGCCGTCCCTCCTGCTGTGGGATAGACTGACAGGCAATAGGATAGTACAAAGAGGTCTTCACAGAGTCAAAGCGAACATATCCCCCGGTTCTACTGGACTACGATCTCGTCCGCAAACAGCCATGCCTTCCCTCCAGCTCCCGGATGGCCGGGAGGACAGATGCCCAGGTTCTTCGCGTGCACCCGGACATAGCGAGCCTGGCAGGGGCTCCCCCGATACACATAGTCACGCCGCACCAGCTCGCCGCGGTATGACTGCTCAGCCCTCTCCAGAGGCGCAAGCGGCACAAAACGCTTGCCATCCGTCGATACCGAAAATTCAACATCCACCGGGAAGAAGATCCAGACTCTCTGATCCTGGATGAAGCCGGTCCGGATACTGTCGATGGACGTGATCGTTCCCAGATCGAGGGTTGCATCCAGGTCGTCCCGCTCAAACCCCTGCCAGTCCGCATCGTACGATTCACCGCCGAGAATCCCATCGGTCAGCGCATCGCCGCCCGAGGCAGCGTACTTCGGCTGGTATGGGTACTTCAGGGATACATGTCTGTGCATCGCCCGATGAAACGCGCAGACCCTGCCTCCAGACCGGACGATCCCTCTGAAATCCCGCGGGAGAATCGTATATGTTGCCGATGCGACGGCGCTCTCGCCCATGCCGGCGCGTGAAGCCCGCGCCTTGACGACTGTCGATGCTCCGATCTGGAACGGAGCGGCATACACGTCGGACCGCTCCGTCGGATCCGATCCGTCGCGCGTATAGCGGATGACTACGCCCGGAGTCTCATGAGCCATCCGAACCCGGATAGCTCCGGGTGAGAATGCGATCGTATCTCCCGGAACGATGTTGGGACGTGCGAGGGAGAACAGGGGAGCACCCCGGAGATGCTCAGGCATCGAGAGAGCCCTGATTTCAAAAAGATGCTCGGCGCCGTCGTCGTGCAGGTATGAGTACTGAACGCTGCCCGCGCTCCCGGCACCAAGGATCTCCAGAAGGTATCCATCACGCATGATGGCGTAGGCATGGTCAGGGTCGAGGCCCGAAATCTCGTGGGAGACGGACATGCGTCCGGAGTGCGAACGCTCGGTCCAGACTCTCCGCTCGGTCCATTCCCGGACGGTCACCGAGTATGAGGTTGTGTCTGGTGCGGTAAGGACCATCGCCGGCGAAGCGCTCGTACCATTGTACCAGATCGTGCGGGAGCCGTCCCGCCTGATCCCGAAGTCGCCCGAGGCGCTGACCGTCGCACCTTCAACGGCAACCGAGTTCACCGCGCCGTCGAGCAAGATCTGGTAGAGCTTGTTCTGGAATGTGTACCGCAGCCGTGTGCCGTAGAGCTCTTTCACCAGGCGGGGTCGCAGCAGGAGTCTGTTGTACCGGGGCTGTATTCCATAGATGTTTCTGTACAACCCGGTGATGGCCGATGCGTTCCCCGCGAGGATGTCGTCACCGGAGCCCTGTTGCGTCGTGCGCAGGTAGCGTTGAAATGCGAGGCCGTCCTTCTCGTAGCGTTGTATGACGTTCTTGCAGTACCGGAGGGCGATTTCGGGGAAGTCCTCCGCAAAGGCCCTCACGCCGAGTTCGCCCCAGGAGAGGAAGAGGTCGCCGTTTTCGTAGTTCGGAAACGGGAGGTTGTTCGTGTGGACTGCGCCCTGCTCGTACGGAAACAGACAGATCGGCCAGAAGAACAGGTTCTCCTTCTGCGTACCCGCTTCTATCGCGTGGAGGATGGAGAGCTTCCGTCCGGGGTCATCGCAGAGACCGTACCCGATCGCCATGAAGTTCACCGGAGTAACGAGGTTGCTTCCATACACGGAGCCATCCCTCTCCCGCCAGTGGACATACCAGTGGTGCTGTTCGTCCCAGAAACCGCCCTCCGCAACGCTTCTGTTGTAGCTTTCCTTCAAGCCCGCAGCGAATCTACGATACGAGCCCGCTTTCGCCGTATCGCCCATCAGCTCCTCAAGGTCTGACCAGAGGCTCAACGCCCAGTAGAGCTCGGCATTTACAAACGCGTTCTCCCAGGAAGCCCAGACAATATCCAGCCAGTCGCTGCCCTTTCCTTCAGAGTGGGAGTCGGCCGGCATCTCCACCAGGTGGTCGTTGTCCGAATCGCGCCGCAGCAGATACTCCAGCACCTTTTCGCACGATTCCTTGTGGGATCTCAACCATCCGAGGTCACCGCACTGGTCGAACAACTCGGCCACGTTGATGACGAAATCGGGCTGGGAATCCATCATCATTCCCCACTGGGCCTCATAGAATCCGAGGCTGTCAGCCGTCCCGGGGATCGCATCCTCATCGGTGTATGCCCACCTGGCCTTGATTCTCCCATCGGGCTGGATGGCGTGGTCACGGTAGTAATTCAAGCACTCCTGGTAGCCCCTCGTGTAGTTCGCGTCATTGATGCTGAGGCCGAACTGCGCGACATACTGTTCCTGGATGCAGATCGGGCCGTATGGAGTGTGCCAGCTGTTGCCGCCGTAGAGCCTTGAATCGATGACGCCAAGCCGGGCAGTCGTGTTGAGCATGGCGGTGATGGCCTCACCGTTCAATCCCTTGAAATCTCCGCGCCCGAACTTTTCATGGAAATCCGGGGCGGAGAGACGGAGGATCTGGCGGTACGTTCCGGCCGGATACGAGGAAGGCTGCCAGACATCTGTCCGGCTGCGAATGAATCGGCGCCGGTGTGTTCCGTCATCGAAACGCGGGACAAGTTCGACGGGCGACACCGAGAACGTGCACCCGAGGGAGCGATCAACCCGGGAGATCGCAAGCGCGCTGCTCCCCCTGTCCGGCCGCGACACCAGGGAGAGGCACCGCCGATCGCGCATCGACCAGAGCGCGGCTTCGTCCGTGTGGACACCGTATGCGATCGCCGAATCATTGAACAGCCGGAACCAGGCTGCCCCGCCATTGCCCAGGAGGGCACCGTCGAAGACGTTCATCGTGTCGATGCGGAGCTGCGGAAAAGCATTCTCCTCCAGCACGAGGGGCGCAGGGAGTGTTCTATCGATAGTCCAGAATATCTCGTTCTGATGGATGGCAAAGCCCCAGGCCTCGCTGAGCGTATCCCGACCGACCGCATAGCGGATATTCCATATGCTCACCGAATCTGCGACGGCCGAAACAAGAGGTTTGTCCGCGAGTCGACGCGAGGTGTACCATGTCGAATCGATGCGGCACCCGGTGAGGCCGCCTCCGTTCGCACCGGACAGCAGTGTTGTTCCGATCCACAGACTGTCGATCAGGCAGGCCCGGTCGTATGTCACCCTGAACCGGAGGTCCCCGTTGGCGATCCGGACGACTTTCTTGCCGGCGTCAACACGAATGGATCGCGCCCCGGGAGCGCTCCGGGCATAAGCCTGCGCTACAGCGGCGCTGACGGTCGTCAGGGCGAGAAGCACAGAGACCGCCAGAGCGATGCGCCGGAGCCATAGACATCTGTCCATCTGTCCTCCCGAGGTTACGGTAACCATCCCCCGTGCAAACTGTATCCTGTCGCCACGACATATCGTGCTCACTCACAGGGTGCCCTGAAGATAGTGAGGCCCGAAGCACCGTTCAAGACCGGCGCACACCCCCCTTGCTCTTGCTGCATACGTTCTTTTGTGGTATCCTGTTTTGATCTGTCCAGATCCGAATCATCTTCTCCCCGAAGCGCTGTCGCTCGCGACCCGGGGGGAGTTCATCAGTCCAAGATGAGCCCGAACATGTTCAAGACGATTGTCGCCGGCATGACAGGTTCAATCCTGTTGTGCGGCCTTCCCTCCTGCACGTCGACAGAGACGTCCACGCATGAGGCCCCGATCAGTCGGCCGCGCAGACAGCACGACCTGGACTCCGGCTGGATCTGCATGAATGTGCGGGATGTGCATGCAACGGGCGAGGAGCTTTCAAAGCCTTCCCTCCCGCTTTCGGGCTGGTCCCCCGCCACCGTGCCGGGTACGGTCCTGACCACGCTCGTGAACAACAGGCTGGCCCCGGATCCTTTCTACGGCATGAACAATAGGCAAATTCCTGACATCTACGAGACAGGGCGGGACCGGTACACCTACTGGTTCGTGAAAGACTTTCGAGAGGAGCCACCGCACGGGAAGCGCCAGGTCTGGCTGCGGTTTCGGGGGGTGAACTACGGCTGCGATGTCTATCTGAACGGCCACCGGCTGAACGAGAAGACGCACTGCGGGATGTTCCTTCGTCAGGCGTACAACATCACATCTGCCCTCTCCGGCAACGGAAACAACAGGCTCGCAGTTCTGGTGTATCCCCCCGATCCGGTGGGGAAGGCGAACGGCGGTCAGGGCGGCGACGGCACGATCGGGCGGAATGTGTCCAGCCAGTACGTTGCCGGGTGGGATTGGATTCAGTCCATCCCCGACCGGAACACGGGAATCTGGGACAGGGTGACCATCGAGACGACGAATACCATCAGCGTGAACAACCCGTACGTGGTCACCCTGGTACCGGGGAAGAGACTTCCCGGCCAGCCGCAGGCCCCGGCGATCCTCCGCGTGAGCGCGGAAGTCGAGAACCCGACCGGCGAGACGGTCCGGGGCACATTGCAGTACGTGCTGGATGGAGCGAGGATCCGGAAGGAGGTCCAACTGGAGCCCTTCTCGACGGCGCTTGTGGAGCTCCCTGACCACACGGTGAGGAATCCCAGGCTGTGGTGGCCGAACGGGTACGGCCCGCAAGACCTGACGACAGTCCTGATTCAGTTCGAAGGGATCGACGGAACGCTCATGCATGAGCGGGCCGTCACCACCGGCATCCGCGACATTCAGACACGATGGAACCCGCAGACACGAAGCCGCGAGGTACTTGTCAATGGCCAGCACCTGTTCGTGAAGGGCGGGAACTGGATCGTCTCGGATGCCATGCTCCGCCTCTCGCCTGAGCGATACGACGCAGAGATACGGTTTCATCGCGACATGAACCTCAACCTGATCCGGATCTGGGGAGGCGGCATCACCGAGCGGCCCGAATTCTACGAGGCGTGCGACAGGTACGGCCTGCTGGTGATGCAGGACTTCTGGATGTCAGGCGACTGTAACGGCAAATGGCTGGATCCCAAGAAATCAGAAGACCAGTGGACGCGGCGCAGATATCCCGACGACCATGCGCTGTTCCTCCGTTCCGTGGCCGATCAGGTGAAGATGATCCGCAACCACCCCTCCCTCGCGTTCTACTGCGGGGGCAACGAGATCCCGCCCCCCGAAGACATCCTGGTGGCCATGCAGGATTCCCTGCTTCCCGCGCTCGACAGCAGCCGCTATTTCTTTACGTATTCCAACGCGGACAGCATGTCGTACAACTTCATCGGAGGGAACGGCGACGGCCCATACGGCCTCCGGCTGAATCGTTACTTCTGGGAATCCCGCTCGTTTCCCTTCAACTCGGAGATCGGATCGGTTGGCATGGGAGATCTCGAATCGCTCGAACGCTTCATCCCGCCCG
>CAVPBI010000007.1:0-69231 GCA_963701735.1 uncultured Ignavibacteria bacterium | reverse complement strand
GTCATCACCGACATGTTTGAGCCGGGCTCCGTGTTCAAGATTGTCACCGCGTCTGCAGCGCTTGAGCGCGGCGTCGTGAAGCCCGAATCGAAATACTTCGCGGAGAACGGAACGTACATCGTCTACTACGGACGGAGTCCCCGCAGGATCACCGACTTCCACCCGCACGGCACGCTGACATTCCGGGAGGCGATGGAGCAGTCCAGCAACATCGTCATGGCGAAGGTGTCGGACAAGATCGGCGCGGAGACGCTGTACCTGACCGCGCGGAACTACGGCTTCGGCGTCGAGACCGGCATCGAGCTTCCGGGGGAAGTGCGCGGCGAATTGAAGAAACCGACCGCATGGTCCGGCGCGACGCTCAACTCGATGGCGTACGGCTATGAAGTGGGGGTGACGCCGCTGCAGCTCGCCGCGGCCTACGGCGCGATCGCGAACGGCGGGACGCTGATGAAGCCGTATGTGGTCAAGGCGCTGATCGATGAGAATAACGAGGTGATCGAGGAGACGACGCCGCAATCGGTCCGGCGCGTGATTTCGAAGGAGACCGCAAGAACCCTGACGAGCTTCCTGGAGGGCGTGGTCGAGAAGGGGACGGGCACCGGCGCGAAGGTGCCGGGGATGCGTATTGCGGGAAAGACCGGAACGTCGTGGAAGCACATCGGCGGCTCGTATCAGAGGGGCAGCTATACGGCCTCGTTTGCCGGATTCTTCCCGGCGGATCAGCCGAAGGTGGTCTGTGTGGTGATGCTCGATAACGCCACAGAGGGCGGGTATACGGGCGGCCTGGCAAGCGCCCCGATTTTCAAGGCGATCGCCCAGCGGATTCATGCGACAAACAGACAATTGACGAACCCGGTGGAGGCGCCGATCGCTGAGACCTCTGGACGGACGGTCCCGGACGTGCGGCAGGTGGCGGTCGAAGCGGCCAAGGCGACGCTCGCGTCGTACGGGTTCGAGGTGGCAATGCGCGGGAACGGGACGATGGTTCGTGGACAGACGCCGGCGCCGGGAAAGCCGCTTGCCCGCGGGGGAGTCGTGACGCTCACGACCGTCGACGGTTCGGCGGGTGTGCCTGCGGGATACACGGTCGTGCCGAACCTCCGCGGACTCTCGGCGAGACGCGCACTGGCGAGTCTGACCGTGCAGAATCTTGACGCGTCGATCGCTGGCTCGGGCGTCGTTGTCGCGCAGTCTCCGACGGCGGGATCGCAGGTCAAGGCGGGGACGCGCGTGCGTCTGCGCTGCGAACCCAGGTCTGTTGCTCTGGCGGGGCTCTGATGCTGCTGGGGCAGTTGCTCCCGGGGGTCCGGGTCACGAAGATGTTCCTCCTGCACTACGGCGGGCCGGCGCAGACGCAGGATCTTCAGATCACGGGACTGCAGTACGACTCCCGCAAGGTGGCGAAGGGGAATGTGTTCGTCGCGATCCGGGGGACGGAAGTCGACGGACACCGATTTGTGCAACGTGCGGTCAATGCCGGCGCGACCGTCGTGGTGGTGGAGGATGAGAGCGCGGCGCCGGATGCATTGATGCTGCACGCCGGAGTGTGCAAGCTGGTTGTGCCCGACACGCGCGCGGCGCTTGCGGCGATGTCCCGGAACTTCTATTCCGACCCGTCACGTTCCCTGCGGATGGTGGGAGTGACGGGCACGAACGGAAAGACGACGACGACACATCTGGTGCGCGCCATCCTGGAAGCCGCGGGAGAGCGTGCTGGACTGATCGGCACCATCGAGTACAGAATCGGGGACGAGGTTCGTCCTGCAACACACACGACACCGGAATCGCTCGAGCTGAACGGATTGCTCGCGGATATGGTCGGAGAAGGGTGCACGGCTGCGGTGATGGAGGTCTCGTCGCACGCGCTCGCGATGAAGCGCGTGGAGGGCGTGCGGTTTCAGACGGCAGTCTTCACCAATCTCACGCAGGATCATCTGGATTTCCACGGCTCCATGGATGCCTATCTTCAGGCCAAGCGCATTCTCTTCGAGACGCTCGACCCGTCGGCGACCGCGGTGACGAATGCGGACGATCCGTACGGGATGGAGATTGTCGCGGGGACGCCGGCGAAGGTGCTCACATACGGCATCGGGGCAGGCCCCGATCTGCGCGCTGCCGACATCGCGCTCGGTGTCCGCGGCTGCAGCTTCACGATGGCCGCAGCCGGGACGTCAGGGACCGTGACGTCGTCGCTCACGGGGCAGTTCAACGTCTCCAATATTCTGGCGGCGACGGGTGCGGGCGTGGCGCTCGGTCTGCCGTGGGATGCCATCCGCGCGGGGATCGCATCGGTGCGGTCCGTGCGCGGGCGGTTTGAGCAGGTTGTCGCCCCGCAGGGGTGGACCGCGATTGTGGACTATGCGCATACGCCGGACGCACTGGAGAATGTCCTGAAGACGATTCACGGCGTGAAGGCGTCGGGCCCGGGCCGCGTGATTACCGTGTTCGGCTGCGGCGGGAATCGGGACGCGGGGAAGCGGCCCATCATGGGGCGCATCGCTTCGTCGATGAGCGACCTCACGATCGTCACGTCCGACAACCCGCGGGGGGAAGATCCCGACACAATCATCGCGCAGATCGTTGCCGGCGTGGCGGCCGGGCGCGAGGTGCAGGTCGAGCCCGACCGGCGGAAGGCGATCCGCAAGGCACTCTCGGCGGCGGGGCGCGATGACGTGGTGCTCATCGCCGGCAAGGGGCACGAGAACTATCAAGTCATCGGTACCACCCGAGTACATTTTGACGATCGGGAAGAAGTGGAAGCCTTTCTCCGGAGCGAGGCATGACGCCGAAGCCCAGCATGAGCCTCACGCTCGACGACCTGAAGACGCTCCGCCCCCGGCGGATCGCGCAGCCGGACGCCTTGCAGGGGCGCGTGTTCACCGGCGTGTCGACGGATTCCAGGACGCTCTCGCCCGGCGACCTGTTCGTGGCGCTGTCGGGCGCGAACTTCGACGGGCATGCGTTTGTCGCCCAGGCGAAAGCACGCGGAGCGGCGGCGGTGATCGTCGGGCGGCCGGTTGCGGAAGCGGCCGGCATCGCGCAGGTCGTCGTGGACGACACCCTTGCGGCGCTGTCGCGGCTTGCGCGGAATCACCGGCGCAAGTTCCATATTCCGGTCATCGCGATTGCGGGGAGCAACGGGAAGACGACGACGAAGGAAATGATCGCGGCGGTGCTTCGCACGGGCCGGGAGGTCCTGAGCACCGCGGGAAATCTCAACAACCATATCGGTGTGCCGCTGACACTCTTGCGCCTCCGGAAGGAGCATGAGGCCGCGGTCGTCGAGATCGGGACGAACCACCCTGGCGAGCTTGCCGCGCTGCTGAAGATCCTCGAGCCCACGCACGGCCTTCTCACGAACATTGGCCTCGAGCACCTGGAGTTCTTCGGATCGCTCGGGGGCGTTGCGAAAGAGGAAGGCGCGCTGTTCCGCTGGCTTGCCGCAGCGCGGCACGGCGTTCGTGAACGCGGACGACCCCGAGACCGTGAAGCTGGGCAAGCCGGTGCGGCGGAAGGTCACGTTCGGTTTCTCCAGGGGGCTCGATGTCGCCGGCTCCGCGCTTCAGTTCGATGCGCGCGGCTGTCCGGAATTCCGGTGCGGCGGAAAAAGGTCGCCCGGTCGTTCCCGGTCCGCCTTCCGGTGCCCGGTGCGCATACCGCTGCGAACGCGCTGGCTGCTGCCGCGGTGGGAGTGGCGTTCAAGGTGCCGCCGCGAAAGATCCAGACGGCGCTGGAGCAATTCCAGGCGCCCTCCAAACGGATGGAAGTCCTGTCGATCGCGGGCGTCACGGTGTTCAATGACACATACAATGCGAACCCCGACTCGGTCGTTGCGGGTCTGAAGACTCTGGCGGGGGCGACGATTCCCGGGAAGCGGATTGCGGTTCTCGCGGACATGAAAGAGCTGGGCGCGGGCGGACCGGACGAACACGCGCGCGTCGGCAAAGTGCTGTCGGATCTCGGCATCGAGTATCTCCTGACGTACGGAGAGGTAGCGAAGCACTACCACGACAGCGCGCACGTCACGTTCGGCGTGCATTATGATCAGAAGAATGTGCTGGCAGAGTACCTTGCCGAGCTGCTGACGCCCGGGGACGCGGTCCTGATCAAGGGCTCGCGGGGCATGGCGATGGAAGACGTCGTGAGCTTTCTCATGCAACGGCTGCCCTCGGGGCCAGGCGCAGCCGCATCACCCGTTCACTGACGAAACGGTATGCTCTATCATATCTTCGATGTCGTCCAGACCATGTACAACCCTCCGGGGTTTGGTCTCGTCCGGTTCCTGACGTTTCGTGCGGCGGCAGCGGCGATCACGGCGCTGGTGATCGCTTTCTGGCTTGGGCCGCGTGTCATCAGAAAGTTGCGGGAGCTGCAGATCGGGGAGGCGGCCAAGGTCGAGGCGCCCAAGACGCACCTCGCCAAGGCGGGGACTCCGACCATGGGCGGCCTGATCGTGCTGGGAGCGGTGCTCATCCCCACGCTGCTCTGGGCAAACCTCTCCAACGCCTACGTGCTGATGATCCTGTTCGTTACGGCCGCGCTGGGTGCCGTCGGGTTCCTTGATGACTATCTGAAGGTCGTGAAAAAGAAGCCGAAGGGGCTCATCGGCCAGTACAAGATCGTCGGACAGGTGGGGGTGGGGCTGATCATCGGGAGCATCATCTACTGGGCTCCCCACTGGATCGACCCCGATCTCTGGAAGCTGAACACCTCCACGACCGTTCCGTTCTTCAAGGCGATGGAGCTGGATCTCGGCGTGCTGTACGTCCCCATGGTCGTGTTTGTCATCGCGGCCACGTCCAACGCCGTGAACCTGACGGACGGGCTTGACGGGCTGGCCATCGGGCTCGTGGGCATCGTCGCGCTGACGCTGGGGATCATCGCGTACGTCTCCGGTAACGTTGTGCTCAGCGAGTACCTGACGATCCCGTATCTCCGGGGAAACGGCGAGCTGGTTGTTTTCTGCGCGGCCCTCCTGGGGGGTGCGCTGGGATTCCTGTGGTACAACAGCTATCCGGCGCAGGTGTTCATGGGCGACACCGGGTCGCTTGCGCTGGGTGGTGCGATTGGCGCGCTGTGCGTGCTGATGAAGAAGGAACTGCTGCTGCCGACGCTCGGCGGAATCTTCCTTGCGGAAACAGTGTCGGTGATCATCCAGCGCGGGTACTTCAAGTACACGAAGAAGCGGTACGGGGAGGGCCGGCGCGTGTTCAAGATGGCACCGATCCACCATCATTTCGAAATGAAGGGATGGCCCGAGCCGAAGATCGTGACGCGGTTCTACATTATGGCTATCCTTCTGATGATTCTCAGCCTGGCGACCTTCAAGGTGCGATGAAGCGGCAGGTTGCGGGCAAGCGGTTCAGTATTCTCGGCGGTGCGCGCAGCGGCCTTGCTGCAGCCGGCCTCCTGAAGTCTGCGGGTGCGGAAGTGTTTCTGAGCGAGAAGGGCTGAGGCGGCCGGGCTCGGATCTCTGCCCGAAGAGCTTGCGCGCCTGGGTGTTCCGGCAGAGTTTGGAGGACATACGGCGCGGGCAGCCGAGGCCGATGTGGTGGTGCTGAGCCCGGGAGTTCCGTCCACCGTTCCGCTGGTGAAGGAGGCGGTTGCCCGGGGGACGGACGTGGTGAGCGAGCTGGAGGTGGCGAGCTGGTTCTGTCCGGGCCCGATTGTGGCCATCACGGGGACCAACGGGAAGACAACCACCACTGCGCTGACGGGGAGGGTCTTCCAGGACGCGAACGTCAGGTCGGTCGTTGCCGGGAATATCGGGACAGCATTCTCGCAGGTCGTGACAGAGATGAGCGAAGGGGATGTGGCGATTCTGGAAGTCAGCAGCTTTCAACTCGACCACATCAAGACGTTCCGGCCGCGGGTGTCGGTGCTGCTGAACATCACCCCGGACCATCTTGACCGCTACGACCACCGGTTCGAGCTGTACCTCGCGTCGAAGCAGCGGGTGTTCGAAAATCAGGGAACGGGCGACACACTCATCTATAATAGTGGCGATCCGGCAACCTGCGCAGCTGTTGAGGGGAAGGTGCCCGCGGGTGTCCGGACGCTGGCGTTCAGCCGCACGCAACAGGTCGCTGCCGGTGCGTTTGTGAAGGACGAGGATCTGGCGGTGGTGCTGGAGGGCGCAGTTGCTTCGGTGCTCCCCGTCTCCGAGATCAGCATTCGCGGCGCGCACAACCTCGAGAACGCGATGGCGGCTACGCTGGCCGGACGCGCCCTGGATGTGCCGGCGGCCTCGATCCGCGCGACGCTGAAGAATTTCAGGGGCGTCGAGCACCGGCTGGAATTTGTGCGGGAGCTGGACGGCGTCTCGTATGTGAACGACTCGAAGGCCACCAACGTGGATGCCGTGTGGTATGCGCTCCAGAGCTTCACCTCCCCGATCGTCGTCCTGCTGGGTGGCCGGGACAAGGGGAACGACTATTCACGCTTGATGGACCCTGTGAGGAAGCACGTGCGTGCCATTGTCGCCATGGGCGAATCGGCCGAGAAGGTTCGTATGGCGTTCACCGGCGTCGTGCCGCTGGCGATGGCGAGGTCGATGGACGAGGCGATCCGCTCCGCGCGGGGCATGGCGCAGCGCGGAGACGTCGTGCTCCTGTCGCCGGCGTGTGCGTCGTTCGATTGGTTCCAGAACTATGAGCACCGGGGTCGCGTGTTCAAGGAACTGGTGATGGGGATGGGATCATGACGGAGACCGGATCGTGACGCGGCAGCGGAACCACATCGACCTGATGACGCTCCTCGCCATCGTGACGCTGATGGTTCTGAGCCTTGGCGTCGTGTACAGCGCCAGCGCGACGTGGGCCATGGTGAAGTGGGGCGAGAGCGGAAGGCTGCTGGGCAGCCACGCGCTGAAGGTGCTGCTGGGGTTCGTGTTTCTGATTCTGTTTATCCAGATCGACTATCACAAATACCGCAAGCTGACGAAGCCTGCGCTGGTGGCCGCCATTGTCCTGCTGCTCTTTACGCTCGGGCTCGGCGGCGAGGTCAAA
The DNA here is from genome assembly GCA_963701735.1 of uncultured Ignavibacteria bacterium. Classification (GTDB taxonomy): domain Bacteria; phylum Bacteroidota; class Ignavibacteria; order UBA10030; family UBA6906; genus CAWABB01. Next base: position 62,221 of record CAVPBI010000007.1, on the reverse strand, counting down.
GGCGCGGCGCGATGGCTGCGGTTCGGCGGGTTTTCGCTCCAGCCTTCGGAGTTCGCGAAATTCGCGCTGATCTTCCATCTTGCGGTGCTGATGGCTGGAAAGAAAGAGCGGATCACCGAGCTCAAGTTCGGGTACGTTCCGCTGATGCTCTGGGTGGGATCGGTGACCGTGCTCGTCCTCCTGCAGCCGAACTTCAGCACGGGGGTGATGATCTTCCTGATCAGCCTGATCATGCTGTTCGTCGGCAGGGCGCGGATGCTGCACCTCGGCTTCACGGTCGGGGCGCTCGTGCCACTCCTGGGCGTCTACATGCTGAGCGCCGAATACCGCATGCGCCGCATCATGAGTTTCATCGACGGCTCCGGCGGCGGGAAGACGAACTACCAGCTCTGGCAGGCGATGATCGGGTTCGGAAACGGCGGAGTGTTCGGGCTTGGGCCGGGGAACAGCCGGCAGCGGGATCTCTTCCTCCCCGAGTCGTACGGGGACTTTGTCTTCTCGATCGTCGGCGAGGAGTACGGACTGATCGGGACGCTGTTCATCGTCGGCCTCTTTTTGCTGATCATGCTTCGCGGCATCAGGATCGCACGGCACGCGCCGGACGACCTCGGCCGGTATCTGGCGATAGGGATCACCGCGGCGATCGCGTGCTACGGCCTCGTGAACGGGGCGGTGACCCTTGGGATTCTGCCGACGACGGGGCTCCCGATGCCGTTTGTCAGCTTTGGCGGGTCGTCGATGCTCTTCTCGGCCGCGGCGGTGGGAGTCCTGCTTAACATCTCGTCGCAGACGGACCTCCACCCCAGGGCCGAGGGTGCCAGGGGCATCTTCCGGAAAGCAAAGCGCCAGCCGGCGGTAGGGAGTACCTATTGAGTCGAAACAGACTCGCAGTCGCATTCGCGGGCGGTGGCACCGGAGGCCATCTCTATCCGGCGCTGTCGATCGCCGAGGCGGTCAGGAAACGGCGGCCGGATGCGGACATTCTGTTCATCGGCACAGAGGGGAAGATCGAAGCGCGGGTGGTTCCGTCGCACGGGTTCGCATTTCGTTCCATCACCATCACCGGGTTTGCCCGGAAGCTTTCGGTGGATACACTGGTGTTTCCGGCCCGCGTTGTCGCGGCGGTGACGCAGTCGATCGGGATTCTGCGGAGCTTCAAGCCCGATGTGGTTGTGGGAACGGGCGGCTACGTGTGCGGCCCGCCGCTGGCAGCGGGCATGATGCTCGGGATTCCGACGCTCATCCAGGAGCAAAACGGGTATCCGGGCGTGACGACGAGGCTGCTGGCGACCCGGGCGAACGAAGTGCACCTGACGTTTGAGTCGTCGCGCCGGTATCTCAGGCGCACGGACAACGTGTTCGTCACGGGGAACCCAACGAGGGCGGCGATCGGGTCGGTGTCCCGTGCCGCCGGCGCAGCGGCATTCGGACTCGATCCCGCACGGACGACAGTACTCGTCGTCGGCGGCAGTCAGGGCGCCACGGCGCTGAACGTGATCCTGCAGCGGTCGATCGGTCTGATTACCGCCGAAGGCGCACAGGTGCTCTGGGGGTGCGGGACACGGGATGTGGAAGCGTGCCAGCGTGTTGTTGCTGCACTCCCCGGCGCGGACGCCGGTCGCGTGAGAGTGTTGCCGTACATCGAGCAGATGGAGAATGCGTATGCCGCGAGCGACCTCGCAATCTCCCGCTCGGGTGCGTCGACGCTCGCGGAGCTGATGCGCGCCGGGGTGCCGTCGGTGCTGGTCCCGTATCCGCACGCAGCGGCCGATCATCAAACAGAGAATGCCCGGGTGATGGCGGAGGCGGGGGCGGCGGTGCTGATTCCGGAAGCGCGCGCGGATGCGGACATGATGGGCGCGGTGCTTGCCCTCCTCCGCGAACCGGGACAGCGACAGGCGATGAGCGCGCGTGCCAGAACCCTGAGCAGGCCCGATGCGGCGGACACGCTCGCCGGGGCAGTGCTGAAGCTCGCACAACACTGAGAGAGCCGTGCAGGAGCGAACGTTCAAATACAAGCTGGACTTCTATTACCAGTCGGCCCTGATCTACCTGATCACGATGGTGCTGTACGGCGGCATCCGCGGGAGCTTCGTGGAGGCGAAGTTTGAGTACGTCCTCAACGACCCGCTGATGTATGTCATCATCATCTTCGTCCTGGTTGCGCTGGTCGCGCTGGTGATCAACAAGCTCCGGAACCGCCGTCTGATCATCACGGACGAGGCAATTGTCTTCAGCCACAGGTGGGCGGAGCACCGGGTCCCGGTTGCCGACATCGAGTGGATGCACATCGGACGCGAGGCACTCGTGGAGACGGGGGGAAAGCGTCAGGTTGTCGTCTTCAAGCTGAAGGGGAAGCGGCGCATCTACCGCGTGCGGATCGGGCGGTACGAGAAGGAGAAAGAGCTCTGGAGCGAGATGGGCAAGATCGCCCAGCGGGTCCCGCGCCGGAGAACCAGGCGCTGGGAGAAGTTCCGTCCCGGCAGGGGGCCCCGGCCGCAGGCGTAAGTTCCACCGAACACCAGGACACCATGTTCTCATCGATTCATACGTTGCACTTCGTGGGCATCGGCGGTATCGGGATGAGCGGCATCGCGGAAATCCTGATGGACCAGGGGTTCAAGATCACCGGGTCCGACCGTGCGGCGAGCGACAACACCGACCGGCTGAAGGAGCTTGGGGCGCACGTCTTTATCGGGCACGCGGCCGAGAACCTCGAACCGGACGTCGACGTGGTCGTGTACTCTTCCGCCGTCCCTCCGGAAAACCCGGAACTGGTCGAAGCACACAGGCGGAAGATCCCGGTCATCCGCCGGGCGGAGATGCTTGCCGAGGTCATGCGCCTCCGGTACGGCATCGGCATTGCGGGGACGCACGGGAAGACCACGACAACCTCCATGGTCAGCCTCGTGCTGATGGAGGGCGGCATCGATCCGACCGTCATCGTTGGCGGGCGGCTCCGAGGTCTCGCCGGCTCGAACGCGCGCCTGGGCAAGGGCGATTTCATCGTCGTGGAAGCGGACGAGTTTGACCGATCGTTTCTTTCGATTACGCCGACGATCGCCGTGCTCACCACGCTCGAGACCGATCATCTGGATTGCTACCGCGACCTGGAGGACATCAAGTCCGCATTCATCCAGTTCGCGTCGAAAGTGCCGTTCTACGGGTTCGTGGTGTTGTGCCTGGACGAGCCTGCGCTCCAGGACATCATGCCGAAGCTGAAGAAGAAGATCATCACGTACGGATTGAACGGACAGGCAGACCTGCAGGCCGTAGACATCCGCCACAAGCAGAACACGTCGACGTTCCTGGTCGTGCACAACGGCAAGGACCTCGGCGAGGTGACGTTGCAGATTCCGGGCAAGCACAACGTACAGAACGCGCTCGCGGCCATCGCCGTGGGACTGGAGCTGGGCGTGCCGTTCGAAAAGATTGCTGCGGGCGTCGCGAAGTTCACCGGCGTCTTCAGGCGCTGGGAGGTGAAGGCCGAGGTGAACGGTGTCACGATCGTGGACGACTACGCGCATCACCCGACCGAGATCAAGGCGACGCTGGCCGGGGCGAAAAGTGGCTGGCGCCGCCGTGTGGTCTGCGTGTTTCAACCGCACCTGTATTCGCGCACGCGCGACTTCTATGACGAATTCGGCCGGTCATTCTTCAATGCCGACGTGCTGGTGCTGACGGACGTCTACCCGGCACGCGAGGAGCCGATCCAGGGGGTGAACGGCGAGCTGATCGCCAACGCGGCGAAGGAGTTCGGCCACAAGCAGGTGCACTATGTGCCCGACAAGAAGGCAGTCCCGGCATTCCTGCTCTCGATCGTGCAGCCCGGCGACATCGTGATCACGATGGGCGCGGGCGACATCTGGCGGTTCGGCGAAGATTTCATTGCACAGTTGAAGGCGCGGTAATGGGGCTGTCCGAGACAATCACGGGAGGCCGTCCCTGGTTTGGCATCGCCCTGCTGGGCACGGTGCTCGTTGTTACATTGGTCGCCGCGATCGGGGCACATCAGTGGAAATCAGACCTCTCTGTGGTGCACGTGCGCCCGATGGGAAACCGGCTCGTGACCGACGAGGAAGTCGTGAAGCTGGCGGCGATCCCCGGGCAGGCGCGGTTGTTCGATGTCGACCTGCAGGCCGTGCGCGAACGGTTGCTCAAGAGCCCGTTCATCGACCGGGTCACCGTGCGCCGGAACGTCCCGAACGAGGTGACGCTCGAGATCGAGGAGCGCGTGCCCGTGGCGGCGCTCTCGGCCGATCGCATGCTGTTCATTGACGCCGAAGGGACGGTACTCCCGTCCGTGAGGATTGCGGACGCGGGCGACCTTCCGCTGATCACCGGTGCGGTGCCGGTGGCGGAGTGTGTGCCCGGGAAGCGCATCACGTCTCCTGCGGTGCGCGACGCCCTGGTGCTGCTCGACATGGCGCGCTCGATCAGCGACGAATGCTACAGGAGAATCTCCGACGTCGCGGTCGGCACAGGGGAAACCCTTATCCTCCACACCTCGGAGTTCGGCGTTCCGGTCATCGTGCGCCGGGAGGATCTGGCGTCGCAGATGGCGAAATTCGACGGGTTCTGGCGCTCGATCGTGTACCCGCGCGGCGCCGCGGACCTGCAGTATGTCGACTTGCGATTTGAAGACAACGTCGTGGTCCGTTGGAACTGAATCATCACAGGCAAGGGACGAGTTATGGAGAACATCATCGTCGGGTTGGACATCGGGACTACCAAGGTCTGCGCGATCGTCGCTGGAACCGACGAGCACGGGCGGATGAATATCCTCGGGGTCGGGCGGGCCCCGTCGGACGGGATCACCCGCGGAGTCGTCACGCATATTGACCGGACGACGAACTCCATCGTCTCGGCCATCGCGGATGCGCAGGCGTCCTCCGGTGTGCGCATCACGTCCGTCATCGTCGGGATCGCAGGCGATCATATCCAGAGCTTCCAGAGCCGCGGTGTCATCGGCATCAGTGGCGCGGAGCACGAGGTGACGCAGGGCGACATCGACCGGCTGATCGAGGACACGAAGCGGGTCGCGCTGCCGTCGGACCGGAAGATCATCCACGTCATCCCGCAGGAGTTCATCATCGACGGGCAGGACGGGATCTACGATCCGCTCGGCATGTCGGGGGTGCGCATGGAGGCCAACGTCCATATCATCACGGGCCTCGTCAGCGCCGCGCAGAACATCTACAAATGTGTGCAGCGGGCGGGCATGGAAGTCACCGACATGGTGCTCGAACCCCTCGCCTCCAGCTATGCCGTCCTCGATGAGGAAGAAAAGGAGGTGGGCATCGCCCTGATCGACGTGGGCGGCGGCACGACCGACCTGGCAGTCTTCGAGGAGCGGACAATCCGTCACACGGCGGTCATCGGGATCGCGGGGAAGAAGGTGACGGACGACATCCGCAAGGGTCTCGGGGTGCTGAACGATCAGGCGGAAAAGCTGAAGATGGATCACGGCTGCGCGTACATCCCGGCCGTGAGCGTGAACGAGCCGATCATTCTTCCCGGCGTCGGCGGCCGTTCGCCGATCGAGATTGATAACCGTCTCCTGGCGCAGATCATTCAGCCCCGGATGGAGGAGATCTTCGAGATCGCGGCGCTGGAGATCAAGCGGTCCGGCTACGCGCGCCATCTGTCGGGCGGCGTGGTGCTGACCGGCGGCGGTGCCCTGATCAAGGGGACGGCCGAGCTGGCGCGCGAGGTGCTGGGCATGCCCGTGAAGATCGGGATCCCGTCAGGGTTCGCCGGCGGGCTCGTCCGCGAGATTGAGAACCCCGCGTACGCGACCGCCGTCGGCCTCGTGCTGTACGGCATGAAGCACCGGGAGCCGATGGAAGCCGCGCCGCTGTCGCCCGGCGGGAAGCGGGAGCGCTCGGTGGCGGGCGTTGCACGGAAAATGAAAGAGTGGTTTGACGCGCTATGAGCATCGAGATTGAACACATCGTCAACAGAGCGTACAATATCAATCCAAGGAGGATAATCCTGTGATAGAACTCGACAATGGCAACGACCGCGGGGCGAAGATCCGCGTCGTCGGCGTGGGCGGGGGTGGCGGGAACGCTATCCAGAGCATGATGAGCAGGGGCCTGCAGGGTGTGGATTTCTTTGTGATCAACACCGATCTGCAGGCGCTGGAGCGCAACGCCGCCCCGAGCAAGATCCAGATCGGCAAGAACCTGACGCGGGGACTCGGTGCGGGAGCCGATCCTTCCATCGGGCAGCGTGCCGTCGAAGAGGACCGCGAGGAGATCACCCGTGCCCTGACGGGCAGCGACATGGTCTTCATCACGGCCGGAATGGGCGGCGGGACCGGAACCGGGGGTGCCCCCGTCGTGGCGAACATCGCCAAGAGCCTCGGCGCGCTCGTTGTCGGGATCGTGACCATGCCGTTCCGCTGCGAGGGGAAGAAGCGGTACTCCCAGGCCGACCTCGGCATTTCGGAGCTCAAGAAGCAGGTGGACACGCTGATCGTCATCCCGAACCAGAAGCTTCTGTCGATTGTCGAGCCGCGGACTCCGCTGCAGGAGGCGTTCGATGTCGCCAACCACGTGCTGTACGGCGCGACGAGGGGTATCTCGGAACTGATCACCGTTCCCGGACTGATCAACGTCGACTTCGCAGACGTGCGGACCGTGATGCGTGAGATGGGCGATGCCGTGATGGGCTCGGGCATCTCCACCGGCGACAACCGCGCCGTCGAAGCCGCCCATGCCGCGATCTCCAGCCCGCTGCTGGACGACGTGTCGATTTCCGGCGCGCAGGGCGTGCTGGTCAACATCACCGGCGGACCGACGATGTCGCTGTTTGAGGTCGAGGAAGCCACCGAGATTATCCATGAGGCGGCGGGAGACGACGCGAATGTCATCCTCGGCGCTGTTGTGGACGAGCACATGGCCGACGAGATGATGGTCACGGTCATTGCCACCGGGTTCAACCGGAAGGGAATCCCGGCGACACCTGCAAAGGTTGCCGTGGCGGCAGCCAAGCCGGTGCGCGTCATCGAGCGCATCCCGACCGGTGTGGAGGAGCTCCAGAAGTATGACGAACCCGCGTACATCCGCAGGGGCATCGACATCCCGGTGAGCTCGCGTGTTGTCGAGAACGAGCCCCCGCAGAGCCGGGAGAAGATCGACAAGGCGGATCCGGAAAAGCCAGCCTTCTTGCGCAAGATCATGGATTGAAAGGCAATTCCACGGGCGCACGGAACACCGGTGCGCCCGCGGGTGCTGCTGCAGTCCAGGGGAATTGATTCTGCGGGGGCGGTTTGATATATTTGACCGCTCTGAGCAGTCCAGTGCCCGCATGGGCCGCCGCCCCAGGTTGTGCGATTTCAATTCCACACTTTCCTCAGGAGTTTGTTATGAATATCGGAAAATTCATTGTGCTTGCCGGGGTCGCCCTGTTCGTGGCTGGCTGCTCGACGATTGACGTCCAGACGGACTACGATCCGGCAACCAACTTCACGACCCTCAAGACGTTCAAGTGGGTGGATGCGAAGGGGAGCGATCTCGATAAGAATCCCCTGATCAAGGCGCGCATCCGGGATGCTGTCATCGCGACGCTGAAGACCAAAGGGTATCAGCAAGTCGAGAGCGGCGAGCCGGATTTCTTCGTGTTTGCGCATGCCGGTGCGAAGGAAAAGATGAACGTCACCGACTGGGGCTACTCCTACGGCGCATACTGGGGGCCATACGGTGCCTACGGACGGAACATCGACGTGAGCTACTACACCGAGGCGAGCCTCTTCATCGACGTTGTGAAGAACAACCCGGGCAAGGATGAGCTCGCATGGCGTGGCGTGGGCACTGGCGTCGTTCAGCAGACGGCGACTCCGGAAGAGCGTGCGGAGAACATCAAGTACGCGGTTGAGACGATCCTCGAAGAATTCCCTCCGGGATCCACGAAGCAATAGTCCGATCAGAGTCGCCACATTGTGCCCCGCCCTCTTCCTGTCGCGAGACAGGTCGGGAGCGGGGCACGAGTGTTCTTCTGTGTGCGGCTGGCGGTCCTCGCGCCGGCGCATCTCCCCGGTTTGACTCTTCCTGCCCGGTTTGATAACTTGACCCATGCGATTTTCGCTCACGCAGGCGGTTTTTTTGGCGTTTCTGGCAGTTCTCTGCTGGCCGGTGCCCACCTCCGCGCAGTCAGGCAAAGTCTCGAGTGCCCTTTCGCTCCCGCGCGTGAAGTATGCAGGCGGAGGCGACTGGTACAACGATCCATCGGCGGAGGTAAACCTCCTCACGTTCATCAAGGAGTCGACCGGCCTCGCCGTTGACGCCCGGCCACGCGTGGTCGACCTTGCCGGCGACGACCTGTTCAGCTATCCCATCGTCTTTCTTACGGGCCATGGCAACATGTCGCTGAACGAGACCGAGGTCCGCCACCTGCGGACGTATCTTGAAGAAGGCGGGTTTCTGTTCGCTGACGACGACTACGGAATGGATGCGGCCTTCAGGCGCGAGCTGAAGAAAGTGTTTCCGGACGACAGGCTCGTCGAGTTGCCGTTCACGCACGGCATCTATTCGATTCAGTTTCCGTTCCCCGGTGGTCCGCCGAAGACGCACCAGCATGACGACAAGCCTCCGCAGGGACTGGGCCTGTTCAAGGATGGTCGGTTGGTTGTGTTCTACACCTACGAAAGCAATCCGAGCGACGGCTGGGCCGATCCGGAAGTGCACAACGATCCGCCGGAGAAGCGAACGGAGGCCCTGCAGTTCGGGACGAATGTCATTGTGTGGGCGCTGACGCACTGACGGGGAAGAGATGGAAATGCTGCAGACATTCGAAATCGATGTCCACCGTCGCCTGACCCGTGTGCGGCACACACATGCACCGTATGGCCATCACGCACGGCGCGGTGCTGGCGGCGCTGGGATTCCTGGGCCTCACTGCGGTCGTGCTGATCCTCGAATCCGCATTCCGCCCCGGCATCCCGGTTCGAACGGCATTGTTCTGGACGGTGATCTCCGCGTCGCTCATGGCGTTTCTCCTGAAGGCCGGCCCATCGCTCCTGCGCCTGGTCGGCATTCTCCCCGATGAGTCGGACGAGGCGACTGCGGCCCGGGTCGGGCGCTCGCTTCCGGGCGTGCGCGACAGATTGCAGAATGCGCTCCAGCTTCACCGCGAGCTGAATCAATCGACCGGCGCGTACTCCGGCGATTTGATCGAAAGCGCACTGCACGACATTGAGCGCGAGATCGCTCCCTTCGATTTCACGTCCACCATTAGCCATGCCGCGCTCGTGCGCCGTGCGCGACTGCTGCTTGGCGTTGCCGCGATTGCCGCGTTGGGTGTCGCTGTCCTTCCCGGAACATTCCTCGAGGCAGCCTATCGCATAGTGCACCACGGGGAAGCGTTTGCCTCTCCGTCAGGCGTGTCGTTGCTTGTGCAGCCCGGCAACCTGGACGTGCTCAAGGGAACCGACATCTCGATTGTCGTGGAGGTGCGCGGCGTGACGAGCGAGCCGGTCGTGCTGGAGAGCCGGCTTGAGGGACAGACCGTCCCGGAGACCAGAACGCTCACACGGGGGGGTGACGGGCTCTACCGGTATACATTCAACGCGTTGAAAGCCACGACGCGCTATTGCGTCAAGGCTGGGCGGGTTGAGAGCGGGGAGTATGTGCTGAACGTGCGCGACAGGCCGGTGGTTCGGCTGCTGCGGATTGCCTTGACGCCGCCGGCGTATACCGGGTTGCCCGTGCGGCAGCTTGACGACAACATGGGCGACATCTCCGCACTGGTCGGAACCCGCGCGTCATTTGCGATTGAAGCCGGCAGGCCACTGGCAAGCGCCCGGCTGCGGCTCGGCGGCGGTACGGAATTTCCGCTCGCTGTCCGGGACCAACAGGCAAGCGGGATCCTGACCCTTCGCCGGGAGGGTTCGTACCGGATCTCTCTCAGCGATAACACCGGAGCGGAGAACAGCGATCCAATCGACTACTCGATCCGGCTGGTGGCCGATGCACCGCCCACGGCTGCGATACCGCTCCCCGGCATGAACGTCACGGTGGTGCAGGACACAGCGCTGGCCATGATGCTTGCGCTGAAGGACGACTTCGGGTTCTCTCGGCTGCGCCTGGCATACCGTCTTTCCGCCTCACGGTACGAGAAGCCGGCTGAAGGTTTACGTTTACAGCCATTGCGCTCCCGGCGCTCCGCGCTACGGAGCTGACCATCCCGTTCGTCTGGTCGCTGGAACCGTTCGCCCTCGCACCGGAGGACGTGCTGGAGTACTACATCGAAGTACTGGACAACGATGCCGTCTCAGGGCCGAAGTCTGCGGTAAGTCCCACCTACACGATCCGCGTCCCATCGCTGGACGAGGTGGTGGAGGCGAACGAGCGGGCGCAGGCTGCGAGCATGGAGGGGATGCAGGAAGCCTTGCGTCGGGCGGAAGAAGCCCGCAAGGACCTCCAGGAACTGCGCAAGGACCTGACGAAGGAAACACAGAAGCTGGACTGGAAGGATCAGAAGCGCGCCGAAGAGCTGCTGAAGAAGATGGATGCGGCGCAGGAAGCGGCACGCCAGACCGCGGAGACGGTGGCTCAGGCGACTGAGGAGATGCAGAAATCGGGCATGCTCTCCCGGGAGACGCTCGAGAAGTACCAGGAGCTGCAGCAGCTCATGGAGCAGATCAACTCTCCCGAGCTTGCCGAAGCGATGAAGCGCCTGCAGGAATCGATGCGGCTGATGAATCCCGAGCTGATGCGGCAAGCGCTCCAGCAGATGAGCATGAACGAGGAGACCTTCCGGAAGAGCCTTGAGCGCACGATCAATCTGCTGAAGCGCCTCCAGCTGGAGCAGAAGATGGATGAAATGGTACAGCGGGCTGAGGCGATGGCGAAGGCGCAGGACGACCTCAACCAGAAGACCGCACAGGCCGATTCCTCGGCCCGGAAGGAGATGGGGGATCTCGCGGAGCGGCAGAAGGACATCCGCGAAGACGCAGCCCGCATGAAGGAACAGCTCGCCGACCTGCAGAAGAAGATGCAGGAGTTCCCGAAGGAGATGCCGCTGCAGGAGGCAGAGCAGGCGATGCAGGAGATGAGGGACAGCCAATTGGACGAGAGCCTGCAGGAAAGCGCCGACGCACTGCAGAACCAGGAGATGGCACAGGCGAGGCAGTCACAGCAGTCGGCCTCCGGTGCGATGCAGAAGATGCGGAAGAGCATGAACAAGATGCGCGACGCGATGCGCGCCAACCAGCAGCAGCAGATCGTGAACGAAATGCGCCGCGCGCTCGAGGACCTGCTGGCGCTTTCGGAACGGCAGGAAGCGCTCCGGAACGAAAGCCGGTCCAAGGACGCGGGCTCCCAGACGTTCCGGGAGCAGGCACAGCGCCAGATGGACATCGCGCGGGACCTGAACAACGTCACGGATCGCATGGCGGGGCTTTCTCAGAAGACCTTCGCCATTTCACCGGAGATGGGAAAGGCGATCGGTGACGCACTGCGCTCGATGGGCAATGCCGTGGAAGCCCTGGACGAGCGGAACGGACAGGCGGCGGGCGGCCACGAAAGCGGCGCGATGACCTCGCTGAACGAGGCCGCGCGCATGATGCAGGGGTCGCTTGGAGCGATGATGCAGGGGAGCCAGGGGATGGGCATGGCCGGGCTCATGCAGCGGTTGCAGCAGATGTCGGGGCAGCAGCAATCCATCAACCAGGGGACGCGCGAGTCGCAGGGGATGAGCCAGGAGCAGGCGGCCGCCATGGCCCGGCTGGCCGGTGAACAGGGGATGGTGCGCAAGTCGCTTGAGCAGCTGGCCCGGGAGGCGGCGGCGTCCGGGGCGATGAGCAAGATGCTCGGTGACCTCCAGCGCATCGCACAGGATATGCGGGAAGTGCAGACCGATCTCGCGCAGGGAAACGTCAATCCGGAAACGCTCCACAAGCAGGAGCGGATCCTCTCGCGGCTCCTGGATTCCCAGCGCTCCATGCGTGAACGCGACTATGAACAGCGACGCCGGGCAGAATCGGGACGGACGATTCGACGCGAGGGACCGGCAGCACTGGATCCGACAACACTTGAGGGCCGCGATCAGCTTCGTCGCGACCTGCTGAAGGCTCTGGAAGAGGGGTACGCGCGGGACTATGAGGCTCTCATCCGAAAATACTTCGAGCTGCTCGAACAGTGACATCCTCCGAACTTGCCACCACCCTCATGCGGACCTACGACACGTTCCGGTCCGGCGACGCTACCCCCGTCACGTGCAAACACGCAAACGTCCACACGGTCATCGATGAGTATCTCGCGCGGGACGGCACGGTTCTGAGCGCCGAGATCCTCGGCGCGTCAATCGAAGGGCGCGCGATACGACAGATCACCTGCGGCACGGGCCTGGTGCATGTGCTGCTGTGGTCGCAGATGCACGGCGACGAAACCACCGCGACGCTCGCGCTGCTGGACATGTTCAATCTGCTCTCGGGTCCGGCATCCTCGGAAGGGTGGATGCGCGAGATGCTCGCGGGGGTGACGCTGCACTTCGTTCCGATGCTGAATCCCGACGGCGCAGAGCGGGTGAAGCGCCTGACCGCGGTCGGGATCGACATCAATCGTGACGCGGTGAAGCTTCTCACGCCTGAGGCGCGCATACTGCGGGAGGCCCAGAAGCGTCTGTCGCCGGCGTTCGGGTTCAACCTCCACGATCAGGATCCGAACTCGGTCGGGCAGTCGAAAGACGTCACCACGATCGCGCTCCTGGCCCCCGCCGCGGATGCAGAACGCACCGTAACCCCGGGCCGGGAACGCGCGATGAAGATTGCGGCGCTCATCGCGACGACACTCAAGCCGTACATCGGGGGGCATTTTGCCACGTACAGCGATACCTTCGAGCCGCGAGCGTTCGGGGACAACATGCAGCGCTGGGGGACGAGTACCGTGTTGATCGAATCCGGGCAGTGGCCGGACGATCCCGATAAGGCGTTCGTGAGGAAACTGAACGCTGTGGCGCTGTTCGTGTCCTTGCATGCGATCGCCACGGGATCGTACGTGACGGCCGATCGTGCGGCATACAACGAGCTTGTGGAGAACGGCGACCGGATGCTCGACATCATCGTCCGAGGCGTGACCGTGATGCACCAGAGTGGCTGGACCGGTGTGGCGGACATCGGGTTTACGAAAACCACGCTGCCGGCCCACGAGACTGCCCGGTATGCGGTGAAGAGCATTGGTGATCTCAGCACATTCGGCGCGCTGCAGACAATCAATGGCCTGCCGAAGCCGATCGATGTCAGCGCCCTTTCCCTGGACAAGTCGTTCTCCGAGGCACAGCTGCGCGAAATCCTCGGGGCGCCATAGCAACATCGCGAGCAGCATTCCGATCGCGCGAGGAACATGAAGGCAATCGTCTTTGGTGCAACGGGCATGGTTGGGGAGGGCGTGCTGCACGAAGCGCTTCTCGACCCTTCGGTGGAATCTACCCTCGTTGTGGGCCGCAGGTCCTGCGACGTCAGGCACGCGAAGCTGACCGAGGCACTCCATGGCGATTTTTACGACTATACCCCGATCCTGAATCGGTTGCGGGGGTACGACGCCTGCTTCTTCTGTCTCGGGGTCACGTCGATCGGCAAGAGCGAGCAGGAGTATCGCCGGCTCACCTACGACCTGGCCATGGCCGCGGCGAAGGCACTCTCACAGCTCAATCCAGGCATGGTGTTCTGTTATGTCTCGGGCTCGGGGACCGACAGCTCTGAGCAGGGCCGCGTCATGTGGGCGCGCGTGAAAGGCAAGACCGAGAACGACCTCATGCGGCTGCCGTTCAAGGCGGTGTATGCGTTCCGTCCGGGGTACATCCGTCCCACGCCGGGGCTCAAGAACAGCATGACGGCGTCCAAGATGATCTCGCCCTTCTATCCTGTTATCAACAGATTCTTCTCGAAGTACGTCTGCACCATGCAGGATCTGGGCCGCGCGATGATCCGTGTTGTGGAGAGGGGCTATCCTCGGAAGGTTCTGGAGTGCGTGGATATCACCCGGCGCTCGCGAGATACCGTTCCTTGAGGACTCTGATTGACTGGCTCCAGGCTTCAAGGACTCTTCCGCCTGTTCCGGTTCGAACTTCCCTTCACTGCGGGTGTCTGCGTCGTGCTGGGTCAGTTTCTCGCTCTGGATGCAACCCCTCAGGTCCCTCAGATGGTCCCTGGATTTCCGAGCTTCTTCTGCATCTCTGCAGCCGCCCTCATTCTGAACGACTATTTCGACCTTGCGATCGACAGGGTGGAAGCGCTATCATCGGCCCTCCCAGGGGAGCTGAATCCAGCCCGCGCTTGACACTGCTCCATTCCTGTCGTACCTTCATGCTCTTTCCTCCCCATCTGACCCCGCTGTCCGGGGTGCAAATGACGACCAAAAAGAACGAAAAACAGCGCCAGTTTGAGCAGGAAGCCCTCCCCCACACAAACCTCCTGTACAACTATGCCCTCCGGATGACCAACAATCCGGCCGACGCTCAGGACCTCCTTCAGGAAACCTTCCTAAAAGCCTACCGTTTCTGGGACAGATACGAGCGGGGAACGAACATCCGCGCATGGTTGTTCAGAATTTTGAAGAATTCGTATATAAACCGGTATCGCAAAACAACGCGGGAACCGGAGACCGTCGACTACGACGAGGTCCAGAATTTCTATACCTCTGTCCGGGAAGCGGGGACCGAATCGAACGACCTCCAGGAGAACCTCTTCAAGAACCTCCTGGATGACGACGTTACGAAGGCCATCGCGGATCTCCCGGAAGAGTTCCGAACTGTGGTGATCCTCAGCGACATCGAGGGCCTCACCTATGAGGAGATCGCGGACTTTGTCGATGTGCCGTTAGGGACGGTCCGGTCGCGGCTTCACCGGGGACGCAAGATTCTTCGAGCCAGGCTGATGGAGTATGCGCGCAGCCGCGGCTACGCAACCAGGGAGTAAGATCCGAACGACATTTGATACGGTAGTACTGCAGTGAAATGCAAAGAGTTCCAGGAATACATCACCGACGCCGTCGACACGTGCCTGTCGGAGGCGGAGATGAAGCAGTTTCTGGATCACGCCAATGCCTGTCCCCTGTGCCGCAGCGAATACGAAGCGGAGGCTTCCACGAAGCGCTTCGTCACGATGCATGCGCACATGGTGGATACCCCGGCATCCGTGAAGCGTGCTCTCCTCGACCGCCTGGAAGCAGAGTCCGTGGCGCCTCGCACACCCGCGCCTCCTTCATGGTTCTCGCGTTTCGTCGTTTCATTGCGCATCCGTCCCACGCTGGCGATTGCGCTTGGCATGCTCGCCCTCCTGATCATCGTTGCGCAAATCGTCCAACCTCCGGCACGCGTTGCCATCGCGGCGGGGAACAATGTCCTTCTCCAGTCGATGGAGAACTACAGGGCGGTGCTCGCGGGCAACATCACGCCGCAGGTGGCGTCGAACGAACCCGCCAGCGTGCGGAAGCTGTTCGAGGGCATGACGCAGTTCCCCGTTCATGTTCCGAAACTCAGGCACTGCACGCTGGTCGGTGGAGTGCTGAATGCCTACGAGGGAACTCCGCTGGCACACGTTGTCTACAAGCGCGGAGAAACGCTCATCTACATGTATCAGACGTGTTGGAAGACAGTGCAGGAGGGGAAGAGCCTGATGGTGCCCGATCAGGTCAAGGAATCTCTGCGCAAGACGGGGTGGTACACGGAGAGGCTTGGTGACGGACAGACCATGGCCATCTGGGTGCGCGGCGGCACGTTGTGCGCGGCCATCGCCCAGACCGATCCTGATGAGCTCATCGCCTGTGTCACGGCGGAAGAGGCCGAGGGAGTCTCCGTGCCCTGAATGCTGCGCCTTGACAGGCACACATTAATGTGGTATACTGACTGAAGGTGTCGACCCCCGACACCTTTTTGTGTCTCTGGCACACCCCTGTTATCCGACATGCCCCTCGACCATGAATCCGAGATCATCAACGTGAGCGAACCGCAGGGCACCATCCCCCCGAAACTCCCGGTGCTACCGCTCCGGGACGTGGTGGTCTTTCCGTACATGATTTTTCCTGTGCTGGTAGGCCGCGAATCCTCGCTCCGCGCGGTCAACGAGGCCCTCGAGCGGAATAAGTACATCTTCCTGGCCGCCCAGAAGAGCCCGGTGACCGAAGACCCCGGAATGGACGACATCCACCACGAGGGGACGGTCGCCAAAATCGTCCAGATTCTGAAGCTCCCCAACGGGCTGATGAAGATCCTGGTGGACGGGCTCATCCAGGCCCGCATCAGCACGGTCGTGCCGAACGAGCGGTTCCTGGAGGCTGAAATCGCCCTTGCGGGGCCAACCGGCCCGATGGACTCCGAGCTGGACGCCCTCCTGCGGCATACCTCGACCCTGTTCGCGGAATATGTCCACCTCAACCGGAATGTCCCGAGCGAAGTGCTGGTTGCGTTCGAGAACACGAAGGACCCGCGCCGGAGGATGTACTACATCGCGTCGAACATCCTGCAGGGCGTCGACGTCAAGCAGAAGATCCTGCAGCTCAACACGATGCGCGAACAGCTTCACGAGCTCATCAGAATCCTGAACTCCGAGAACGACGTCCTGAAGATCGAGAAGGAGATCGACACCAAAGTCCACGACAACATCGCCCGGTCGCAGCGGAAGTTCTTCATCCAGGAGCAGATCCGCATTCTGCAGGACGAGCTCGGGGACGAGGACGCGTCGCCCGAAGCTGCGAAGCTGCGCGAGGATATCCAGCGGGCGAAGATGACGAAGGAGGCCGAGGAGAAGGCGATGGAAGAACTGGCGAAGCTCAGGAAGACGCCGCCCCTCTCGCCGGAGTCCACCGTCATCCGGAGCTATCTGGACTGGATGGTCGCGGTGCCGTGGCACAAGCGCACGAAGGACAACCTGGACATCGAGCACGTCAAGTCGATCCTGGATGAGGATCATTTCGGGCTCGAGAAGCCGAAAGACAGAATTCTGGAGCACATCGCCGTCCTGAACCTCGTGCGTGAAATGAAGGGACAGATCCTCTGTTTCGTCGGTCCGCCGGGCGTGGGGAAGACATCGCTCGCGAAGTCGATCGCCCGTGCGCTCGGGCGGAAGCTCGTGCGGATTTCCCTGGGTGGCGTGCGTGACGAGGCGGAGATCCGCGGCCATCGCCGGACGTATATCGGCTCCATGCCGGGGAAGATCATCCAGTCGATGAAGCGTGCCGGAGTGGTGAACCCGGTCATTATCCTGGACGAAGTGGACAAGATGAGCACCGACTTCCGGGGCGATCCGTCGGCGGCGCTGCTGGAAGTGCTCGACCCGGAACAGAATTACGCGTTCAACGACCACTATCTGGACGTGGACTACGACCTCTCGCGGGTCATGTTCATTACGACCGCAAACATACGGTACGGAATTCCGCTCCCGCTGCAGGACCGGATGGAAATCATCGAGCTCCCGGGGTATCTGCACCACGATAAGCGGGAGATTGCGAAGCGGCACATCATCCCGAAGCAGTTGATGGAGCACGGGCTGGACCCCAAGCGAGTCAGGTTCAATGATGCGGCGATCGACAAGATCATTGCGGATTACACCCGCGAGGCTGGAGTGCGTAACCTCGAACGGGAGATCGCTTCGACGTCCAGGAAGATCGCCAAGGACATCGTGCTGTCAAAGGGGAGAGGCGGGAAGCCTGTGAAGGGCGCCGGGAACAGCAAGGCCGGAAAGACGGCACAATTCGGTGCGGACAAATCCCTTGTGGTAGACCCTGAGCGAGTGGAGAAGTACCTCGGTGTCCCCCGGTTCCGGAGCCGCCTCCGCAGGACCGAGGCCCGCGTCGGCTCGGTGACCGGACTGGCGTGGACGAGCGTCGGCGGCGACATCCTGCACGTGGACGTGTCAGTGATGCCTGGTGCTGAGAAGCTGACGCTGACCGGCCAGCTCGGGGAGGTCATGAAGGAGTCCGCGCAGGCTGCGCTCAGCTATCTGCGCTCACAGGCGAAGTCGTTCGGCCTCAAAGGAACCGTGTCAAAGGGGCGTGAAATTCACGTTCATGTCCCCGAAGGGGCCATTCCGAAGGACGGTCCTTCTGCCGGGATTACCATGGCGATGGCCATGTACTCCGCGCTCAGCGGGCGTCCCGCCAGGAGTGACGTTGCCATGACCGGCGAAATCACCCTGCGCGGCGAGGTGCTCGCCATCGGCGGATTGAACGAGAAGCTCCTGGCTGCTCAGCGAAGCGGCATCCGGAAGGTTCTGATCCCCGATGAGAATAAGAAAGAACTGACGGAGATTCCGGAGAAGGTGAAAGAAGGCTTGACGATCGTCCCGATTTCACGGATCGAACAGGCGCTCCCGCATGTATTCCCGAAGCGCGGAGAGAAGGGATGAGCGAGTACCTCGTCACGGCCCGCAAATGGCGTCCGATGCTGTTCGAGGATGTCGTCGGACAGGAACACGTGACGACAACGCTGCGGAACGCGATTTCCTCGGGGCGGCTGGCGCACGCGTACCTGTTCAGCGGCCCGCGCGGGGTGGGGAAGACGACCACGGCGCGCCTGCTGGCGAAGGCGGTGAACTGCATCAATCCGCGCGACCTGAATCCCGACAACGAATGCGAGATCTGCCGGGAGATCACGGAGGGGCGGAGCTTCGACGTGCTGGAGATTGATGGCGCATCGAACCGTGGCGTGGAAGAAATCCGCAACCTTCGCGAGGGCGTGCGGTACGCGCCGGCGAAGGGGAAGTACCGCGTCTATATTATCGATGAAGTGCATATGCTCACGAAGGAGGCGTTCAACGCTCTCCTGAAGACACTGGAAGAACCCCCGGCGCACGTGCTGTTCATCTTTGCGACCACCGAGATGCACAAGCTCCCCGCGACGATCCTCTCGCGGTGCCAGCGGTTCGAGTTCCGCAGGATCCCGGTGGAGCGGATCCGCACGAAGCTGAAGTCGATCGCAGAGGCCGAGGGCATCCGCATGGACGACGAGGCGTTGCTGCTTGTCGCCCGACGGGGTGACGGCTCATTGCGCGACGCGCAGAGCATCTTCGACCAGGTGATTGCGTTGTGCGGCACGGACGTCACGTATGCGTCGATCCTGGAGGCATTGCACATCGTCGATCAGGAAGTGTACTTCCGCGTGACGGATCTGATCACGGCGCAGGACGCCGCAGGCGCGCTGGCGCTGGTGGACGAACTGTTCACGCGCGGGCACGACATCCGGGAATTCCTGGGCGGGGTGACGGAACATTTGCGCAACCTGCTCCTCGCCAAGACAACCGGAAACGCTTCTCTGATCGAGGCCTCAGACCTGTACCGGCGGCGGTATATGGATGAGGCGAATACGTTTTCGATTCCCGACCTGCTGCGGTATCAGCGGTTCGTGGGGAGCACTGACAGCGGGATCAGGTGGAGCTCGCAGCCGCGGTTCCGGCTCGAGGCGGACATGGTGCAGCTCGTGACGCTGCCGCGCGCTGCGGAGATCGGCGAGGTGTTGAGCGGTCTGGACGAGCTGAAAAAAAAAGACTTCACTGAAAGTGCACCGCCCTCTCGTTCCGTAGGTCATGCACCAGCAGCTGCGGCGCCACGCGCCGGCGTCGACTCGGCGTCACAGTCTCCGTTCGGTCCACCGTCTCGCGTGACACGCGCTCCCCAGGCTCCGTCGCCACTTCCTCAGACATCGGCGGCGTCTTCAGATGACAGTGCGATTGCCCCACGGGTACCGGCCCCGCCCCCGAAAGCAGTATCTGCTTCAACAAAACCCGCATCAGGTCCATCGAAATCGGCTCCAGCCATCTCCGAGCGGGAGGTTCAGTCCCGCTGGCTGGAGTTCCTCACGGCGATCCGCCAGCGGAAGATCTCCCTCGGTACGGTCATGGACGGCACCTGGCTTGCAGGCGTCACGGGCAACAGCCTTCGGATCGGCTGCCGGACGGAGTTCGAACAATCCAGCATCGAGCGGAACCGCGAGATGCTGGCCGGACTCTTTGGCGATCTCTTTCATGTCCGCCTCCGCATCGAGGCGGTGTACGATCCTGAACATGCCCCCGCCGGACCTGCCGAGCAGGCACCGGCGGCCCCTCCTGAAGACCACCCGATCATCGCCGCCCTCAAGCGCGAGCTCGGAGCGGAACCGCTGTAAGGCGTACCGCACCTGCTCGCTGTACCCCGTTTCATTTCTCATACTCACCATCGTTCATTCCCCCTCCCCAGGACCGTTCGTCTCCTCGCAAAACCCGTTGCCTTGAAGTAGTAATGGTAGACGATCATGTCTACCACACTCAAGCGGATACTCGGTTCCATCGTCTTCGTCGTTGGGGTCGAACCTGAAGGAGAGGTGCATTGATGCAGATTCTCGTGCCGGCGGGGTCGTGGTTTCTGGCGGGCATACTGGCATACAGTGCAGTTGACAAGATCCTTCACTGGTCGCTCTTTCTGAAAGCCCTCACGCTCTACCGGGTTGTACCGGCAGTTCTTCTGCCGGCGATCAGTTACGCCGTTCCGGCGCTCGAGCTGCTTGCCGCGCTGGCGATCGTGGTTCCATGGTTCAGGCCCCGGGGCCTGGGCCTGGCTGCATGGTTACTTGCCGCATTCACCGTGATGATAGGGTACGCGACGATTGCCACGCCGGGGGTCCTGTGTGGTTGCTCGTTCTCGCTCGGTCCGACGCGGGCGACTCCTGCGCATTTTATCCTGAACATCATGTTGACGGGACTGGCGTGGGCGCTTGCCAGCTCCTGTGCCGGTGGGTCCGTACGGTCTGCAGCGAGCGATCCGGTCTGATGGTCCACATATGACAATCGTTCACCGTCTCAAGGAGGATATCATGCCCAGATTCAAACAGGGGGTCATCGCCATCCTGCTCACCGCGTCGATCGTCATGGCGGCGACGGACGCATACGCTGGCGTGCCGAGAGTCTGCTCGCTCGTCGGGTGCTCCGGCGGCCCCGACACCTGCCTGACGGTTAGCGTCAGGGTCGGATCCATGGAGGTTTCGATGTCATGCTTCGCGCGGTATGCGACGAATTGACCACACCGGCCGGGACGAACGTGGCCGAACCTCTGCTTTCCTGCCGCATCGAGAGTGGAAGGAGCGCAATGAAAGCGCGCCTCGTGCTCCTGCTTGTCCTCATCGCTACGCTCGCCGCGGCCGGTGTGGTCATCGGCGTGATGTATCAGCCGGGCCGAGGCCCCGAAGAACGGATTGCGTCTGGTATGTCGCGGGGGATACTGTCGGGGGTCGCCAGCCCCCGTCCGCAAGACGCAGCCGGAAGGGTGTGGAGGCACGTGGCGGTTCGACCGATTGCATCCATCGGGAGCGCAGGGGAGGCGCCCCTGATGATGCCGCTTCACGTCAGGATTGACGGTGCGGGCTGCGTGTACATCCTGGACTGGAGCGAGCGATGCGTGAAGAAGTACGATCCACAGCGGGGCATTCCTCATGCGGTTCGGGCACGGGGAGGGGAAAGCTCCCGGGGAGTTCACCAACCTGAGCGATTTCGACGTTACTGCGGACGGAGCCCTCTGGGCATGCGACCCGGTGAACGGTCTCATCACGGTCTTCAACGAGGACGGTTCTGTGCGGGCCACCATGCGACCGGACAGGTTGCCACACCGGATTGCCTTGCTCCGCGGGGACACGTGCGCGGTCATGTCATCGCCGGCCGGGGACCGGTTGTTCCATCTGCACGGACCTGGCGGCCAGACAATCGGCGCATGCGGTGTTCTCATGGAGCAACAGGCGCGGTTCGGGATTGCACTTGACGGACGAATAGCGGCGACCGGAACCGGAGGGTTTGCCTATGCAGCCTATCGTGCGGGTGTCCTTGCTGTGGCCGCTGACACGGGCGACTCGATTGCTGTCTACCGCGAAACGCTCGAGCACGGCGGCTTCCCGGATGTGCTTGTCAGCCGCTCCGGCGACGCGGAATACGCCCGGACTGACCCCGATGCCCCTGTCGTCACACGAAGTCTCTCGTGCGTTGACGGGGAACTCCATCTGCTTCTCGGTTCGGATGACAGGCCGCTCGGTGCGGTGATGGACGTCTATGATGCCCGCACCGCCTCGTACCGCTATTCGTATGAGCTCCCGGTCGATGCGGTGGCCGCGTGTGTCACGCGCACACGGCTTGCAGCAATCTCGGACGACACGGTCACGATCTGGGAGCGCATCGAGGGTGCAGCCCTGCCATGACAGGCGAGAGATCCCCTGGAGTTCCGGCCGGGCCCCGCGCCGCCTTCCTGATCCGGCCGAATATCGCGTCCTATCGACCGGGCCGCGGGTCTTCTCGGCAGGGACGGCACGCACGCTGCTGGTCTGCCCGTGGCGGTATGGCTGGTTGCCCGGACACGCCGGCCGCCTTGATTTTCACCGCCTCTTTTTGGACTTTATAAGTCCTATGGCGTGCCTGAGGAACTTGGAGGGACGGGATTGAGGAGACGGTGGATTGCTGCGGCTGCGATGCTTGCCCTGACGGGTGTCGCAAGCGCCGATACAGGCATCGGCAAATATGCCGGTGAATTTCTCGCGATCGGCGTCGGTGCCCGGCCTCTCGGCCTCGGCGGCGCCTATGTCGCCCTTGCCAACGATGTTTCCGCCGGCTACTGGAACCCCGCCGGCCTTGCCCGGATCACCTACCCCGAACTGATGCTCATGCACGCCGAACACTTCGGCAGCCTTGTCAACCATGACTATGGCGCCGTTGCGTTCCCGGTCGGCACGAGCACCAGCCTCGGCATCAGCCTCATCCGCCTCGGCGTG
This sequence comes from uncultured Ignavibacteria bacterium, assembly GCA_963701735.1. Taxonomy (GTDB): domain Bacteria; phylum Bacteroidota; class Ignavibacteria; order UBA10030; family UBA6906; genus CAWABB01. Next base: position 39,502 of record CAVPBI010000007.1, on the reverse strand, counting down.
GACGATATTCCCGATACCCGCAACGCGGGCGTCGACGCCAGCGGCAATGTGACCTTCGACCCGAATCAGTTCAGCCGCGTGGACCCCTCGCGCGTCTCGTACTTCAGCTCCGCCGACTGGGCACTGTTCTTTACGTATGCCCGGCGCCACTCTGACAACCTCACATACGGCGCGAACCTGAAAATCATCCGGCGCGAGCTCGGCGATAACAACGCCACCGGCGTCGGGTTCGATGTCGGCATCCAGTACAGCCCGGTCGAACGGCTGATGCTCGGCGTAAACCTGCAGGACGTCACCACGACGCTCGTCGCGTGGAACACCGGGCGAAACGACCTCATCTCCCCGACGCTCAAGACCGGTGCGGCATACAGCGTTGACGCGCTCGCAGGACGGTTCACTCCGGTCATGGATCTCGACATCATGTTCGAGAACCGGCAATCGGCATCGACGTTCAACATGGGGCCCGTCAGCGTGGATGTGCAGGGCGGACTCGAGTACGCGTTCAAGGATCTCATTGCCGTCCGCGTTGGCTACAGCGACGTCAAGCAGCTCACGCTCGGTGCGGGCCTCTCGCTCCCGAAACTCACCGTCGACTATTCCTTCGCCAAGTTCGACGCCACCGACCAGCTGGGGAACACGCACCGCATCTCGGTGAAGTTCATCCTCGAGTCCGACCGGTTCCGCCGCGCGGACCAATAACCGATGCTCGCCGGGATCGTTCCCCGATCCGCACTCGTTCTTCTTGCGCTTGCCTTCTGGGCGGGCTGCTCCAGCTCTCCTGAATCATCACGCGACACACCTGTGCCTGCGGTCCACCGTTCGCGCGACGGACGGCTCCAGTACGTTACGCCCCCCGGCTGGTTCGACGCGACCGCCGATTCCCAGGCGGCCGGACATGTGGTGTGGATCATCCGGAATGACTATGGCGGGACGCTTACCCTTGATGAAGTGCGGTTTGATGCGGCGGCACGGGCAGCGGTGCGCGATGGCGGGCTTGAGCCGCTGGCACAGCTGCTCATGACGCTCCCGTCGGGCGACCGGTCAGTCAGCCGGCTCAGCGGTCCGGAGACGTTTGAGCGCGAGGGGAAAATGTTCTGCAGGTACGAGGTTGAAGTGTACGAGACGCGCGATCTGGTTCGCGTTGTCCTCTTTCGCGTGGAGGATCGGGTCTATTCGTGCACGCTGGTGGTTCCGGCCGCGATTCGCGATCGCGGGTCCGAGCAGCTTGTGGAGGAGCAGACCGCGTTCCTCGGGGCCGTTGCCTGGATTTCACTTTGAAAGCAGGATAAAGACCCCGTCCCACGACGGCGGCGGAGGGTGCTGGATGTAGTGACGCACCCGCTCGCGATGAATGCTCGCGGGTCGGTCGTCAGGCCGCAACTGCAATGCATGGTCAAAGTGTGCCAGCGAGCTCGGCCAGTCGCGGTTGAAATAGGCGCGTCAGTCCCTCCGTATACACCTTCACGAATTCCTCCAGAACCGCCGCATCCGGGGCTCCGCGAAGGCCCAGCAATTCGTACGTCACGACGGGCTGGCTCCTGCCTACGACCGCCATCCGGTCGACTTGCCGGCCGAGGATCTCTGATCGCACCGCATCGTACGTCCGCTCGCTTACCATGATACGCGTTCCGTACTCCTTGTTGGCGCCCTCAAGCCGCGACGCAAGGTTGACGCTGTCGCCAATGACCGTGTAGTCGAACTTCCCTTCCCCTCCGAGATTCCCGACCACCATCGTGCCAGTGTTGATTCCGATACGCGTCCGGAGCTGCGGGCGCCCGCTCTCTTTCCACTGTGCGTTCAGACGAGCCGCCGCGTCCTGCATCTCGAGTGCCGCCTTGCAGGCTCGCATCGGATGATCGGCCTGCGGAATCGGCGCGCCCCAGAACGCCATGACCGCGTCGCCTTCGTACTTGTCGAGGGTCCCGGCATGCCGAAAGATCACCGCCGACATGCCACTGAGGTACTCGTTGAGCAGCGCGACGATCTCCTCGGGCTGCATGCCCTGCGACATCGTCGTGAACCCCTCGATGTCGCTGAACAGCACGGTGAGTTCCTCGCGCTTCCCTCCCAGCGCGAGCTTCCGGGGATTGGCAACGAGCTCGTCGACGACCGACGGGTTGACATAGGTGCTGAACATCGATTTGATGAGCAGGCGCTGCCGGCGCTCAGACACCAGGTGATAGACGGTGCTCGCAGCGTACCCTCCAGCGATCGCAAACAGGGCGCTCGTGACCTTCACCACGAGACCCTGATGCGAGAACAGATACACGGACACGACAATCGCGCCTGCCGTCAGGAGCGCGACCCAGAGAAATCCGAACAGCTCGACAAGGAATCCGGCGCGTACCCGAAGCGACTTGACCCATGATGTCACCAGGAGCGACGCCGCGGTCAGGAGAAGGATCATCAGCACTTCAGACCGGAACGCCTGAAGCCTCAGGAAGTCGTCCCGGATGACGCTTTCGATGACGTTCGCGTGAAGTTCTACGCCATACATCAGATTGTCGCCCTTCTGGATCCCGCGAGCCAGCGGGGCGGGAAAGACGTCCTTATACTCCGGGACCGTCACGCCGACCAGCACAATCTTCCCGGCGAACGTCCCGTCGACTTTGTAGCCGAACTCCGGATCGCTGAACGTGTTGATCGCTTCGCCGCTCTCCTGTTCGTCGAGCGTGGTGAACGATTCGTCGTCCACGACGTCCTGAAAGTTGACATGACGGAACGTGCGGTGGGGGCCGTACAGGTTGATCAGGAACGATGCGGGGTCATAGCGCGGGATACGCCGGTCGGCGTACGTGAAGGCGTCGCCGTCAGGCCGGGGCGCGGTGAGTGCGGGAAGAGCGAAGTACTTGTTGAGAAGCGCGAACCCGAATGTCGGCACATCGACCGTCTCGCCGCCGGTCACGTCGACCGTGAAGAACGGGTTGTAAAGCCGGTAGATGCCGTCCGCGTCCGGACGGAGGTTGACGAGGCCGATGGCGCTGTCGCCCGGAAAGAAGATGTTTCCGTAGTTCTGTCGGGTGGACGCAAGGACGACATCCGGCCTGTCTTCCTCTCGTTTTCCGGCCAACACCGCAATGTCAGTCTCCTTGATGGCCGCCCGCAGGGAGTCGTCGTGGACGGACGACACGGGGTCGACGCCGCTGAAGAGCAGGTCGATGCCCACGGCGCGTGCGCCCGCGGCCCGCAGGTTGCGGATCAGGTGCGCATAGTACGACCTGGGCCAGGGGAACGGAGCCGGCATGGACCGGAGGGCGTCCTCGGAGATCTCCACGATGACCACGTCCGAGGAGTCGTCGATCCCCCCGCGCATCCCGCGGATGCCGAACCGATAATCAAGCGTGGATAGCTCAAGGCGGCGCAGCAGACCGACCTGAAACAACTCCTCGTTCGTCAGGATCACCACGAGCAATGTAACGGCCAGGACCAGGAGAGTCCTGACGATCCACGGATGTGTTCCCGACGATGGGCGCATCCCCGGCCTCAGATATCGTACCGGAACCGGACGCTGACGAACGAATCATCCGGGGCGTCATCATTGTCGAACGCGCTGAGCTGCAGCGTCAGGCTCATCGTGCGCTGGAGATACCATTCCGCGCCGAGGTCCGTCGCCAATCGTTTCAGGTCTCCAAAGGTCGGCGCCAGAGATGCGATCAGGTTGAGCTCGCCCGGGAGCAGAGAATACCTGCCGCCGAGGGCGATGGTCGTGTAGTCCAGCGACATGCGCCCGTCGGGAGTCGAGGACGAGGGATAGTCGTTGAAGTTCAGTGAAAGGTCGAGACTCGTCTGCAACGGGATGCCGAACCGGGAAATGAGCGACAGCGTCACGGTGCTCGATGTCAGATTGGTTTTCCGCACGGTGTAATCTGCCCGGTCGGACGTGGAGACCGACAGCAGTGCCGTATGTCGGGCCTCGAACGTGAAGTCGTACGACGCCTGGCCGAAGAAGCGGTTTGTCCGGTCGTCCACGCGGTAGAGCGAATCGATGCCATTTCCTTCAAGCGGGTTCCGGTTGCGGAACTGATTGTACCCGAACGTCAGCATCGGGAGGTCCGGGCCGGGTGTCCACGACAGGCCTGCGCTCAGCGTCGAATACGTCGTCGTTGCGACCTTGGTGTCGCTCGTGTTGTCCTCCAGGCGTTCCCACCCGAGTGTGAGCATCACCCGGTTTGAAAGCACTCTGATCCGGTCCTGCACATTGAACCCCCGCACATCTTTCCGCAGAAACGTCTGGCCGAACGATGTATAGTCGCTCCCGCGGTACATATACGTGGCGCGCAGGGCGTTGTCCAGGTAGTTCATGGAGAGCGTCGCCTCATAGGCAAGCGTGGCGGGCGTGGAGAGCGAGAGCGGGCGGAGGTTCTCGTTGACCGTGATAAATCTGCTGAGAATGTCGCGTGCCTGGCGGATCTCCCCCGGGTTGTCGAAGACCGAATCGATATAGGCGTCCGTGAACGATCCGCTGGAGATGTCGGAGTTGTACGCGCTGAACGCGGCCTGCGCGGTCAGCACGAGATGCTCGCCGTCCAGCTTCGCAAGAAGGTCCGTGCCGATGACGACGTTCTCCTGCGGCCGGACGCCGTACTGGATCGAGCTCTGCTCGTCGGAGCTGCTCAGCCAGGTGAAGCCGAGCTGGAATTCCTCGCCCGCGCCGAAGCTGGGGCGGACCGCAAACAGATTCCGTTCGTAGGATCCGTACCGGAAGCGTCCCCAGGTAGTGTCGGACACCAGTCCGAACGCATCTCCGGGATACTGCTGCTGCCGCGTGCTCAGGCTGTCCACCGGGAACGACTCAAGCATTGCGCCCTCAATCGGGCGGGCGATCTGTCCGTACGTCGCCTCGATGTTGAAGAACCCGGTGCGCACTTCGGCATTGGCCCCGCGGACGCGCCGGCCCAGCAGGATGAGGCTGGGGAAGACGGGGAAGTGGTCGCCGACACCGGCGTCCAGCCACGGCGATGACACGCCCAGATAGAAACGGTTTTGCGGCTGCCGCGTGCGTTCTTCTTCCGAGGTCACATAGAGGTTCGAGGTGAGGCGCCAGTCGCCTTTGCGGCCGGCGAACTGGACGCCGCCGCGGTTGTACCATTGCGATACGCCCCCAATCCGCTCGTGGCGGGTTTCGAAGGTGACGGCTGCGTTGTACGCCATGGCGGGTGTGACGGGCTCTGTGTACTGGAACCCGGCATCGCCGCGCACGGTGAACTGGTGCGTGGCCGAACTCACGAGCGCGCCGTCGCGATCGAGAAGCCGGACCACAACGCGATGCACGCCCGGCGTGAGACGGATGTCGTGGGCCACAGGGGAGAAGACCAGAAGATCGTCCGAGAAAAGGACCTTGTCGGTCACCTCGGCGCCATCCAGCGTGACCTGCGTCGCGCCCTGCACAACCGTCGTATCCGCCCGGAGCAGGGAGATGGCAACGACGACGTCTTCCGCATCCACGACTTCCGTAGCCTCGGGCGAGAGGAATAGAATCTGTGCCGGCGCATCGGCGGCCCGAACGGGGAGCCGGAGCGTGTTCGGAGGCGGGAGGAGGAACGGGTCCGGCGTCTGGCTCACCGGGAACGATTCCATCGATCCGTCCCGCCGAACGATCGCGATGTAGTATTCCAGGAACGGCGGAAGGACAACCTCCGCGGGGAGCGTGGCGGTCGCGGCGGATCCGGCGAGATCCATCTCTGCCACGGCGAACTCGCTCGATCCGAACGGGCGGTAGAGGACGGCCAGCCGCTCGATGACATCCAGCTGGCGAAGCTCCGCGCGGATGGTCACGGGCGACGTGGCGACGGCCTCATCCGGGCCGACGGTAAGAATGGTTGGAGACACCTGCGCGTGTGCGGCGTTCAGCGCACTCAGGAACACAACGAGGCCGACAATTGCGGCCGCACGCACAGCGTGTCGCATACGATAGGGGAGTTATGAATATTCGCACGGGCGAAGGGTTCTCCTTCGCCCGTGCAGGGACGCATCACCGTGTGCGCGTCTGCCTACTGCTCCTTGAAATCAATGATCAAGTCCTTCTGCTGACCCTGGCTGTTCTTCAACTCCAGTTTCAGTTGGCGCGGCTGGTCGCCGGTCCGCATTGCGTCTTCAGCAGCGGTCAGCTCGGCTGCGGTTGAAACGCGGCTCTCCACGGTTCCATCCGGCCGGGAAATCCCCGTGTACCCCGCGGGCACGTCAACGCTGGTGTTCGATACGGAGTTTGTCAGAGACACCAGTCCTTCCACGACCGTCAGCGTATCGGACCCGTTCACGCGGAGCACGCCGCCCGTCCCTTTGACGGAAGCGACCGACGTGGGCGACGAGAAACGGAACTGCTCGCCGGGTCCCTGCTTCTTGATGTTGAACCCGACGACGCCCTGACGGACCTGGATAGACTTGGAGAACTCCTTCCCCCGGAGCGTTCCGGTCACCACCACCTCCGACTCCTCCCGGAGCCGCAAGAGGCTGTTGTCCTTCAGCTTCAGGATGGCGAACGACTTTGCACCAGTCTTGACCATATCGCCTGATGCGAGCGTCTGCCCCCGCGTTGCTTTCTCCCACTCCTGCCCGGAGACGCGCCGGGTCACGTCCTGGATGACTTTGCTGATGAGCCCGATGACCGGGTCCTGCGCCCGGGCCTGCGGCACCGCGAACAGGAGGGCGGCGCCCGTAAGAGCGATTGCGACGATGCGAGTCTGTTTCATGGCTGTGTCCTCTCCCCTATTCTGCCCGTACCGACAGAAGAGCGTCGGGATTGGATTGGAAGAGGTTGACGAGCCTCAGGAAATCGACGTTGGAGATCGCCGCACCGTCGAGCCGCATTGTGCCTGCCGGCGAGAAGCCTTCAGCGCGCAACTGGTCAAAGAGCGGCTTGTACTGCGGGCCGAGCGCGCGCTCGAGGGCGTCAAGCATGGATGGCTGCGACGCAGATCCGGGTCCCTGCGCAATCGCGAATGACCTGAGCGTGCTGGGGATGACCTGCTCGCTTCCGCCGGAGGCACGGATGAGGCCCTCGACATACCAGACGTAGGTCTTGCCGGGCTCGAGGACGCGGACACCCGACGACGGATACTGGTATCCCGTCATCGTGACTTCGGTCTGCAGGATCGGCACGCCGGACGCTGTTTCCTCCAGCGAGACCTGTCCCGGGAGCTTCTCGTAGATCTTCAGGCGTGAACGGCTGCCGTCGAAGATCCACTGGAAGAGGGGGAACTGGTTGACGGCGTCATCACGGTCGAGCGGCAGCAAGAGATCGACACGGCTTGGGTTCGAGAGAATGAAGCGCGCTTCGTCGGTGACCGGCGGCTCTGTCCCGCCCGTGGGACGCACGGTGATCGCGAACGTGTACGATCCCGGAGGCATCGTTCCGGTCGCCAGGGCGGTCTGTTCAAAACGATTCTTCGCGCTTTCATCGACGGTGTACGAGGCGCGAAGGGCCGGGTTCCGGAAATCCAGGTTCGTGAAGCTCCGCGAGGGGTTCACGAGAAACGGGGTGGTCTTGAGGTAGAAGGCCCGGTCGAACTGCTCGCCGCTGGCGAGCGTTACGGTTCCCGACCATTTCCATCTCGGCTTCCACGCCTCCGGGAACAGGGTTCACCAGAGCGATGTCAATCGTGAAGAGCCACTTTGGCGTGGTGGAGTTGACGAAATCAACGTCGCTGATGGTAAGGACATCCACCGGGGCGGTTGTGGTCGTCACGCGGAGGTTCTGGCCGGTGGCGACCGTTGCCGCAGCCAGAAGGAGGAACAGAGTAGATCGAGCGTGCATGAGCATCCCTTTCCCGGTGGCCGTAGCGGGGCCACCGAATGAGCGCATTCGACATGCAGATAGGTTACAAACCGCATGCCACCGCAAAACGAGCGAAATTCCGCTGTTCTGAAGGGCGCACATGCCAGAACCGGTCAAAACTTCATGATGTCATTGTAGAGCACGAACACCATGAAGGCGATCAGCAGGAAGAACCCGGCCCGCTGAATCCCGAGTTTCACTTTGACGGGGAGCTCCCTTCCCATCACCCCTTCGATCAGGAGGATGAGGATGTGGCCGCCGTCGAGCGCCGGGAAGGGGAGGATGTTGAGGAATGCCAGACTGATGCTGAGAACAGCCATGAACCAGAGGAACGGAAGAATCCCGAGTTCGGCCGTCTGCGTGGCCATCTGCGCGATCCGGATCGGACCGCCAACCGACTGGGAGAACTCGGTCTTCCTGGTAACAACATTCCAGATCTGCTCAACCGTCAGGGCGGTATAGTTCACCACGTCCATCACTGCCTGCGGTAAGGCTTCGAAGAACGAGTACTCCACCCTCCGTACGGACAGGCCGAAGAGGGGATCAAAGCCGATGCCGATACGTCCCTGCGCCGTCGGGATAACGGTCGCGCTCATCAGCGAATCGCTGCGCTTCCATTCTACCACCAGCGGCACCGTTGCGTGGGCGCGCACGATCCGGATCATCGTGCTGTCGGATGAGACGTGCTCGCCGCCCAGGCGCACGATGACGTCGCCCGGTTTGATGCCGGCCCGATCCGCCGGGTTGCCGGACTCCACCGAGGTCACCCGTATCCCGGGCTTGGCCGGGCTGATGCCGAGCGCGCCGGGATCGGTCTCCGGCAGCGAACCCTTGGGGACGACAAGCGACACCTGGCGTCCCTCGCGCAACACGCTTAACGTGACATCACCGCTCATGCTTTCGATGAAGATGTCGCCCAGGAGGTCTTCCCACGTCGCGACCGGAGCCCCGTTGATGGCCACGATGCTGTCGCCGACCTGGATGCCGGCGGTCGCCCCCGCACTTCCGTCCTGCACATACCCGATACGCGTGGTGTCGCGCACGGTCTTCCCCTGCACGACGTTGATACCCCAGAAGATCGCGATCGCAAGCAAGATGTTCATGATCACGCCCGCACTCAACACGATGATCCTCTGCCAGATCGGCTTCGCCCGGAACTCCCACGGCTGAGGCTCGCTCTGCAGGAACTCCGTGTCAAAGCTCTCGTCGATCATCCCCGCGATCTTCACGTAGCCGCCGATCGGTATCCAGGAGACGCAGTAGTCCGTCTCTCCGATCTGCCTGCCGAAGGCGCGGGGAGGAAACCCGATCGAGAACCGCTCGACGCGCATGCCGAACAGTTTTGCGGCAAGGAAGTGGCCGAGTTCATGAACAAAGACCAGAACGCCGAGAACGATAATAAAGTAGAGAGCTGTTTCGAGGATGTGCATGGGTCGCGAATGTTATGAGACGGCTGAGAACTGTTGGAGAACGGATTCGCGCGTCGCGCGGTCGATGCGGACGAGGTCGGCCATTGTGGGCGACGGCATCGGCGTGTGAGCGTCGAGCTCGTCCTCGATGATGTCAGCGATCGCGGGGAACGAAATGCGCCGATCGAGGAACAGCTGCACGGCCACTTCGTTCGCGGCGTTCAGGACCGCGGGGGCCGTGCCGCCGAGGTTCAGGGCGCGGTACGCGAGCGGGAGGCAGCGGAAGCGTTCGCTGTCGGGCTCGTGGAACGTCAACTGGCGAAGCGAAGCGATGTCCAGCCGCTGGAATGGTGCGGGCGGGCGCTCGGGAAAGAACAGCGCGTACCGAATCGGAAGCTTCATATCCGGAATCCCGAGCTGGGCCTTCACGGACCCGTCGGCGAACTCGACCATGGAGTGAATGATCGACTGCGGGTGGACGACGACCGCGATCCGCTCGGGCGGGAGGCCGAAGAGCCAGTGGGCCTCGATGACTTCCAGCCCCTTGTTCATGAGCGTTGCGGAATCGATCGTAATCTTGGATCCCATGCTCCATGTGGGGTGCTTCAGGGCCTGTTCGCAGGTTGCGCTCGCGAGCTGGTCGGCGGTAGCGGTGCGGAATGGCCCGCCGGATGCCGTCAGCAGCAGGCGCTCCACCGACGCGGGATCCTCTCCCTGCAGGCACTGGAGGATTGCGCTGTGCTCGCTGTCGACCGGAAGCAGCCGCACGCCCTTCTCGCGTACAGCCTGCATAATCAGTTCGCCGCCGATCACCAGCGTTTCCTTGTTCGCCAGGGCGATGTCCTTGCCGGCGAGGATGGCCCGGTATGTCGGCAGCAGGCCGGCAAATCCGACGAGCGCGCTCAGGACGATCTCTGCCTCGGGATGGGTGGCAAGCTCGATGAGCCCGTCGCTGCCCGTCAGGACCATCGTCTGGCCGTCCGTGAACGTCCGGACGGCCCGTGCGTCCTCTTCACGCTGGACCGCGACGGCGAGGGGGTGGTAGCGCGCGATCTGTTCACGGAGCAGATCGATATTGCGGCCCGCGCTCAGGCCGACGACACGAAAGCGGTCCGCATGGTGCTCGATAACCTCGAGCGTGCTGCGGCCGATCGAGCCTGTGGAGCCAAGGATGACGATGTGTTTCTGGCGCATGTGAGACGGTCGTAACCTTTCATAGTACGCAAAACGAGCCTGTCGTGCAACCAGATCTCAGAACGCTCGGAACTTGATTCCGAGCCGCTCAACCGGCATCTTGGGTGTGAGGTCCCGCGTGTGCGGGATGACGCTCTCGCCCATGAAAACGCATCATCTTCTTCTCTTCGTTCCCGTCGTCTGGCTGTGGGCCGCTTTGCCGGCGCAGGCACAGGACGCGCAGGCCAGGTTCCGGCTCGGGCAGGCCTACGAGCAGGCCGGTGACCTCGAGCGGGCCGTTCAACTGTACCGTCAACTCCTCCAGGCGGATCCGGGGAACGTGGTCTATTTCGAAGCGACGCAGCGCGCGCTCCTGCAGCTGAAGCGATACGATGAAGCAGTCGCGCTGCTCTCGAACCGGCTTGCCACCAACCCGGCGGATCCCGTACTCCGGGCGTCGCTCGGGAGCGTGTACTACCGCGCCGGACGCGAACCCGAGGCGCTGCGGGAGTGGGAGCAGGTGATCGCCGGGGATCCAACGAACCAGCAACGATACCGCTTGATAGCGAACGTGATGCTCGAAAACAGGTTGCTGGAGCGGGCGGCGCAGACGTACCGCGACGGGCGGGTCGCGTGCAACAACCCGTCGCTCTTCTCGAGTGAGCTCGCGCAGCTCCTCTCGGCGTCGATGGACTACCGGGGCGCGACCGCGGAATACCTCGCCTGGCTGGTGCAGAATCCGTCGCAGATGTCGTTCGTGCAGAGCCGCATGGGCTTCTATACGTGGAAGCCCGACGGACGAGACGCCGCCGTCCAGGCGGTGCGCGATGCGCTGCGCCAGCGGGACGACGCGCGCCTTCACGAACTCCTCGCCTGGCTGTACATCGAGGGGAAGGCATACGACAAGGCGCTCGAAGAGTATCGCACGATCGACCGGCTGGCGAAGACGCAGGGTGCCTCGCTTGCCGCGTTCGCGGATCGCGCGTTCAAGGAGGGTGCGTACGAGGTTGCCGCCCAGGCCTATCGTGACGCTATTGCTGCGCCTCTCACCGGACCGCGACGTGCAGCCGCGCACTACGGATATGCCTGCGCCCTCAAGGAGATCGATGCCAGATCGGACACGCTCCAGGGCCCCCTGACCGCCGCCATGCGGCCGGCGTCAGAGTCGCAGCTGCGCTACGGCGGTGCGGTTGCGTACTTCCGCACAGTAGCCCGGGATTTTCCGGGGACTGTCTATGCCGCGCAATCGCAGTATCAGATCGGACGACTCCAAGCGGAAAAGTATTTCGATCTCGACGGTGCCCTCGCCTCGCTGGCGGATGCCGCCCGGGCACCTGTCGCTCCTCCGACATTGCGCTTCGATATCGCGATGCGCGAAGGAGAGATCCACCTGACGCGCGGCGACAGTGCCCGCGCGGTAGCTTCGTTTTCATCTGTTGCGAGTGCTCCCGGCGCCACGCCTGACCAGAGTGACGAGGCATCCTTCCGGCTCGCGGAGGTGGAGTATTTCTACGGCAACTTCGATGCGGCGCTGGAACGCCTCGGTACGATAACGGCAAACCTCAAGGCCGATTTCGCCAACGACGCCATCCGCCTGCAGGCCTTTGTAGAAGAACACCGGGCGTCCTCGGAGGCGGCCCTTCGCCAGTTCGCGCGGGGTGACTACCTCCTCCGCCAGCGGAAGCTCGGCGATGCGAAAGCGGAGTTCAGCGACCTGCTGGAGCGTGCTCCGCGTGCGACGCTCGCGGACGACGTCTTGCTGCGCATAGGGCAGGTCGAAGCGGCAGCCGGGCAGTACGTCGCTGCAGTAGCGGCGTATGAAAGACTCTCTGCAGGACTACAAGGAGACGAGCACGCACCTGGATCGCGCACGGTTCAGCATCGCGGAGGTCTATCAGTTTGGACTGAACGACCCGGCGAAAGCCATTGCCGCGTACGAGCAACTGCTGGCGGACTTTCCCCGGTCGGTCCTGACGTCGCCGGCCCGGGCGCGTATCAGGACGCTTCGCGGGGACGCGTTGTAGAATATGACGCCGGGGGCGGATGTGCAGCAACGGTAGGAGAGACGTGCATAGGAAAGAGATGGAACATGCAGTGAAGCGGATCTGGTGGGCATATGTGGCTCTTGCACTCGCAATCAGCCCGGCGTCCGCTCAGAAGCTGTTGATTCCGATGGATCTCGGGCAGACCGACCACCTGAAAGCGTACGGCATCGCCTACTGGACCCTGACAAAGGGGCTCGAGATCGACTGGCTGCTCAACTACCGCGGCGGGTCGTTCATGATAGACGCGGTCGCGTTTGTCGCAGCCGAGTGCAGGGTCCGTGGCGTGGCCTTCGAGGAGCTGGGGAGCGCCCAGGCAGCCCAGATCTACGCTGAGGTGCAGCGTGACGACAACAACATGGACGTCGTCAGACTGGAAAAGGCGCCGCGCATCGCCGTGTATGTCCCTCCCGGCTTTCAGCCATGGGACGATGCCGTGACCCTTGCCCTCGAATACGCAGAGATCACGTACGACAAAGTGTGGGACGAGGAAGTTCTCCAGGGCAAACTTGGCGAGTATGACTGGCTGCACCTGCACCATGAAGACTTCACGGGACAGTACGGCAAATTCTATGCGTCCTTCGCCGGAGCGTCATGGTATCAGGAGCAGCAGGTCACGCACGAGAAGATGGCCCGGAAGCTCGGATTCCGGAAAGTCTCGGAGCTCAAGAAGGCGGTGGCGAGAACCATCAAGGAGTACATCGGATCGGGCGGATTTCTGTTCGCGATGTGTTCCGCGACGGACTCGTACGATATCGCGCTGGCAGCCGAGGGCGTGGACATCTGCGATGCGATCTACGACGGCGATCCGCCCGACCCCGGAGCCCAGGCAACGCTCGACTTCACGAAGACGCTCGCCTTCACCAACTTCACGCTGGAGCGGAATCCGCTCCGGTACGAGTATTCCGATATCGATCAACCCCCCAGCGATCTGCTCGCGCTTCAGAATCCGGACACCGACTACTTCACGCTCTTTGAATTCTCGGCAAAGTTTGACCCGGTCCCCACGATGCTGACGCAAAACCATGTCAACGTCCTCAAGGGATTCCTCGGCCAGACGACGAACTTCAAGAAGAGCCTGATCAAGAACGGCGCTGTCATACTGGCCGAAAAGGAGGGGGCCGATCAGGTCCGCTATCTGCACGGCAGCTTCGGGCGAGGGACGTTCACGTTCTACGGTGGACACGATCCCGAAGACTACCAGCACGCGGTCGGCGATCCGCCCACCGATCTCTCCCTGCACAAGACATCGCCGGGATACCGGCTCATCCTCAACAACATCCTCTTTCCTGCGGCCAAGAAGAAGCAACAGAAGACCTGACGAACCCGCACGCAGCCCCGACCGCGCACGCGCGACACCTGAGCCTGACGCAGTAGGTGCAATACAATTCTATCGCACCCTGGGTGAGCAGAGGGGAGTCCACCGCACATCGACCACGGACGAGGTCCGCGCGCATGCGGGACAGGAGCCCGTGCCGGGGCGCCGCCGCTCCCTCCCGCAGCATTCCCTGGACCGCGTTCCTGAGAGCCACATCGCCGAAGGTGTCCGCAAAGCGGAGCGACAGCGGGAGGATGGCGTTGACAATCATCTCCGTTGCCCGCCCGCGCCCGATGGCGGAGCCACATCCCGTAGCAGATCCCTCGAAGCTGGTCCTGTACCGCCAGACACCGCCGGCGCGAACGATGAGGATGTTTCGGAGCCGCCGAGCCGTGCCCTCGACGGAGGTGGCCGAGCGCAGGATGTCCAGACAGCCATGAAAGCCGGATCGGAAGATCGCCGGAACGGCGTGGGCGAACGCTGCAATGCGCGCAGTGGGGAAGTTGGCCGGGCGCAGGCGGAAGAAGAGCCAATCCGATGCGTGGAGCGGGGTGGAAGGAAACGTGCAGGAGAGCGCGCCCCAGCGATGACGCAGCTCGGCGGCATATCGCTGCACAAGCGGGTCTTCGAGCGCCCGGGGTTCCGGCAAAAGGTGCGACGCTCCGAAGAGAACCGCCAGGACGTCGTCAGTGTTGTCGAGCCCGAGGCGCCGGAGCGATGCCAGCCGGATGGTCCGCGCGAGGGTCCGGAAGGCCTGCCGGTTCTTGGCATACCCGAGCCCCTCCATCAGCGCCTCGTAGAGCGCCTGATTCCAGAGCACCGGCGACACGAAATCACCGCGCGTGTACCGCGACGCGGTACGGCCGGCGATGGCTCCGGTGTGTGCCCCTCCCGGATCCCGAATCTCATCAAGCAGGGCGGTGAGTCTCTGCCCCCAGCGAAGCGACTTCCTTGCCAGTCGTTCGTTCCCGAGGCGCGTGAGCCATCCCAGAAGGAGGTCGGGAGGTATCAGCTCGTTGACGCTGGCGCAGGGGAGAGCGTGTTCCCCGTCAGCCGGGCGGGGAGGGCTCCACCGTGCGTGGCGGAGAAGAGGTCCGCCGTCCAGATGGCGCCCGAGCAGCATCACCGGAAGTGGACGTCCGCTTCTGGTCCAGTTCTTTGTCGTGGAGGTCCGGGCAGAAAGGGCGACATGGAGGATGACGTCGTTGTACCGGTCATCTTCGTGATGGCGGTGGCCCGTCCAGTCGGACACGTCCCGGTGAATTTCCACTGAACCGGAATACAGGACACCGCCGATTCTCACCCGTGCCTTGAGAAAATCGGGACCGCTGTCGTCGTTGGGAGTGCCGGGGAAAAGAATCTCGACGGGTCGGCCGTCCGTCGTGGACAGCGCCTCGGAGGGAATGAGCGCGTGTTGCCAGAGATGGCGTACGATCCGCTCGGGGATCCCGATCAGAAGTACGTGTCCCGATACTGATTGATCTCATCCCGGAGCTTCGCCGCGGCCGCCCGTGCCGCCCCGGCGAAGTCGTCGCCTGACGAGGCGAAGATGACGCTTCGGCTCGCATTGATAATCGCAAGCTCGCCCTTGCGGTCACATCCATAGCGGACGGCCGCCTGCAGGTCGCCGCCCTGCGCGCCAATACCCGGGATGAGGATCGGCATGTCGGGCACCATTCGGCGGACCGTGTGCATCTCCTTCGGGCGGGTGGCACCGACGACAAGCCCGATGTTCTTGTTCGTGTTCCAGGCTTTGGCTTTCCTGATCACCCGTTCGTACAGCGGACGGCCCGCTATTTTTGCGTACTGGAAATCTCTGGCGCCGGGGTTTGATGTCACCGCGAGAATGAACGCGCCCTGCTCGGGATGTGCAAGGAAGGGCTCGACCGAGTCGAACCCCATGTACGGATTCACGGTACTTGCCGTGAAGCCGTAGTCCTGTGCCAGCGCCTTTGCATACATTGCCGAGGAGTTGCCGATATCCCCGCGCTTCGCGTCCCCGATGGTGACGATCTCTTTCGGAATGACGGACAGCGTCCGGTGTACGGTGCGCCATCCGTGCTCACCGGTGACCTCATAGAACGCAAGGTTGATCTTGTAGGCGCACACCAGATCATGCGTGGCCTCAATGATCCTTCGGTTGAACTCAAAGACCGGGTCGTCGTGCGTCCTGAGCGATGCGGGCAGCTTGCCCCTGTCGGTGTCAAGTCCGATGCATACAAGGCTCGTGCGGTTCCGCTGGACGTCGCGCAGTCGTTCCGTGAAGTTCATGATGGCTCCCATAGATACTACCCGTTGCCGGACAGGTTTTTCGACAGGGTCGACGAGGGTGATGGCGAGCAGGGCCTCAGCCCGCGTACTGTTGCTTCACCTCATCCGGCAGGACCTCGTTCATCGAGCCGGTGCGGTATCCCTGCAGGTCGAGCGTGACGTACGTGAACCCGAGTTCCTTCATCTGCCCGACGATCTGCTCGCGCAGGGTTGGGTCGAGCAGCCACGGGATCTCCTGAGGGCTGACCTCGATGCGCGCGGTGCGATCGTCATGGAACCGGACGCGGTAGCGCTTGAACCCCGCGTCACGCAGGATCCGTTCGGCGCGATCGACACGCGAAAGGTTTTCCGCTGTGATGCCCGTGCCGTACGGGAAGCGCGATGAGAGACAGGCAAAGGACGGCTTGTCCCACGTCGGAAGGCCGAGAGCGCGGGAGAGCGCCCGCACGTCCTCCTTGGTGAATCCGGCCTCGAGCAGCGGCGACCGCACATTCCGCTCGTCATGAGCCCGCATGCCCGGGCGGAAATCCCCGACGTCGTCGGCGATGGTCCCGTCGGCGATCCACGGGATGTTTTCCGCCTCGGCCAGAGCGCCCAGTTTTCCGAACAGCTCGGTCTTACAGTAGTAGCAGCGGTCCGGCGGGTTCTCGCGGAACTTGATATCGTCCGTCTCTTCTGTTGTCACCACCACCACCCGTACGCCCATCGCCGTGGCACGTGCCATGGCCTCTTCGAATTCCGTGGTGGGGTAGGTGGCCGAACGGCCGATCATGGCAAGCGCGCGCGCGCCCAGCACATCGGCGGCAACCCTGAGCAACAGCGTGCTGTCCACGCCGCCGGAGTAGGCGATTGCCACCGCCTGCATCTCCCTGAGAATTGCCTGAAGCGTCTCGTGCTTCGCTGCGAGTGATTCGTCGATCATTGTTCCTCACGCTGACCATGGCGGGCACAAAAACCCCCGTCCTCGGGAAGAGGGCGGGGGAGTTGCGGCCTGAATCTCGGGGTTACTCCCGGAAGAGCGAGCGGTATTCCTTCATCGTCCGCACGGAAGGGAAGTCGCTCTCAAACTCCTTCCGCTTTTCCGGATCGAGCGAGAATGCGGACCTGAGCGACTCCATCGCCTCCGCCGCCCGGTCCAGGACGAGGAGCACCTTGGCTCTGCTGTAATGCGGCTCCGCCAGCTGCGGGTTCACCTGCACCGCCTGGTCAAACGCCTTGAGCGCCTGCTTCAGCAGTCCGAGCTCGACGAGCGTTTCTCCATAGTCGAGCCATGCCTCGACGTTGTCCGGCTCCAGCTTTGTGACCATGCGATAGCAGGCAACCGACTCCCGGATCTTCCCCATGTTATAGAGGAGGTCGGCCTTGGCGTACCAGAGTTCGGGGTAGTCCTTGCAGATCGAGAGGGCCTTGTTGTAGTCGAGCAGGGCGCGTCGGAACTGTTCCATCGAATCAAGGCAGCTCCCGCGGCCGAAGTACGATTCGTAATGGTTCGGGTCGCAGGAGATTGCCCGGGTGAAGCAGCGGATGGCCTCCTCGTACTCGCCGAGCTCCTCGTACGCGTTGCCCAGGTTGTGCCAGGCCGGAACGTCTTTCTCATCCAGCCGGAGGGTTTCACGGTAGCAGGCCAGGGCGTCGTGAAGCTTCCCGATGTTGGCGTACGCGTTCCCCTTGTTGTACCACGCCGCAGGGAAATTCTCGTGGAGCGCGAGCGCCATGTCGTAGCTTTCGATGGCGCGGTTGTACTGCATCATCCGGTTCAGGACGATACCGCGGTTGTACCAGGCGTTGTAGTTGTTCGGGTCGATTGTCAGGTGCTCGTCGTAGCACCGGAGGGAATCGCGCGCCCGGTCGAGGTAGTCGAAGCAATAGCCCAGCTCGTACCACGCATCCTTGTGGTTCGGGTTGCCTTCCACCAGGAAGCGGAAGATCTGGGAGGCCTCCTCGTACCGGCCGGTTTTTTCGAGGCTGATGCCCTTGTTGAAGAACGCTTCAGAGTTGCCCGGGTCGATGTCCAGCGCCCGCTCGAAGCATGCGATCGCCTCTTCCGTCCGTCCGAGGTCGTCCAGGGTGATTCCCTTGTTGATCAGGATCTCCGGGTCGACGGGGTTGAGGTGGAGGGCGCGGTCAAAGGCCTCGAGGGCGTCGTCGTGACGCAGGAGGTTGCTGAGGATCAGGCCCTTGCGGAGCCAGTTGTCAGCGCTGTAGGGGACGAGGGACAGCAGGCGGTTCACGAACTGGAGGGCGTCGTCGTATTTCTCGCGGTCAAAGCAGTAATTGACCAGCTCTTCGAGACCCTCGATGCTGGTAATCCCGTCCGCGCCGCTCTTGAGCAGGTCCCGGTATTTCTTTAGCTCTTCGTCGAGACGATCGCGGTCCCGCTCTTCCTCCTCGTTCTCGTCGAAAAAGCCACTGAAATCGAAGGTGCTCATTCCCCCGCCCTTACCTGCTAAAACAACATCGCTCATTGGGGGCGATAACGTCGCCCATCAAACGCAAGTAACAGAAAAATGGCTCTCAAGTCAAGGTAAGCTCTTGGCCGCAAAGGGCCTCATACGGCCCGGTTTCTTTGATTATGAGAACCGAATGGGATATATTATGGTCTTGAAAGTTTATGATTCCCGCCAACGTGAAAATGATTCGCGAGCGGATCGCCCGCTGCTGCGAGCGAATCGGGCGGGATCCGGTCGAGGTGACCCTCGTGGCGGTGGCAAAGACGTTCCCCGCCGAGACGGTCCGTGAGGTGGTGCAGGCGGGCGTTGGTGACATCGGCGAGAACTACGTCCAGGAGTTGCGGCACAAGCGCGAAGTGCTGGGCGACAAAGCCATTCGCTGGCACTTCGTCGGCCACCTGCAGAGCAATAAGGCCCGGATGGTGGCGCCGTTTGCACACTTGATCCACGCCGTAGATTCCGTCGCCCTTGCGCGCGAGCTTGACCGCCGCGTGCGTGAGGCCGGCCGTGTTCTCGACGTGCTGATCGAAGTCAACACCACGGGCGAAGGATCCAAGTTCGGCGTCCGGCCCGATGGCGCCGAGTCGCTCGTCCGGTCGATGCAACCGTTCCCGAACCTGCGGATTGCCGGGTTGATGACCATCGGACCGTTTCTGCCCGACCCCGAGGGATCGCGTCCGATGTTTCGTTTGCTCCGCGAGCTGCGCGACAGTATCGCGGCGGTCCCCCAGGACAACGTCACGATGCGGCACCTGTCCATGGGCATGACCGGGGATTTCGAGGTCGCGATCGAGGAAGGGGCGACCATCATCAGGATCGGAACCGCGATCTTCGGACACCGGGTGCGGCCGCCAAGAGAAAGGGACCAGTCATGAAGCTCACGCCGCTGGACGTCAAGCGCCAGGAATTCAAGCGGGTCATCCGCGGGTACGACATCGTCGAGGTCGACACCTTTATGGATATGATCGCCGTCGAGCTTGAGGAGGCCCTCCGCGCGCAGAAAGAGCTGCGCGAGCGGGCGACCGAACTGGAAGTGCAACTCAAGGACTACCGGACGATCGAGAAAACCTTGCAGCAGACACTGCTCCAGGCCCAGGAGACGACCGGGAAGACGTACGAGACGGCACGCAAAGAAGCGGAGCTGATTGTCCGCGAGGCGGAACAGAAAGCCGCCAGGATTGTCGAGCAAGCCCAGACGGACCTTGGCCGCCTGAAGAACGACATTGTCGGCCTGCAGGGCCGAAGGGAAGGGCTCGTGAACAGGCTCCGGGTCCTGCTGACTACCGAACTGGATGTGCTGAAAACTCTGGAAGCCACCGCCGCCGACGACTACTCCGGCGGCACCTCATTGGGTACGGGGAAAGATATCATCGAGATCGACAGCGTCCTCAGGAGCTTGGAGAATGAGCGCACTCCGGCCAATGATTGATGAAGCGGTCCGGCACCTCCGGACCCGGACGGCGATGCGGCCGCCGATCGGCATCATTCTTGGCACCGGTCTTGGAGGACTGGTGCGGGAGATCCGCGCGGAGGTCGTTGTCGAGTACGAGGACATCCCGCACTTCCCCGTTTCCACCGTCGAGTCGCACCACGGGAAGCTGATCTTCGGCACGCTGGCGGGGAAGCAGGTCGTCGCTATGCAGGGGCGCTTCCATTTCTACGAAGGGTATTCGCTGCAGCAGGTGACGTTCCCGGTCAGGGTCATGAAGGCGCTCGGGGTTTCGACCCTGCTCATCTCGAACGCCGCCGGCGGGATGAATCCGCACTTCTCCCGCGGCGACCTGATGGTGATCACCGATCACATCAACCTGCTCGGCGGGAACCCGCTGATCGGGCCGAACGATGAGAGCCTCGGTCCTCGCTTCCCGGATATGTCGGAGCCGTACGACAAGCGGCTCCAGAAGCTTGCGGAGGACGTGGCGCTCGACCTCAAGGTGCGCCTTCAGCGCGGCGTCTTTGTTGCAGTTCCGGGACCGAATCTGGAAACCAGGGCAGAGTACCGGTTTCTGCGGCTGATCGGGGCGGACGCGGTGGGGATGTCCACCGTGCCGGAAAACATCGTTGCGATCCACAGCGGCATGCGAGTGCTCGGGATGTCCATCATCACCGACGAGTGCTTCCCCGACGCGCTCCAGCCGGCCAATGTCGATGAGATCATCGCGGTGGCGATGGCGGCGGAACCGACGCTCACCGCGATCATGAAAGGTGTTGTCGAGAGACTGATCTGAGCATGTTCAAGGAACTGACAGACAAGCTGGCGTATCCCAAGATGGAGGAAGAGATCCTCGCGTTCTGGAAGGAACGGGGGATCTTCGGCAAGAGTGTGAGCCAGCGGGAAGGCGGACCGCACTTCACGTTCTATGAGGGTCCTCCGACCGCGAACGGCCGTCCGGGCATTCATCACGTTATGAGCCGGACCGTCAAGGATCTGGTCTGTCGCTACAAAACGATGCGCGGATACCGTGTCGCGAGGAAGGCGGGATGGGACACGCACGGCCTCCCGGTCGAGATCGAGGTCGAGAAGCAGCTCGGGTTCAAGCACAAAGAAGATATCGTGCGGTACGGCGTCGCGGAGTTCAACCGCACGTGCCGCGAATCGGTCTGGAGGTACAAGACCGACTGGGAGAAGATGACCGAACGGATGGGCTACTGGGTGGACATGACCCGGCCGTACGTGACGTTCGAGAACGAATACATCGAGTCGGTCTGGTGGTCGCTGAAGCGCTTCTTTGACGCCGGGTTGATCTACAAGGGGCACAAGATTCAGCCGTACTGCCCGCGCTGCGAAACCCCGCTCTCGTCGCACGAAGTCTCCCTCGGGTACGACGATGTCAAGGATCCCAGCGTGTATGTTCGCATGCGTCTCACGAGCGAGCCTGGAACCTCCTTCCTCGTCTGGACCACGACGCCATGGACGCTCATTTCGAACGTCGCGCTTGCAGTTGCACCTGACGTCGAGTACGTGACGGTGGAAACGAACGGCGAGCGGCTGATCCTCGCGGAGGCCAGACTGAGCGTGCTCGACGGCGAGTACACGATCGTGGACCGCCGCCGCGGGAAGAACCTTGTCGGACTGGAGTACGAGCGGCTGTTCTCGTACCATCCGGTGGACTCGAGAGCGTTTTATGTCGTCGCCGGCGATTTCGTTACGACCGAGGATGGCACGGGCATCGTCCACATGGCCCCGGCCTACGGCGAGGACGACGCGCGGGTTGGACGCGAGATGGGGCTTCCGACGATTCACCCGGTCTCCAAGAGCGGGACGTTTGGCCCGGAAGTGACCGATTTTGCGGGCAAGTTCGTGAAGGACGCCGACGCGGACATCATCCGCGTTTTGAAAGAGCGCCGGATTCTTTACCGGAAGGAAACGATCACTCACAGCTATCCGCACTGCTGGCGCTGCTCGACGCCGCTGCTCTACTATGCGCGCGATTCCTGGTACATTGAGACCACGAAATACGCCGATCGGATGATGGAGCTGAACAGGCAGATCCGCTGGGTTCCGCCAGAGGTTGGCGAAGGCCGCTTCGGGAACTGGCTGGAGGAGAACAAGGACTGGGCGCTCTCGCGCGACCGGTTCTGGGGGACCCCGCTGCCGATCTGGGTCTGCGGCTCGTGCGGCGCGCGGAAATGTGTCGGAAGCATCGAAGACTTGAAGGCCGGCCAGAACGTCCAGGAGCCGCTCGACCTGCACAAGCCGTACGTGGACGCGGTGACGTTTCCCTGCTCCTGCGGCGGTACGATGACGCGCACGCCCGAGCTGATCGACGTCTGGTTCGATTCGGGGGCGATGCCGTTCGCCCAGGCACACTATCCGTTCGAGAACAAGGAGCTGATCGAACGCGGGGGAGGCTATCCCGCGGACTTCATCTGCGAGGGGATCGACCAGACGCGCGGATGGTTCTACTCTCTGCATGCGATCGGGTCGTTCCTCTTCGACAAGCCGGCCTACAATGCCGTTCTCGTGAACGATCTGATCCTGGACAAGGACGGCCAGAAGATGTCCAAGTCGCGCGGAAACACGGTCGACCCGTTTGCCGTGCTTGCAGCGTACGGGGCCGACACCACGCGCTGGTATCTTATCACGACGAGCCCGCCGTGGCGTCCGACGATGTTTGACGTGGAGGGCCTGGGCGAGGTGCAGCGGAAGTTCTTCGGAACGCTGGTGAACACCTACGCCTTCTTCGCGCTCTACGCCAATGTGGACGGATTCCGGTACGATGGGCCACCGGTGCCGCCGGCGCAGCGTCCGGAGATCGACCGCTGGATCCTCTCGGCGCTCCATTCCCTCATGGCGCGGTACACCGAGGCGATGGAGTCGTACGACGTCACGCGCGCGGCGAGGATGATCAGCGACTTCACCATCGACCAGCTTTCCAACTGGTACGTCCGGCGGAACCGGAGGCGATTCTGGAAGAGCGAGTCGGGACCGGACAAGACGGCTGCCTACCAGACGCTGTACGAATGTCTGATGGCTGTCGCGAAGATGATGGCGCCGTTCGCCCCCTTCCTGGCAGAGGAGCTGTACCGGAATCTCACCGACGGATCGTCGCGGAAGGAAGCGGAATCGGTGCACCTCGCGATGCTCCCTGTCGCGGACACCGGCATCGTCGACGCGGAGCTGGAGCGGCGGATGGAGCGGGCCGAGCGCATCGTGATGCTCGTCCGCGCGATGCGCACGAAATCGAACCTGAAAGTGCGCCAGCCGCTGTCGCGGATCATCCTCCCGATCGCCAGCGAAGAGGAGCGGAACGACGTCCGGCATGTCGAGGACATCATCCTCGATGAGGTGAACGTCAAGACGATCGAATACGTGACTGATGATTCTGGCCTGGTAAAGAAGCGGGCGAAGCCGAATTTCAAAGCCATCGGGCCGAAGTTCGGGAAGATCGCCCAGCAGGTGGCCGGGCGCGTGAAGGAGCTCACGGCGGATGACATCCGGGTTCTGGAGACGGACGGAACGCTCGCGGTGTCGCTGAACGGAAGCGCGGTCTCGCTGGGCCGCGAGGATGTCGAGATCGTCCGCGAGGACATCGAGGGCTGGCTTGTGGAGTCGGACGGCGGGCTGACGGTGGCGCTTGACACGCACCTGACCGAGGCTCTCGTGGCCGAAGGCAACGCCCGGGAATTCGTGAATCGCGTTCAGAACATGCGCAAGGATGCGGGGTTTCTGGTGACGGACAGGATCGGCATCCTCGTGTCCGGACCGGCCGACCTGGTGAAATCGCTGACCGACCTGCGCGCGTACATCATGGCGGAAACGCTGGCGGAGGAGTTCGGCCCGGGGGCCCCGAAGGGTGACCTGACCTCCACAACGGACATCAACGGACAATCACTCTCCATCGGTATCGAACGCCGCCGCTGATGCGGCGGGCAGACACAAGTGAAAGGCACAGGGATGGCAAAGAAACCAGTAAAACCGGCTCCGAAGAAGACGGCCAAGAAGAAAGCTTCGCCGGTTGCCGCGACACGCGCGAAAAAGGTGGTGCCGAAGAAGCCCGCCCCCGAACCGGTGAAGGTCGCCCCGAAGCCCGTGGCGCTCACCAAGAAGGAGGAGGCGCTGCTCGGGCCCCGGATGTGGACCAAGGAACAGCTCGCCCGGTTCAGGGAGATGATCCTGACGAAACGCAAAGAGACGCTGGAGGAGCTGGACACGCTCAAGGAAAGCATGATGGACGTCCAGACCGGCGAGTACATCAGCGAAAGCTCGAACTACTCGCTGCACATGGAGCAGGGCACCGATGCGATGGAGCGCGAGAAGACGTTTCTCTTCGCCTCCCGCGGGAGCAAGTTCATCATCCAGCTGGACGATGCACTCACACGGATCGAGAGCGGCACGTTCGGTCAGTGCAAGGCGTGCGGGTTGCTCATCCCGAAAGAGCGCCTGGAAGCCGTCCTGACGGCGCAGACGTGCGCCGAGTACAAGAATACCAACCAGCCGTGCGAACGGGGCCGCATCTGGCTGGCGCACAAGAAGCAGGCGAAGTAGCGCGCGATGCGGGTCCTCATTATCTCCGCACTCATCGTCCTTGCCGACCAGGTCAGCAAGCTGGCCGTCAAGGGGGCCAGCATCCCATGGCTCGGCATTGAGTGGAAGGGGATGACGTACGGCCAGAGCGTCCCCGTGCTGGGAGACTTCTTCCGGCTGACGTACATCGAGAACCCGGGGATGGCCTTCGGGATCGACTTCGGCGGGAAGGTGTTCTTTTCCGTTCTCTCCATCGCCGCCAGCATCGCGATCGTCGCGTACATGATGCGCGTGCGTCGTGCCCCGCTCGGATTCCGCGTAGCGCTC
Source organism: uncultured Ignavibacteria bacterium (assembly GCA_963701735.1). Classification (GTDB taxonomy): domain Bacteria; phylum Bacteroidota; class Ignavibacteria; order UBA10030; family UBA6906; genus CAWABB01. The sequence goes on along the minus strand of CAVPBI010000007.1, from coordinate 14,770 downwards.
TCGATGATCCTCGGCGGAGCTGTCGGAAACCTCATCGACCGCGTCTTGTACGGCGCGCTCTATGGCGAAGCCCCGCTCTTCGAGGGGAGAGTCGTCGATTTCTTCGATGTGGATTTCTTCAATATCTCCATCGGCAGCTACCATCTCACGCGCTGGCCGGTCTTCAACATCGCCGACGCGTCCGTGACGATCGGCGTCCTCCTCCTGTTGCTCTTCCACCGTGCGATCGAACACAAGGCCGATCAGCACGCGGTCATCACCGCATCGACGGACGCCACCGTCGCATCACCGCCGTCGTCGACCTCCTCCTCCGGATCCGCTGCGGGCGGTTAAGGCGCCGCCGGGGACCACCCATGCACAACGAGGTTGAACTCACGGCTGCGCCCGGTCAGAAGCGGGTGCGGCTCGACGTGTTCCTCGCCCACCACGTGGAAAACGCAACCAGAAGCAAGGTGCAACGCGGCATCGAGGCCGGGTTCGTGCTCGTGAACGGCGGATCCGTGCGGGCAAGCTACCAGGTCCGCCCGGGCGACGTCATTCGTGTCACACTCCCCGCGCCTCCGCCTCAGGAAGCGGTACCGGAAGCGATACCGCTCGAGATTGTGTACGAAGACGAGCGGCTGCTCGTCGTGAACAAGCCTGCCGGCATGGTGACGCATCCGGCGCACGGCAACTACACCGGCACGCTCGTCAACGCGCTGCTCCATCATTGTCGCGACCTCTCCGGCGTCAACGGCCCCGTGCGCCCGGGCATTGTGCACAGGCTCGACAAGGACACCTCGGGGCTTCTCGTGGTGGCAAAGGACAACGCGGCGCATGCGCATCTGGCACGGCAGTTTTCCCGACGGACAACGACGCGGGAGTACTGGGCCGTCGTCTGGGGGAAACTCAAAGGGCAGAGTGGAGTTGTGGAGGCCAACCTCGGCCGCAGCAAGAGCGACCGGAAGAAGATGGCGGTGGTGGAGCACGGGAAGCCGGCTGCCACGGAGTATCTGGTAGAGGAGCGTTTTCCGTATCTGACCCTGGTCCGGCTCCACCTCAGGACCGGCAGGACGCACCAGATCAGGGTTCACCTCGCCCATATCCATCACCCCGTGTTCGGGGACCCCACCTACCACGGTCGCAGGATCCACTACGGCCCGAACACCCCGCGCCAGCGGGCGGAGGTTCAGGCCATGCTGGATGTGATGCCCCGGCAGGCCCTTCATGCCAGGACGCTGGGTTTCGCGCATCCGGCGACCGGCCGGCCTATCGAGTTCAATTCCCCGCTTCCGGCCGATTTTGAGGCCCTGCTTGCCCTTGCCCGGCGAAGTCCGTGAATCCTCCCCTATTTCCGGTTCTTCACCCGCATCCCCTGTTCCCTGTCCGCATGTCCCGGTTCCTTGCCAGGTCCGCGATCTCTCTTCCTCGCTTTTCCGCTTACCGTTCCAGGCTTTGAAGCCGACCGGGTTCGAATTTTCGCTTGGCAGAGTCGTCTGAGATGTATATATTCCGCCACGGACCTTTCATCAACGAATGTGATACACCGCAACCTTTGTTAGTCGGTTGCTCTTCATACTATACTCAATACCTACATTTCAGGAGGCGCGATGAGAACGGCTCGATCATTCGCCCAGTTGCTGTGTGCTGTAGGCTTCCTTGTGCTCCTGCTCCCCTCGCTGTCGGCCTCGCAGACTGCGGTTGAGTCCGCGCTTGCGGCGTACGGAGAGGAGAACGTGAAGGGATACATGCAGCCGTTCGCTGACCTGTTCGGGGCGAATCTGAATTCAGGGTACTACCGTACCGCGGCAGTCCCCGTCGCCGGGTTTCATTTCGAATTCGACATCATCGTGATGGGTGCGATGGTGGGCGATTCAGAAAAGAAGTTCAACGCGACGACGCCAAGCGGCTTCACGCCGGCGACGTTTGAGTCTGCAACCATCTTCGGGCGAGAAGGGCAAAGAGGTGACCGATGCACCCGACCCAGCTCTCGTACCGCGGCGCCGACGGCGTGTTCAACACCACCATGATGCCGATGGCGACTCCGCAGATCAAAGTGGGTTCCTTATACGGGACGGAGTTTCTCGGGCGGTTTGGCTATGTTCCGGCACTGGGAGACAACTTCGAGAGCACGACGCTCTGGGCGATCGGCGCGCGGCACAATCTGAATCAGTGGTTCGGCACCCTGCCGCTGGATCTCTCGGCGGCCATCTATTATAGCAGCCTGTCGACGGGCGAGCTCATGAAGTTCGACGGCCTCATGATCGGCGCCCAGGCGTCCAAGGAATTCGGACTCCTCACGGTGTACGGCGGACTGGGATATCAGTCGAGCACGCTCACGCTGAAGTATAATTCCACCGTCCCCTCGGCACCCGGCAATGTTGAGATCACGCTTGATGGCAAGAACAACTTTGCGTTCACGGCGGGGGCCGGTCTGTCATTCGGCATCTTCAAGATCTTTGCCGACATCAACGTCGGCTCTGTGACGAACTTCTCCGGCGGCATCGGCTTTGGCGGATAACGAACTGGACAGCGTAGAACACAAAGGAGTGTAGCGCATGAAAGCGAAAATCATACTTGGGCTTGTGGTCGTCGGACTGATGGCGAACGGCAGTTCGTGTCTGAACGACCCCTTCATTGTGCCATTGAACGCCCCGCTGAAGCACTGTGAAGTCAGTAACCCCGGTCAAACCTGGGGCGACGATCCTCCTACGACGGTCTACATCCTTGGTCGAGATTCCCGAGTGACTACCAGGATCTGGTCGTGGGGGCGAGACTCGTCGATATCGTTGTCTATGCGACAAATGCAGCTCCAACCGACAGCGTCAATGGCGAGGCGGGCATCGTAACGCCAGGCGGGTATCAGCAGGTCGTTACATTCCGGGGCAACGGAAAGGATTTCTCACAGCGGCGATCGCTTCTGCAGGACCAGTCTCCGCTCATTGCCGCAAATGCTGCCGGTGTCGCTTCCCTCGAAGCCCTGATCGCGCAATTCATTGCGAACCCCCAGAACACGTTTGTGACGATCGACTCACGGGGCATCGTGCTCCCGACCTCGACCGGGCATGAAGTCTGCGTTGAAATCCTCGTCCAGGTGGACGCCGAGGTGCCGTTCGATTAGCGGTCGGTTTCAGGCAGTTGTTCCGGCACGGCCTCCGATATCGGGGGCCGTGCCGTTTTCGGACCCCGGCCGGGGCTTTCGACACCCGCGCGCAGCCCTCGTTGCCTTGATTAGGCAGGCAGTGTTTCGTACCTTTTTCTCGCATGTCTTCGCAGAGGCACAACCTCCTCGGGTTGTCGCGAGAGGAACTCGCCCTGGTCGCGGAGCAGTTGGGTGAGCGCCCGTACCGGGGGAACCAGGTCTTCGCCTGGCTGTACGAGCGAGGCGCGACCGCCTTCTCCTCGATGTCCGACCTTGGCAAGGCGTTCCGCGATCGCCTCGAGGCCAGCGCGACCATCCAGGGCATCGAGTACATCACGAGCCAGACCTCCCGCCGCGACACCACGGCGAAGTTTCTCTTCGCCCTCCAGGATGGCCGCAAGGTCGAATCGGTCCTGATCCCTCCGCGGTCCGCATTCCGGCCCGGAGAGGCCGCCCGGGAAGACGAACAGATCCGGCAGACCCTCTGCATCTCGACCCAGGTGGGATGTCCCCTCGATTGCGCGTTCTGTGCGACCGCAACCATGGGGTTCCAGCGGAACCTCACCGCCGGTGAAATCGTGGATCAGCTCCTGCAGGTGCGGCGCATCACCGGCCGCCGGATCACCAACATCGTGTTCATGGGGATGGGCGAGCCGCTGCTGAATTACGACGCCGTGATGAAGGCGGCGGAGATCTTCAGCCTGGGCCCGAAGGTGACTGCGCGGCGCATCACGATCTCGACCGCGGGTTGGGTGGACGGGATCAAGCGCCTGGCGGGAGAGCGGAGCCGCGTGAAACTGGCCGTCTCCCTCCATAGCGCTGTGGACGAGACACGGCGTGCATTGATGCCGGTCGGACAACGGTTTCCTCTCCCGGTCCTGGAGGACTCGCTCCTGGGGTACTATCGCCAGACGCGCCGGCGGATCACATTCGAGGTCATCTTCTTCGACGGCGTCAACGACACGGCTCCCGAAGTGGGCGCCCTCATCAGGTTCGCGCGGCGCGTGCCGTGCAAAATCAACGTCATTCCGTTCCATTCAATCGCCTTCGCGGCGCCAAAGGGGTTGGGCTCATCGCTCCGGCCGTCGCCGAGAATGGAGGAGATCGTGGAACAGCTGCGGCAGGCACACCTGACCGTGATGGTACGCAGCAGTGCGGGGGAGGATATCGACGGCGCGTGCGGACAGCTGGCCGTCAAAACCGAGCGGGCACCGGGACGCCGCCGCAGCGCCACAACCACAGCAGCACTCTGACTATCCGGTATTCGAACCGTCATGAGACTCCTCCTGTTTGGCCCGCCCGGCGTTGGCAAAGGAACCCAGGCAAAGCTCCTCTCCCAGGAATACCGCGTGCCCCACATCTCCACGGGTGATCTGCTGCGGACTGCTGTTGTCCGGGGCACGCCGGTCGGGAAGAAGGCAAGAGCGATCATGGACGAAGGACACCTCGTTCCGGACGATCTCATGATTGCCATCGTGCGCGAGGCCCTCAGCGGTCCGGCGGCCGCGAACGGATTCATCTCTGGACGGCTTCCCGCGGACTCTCCCGCAGGCCAGGGCGCTCTCCGCTCTCTTTGAGGAACTTGGCATACCATCGTACACGGTGGTCGAGTTTGACGTGGACGAGGAGGAAGTGATCCGGCGGCTTGCCTCACGGATGATGTGCACGAAAGAGGGGACGATCTTCAATGCGCAGACCGACGGCCTGACCATCGACTCCCCGTGCCCGCAGTGCGGAAGCCCGCTCATGCAGCGTGACGACGACAAGGAGAGCACGGTCCGCAACCGCCTCCGCGTCTACCGCCTCAGCACCGCCCCGGTCATCCACTATTTCGATGCCCTCGGAGTTGTGTGTCGCGTGGATGGAACCGGTTCGGTGGACGTCGTCAACCGTGAGATCATGCTGCTTCTTGAAGAGAGATCGTGACGCCGCATCTCCTTGTGATCGGCCACCGCGGAAGCGCGGGAACCGCACCGGAGAACACGCTGCCGTCATTCCGGGCTGCCGCCGATGCCGGCGCAGACATGATCGAGCTGGATGTGCGCCTGGCCGCCGACAACGTGCTTGTGGTCCACCACGACATGTCGCTGCGACGGACGACCGGCATCGGACGGCGGGTCCGGGATGTGGGGGCGAATGAGATTACCGGGCTGGATGCCGGCGCGTGGTTCGGGCGGCAGTTTCGGGGTGCGCGGGTTCCGGACCTGGCGGGCGTGCTGGCCTGGAGGCCCGCCCGGCTCGGCCTCAATATAGAGGTGAAAACAGGGGGCGACCCGCGCGGGCCGTCGGCGTACGTCGATGCGTTACTCGGACTCATCGATCGCATACCCCCGGCGAAGCTCCTGGTCTCCTCGTTCGATGACACGTTTCTGACCCGGCTTCACAGGGCCGCACCGCGCATGCCGTTAGGGTGTCTCTTCATGCCGGTGCGAGATTGGGTGAGGGGGCCCGCTGCACTTGCGCGTGCAACGGGGGCGCGCGTGTTCATCTGCAGCGCGCATCAGGGGGGTGGGGCGCGTGTCCGTGCGGCACAGGCAGCCGGCCTCGCGGTGTATGTGTATGGCATCACTACGGTCCGCCAGGCGCGACGCTGTCACGCACTCGGCGTGAGCGGCATCATCACTGATTTTCCCGCGCGCATGCGGCAATCGCTGAATCGTACAGGACGCAGCATATGACGCTTCAACGAATCCCCTTTCCGCTTCTTGTGGCTGGCGCCGTCTGGTGGCTGCAATCAGGCTGCGAGAGTGGCCCGAGTCCGGAAAGGCTGCGGGCAGACTCCGTGATGGTTGCCGCCCTCGCGGCGAGCGATGCCGGCGAGCTCCCTTCGGCGCGGGCACAGTTGCTGGAAGCCATCGAGTTGCAGCGGCAAGACGGTCGTCCCGAAAACATCGCCACGATGCTGGAAGCGCTCGCCGGAAGCTATACCATCGTGGGCGAGGTTGACTCGGCGCTCGCATACCTGAACCGTTCTATTGAAGCCCGCCGGTCGCTGGCGGATCGTGCTGCGATCCGCAGGCTCACGCTTCAGATCGCCGAGCTGCACCGCCGGATGGGCGACGACCGGCGCGCAATGGACATGTACATCGAAACGCTCCGGCTGGCCCGGCTGTTCAAGGACCAGGACGGTGTTCGGGAAGTGCTCCGGGCGATGCTCCCGTCGTACCGGGCTCTGGATGACGCCGACGGCGAGCGGCTTGCGATTGTGGATCTGAGCGAGAGCGCGACGGCGGCCGGCGATGCCGGCACGCTGGCGAAGCTCGACCTGGAATCGGCCACCGGAGCATCGCTCCGCGGGGACCGCCAGCGGGCATCTCAGGCGCTTCTCGAGGCAGTCACCAACGCCGGACGCGCCAAGGATTCCGTTGTGCTGGCACAGGCGCTGGGCACGCTCGGTGAAGTTGCTGCCGATGCGGGGAACGCGCGTGAGGCGCTCCAGTATTTCTCGGACGCGCTCCGCGTTGCGTACACAATGCCGGCCGAGCGCGGTCTCACGACGCGCCTCCTGCTCAACGTGGGGAACACGTACGTCCGCACCCGGGATATGGTCAACGCCACGCGGTTCTACCGGGCTGCGCTAACCTATGCGCTGAACTCGAGGGACCGCATCGCCGAGGGGTATGCAACGATCCTCCTCGGTCTGTGCGCACTTGAAAGCCGCGGCGCCGACCCGGTGCGCGAATCCCGATCCGGGCTGGAATTGTTCGAAAGCCTGGGATATGCGCGCGGCGCGGCGTTCGCCCAGGCCGCGCTGGGAAAGATCGCCGAGCGGAACAGACAGCTTGTTCAGGCGACCGATCGGTACCGGCGGGCAATCGCGTTGCAGGAGCAATGGCTCAGCAATCCGCCCGAACGGGATGTCTATACCCGGTGCGAGGCGGCATTCTTCCCCGAAGGGTCGACCTACGCCTATGACCAGCTGCTGGACGTCTTGCTTCGGACGGGAGAGACGGGCGAAGCCTTCTGGTTCGCGGAGCGGAAGAGCCGCTCGCTGTACCTGCGCATGCTTGCGGGGACGGAGCCCGCTTTGAAGGATTCAGGTGCCGCGGCGATCATTGAAACGGCCCGGCGGTTCAGAGCGCGCCGCATTGCGGCAGAGGCGCAGTATGCCACGCTCCTTGCGACGGGGGAGGCGCGGATCCCGGTTGTGAAGCTGGCCCATCTGCGGCTCGAGACCGCGGGGGCGCAAGCCACCCAGGCGCGCGAGGAGGCGGCGGGAAGGTGGCCTACGCTCGCACCTCTCGTAAGTGTTGATGGAGTCAGGCTGACGGATGTCCAGCGTCGGCTCGGTCCCGGCACGACACTTATCCGGTATGTGCCCACCTCCCGAAGCCTGTATGTTTTTGCCGTCACGCAAGGCGACGTTCAGCTGCGGATCGCGGCCGTCCGCCGCGAACAGGTGATGGCCTCGACGAGCGAGCTGTCCTCGCTGTTCCGCTCCGTTGAATCGGAAGCTGACACCATCCGCATCGATCCCGCTGCACCACGCACGCGGGCGGAGCAGCTCCTGCAGTCGATGGCGGATTGGTTCGTGCGCCCCGTCGCGCGTGATTTGTCGAAAAGCGGGGTTGTCCTGGTGACGGCCACGCCCGAATTTCCCTGGCTCCCGGTACACGCGCTCAGGACGGGTCGCGGGAAGCGGAGTGCGTACATGGCCGAACAATACCAGGTACAGTATCTGCCGCTTGCAGGGACCGTGCTGCTCCCGCCGAAACTTCCTGCGATCGTCAGGGAAGTGGCGGCAGCGGGGTTCCCGGGCCGGACGAAGTGGGATGTGGAATATGAGCTGAGGGACATCCGGGCGTTCTACAAGGAGGCCCGGCTGTACTTCGGAAGGCAGGCGACGATCGGAGAACTCGGCCGGGAATCATCGCAGCTCCTGCACATCGCGGCGCAGTTCATCGTCAACCAGAGGCATCCGGAGAACGCGGCCATCGTGCTCTCCGACGGGAAGTCGCAGACGTTCCCGGACGAAGTGCCGCTCGGCCAGCTGCTCGCCCTGCCCCCGGCGCCGGCCATTGTTCTCTCCAACCTCTCGCCGGGAGGCACGTTCTACCATACCGGGATTCCGCTGCTCCTTGCGTTCAGCGGAACCGGAGCAACGGTGATGAACGGGTTCGTCCCGTTGCGAAAGGCAAAGAAGTACTTCAATGAAGTGTTCTACACGAACCTGGTCAACGGTGCGACCGTCGCAGGGGCATTCCGGGCGGTGCAGCTCGACATGATACGCACGCCGGGGTATCAGTCTCCGCTGGTCTGGGGTCAGTTCTTCTTGTGGGCCCGCTAGAAGGGGCTACTGCCGGCGCACTTTGACGCTGCCTACGCCCGAATTGACGCGCAGGTTCATTCGCCCGGCAGCCGTGCCAAGGTTGGAGGTGGTGTAGATATTGTCGCCGGCCGTGCGGAAATCCGGGTCGAGATCGATGCTCGACATCCAGGTTTCGTCGTACACGATGCGCGCGCCGACGTTCGAGGGAATGACGACGGTGACGACGCCGAGGCCCACCTCAAGATCGACATCGACCTCGCTGGTAAGGCTTCCACTGAAATCCAGAAGGTACGAGCCGACGCCTCCCTGAAAGCGGAGGTGCTTGAAGTTGGCGTTGCCGAGGTTGCGTGCCTGGAACCTGCTCAACCCCGACTCGATGTTGATGTTTTCGATCGTGCCGACGTTCGGGGAATCGAACGACAGCATCACGTCGCTCGCTCCGGTCGAAAGCGTGAAGTCCTTCACCTGCAAGCCGCCCAGCCGGAACTCACCCTTCCCGATGCCCAGCTCCACGTCGAGCGACACCGGTATGTCGGGGCTGAGCTGCAATTCCCACGGTCCCTGCTGAAACGCCGTCACCGTCGTCTTCTCTTCGCCGTCCTCTTCCCTGACCCCCGGTTCCCCCAGATTCAGATCCAGATATCCGACACGGTTCCGGATCGCATAGTCCATCGCAAAGCTGTGGGCAGGGTCTCCCTTCAGGTTCTGGACGACCAGGATCTTTTCCGGTTGGCCGGGGACGATGGACACGGTTCCGAACGACGACGAGAGGACGATGCTGAGCTCACGTTCGGTCGTGCGTCCAATCTCTCGCGTCCGGGACACCGTGCCGGTCACCTTCGGTTCCTGTGCCAGGGCAAAGGATGCAAGCCCGGCAATCGCGATCAGGACGTACATCGATATGGCGGCAGCGTGTTTCACGGTGATCCCGTGTCTTGGGTCCCTCTACTATAGAGTAGTACGGCCTGCCCGAGGGCAAAGTTACGGACGGTTCAATAATTGCGGATTTTGTTCCGCAATTGGCGGTAGAGAAGCTCCCGGGCCCTGAAAATATGGGCCTTGACGGTTCCGATGGGGAGTCTGAGCATCCGGGCGATTTCCTCGTAGGATTTTTCCTCGGTGTGCCGCAGGAGGATCACGCGCCGGTACTTTTCCGGGAGCTTGTCGATGGCGTTGCGGATCAGGACGGACCTCTGGTCGGCGATCACGTCGCGGTCGGCCTCGTAGGAGTCGTCAGGGAGCTCAAACACGTACTCGCTGTCGTGCGATTCCACCGGCTTGTCGATCGAATACATCTGGAACTTCCGCTTCCTGATGTAGTCGATGCAGTTGTTGGTGGCAATCTTGTACAGCCAGGTGGAGAACGCGAACTCTTCGTTGAAATTCTTGAGGGAGCCGAACGCCTTAATGAACGCTTCCTGGGTCAGATCCTCGACCTGCTCTCTGTCGTGGACCATCCGGAAGATGAAGCTGTAGATCGCGTCATGATACTTGTCCATCAGCTTCCGGTACGCGCGGTTGTCGCCGCGGAGCGCGTCCTGGATCGTCTGGTAATCCTCGTTGCGGGATGCGAGCTTCTTTTCCTCTCGGGAGGTGGGCGGAGATGGCGGGTCAGCGCTATGTCGGCGGGGTTTCCTTGGCATGCAACGTCAGAGAAATGTACTGAACGGGCCTTTCAGGCGCAAGGCGCGGCGGTTGACTCCCGTCCCGGAGGTGCGTACCTTTTTGAATGTTTGTTACGCTCGAAGGATTGGACTACAGCGGCAAGTCCACGCAGGCCGATCGGTTGCTGCGCCGGTTGGAGCGGAGCCACCGGGAGGAGCCTGATCGCTGGCCTCCGGTGACGTTTCTCCGGGATCCCGGAGGGACGCCGCTCTCCGAGCGGCTAAGGGACGTCCTCCTCGACCGCCAGCATCTTGCGATGTGCGGGCGTACGGAGCTGCTGCTGTTTGCGGCGAGCCGGGCCCAGCTCGTGGAAGTGGTGATCCGGCCGTCGCTCCAGCGCGGGAGCCTCGTGGTCTGCGACCGGTTCTATGATTCGACCACCGCATACCAGGGGTACGGACGCGAGCTGAATCTCGAGGATGTGAGGCGATTGAATGATTTCGGCGCAGGCGGGCTGAAGCCCGACCTCACGATACTGTTCGATGTGCCGATCGACGAAGTGGAGCGCCGGCGGCGGGCCGCCGGGGCCGCTGCCGACCGGATGGAAAGTTCCGGCCGGGCGTTCTTTGAACGCGTGCGCAATGGATACCTCGCGCTCGCTGCAGCCGAGCCGGACCGCATCGTGCGCATCGACGGAACCGGGGCGCCCGACGCAGTAGAAGCCCACGTGTGGGGCACGGTGACTGAGCGATTGGAACGACAGAGACAAGGAGCAGGGACGACACGATGACGTGGAAGCGGACGGTGGTGCGGTTGACGGCTGCGGTTGCGGTGATGCTGTTTGCGGGCTTCACGCTACCCGCCGATACGAGCTATTTCTTCTCGGTCAAGAAGAACATTGAGGTCTTCGGCAGGGTGTACAAGGAGATTTCCACGCACTACGTGGACCAGGTCGACCCCGACCGGTTCATGCAGGCGGGCATCGACGGGATGCTGGAATCGCTGGATCCGTACACCGTCTATATCGCGGAGGGCGAAGGGGATGAGGTCGATCTGCTCACCAACGGAAAGTACGGCGGCATCGGGGTGACGATCGGCATCAGGGACGGCGGCGTGCGCGTCATCTCGGTGATGGACGGATACTCGGCGCAGCGCGCGGGCATCGTGCCGGGCGACGGGATCATTGCTGTGGACGGCGTGAGCGTTGAGGGAAAGAAGCCGGACGAAGTGCGGGGCCTTACCCGCGGCGAGCCCGGGACGTCGGTGAAGGTCAACGTCCGGCGCGAGGGCGAAAAAGCTCCGGTTGAATTCGTGCTGCTCCGGGAGGAAATCAAGCTCAAGAACGTCACCTACGCCGACTATGTTGAGCCTGGCATCGGCTATATCCGCCTGGAGCGTTTCTCGCGCCTCGCAGGGGAAGAGGTCCGCCAGGCGCTGAAGGACTTCAAGGTGCGCGGCGACCTGAAGGGAGTGATCCTCGATGTGCGGGGGAACCCCGGCGGCCTGCTGGACGCAGCCGTGGAAGTCGTGAGCAAGTTCATTCCGCGCGGCAGCCTCGTGGTGAGCACGAAGGGCAGAAGCAGCGACTCCGACAAGGAATACCGCTCTGATGAAGAGCCGGTCCTGAGCTCGGTTCCCATGGTGGTCCTCACGGACCGCGGGAGCGCGAGCGCAAGCGAGATCGTGGCAGGCGGGATCCAGGACCTCGACCGCGGCCTGATCATCGGAACGAGAACCTTCGGCAAGGGATTGGTACAGACCGTCATGCCGCTGGATTACGGATCACAGCTCAAGATGACCACGGCGCGCTACTACACTCCGAGCGGCCGATGCATTCAGGAAATCGATTATCTGCACCGCGATTCGAACGGCGTGTTTGCGAAAACGCCGGACAGCCTCAAGCAGGTCTTCACCACCGCAAAGGGGCGGAAGGTGTACGAGCATGGAGGCATTACGCCCGACACCGTCGTGGATGAAACCAACCCCGGACCCATGGTCCGTGAGCTGCAGCGGAAGGCGATGTTCTTCAAGTTCGTGACCACCTATCGCGCGGCACACCCGGCGGACACCTCCGGTGCGGTCACGCCCGAGATGATGCGCGAGTTTGACGCATTCCTGAAGAAGGAGAAGTTCGAGTTCCAGGAGGACACCCAGTCGAAGCTGCAGGACCTTCGGACGCAGGCGGTCGCGTACCATTACGGCGACGAAGTGCTCAAGGACCTGGATCTGCTTACCTCCGCGCTCGCAAAGGAAAAGGAGCGCGCGCTCGACCGCTATGCTGCCCACATCAAAGACGAGCTCCAGATCGAATTTGCGGGACGGCTCCAGGGAGAGCGCGGCCGCATCAGGGCTTCGTTCCCTTCGGACGTGCAGTTGAATACCGCTGTGGCGATGCTGAAGAACCCGAAAGCGTACTCCCGGAAGCTCGGCATCTGACACACTCTCTCACTCCGGCTCACGCATGGATCTGACCAGTTTCCTCCTCCTGCTTGCAGGAGGCGCGCTCACCGGGTTCCTCGCCGGATTCTTCGGCGTGGGAGGCGGGATTATCCTTGTTCCCATCCTTCTGGCATACCTGTCGGCAACCGGAGCCTCTTCGCTGGTTGCGACCCATATCGCGTTCGGCACGAGCCTGCTCGTGATCATCTTCACGTCGATGTCCTCTGCGTACGAATACCGGCGCAACGGTCACGTCGTGTGGAAAGCCGTGATGATCATCGGTATCGGAAGCGTTGTGGGGGCATGGCTCGGGTCCTGGCTGGCGGCGGGATTGCGCGGGGAGACGCTTCAGAAGATCTTTGCGGGCGTCGTGGTTGTGGCAGCGATCAGACTGCTCTCGGAGCAACGGAGGCCGAAGGGAGAAGAGGAGCCGCGGATGGGGATCGCCGGGCTGTCGCTCACGGGTCTCGTGGTGGGCGTCGTCTCGTCGCTGGCAGGCGTAGGCGGCGGGAATCTTTTCAATCCCCATCATGTACAGCCTTCTTCACTTCCCTCTCAAGAAGGCCCTCGGGACATCCAGCGCGACGATCGTCATCACTGCGCTTGCAGCCGTCATCGGCTATGTTGTGCGTGGGTGGGGAAGTCCGCTGTTGCCGCCGTACACGCTCGGATATGTCGCCTATCTTGCCGCCATCCCGCTGGCGGTGGCGTCCATTCCGCTCGCGCGCGTGGGCGCCTCGATCGCCCACAAGACCAAAGCCGATAACCTTCGACGGTTCTTCGCCGCGTTTCTCTTCGTCATTGCCGCGAAGATGTTCTTCTTCCCGTAGTCGCCGTTCGCGCGACCGTCCATTCGGCGGCTGCCTTACCGCAGTGCCCGCTCAATTCTCTTCGTGACTTTGTCCAGGTCCGCCGGCCGATTGACGAAATCGGTGGAATCCACCTCGACGGTCAGAACCTTTCCGAGTTTGTACCCCCTGATCCACTCCTCGTACCGGGTATTCAGCCTCTCAAGATAGTCGCGCTGGATGCTCTGCTCCATGCCCCTGCCGCGCGCGGCGATCTGCCGCTGCAGCGTTGGAACACTCGCCTTCAGATAGACAAGCAGATCCGGCGGGCGCAGGTAGTCCGTCATGACTCCATAGAGCGCCACATACGTCCGGTAGTCGCGCTCATCCATCTTGCCGATTTCAAACAGCGTCCGCGCGAATATCTCAGCGTCCTCATAGATGACGCGGTCGAGGATCACGGACCTCCTGCCTTCGACGATCGCCTTGTGGCTGCGGAACCGGTGAGAGAGGAAGTACACCTGGAGCTCAAAAGACCAGCGGGGCATGTCGGCGTAGAAATCGTCCAGGTACGGGTTGTCATCGACGGACTCGTAACACGGAGCCCAGCCGGTGCGTTCGCTCAGCAGGCGCGTGAGCGACGATTTTCCGGAGCCGATATTGCCGGCGATGCCGACGAACGCTTTCCTTGGCCGGCGTGCAGGTGTGCGGGATGTCATGGGGTTCCTCCCTGCACCAGGCGCGCGATCATGCGCAGGGCCTCGACCGAGCGTGGCCCCGGCCGTGAGACGAGATCGGCGTCGATGCGGTAGATGCGTTTGCGCTGTGCGGCCTTCAGTGACGTCCATTCTGGAAACTCCTCAAACAGGAGGCGGGTGTCGGCTATGACCTCAGAGGTGACCAGAACCAGGTCGGGGTCTTCGCTCACAACCGCCTCGCGGCTGAGGGTGGGGTATGTTGACGGAAAGCGGGCGGCCAGGTTTGTGGCGCCGGCGGTTTCCAGAAGCTCATTCAGGAAGGTGTGGCCGCCCACCACGATGAGAGGGCGGATGGAGACGATCAGAAGCGTTCTGACCTTCGGGCCTGAGACACCGCGGACGACGTCCGCCTCCGCTGCAGCCAGTTCCGCTGCCAGCCTGGATGCGTCAGCGCTCCGGCCGGCAAGGGTACCGAGCTGTCCGATGGATGTACGAATATCGGCAAGCGACCGGGGATTGCTGACGAACACCGCAGCACCGAGGGTGGTGAGCCGGTCGAAGTCCTCGCGGACGTTCCCCTCCATGCTCAGCACGATGAGGTCCGGCTTGAGCGCGACGATCGCCTCGAGGCTCGGGTTGATCATGCCGCCCACCTGCGGCTTCTGTGTCGCCTCCTTCGGGTAGGTGCAGTACGACGTCACGCCTGCCACCGCGTCGCCTGCGCCGATCGCGAAGAGCGTTTCGGTGAGGCTTGGCGCGAGGCTGACAATGCGCTGCGCCGGCCGGGCCAGGCGCACGGTCCGGCCCAGGTCGTCGACGACGGTGATCTCCGCCGGCGCACGGAAGGCCG
>CAVPBI010000006.1:0-16715 GCA_963701735.1 uncultured Ignavibacteria bacterium | reverse complement strand
CGTCTCATCGCCTGGATCTTTTTGCTGGCTGTCTTTTCGCGGACGTGCAGCAACCTTGACATTGAGATGGACGTTCTCTAGATTCTCCCACTGACCCACCCACCAAGAGATCAAGTCATGACCAGGCTTGCATTCTCGGTCATTGTTTCCCTGTTTCTCGGCTTTGCGCTCGGTTTTTCCCAGACGAAGTTCTACAACTACTACGACGCAGGCCTCGAGTACATCGAGAAGCAGGACTGGCTGAGGGCGATCGAGGAGCTCAGGAGCGCTGCATCCCTTGAGTTCGAAGATGCAGACATGAAGCGCATGTACGGCACGCGCTTCATCGAATACTTCCCCCACCGCGAACTGGGAGTCGCCTACTACAACCTGAAGGAATTTGAATCTGCCAGGAAAGAGCTTGAACTCTCAATTGCGTATGCATCGACCGGGCGGGCCGAAGAGTATCTGAAGCTTGCGAGAAACAGGGTGCCGCCGGCACGGCCAGCCGAGGTGAAGAAGCCTGCTGACGAAGCGGAGGCCCGGCCGGCTCCTGCCACAGAACCTGGCACAGAAAAGATCCTCCCTCCCGGGGCGCTGACCTATGACCCCGCGAAGGTGAGGCAGGTGGGCAGGCGCCTGACAATCGCCGTGCTGCCGTTTCAGGGGAACGGTGATTCCCAGGACTACGTGGAAGCGGCGACGGACAGGATGGTGACCCAGCTGGTCGAGCTTCGCAGGTTCAGGGTCATTGAGCGGACAAAGCTCGAAGAGGTGCTGCAGGAGCAGAAGCTTCAGGTCTCCGGCGTTGTCGACGACAGGACGGCGGTGGATGTCGGACGTGTTGCAGGAGCGGACGCGATCGTTGTCGGAAGCGTCTCGGTCATCGGGTCCACGGCGACAGTCAGTGGCCGGCTGATCGACACACAGTCGAGCGAAGTCATCGTCGCACGAAACGCCCGCGGAGACGGGACAAACCTGGAAGACGTCGAGAAGCTGATTGGGGACGTGGCGATCATGATCTACAACGAACTTCCGCTTGTGCAGGGTTCGGTGATCAACGCGGAAGGCGATGTGATGTACATTGATGTCGGCAGTGACAAGACGGATCCGGAGGGGGTCGCGATGCGTGGCGTATCGCGAAGTGGGCGATCTGCTCGATCCGACAACGGGGGCATTGATCGACAAGAAGGTGAAGATGCTCGGCGAGGTGCAGGTGGAGGAGGTTCTTGAGAAGGCCTCGAAGGTGGCGCTGGTCAAGATGGAGCCAGGAGAGGCGATCAAAGTCGGCGACAGGATCGTCGTCAAGTAGTCCGTGTGCACCATCCCGATGAAGGAAGGAACGCTCGCATGAAATCCCGGTACCGCAGTGTCCTCATTCTCAGCATCCTTCTGACGTCGGCTGGGACAGCGCAGGACTGGAATATCACCGGAGCCGGCGCACGCGCAGAAGGGTTTGGCGGAGCGTTCATCGGGATTGCCGATGACGCCACCGCGATTGTCTGGAACCCCGCAGGGCTCGGGCAGCTTGAGCGGGCAGAAGTCTCGGCGGTCGGACGGTACATCATCGAGACGACCGAATTCAAGAGCATGCTGCCTTCCGATCCGTACACCGAGTCCAACACGCAGTCCCACTTCAATTTCAACTTTGCGAGCCTCGCGGTTCCGTTCAGCGCGGGGAGCACCAATATCGTCGTTGCCGTAGCGTATCAGACACAGCTTGACTTCTACTCCAAGTACACGGACATCAGCAAGAATCAAACGGAGGGTACCGGGGCCGCATCGACCATTACCCCGGGGGTGGCGATCAGGTTTGGCTCGATATTCTCGCTGGGCGCTGGCAACGAACGTCTGGATGGGATCGTTTGACTACTCCACGAAATACGTGACCGGGGAGATCTGGAAGAGCAGCCCGGAATTCTCAGGCCTGAACTTTGGTGTCGGTGCCCTCCTGGACTTCGGAGGCCTGCCAAACCCCATTCCCTTGAAACTGGGTGTGGCCGTCAAGACACCGTTCACCATCGAGGCGGATGTGGATTACACGTACAGCGGGAATGCCGGGAAGTACACAGCCGAGGTCGAGATGCCGTTGATGCTGGGTGTCGGCGCCTCGTATCAGATCGGCCAGAACTTCACGTTGGCCGTCGATTATGAAACACGGCAGTACGAGGACAAGAAATTGACGACCAAGGAGTCGGGGGCGTCCAGCAGTGATCTCTTGAGCGACAGCAACGAGAACCTTGACCAGGTCCGGGTCGGCGCGGAATATCTCATCGTCATGAAGGGCGGCGTAATTCCTCTTCGAGGGGGATTCCATACGGTCCCGACAGTGCTGGCAAATTACGCATGGAACCGGGACAGCGTGATGTACTATCCCTCAGGTCAGGTGTCGGGAAGGGGCTTCTCCGTGGGAACAGGTTTCATCAGCAGCCACTTCGCGCTCGATTTCGCCTACTCGCACGATCAGTATGATGAGCAGACGTGGACCGATGCAGGAGTTAACGACTTCACCAACAACTACCAGGCTGACAGGTTCAGCCTGTCGCTGATCGTCTATTTCTAACAGTCTGTCATCCACCAGAACAGGAGAAGCCCATGCGCATCGCCGGTTTCACCGTGCTTATTGCTGTGATCGCAGCTGTATTCGTCGGCTGTGGAGGAGGCCCGAAATCTCTGCAGGCCGTATCGGAATGCGACATACCCGAATGGTACAGCAAGGTACCGCAGGATCCCAACTATCTGTTTGCCGCGAGAACCGCAACGTCACAGGACATGCAGCTCGCCCTTGACAAGGCGACGACAGACGGCAGGACAGAGATCGGGCGGCAGACGGATCTGAAGGTTCAGGGGCTGCAGAAGAGATTCGACGAGGAAGTCGGACTGAATAACGACGCCCAGCTGATGTCCCAGTTCACGCAGGCGAACAAGACCGTGGTCTCGACGAGCCTCTCAGGAAGCCGGGTGAAAGAGCAAGTGATGTGCAAGGATGGCGACCTCTACCGGGCGTATGTGCTGGTCGAGTATCCTATCGGAGCTGCAAACGAAGCGTTGATGGGACAGATCAAGAAGAACAACGAGATGTACACCCGGTTTCGTGCAAGCCAGGCGTTCAAGGACCTCGACAGCGAAGTGCTGAAGTACGAGGAGTGGAAGAAAGAACAACAGGCTCCGCCCGAGCAGAAGTAGCGCCCGGCAACGTTCCCTCCTGTTGACGACAGATCCCGGGCGCTGGCTCACCTCAGCGCCCGGGCGGGTTCATGCCCCCCATTCCGTGAAAGCCCGCAGCGTGGGCCTTCGCATTGCTCGCCCGACAACCCCTGCACAGCGCGCGTGTGACGCTTGCCGTCCATTCCTGTCCCTCACCCCACAGTTCCTACTTCCCGAAGTTCGCCCCGCAGCCGGCTCTCCTCAGCCTGGAATCCCATCAGGTGGCTTTCCATCGCTGTCCCGATGTCCGTCGCAAGCATCGACGGGTTGTGCTGGCTGACGGCCTGCACCCAGTCACGGACCAGCCCGTAATCCCCTCCGCCATGACCGGAATCAAGATCCGCTATGTCGCGGGCATTCCACTCGGTCCTCTTGTCCGTCCCGAAGTCGACCACTGAGAGGGTCTGCTCGTCACCCACAAGATCCCCCTTCGATCCCATGATGCGGATGCGGCGCCCGGCGTAGCTCGTGTGCGCCTGCATGCTGAAGCTTGCCGTAATCCCCCCTTCGAACTCCAGGGAGACGACCTGGTGGTCCACCACGTCGTTGTCGGACCGGTAGACGCACCGTCCGTACGGTCCGGTGCGCAGGTTCTCCATGATCGCGGGTCCCTGGTCCCCCGAGGCCGGGAGGTCGAAATGGTGAAGCCACGACCTGTTGCGATAGTAGATCTTCAGCGCGGAGTATGGACAGCCCGCCTCAACCGCACACCCGTCCGTGCACCTCGCCGTGCTCCCCTCCGGCGCATTCTCCTTCCGGAACCATGCGAGATTGCCGAACGAGGAGACCCGAACAGAACGAGCGCCAGCATACCATCGAAGCAGGTCGAGGTCATGGCACGACTTCGAGAGCAGCATCGGGTTGGAGACCTTCGTGTTGCTCCAGTTCCCCCTGACGAACGAGTGTGACATATGAACGTGCTCGACCGGCTCAAGGAGATCGATGTGGATGACGCGGCCCAGGGCCCCCGCCTCGAGCACTTCCTTGATCTTCCGGAAGTAGGGCGAGTACCGGAGAACGTGGCAAACCCCGACCACCCTCCCACCCTCCCTCGCGGCCCGAAGGATACCGGTGCACTGCTCCCATGTCTGCGCAATGGCCTTCTCGAGAAGCACATCGTACCCCATCTTCAGCGCAGCCATCGCCGGCCCGTAATGCAGCGCATCAGGTGTGGTGATGATAACGGCATCGGCGAATTTGGGACGCGCGAAGATATGCTCCCAGGTTGTAAATCGATTGTCCGCGGCGATCCCGTATGTCGCCGCAAACCGCTCGGAACGCACCTTGATCGGCTCGGCAAACCCGACAATCTTCAACTGCTCCGGAAACTTCAACGAATACCCAGCGTACGTGTTCCCCCTGCTGCCGGCGCCCGCGACGATCGCTGTCACCGGCCGGTCGAGAGGCCTGGTGAGCGGATGAGGCGGAGACTCGACCGGGCGATTCAAGAGCTCCGCGAGGGCGCGCTGTTCGAACACAGCTCCCGCTCCCGCGGCGCCAACGACCTGCAGCCAGGTGCGTCTATTGATGTGCTGTTTCATGAGCGGCTCCTGCAATGTCAACATGGATACGTGTGGCGCGGAAACATACGCCCCTGACCGCACACAAGCAATGCGGTTCGAACTACCGCCTGTTTGTCACTCCCTCCTTCGAGGCCGTCCTGTCACGGCAACACCAACACCTGCCACAACAGCACTTGAGGCAATGACCAGGCGCGGCGTGACCGATTCAGACAACAGCAGGGCGCCTCCGAGCCTCAGCGGACGTCCTGCCCATCGCCCAGACGCAGGGTCACCGTCCCACGGTACGGAGACGCCAGCTTCTTCACCCGCTCATAGTTTCCCCAGCTCAGGTTCGCATAGTTCCATTCATTCAAGATGATCATCGTGGTCGTTCCATCAGGGTTCACCCCAAGGCCGTGCAGCATGCGTGCCATCGGAACTCACGGTGACACCGTGATGAGTACGAACATCAGCCAGGGTGTAGCGCAGGATGTGCTCCTTTGTCGTTCTGAAATCGACGGGAACACCCAGCAGGCTTTCGTGACCTGCCTTTCCATACACGAAGAAGTCCCTGGTATCCTGAGACCACGGGTGCGCCGGTCTCTCCCTGTACTCTTCCCGGTGTGTCGTCGCGACGAGCTTTGAGGCACTGCCGACCGGCCGGCCGATGTGGTCTTCCGGATAGAGCGACCAGAGTGCGCTTCTCTCCCAGGAGAGCGAGTCGAGGCCTTGATCGAGCACGTATCGCACGCCGACCTCGCGCCATCGCTCCGGCACGATCGGTATCTCGAACACTGTCGAGAGTTCCCCGTTTCCATTCACGAGCGTGGTGAACGACACATCGAAGGAACCGGCCCGACCACGGAGTGACACGCGAAGTTCATCCTGAGTCTTCTGAATTGCCATATCGTCCATCTGCCAACTGCTCCCGGATAGATCAAGAAGCGAGTCCACGGACCAGCTGATTTGCCCGCCGTCTCCCGTGAGGTGAAGAAACGGACCGGAGAGGAGCATGCGCTGGCCCTGGACCAGAGCGTCCTCAATGAGTCCCGTCTTCTTGCTGACCCTCAGCGCGAAGCCTTTCCCTGCAGCCTCAATGGCGGTGTCAGTCTCTACTATGTTGATCGCCTCCGGAAGAATCGTGCCGCGTTCCCTCCCCCGGCCCGAGCGTCAGCAGCTCTTCGTCCACCGCACGAGATCCCTGGTGAAGGAACGTCACTGTCAATTCCTTCCCGCCGATCAGGGAGCCGGGAATGGTCATCGATCCTTTTTTATGCGGTTGAATGTCCGGTCCGCGAAGGGACGATGTCGCGCCCCCGGATGTCACCTGAACCTGCAGCTCCGCAAGATTGGTGTGGTCGAACCGGTTCTCCAGCGGGACGACGAGATTCTCACCCGGCCCGGATGACGCGAAATGGGTCTGAGTCACCCGCACCGGCGAATACGCCTTCCGTGTGAGCCAGAACTCCGGTTTCTTTCTTCTCCAGACGTCGATAATGCCCCAGGGTCCGTAGCCGACGACGGTATCCGGCAGCATGAAGACTTCGTCGATATATCCCCAGATCGCGCCGCCGATTCCCCCGTCAGACGCGAAGCATCCATCCCACATCATTTTCATGCTCTCGCCCCAGAAATTCCGCACGTTCAGATCTGACGCGAGGGTCGGCGTGTTATAGCATGCGACGTGCGCCCACTCGTCATGGAGGACGGGCATTCCAGGGAGGCTGAAGTCCCGTATCTCGAGACCGTACTGCTCCAGATTCCCCTCGTAGCTGACATAATGCATGCTCGCGATATCGAAGCATGCCCGGTCGTTCGGCACCTTCCCCGGGTAGCTGAACATCACGGGTCGTGACCGGTCGACGCTTTTCACGTAGTCATATTCCGCCTGGAAGTTCAGACCATACTCGTTTTCGTTGCCGATTGACCAGATAATCACGCTCGGGTGGTCACGATCCCGCTCGACCATCTCTCCGAGCTGGGAGAGGTACCGGCCGCTGAACTTCTGGTCGTTCTGCGAAGCGCCTGCCGATTGGTACGGTTCCTGCCTGTGCGTCCCGACGAAACAGATCGCCGTCTCTTCCTCCACGTAGATGCCGTATTCGTCACAGTAGTCCAGGAACTCCTGCGCGGGCGGGTAATGCGAAGTACGGATATAGTTGATGTTGGCTTCTTTTGCCAGCAGGACATCGGTTTTGTCCTGCTCGGGAATGGTGCTCCGGCCCATCGTCGGATGAATGTCGTGCCGGCACGCTCCCCTGAGCTTCACCGCCATGCCATTCACAGACAGCTTGTTCCCCTCCACACGCACCTCACGGAGGCCAATCCTCCGACGAACGACTTCCGTCGTCTTTCCGTCCTCGACGAGAGATGGCCCGAAGGGTGTACAGCATAGGATGCTCCGCGTCCCAGAGCTGCGGAGCGTTTACCGTGAGGACGGCAACCGCGCGTGAGCTCCTTTTTGAAAATCGAATTGTTGAATTCTTCAGGTTCACCTGGTGTCCCGTCGGATCGAACAGCAGCAGTTTCAGCATCGCCAAGGCAGGGCTATCAAGCGCAGCCTCCACCGTGAGCGTCGCTCTTCGGTACAGGGAATCGAATTCGACCGCGGTGTACAACGCACGGAGGTGGCGTTGCGGCAGTGCGATCAGCTCGACGCTCCGGAGAATTCCGCCGATAGGGTGTTTGGCATAGCCGCTTCCATATGAAATATCATCGAGGCGATCGATGACCCCGACCGTCAGCAGAGCGGCGCGGCCCGGAGTGACCAGTGAAGTGATGTTGCAGTCCCATGATGTGAATCCTCCGTGATGCTCGCGGACGTAGTGGCCGTTGACCCAGACGCGGGCGTAGCCATAGACGCCATTGAATCGCACGACTATCTGCTTGCCGGCGAAGTCTCTGGGGATCTGAAGGATCTTCCTGTAGGCGGACTCCACATCATGCCTGACCACAAAGCCCTGCATCATCGGCTCGCCGGGGACCTGGATCCGTCTCCAGCCGGCGGAAGATGTGTCCATCTGGAACTCTCCTGCCGGCGTTGACGTGAAATCCCACGTGCCGTTCAGACCGATGCGGCATTGCTTCACTCCGTCGACGGAATCGGGGAGCACGACAAGGTGGTCCACAGTGGCTGCCGGAATCTCAACCTGTGCCGCAGCCGGCCAGGCCAGAACAAGAGCGTGAAGACATGAGAGCCAGAGGGATGAACCAGGCGAACGCATGGAAATGACCTCGAGAGTGGTTGACGGCCAAAGTGGCGATCTTTGGGCTGGATGTCAAGAAGGGCCCCGGCACACCCGACTCGACGGGTTGCCTTTGGGGACGAATTGCACGATTTTCCTGATGTACCTCTGCGCCTGCCACAACTGTCCGTGTCCTCATCCACCAGGGAGAAGCCATGCCTTCGACAAGGAGTATTCGGATCTGGTCAACGCTCTTCTTTACTCTCTTTTTCCCCCTCCATGGAGTGCTCGCACAGACGATCGACCCGCACGCCGGCGAACTCGAGACTCGCGTGGGGGTCTTGTCCGATTTTCACGGGGTCATATACCAGATCTGGCACACGGCATGGCCGGAGAAGAATGTCGGCATGCTGGTCGATCTGCTCCCGCAGGTCAAGCAGTATAGCGACACGCTCTCTCGCGTGAAACTGGACGGAATCCTCCGTGACAAGCAGGATGACTGGGACGAAGGCACTGCCAGGCTCAGGAGCATCGTTGCAGCGTACGGCGCTGCTGCGGCGCCTGTGGACAGCGCAAAGCTCCTGGATGCGGCCGAGCGTCTGCATTCGCAGTATGAGGCCCTGGTAAGGGTTGTGCGACCGGTCACGAAGGAGCTCGACGAGTTCCACCAGGTGCTCTACATGATCTATCACCACTACTGGCCGGAGAAGGACCTGAAGAAGCTCTCGCCAGCGGTAGATTCACTCAAGGTGAAGATGACTGCCCTGAACAAGTCGACACTTCCCAGCCGGCTGAAGCAGAAGGAAGGGGCATTCAACGCGGCGAGAGCAGACCTTGCCAGGGCGGTGGGCATACTGACAGCGTCGGATGCAGCGAGCGGCCCCGATAAGTTCGCCGCCGATCTGGAGAAGGTCCACGACACGTACCAGTCGTTGGAAAGGGTGTTTGAATAGCCGGATATTTCAGGCCTCCATTTGGAACCAAACACACCCTTCTGCGGTTACTCTCTGCGTAAGGGTCGACACCGGCGTTTGACAATATTATCCAAAGGAGAGCTGTATGGCAGAGAAAAAGATCATCGCTGTAGTAGGCGCAACCGGAGCTCAGGGAGGCGGCCTTGTCCGCGCCATTCTCGCTGACCCGAACGGCGGGTTCGCAGTCAGGGCGATCACGCGAGACAGCAACTCCGACAAGGCGAAAGAGCTGAAGCGGTTGGGGGCTGAAGTGGTCGCCGCGGACGTCAAGGACGTCGAAAGCCTCAAGCGGGCATTCAAAGGCGCCTACGGCGTCTACTGCGTGACATTCTTCTGGGAGGATTTTTCCCCGGAGAACGAAAAAGCCCAGGCGACAAACATGGCCCGCGCTGCGAAGGATGCCGGGGTGCAGCACGCGATCTGGTCGACGTTCGAGGACACGCGCAAGTATATCCCTCTGACCGACAATCGCATGCCGACATTGATGGGCAAATACAAGGTGGCGCACTTCGACGCGAAGAGCGAGGCGGATCAGGCGTTCAGGGATCTGGGCGTGCCGACGACCTTTCTGCTGACCTCATTCTACTGGGAGAACCTCATCTACTTCGGCGCAGGCCCGCAGAAGGGACCCGACGGCAAGCTGGCCATCACGTACCCGATGGGACAGAAGAAGCTCCCGGGCATCGCTTCCGAGGACATCGGCAAGTGTGCGTATGGAATCTTCAAGAAGGGTCGCGAGTTCATCGGAAAGACAGTCGGCGTGGCCGGCGAACACCTGACCGGAACGGAAATGGCCGCTGCGCTCACAAAGGCCCTCGGACAGGAGGTGCGGTATAACGAGGTGCCTCCGGACGTGTACCGGAGCTTCGGCTTTCCGGGCGCCGAGGACATGGGCAACATGTTCCAGTTCAAACGCGACTTCGAGGGTGTCTACACCGGAGCGCGCAACGTCGAGTCTTCCCGGTCCCTCAACCCGGAGTTGCAGTCATTCGAACAGTGGCTCTCGAAGAACGCCAGCCGCATTCCGCTGAAATAAACGAGAGAAGGATCCCGACCGGATCTCCCGGCGGGCGCGAGAGCACTGAAGCGGCGGGTACCGATCACTCATTGGTGCCCGCCGTTCGTGCCGTTGCTTCGTGCGCCGCGTCTGTCTCTACAGTGTGAAGACCTCCCCACCAGCCAGGACCTCCTGCCGTTTCTCATCGAAAGTCGCCGCCTTGCCCGTGTGCAGCGCAGCGGTTGTCATGATCACCGAAACGGAATGATAGTACCCCGCTTCCACCGGAGCGTTGGGCTGCCGACCTGCCCGGACGCACTCCAGCCAGTTGCGCACATGCAGACTGGTCATCAGATCGACTCCTGTTGAGGCAGCCGTCTCCGCCCTGGCCGCCTTGTCGGTCAGGTCCATCTTCGGAAGGAGGAACGATTTCATCCCCATGGGCGAGGCGTCCAGCGACGTCAGACCGCCGTCGGGGGTGATCTGGTTGGTGTCCAGATTCAGTTCGCCGCCGTTTGAATAGTAGATTTCCTTCACGCCCCCGGCCGAATTGTGCATGCGCGAGGAGTAGACAACCTGAAATCCCCGCTGGGGAGTGTCACCGGCCGGCCCGAAATCGAACACCGCGGTCATTGTGTCGAAGTTCTTTCTGCCATCGGTCCACTTGTAGATGCCGCCGTTCGCCACGACGCTCCTCGCGTTTCGGTATCCGGTGAACCAGTGCACGGTGTCGATCTGATGGCACATCCATTGGCCCGGGATGCCCGACGAGTACGGCCAGAACAGCCGGTATTCGACATACTTCCGCGGATCCCACGGCTCGAAGGGACGGTTCACGAGATACCGTTTCCAGTCCGTGTCGGATTCCTTGATGTCCGCCACGAGCGCCGGCCGTCTCCAGCGACCCGGCTGATTGACGTTCCACGACATCTCCACCATCGTGATGTCGCCGAACTTTCCGGAGGCGAGATACTCTGCCGCCTTGCGGTAGTTCGGGGCGCTCCGCCGCTGGGAGCCTACCTGGAGGATGATGCCAGATGACTTCACCTCGGCGAGCGCGAGGCGGTTGTCTTCCATCGTCTCCGCAAAGGGCTTCTCGACATACGCATGCTTCTTGCTCCGTGCGGCTTCTGCTGCGTGGAGAGCGTGCTGAAAATCCGGCAGTGGAAATGATAACCGCATCGACATCCTTGTCAGCATACAGCTCATCGTTGTTGCGATACGGCCGAACCGATTGACCTGTTCTGGCCTTGACGAATGCCAGACCTTCCTCCCGGCGGCGGTTCCAGATGTCGGAGACGCCGAGGATCTCGTAGTTCAATTCATCCGCATGGGTCCAGAAAGCCGGCAGGAGCGCGTCTTTCGCCCGGTCCGAGAAGCCGACCACCCCCACTCTCAACCGGTCATTCGCGCCCAGGATCCTGCCATAACTTCGGGCGGTGAATCCCAGAGCGCCCGTGAGGATGCCGGCTCCTGCAAGTGCAGCCCCCGTCACGAATTCCCTTCGCGAGTGTGCCATGTGCGACCCCTGGATTTAGTGCCGTTCCAACAAAATCCTTATACGGCGCCGTGTGTTGTTGATAGTCGGAGCGAGCACTGTGCCCATTCGTCTGTATGACCAGCTGGTTGGTGGGGCACTAGTTGAGCGGACGGATCTTTGCGCTGCGGAACGAGACTCTGTTCCCGTGATCCTGCAGGAGAATGTGTCCGCGGGGCGCCTCCCCGAAGGCAGGCCAGACAGCATACTTGCTGTGCGATACCAGAGCCCTCCACATTTGCGTGGCTCTTTCGTATTCGACCGTCTTGAATCCGTTCAGCCAGTGTTCCACGTGTCTCCCCTTCGCAAGGATCTTCGCCCGGTTCCATTCTCCCACGCCGTTGGACCGGACATTGACAGGGGGAATGAGGTCGTACAATCCAGCCAGCTTCCTGTTCCCGTTGACCCCCTTCACAGCATCCTCGTGCGCCGCATCGTCAAGGATCTGGAATTCACAGCCGATCGCGGATCCTTCTCCCTTGTTCAGTTCCGTGTCCACAAAATACTTGATCCCGCTGTTGGCGCCCGGAGTGATATTGAACTCCACACTGAGTTCAAAATCGGCGTAGGTGCTGGTGGTGACGATATCGCCCCCTGCTGTTGACTCCCTGCCGCCCGATTCCAGAACGGTCAGCTCGCCGTTGGCAATCTCCCATCCGCCCTTCGGAAATTGATCCAGCCTGGCCCCCCGCCAACCGTCGAAAGATTTCCCGTCCCAGAGCATCTTCCACCCTTCCTTCTCCTCCCGCTGGCTTAACGTGTTAGGGATGAAATTGAACTGTGGCGTCGAGTCATCCATCGGTGTGCGGTGTTTCTCGAGTCCCTCCGTCATGACTCGAATATTCCTCCACCGTACCGTCTTGCCAATCCGGGTTGAATCGTTCTCGATGTCATGGACCTGCAGCCCGAAGAACCCTTTCGGAGTCTGGCCGTCAAGAATATCCGCGCATGGGACGCCGTTCACCCACGTCCTGATCGAAGTGCCGATGGCTTCGATGCGGAGCTTGTTCCAGCCGTCCCTGTGAAGTGCCTTTCGGGACCGCTCCTGCCCTTCAAGCGTGTGCAACCACCCCCGGCGTGATTCATCGTAGATGCCGCCGGTCCAGGCCCGGTCTGTACCGTCGATCTCCATCTGGTACCCGTACACCCGGCCTTTTTTGTAGTCCGGGCTGGATTCGCTCCGGAATTGCACGCCGGAATTGAGGGTCCAGTCTACCCTGGTTTCGCATTCGAAGATGAAGTCCCCGAACTGTTCGGTTGTGCAGAGAAAGCTGTTCGGCGATCCCTCGACACATCTTCCCACGAGTTGACCATCCTCCACGAAATAGACGGCGGTTCCATTGAGCTGGACCCATCCATCCAGATTCTTGCCATTGAAGAGCGACGTCCAGCCGCTCTCAGCACCTGAGCGCGCGGCAA
The DNA here is from genome assembly GCA_963701735.1 of uncultured Ignavibacteria bacterium. GTDB lineage: Bacteria > Bacteroidota > Ignavibacteria > UBA10030 > UBA6906 > CAWABB01. The sequence continues at coordinate 3,915 of CAVPBI010000006.1, read as the reverse complement.
GCAGGGCAAGCACGACAAGAATGACTGACCGAATGCTCATTGGCGGCGGGCGAATCGATGGGTCTCTTCAATCATTGCCAGGTAGTTTTCGACCGGCACGTAGCTCGGGACGGAATTCCCCGACCCCAACGCGTATCGTCCTCTTTCTCCGCAGGTCTCGAGGAGGAATCGAACGTGATTCCTCACCTCGTCAACGCTCTTCCCCGACAGGATATTGAGATCGAGCCCGCCAAGCACCGCAATGCGGCCGCCATACCGTGACTGGAAATCCTGCACGGGAATAATCGCATCCTCATACGAATGCTTGCCGTCGATCCCGATATCCTCGATCAGGTCCTCCATAATCGGAACCACGTTTCCGCAGGAGTGGAGAAAATACGGGACCCCACGCTCATGAGCCATCGCGGCAAACCGGCGATGCCACGGAAGAATGTATTCGCGCAAGTGAGCGGGCGAGATAAGCGTCGCCGTCTTGTATCCCATGTCGTCACCTGGAAACACCGCCACGAGGTGCTCCAGACCCAGAATCTGCCTGTAGAAATCGACCATCAGCCCGCCCAGCCGGTCCGCCACGGCCTTCACGAGACCCGGATCTTCGAAGAGGGCGATCGAGAGCCCCTCGAGCGACATCATCCATGACAGATGCTCGAAGACTCCCCCGGCATGAGAGAAGATCAGACCCATCCCCTCGGGCACCCGGGAACTGAGGTACTCGTACGCTGAAAAATCGTACTCGCCGACCGACGGCCAGGGATACTTCTCGAAATCCTCCCACGTCTCGATCACGCCATGATGCTCGTCGGTCCATTCCCGTTGCTTCGTCGAGCCCGCAGCCGTGTCAGCCGCGGCGTTACGCCGGTCGGGGAGCGGAAGGCTGTCCTCGTACCGGACGAAATCGTACCCCATCCGGTACCAGAAATCCACCATCATGTCGAGCCACGCGTTCCGGCCTTCCCGACCCGCCGGGAAGGGGCCCCAGCGCCGGCCGAGAAGGCCGGTCACGATCGGCTTCATGACCGATTCATCGATATTGTATTCCACAAGCGGCACGCGGCGGGAGCGGACCTTCCCCGCCAGAATATCGATGAACTCGGATGCGTTCGGTTTGGGAGCGGCGAGCGGGAGCAAAGCCATCGGAACATGACCCTTTCTTCGGCGTGAAGCGGAGCTATGGCGTGCAACGACGCCCGTGTCCGAACGCGCGGCGGAATTCAATCCTGCCCGGGCAAGGGCGCGACATACTGATACGCGGGGTCGGCATTCTGGATTTTGAGGATTGCTGCGATTTCTTTCCAGGTCGCGCGGAGTCCGCGGGGAGACGGCGGAAGCTCGTGCGCAATCGCGCGATGCAGCGCACCGAGATTGTAACAGGGAACCGCGGCATACATGTGATGCTCGGTGTGGTAGTTCATGTGCCAGTAGAGGAACTGAACGACCGGGTTCACGGTGAACGTCCGGCAGCAGAGCCGGAAATCCGGCACGTTGTCCTGCAATCCTATGTGCTGCGTGTTATTGCAGAGGAAGAAGAGCCAGCTCCCGTAGAACGGAAGGAGGCTCGTCAGGACCGGCACAAGCCACCAGCCGAGCGCCAGCGAGATCCCCGCGATAGCGGCGTGCCCGGCCAGAAGCATGCGCGCCCGGCGCACAACGGGACGGCCCGCGTCCGGATCGTCCCCGAGAAACAGCCTGCTCTCCCACTCCCCTTCGAACTTCCCCCGGGCAAGGCGGACCGTGTTCATGACAACCTTGTATCCGCCGTGCAGATTCAGAAATCCTTCCAGAAAGAACTGTCTCACCATCAGTCGAATCGGAAGCACGACCTCCAGGTCGTCCGGCGGGTGAAGCGTGTACTGATGATGGCGCATGTGGCTGGCGTAGAAGTGTTCAAAGTTGATCCAGCCCAGGAACGAGAAGATGCGCACAAAGAATTCGTTCAGCCGTTGGGTCCGGAAGACGCTCTTGTGGACGAGCTCGTGCACCGCGTTGATCATGAACGATCCCGCGGTCCCGTGAAGGAACAGCAGCAGGAGCGTCACCCACCACGGCCAGGTGGCGGCCGAGACGAGGACGGCTCCTCCGGTCAGCCCAAGCACGAACAGATGACCGAACGCCTGCGCAAAGCCGTTCGCGTCACTCTTCCTGTTCAGACGGGCGAGCACCTCCCGGTCGAGGGGCGTGCGATACCACTTGATATGTCTCCCGCCTTCAGGATTCCTCATTTTGAAAACGTACTCACATGGGATACAAATGGCAAGTTTGGATCTGCCCGCGAAAGGGTATGACACCGGTCACTCCATGACACCGGTCACTCCTCATGGCTGGTTGATTTCAGTTATTGCTCGCACTATATTGTTATCATCGTGGACAGACCCTGTCCAGACCTTGCCCCCCCACGCAAGAACTCTCCCGTTCATTCACTCTTGATGAAACCATGAACTCCTTGCACAAGTATGCACTTGCTGCACTTGTCACCGTATCCGTGGGGTTCCCGGAAGCGTTTGCCCAGGATTCGACGTTGGCCCTGTACCTGCCCTGTAATGGTTCGGCAGAAGATGCGAGCCTATATGGCAATGACGGCATAGTGATCGGGCGCTGTGCCTGCCGCCGATCGAGCCGGCAAGCCCGACGGCGCCTATTGGTTCGACGGGGACGAGCAGCAAGATCGTCGTCCCCAACAGCCCCAGCATCAATCCGACAGACCAGCTGACAGTTGCGTTCTGGGCCTATCTTGACGGCATGACGGACAACTACCTCGATGTATTTGTTAAAGGAGGTTCGGTGGACAGGGTACTTCGCGAACCGGGAGTATGCAGTCTACCTGAAAGACAACTTTGGAAACGCGTACTTCCAGTTGCTGAGCGCAGGAGATGGCCAGGGGCAACATGAAACATGGTCGAACACGTACACTCCCCGACAGTGGCTCTTCTTCACGGGGATTGTGGATAGGAAGAACCACTCGATGCGCGTGTACATCAACGGAGCAGAACAATCGCTCTACAGCATCGCGGACTCATATTCCTCGTTCAATGTCAACGCCTACGACCTGTGGATCGGCGCGGGTGAGGAAGGTCTCCCCGAGCACCGCCCGTTCAAAGGCATCCTCGATGACATCCGGCTCTACCGCCGCGCGCTTTCGGATCGAGGAGATCCTCGATCTGTTCCAGGCGCCTCAGGATTCCCTCCCTCACGCATCCGTATCGCATCTCCCGAACTTTGGCCACATCCTCGTCGGAATGAGCGCATCTCAAGTCTTGACGTTTCGAAACCTCGGCGTCGGGACGCTGGCCGTCTCGCAGATCGGCAGTTCCAATCCCTCGTTCAGTGTTTCAGATACCACTCTGTCGATCTTTGGAAACGACAGCGCCATCGTTACTATCACCTACACGCCGCAAGTCGCCGGCGTGGACACCGGGCTCATCTACTTTTGTCACCAACGATTCCGGATTCACGGAGCTCCGGGATCCCGGTTTCGGGAGCCGGGTTTGTCGCGGACAGAGCACCGGTCATTACGAGTATCAAGGATATCCCTGCAGACCAGGGGCTCCAGGTGCGTGTCACCTGGTACAGAAGTACGTATGACTCCCCGGCGATTCGCTGCACGTCGCTTTCTACGATGTCTGGCGAGAGAGTCGCGGACAGGGAGTCTGCGTGGGACTTCATCGCCTCGGTTCCCGCCGTCGGCCTCGATGAGTACGGACTGATCGCCCCTACTCTTGTGGACTCGACCGCCTCCGCGGGGAATCCAGTGGTCGGTATTCAGAGTGTCAGCACGATTTGTAGAGCAGGTGGGCGCGGCATTCTCGTCGCCCGACAGCGGCTACTCCACGAACGACCTGATTCCTTCGCCGGTGACTGGCGCGTTCGCGAGCCCCGCAGGGGAACTTCCCGTGCTCCATTGGGACCAGTGCCAGGACA
>CAVPBI010000005.1:0-30214 GCA_963701735.1 uncultured Ignavibacteria bacterium | reverse complement strand
ATCGCCTGGAAGGGGTTCAATGAACAAGCGCGAATTTCTCCGCACGCTCGGGCTCGCGGGCCTCGGGCTCGCCACACGGCCCCTGCTTCACTCGCGTGTGCCGTTTCGCGCTGTCACGCCGGAGTTCGGTCCCAAACACTGGGCCTGGCTCGCAACAGACCTCTCATCGTCCCCCGATGACATGAAACGGCAGTTTGCCCTCATGCGCACGTCGGGAATCGATGCTATCCTTCCGGAAATCTACGACGCTCAGCAGGCATACTACAACAGCAAGCATCTTCCTGTTGAAGAAGCGTGGCTGGAAAAGCTCCTCCCCATCGCCAGGGCCGAAGGACTCGAAGTACACGGCTGGATGTGGTCGATGCCGTGCAACATCGAAAACGTACGAAAGGAACACCCGGAGTGGTTTGCGGTGAACCGGAAGGGTGAATCGGCCGCAGAGAAGCCGGCATACGTGGATTATTACAAATTCCTCTGCCCTTCCCATGCGGGGGTCCATGAATTTCTGGCCGCAACCGTCACCGAGTTGTGCCGGTACGAAAACCTTCACGGGGTCCATCTCGACTACATCCGCTATCCTGACGTGATCCTCCCCAAGGCTCTTCAGCCCAAGTACGGCCTCACACAGGATCGTGAATATCCCGAGTTCGACTACTGCTACTGCGACGCCTGCCGTCACGATTTCAAGCAGCAAACGGGAATCGACCCGATGACGCTCGAGGATCCCACCTCGAACACTGTGTGGAAGCAGTTCCGGTACGACCGGATCACGCATCTGGTCAACGATACGCTGATTCCGATCGCCCGGGCCCACGGAAAGACCATCACCGCGGCGGTCTTCCCCGGCTGGGACATGGTGCGTCAACAGTGGCCGGCGTGGAATCTCGACGCTGTAATGCCGATGCTCTACCACTCGCTCTACAAGAAGGGCCCCGAATGGATCAGGGAGGAGACGGAGAAAGGCGTGAGATCTCTGCGAGGCCGAGCGCCGCTGTACAGCGGCATCCTGATCTTCCACCTCGACGAAAAGGAATTCGCCCGGGCAGTCGAAGCCTGCCTCGAGGGGGGCGCAAACGGCGTTGTGTTGTTTGAGGGCGGAGCGATGTCGGAAGCTCGGTGGGGAGTGTTCCGCTCCGTGGTCGGGCGTTGATGTTCCCGTTCGCACCGAGCCCGAGCGCTGCCTTCTCCGCGGCATCGCACACCATCAGTGCACCAGCTCGCCTCCGGAGTCGACATTCTTCAGCGTGTAGACGCGCGACGGGAGTACGACCTCTTTCGGGACTGTGTTCCCGTTCAGGATGTCAAGGGCGGTCCTGATCGCCTCCGCGCCTCCCGTCGGATATTCGAACGACGCGGCTAGAATCCCCTGGCGCACGTACATCTGCCCCTCATGCGGAAGTGCATCGACGCCGACAAACAGGATCGATGTCTCCCGCCCGGCGGCCTTCGCGGCCACCCACGCCCCGTGGGCCCCGGGATCGTTGTGCGCATAGACAAGGTCAATTCTCCCGATCCGGGTCAGCGCGGACTCCATTTCTTTCCGTGCATTCGGTTCGAGCCACTTCATGTCCGCTTCGAAGACCACCTTTAGCTCCGACCCCTCAATGCCTTCGCGGAATCCGCGGTGGCGGTCCTGCCCTGGCGTGGAGGTCATCAGCCCTTTCAGCTCCACAAGATTCCCCTTTCCTCCCAGCGTCGCAGCGATCCACCGCCCCGCCGCGCGGCCGATCTTCCAGTTGTCGGCGCCGATGAAGCACGTGTACTGGTCTCCGAGAACCCGTCGATCAAGGACGATCACGGGGATACCCTTCTTGTAGGCTTCCTGGACGGGCCTCGTGAGCGGGGCCGCCTCTTTCGGCGACACAATGATCAGGTTCACGCCCGCACGCACAAGCTCGTCGATGTGCGCACTCTGCCGCAGCGCGTCGTTCTGCGCATCTTTGAACACCATCCGGATTTCTGGATGCGTGTTCGCCGCCTGTTTGACGTCCGCGTTCATCTGCACGCGCCACGGCTCGCCGAGATTGCACTGGCTCATGCCGATGATCCAGCGGGGGACCTGCGAGGAGGATTGCCCCGCGAGACATGCAACGAAGAAGAGAGCGATGGAGGCCATCCGGCAGATGTCGAAGAAAGACTTCAGGGAGGTTGCCGTTCGCAAGGCGTGCGATCCTTCTGCTGTCATCGGCTGGTGTGAGTGCGGCGCGGGGGTGGCCCTGCTACGTTCCGGCTCGTGCGCGCTGTGCAAGCACGGCGATCACAATCACGAGCCCCGTGAGCATCAACCGCGTCTCTTCCCCCACCGCGTTAATGCTGAGAATCTTCTCGAGATACCCGATCGTGAGGATGCCAAACGCCGTGCGCCCGATGGACCCTTCTCCGCCGCGCAGGCTTGTCCCTCCGATCACCACCATCGCGATCGCGGTGAGCTCGTACGTCGCGCCCGTCTCCGGATCGCCCTGCTGTTCCTGCGCCGCCTGGCACATGCCGGCGACGGCACAGAGCAGCCCGCTGAGCGAGTATGCGAGCACTTTCACGGGTCTCACGCGGATACCGGAGAGCCTGGCCGCCTCTTCGTTTCCACCGATGGCGTACAGGGCACGACCGGCCGAGGTGTGCGAGAGCAGCGCCCAGCAGACCGCAAGGCAGCAGATCATGACGATGGTGACGACCGCGAGGTTGTCGCCAAGGGTCCTTGCGTTCAGCGCCTCGAACACCTGCGGGACATCGACGTACCGGAAGGTGCCGTCGGGTTCCTGCACCGCCGTGGAGATCTTCTCGCCGCCCGATATGAGCTTCGCCACACCCCGGGCGAAGACCATCATCGCCAGCGTCGCAACGAACGGCTGCATGGTGAACCGCGCGATCAGGCCTCCCGACAAGGCGCCGCAGATCATGCCCGCACACGCCGTGGCCACGGCGGCCGGTGCCGCTCCCCACCCCATCCCGATCGTGAGGATAGAAAACACCACCGCGCAAAGCGCCAGGATGCTGCCCACTGCAAGGTCGATCCCGCCGCTCACAATCACAATCGTCGCACCGCAGGCCAGTATGCCGAATACCGACATCTGACGCAGCATGTCCCGGTGGGTCTCCCACTGGAAGAATGCCCCTTCTCCGTTGAAGATCGCACCCAGGACCACCACGACAAGCAGCGATACTGCCGCCGTAACGAAGAGATATGGTCGGTGACGGATGCCGGTTACCACGTCAGGCTCCGGAACGACAAAAGCCGACCTTGCGCCCGCGGGCGTGCAGCATGACGGCTTTCATCAGTTCCTCGTCGGGGAAGAAGGCGGTGCAGCGGGCGAAACATACCTCATTCCGAGCGCAAGTTCAACGCACCGGGCGGTGCATTCCATCGCTTGACACCCGGGCTTTGCGGTGCTACATTGAGCAGTTCCGTTCACGTCAACGGCCGACCGATGGTCGGGCCTGAATCACTCGCCTTCCCCCATGCCCCGCAACATCGAGATCAAAGCGCACATTGACGGAGTCGAAGCCCTCGTCTCTGCAGCGGCCGCATTGGCCGACCAGGGGCCTGTCGAGATCGATCAGGACGACACCTTCTTTGCCTGCCCGAACGGAAGGTTGAAGCTGAGGCAGCTGTCCCCGCAGGAGGGCGAGCTTATTTTCTATCTGCGGCCGGACGACGCGGGGCCGAAGGAATCGTTCTACGTTATTGCGCGGACATCGACGCCATCCGCGATGCGTGAAGCGCTGTCGCGCGCCTATGGTGTTGTCGGGCGGGTCAGGAAACGCCGCACGCTTTTTCTTGCAGGCAGGACGCGGATACACCTTGACCGTGTCGAGGACCTTGGAGACTTCCTCGAGCTGGAAGTGGTTCTCACGGAGAACGAGTCTCCACAATCAGGCCGCGATGAAGCGGACCGCCTGCTCGCATCGCTCGGGATTCTTCCTTCGCAGTTGCAGGCGCGGGCCTATGTCGACCTCCTGGCGCGCGCACGGCGCTGACCGCGATATCGCCGCTCACTCTCAAACCGTAGTATGGGATCAGGAACGATGGATGCTGCCACAAAAGAGATCATCTGGAGACAGTTCGGCGCGGCGATCGACATGCTCGAGAACGCCATGCGCGCATGCCCCGACGACCTGTGGTTTGATCGTTCGCGAACTCCGGAGTTCTGGTACGTCGGGTTTCACGCGTTGTTCTACATCGACCTCTACCTCTCTGACACAGACGCAGGGTTTACGCCACCTTCCCCGTTCACGCTGGACGAAATGGATCCGGCAGGAATCATGCCCGAACGCCCATACACAAAAGAGGAACTGTTCGCCTACCTTGACCACGCCCGGGGCAAGTGCAGGCGCATCATAGCGGCTCTCACCCCGGAAAGAGCCGGCCAGAGGTGTGGCTTCTACTGGCTCGACCTCAGCGTCGGGGAGTTGCTTCTCTATAATATGCGTCATGTCCAGCACCACGCGGGCCAGCTGAACATGATGCTCCGGCAGGCGACAGACTCGGCGCCACGATGGGTGCGCAGGGCTGCGGAGGGAATGCATGATGGCAGAGGAACTCCATGATGCGCGTCTTCCTCATCGGCGCCGGCGGGCTTTGTCAGTGTGCACTTGAGTGGTACCTCGTGAGGAGGGAATCCACGAGTCCGTCCGGGCCCGTGAACACGCGGTCCCAGTAATACCGGTACAGATCCAGATCCTCGCCCATGAGAGTGATTGGATTCTTCGCCCTGAGGATCCTCACCAGGCGAATGTTGTACTGCACGATGGCGCCGCGGCACATCGGACACGGCTCGAACATGCTCACGATGGCCAGCGAATCCCTCCGCAGTTTCCAGAAGTGGTCGAACCCAACGTTTCGCAAGGCATCTGAGATCGCATTGATTTCGGCGTGTCCGCCTGCGGCCGTGTCACGATGAACTGTGTTGTAGCCCTTCCCGATGATGGTGTGACCATACACGACCACCGCAGCCGAGGGAAGATCGGCGGATACCATCGCCGAATCGCCCCCCGCCCGCAGCACTTCCTGTACCCCGGGCCGCTCAGTCCGGCCGGACAGCGGCATCCAGGGCTCAACATAGGCGCTCAGGATCGCAAGCACCACGAGCCCTGCTCCGCCCATGAGAGCAATCATGACAAATGATCTGCCGGTCGATGACATGTGTGAAGTTCCCGTTGTCCTCTCGCGTCGAATCTACTCACTCACGGTGCCAAACTCAAATCCGATCTTCCGGACCCCGTTCGCGCGGAGGATGCGACACCGATTGACGCTTGCGTGTGCCGTGGATCACCGGATTCTGAGCCGCATGCATTCTGGGTTGTATGATTCATCGTGTGATACACCCATGTCATGTCGATCCGCAAAAATTATCGAGCCTCTCCAGATGTATGATGTAGCGCACACGCGCAGCCTCGGGCGATGATTCTCCTTGCGTTGGCTGAAGTGCTTTAGTACATTTGTGCAGTTACAGAACCGTGCTTCCTGTTGATCCCCCTCCCGTTTTTTCGACGATGCTGTCGACCGTTCTTAGCGATGTGACGCAGCTTTCCATCACCAGCGCAGCATGGTCAGGCGACTCCCCCTCGCGGACCAGCTGCAGACTCGATGATCTGGTGAGCTTTCCGATGCTTTCGAACACGACTGTTGGCAGCACGGCGCGCGTGCCTGGTGTGGTGGCACGTTCCCGCGCGTGGCCCGAGATCGCTGTAACAAAGGACCCTATATGGAGACGCTGAAGAGCATACCCAGTGAGCACCCCGGACTGCGACGGCAGGCCCCGATCGTCCTCCTGATCGAGGACGAAGCCATCGTCGCGGCGGATATTCGCGCCCGGCTCACGGCGCTCGGCTATTCCGTCCCGGCCATCGCCGCCTCGGCGGAAGAGGCCGTTCAGCGCGCTCATGAATTGCGCCCCGACATCATGGTCGCCGATATCGTCCTCGAAGGGACGTACGACGGTATTGATGCCGTCCAGCAGATCCGCAAGTCCATGGATATCCCCGTCGTCTATCTCACGGCCTATGGAGACGAAAAGACGGTCGAGCGTGCGAAGCTGACCGAGCCGGTCGGCTACGTCCTCAAGCCGTTCGACGAGCGTGAGCTCAGGTTCACCATCGAGATCGGCCTCTACAAACACCAGGTCGAGAAGCGTCTGCGGGACCGCGAGGAGCAGTACCGTCAGCTCGCCGATCATCCCGGTGAAGTCCTCTGGATGATGGATGCAAAATCGGGCGAAACGCTCTACCTCAGCCCGGCATACGAACAGATCTGGGGCCGGCCGTATCGTGACCTCCCGGCTACGCTGGACCACTGGGTGCAACCCGTCCATCCCGACGACCGCCCGAAGGTGCTTGAGGTGTACAACGCCGCGCTCGCGGGGAAGCAGGAAGACCGCGGTCTGGAATATCGCATCGTCAGGCCGGACGGCAGTACGCGCTGGGTCTGGAGCCGGATCTACCCGGTCCTCAATGCCGCCGGAGAGGTGTACCGGATCGGCGGCTCCTCCCATGATATCACAAAGCAGAAATGGGCGTGGGAAGCGATGCGGGAGAGCGAGGAGCGCTATCGCCTCATGGCGGACAACGCCACCGACCTGATTTCCCGCCATAGCCCGCAGGGTGTCTTCCTCTATGCGTCTCCCGCATCCCGCACGCTCCTGGGCTACCGCCCTGAAGAACTGCTCGGCACGTCGGCATACGGATACCTGCATCCGGACGACACCGATGCCATCAGGCGCGCCGACGCCGAAGGCGGGGCGTTTCTGTCGGCCGCCATCGCAATGTACCGGATCCGCAAGAAGGACGGCGCCTACGTCTGGTTCGAATCGTCAGCCCACCCCGTGCGCCATCCGCTCACCGGCGAGCTGCAGGAAGTCATCGTCGTCTCCCGCGACATCACCGGCCGGCGTTCGACGGAGGAGACGCTGCGGCGTTACGAGTTTATCGCAAACTCGTCCAGCGAGTTCATGACCCTCATCAACCGGCACTACGTATACGAGGCCGCGAACACCGCGTACTGCAAGGCGCACGGAAAGGAGCGCGATCAGATCGTCGGACGGACTGTCACCGACATCTGGGGCCAGGAGACATTTTCCACGGTCATCAAGGGGTACCTTGATCACTGCTTCGCCGGAAGCGACGTCCATTATGAGCGCTGGTTCGACTTCGGGGCCAAGGGTCATCGCTACATCGCCGTGAACTACAATCCGTACCGTGGCGAAAGCGGCGAGGTCACCCACGCAGTCGTCGTGTCACACGACCTCACCGAGCGGAAGCAGGACGAAGATGCCATCCACGCGTCGCTGAAAGAGAAGGAGATGCTTCTCAAGGAGATCCACCACCGGGTGAAGAACAACCTGCAGGTGATCTCAAGCCTCCTGAACCTTCAGTCCAACAGCATCGAGAGCAAAGAAACGCGCGAGCTCCTCCGCGAGAGCCAGAACCGCGTCCGGTCGATGGCGCTCATCCACGAGAAGCTCTATCAGTCAGAAAGCCTCGCGCAGGTGCAGTTTGCGGAGTATCTCCGCAATCTCACGCGCGATCTATTCCGTTCGTACAGCGCCGGCGGCGTGGGCCTGAAGCTCCAGGCAGAAGATATCCCGCTCGACGTCGACACCGCGATCCCGTGCGGATTGATCATCAACGAGCTCGTGTCGAACGCGTTGAAGTACGCATTCCCTGGCGGGCGCACAGGCGATCTGCACATCAGTTTCCTGAAGATCTCGCGCGAGCGCTGCGCTCTCACGGTGACCGACAACGGCGTGGGCCTCCCCCCGGAGGTCGATGTCAAGAACCCGAAGACGCTCGGGCTCCAGCTCGTGAACATGCTGGTCAACCAGCTCCACGGCACGCTGGACGTCGTCACCGACGGCGGCTCGACCTTCATGGTCACGTTTGCCTCAGACCGCGACACGCTGAAGTCGCGGCGGACCTGAATCGCCTACCCCCTCCTGATGCAGCCTCTGGCTGACGGGCACGACTGCTTTCCGCCGTTGTGCCCGTTCCGTTTTTCCTCTATATTGCCTGCATGTCCGACCAGCCCCCGGAACGACCCCGTCGCCTCTTCGCCACGATCAGCACGGCCGCCGTCCTCATTCTGTTCTTCGCTTCGCTCTTCCTGATCTTCCTGACAAACAGATTCAGCCCCACCGCCGCGGCCGAACGTCCGCCATCGATTCCGGTTTCCGGAGGATCAGTCGCATACCTCGGCGAGTTCGCGATCTGCTATCGGACAACCGGAACCGACCGTGGCAACCCGCCGGCCGTCCTGCTCCTGGGGGGGCCCGGTGAGTCGGGCATCGGGTATCACGACTGCTTCCGGTTCCTCGACTCGTCCCGGCAGGTCATCTCGTACGACCCCCGCGGGTCCGGCCTCTCACAGGTGAAGGCGAGTCTTGCGCATTACACGGTGAGCGCTCTGGTGGCCGAGCTTGAGGCGGTGCGCGAGCATGTTGCGAAGGCTGAAAGCGTCGTCGTCATCGCGCGGGGCTTCGGTGCGGCGGTGGCGGTTCGCTACGCGCGCGAATACCCCGGGCGGGTGAACCGGTTCATCCTCCTATCCCCGATGCCGCCCGACGGCACCCGCTACGATTCCATCCTCGATCTCCTGGGCGAGACCGCCGGCGCGCTGACTGCCGCCGGCATCCCGCCGGCCGACCCGGTTGCGGCGGACCGATGGCAGGACCGATACACGCTGGCAGCTGATCATGCGCCGGGCGCCGATCAGTCGCTGGCGGCACGCATCGCATCGCCCCACGCATCGTACGGGACGGCGCGTTCATTGCTCACGTCGTTGGCCTCTTCGCGCCGATGGACTGCCCGGGACTTGACGCCGCTCCCGGTTGCCACGCTGGCCGTTCTCGGCCCGGACGGGAACCTCCCCGAGGTCCTGCCGGTGCTACTGACGGAGATGAAAATCGTGCGGATGACTGCCACCCCGCAGGCACTCATGCTCCGTTGCGATCCGGCGATGGCGGACACTGTTCTCCAATTCCTCAACGAGGGTGTGTGACATGAGTACCGTCTCTATGACGCCAGCGCAGCGACAGGCACGCGACCGCAACGCCATTCGCCTGTCGTTCCTTGCAGGAATCTGCATGCTTGCCGGAAAATGGGTCGCCTACGGACTCACGGGCTCGTCCGCGATCCTCTCGGACGCCGCCGAGTCCGTCGTCCACATCCTCGGCGTCGGAATGGCGGCCTACAGCGTCTGGCTGAGTCATCGCCCCGCCGACGAGAGCCACCCGTACGGACACGACAAGGTCACGTATTTTTCAGCGGGAGCCGAGGGATTCCTGATCCTTGTGGCAGCGGCGTATATCATGTACGAAGCCATCACGATGCTCCTCGGAGAGCCGGCGCTGCGAAATCTCGATTCCGGGGTGGGCATCATTGCGCTTGCCTCAGTAGTCAACCTGGTGCTGGGACTGTATCTCGTTCGCACCGGCCGCAAAACAGGATCGCTGATCCTTGTAGCAAACGGACAGCACGTCCTCACCGATTCCTGGACCAGTTTTGGCGTGGTCGCCGGGCTCCTGCTGACGCTGCTGACCGGCTGGTACATCCTCGACCCGATCATCGCCTTGATCGTGGCCGCGAACATCGTCTGGACGGGCTTCAAGCTCGTGCGGCAGTCTGTGGCGGGCCTCATGGATGCAAGCGATCCGGTGCTGGATGCGGCCGTCCGAAAGGTTCTCGACGCCGAAACCGCGGCACGGTCGCTCCGCTATCACGAAAGGCGCGCGCGGAGGAGCGGGAGCACTACCTGGGTGGAATTTCACCTTCTCTTCCCTCCGGCAACCACACTCGAAGCAGCTCACCGCCATGCGACCGAGATCGAGCAGGCCCTGAGCAAGGCATTGCCGGCCCCAGTGAAGGTCCTGAGTCACCTCGAGACGCTCGAGGAGCACGACCTGGCACACGGAGAGGGTCTCAAGCACTAGCCCGGCGGAACCGCGGACGAGGCTCTCCCGGGAGCCGTATGAACCCCAGGAAGAACCACACCTCATGCCACCATCTATCAGGGACAGTCACATGACAGACCAGGCGACAGGTACGGCGGCCCCTGGGCCGGGCGGACGGGAAGTCGTGATGTCGTTCTCACGGATCAATCTGCTGGCGATCCCTGTGGCAATCGCGGTCATTCTCATCGCTCTGATCCCGTATGCGCTCGTGTGGGGACTTGACAGGCTCTGGGAAGGCATTGCCCGGTTCTTCGCGCTCGGCTCGTTCCTCCCCGCCGCTCTCATCGGGATCGTCCTCCATGAGGTGCTGCACGGCGTGACATGGGCGCTTGCAGGCCGTCGGCCGTTCTCGTCCATCCGCTTCGGGTTCAACGTCGCCACGTTGACGCCGTACGCGCACTTCAAGGAACCGCTCCCGGCCAACCAGTACCGCCTCGGAGCGGCCATGCCCGGCCTGGCACTTGGCGTGCTCCCATTGTTGATTGCGTTCACGACCGGAAACGGGTGGCTCGCGGGATTCGGAACGCTCTTTCTTGTCGCCGCCGGCGGGGACATTCTCATCCTCTGGATGCTCCGGCATGTGCCCGCCTCGAGCAACATTCAGGATCACCCCTCACAGCCAGGTTGCATCGTCTATGACACAGACCCATCCGCGGCGGGCATCAGGGACTGACGTTCCCTTGAGTTTGTCTCGGCCCTTTCCGAACTTCGTGGAGACAGCTCCCCGGCTCCTTGCTGCCGCACACATCAACACTCGCATGAACTCTCCCAGCCAGCGGTGCGCCGCATGATGCTCCAGTTCCAGGGTGCGGCCCGCACCGTCACCGGGTCGATGCATGTGGTTCGGGTCAAGGACCAGACCCTCCTCCTCGATTGCGGCACCTTCCACGGCCGCAGAGAAGAGGCCAGGAAACGCAACAGTACATTCCCCTTCGACCCCGCAGCCATCCATGCTGTCGTCCTCTCCCACGCCCATATCGATCACAGCGGTAACCTGCCCACCCTCGTGCGCCAGGGATTCCGCGGCACCATCTATTGCACGCACGCGACGAAGAGCCTGTGTGAGGTGATGCTGAAGGACAGCGCATACATTCAGGAGAAGGACGCGGAGTTCATCACCAAACGGCATCACAAGCGCGGACTCCCGCCGGTGGAACCGCTCTACACGGAAGAGGACGCAAGCGCCACCATCCCTCTGATGCGGTCGGTCGACTACTCGACGGTCTTCGAGGTGGCCGATGGGGTGACATGCCATTTCGAGGATGCCGGACATATTCTCGGTTCGGCGTCGGTCGCGCTCCGCCTGAAGGACGGATCGCGCGAGGCCGGGCTGGCATTCACGGGCGATCTGGGCCGGACGGGCCTGCCGATTCTCCGTGACCCGGTATTCATCGGAAAGGGGCAGAACACCGACGCGCTCGTCTGCGAGTGTACGTACGGGGGCCGGTTTCACGCACGCGTCGAAGATATGGGACAGCAGATCCTCGACCCGCTGCGGAGGGCGTTCGACCGGAAGGCCAAGGTGGTGATTCCCGCCTTCAGCGTGGGGAGGACGCAGGAGCTCGTCTATGTCCTGCACGGCCTTGTCGCCAGCGGCCAGCTCCCGTCGGTCCCCATGTTCGTAGACAGCCCGCTGTCCGTCAATGTAACCCGGGTGTTCAGGGAGCACCCCGAATGCTTTGACGCTGAAACGAGGAAGATCCTGCAGGCGCCGGAGGAGAACGATCCGTTCGGGTTTCAGCGGCTGACATACGTCAAGACGCGTCAGGAATCCATGGCCCTCAACGACCGCCCCGGCCCATTCCTGGTCATCGCCGCCTCGGGCATGTGCGAGGCGGGCCGGGTCGTCCATCACCTTGCGAACAGCGTAACCGACCCGAAGAACATGGTCATCATCGTCGGTTACCAGGCCGAGAACACTCTCGGCAAGAAGATCGTGATGAAGGAGTCCGAGGTCAACATCTTCGGCGAACCGCATGCGCTCAGGGCCGAGGTTGTGGTGCTGAATTCCTTCAGCAGCCATGCCGACCGGAACGACCTGCTGGCGTACGTGCGCCGGTTCGACACGTCACGACTGAGGGACATCTATCTTGTCCACGGCGACCTCGACCAGGCAGAGAAGCTGCAGGCCGGCCTGTCGGAGTCGGGCTTCCGGCGCGTGCACATCCCAGAGCGAGGGGACACGGCGCCGCTCATCTAGGCGGTGCCGCCGGCATTCACCAGCATGCGAATCGCGCGAGCAGGCTGTCCGATCTGGCTCCTTCTCCTCCTGTCGGTCTCGACCGTGCGGGGCCAGGAAGGACAGCGAGTGCCGGAGGCCACGCCGCTATCGCTCCAGGAGTCGGAAGGCCGGAACGCTGTCTCGGTGCTGTTCGACAGGAACCTCAACACCTACAACTGGCTCGGACGTATCGGGCTCGACACCACCGTCCTGGGCACCTCGCTGCTCTACCGACAGCAGTATCTCTCCAATATCATCCTCGTCGACCCGTCCGCCCCCGGTACGCTTCGGCGCACGCTCGAAAGCAACCAGCACACCATCGGTCTCGCGCTCACACGACCGATCCTGGAGAGAGTCGCCGTCCGGACGGAATGGAATATGCTGGTCTTCTCAGACAACAAGGGTATCGGGCTGAGCGACGCGAACTTCACCTCACTGCTTGGAGGGTTCGAGTTCGCGCCGGCGTCCTTCTTCAGCATCGCCCCGCTCGGCGGATACCGGTGGGACGCGCAGGGCGGCGTCGCGGACCGCGGCCCATCCGCGCAGCTGTTCCTCCGGTTTCCGGGAAGCATCCTCAGCGGCTACCGGATCGAAGGAGTCGGGCAGTACCACACCGACTGGCTTGACCCCAGGCGGCTGGAGAGCCATTTCCTGCGCACCAAGATTTCGAAGTCGTTCACGGACGAGGCGGACGACAGCCTGGAGGCCGGCGTGTTCCGCACCCGGCGGGAGTACTATACCTCCGGCGATACGGTTCTCGAGAGCCGGCTCGACGATCAGTTCACCATCTCGAATGTCATCAGCTACCAGTTCACGCCGCGATTCAACGCCGGCCTGCTGGTGGCGGTAGCCTCCCGCAATCTCGAGAAGTCGCTCCGCACCAGCTCGCCCATGGGGTTCACCACGCCGCAGTTCGATACCGAGGTCAACGAGTTCATCCTGCAGGTGCAAGGACAGCTGGGTTATGTCGCGCGCGATGGACGCTCCTCCGCCCTGCTCCGCTTCTCGCACTTCGAGCGCGACGAGAACCACCGCGCCATTCTCCCCTCCGACGCCACGTCCAACCAGGTCATTCTCTGGAACGAGCGCAACCGCCAGGAGCAGTCGAAGGACAACATTTCAAAGCGTTCCGTCCTGACCGGCTCTATCGGAGTTCCCCTCTGGTCGGCGGACCGCATCTCCATCAGCGGTACGGGGTCGATTCTCCGGTACGACACGCCAAGCCAGCTCAATGTCGAGGACCGCGACGAGCTCCTGGTCGCTCTCTCCGTCCTGACAACCCACCGGCTGAGCCGGTTCCTGGACCTCGACCTCCTGCTGGACGGAACCTACAGCCATCTGGTCTACCTGCTGGAGGAGCGGAGTGCCAACAACAACGTCAACCGGGTTTTGCGGCTTGCGCCCCGCGTGACGTATCGCCCGGCCGACGGGATCTCCAGCGCCAACACGTTCGAGGTGCTCGCCAACTACACGGTGTATGATTTCGAGGAAGAGGCAAGCCTTGCCCGAAGCTTTTCGTACCGGCAGTTTGCCTGGCTGGATTCCACGTCCATCGACCTGACACATCGCGTCGGCCTTGATTTTTTCGCCTATTTCAAGCTATATGAACGTGGCAGGCTCAACTGGGACGACTTCCAGGAACGGACCGAGAATTCGTTTGTCGACCGAACGCTCGCTGCCCAGCTCCGCTTTAGCCCATCGCCCGGCACCCTGCTTGCGGCCGGTATCCGGTCGTTCAGCCAGTCGCGATACGACTACGTGAACGGCGGGAAGCGCCGCGCTGCAACGTTGCACAGCATCGGTCCGACGTGCATCATCCAGTGGGCCATTGGTCCTGCCAGCCGACTCCTCCTCCGTGGCTGGTATGAGCGCCGCGCCCAGCCCGACGGTTCCGCCCGTTCGTTCCCGACAATCGTCATGAACGTTTCCGTGAATCTCTGAGGGAGTTCCTCGTGGCCTCACAACAGAAAGTGTTCCGTCTCACCCTCAGCAGCAAGCCCAAGAACATCGTCAAGGTTGAAGGGTTTCTGAAGAAGATCGGCCGCGTTGTGCACTTCGACGAGATCCAGGAGCACAAGCTCATGATCGCGCTCACGGAGGCGGTGAACAACGCGATCCTGCATGGCAACAGGTCGAACGAAGAGAAGTTGGTCCACGTGGTGTGCGAGGCGCAGGAGGACGGCTTGCTGTTCACGGTGACTGACCAGGGCAGGGGATTCAAGCCGGACAAGGTGGCCAACCCGCTGAAGGAGGAGAATCTCCTGAAGGAGACCGGGCGCGGAATCTTCCTGATGCGGACACTGCTGGACCGGGTAGAGTTCCGCCGCACCCGCGGGGGGATGGAAGTGAAGCTCCGGCTCGTGCTCAGCCGCTGACTCGCGGATCGATCGTCGCCCGGCGGGCAGGAGGGTCAGGAGGCCGCTCAGTACGGCGAGCGCGCCCCGGAAAACGGCGAGAGCAGCGCGCCACACGCCCCCGGTGGGGGCGGCGACGGCTGCTCTCGTCAGACTGCAGAGGACGCGGTCAGAGCACCAGCTTTGTGATTGACTGCTTCACATCGTTCGCCGACTTGTTCAACGCTGCCTGCTCGTCAGCATTCAGCTTGATCTGGACGATTTCCTCCACACCTTTGGCGCCCAGCTTCACGGGCACGCCGACCACTGTATCGTTGATGCCGTATTCGCCTTTCAGATACACCGCACACGGCAGGATCCGCTTCTTGTCCTTCACGATCGACTCTACCATGGCGACGGTCGCAGAGGACGGCGCGTAGTACGCACTTCCCGTCTTCAGGAAGTTCACGATTTCGATGCCGCCGTCGCGCGTCCGCTTCACCAGGCGCTCGATGGTCTCGGGGCTCAACAGCTCCGTGATGGGGATGCCGGCCACCGTCGAGTAGCGCGGCAGCGGGACCATCGAATCCCCGTGGCCGCCGAGCACAAACGCGGTGACGTCTTCCACCGACACCTTCAGTTCCATCGCGATGAACGTGCGGAACCGGGCTGTGTCGAGCACGCCCGCCATGCCGATGACGCGCGTCCGGTCGAAGCCGCTCACCTTCATCGCGACGTAGGTCATGACGTCCAGCGGGTTCGCCACGGTGACGAGGATCGCGCCGGGCGAATGCTTCACCACCGATTCGGTGCACGCCTTCATGATCCCGCTGTTCGTGTTCATCAGGTCGTCACGGCTCATGCCGGGCTTGCGCGGAATGCCGGCCGTGAGGACGACGATGTCGGAACCCGCGGTTTCAACGTAGCCGTTCGACCCAATCACGCGGGCGTCGGTCATCTCCACCGGCGTAGCCTCGTACATGTCCAGCGCTTTTCCCTGGGGGATGCCTTCAAGGACGTCCACCAGGACAACTTCGTTGGCGAGCTCCTTGTCGACGATGCGTTGGGCGGTTGTGGCACCGACATTGCCAGCGCCGATGACTGTGATCTTCATGGTTGAACTCCGGCTGGTGGTGGGAATGCGCGGAGGAGAGGCGGGGTGGACGTGCAGCGCGGCTCCGGTCCTTCGACCGCCTGCTCCGTTGGGATGAAAGGAACAACGCGCCGCCAGAATCCGGGCGGCGCGGGACTACGCCTTCGGAAGGATGCTGACGACCTTCCGGGCTTTCGCGTACTTCTTGAACTGGACGACGCCCTCGGTCTTGGCGAAGAGCGTGTCATCGCCGCCGATGCCTACGTTCACACCCGGCTGAAACCGCGTGCCGCGCTGGCGAACCAGAATGCTGCCGGCGGAAACAAACTCGCCGCCGAACCGCTTCACGCCGAGCCGCTGGGCATTGCTATCGCGACCGTTGCGGGAACTTCCGACACCTTTCTTATGCGCCATGGCTCAACTCCTCAGACTGCGATACCGTTGATCTCAACCCGTGTGTATCCCTGGCGGTGGCCTCGCGTGACGCGATAGCCCTTCCGCTTCTTCTTCTTGAAAACGATGATCTTGTCTTCACGCCCGTGCTCGAGAATCGTCGCCTGCACGCGCGCGCCTTTCACGGTGGGGCTGCCGACCGTGACCTTCTTGTCGTCGCCGACAAGCAGAACGCGTTCGAACGTGAGCTTCGTTCCGGGCTGCTCCCCGTTCAGGGGGATGTTTACCCGATCATTGGCGGCGACCTTATACTGGCGCCCGGCGATCTCGACAACAGCGTACATCGTCAATGTCCTTCAGGGGGGTGTAACTCAATGCAAACCAATAGGTTAATAATATAAGCAATCCGGAGCCGAATGTCAATGCGCGTGTGGAGCTTCCTGCCGGAAATGCCCCAGAATCCTCAATCCGTTCAGGATAACAGCCAGGGCTGCCCCGTCGTCGGCCAGAATCGCCATCCAGAGCGTGGCATGGCCGGTCAGGGCCAGCGCCAGGAATACCGCCTTCAGGCCGAGCGCAATCGCGATGTTCTGCCTCACCACCCGCATCGTCCTCCGGCTGAGGGAGACCAGTGCGGGGAGCCGGGCGATGTCATCGGACATCAGCACCACATCGGCGGTCTCGAGAGTGGCATCGGAGCCCGCCACTCCCATCGCGATGCCGACCGAGGCGGCAGACAGCGCCGGGGCGTCGTTCAATCCGTCCCCCACCATCGCCACGACACCATGCGTAGCTTTCAGCGCTTCCACGGCGCCCACCTTCTCTTCGGGCATGAGCCCACCGTGGGTGGCATCCATCCCCAGATCCTCCGCAAGCCTCCGGGCGGCGAGAATGTCGTCCCCTGAGAGCAGCACCGTCTGCGCGATCCCCTCCCGCCGCAGCCCCTCGATCGCGTGTCGCGCATGCGAGCGCATCGTGTCGCGTGCGCCAGCAACGCACACCGGCCGGCCGCCTGCCGCAAGCACCATGACGGTCGACCCGTCAGCGTGCACGGACGCTGCAAGCGCTTCGACCTCCGCGGTCCACGCGCCAACGCTCTGCATCAGCTCCCGGTTGCCGAGCAGATATGTCGTCCCGTTGATCTCGGCGTGCACGCCTCTGCCCGGGAGCACTTCAAAGTGCTCCACGACGACATGATCGTAGCTCACACCGGTGCGCGCGGCTTCGGCAAGCACGGCCTGACCCAGGTGATGTTCCGACCTGTGCTCGATGGCCGCGAGAAGCGGAAGCACGTCCTTGGGTTGCATGCCGTCAAGAGGCCTCACCGACGTGATGCGTGGCTCGCCGAGTGTCAGCGTTCCCGTCTTGTCGAACGCCATGACCTGCGTTGCGCTCAGCGTCTCAAGGTGCGACCCTCCCTTGATGAGAATCCCGCGCCGCGCCGCCGCCGCAAGCGCGCTCACGATTGTCACGGGGAGCGAGATGACCAGCGCGCACGGGCATGCGATGACCAGCATCACCAGCGCGCGGTAGAACCACTCGGACAACGGCGCACCGAAGACGATCGATGGAATTGTCGCGACGAGTACCGCGCCAGCAAACACCACCGGCGTGTAGATGGCGGCAAACCGATCCACAAAGCGCTGCGTGGATGCGCGCTTCTGGTGCGCTTCCTCGATCAGGTGCACCATGCGCGCGAGCGTCGAATCTTCGTATTCGCGCGTGACACTGATACGGAATACGGTCCGCCCGTTCACCGATCCGCTGAAGACCGTGTCGCCGGGATTCTTGACGACGTCGTCCGGCTCGCCGGTGATCGGCGCCTGGTTGACGGTCCCGCTACCCTCCCGGATGACGCCGTCCAGCGGGATGCGCTCGCCTGGATGGACGAGGATCATCTCGCCTGGCCGTATCTCATTCGCGGCGAGGGAGACTTCTGCCCCGTTGCGAAGGACGCGGGCGTGCTGGGGAGTGAGGTCGACGAGCTCCTCCACCGCCCGCCGTGCGCGCGCTGTGCTGTACGTCTCCAGCATGAGCGACACGGCGAAGAGGACGATCACGAGGGCCGCTTCCGTCCATTCTCCGAGGATGATGGCCCCAATCACAGCCGCAACCATGAGGACATTCATGTCGAGCGTCCCGAGCCTCAGCGCTTTGACCGCCTTCAGGGCAACCCGCCAGCCGCCAAGGACGATGGCCGCGAGCAGCGTGCCGCGCGTGAGAAGATGCGGCGCACCCGAGTACTCCATGACCGCACCGGCGACCGTGAGGAGCAGGGCAATGCCCGTGAATATCCCCGCTTCGTGACGCTGAAG
Source organism: uncultured Ignavibacteria bacterium (assembly GCA_963701735.1). GTDB lineage: Bacteria > Bacteroidota > Ignavibacteria > UBA10030 > UBA6906 > CAWABB01. Next base: position 11,918 of record CAVPBI010000005.1, on the reverse strand, counting down.
GAAGGTGGTCCGCTGCGCAGGCGTGCGCTTCGCCCGCGCCTGGAAGCCCGCACGGCGGACGAGCCGGATCACCGTAGCTTCCTCCACTGCCGCATCGACGCTGAGTTCGCCGGTCAGCAGGCTGAAGTCGTACGCCGACGACCCGAGGACTCCGCCCAGCGAACGCCGCAGGACTCCCTCCTCGGTGGAACAGCACACTCCCCCAACAACGTATTTCTGCCGGTCAGCCATCGTCGCGGATTATGGCTCGTTGACATGCCGGACGCCAAGCCGGATCAGTCCTTCGATGTGCTCGTCGTCCAGCATGTAGTAGGTCTGCTTCCCGTCCCGCCGGTAGGTCACCAGGCGCATGGTCTTCAGCAGGCGCAACTGGTGCGACACGGCGGATTCTGTCAGGGAAAGGAGGGCTGCGATATCGCCCACGCACAGCTCCCGGCGCGCGAGCGCAAGGCAGATCTTCAGCCTCGTCTGGTCGCCGAGGACCTTAAAGGTCTCGCTGAGGCCCCGGAGCGTACGGTCGTCATGGATGGCGCGGCGGGCGGCGTTCACGCCGGCACGGTCGGTGATGTCGGGCAGCGACGTGCGGGAATCCATCGATATCCTTCAATTGATCGATTGTTCAACTGTTGAAGGATACGATTCTCCCGGCAGGGAGTCAAGCGTCGGGGAGCTGGTAAAGCGAGCGCTCGAGTGTCTGCAGGCGGGTTACAATCCACCGGTTCAGACGGGGTGCACTCCACACGCAGAAGACCATGAACAGGGCACCGGCAAGGAGATCCACCACATAATGGTACCGCTGGTACACGGTGGCAAGAATCAGCAGCACGCCCGTGACGGTGACAAACCAGCGCACACGCTCCCGGTAATGCCACGCATAGTAGATGAGCACCAGTGTCATCATGGTGTGGCCGCTGGGGAAGACGTCACGCTGCGTGAGCGACATCGCGACATCGTTCGGAACCCCTGTCGGAATCGACTCTCCCGCATTGACGAACCACCGAAGGTGGGGGGTCAACCAGAGGCCAGGCAGCTCGCGATCAAGCGCGGCGAAATCGTGGAGCGTGAACCGCGGACCGATCGCGGGCAGCGTGAAGTAGCCGAGATACGACAGAAGAAATCCGTAGACGCACGTGAACATGAACAGGTGGAACGCCGCCCGCTCGCCACGCCGGTAGAATTCGTACCCGATGAGCAGGAAGAGCAGATAGAACAGCGTGTAGGCGATCATCAACACTTCGGTGAGCACGGGATGGGCAAACCGGTACAGCCAGACCGTGGGGTCCACCCCGAACAGCCAGCGGTCCGCCAGAATCAGCCAGTCGTCGTAGTCCGCCCCCAGATGGATCGGCTTGATCAGATAGTACAGCTGCTTGAATGTGAGGAAGACGGCGGGCGCGATGTACCAGTCGTGGATGACGCGAATGACTCGTGATGTGGTCCGTGCCCTCAGGGCCGCGACCGCGACGATGAAGATGACGCTGGCCGTGTTCAGCACGAGGAAGACCCGCCAGTACGGAATGCGCCCGGAGAACACGATGTTGACCGCGGACAGAAACACCGCCCAGGCGATCAGGAGTACGTCGGTTGTGTGCATGGACGACGTGAAACGCCGGAGGTTCATCGGACCTCCCGGCGGTCGTTGCGAAGCGCATTGCTCAGACAGGTGAACTCCTCAAGGGACAGCTCTTCCGGACGGCGCGAAAGGTCGATGCCCGCCGGCTTGTCGGGGGGGTCGGCATCCAGAAGCATCTTCAGCGTGTTTCGCAGTGTTTTCCGCCGCTTGCCAAACGTCCCGCGCACGAGCCGGCGGAAATACGCTTCATCGGTGACGGGGAAGCGCGGTTCGGTCAGCATCCTCACGCGCACCATGGAGGAAACGACGCCAGGGGGAGGAACAAACGCTCCGGGCTGAACCGCAAACAGGACATCCAGATCGGCGTGAAGGCTGCACTCGACCGTGAGAATTCCGTAGTCTTTTGTCCCCGGTCGGGCAACAAGGCGCGCGGCGACCTCGCGCTGCATCATGATGACCGCATCCTGAATCCGATCACGGTGGTCGAGGAGATGGAAGAGAATGGGGGTGGTAATGTAGTACGGAAGATTGCCGATCACGCGCCAGCGCCCGACGTCCAAGCGGTCCGCAAGGGCGGTGAGATCGGTCTTCAGAATGTCGCCATGGACAATCTCGACGCGGTCGCCGAAGCCGGCACGGAGTCCCTCGAGCACGCGTCCATCCAGCTCGACCACCGTCACGCGTCCGGCCGCGTCGACGAGGTGCCTCGTCAGCGCCCCGCCTCCAGGCCCAATTTCGAGGACGGGATCCCCCGGGTGGAGATCCGCGGCGGCAACGATCTTCCTTGCGACGCGGTCATCGTGCAGGAAGTGCTGCCCGAGCGACTTCTTCAGCCGTGGAGCGGGCGTGCGAGCGGAGATCGTCGTCACTTCTTCTTCTTGAAGAGATCTTTGAGCAGGTCGCCCGCCTTCTTCTCAATGGTGCCCTGGAGCTTCTTGGCCTCTCCCGCCACTTTCTCCTTTGCCTTGTCCTGCAAACGGCGTTCGAGCTCGGCTGTGTCGAGTGAAACCTTCGGCGACGTGGTGGTCCCCGTCACCTTCAGGTTCAACGGGAGACGCCCATCGGGGTTTTTCAGCACCTGGACCGCTTCGCCCGCAAGACCCGGAAGCGAAACCTTGGACGACATGGGACCTGAAAGCAGCACCGTCATGCCGTAGTCGAGGCTCCCGTCCAGCCCCTGCGAACCGTTGATCGTGTAGTCGGCGTCACCCGAGGCAATCGTCAGATCCTTCAAGTGCAGCCGGCCAGCAACCACCGTGAAGCTGTTCGACCAGTCCTTGAATGTGATCTCTTTGAGATCCGGCAGGCGGAGCAGGTCCGAAATCGCTGCGTTGATCTTGACGCCTGCAAGCTTCCCCGACTGAATCGAAACTGTCCCCGAGCCGTTGACGGTGGACGGTACGAGGCCCATCGTGTCGTTGAGCGCGCCACTCATCGAAGCCTTCATGCTGAGGGCGCCGAAGAGCCGGTCCGAGAAGCTCGTAAACGTGCTGAGCAGGCTGTTGGCGTCCATGCGGGACACATCCATCGAGAGATCGAATTCCGGCTTCGCCGGGTCGGTCATGCGTATCGTGCCTCGTGTCGTGATATCCCCGTTGAAAGCCTTCGCGACGAAGTTCCGGAGCGTCAGTGTCCCGCCCCGCAATTCGACCGAGGCGTTCACGTCTTTCAGCTCCATCTGCTCCATGGTCAGGACGCCGATGCGTGCCGAGAGATCGGCATCCAGATCAGGGAGGCTACCGGGCTTCGACGCTGCGCGCGGCGCGGGGCTACCACCCTGCTGCTCCGGCGCGGGTTTTTCGGTCATATCGGCGGCGTAGAGATGCCTGGACACAAGCGACCCGGAGAGCCGGGGACGCCCGGCTGAGGCTTCCGGCATCGCCATCGCGAGATAATTGTCCAGCCTGAAATCGAGCGCCAGGTCGGACTTCCCGAGCATCATCGAGAACTTCCGCCCCTCGAGACGCTCGTTCGTGAAGACCAGCGTCCCCTCCAGATTCTCGAGCGGGCGTGGGGCCGCGGCCGTCTTCACGGTGACGCCCCGCAGCGTCATCGTACCCGAGGCGCGCATCGATTTGGGATCTGCAACCTTCCCGGCGAGATCCACGTCGGCCGCGAGAATGCCGGAGACCTTCGTCCCCGGCTCGATCGGATAGTATTGAGGAAGTTCAGAGAGGTTCAGCGAACCCTTCGCGTTCAGCGCAATGGATGGATCGTCGAACCCGACCACCTTCAGCCGCATGTCGATGGGGTTCGATCCCATGCGCGCGCTGAACCGGTCCATCACGAACTCCTCCCTCACGTCGGACATCTCGAAGGAGGCGCTGAGCCCGACGTCGCTGATGGCCTTCGGAAGCTGCGCGTACTTGATCGTTCCTTTACTCACCCGCACGGTGCCGGTGACCGCCGGGAGCGTCGAGTCCGTGACAGTCCCCAGAATGTGCATGGCCGCCTGCACGTCACCCGAGGCATCCATGCCGGCGGCCTGCTTCATGTATTCCGGTGGGACCAGCGAGAGCAACTCGGCGACGGTGATGCGATCGCCCGAAATCTTCAGATTGTAGTACTGATCTGCACTGGCGCGCGCAACGGAGCCCGAGGTCGAGAGCTGCATGCGCCGCAGCGTGATCGTGCCGCTGCCGAGGGCAACGCTATCTTCCGTACGGTGGTACACGATCGTCTGTTCCAGCCCCACCGGGAGGTTGCGGATCAGCGGCGCGTTCTTCTGTCCGTATCGGAGACCGCCGGCGGTTCCCGATATCTTCGCCTCGACCACTGATCCTCCCTCGGGCACGTTCGCCGACATCGAGAGATCCAGGTCATCAAGACCCATTGCCGAGCTCGATGAAACGTTCACGTAGTCGAGCGTCCCGTCAACGATGCGTATGTCAGGGAGGGAGATGCGTCCGCTGAACGCCGACGCCGCGGTATCGGGCCGGCCGGCCTCTTCCTTCCGGCCTTCTGCAAGCGAGTAGTTCGCATTGCCCGCGCTGTCGACTTCCAGCCAGAGTCGCGGCCGTTCGAGGCTCAGTGTCGTGACTTCGACCGAGCCCTTGAGCAGCGGCATCAGGCGCACGTCCACAACGCCGCTCTCCAGGAGCAGCAGCGGGGTCCCCGAGAAGTGGCCCGTGGGCGGGTTCATGATCTTCAAGCTGTCGAGCCGAATGGACAGCGAAGGCACAATGGAGAGGGACACGTCACCGACGGAAACGGGCCTTCCGAGGGCAGCCTCCACCCGGGGGAGGATCATCCCCCGGAGCCGGTCGCCGGTGAGAATGAGCTTCAGGGCCACGGTTCCGCTGACAATCAACAGGAGTGGAATGCCGAATATAAGGAGCCAACGGTGGGTCGAGCGTGTCAAGAAAGGCCTCCTAAAGAAGAAAATATAACCAACCCGGCAGGAATCCGCAACGCATTGATTTTCAAGGGGTAAATGTTTAGGTTGACACGAATATCGAGTCTCCTCGCATGACCCAGACCGAAAACCAAGACGAAACTCCGCAGCAGGAAGCGGCATCAGAGCCGATTCCTCAAGAGCCCGCACAGCAGGCGCGCGCCCAGCAACAGCCACGCCAGCAGCAACAGCCCCGGCAACCGCAGCAGCGACAGCAACGGCAACCGCGCCAGCCACAGCAGCAGAACCAGCAGCCGCAGCGGCAGGGTGACGGAGGCCAGCAGAATCAGCAGCGGTGGCCCGACATCAGCGTCGTCATCCCTCTTCATAATGAAGAAGAGTCGCTTCGCGAGCTCCATCAGCAGTTGAAGGCGACGCTCGGGCGGATGAGCCAGCGGTATGAGCTCGTGTTCGTGGATGACGGCAGCACGGACAAATCGTTCCAGGTGCTCCGCGACTTGAAGCGCGTCGACCGGCACATCAAAGTGGTCCGCTTCCGCCGCAACTACGGAAAGTCCGCAGCGCTCGCCGTCGGCTTCGAAAAGGCTACGGGCAACATCGTGATCACGATGGACGCCGACCTGCAGGACGATCCCGCAGAAATCCCCGCGCTGAAGCGGAAACTGGACGACGGCTACGACCTTGTCTCCGGGTGGAAGAAATCCCGAAAGGATCCTCTCTCGAAGACGATCCCCTCGCGTCTCTTCAACTTCGTCGTGCGCGTGATGACCGGAATCAGGATTCACGATTTCAACTGCGGCCTCAAAGCGTACCGGCGGGACGTGATCAAGGCTGTCAACGTGTATGGTGAGCTGCACAGGTACATCCCGGTGCTTGCCCACTGGGAGGGATTCAAGGTCGGAGAGCTGCCCGTGCGCCATCGCGCGCGCCGGTTCGGGAAGACCAAATTCGGGTTCGGCCGGTTCTGGAAGGGCTTCCTCGATCTTCTCACGGTGATCTTCACGACCCGGTACTTCCGCAGGCCGCTCCATCTGTTTGGTCTCTGGGGACTGGTCGCCCTGCTCATCGGACTGGGCATCAGCATCTGGCTTGTGGTCGACTGGTTCCAGGGCAGGCCGCTGAGCAACCGGCCACTGTTTCTCGCCGGGATTTTCCTGGTCATCGTGGGTATTCAGTTCATCTCAATCGGTCTGCTCGGGGAGATGATTACGAAATCGCAGCGCAGCTCCGAGGAATACGCGATCCGAGAGTTCATTCGCTAGGGGGGGAGCCCGCCGCTCCCCCATCCTCCCCGCACGTCCCCCGCCATGGTGTGTACGACAACGCCGTCCGGACCGCACATCCCCGGAGTCCGGCCTATGAACATCAGCAATTGCCGACATGTCCCGACGCAAACAGAAAACTGAGAATCGCCCCACAGCTCTGCGCTTGCCGGCGTGGGCGCCGCTGGCCCTCCTCCTTGCCCTCGGGCTGGCCTGGGTGTACCATTGCGCCCACTTCCGGTTCGTGCAGGACGACTCGTTCATCACGTTCCGGTACGTCAGGCATCTCGTGGACGGACATGGGCTCGTCTGGAACCCTGGAGAGCGGGTCGAGGGCTATACGACATTTCTCTGGACCATCCTTCTTGCCGTGCCCGGCGTTTTCGGGCTCGATCTGGAATCCAGCGCGCGAATCCTCGGCATTGCCGCAGGCCTTGTCGCGCTGTTCCTCCTGTGGCGCCTTTCCATCAGGGTGAGCAGGCCCCCCATGACCTCGCCGCTGCTCCCGCTGATTGCCGTTGCGCTTACGGTCGCAAACTCCGCGATCGCCTACTGGTCGGTCAGCGGCATGGAAACCCCGCTCTTTGCGGCACTGCTGGTCGGAAGCGCCCTCGCGTTCCTGCACGAACGGGACACGACGTTCTTCTGGACGCCGATCCTGTTTCTTCTGGTCTCGCTGACGCGCCCGGAAGGGACGCTTCTGTTCGGCCTTACAGTTTTGTTTTTCGCGCTCGAGAGGCTGGCGCGCAAGCAGACCATACGCGAGATGCTTCCGCAGGCAGGGCGGCTTTTCGGGTTCTACGCGGTGCCATTCGTCCTGTTCATGGGGTGGCGCCTCATGTATTATGGACACCTGTTCCCGAACACCTACTACGCCAAGGCCGGATTCTCCATTGAGTACCTGACCGCAGGGTGGGAGTACCTGCTCCTGTTCCTGCGCACCTACATGCTCGAGGGCGCCCTTCTGGCGGTCCCCGTCGCGTTCCTGCTGTGGAAGCGGCGCACGCCGGAGGTTCTCTACCTCCTTCTGCTGTCGCTCGGCTATTCCGCCTATGTCGTGTCCGTGGGCGGCGATGTCCTCCACGCCTTCCGATTCTTTGTCCCCGTGCTGCCGTTCTTCTATCTCTTTGTCCAGGAGACGCTCGTGGGCTTGGCGGCCATGCTGAGCCGCAGCCAGGCGGCAGGCCAGTGGCTTCCGGTCGCCGCCGGGGTACTGCTCGCCTACATCACCTTCAGCCAGCCGTACGCGTACGTGCGGGAGAAATGGACCATGGAGATCGGCCTGGTGGACAAGATGACGTTGACCGGACGATGGCTTGCGGCACACTCCGACTCCTCCACGGTCGTGGCGGCCACGACCATTGGAGCCCTCGGGTACTACGGAGGGGTGACGCTGGTCGACATGCTGGGCCTGACGGATTCCACCATCGCCCATCATCCCGAGTATCTCCAGGGGATCCAGAGCGGATGGAAAGAGCGGAAGTACAACACGAGCTACGTGCTCTCCAGGAAACCGGAGTGGATTTTCTTCTCGACAGGCGTGAAGCCAAGCGCCTTCGCTGAGCGCGCGCTCTTCACGCGATCCGGGTTCCGGCGGCACTACGCTCCCCGCTTCTTCCATCTGGACGGGGACGTGGCAAGCCTGAACGTCGCGTACCGCCGAAGCGAGGAGTCGCTGGTCAACCCCCTGGTGCCGGAAGACACGTCGTCAAGCGCCGAGTTCATCAACGATTTCTACGTCGGCATGAACCTGCGGCGCACGCCGTCTGATGCGATCCGGAATTTTGCGAAGGCCCTCAGGACAGCGCCGAAAGATTTCGCGATGCTGCCGCAGGAGATCGGCAACGCGTACCGGTCGCTGGGGAATTCCCAGGCGGCCGAGGAGTGGTACAGGAAAGCGATCGATATCAATCCCGCGATGGTCGAGAGCCAGATCATGCTCGGCGTGCTCGCGCGCGACCGCGGGGATCACGCGGCTTCGGCGCTGCGCTTCCGGGAGGCGGTGCGGTTCAATCCGGAATACTCCGCTCCCTGGACCCTGCTCGGCGAGCAGCAGGAGGCGGTGGGCGACACGGCGGGAGCCCTGACCTCGCTGCGAACCGCGCTCACACTGGCGCCCAACAACAGGGATGCGGCGACAATTCTCGTGCGCCTGTCACCGCGCAACTGACCGGGCGAGGACACCATGCATGTCGTCATCGTCGGCCCTGCGTATCCGCTCCGCGGTGGCATCGCGCACTTCAACGCGACGCTCGCGAAGGAACTTGGCAAGCACCATCAGGTCGAGACGGTCACGTTCAGCCGGCAGTACCCTGCCCTCCTCTTTCCGGGCACAACCCAGGACGACCTCAGCGCTCCGCTGCAGGCCGCTCCCGCACCCCAGCTCATCGATTCGATCAACCCCCTGAACTGGGTCCGCGTCGGGCGCCAGCTCCGGCGCCGGAACGCCGACCTGTTCATTTTTCACTACTGGATGCCGTTCTTCGCACCGTGCTTCAGCACGATTGCCCGCGTGGCGACGCGGGGGACGCACGCACAGGTCATTCTTATCTGCCACAACCTTCTCCCGCACGAGCGACACCCGTTCGACGCGGCGCTGACGCGCGCCATGATCCGCTCTGCCAGCTCGCTGATCGTTCTCTCGGAGACCGTCGAACGGGAGCTCAACCAATTTCAGCCGGGCGCACGCTATCGCACCGTTCCGCATCCGGTCTACTCCATGTTCGGCGAAACGCTCGACCGGGACGTCGCGCGCAAGCAGCTCGGGATCACGGCAGACCGCGTTCTGCTGTTCTTCGGCTACGTCCGGAAGTACAAGGGCCTTCGCACACTCCTCGAGGCCATGGCTCTGCTCCCGGAGTCGCTCGGCATCCAGCTCCTCGTGGTCGGGGAATTCTACGAGGATGCCGGACCGTACAGGGAGCTCATCGCTTCGCGCGGGCTGGACTCCCGGGTTCGTCTTGTGCCGGAGTATGTCCCGAACGAACTGGTACATGCATACTTTTCCGCAGCCGACGCGGTGGTGCTCCCGTACCTCTCCGGGACGCAAAGCGGAATCGCACAGATCGCTTTCAACTTTGACCGACCCGTGATCGCGACCAGCGTCGGTGGGCTGGGTGAGGTCGTGAAGGCGGGGGAGACCGGTCTGGTGGTCGCTCCCGGCGACCCCGCTGCTCTGGCCGACGCGATCAGCCAGTTCTACGGCCGTAACCTCGCCAAGCTGCTGTCCGCGGGCGTGCGGACGGCCAAGCAGGCATACGGCTGGAAGCGTATGACCGATGCCATCGAAGAGCTCACCGGAACCTAGGGCTTTCGACGCCCGGATTGTTCGGGTCGACAAATCCTCGTATCTTCCCGCATGCCAGACCAGCCCCGCGTCACCATCATCGTCCTGAGCTGGAACCAGCAGGCTGTTACGCTCGAATGCCTCGCCTCGCTGTCGCGCATCACCTATCCGCAGCACCACCTGCTCCTCGTGGACAATGCCTCGACGGATGGCACCGCGGAGGCTGTGCGTCGTGCGTATCCCGCCGTGGAGGTCCTGGCCCTCCCGGAGAATCGGCTGTTTTCGGGCGGGAACAACGCCGGCATCCGGCACGCGCTCGACCACGGCGCGGATATGGTACTCTTGCTGAACAACGACACTGAAGTTGAGGCGGGGTTCCTGGAACCCCTGGTTACGCGCGCCCGCTCCACGCCGCGCTGCGGCATGGTCGCACCCAAGATTTATTACCACAGCGACCCGCAGCGGCTCTGGTATGCGGGGGGGGAAGTATCGTTCTGGTCGGGGACGCTCCGGCATGTTGGACTCCGCGACATCGACAGCGGCCAGCACGATGCCGGGGGTGAGACCGGATACGCTACGGGGTGCTGTGTGCTGGTCCCGCGGGAGGTCATTCAACGCTGCGGGATGCTTGACGAGGCTTTCCGCATGTACACGGAGGACGCCGACTGGTCCTGGAGAATTCGCGCCGCGGGATATGCGATCCAGTACGAGCCGCTCGCGCACGTCTGGCACAAGATCTCCGTCAGCAGCGGGGGACATCTGTCGGCCTACAAGATGCGCAGGAAATTCCTGAGCAACTTCCGTTTCATGGCCCGCCATGCGCGCTGGTATCACTGGCTGACCTTTCCCTGGTTGAACATCCTGTCGAACGCCGCCGCAGCCGGCCGGTATCTTCTGACGCGGAGCGGATGCTGATGGAATTCCGAAAGCATCTCCGCACCGGGATCTGGGGGCTTGCGGGAAAGGCCCTGCCGGTGGTGTACGGCCTCGGCTTCGTCCTGCTGGTGATTCGCGTCCTTCCGGAAGAGGAATTCGGCAACTACGTCCTGCTGCAGGAAATCTTTCTCATCCTGACCGGGCTGGCCACGGCCATCGCGCTGCAACCGCTGCTGAAGTTCGCCTCGGAGGAAGGGGGAGCGAAGAAGAGCGTCATGGGCGCTGCGTTCATTGTCCACGCGGTGTTCCTTGCGGTGACCTCTCTCGTGCTGGCACTTGTGCGGGAACCTGTGGGGGCACTCCTGCAGTCGTCGATGCTGGCCGACCTCCTGCCCTACCTGCCCGCACTCGTCGCCGCCTCCCTGCTGCGCAATTTCGTGCTCGCCCTGCTGCAGGCGCGGTTCCGCCTCACGGCGGCGTTCTGGGTGGATGCCATGCATTTCCTCGGCGCTCCCCTGCTCGTGTGGGTCTATTCGCGGCTGCATATGTTCGATTCGGCGATGGACCTTGTGATGATTGCCATCATCTCGCTGTCGGCTTCCTCCGCCGTCGGGGTGGTCGTCGCCCGGCGTGAACTGCCCGCGATGACACTCCCGACCGGTGCGGACATTCGCAAGGTCCTGGACTATGGAACATACGCGATGGGGGGCGTTGTAAGCTACCTGTTCACCACGAAGGCGGATACGCTGTTCCTCTCGGCGTTTGCCGGCCCGGTGGCCGTCGCGGTGTACAGTGCCGCGAAAGTGTTCACCCGCGTGTTCGACATGATCCCTCAGGTCGTGCAGATGTTCGTGCTCCCCGCCACCTCCCGGCTGTCGTCCCGGGGCGAGGAACACGCCCTCCAGGCTCTGGCAGAGAAGGCTGTCGCATTCACCACGATCGCGGTCATTCCCGTGGCGCTGGTATTCCTGCTGGCACCGGGCCTGTTGATGGACATTCTCTACGGCGGCCGATATCAGGATGCGGTCCCGGTGCTCCGGGTGTTCTCGCTGCTCGGCATCGTGGTTCCGCTCTACGCTGTGGGATCAAGCATCCTGATGGGCCTCGGCAATGCGCGGGCGGTGTTCAGACTCGGGTTGCAGATGCTGCTGTTTTCGCTCGCCGGCTATCTCCTCCTGATCCCCCTGTTCGGGGCGGTCGGTGCCGCGGCGGCATACGCGATCGCCAGCGCGATTGTCGCGTTCACCACCAGGCATCGCCTCTGGAACTCCGTTCCGCTGCCGATCGGCGGCATTCTCCGGCGCGAGCGGGATGTCCGGAACTTCATCCGGGACGCGGTCAGCACGGTCGCAGGCCGGAAACGCTGAGCGGCACCAAGAGATCGCATGGCATCCCAGACAAGAAAGATCACTCTCGATGCCGCAGCCCTTGTGTTCGGCCGCGGCGTCGGCTTCGTGCTCGGACTGATCAGACTGAACTATCTTGCCCGCCTCCTTGGCGTATGCGACTTTGGCCTGCTCAACTTTGCCACGTATTTCACGTCGCTCTTCGCCTCGCTCTTCGATC
>CAVPBI010000004.1:0-19236 GCA_963701735.1 uncultured Ignavibacteria bacterium | reverse complement strand
CAAATAGTATCACCTGATACCAGGTGTCGGTGGGTTTATAGTTTACGATCTCGTCTCTCAGGAGTCAAGCGGTACCAGGTCGAGGTACTGCTTGACGACTGAGGGAGCGAGACGGATGATACGGGAGATGACCTCGGGATCATCGAATTTGGTTGATAAGAGCCTGACGGATTCGAAGTCACGGATGTAGCGCTCCACGGCTTCTCTGGAGTGGTTGGTTTTCGTGCAAATGGTTGGTGTGGATAGCCCTTGAGGTGAAGGGCAATGATCACACGTTTGTGCGTCTGGCCGCCGCCAATAAGCTGGATGTTGCCGCGAGTAGGGAGGATCGGTTGTACAGATTCTGGTACTCGCGGACAGACTCCAACGGTGACGGTGGTGCTCGCCAGGAGAACGGCGAGATCGAGCTGAGAGAGCAGCGCCCCCTGGTCGTAGGCTTGGTGTGTCCAGCGCTCGATCTTCTTCATCTTGAGTTCGTGAGCGCCTACAGGGGTTTTCAGGCCTTCAATATCGTCGTCGGTGATCATGTCGAGGACCACCGGCTTGAGTCTGGTCTGGGCCATGGATTTGCCCTTCTTGGGGTACTCGTCGACTGGGACAGCATGCCAGACGATCTGTCCCTGCTTCAGGAACGAATTGTCCTTGTAGCGGTAGTACTGCTCGATGAGGGCGAGCAAATCATCGATGATGGCGGAGGCAGTGACAGCGCCCTTATCGTAGCCGTAATGGTTCAGGAAGCGGTCCAGGACGATGTGCTTCAGAGATTTGCCCTTCATGCGCTTGTACTCACGAAAGGCGTCGGCAGCAGGCGAATGATCGCGGGTGTCCCTGGGGATGAAGCGTAAGTTCTTTGCAATCATAGCGTTCGGCGCCCCCTTAGGGGTCTGGAGGATCCGCTTGAGCTCTCGGCTTGTTGCGTGTGCCTTGAGGAGCTTGAGGTACTCATTGATCAGGCGGACGGAGAAGCCAGTGGAAATGCGGATTTGGTGGACGGAGAAGCCCTTCTTGTGGAGTAAGGCGACACGGGCGAAGTCCTGGATGTAGCGTTTGATGGCGGTCTCGGAATGCTTTGTGCGCCGCTCGATCTCGGAGAACTGGTAGCCGGAGAGATAGAGCTCAAGGATCTGAGTCTTGTGGGTCTGTCCGCGACCCATCTCGTGACGCCAGCCTCGCGAGGGGAGGATGATCCCCTTTTTGCGCATCGAGCTCATGTCGCGCTTGATGGTGACGACACTGCACGTGAGGATGAAGGCAATATCCTCATAGGACAGGACGCCGCCTTGATCGATGGCTTCGTTGGTGATGCGGACGATCTTGTGCTGCCTGAGACCATGGAGCCCGGACTTGTTGTAGACCGGGAGGTCTTCCTCAGGGTTGTGCAGCGTTAGCTTGACGGAGACCTTCTTGCAGAGAGCAATAGGCTTGCCAGCGGGCTCGTTCTCGTCGACGGCCAGATACTGACACTGACCCGAGCCGAGCTGAACCTCGGCATGCTGGAGGAAATAGTCGCTGATCTGAGAGAAGTACGCTTCAGCCAGGATCGGGGTGAGGTTGAAATCTCTGGCGATGCTCGAGATGATCGACTGCCGAACAGACTTCGACTGAAGTCGAGCGGTGAGCGGTTGATCCAACATATGATACCTCCGGCAAAGAGATAGTGAAAGTAACCACTTTTTGCCTAGGTATCAGGTGATACTAACCTAAAATAGTATGGACGTTGCTGGGTCTTGGGTGCCTCGAAAGTGAGGTCGATAGGGGACGTCAGGAGTTCCCTTCCAACCAGACCAGGAAAAGCTTGTAGCCGAGCGCGAAGACCACTGCTCCGACAAACAGCCCCACCACACCGGAAGCGATCATCCCGCCAATCGAGCCGATAAGGACTACCAGCATCGGCGTCTCCGTACCCCGACCGAGCAGCAGAGGCTTCAAGATGTTGTCGCTCACTCCCACCAGGACGGCCCAGACCGCGAAGAGTACCGCCGGCAGAGTATCCGCTGTGGCAAACATGTAGATGGCCGCGGGGAGCAATACAGGCAGGCCGCCAATCTGGGTGATCGACAGGAGCAGGCATACGAACGCCCAGAGCCCTGCGCCGGGAATCCCTGCCACCAGCATCCCCAGCCCCGCAAGCACGGCCTGGATAAAGGCGATGCCGATAATGCCGACGGCAACGCTCCGCACTGTCGACTCCGCCGTTGTCACGTAGTCCCCTCCCCGCTCGCCGGCCAGGCGCGTGGCAAACTTCCTCGCGAAACGACTCGCATTGTCCGAATACGCCAGGAACACCCCGGCCACAATGACAGAAACGACGAACATGAGGACGGCAATTCCCACGCCGGCGGCAGACGAAAGCAGCACCTTGCCCACATCGACTGCCTCGGGACCAAGCTTGGCGACCAGACTCTCAGAATTCTCGGAGGCCATCGTCCAGAGTCCTGCCAGCTGCTTCCCGATGATGGGCCATGTGCTCACCCCCTCCGGTGGAGGCGGAATACGCAGCGTCCCGTCGCGCAACCCCTGGGCCGCACCCTGAAGCCCGTCGACGAGTGTGCTCACCAGAAACAACGTCGGGACGAGCAACACGAGCAAGAGACCGATCGTCATCACCGTAGCCGCGAGCCCCTTTCGACCCTTGAAGACCTTCTCAATCTTGACGAAGGCCGGATAGACGGCAACCGCGATGATGGCCCCCCAGATCAAGAGCATCACAAACGGAGCGATGATCTGAATGCACCAGTAGACAAGTGCGCCGATGATGGCGATGCGTATGGTTGCCTCGACCGCCGCACCGACAAGGCGCTTCTGATCAGATGGGTCGACGCTGGAGTTCATTGTGGTGCTCCTTGAGGTGGGAGATGACAAGCTGCATGTGGAGCGAGGCGTATCAGCGCGTACGCGATACCAGCTCCATTGACACAAGTCGTGCAATCAGGATTGCCGGGAAAAGCTGGCCGGTCAACGCCTCCACCATAACGACTGATCGCGCCGCCGGGTCCAGGGGCGTAATATCCCCGAACCCGACAGTGGTGAGCGTCACGAAGCTGAAGTAGAGAAACTCAGATGCCGATAGGACATGCGCGCTTGAACCACCGGAGATTGAGAATGCCTCCGGGTTGACGACATCCAGGAGGTGGTACGCAAACGACCACGCAAGTCCCAGAAGGAGATACACTCCGACAGCTCCCAGCACACGATGCATGGTGATAGGACCCTCGCGAAACACCTGCACCGTCACCATCCACGCGAGGATGAGAGATGAGGCCATGGACATCGTCAGATTGAACACCAGGAGATCGGTCCCCGGGATACCTCGGCTGAGCCACCGTCCGGCCACTGCCGCAATCATCAGGACCGTCCCGGCAACGATCACCCCGCGCGTCCGGGTGACCGCGGTCAGCCCGGCGAGCAGGACAAGCGAGAAGGAGATGTCAAACAGGAGCGTGAGAATGGGAGCTCCTTCAGCAGCCAGGTGCGGAAGCACGAAGATCGTGATCGCGAGCAGGGCAACAAGGACGGTCAGTCCGCGGTCCGTAGACCAGAGCTCGACAAATGACTTGGGAATGTGCGGCATCGAAAGCGTCAGTCAAGCAAGTGGGAAGGTTGGCCGGTCGACGCGAGAACACTGCTCCAGAGCTCCCCTCCGGGATCGATCTTCTTTCGTCGAGACACGGCGAGCGCGATGGGGACGTGTGTGAACCGGTGGTTCCAGAAGCCCACGACCATGTCCGTGCGTCCGGACATACCCGCATGGACCGCACACTGGCCCAGGAGCAGACAGAATGCGGAATCGTGGGGGTTTGCAGGTACGCTGCGAATGGTATAGCTCGGATCGATGTATTTCAGGGTGATCGCTTTCCCGGTTGCCTTGAAGTGTCCGGTGATGGCATCCCTGAGGAAGAGTCCGATGTCGCCGTGCTTCACGTTCCCGGAGGCATCACGCTCGCCGGCACCGCCGAGATGTTCCTGACCCGCACCCTCTGCGACGACGATCAGGGCGTGGCCCCGTCTCTTGAGCCTGTCCTCAAGGAGCTGAAGGAACCTGACCATGCCGAATGGGACTTCCGGCACAAGACAGAAATTCGCCTTGCCGCTCACGAGCACCGTGAATGCCGCAATGAATCCGGAGTCGCGCCCCATCAACTTCACGAGGCCGACCCCGTTGACGGCAGCCTCGGCCTCGATATTGGCGGCCGATGTGGCCCTTTGAGCTTCCGCCACGGCTGTTTCGAACCCGAATGTCTTCTGAAGAAAGGAGATGTCGTTGTCGATGGTCTTCGGAACCCCGATGACGCTGATGTGCAATCCCTGACGCAGGGCCGTGTCAGCAATCATCCTGGCTCCCTTGAGGGTGCCGTCGCCGCCGATCGCAAACAGGATGCTGATCCCCAGGTCCTTCAACGTGGCTACCATCTGCCCTGCGTCCTGCGGCCCGCGTGACGTCCCCAGGATCGTTCCGCCAAATTCGTGGATCCGTTCGACCGATTCCGGCGTTAGCTTCAGCGGCTCGTGCATGAACGGACGCACCAGGCCTCCGTAGCCGTACCGGAATCCGTACACCGTGCGAACTCCATAATGATGGTACAGGCTCAGGACGATCGCCCGGATGACATCGTTCATTCCCGGACAGAGGCCGCCGCATGTCACAATACCGCAGGCCAGCCTTTCGGGATTGAAGTAGATCCGTTCCCTGGGGCCGGCAATCTCCATCGCCGGCACGGGCTCGCCCGCCCGGGTGCGCGCCATGACGGCATCCAGGTGGGCATCAAAGATCAGGCGCTCGCCATCGTTGGCGAAGCGCACCCCGCTCATCGGGGAGGCGTGTGTGCACTCCCCGAGCCGGGGGATCGCAAAGTCCAGGCTGTTGTCCGTCACAATATTCTCACCTCTCTCCCCACATGCACGGAACACATCTCAGCTGTACTGATTCACCTGAGATACGCTCGCGCGTCCCTGTGCCGTTCCTGCGGCGGGATATTCTCCCACCCCGGGCGCGGCTACTTCTTGTACATGGTCTTGTCGAGCCCGGTCAACTTGACAGGATCAAGCAGTTCCTTGATTTGCGGTTCGGTCAGGATCTTCTTCTCCCTGATGATCTCCAGGATCCCCTTCCCCGACTTATATGCCTCGGCGGCAAGCTCGGTCGACTTCTCATAGCCCAGCACAGGGTTGAGCGCGGTGACGATTCCGACCGTCGTTTCCATGTAATGCGCGAGTGTCTTTTCGTTCACGGTGATGCCGTCGACGCACTTCGTCCGGAGCGCCATGGAGCCCCGGTACAGCAGGCTCTGCGACTCGATCACGGCCAGGCCTGCGAGCGGCTCGTACGCGTTCAGCTGGAGCTGCCCGTGGTGCGCGGCGATGCTCACGCTGAAGTCGTTCCCCATTACTCGAAACGCAATAATGTTCATGACCTCGGGAATGACGGGGTTGACCTTCCCCGGCATGATCGACGATCCCGGCTGCAGCGGCGGAAGGTTGATCTCGAAGAGGCCGGCCCTCGGCCCGGAGGACAGCAGGATCAGATCGCTCGAAATCTTCGACAGCTTCACCGCCAGGCTCTTGAGAGCGCTGGAATACACCACGAATCCCTGCTGGTCCCATGTAGCGGTGATCATGTCCCTGGCGGGCACGATCGGCTTGCCTGTGAGTTTCGCCAGGTGCTGGGCGACCTTTTCAGCGTAACCCTTTGGCGCATTCAGACCCGTTCCGATCGCAGTGGCGCCCATGTTGACCTCGTACAGATACTTCTCCGCATCTTTCAGGAGCTTGATCTCGCCTTCCAGCCCGGCGGCGAAGGCGTGGAACTCCTGCCCCACCGTCATGGGGACCGCGTCCTGCATCTCCGTGCGGCCCATCTTGACGATTTCCAGGAACGCGTCACCCTTCTTCCGGAACGACGCAACGAGCTTCTCCAGCTCCTCGACCAGCCTGTCGTTCCTGAGGAGGAACGCGACCTTGATCGCTGTCGGATACGAATCGTTGGTCGACTGCGACATGTTCAGGTGATCATGCGGCTCGACGATGTTGTATTCACCCTTCTTGTGGCCGGTCAGCTCCAGGGCGATGTTCGCAAGGACTTCATTGGCGTTCATGTTGGTGGATGTGCCCGCGCCGCCCTGGTACCAGTCCACGACGAACTGGTCATGGTACTTGCCGTCCAGGACCGCCTTGCAGGCCTTCTCGATGGCGTCGCGCGTCTCCGGTTTCATCGCGCCGACGTCCGTGTTGGCCCTGGCGGCGGCAAGCTTCACCATCGCCCAGGCCTCGACGAAGCCGGGATAGTGGTTGATCAGGATGCCCGAGAACGGAAAATTCTCGAGCGCCCGCATGGTCTGGACCCCGTAGTACTTGTCCGCCGGAATCTGCTTCTCTCCGAGCAGGTCCTTCTCCGTGCGGAATTTCTCCTGCGCCGGGACGGCCGGCACGAGGACGGCCAGGCACATCAGCAACGCAAGAAGCGTGAAAAGTTTCGAACGCATGGTCATACCCTTCCGATGTGTGGAGTCAGAGCACAATGCTGCCCAGGAGCAGCGCGAAAACCGTCGAGGCCCCTGTCGTCACGAGCCCCGGCCACATGAAACTATGGTTCAGGAGGTACTTCCCGATCCGCGTGCTGCCGGTCTGGTCGAAGGAGACGGCCGCCAGGACAGTCCCGTAGGTCGGCAGGAAGAACGATCCGTTGACGGCCGGATAGACGCCGACGAGGACAGAAGGGGGAAGACCAATGGCGACCGCGACCGGCAACAACGTGACGACCGTCGCCGCCTGGCTAATCAGGAGCACGGAAAGGACAAAGAGCGCGAGCGACAGGACCCACGGGGCCTGACGGACGATTTCCGAAATGCCGCCGACAATCTCCACCCTGTTCCCTTCGAAGAAGGAGGATCCCATCCATGACACGCCCAGAATCGAGATCACGGCGACGATGCCCCCGCGCATGATGGTGTTCTTGACGGTTTCGTCGGGTTTCGCTTTGAAGAGCACCATGATCAGGCCGGCGGCGGCCAGCATGACGATCATGATGGCCTGTCCTGTCTCGACCTGCCCCATGTCCCATTGCCCCTCCGCGAACACCTGGTAGTGCGGGCGCAACTGGGGGAATACGCCCAGAAGGACCACCGTGACCATGGCGAGGAGAAAGAGCCCGAGCGATCCGCGGGCGTTCCGAAGCGTTTCGCCGGTGAACGCTTTTTCTTCTGAGGAGATCTTCACCTGACCGTTCTTCACCCTCTCCTGGAAGACGGGATCTTCGCTGAGCTTCTTCCCTCTCCAGGCAACCGAGAGGATGCCGACGGTGACACCCAGGAGCGTCGCCGGTATGATGACCATCAGGATGTCAACCAGAGAGACCTGGAGCGAACCCAGCGCGCCGACCATCGCGACGGTGGCGGCGCTGATGGGCGATGCGATGAGCCCGGCCTGCGATGCGATGACGCTCATCGAGAGGGGCCGTTCGGGACGGATGTCCGCCTTTGCGGCAACCTCGACGATCACCGGCATGAGAGCATAGATCACATGCTGCGTCCCGCTGGCGAAGACCAGCAGGTACGTGACGAACGGTGCGACGAACGTAATATAGGCCGGCTTCTTTCTCATGACCTTGCCGGCGATGGACACGAGGTAGTCAAGCCCGCCCGCGGCCTGCATCGCCGCAAGCGCTGTGATGACGGCGATGATCATGCCGAGGACGACGGATGGCGGCGAGCCCGGCGGGAGTCCGAAGCCGAACACGAGGATGACGAGGCCTATGCCTCCCGCGGCCCCGAGGCCGATCCCTCCGAGCCTGGCACCGAGCACGATACAGGCGAGAAGCAGAACGAGCTCAATCCACATCATGGAAGCACCTCCTGCTCAGTATGCGGTAACCGGACGTACGAACCGGGTCATCAGCCAGGGGGGCGCGAAACGCCGCCCGGCCGAAACACAGCCGGGGTCCCGCGAGGCTCAATGATCGTTCCAGCCCCTCAGGACCCCGGCCTGCTGCTCCAGACGTGCGCCGACGGCCTCCCGTCAGTACGCCTCAAACATTTCCTGAACCTGCTTTGGATCCGAGGTCTTGGTGAGGGCCAGCTTCAGGAGGACTCGCGCCTTTGACGGCAGCAGCTCGCCTGCCGCCACGAATCCGTACTGATCGTCGTTGATTTCCGAGTTCCTCCATGTCCGGCCCGTCGGGACCCTGCTGGAACGGACGCAGACCACGCCGGCCTTTGCCGCACGCCCCAACGCCTCCAGCGCTTTCGACGTCATGTTCCCGTCGCCAACGCCGGCCATGACGATCCCCTTCGCGCCAGCCTTCACGGCGGCGTCGATAAGGTCAGCCGACATGTCAGCGTGAGCATAGAGGACATCCACGCGCGGAAGCGCCGTCATCCCGGCCACGGAGAACTCCGATCCGTTCGTGTGCTTCCGAAATGGAACGCGGAAATACGTCTGCTTCCCGTAGAGCGTCGTTCCGAGGAGTCCGTACTGCGGCGACATGAATGTCTGCACCGACGTCGTGTTGGTCTTTGTGATATCGCGGCCGCTGTGGATATCATCGTTGGCCGCCACCATCACGCCCCTGCCGCGCGACTGCGGATCCCCCGCAACCGCAACGGCATTGAAGATATTGAGCGGTCCGTCGGCGCTCAGGGCCGTGGACGGACGCATCGATCCCGTCAGGACCACAGGCTTCTGGCTCTTCACGGTGAGGTGGAGAAAATACGCCGTTTCCTCCATCGTGTCGGTTCCGTGCGTGATGACGACACCATCCACGGTATCTGCCGCCAGGACCTCATTCACCCGCTTGGCCAGCTTCAGCCAGATTTCATCTGACATGTCCTGGCTTCCTATGCTGGCAATCTGTTCACCCGTGATGCGGGCGATATCTTTCAGCGTCGGTACCGCCGCGACGAGCGCGTCCACCGTGACCGCACCCGACGTGTATCCCACTGATGTCTTTGTTTCCGCCGACCCGGCAATGGTGCCGCCGGTTGCCAGGATCACGATCCTGGGAAGTTTTTTCGCCTGCCCCTGGGCCGGCAGGCCAATCGGAAGCACCAGGAGCGCGAGCAGAACGACGAGTAACCGCTTCATGGTTTACCTTCCCTCTCTGGACGCAATTGATTCCGGGACAGGACATGATCCCGGGTCGACGATTACTTCATCTTCAGCGCGTACGGGTTGCCGCCGAGAGCATTGGAAATTTCCTCGATGGTCTTCTGGGCCTTCACGCTGTTCCCGGCCTTATCGAGGGGCGGCGAAATCACCGCGATTCCCCACTTCCCGGGCGATACAGCGATGATCCCCCCACCGACCCCGCTCTTGGCGGGGAGTCCCGTGCGGTACAGCCATTTCCCCGAATCGTCATACAGGCCCGCAGTCGCCATGATCGCAAGGATACCTGGCACATACTTGGCGTCCACGACCTGCTTATTGGTCATCGGATTGCGGCCGCCGTTGGCCAGCGTCGCCGCCATGACACCGAGGTCCTTCGCGTTCACGCTGATCGCGCACTGCTCGGTGTAGATGTCGCACGCCCGGAACGGGTTGTCTTTGATGTGGCCGTAGGCGAACATCAGCTGCGCGATCGCCTGGTTCCGCTGGTTGGTTTCTGCTTCCGACTTGAAGACCTCCTGATTGACCGAGAGGGTACGGCCTGCGAAGTCACTGTGGTTCGCGAGGATCTTCTCCCAGATCACGTTCCGGTCTTCCCCCGTCACCATGCTCGTCGTGGCAATCGCGCCGGCATTCACCAGGGGGTTCATCTCGGCCCCTTTGTACTGCTCCACTGCGACGATCGAATTGAACACCTGGCCCGTGGCATCCACTCCCATGTTGTTCACAATCGCATCCCCGCCCGCCGCCTGCATCACCTGCGCGAGGGTGAAGACCTTCGAGATCGACTGGATCGACACTTCGGATTTGAGGTCACCGAGCGCGTAGACGGTCCCGTCCACCGTCACGAGCGCAATCCCGAAGATGTTCGGGTCCACCTTGGCCAGCGCGGGGATGTAGTCCGCATTGGCGCCCTCCTTCAGGTTGCGGTACTTTTCGTAGGCGGCCTTGAGCGCGGCCTTGATTTCGTCCGGCGTTTGCGCCGTTGCGGGGGCGACAGCGCCCAGCAGAAGTGCTGCGGCGAACAGCGCCAGAAGCATCGTCCGTCCGACAAGGATTTTGCGATTCATCACGTTATCCTCCAATGCTCAGTGAGAAGTTGTACTTGAATGAGAACTGAATCCTGTAATCATCCACCGACTTGAACCCTTCGTTTCCAACGATCTTGCTCTCAGCCTTGTTTTCCCGTCGTCCATACTGGAACTCGGCTCCGACCATCACATCCTTGGCGGGGTAATGCAGCAGATTCACGAGCGCGTACTGGCCGCTCTTGAACGCCTCGTCCGTCTGCCCCGAGCTGTTCTTGATATCCAGACGAGAGTATCCGAAGGTGCTGCTCCACTGTTTGTTCCAGTAGTGGTCATAGAAAAGGACGATGCCCGTCACCGGGAGCAGCTCTGCGATATCGAGGGAGGCCGTTGGGTCTGTTGGCGGCGGGCCTGTCAACTGCTTGATCCCGACGTCCACCGTCGCATCGTTCATATAGTTCTCAATACCCTGACCGTACGCGAACTGCGCGTGGATGCGGTCCATCTCGGCCACCGTAACGCCCGCGCTCAGGTTGATCCCCCAGCCGACCGCGTCCCCGGAAAGGTCATATGCTTCGTTCCCCTTGTCATCCCACTTGATGTAGCGGGCAATCCCCGCAGCTTCAACATATCCCCACGTCTGCCCCCAACGATATTCCGCCGAAACGTCGGGATACGGGAACCGGCCCTTGACATCCGCAAGCTGCGGATAGTCCGAGTAGATGCCGCCGTCGCCGCTGGCGCCCGGGCGTTCCAGTGCGAACGTCAGCCGCGTGTCGCCCTGGATGGGCATCCATCGGACCTGCACGTTCCGGAAGAAGACCATGCCGTTCGGTCCCCAGTATTCGACCGAGTTCGGGAACACGTCGATGTCCATGAACGGGCTCCAGTACTGACCGGCGCCGAACTGGCCCAATTCGCCGTACGCGTGGCGGAGCCTGATGGTCGTCTGTCCGGCATCGACGCCCACGCCGAACATTTCAAATTCGAAGATGGTCCGCAATTCGCCAAGATCCGTCGGGACAAAACTCTTCACGCCAAACCGCGACTGTCGCACGCTGGAAAACCAGTTGCCGTCCTTTCCGAACTCGCCGCGGACGCTTGGCAGCTTGGTCGGGCGGAGGACGTCGAACCATTTGGGATCGTTCTGCTTTGCCTGATACCCCATGTCCAGCATCGCGAACCCGTAGATGTCCAGACGAGGCTTCGCGTCTTGAGCAAGGGCACCCGGCGCGTTCATCAGCAGCAAGGCAGAGCCAAGCACCCAGCCGATACTTGATCGGTGAAGGAGTAGATGTTTCAACATGTCAGTCCTCCGTGCAGGATTGTGAGCAATTGAGTGGGAATGGTTCTTACGCATGCGTCGACCCGTGATTCCACGAACTGATGAACCTGGTCGAAAGATCGCCCGGCAGCGCCGGGAATCGAGTCAGGCGGGATTGGTCGTGCATCGGGCCGGAGCGGATGTGGCCCCATCAGGTTGATCCGTGAACGTACGCAAGTCAAGCACAGGAATCAACACGGATCGCGCAGGGCCCGAGAATGGTTTGAGATGGATAAAAAACGGCAAACTTCCGCGGGCTTTGTCCTCCAGACAGGTCGGATTTCTGTGCTATGGGATCTTTCAGTCTATGGCAGGGGCACGACTTTCCTGGCAAGCCCACCGGCCATCCCCACGACGTCGAAGAGCGGCGGGACCGCTATGCCATCCCCAAGGTTGCGATGCGACTGCGCCCAGATCGTCACGGCATTGCGAGCAACCCTTATCTTCTCGTCGATACCGAGGCGTAGACTTTCCAGCTCCTCCTGCTTCGCCAGATAGCCGGCCTTCTCGGATTTCAGCTGGTTCAGGTACGCGTCGACCCGGTCAAGCCGATGCGTGAGCGCGTCCTCTGCCGCAGCATACATAGCCGGAGTGGGCTTATCGGGCGACGTGATGAACTCCCGGACCGAGGGATCAGCTTCTATTGCATTCGCGAGGGCGGCACGATCGCCCTTCCGGGCGTCGTACAGAAGCGTCACGGCATACTGTGTCTCCGTCTGCATTCGGACAAGCCCCACGTAGTTCCGGCGTTTCTCAGCATACTTTGCTTCAACCTCACGGTCTACTGCCGCGATGACAACCGGAACCTCCTCGTCAATTCTGTCAAGCCCCCGATTCAGCGCCAGGACGACCGCATTGACGAGCGGCGACGCCGCCGCTATCCCCTCGCGGAATTCCGCCGCGCGCTCGATGTCAGAGTATACGGAGTCCAGCAGCGATGGACTTACGCCGATTGTGTCCAGCATGGCCGGGTTGGCGACTTTGGCCATGGCTTCCCTCAAATACCGGGCAAGCAGCCTGTTCTTCTCTTTGTCGGATTTGGCCGACATGTTGAGCGCGACAAGCTGATTGGAATACATCACGAGGGCGCGCAGCCCTCGAATCATCGGTTGGGCTTTGTCGCGAAACCCGGCCACCGCCGGCAAGCTGTAGTACTCTTTCAACTCGTTCCAGCGAACGGGCCGACTGACCTTTGCCGCTTCCGCGAACATCAGCTGGGTGTTTTCCGCAAACGGCGCCATGTCAATCGCACGTGAGCTCTGGAATACAGAGCAGCCCGTCTGGGACATGAGCGCGAGCGCCGGAAGTCCCGCACGGAGGATCAGGTGAAAGATGTGCTTGGTCATTGTCGTAGCTCCCTGAAAGCTGTCTTCTAGAATGCTTCCTTGGCGTTGAAGTACATCCCGTTGGTGTTTTTCCCATAAGCGAAATCAGCGCGCACGTTCAGCACCTCTGCCGGGTCGAGCGCAAACCGCACGCCGACACCCACCGTCGGTTTGAAGCTGTTCAGCCTGAAGTTGTCAAGCGTCCCGGCGACATCCCCGATCCCGGCCCAACCGACAAGTCCCCATCGATTCGTAATCCTCCAACGGAGCTCTCCCTGAATCGCAAGATAGTACTTGTCCCTGTAGCGCCCCTCGTAGTACCCCCGCATCTGGTTATCGCCGCCCAACGCGGGGTACAAATAGAACGGAGGTTCGCCGGTGATACCCATAGCATACATCTGGGCGGCGAGAACGAAAGGATCTGCGATCTGAAAGTAGTGCCGGAAATCGGCGATCCAGCGTCTGAACTTGAACGAGCTGCCCAGCCATTCCAAGGAGTTCACAATAGCCAGCTTGTACGACCCCCCGCTGGTCGGATAGAACGCTCTGTTTCTGGTGTCGGCAAACAGCACAACACCGAGGCCCGAGGATGTGCCGCCGTCGGACCCCGGCACGCTTCCCGAGAGCAGATAGGGATTGGTCTGTTTGTCCTCGATCGTTGTGTAGTTCAAATCGTAGTTCAGCCCAACCTTCAGCGGCCCGACGACGCGCACATCGAACTCGACGTTGACCGAGAAGATCTTCCGTATGTATCCAACATTGTCGGAATCGGGCGAGTCGTTGCCGAATCCCCAGAATTTGTCCACGAATCTCCAGTAGTCGGCGGCAATCCCGAGATAGTACTTGTCCTCTTCCAGGAAGAATTCCGGGTTGAAGAACAGATCGTACGAGTGCATGGCGGAATAGTACCCCGAAATCATTGCACTCGATGGCTTTACGGTGGTGTCGGCGCTCAACCGTCGGGTCAGGATAAGGGCGCCGCCCAGTGCGAACTCAGTTTCAGGTGAGTAGAAGACGTACGGATATCCCGTCACCTGGAGTCTGCCGATCTTGACGGTGTCGCGCTCTATGGAGAATTCCGCCTGCCCGCGCGCCATGGCAGGCAGCATCGACAGAACAATCGCAGCGCAGACTGCGGACCAAAGCGTTCGCTCCCGAGCGAAACGATTCCCTCCGGGACTGACTGGACGAGGCACGTGAAATTCCTTTCAAACATCGGTGCTATGTAAACCGACTCGGAGACTATCCTGCAATCCCACCATGGCATGCCCGGCCGGGGAACAACCGGCACAGTCCCCCGCCTACCCTCCCAGGACGATCGTAAGCCCGACCATCGCAACGCCGAGGACGACCATCGCCAGGCCAGTCCACACCTTCGAAAGCCCGGCGTACAGCCCCAGCGAATAGCCTCCGAGAAACATCATCACCACCGCTACCGCATTTGAGGCGCGCAGCGCCACGAGGGGTTCGGCCATGAAGAAGAACGGGAGAAGCACGGGGACGCACGAAAAGACCACAAGAAGACACACACCGAGCGCTCCCAACAGATCCTCCCTCTTGAAACCATGGCTCTGTGGCGGGTCGGGGTAGTCGCGGAGTCTCCGGCCGATCTGATCGATGTCCGAAGGCTGCAACGCATCAACAATTCCCGACGGGAGTGCTTCTGCGACCGCCGCCCGCGCGCTCTCCTCATCGCCCGCCCCCTTGAAGCGGTGGTACAGTGCGAGCCCGCGCCCGCGCTCAGCAATGACGCCGAGGAGGTACAGAACCGCATCGATGATTCCCCAGGCGATGTTACATCCGATCACGCTCAGGATCATCGTGCGTATCTCTTCCCTGCCCCCGCTCACGATGCTCAGCGTGCCGGTAATCGAAAGCGTCATGACGAGCCCGAAGAGCACTTCGGAGACTCGTTCGACCGGGCTGAGAAATCCCTTTGCCTCAGGCGCTGGTGCCGACATTGCAGAACCCTCCGGGATTGAACGACGCGACGCGCACTCCTTTCACCAGGTGGAACCGGAACGCTCAGCCGATCCGCGGAGGCACCAGGTAGAGCGTTGTCGCGAAGATCAGGAAGACCGCAATCAACAGAACCCCTACGAACCACGCCGAGCGTCCGCCGTTGGTGACAAATGCGGCCGTGATCGTTGCGGTCAGGACCATCACGACGGCACCTGGCCAGAACACCATATCCATAGGTGCAGGTGCAATGAAGTAGCTCAGGATCAGAGTCACGGGCGCGACGAACAAGGCAATCTGCACGGCGCTTCCCAGGGCAATGCTCACGCTGAGGTCCAGGCGGTTCTTCCGGGCGGCAGCAAAGGCGGTGGTCATCTCCGCCGCCGCTCCAACCAACGCCACGACGATGAAGCCCACAAATGGAGCGCTCATCCCGAGCTCCTCGGACGCTACCTGCACCGATTCCACAAAGATCTCGCTCACCAGCGCAATGCACACGGTCACGCCGGCAAGCATCGGCAGGGCGAATCCCATGGGCCACGGCTTTTCCTCTGACTCCGCCGATTCCTCCGCCTTTTTTCCAGCGAAGAATTCGCTGTGGGTCTTGATCGAAAACAGAAGACCCAGCCCGTACGTCAGAAGGAGAATAACGGCGATCGCCAGGCTTACGTCTTGCACAAACCCCGTAGAATCCACCACACCGCCGCTCACCAGCAGGGAAGGAACGAGAAGGGCGACACACGCCATGAACATCATGCCCCCCTGAAGTCGTGCGTTGGCGCGGTTGAATTCCTGGACCCTGTGTTTGAGCCCACCGAGCAGGAAGGAGGCTCCCAGCATGAACAGCGTGTTCGTGAAGATGGCGCCTGCGATCGAGGCCTTCACCAGGACAATCTGCCCCGCCCTCAGGGCCGCAAGGCCTATGACCAGCTCGGTGAGGTTGCCCAGCGTGGCGTTGAGCAGCCCGCCGATCGTGTCACCTGTTTTTGCGGCAACGGACTCAGTAGCCCGGCTGAGTGTGGCAGCAAGCGGGATAATGGCAGCCACGGAAAGCAGGAATATCGGCGTGTGCGAATCGGGGTTTGCTGATTGATACAGAAGAGCGACCGGAACCAGTGGGAGGAACCAGAAGACCGGCGTGTGCCGGAATTCATGGGTAAGCGACTTGAGAAATGGCATGTGCGTTTTCCCCCTCGGTTCTAGAATGCGATCATCGCGCTTATCTTGAATGACTCGACGGCAAGAGGTCTCTCCGACGAGAACGGCCAGTTCCCCTTGTCCTTCATCGCTGCAAAGAACGCATACGCCAGCCCGGTGCGGAGCGCGAAGTACACGATCGGCCCGAGGACTTCAGATGAATTCACGATCTCCTCCGAAAACGTGGAGAGAGCGATCAGACTCCCCGCCATGATCGCGTAGCTGCCGACCCATTCGGGGAAGACGATCCGGGGGAACACGATCTGGCCATGCGCGGTGGCGTTGACCGCGAGCGATTTGAACAGGCGCACCTGCACCCCCGCTTCGAACGATTCCCCGAATCGATATGCGCCTGCGATACGCTGCATGAACGCGCTGTCCGCCGGAGTCAGCTCTCCGGTCGGGGTAAACGTACTCTTCGAAACATCGAACGAATACCCGCTGAGGGGAATGAGATCGATGGGTCCGATGTTCCATCCGAATCCGCCCCGCTCACCGACACCGGCCCGGATCATGTCGTTCTTTACGTCCCCCTCGTCTGTCCTGCCAAGCGCGTACTGCGACGAGGAGTAGCCACCGTACACGAATCGCTCTTCCAGGTCAAGGACGCCACGCTTCTTGAGGAGTTCCGAGAACCCGAGCCGCCCCTCGAGTATTCCGGTAGGGGCAAATGAATCCCCGAAGTCCTTCCTGGAGTCAATCCCAATACCGAAGGCGCCTTCGAGGAACGGTTCCTCGAATCCGCGGGTCAGCTTCTCGGGCGAGATGAAGGACGACTGGGCCATCAGGCTGGAGCAGGACAGCACACCTGCGGTCGCGAGCAAGAGCAAACCGACAACGGCCTTTCTCATCGAAACTCCTGTGTTGGTCAGAACTGCGTTGGTCAGAAGAAGAGACTTGTTGCCACAGATAGCGTTGTGCCCTTCTGCCCGCCCACATAGAAGCCGAAGACGCTGCTGGCGGGGGATCTGTTGACGTAGATTACCTGGGCATTCACTCTGAAGTATCGCTGATCGAACGGATAGAAGTTGAGCCCTCCAAGGTACTCGTAGCTGCGGCTGAAACCTGCCTTCTCGTCGCCGAATACGTGCGAGGTAGCGGCATTGTTTGACAGTCCGTGACCGCGGTCTGCGTCCCGCAGCGAAAGATTGGGGCGAATGGGTGAAGTTCCATCATCTGTGAGGCCGCGGTCGGACGATGTGCCGACTGGGACGCTAGTGCCCCGCCAACTCATTGATCATACACACAGCGGGGCACAGTGCGCGTTCCAACGTCCAAATCGGTATTGTGCCGTTCAAAGATTTAGTTGGAACGGCACTAGTTTCATGACACAAGCGGACCGACTACCCCATGGAGAGTCGCTCGCTGAGGTAGGAATCTAGGGGATTGAAGCGTGGAATGCAAAGGACACGCAGACAATCTGTACGTCGAAGAACTCTGGGGGATGTGCGTTTGTCAAGAGAAAGGCCGATATTGCGGTTCGACGCCGATCTATGGATTTGGATTGATTCCGCGGAGTTCTCTCGCCCCCCGTCAACACAATCACAGGAACACCCCAATGAGAGCTCTCATCGGGCTGCCCGCTCTGATCTTCTTGCTCTGCGCTTCGCACTCCCACGCTCAGTCGCAGTTCTATCTCGGCGCGACGGGTTCGTTCAGCAGAACGAGTCTGAGCGGTGACGCCCCGGAAGACGCGTCGTATACGTCCAAAATAGGGTTCGGATTCGGAGCTGTGGCGGAATACAGTCTGACCTCTGACATCCGTCTCTCCGTCCAGCCCTCATACGCCCGGCGTGGCACAGGCGTAGGGTACGATATCGGCGAGGAGGACCTGCGCGACAGCCTCTCGCTTACGCTCGACTACGTCAGCATCCCGGTGATGGCGCGATTCCTCTCATCAGGCGGATCCTGGTTTGTCAACGGCGGGCTCGACTTCGGATTCCTGCTTGAGGCCTCACTTGAGGACGTCAACACAGGATCCAGTGCGGACGTCAAACAGTCCATCAACACGTTCGACGTCATGATGATCATCGGCGTAGGCACCAGCATCGCTCTCGACCCGGCCTTCCTCACGTTTGAACTCCGGTACGGCCAGAGCCTTTCAAATGCAGGGGCAAACGATCAATTGACCGCCGCGGCCGGAATCCCCCTACGGTTTCGTTCATCAGGATTTCAGCTGCTGGCTGCGATCCTCTTTCCGCTGTGAGGAGAGCCACGATGACCCGAATGCTCACGTTCACCGTTGCAGTTGTCGCGTTCATCGTGCCGCTCGGTGAAACCGCGCGATCACAGGAATCCGCGGGCAGCGGCACCATGCGGCCCGCCTTCCAGGCCGTTGGCACCCTGGGCGGACACACATTTGTCCCGACGACGTTCATGCGGGATCCGTTCGTCAGGACGTACCTGAGGACCGGACTCGGTTTCGGCATGACGGCAGCACTCAGCCCTCCTCCGGTCGCAATCAACGGAGTACCGGTCGACGGACTGAATGGGAACCTGCTTTTCGCCGTCATGGGCTTCGACTACCAGCATGCGATTCGTGACTGGCTGGCGGTCCATGCCCGACTGAGTGTTGTCGGGCGTCTCGCCAACGAAACGCGCCCGCTGCTCGCACAGGGCGTGACGCTCTACGGAGCATTCGAGCTGGGATGGCTGTTCCGTGTGATGCAATCAGAGCGCACGGCCGTATCGGCGTCCCTCAAGCTCAGGAATTCTTCGCTCACAGATGTCTATATGCAGCGGTTCATCGAGGGCATCATTGATTC
The DNA here is from genome assembly GCA_963701735.1 of uncultured Ignavibacteria bacterium. Taxonomy (GTDB): domain Bacteria; phylum Bacteroidota; class Ignavibacteria; order UBA10030; family UBA6906; genus CAWABB01. The sequence continues at coordinate 542 of CAVPBI010000004.1, read as the reverse complement.
CGGCACAGTCACCCGGGGCAATCAGCTCGTCGAAGTGACGCCCGCCTTGCAGGGCGGCGGCGGCCTCTACGCGGCACATGCGCTCAGTGATCTTGTCGGGCTGACTGTGAGCGCGGAGGTCTTCTACGGCGAATCTTCGGATCGTTCGCAGGGTGAATCATGGAACTACCTTGTCGGCGCAGCGGCGGATTTCAACCTCTTCAGCCATGGCGGTCCACCGCTCGGCTTCGTCGTGGGAGCCAGCATCGGTTCAGCGGTGGATGTTCCCGGCACCGCAGGTAGAACGAGCCAGAACTTCTTCGGCCGCATCGGCTATACCGGCTCACGCGAATTCGCCCTTGGCCTTGACCTGGCATACGAGCTTGTTCCGGTCAGGGGCACGGAGGACAAGCAGGGCTTCATCTCGGCAGTCATAGACATTCGCTTGTATTTCTGACCCATCACATGCGTTCTCGCCGATGCTCATCGGCGTTTCGCTCGCGATCATTCTTATCCTTGTGTTGAAGGAGACCGGGCCCGGGGCACGTCGCGCAGAGCGGCTG
>CAVPBI010000003.1:0-112206 GCA_963701735.1 uncultured Ignavibacteria bacterium | reverse complement strand
TTCATCCGCTCGGCCACCTCATACCCCTTCTCCGTCAGCCGCACGGTGGCGGCGACAGTCTGGGGATCATGCTCGAAGAACAGAATCCACCTGTGGTCGACGGCCGACCGCAGGACAAGCCGTTTCTCTTCAAGCGTCACGAGCGGGCGCAGGTCGTATGCCATGATCCACGGGAGCGCCACATGCGGCGTCAACGGAATGAGGTCGGCGCAGTACAACAGCGTGGTCGTGCCGTCAGTGATCAGCGGCGCCTGCAGGGCTGTCGTGTGCCCGTGGAAGATCTTGAGCTGGATGCCGGGGAACAGAGCCTCGGGGCCGTTCAGGAAACGGAGCCGGCCTTCACGTCTGAGCGGAAGGTAGTCATCCGGGAAGAAGCTCGCGCGGTCTCGCTCGGTCGGATTCTGGGCGGCCTCCCAGTGATTCTCCTGGACGTAGTACACGGCGTTCGGGAACGCGGGCACCACCCGGTCTCCGGCCCTGACGGTGGATCCCCCGGCATGGTCGAAATGAAGGTGTGTGAGGATGACGTCCGTGACGTCCGCGGGGGTCACGCCGCGCGCACGCAGCGAGGTCGCGATGTCATGTTTCCCCGAATCGATCGCGTAGATGTCGCGCAGCTTGTCGCTGTACTTGGTGCCGTTTCCCGTGTCCACGAGGATCGTCCGGCCCCCCCCGCGAATCAGCAGAGCGCGAGCAGCCATCGGAATCCGGTTGCGGGAATCCGGCGGGTTCGTCTTCCCCCAGAGCGGCCGCGGCACCACGCCGAACATGGCACCGCCGTCCAGCGCGAAGCTTCCGGTCTCGATGGCGTCCAGACTGTACTCACCGATGATCATGCGGCCTCCAGAAAACAGAAGGTCGGTTTCCCGTGTGAAGGAAAACCGACCTGAGTGACATCGCTTCCCCGCTGAGCGCGATCAGCCCTTCCTGAAGTGCGACGTCGACGCGCTCAACTCCGGGAACTCCTTGCCCGGATGGAGCGTCTTCGCGCGCTGGTAAAGGACCTCCTCGCTTTCCACGTGGTTCGGATCGGCCACGCAGCAATCCACGGGGCAGACCGCGGCGCACTGTTCCTGGTCGAAGTGGCCGACACATTCGGTGCACTTCTCGGGAACGATATAGTAGAAGTCGTTTGACAGAGCGTCAAACATCTGACCGTTGTATTCGTACTGCACACCGCCTGCGTAGATCGCGACGTTCGGGCATTCGGGCTCGCACGCGCCGCAGTTAATGCATTCTTCGGTGATCATCGTTGCCATGTGACGCTTCCTCCGTTCAGTGAGTCATAAACTTCAGTCAAGAGGCGAAGGTGGGAAGAACAAACAAGCGTGGAAAAAACCTAACAAATTCACTTCCGAATTGCAAGGAAATGAGGGAAAAAGGCTCATTTCACATTGAAATACCTTGCCTCGGGATGATGCACGATGATCGCGTTCGTGCTCTGCTCGGGATCGAGCGCGAACTCGTCCGTGAGCCGCACGCCGATCCTCTCGCCGTCAAGCAGTTCCATCAGCCGCGCCTGATCCTCCAGGTTCGGGCACGCCGGATAGCCGAAGCTGTAGCGCGACCCCTGGTAGCCCTGCGAGAAAAGCCGTCGCACGTCGGCTGCATCGCTCCCGGCGATCCCGAGCTCCTCGCGCATCCGCTTGTGCCAGAGCTCCGCCAGCGCTTCCGCCGATTCGACGCTCAGCCCATGGAAGTACAGATAGTCCCGGTAGTTGTTGGCGGTGAAGAGCTTCGCAGAATGCTCCGCCGCCTGACGTCCCATCGTCACGAGCTGGAACCCGACGACGTCCATCCTTCCCGACTCGACCGATGCAAAGTAGTCAGCCAGGCACAGATGGCGATCGTCACGCTGCCTCGGGAAGGTGAATCGCGTGCGCTCCGACCTCGTGCCAGGATTGTACACGATCAGATTGTCCCCGTCGGACTGACATGGGAAATATCCGTACGCGACCTTCGGCTGAAGCCAGCCGTTCTTCTTCACGTCCTCTTTGAGCCGGTGCAGGTCGGGATAGACCTTCTCCCGCAGGAGCTCCTTGTACTGCTCCTCGGTCTGCTTGCCCTTCCTGACCTGCCATTGTCCGCGGATGAGCGCGACTTCGTTGACAAACCCGAAGACATCGTCAAGCGGAACGGAGTCGATCACGCGGGTCCCCAGAAAGGGAGCCGACGGGATGGGCACATCGGTCCTGACAGCCGACCGCGTTCGCGGCGTACCGTTCCCGCCCGAAGCCACGGCATAGCGGGGGTCTTCCTTTTCGGCAAGCGCGATCTTCGCCTCGGTGCCCGTCAGCGTCTCCATCTCATCTGCCCCGGCTGCACCCGGATTGTACCCGAGGTCCCCTGCACCGATCTTCTCCATATACCGCAGCCCGTCAAAGGCATCGTTGGCGTAGAACACCGCCCCTTTGTACACCGACCGGAGGTCCTGTTCCACGTACCGGCGCGTCAGCGCGGCGCCGCCCAGCACGACCGGGATCGTGATCCCCCGCTCGTTCATGACCCCCAGGTTCTCCTTCATGATGAGCGTGGACTTCACAAGGAGGCCGCTCATACCGATGGCGTTCGCCTTTTCGCGCTCCGCGGCCTGCAGCATCGTCTCGATCGGGCACTTGATCCCGAGGTTCACGACGCGGTAGCCGTTGTTCGTCAGGATGATGTCCACGAGGTTCTTGCCGATGTCGTGGACGTCGCCCTTCACGGTGGCGAGCACCATGGTCCCCTTGCTCGTCGCGTCCGCCTTGTCCATGAACTGCTCGAGGTACGCGACGGCGGCCTTCATCACTTCGGCGGACTGGAGAACGAACGGCAGCTGCATCTGTCCGCTCCCGAACAGCTCGCCCACCACCTTCATCCCGTCCAGCAGGATCGTGTTGATGATCTCGAGCGCAGGGTACTTCTTGAGGGCCTCGTCCAGGTCCTGCTGCAGCCCGACCCGGTCGCCGTCGATGATGCGGCCCTTCAGGCGTTCCTCGACGGTTCCGGCGCGGCCCGTGTCGGCTCTCTTCTCCGTCTTCCGATCGGCGTAGAACGCCATCAGCTCGGTGAGCGGGTCGTACACGAGCTTCCTGTGCACCGTCCCCGAGGAATCCTTCACGTCTTCGAATTTCCGCTCGTCGAAGATGAGTTGCCGGCAGAGCTCGCGCCCGCGTTCGTCGATCTTGTAGAGCGGCATGATCTTCGCCGCATGCACGATCGCCAGGTCGAGTCCCGCCTCGATCGCATGATGGAGGAAGACGCTGTTCAGAGCGTGGCGTGCGGCCGGGGAGAGCCCGAACGAAATGTTGCTGACGCCGAGCAGCGTCGAGACACCGGGCAGCTCGGCCTTGATGCGGCGGATGGCCTCGATGGTCTCGACGCCGGCCCGCCGGAACTCCTCGTCGCCCGAGCCCAGCGTGAATGTCAGCGGGTCGAAGATCAGGTCGTGCGCGCGCATGCCGTACCGGTTCACGACGATGTCGTGAATGCGGCGGGCGATCGCGAGCTTCTCGTCGGTCGTCTTGGCCATCCCGCGCTCATCGATGGTCAGCGCGATGACCGCCGCCCCGTACCGCTTGCACAGCGGCACGACGTTCGCGATCCGTTCCTCCCCGTCCTCCATGTTGATGGAGTTCACGATCGCCTTCCCCCCGATGCGCTGGAGGGCTTCCTCGATCACGGGCGCCTCGGTCGAGTCGATCACGATCGGGAGCGGCACCTGCGTGTTGAATCTCGTGATGATTTCACGCATGTCAGCCGCCTCGTCGCGCCCGACGTACGCGGCGCAGACGTCCACCATATGGGCGCCCTCTTTCGCCGCATCGCGCCCCATCGCCACGATCCCCTCCCAGTCCTCCTTCGCGAGGAGATCCCGGAACTGCTTGCTGCCATTGGCATTCGTGCGTTCGCCGACAAGCACGGGGGCGGGATCGACGTGGAACGGCGCGGTCTGGTAGAGGCTGGACGCGCCCGGGATGAACTCATATGTCCGGGGCCGCGGGGAGAGCGACCCGACGGCTTCGGCCAGGCGCCGGATATGCTCGGGCGTCGTGCCGCAGCAACCGCCCACGACGCTCACGCCGAGGTCGCGCACGAAGTGGCCGAGATACTGAACGAGTTCGTCGGGAGAGAGATGGTAGTGAGCGTGGCCGCCGACATTCTCCGGGATACCGGCGTTCGGCATCACGAAGATCGGCTTCGGGCTGGAGGATGCCAGCGCGCGGATGTGGTCCGACATCTCCTTCGGCCCGGTCGCGCAGTTCATCCCGATGACGTCGATATCGAACGGCTCGAGCGCCGCCAGCGCTGCGGTGACCTCGGTCCCCAGCAGCATCGTGCCGGTGGCCTCGATCGTCACGGAGGTAATGATCGGCACGCGCCGGCGCGCCGAGGCGAAGTACTCGAAGATTCCGGCGAGCGCAGCCTTGGTCTGCAGGAGGTCCTGGCAGGTCTCGACGCACAGCAGGTCCGCCCCGCCCTCCACGAGCGCCTGGGCCTGAACACGGAACGACGCGGACATCTCTTTGAAGCCGATGTGGCCAAGCGAGGGGAGCTTCGTGGTCGGTCCCATGGACCCCGCCACGAACCGCGGGCGATCGGGCGTCGAGTAGGCGTCCGCCATCCCGCGGGCGATTTGCGCCGCGGTGAAGGTCAGCTCGTAGGCACGGTCGGCCAGGTCGTACTCGGCAAGCACGATCGATGCGGAACCGAACGTGTCCGTCTCGATGACGTCGCAGCCGGCTTCCAGGTAGTCGCGATGGACGTTCTGGACGGCGGATGGCTTCGACACGACGAGGTATTCATTGCATCCGGCAAACTGCTCGCCCCCGAAATCATCGGCGGTGAGGTCTTGCCCCTGCAGGTGCGTCCCCATCGCGCCGTCGAAGACGACGATTTTCTCGTGCAGCATATCCAGAAACGAACGCTTCACGGCATCTTCCCCTTGACTGCGTGGTATTCCGCCATCATGCTTCGCACGACCTCCGCGGCCGGGAGGATTTCCCGGACGAGCCCCGCGCTCTGGCCCGCTTCGAACATCCCGTCCTCGAGGTTCCCCTCGAAGATCCCCTTCCGCTCGCGCTTCTCCCCCAGCAGCGCGAGCATCGCGGCTTTGTCGGCTCCTTCGCGCTCAGCCTGCTGGACCCGTCGTGTAAACGGCGTCTTCAGCATGCGCACGGGAACGACCTGCTTCATGGTCAGCACTGTATCGGTGTCGCTCGCCGACACGACTGCATTCTTGTACGTTGCGTGCGCCGAGGCCTCGACCGTTGCCGCGAAGCGTGTCCCCACCTGCGCCGCCTGTGCTCCGAGCGCAAGCGCGGCGGCAAGCCCGCGGCCGTCAGCGATGCCTCCGGCGGCGATGACCGGCAGCGCGATGGCGTCCACAACCTGCGGAACGAGCGCGAGCGTCGTCATTTCGTCCACGCCGTTATGCCCGCCCGCCTCGAACCCTTCCGCCACGACCGCATCGCATCCCGCTTCCGCCGCCTTGATCCCGTGCTTCACGGCAGCGATGACGTGGACGACGGTGCATCCCGCATCCTTCAGCGTGCGCGTGTGCTTCGCCGGATGGCCCGACGAAGTGAACACGATGCGGACTCCTTCCTCGAGCGTCGTGCGCACGAGGTCGTCCGCGTCGCCGCGGGCGAGCGGGATGTTTACGCCAAACGGTGCGCGCGTCGCGGCCTTCGCTTTCCGGATGTGTTCCCGCAGCAGGTCGGTCGACATCGAGCCGGCGCCGATGAGCCCGAGCCCGCCGGCCTCAGAAACAGCAACGGCGAGCTTCCAGCCCGCCGTCCATACCATGCCGGCCTGAATGACCGGATATCGTATGCCGAAGAGCGTTGTGGCGGCCGTCGTTACCGGCGGCGGCCAATCAGATGTCGTGACTCCGCCCATGCCTCAGTTGCTGGGGATTGATTCCGGGACCACGCCGGCAGTGAACGAGAGCGCGAACACTTCGACCCGCCCCCCCTTGAACCGGAGCCGCAATACGTGAGAGCCGTGCTCCTTGTTCTTCACGAGGCCGTAGAGCTTCGGTTCCCCCACGTGCAGATACGTCCGACCGTCCGAATCGCGCTGAAGGTCCTCGCCGCGCTCCTGCTCGGTCAGGTACTCGTCGTCCTGCGTGACTTCCACCTGGGTCCCGCCCGGGTGCGTCGATCTCAGGACCGCCGATGCCTCGATGCCCGAATACGAGACAACCAGGCTACCCTTCCCGCTCTCGGTCGAACCGAACTCATACGCCTCCCGGCCGACGAGCCACTCGCCCTGGAGATAGACACGATCCTGGAGGTGAATGCCGGGATCTGTAAACTCGAGCGACGACTCCGGAATCGCGCCCTCGACATTTCCGACGCTGCCCCGGAGGTACCCTCCGAACAGTTCGGGGGTTCCCTTGATGAGCATCGCGCCGGGCCGGTCGCCGGGTCTGTGCGGCTCGGCGAAATCCGGCAGGGTCTGAAGCGTGTTCGCCTCGAGGAGAAGTCCCTGGACCGCCCGCTCGATCTGCATGAACGCGCCTTCTCCCTCGACCACGAGCCTCACGTATCCGTCCCGGTCAACGAGCACGAGCGAGGGCGGCGTGCGGATCTGATATCTGGAAACGATCAGCCCGCTGTTGTCGGTGACGACCGGAAGCGTGACACCGAGGCGGCGTATTGCGCCGTCCACGACGCCGGGGTCCCGGCCGAACGAAAATCTGGGAGTGTGAACCGCAACGCTCACCAGCCCTGCGGACTCGTATTTCCGCTGCCACTGTTCCCAGTACTCCAGCGCGTGGAGGGACGCTTCGGAGGAGAGATCCCAGAAACCGAGCAGGAGGACCCGACCCCGGAGGGCGGCAACGGGGACCGGCTCGGAATTGAACCAGAAGTCCCCAAGAAGCTCGTGTGCCCGGACGGTGCCGGACCTGATTTCGCGCGCATTCATGGAGAAAATATATCGAAAGACCGCGTGATTATCAATGAAACGAGGATGCGGGGTCCGATTGGTGACCTAAATCACAAAAACACCCCATGTACCCCCCAATATCATCCCACACGTGCATCCCACACGTGCGTCACCTAGGTGACGCACGTGTGCTGTGTGTGTGCTGTGTGTGTGGGGGCGCTGTGGGGCTGTCAGGTGAGCCGGGGACCGATTATATTGGTGCCTCAGCCACGAGCCCATTCGCCTGCCGGGAGGATCGAGGATGACAATGCACGTGCGTCGCACGACCGTGACTGCCATGGCTGTACTGATTGCATGTGCCCCGGGCCGTCCGCTCCATTCCCAGGCGGCCGCGGACCGGATGGAGGCGCTGGTACAGGCGGACAGGTCCGCCGCTGCATCGTCGTGGAAGCTGGGACTTCACGGCGCCCTGCTCGAGGCATCTGACCGCGACGGAGTCCTCCTGCTGCCGGGGGCCCCGCTCGTGATCGGGACGGCGGATGCGCTTCGGGATCTCACCGATGCGCCGTCCCCCCTCTCCTCGAAGGTCACATGGGATCCGCTAGGCCTGGAGATCTCCTCCGACTCGAGCATCGCTCTCATGTGGGGGGTCGCCTCTCTCCCGCCTGAGGCAGAAGCCCCGGCAACTGGCCGTTTCGTCTGCATGTGGCAGTACAGCAATGCGACGTGGAAGATTGCCGCACTCGTGCTGCAGGGGCCTGCGTTCGCATACCGGGGCGCGGAAATCGCAACCGCCGCGAAGACTCCCACCTCGCCCACACTCGGAAAGATTCTTCCAGGCCGACCGGGACTTCGCCCGGTTGGCTGCCGACAGCGGCGCATCAATCGCGTTTCAGAGGTGGGCCGCGCCCGAAGCCATGATGTTCGGCCGCCGGGGATTCATCATCAGAGGACCGGAGACGATCGGGAAGGCGGTGGATGGACCGGCGACGTGGTCGTGGGCACCCGTAGCGGGAGGCGGAAGCCCGACCGGCGATCTGGGGTGGACCGTCGGCGAAGCGGTCATCTCGCCCGAGGAGGGCGGTGCGATCAGGACCAAGTACCTGACCGTGTGGCGGACACAGTCCGGATGGGTCGATCCGGTTCATACTTGATGCGGGAAACCCCAGACCTTGAAACATTTCTGAGAGCACTCAACAGACCACACGCGATGCTTGGGGCTCCCGGGTGCTCGAGAGAGCACTGCAGACAGGACAACACAGACACGCTCAAGAAGAAACCCGGATTGCGGCAGCAGGTACGGCCGGCATTTTGAAAAAACCTAATGTTCTTAGTGTAAGGACAAAAAAAACACTATACTTTTAAGAAAATGGACAAAGTACAACAATAATTAAAACAAATAAAAAAGTTTTTACCCTTACTTACACTCAAGAGTGCTTCATAGCTTTTAAAGACACAGACACGCTTCAAGAAGAAACCCGGATTGCGGCAGCAGGTACGGCCGGCATTCAACGTCTGCCAGCCTCCGCGGAGCGCTGACGGCTCTCATCCCGCCCTCTCCCCTCCACCACGATCACGAACTCCCCTTTCAGCTCGGTGGACCCCAGCTTGCGGTGCAGCTCGTTCGCGGTGCCGTAGAACTTCCGCTCATCGGGCATCGTGAGGTTGAAGGCCACGCAGATCCGGCGCGTGTCCTGGAAGGTGACGGCAAGATCGCGCAGGAGCGGCACGAGACGATACGGTGTGTCCATCAGGACGATGGTTCTGCGCTCGTTCATCAGCTGGCGGAGCTCGGCAAGCCGGCGCTCCTTCTTTGGCGAGAGCCAGCCATAGAAAACGAACTGGTCGACCGAGAACCCGGAAACGGTGAGTGCCGGAAGCAGCGATGACGCCCCGGGGATCGGGACGATCGTGATGCCGGCCTCGATCGCGCGCCGGACGAGCATCTGTCCCGGATCGGAAAAAACAGGAGTGCCGCAGTCGGACACGACGGCGACGTTCTTCCCCGCCTTCAGATGGCGGAGGATCACGTCGGTCGCCGCGGCCTCGTTGTGCTCGTTCAGCGTCTCGACGGGCTTCTGGATCTCGAAGTGCCTGAGCAGGCGCTCTCCCTCGCGGCGTTCCTCGTAGATCACCAGGTCCACCGCCTTCAGGACCGAGATAGCCCGGAACGTCATGTCCTCGTAGTTGCCGATCGGCGTAGCCACGAGGTAGAGTGTGCCCGTCACTGCCTGCGACCCCCGTGTACGTTCGACGCAACCGCCGTCATTCCAACTCCTGTTATGTCTGCAACCCACATCACCGGTCTGCCCTCATCTCGACTGTCGCGCTCCGGCCCACCCGCACATCTTCGTCCCGTCAGCTCACTCGCCGCCGTCCCGCCTGTCCTGCTCCGGCGCACCAGCACGGCTGTCACCCCGTCAGCCCCGTCTATCTGCCGGTGTGCCCGAACCCTCCTGCCCCGCGTGAGGTTTCGTCCAGCCCCGGCACTTCCTCCCACGTCACGCGCGAGTAGCGTCCGATGATCATCTGCGCGATCCGCTCCCCCCGCTTGATCACGAACGGGGTCTTGCTGAAGTTCGTGAGGATGACCTTCACCTCTCCCCTGTAGTCCGCGTCGATCGTCCCGGGCGCGTTCAGGATCCCGATCCCGTGCTTGATCGCGAGTCCGCTCCGGGGCCGGACCTGCGCTTCGAATCCGGGCGGGAGCGCGATGGCGATGCCTGTGGGGATGAGCGCCGTCTCCCCGGGGCCAAGCGTCGTCGGCTCATGCACGGCCGCACAGAGGTCCATCCCCGCCGCGTGCTCGGTGGCGTACGCCGGGAGCGGGATGTCGGCACTGGAGTTGTCGACACGCGTTACGCGAACTACGACATCGTGCTGCATGGATGCTCGATCCTGAAGGTGGAAAGACGACGGCCTGCAGAAGACGGGACACGGACACACGCGACCCTGCAGGCGAAGAAAACCCGAAAGCAGGGAATACCCCTGACTGGTGCCCCACCAACCAGTTGATCACACGCACAAAGGGGCACAGTGCGCGTTCCAACCTCCAAAAAGGTGTTGTCCCATTCAAGGATTCAGTTGGAACGGCACTACACTCCGTCGCCTAACGCACAGGCCCCATCCGGCAGGCGCGGGACGGGGCCTCTGTCACTACACCGTGGCGATGGGTGCGATCTGCCGCAGGCACACGTATGATTGCGACTGGACGCAGCCGAACTCTGTGCCGCGATGCAGGCGCTGGCGAGCCGGGGCAACGCAATCGAGCGCGCGGGCGAACCGACGATTGCGATCGAGCGCGCACGATCAGACCACGCCGGCTGCGACGCAGCGATCACACGGCCGCAGGAGTCGCGACGGACGTTTCCGGAGACTTCATCACGCGCTGTTCGAACTCTTCGCGGAACCGCTTGATCATGCTCTGCACGGGCCATGCAGCCGCGTCGCCGAGCGCGCAGATCGTGTTCCCCTCGATGTTGTTCGCGACGTCCAGCAGCAGGTCCAGGTCCTTCATCGTCGCCTCGTGATTCATGAAGCGCAGAAGGATCTTGTGCATCCACCCCGTCCCCTCGCGGCAGGGCGTGCACTGCCCGCACGACTCGTGATGATAGAACGCGGTGATGCGCGTGATGACCCGGATCAGGTCCGTGTCCTCGTCCATCACGATGAGCCCCGCCGTCCCGACCGACGAGCCGGCGGCCTTGAGGCTTTCGAAATCCATCGCGACGCCTTCGATGTTCTCGCCGCGGAGGATCATCGTGGAGGACCCGCCGGGGATCACGGCTTTGATGCGTTTGTTCCCGGGAACGCCGCCCGCATACGTGTGGATGATATCGGTGAGCAGCACGCCCGTCGGCATCTCGTAGACGCCCGGCTTGTTCACGTGTCCGCTCACGCCCACCAGAATCGGTCCGGGATGCTTCGGGGCGCCGATTTTTGCATACGCCTCGGCACCCATCCGGAGAATCAGCGGGACGTTCGCGATCGTCTCGACGTTGTTGATCGTCGTCGGGCAGCCCCACAGACCAGACTGTGCCGGGAACGGCGGCTTCACGCGCGGATAGCCGCGCTCGCCTTCCAGCGAATTCATGAGCGACGATTCCTCGCCGCAGATGTAGGCGCCGGCGCCGCGATGCAGGTAGATCTCCGTGCTGAACCCCGACCCCAGAATTTTCTGGCCGATGTACCCTTTGGCATACGCATCGTCGACCGCCTTCTGGAGCAGCCGGATCCAGTGGATGTACTCGCCGCGGATATAGATATAGACGACCGGGACCCCCATCGCATACGCCGCGATGAGCGCCCCTTCGATCAGCAGGTGCGGGTTGGACTCGAAGATCTGCCGGTCCTTGAACGTCCCCGGCTCGCTCTCGTCGCCGTTTACGCAGATGTACTTCGGCTTGTCGGTGGTCTTCGGCATGAAGGTCCACTTCAGCCCGGTCGGGAAGCATGCGCCGCCGCGGCCGCGGAGGTTGGACTTCTTCACTTCCGCGGTGACGTCCTCGGGCTTCATCTCCAGCGCGCGCCGGAGCTGCTGATAGCCCGCCGTTCGCCTCGTAGACGTCGATCGTGTGGAGATCGGGGATGTTCGGAAGCAGGAGGGGTTCCATGGTCACTTCAGCCCCTCCAGGATGGTGTCGACTGTCCGGGGATCCAGGTTCTCGTAGTAGCGGTCGCCGATCTGCGCCATCGGGGCGGTCCCGCAGGATCCGAGGCATTCTGCCTCGACCAGCGTGAACCGGCCGTCGGGCGTGGTCTCTCCCACTCCGATCTGCAGGCGGTCCTGGATATGCTTCAGGATCCGGTCGCTGTTCCGGAGCATGCACGAGACGTTCGTGCACACTTCGATCTTGTGCCGGCCGACGGGCTTCCGGTTGAACATCGTATAGAACGACACCACGCCGAACACCTCATGCGGCGGGATGCCGAGCGCATTCGCGACAGCATGCATCCCCTCTTCGGAGATCCACCCGTGGGAGTCCTGCCACATCCAGAGGGCCTCGAGGACCACGGACCGGGGGTGCTGGTAGCGCTTCTTCAGTTCTTCGATACGGGCGAGCTGCTGGTCTGAGAACATAGGGTTGTAGGGATGGAGAAAGAACGCGCCCACCGGAGGCGGGCGCGCATGCTGGTTACTTGTCGGCCTCTCCCATGACGGGATCAAGACTTCCGATGATGGCCACGATATCGGAAATCATGCCGCCCTTGAGCATCGTCGGGAGGGCGGAGAGATTGCACGTTGAGGGGGACCGGATCTTCAGGCGCCACGGATGTCCGGTGCCGTCGCTGATGATAAAGAACCCGAGCTCTCCTTTGGACGACTCGACGGCATGGTAGACTTCGCCGATCGGGGGATCGATCCCGATGTTGATCAGCATGAAGTCATGGATCAGCTCCTCCATCTTCGTGTAGGTGCGCTCCTTCTGCGGGAGGACACGTTTCGGATCGGAGGCGTTGTAGGGGCCGTCGGGGAGTTTGTCGAGCGCCTGGCGCAGGATCTTTGCGCTCTCGCGCATTTCGGCAAGCCGCACGTAGAACCGCGCGAGCGCGTCGCTCTCGGTCAGCGTGACGACATTGAAATCCAGTTCGGGATAGACGAGGTACGGGACGTCCCGCCGCAGGTCGCGCGGCACGCCGGCGGCCCGGAGCAGCGGGCCGGTCAGACCCCAGGCGATCGCATCCTCGCGCGAAATATGCCCGACGTCCTGGCACCGGTCGATAAAGATCCTGTTCGTGCTCAGAAGCTTCTCGACGTCGCGCAGGTCGTGCTTCGAGCTCGCCGAGGAACTGCCGCAGCATCGCCGTGCACTGCGGCGTCCAGTCCTGCTGGAGCCCCCCGATGCGCGCATAGCTTGTCGTGAAGCGGGCTCCGCACAGCACGTCGTAGATATCCAGCAGCTTCTCGCGCTCGCGGAACGTCCAGAGGAGCACTGTCAGCGCGCCCACGTCCATCGCCATGCTCCCCACCGAGACAAGGTGCGAGGCGATCCTTGACATTTCGCTCACGAGGACGCGAATGTACTGCGCCCGCCGCGGGATTTCCAGGCCGAGCAGCTTCTCGACGGCCAGGACGTACGCCACGTTGTTGGAAATCGGCGAGAGGTAGTCGAGCCGGTCGGTATGCGGAATGAACTCGTGATACGAGCCGTTCTCGGCAATCTTCTCGTATCCGCGGTGCAGGTATCCCAGCTCCGGGACCGAGCCGACGACGGTTTCTCCGTCCAGCTTGAGCAGGAGGCGCAGCACGCCATGGGTCGCCGGGTGCTGCGGCCCCATGTTCAGGATCATCTGGTTTTCGAGCGCGTCGTCGAGGATGACGCTCGTATCCTGATCCTCCAGTGCCTGCAGGATCTTGCTCCGTTCGGGCTCAGGTGTGTTGCGGGCGGTCATGGGTTCTAGCGTCGGGGAAGCGGCAGTGAATCGGGAATGCCCATCAGCGGGAAGTCTTTCCGGAGCGGATGGTACTCGAACTCTTCGGGCATGTACAGGCGGCGCAGGTCCGGGTGCCCTTCGAACTTGATCCCGACCATGTCATACGCCTCGCGCTCGGCCCAGTTGGCGCCCACCCACACGCCCGTCACGCTCGGCACGACCGGGTGCTCCTCCTCCACGCGCACCTTCAGGCGCAGATGCTTCTTGTTCCTGATCGAGTAGAGCACGTACACGACCTCGAACCGGAATTCGGGACGGTACATGTCAACGCCGATCACGTCGATGATCTGGTCAAAGGAGAGTTCTGAATCGTCCCTCAGGAACGTCGCGACGCGGACGATATCCGCGCGCCGCACCGTGACGGTGAGGTCGCCGCGAAACTCGTCCGTGCCTTCGATGCTTTCCCGGGAGAACGCGTTGAGTCGCTCGACGATGCGGGAGTTCATGCGGGCTGGGAGGCGGCCGGTTGTCCGGCCTGTTCGGGAATGTAGATGGCACCGGCGCGCGACGGCGACGCAAGGCTCTTCTCGTGCTTGATCTTCTCCTGGAGCGCGATGAGCGCGTGCAGGAGGTTTTCCGGGCGCGGGGGACAGCCGGCCACGAAGACGTCGACCGGGATGAACTGATCGATCCCCTGCACCACGGAGTACGACCGGAACATCCCGCCCGAGGACGCGCAGGCGCCCATCGAGATGACCCACTTCGGGTCGGGCATCTGATCGTAGATCTTCCGCACGACCTTCGACATCTTGTACGTCACCGTGCCGGCGACGATGATGACGTCGCACTGGCGCGGGGTGAAGCGCATCACTTCCGATCCGAACCGCGAGATGTCAAACCGGGGCGAGGCGGTCGCCATCATCTCGATGGCGCAGCAGGAAATCCCCATCGGCATCGGCCAGAGGGAATTCTTCCGTGCCCAGGTGATCAGGTCGTCGAGGCGAGCCGTCAGAAACCCGTCGCGCTGCAGATTCTCTAGTCCCATCGCAAGGCTCCCTTCTTCAGGATGTACAGATATCCCACGAGCAGGATCCCGATGAAGACCAGCATCTCCACGAACCCGGACAACCCCAGCTCTCTGAACTTCACCGCCCACGGGTACATGAAGACGATTTCGATGTCGAAGAGGATGAAGAGCATGGCGACCAGATAGAACTTGATGGAGAACCGCTCGCGCGCCGTGCGCACGGGCTCCATGCCGCTCTCGTATGTCGACAGCTTTTCTTCGCTGGGCCGTCGGGGGCCGAGCAAGCGGCCCACGCTTGTGAAGGCCAATCCCGCGACGACCCCAAGCAGAACCATGATGCCGATCGGGATATACTGCTCGAGCATTCTATCTTTCAGAACAAGAAGGGAGAGTGGAAAGTTTTTGCGGTCAGGTGAAAAAATCTATAGAAAAAACGGGTCAATTTCAATGAAATCAGCTGATCCCCTCGTACATGCCGTCGATGATACTCCTGTAGCGCTCCTCGATCGCCTTCCGGCGGACCTTCTGGGTCGGCGTCAGCTCACCGTCCTCGATGGTGAACTGCCGGTCGAGCAGCGTGAACCGCCGCACCCGCTCGAAGTTCGCCAGGTCCCGCTGGATGTGATTGATCTCCGTTTCGATGAGGCTGTTGACCTTCGGGTGCCTGGCGAGCTCGACGTCGTCCCTGTACGGCAGATTGTTGGAATCGGCGTACTCTTTCAGGGCATCGAAATCCGGGACGATCAGCGCGGTCAGGTACATGCGCCTGTCACCGATCAGCATGAACTGCTCGATATACTTGTTGGAGAGGAAGAGGTTCTCGATCGGCTGCGGAGCGATGTTCTTCCCGCCCGAGCTGACGAAAAGGTGCTTCTTGCGGTCGGTGATGTGGATGAACCCCTCTGCGTCCACATTGCCGATATCGCCTGTGTGGAGCCATCCGTCCTTGTCGATGACCTCCGCGGTGGCCTGCGGATTATTCCAGTACCCCTTCATGGTGTTCGGTCCCCTGCTCAGGATCTCCCCGTCCTGGGCGATGCGCACTTCGACGCCCGGAATGGGCATCCCGACCGCCCCCCACTTATAATTGTCCAGGCGGTTGCAGGAGATGACCGGAGAGGTCTCCGTAAGTCCATATCCTTCAATGATTTTCAGCCCCACCGCTTCGAAGAACTCGCCGAACTCGCTGGCCAGGGCGGCACCGCCCGACACGAAGAACTTCATCCGGCCGCCGGTGCGCTCCCGCATCTTGCTGTACACGAGCTTGTCGGCAATTGCGTGCTGCGCCGCCAGGAGAGGGCTGACTCGCCCGTGTCGCCTCGCCCGGGCATGCAGCTTTCCGACGGCGATCGCCCAGCGGAAGATCTTCTTCTTGAGCGGCGAGCCGCTGTCCACCTGCTTGATGACCCGGCTGTAGATCCGCTCGAAGAGACGGGGAACGGTGGTGACAATTGTCGGCTTCACCTCCAGCATATTGTCCCGCACGGTTTCGACGCTCTCTGCGTACGCGATCGTCGCGCCGCATGCGAACGCAGTGTAGTAGCCTGCCATGCGCTCAAACGAGTGGCTGAGGGGGAGGAACGACAGCAGCGTATCGCTCACGCCGAAGTCGATCACCTGGGCCGAGGCGATGATATTGCTGACCAGGTTTGAATGGGTCAGCATCACGCCCTTCGGGTTCCCGGTTGTGCCGGAGGTATAGATGAGCGTCAGGAGGTCTTCCGGCTTCACCGTTGCCGCGGCGGCGGCCAGGTGTCCGGGGTTCTCTGCCCGGTACGTGCGGCCCATCGCCAGCACGGCGGAGAAGGCGAGCGTCGGCCCCTCCAGGGTGACCCCCTTTTCGTTCATGACGATCACCTTTTCGAGGCTCTTCACCTCGTCGATGATCCGCATGACCTTGTTCAGCTGGAACTGGTTCGAGACGATGGCCAGCTTCACGCCGGCATCGTTGAAGATGAACTCGTTCTGCTTGGCGGTCATGGTGGGGTAGACGGGCACATCGACGGCACCCAGCGAAACGATTGCGAGGTCGCTGATCGCCCATTCGGGCCGGTTTTCTGCGATGATCGCGACCCGGTCGCCCTTGCGGACACCCAGCGACGCAAGGCCATTGGCGAACAGCTCGACGCGCTCTCTGACCTCACGATAGGGGATGCCCACATACCCGCTTTCATCCTTGTACATGAGGGCGGGGCGTTGTTCTGCTCCGAAGCGATCGCACAAGCGCTGGAACATTTCCGGAATAGTGGAGAATTGGACGGCTACTGCCATCGCAGGGCTCCTCGGGATGAAAGGGAGGGATGGTAAACAGTTGAGATAATACTTCGATTGCCAATGAAAATCAACCGGCAACGTCCGTGCCGCCGCGGAACTGTCACCAGCCTATGTGCGTCACGGGTAAATGTCACACTAAGTGATTGTGACATATGAAGGAAGACGGTTCGCCGAAATTTTCACTTGACTTCGCCTCATCCAGATTGTATATTTTCCCGCACAAATTTTCCCTGATCGACGAACTCATTGACAAACCGGCCCGGGTGATGAAGTCGCCCGGGCCGGTGCTTCGAAAATCAGACGGCAAAAGCCCATTTCCTTCGAGGAGTCGGGCTTTGCTGCTTTTTCAGAGGCCTTCACCACCAACCTGTAACGATCCCCGAAGGAAGACGCCTATGGCCCACAAGGAGCATCCCCCGACCTCTGTGGACGCTGCTAAGAATTCCCCCCGGCCCGCGTACGGCCAAACCCCGATGAACGAACGGACCATGGACCTGGCGCTCGATTGTCGCGATTACTATGGCGACAACGACCTCGCCGCGGACGTGTTGCGGTCCAAGTATCTCGCTCCCACAGAGAAGGGGCCGATGCACCTGTGGAACAGGGTCGCGAAGGCGATCGCCTCGGTGGAGACCGACACGGAGTACTGGTACAACCGGTTCCTCGAGCTGCTGTTTGATTTCAAGTTCGTTCCGGGCGGGCGCATCATGCACGGCGCGGGGCGCGAAGACGCACGCCGCCGCCCCACCCTGTCCAACTGCTACGTCATCCCGATCGAGGACGGACAGCCTCGAAGGCATCTATAATTGTATCACCGAGTCGGCGATGGTGTACCGCACCGGCGGCGGGGTCGGCACCGACCTCTCCGCGCTTCGCCCCGAAGGGGCCCCGGTGAACGCCACGATCGACCACTCCCCCGGCGCCACCGCATTCATGAACCTGTTCAGCGAGAGCACCAACACCGTCTCCCAGGCCGGACGGCGCGGCGCGCTCATGCTCACCATGCGTGTGGACCACCCGGATATCGAGCGGTTCATCACGATCAAGAACGACCCTCGCCGGATCAAGGTCCAGTACGCGAACATCAGCGTGCTGATCACACACGAGTTCATGGCCGCTGTCCATGAACGACACCGAGTTCGAGCTGCGCTGGAACGGCAAGGCGTATCGCAAGGTCCGCGCGAAGGAACTCTGGTTCAAGATCATCAAGAACGCCCATGCCTCGGCCGAGCCCGGGATCATCTTCTGGGACACGATGCGCGACTACCACAACGTGGAGTACGCGAATCCCCTCACCAGCACGAACCCGTGCGGCGAGCAGCCCCTGGCATCCTATACCGCCTGCAACCTCGGGAACATCAACCTGAGCAAGTTCGTGCAGGAGGATGAGACATTTGACTTCGAGGGGCTCGCCGCGGTGACGAAGATCGCGACGCGCTTCATGGACGACATCATCGACTACAACATGGACAACCACGCCCTTGACAAGATCAAGAAGGCCGTGGCGTCCGACCGGCGGATCGGCCTGGGCATCACCGGGCTGGCCGACGCGCTGGTGATGATGAAGATCAAGTACGACTCCGACGCCGCGCTCGAGGTGGCAGACAAGATGATGCGCGTGATCCGGGACGAGGCGTACAAGACCTCCGTCGAAATCGCGAAGGAAAAGGGGGCGTTCCCGCTCTTCGACTGGGAGGGGTACTCCCAGAGCAAGTTCGTGCAGGCGCTCCCGCAGGAGATCCGCGACTCGATCAAGGAGCACGGCATCCGCAACAGCACCGTGATCACCGTGCCGCCCGTCGGCACCGGCTCGATCGTCGCGCAGACCAGCTCGGGCATCGAGCCGATCTTCTGCACGAGCTACCGCCGCCGCGTGAAGAACCACGACGGCGACACGTTCTCGGAGTACAAGGTCTACCACCCGCTCGTGAAGCAGCTCTTCGGCGACGACGAGAAGCTCCCCGACTACGTGGAGACCGCGCACCAGATCGACCCGTATTTCCGGGTCAAGATGCAGGGCGTCATCCAGAAGTACGTGGACAGCAGCATCTCCTCCACGGTGAACCTGGCCGAGGACGTGAGCGTCGAGACGGTCGCGGACATCTACATGACCGCGTACCGCGCCGGCCTGAAGGGCATCACGGTGTACCGCGAGGGGAGCCGCGAGGGCATCCTGCAGACCGAGGAGTTTGCGAAGAAGAAGGAAGCCGGAAAGACAGCGGCAGCGGAGGAGAAGGCGAAGATCAAGGGTCCCCGCCAGCGCCCCGCGGTCACGTTCGGCGTCACCGAGCGCGTGAAGACCGGCGAAGGGTACCTGTACGTCACGATCAACGAGGACGAGACCGGGCTGTGCGAAGTGTTCACCACGATCGGCAAGGCCGGCGGGAACGCCGCGGCGCAGTCCGAGGCCATCAGCCGTCTGATCTCGCTCGCGCTCCGGTCCGGGCATCGAGCCGCGCGAGATCGTGAAGCAGCTGAAGGGCATCTCGGGGCCGACGCCCGTGTGGGACGGCCAGGGCGGGCAGATCTTCTCCACGCCCGACGCGATCGGCAAGGTGCTCGAGCGCTACATCGAGAACCGCGAGAAGTATCGTGACGAGCGCCGTGCGAAGAACACGCCGGCGGTGGGACTGGCGGAGCCCGTGAAGGCTGCGCCGACGTCAGGTCCGAAGTCGCTCGTCACCTGCCCCGAGTGCGGAAGCACCGTCGAGCACGTGAGCGGCTGCGTGGTCTGCTACAATTGCGGCTGGAGCAAGTGCTGACGCAACGCTGAGCGCGCCAGGCGCGCGTTCCGTTTTCTATTCCGGGCCTCTCGTGTGGACAGAACTGTCACAGGGAGGCCCGACTTTTTTCGCGCTCCAGAGGCACGTACATACCACAGCCCCGGAGGATTGCGGGTTCCCCGCCGGGGCTGTCTGATGTGCAGGGACGGGAGTTCAACTCGAATCGTCGTGCCGGGGTTGAACGGATGGGGATGGTTTTGCCGCAGGGCCTATTCCTTTGGAAGCTCCTTCGGGCCCACCACTGATGTCACCTGTGTGCGAAGCAAGGTATCCACAAGAAAACATGCCTGAACGAATGTATCACACATCACATGAACTCCTGGTGCGCCGGACTACATTGTAGCCGAACGCCATGTGATATTGAGGCAGGCATTCGGCAGCACTTGATCCTCTGTCCCCCGGGAACCGCCCCTGTAAGGCCAGTCTTCCCTCTTCCACGACACCTGCTGGAGAGATGTATGACTACCGAAGTTGTATTAAGCACCTGCATCGCGCTCTTTGTCACTTTTGCCTGGTACAAATTCACGAAGGATGAATACCGGGAGAAAGCGGACATCCAGGAGCGTGTCAAGCTGGCACGATTACATATGCGAAAGCAAAGTAGTTGAGGGACAGCGGGAGTAGAGCCTGACGGGCTGCTAGCTGCTACAACTGCGGCTGGAGCAAGTGCTGACGCGGCGCTGACCGCGAGTTCGAAAACAGAACGCCCCGTCCCGCCAGCAGGCGGAACGGGGCGTTTCTATTTTCCGTGACGGAATGCGGGACGGACCCTGCGCGGCGCGCCGTGCTCATCCCGGGTCGCTCGACCGGCCCTTCGGCCCTCGAGCGACAAGCGGTCCGCGTGGAGCCTTACAGCACCTTCTTCACTTTCTTCTCGAAGTCTTCCTTGGACATGTACCCGACGTGCTTCTCGACGATGTTCCCTTTCTTGTCCACGATGAACGTGGTCGGGATCGCCTCGATGCCTCCGTATGCGCTGATACATCCTCGTTCCCCAGCACCACGGGATACGTCATCTTCGTCTTCTCGACGTACGGGGTCACGACCTTCCAGCCGTCGCGGTCGAGAGAAATGCCGACGATCTCGAGCCCCTTGCTCTTGTATTTGCCGTACACCTCGAGCATCCCCGGGATCTCGCTGCGGCAGGGGCCGCACCAGGTTGCCCAGAAGTTCACCACAACGGCCTTCCCCTTCAGCTTGCTCAACTCCACAACCTTCCCGTCTCCTGTCTTCAGGCTGAAATTTGGCGCGGGCTCGGCGGCAACTGCAGGCATGCCACGACAAACGCGAGAAGCACAGCCGCCACGATTGCTCGGACCATCGTAGCTTACCTTCTTCTGTGGACGCAGAGTGTTCATTACGCAGGCAGCTCTGGACCAGCGGCCGGGGATACTCTATGTTAACATGTTAGATGCTAGCGACCGTTCCGAGCGGGTCTTTGCGCCAGCACTGGCCGGGCATCGGCCGTCCATCCCGCTGGGAACCGCCCGCAATCGGTGCCATATTCCGCAGGAATCCCTGGCGAGTGCGCCCTATTTCGGGGCATCCTCCCCGGCGGGGCCCAGGCCTTCAAAAAGGCCATTACTTTCTCGGGATCGTGCCCCTTCCCCTTCTCAAGTTCCCCCGTATCCTGGGAATGGAGGAATTCCCGTCCTTCTCCAGGACGAATAAATGCGGATAGCCGGGGATCTTCGGATACTTTGAGAGGAGTGCGACGTTCTTGTTCTCCGGGCTCCAGTTGACCTTGAGCGTCACGAAGTTGCTGTCCCGGTAGGCGCGCAGCCCGGCGTTCGTCGCCCACAAGGTGTCGAGCCTCCGGCACCACACGCACCATTCTCCGCCGACATCCATCAGCACACGCCGTCCGCTCTTCCCTGCCAGCGCTACCGCATCGCGCAGATCCTTCTCCGCATCGCGCGCCGGGTCGAATGCGCCGATGGCGTAGGTCTGGACCGGAGTGGTGGCGGGGACAGCCGCCTTCGGGGCAGCAGTCTCCTTCTGCGCAAAGAGCGAGGGGGAAATGGCAGAAGAGGCGACCGCGAAGAAAGAAGAAAGAGCAAGAAGGAAAACTGGGCGAAGGGTCATCCGATCTCCATTGAATACTGTAATTTACGAACCCATGGAGAGGGAATCAAGCAGGCAGGTCGATCGCCGGACGCCCTCGCACACGTCCGACGCGAGACCTCAGCCGGCGTCGCGACATCAGCACGTCTCGCGCGCCAAGGGGCTCATTCGTAGCGCAAGGATTCCACGGGGTCGACAGAGGCTGCCTTCCGCGCGGGGAAGAAACCGGCCAGCAGGCCGATGAAGGCAAGGATACCCGCAGTCAGGAACATCGTGGAGGCCGAGAGGATCGGCTTCCCGAGGAACTGCATCGCCCCCTCTTCCGAGGGGATGAGGCGAACGCCGGTGATGATGGCCCATGAGATCAGGATGCCTATCGCGCCGCCAAGGAACGCGATGAAGAGCGCTTCGCCGACGAACTGTATCAGGATGTAGCTGCGACGGGCACCCACCGCCATGCGGATGCCGATCTCGTGCGTCCGTTCCTTCACCACCACGTACATGACGTTTGCCACCCCGACCCCGGCGGTGACCAGCGTCAGCAGCCCGACCGAGAAGAGAAAGATCGCAACGCCGGTGCCGATCTTCCTGCTCATCTTTTCGTTCTCGATGAAGTCCCAGATGAACAGCGTGCGCTCGTCGGTCAGGATCGAAATGGTACTTCCTCGCCAGCACCCGGAAGATCTCCTTCTTGACCTCCTCCTGCCGGGAGGGGTCCACGGGCCGCACGACGATCGAATTGACGACTGTCGGGCCGTACATCGTCCGGAACGTGGAATACGGGATGATCGCGCGCCGGGAATCCGGCCCGTTGTTCATGCTCGTCTGGAGCTTCTTCTGCAGGACACCGACGATCGTGAACGGGATGTCGTCCAGCAACACCTGGCGTCCGATCGGATCTACAGGTCCGAACAGCTCGGTGGCGATCTCACTGCCGAGCACCAGCGTTCGGCGCTGCATGGCCACGTCCAGGTCGTTCAGGAACCGCCCCCCGGCGGTCGGGTACATCCGGCGCATCTCCTCGAACGCGGCGTTGACGCCTTCGCACTCGGTGCTCGTGGACGTCCGGCCGTTCGTGAGACGCACGAACTCGCGGTACTGCGGGCTGACCATCGCGATCGCCGGGATCGCCTGCCGCAGCATCTCGGCGTCCTCCTCCACCATGCTGATCGTGCCGGCCCTTGGGCGAGCCCTCGAACGGCATGCCCGTCTCCCCGCCGTACAGGATCATGATCCTGTTGCCGGCGTTCATCAGCCCGCTCATCATCTGATTGCCCAGCCCCTCGCCAAACGAGAGGAGCAGGACGACGGCGATCGTCCCCCACGTGATCGCCACGAACGTGAGGACGGCCCGCGTGCGGTGGCGCGTTCAGATCCTGCAGGAATTCCCGTATGAGCTCGCGGTACACGGGTCAGGTCCTCAGGCAGTCCACGACGTTGAGGTTCGCCGCCCGCCGCGCCGGGAAGAAGCCCGCCGCAAACCCGATGAGGCTCAGCACCAGGCAGGTGATCACGCCCACTTCCACGGAGATGATCGGCGTGCCGACGAACTCCTTGATCGGGATGTACTGCATTCCGGCGGTGATGCCCACGGCCAGGAAAAATCCGATCACGGAACCGAGGCCGATGATCAGGAAGGTCTCCGCGAGAAACTGAAACATGATGTTCCACCGCGTGGCGCCCACCGCGCGCTTGACGCCGATTTCACGGGTCCGCTCCTGGACGACGATGTACATGATGTTCGCCACCCCGATCCCCCCGACCGCCAGCGTGAATCCGCCGATGATCCCCATGAAGATGTTGAACGCGAAGAAGAACGTCCCGATGAACCGGTCGAACATCGTGGTGTCCCAGATCCAGATCGCATCGGTGTCCTTCGGGTCGAACCGGTGCTTCCTCCCGAGGACCTCGCGGACGCGCTCGATGGCCTGTTCGGCCTGCTGGGCATCGTGCGGCTGGAAGATGATGTTGCTGACGTACGGCACGCCGTAGATGGACGTGAACGTGGTCGCAGGGATGAAGACCCGGTCCTGGTCGCGGCGGTTGTACGACGAGTTCTGGGTCTTCTTCGTGCATCACCCCCACGATCGTGAACGGGATCTCGTTGACGTAGATGAACTTTCCGACCGCCTCACCGTCCCCGAAGAGAAGGCGCTTCACCTCGTCGCCGATAAGAGCCACCCGCTTCCGTTCGGCGATGTCGAGGTCGTTGATGAACCTCCCCCCCATGTCCGGGATGATGTTCCGCATATCGGCGTACACCGGGTAGACCCCGGTCGACCGGGCCGTTGATGATATTCTCGCCGTTGCGGAGTTTCAGCTCATACATCATGAACTCGGGGCAGACCGCCTTGAGTTCGGGGATCTGGTCCCGCATGAGCCAGGCATCGTCCTCCGTGAGCCGGATCGGCCTGCCGATGCCGAAGCCCTCGAAGGGCTTCGACGTGCTTGCGGGGAACATGATCGCGATGCTCTCGCCGATGCCGTGCATGTTGATGGAGAGCTGGCGCTTGAACCCCATCCCGAATGCCAGCAGGACCACGATGGCGACCGTCCCCCACATGATGCCGAACACCGTGAGGGCGGTTCGCAGCTTCTGCGCGCGGAGGTCGCGCACGAATTCGGTGAGTGTGGTCCGGATCTGTTCCATGGATACGGTGCCGCCTACTCGATCTGCTTCTGCGGTTTCTCGCGGACGCTGTCGCCCTCGGCGAGCCCCGACATCACCTCGATGTTGATGGCGTCGCTCAGGCCGGTCTTGATGAAGCGGTCCTCGCCCTTGCCCGCGGCCAGGGCGAAGTTCACGAACGCGGAGTCGTTCCGGAAGGTCACCACGCGCTCCGGGATCGTGAGGACGCTGTCCTTCTTCTGGATGATCACGCTCGCGTTGGCGGAATAGCCGGCACGAAGCGTCGCGTTGTTGGCGACCGGGATCATGAACCTCGATCGGGAAGACCGTGGCGTTCTCTTTCTTCTCGGCCTTCAGGGAGATCTTCGAGAGGGTCCCGACGATCTTGTCGGCCGGGAGCGCCCCGATCTTCAACTCCGCCTCCAGCCCCTCCTTGAGCTTGCCGACGTCGATTTCGTCGACAGTCCCCTTGAAGACGAGGCGCTCCATGTTGGCCATCTTCATCAAGACGGTCCCCTCCTGATACGAGGTCAGCGGCGTGACCGGATCTCCCACCTCCACCATCTTCCGGAGCACGAAGCCGTCGATGGGGGCCTTGATGATCGACTCGATCTGGGTGTTCTCGATCATCACGCGACCGCTTTCGAGCAGGGCCAGGCGCTCGCGGGCGAGCTTCACCTGCAGCGCATTCTCCTGGTAGCGCCGCTGGAATTCCTCATAGTCCCTGTTCGAAATCAGCTGCTTCTCGACCATCGACTCCTGCCGCACGCGCTCCTTGTCGAGGTTTACCATGTCCACTTCGCGCATCTGCAGCTGCCGCTTTGCTTCGGCGAGCTCGAGCGGCGTCGGATCGGGACGGACCTCCAGGAGCGGGCTGCCGGCGCGGACGTACGAGCCGGCGTCAGCAAAGATGCGCTTGACGACGCCGGAGACCTTGGATTTGACCGAGATTTCGTTCTCAGGTTCGATGGTGCCCACAGCCAGCGCCTTGTCCACGATCGTCGCGCGGGAGACCTTCACCGTCGGCAGAGCGTTGGCGTCCGAGCTGCCGGATCCGCCGAAGATGAAGTATGCCGCGCCGGCAAGCACGATCAGCGCGAGCGTGGACAGGATGATTTTCTTGCGCATGCGACCCTCCGGGTCGGAATCGGACAGAGATGAGCGGGGCGGCCGAGCCGACGAGTTCATAACATCACCATCTGATACGCTCAAATGGGCCCGCTTGTTGCGGACGTGCGCCGCTTGACCTGGACGCGCGGAAGTCGTACGTTGCCTGTAACCCCTTGATTGATCACGAGTTCCAAAGACCCTGATCCCGGCCTTCATGTCGTCACTGCAGGACTTCCACCCGATCGTCCGCACGTGGTTCACCAGCACGTACGGCGAGCCGAGTCCCCCGCAAGAGCTCGGGTGGCCGCACATTTCCGCCGGAGAGAACACGCTCATCCTTGCGCCGACGGGGTCCGGGAAAACCCTCGCCGCGTTCCTCTGGGCGATCAACCACCTGGTCGAGCAGAAACTCGAGGGGCCGGTCGAGCCCGGCGTCCGGATTCTGTACGTCTCGCCTCTCAAGGCGCTCAACAACGACATCGAGCGGAACCTCGAAGCGCCGCTTCGCGGCATTGCCGAGGGCGCCCGCCAACACGGAGTGCATCTCCCCGACGTGAGCGTCGCGGTCCGCACGGGCGACACGCCCCAGTCCAAACGCGCGGCCATGCTGCGCCGGCCGCCCGAGATCCTCATCACGACCCCCGAGTCGCTCTATCTGATGCTCACGTCTCCCCGCGCGCGGGAGATGTTCCGCACCGTGCAGTACTGCATCGTGGATGAGATTCACTCGCTCTGTTCGAACAAACGCGGCGTGCACCTCTCCCTCACGCTCGAGCGCCTGCAGCTCGTCGCTGAACAGGAGTTCGTCCGGATCGGGCTCTCCGCCACACAGCGGCCGCTGGAGCGCATCGCGGCATTCCTCGGAGGACTCGAGGACCGCGGGCAGGGACGCGAACCGCGCCCCGTCACGATCGTGGACGCAGGACGGAGGAAGGAGACCGATCTTCGGGTCTCGTGTCCTGTTCCGGACTTCTCCCTCCTGCCGCAGGGGAGCGTCTGGCCGACGATCTTCGACCACCTCCTGGAGCTGATCCGCGCGCACAGGACGACGCTCGTGTTCGTCAACAACAGACGGCTCGCGGAACGCGTCGCGTCCACGCTGAATGAGATGACGGGAAGTCCGGATGCGCCGCTGGCGACGAACCTGTATGGGGTACCGCGGGGAGGGAGCAGAGCTGCGGAAGTCGGGCCATCAGAATTCCGGCGGGAGGGAATCATCGGACCGATGCAGAGGGATCGGGCGAGCGCGAAGCGGGGACGAGGATCGGCGAACACCCCTGCTCGTCCAGGCGTACCACGGGAGCATGTCGCGCGAGGCGCGCGAAGCGATGGAAGCCGACCTGAAGGCGGGAAAACTACGGGCCCTGATCGCGACCTCATCCCTGGAGCTCGGCATCGACATCGGCAGCATCGACCTTGTCGTGCAGCTGCAATCGCCGAAAGGCGTGGCCCGCGGACTTCAGCGCGTCGGGCGGTCAGGCCACCTGATCACGGCGACCAGCAAGGGGCGGATCCTCCCCACGCACCGGGAGGATCTGGTCGAATCGGCCGTCATCGCCGCAGCCATGCTGAGGCACGACGTCGAGGAAACCTCAATCCCCGAGAACCCGCTGGACGTGCTGGCGCAACAGATCGTGGCCATGGTAAGCGTCCAGGAATGGGATATCGACAGCCTGTACGACGTCGTGTGCCGCTCGTACTGCTACCGGTCGCTCCCGCGCCAGCTCTTCAGCGGAGTCGTGCAGATGCTCGCAGGCCGGTACGGCGGCGACGCGTTCGGGGGGCTTCAGGCGCGGGTTTCGTGGGACAGGGTCAACAACCTCCTCCGGTCGCTCCCGGGAAGCGGACGCCTGGCGATCACGGGGGGCGGGACGATATCGGACCGGGGGTACTTCGGGGTCTACCTGGGCGACGGCAAAACCCGCGTGGGCGAGGTGGACGAGGAGTTCGTCTACGAAACGCGGGTGGGCGACACGTTCCTCCTCGGCACGAGCGTGTGGCGCGTGACCGGCATCGACGCCAGCAGGGTCAGCGTTGACCCGGCGCCAGGCCAGCCCGCGAGGATGCCGTTCTGGCGCGGCGAGGGAATAGGCCGGAGCGTCGAGCTGGGCCGGCAGGTCGGGGCGTTCAGGCGCGAACTCGCCGAACGGCTCGATGACCCCGACGTGCTGGCGTGGCTCGAGCGGGAGTTCCCCATCGATTCGGCGGCCGCCTGGAACATCCTGGAATACTTCCGCCGGCAGCGTTCCGTCACCGGCGCCATCCCGCATGACCAGCGCTTCCTCGTCGAAGGCTTCCGCGACGAAATCGGCGACCCGAGAATCGTCGTGCACACGTCGCTCGGGCGCAGGATCAACACGCTGTTCGGGTTCGTCCTCGGCCGGCGCCTCCACGCCCGGACCGGCGTGGAGCCGCAGGTCTTCACCAACGACGATGGCATCCTGCTGCGCTGCCCCGACGTCACCGATCTCCCGCTGGATCTCTTCGAAGGACTGACGCCCGCCGAGGCGGAGTCGGTCGTCACCGAGGAGCTCCTCTCGTCCCCGCTTTTCGGGGGACAGTTCCGCCAGAACGCGGTCCGGGCGCTTATCATGACGAAGCCCTCGCCCGGCCGGCGGACGCCGCTCTGGCTGCAGCGGCTGAGGGCGGGCGACCTGCTGCAGGTTGTCCGCCAGTACGACGACTTCCCGATCGTGATCGAGACTGTGCGCGAGGCGCTGAACGACATCCTGGACTTCCGCGCATTCAAAGAAGTCACGTCCCGCATCGCGAGCGGCGCAATCGAGATCGTGACGACGCAGACCGAGGTCCCTTCTCCATTCACCGCCAGCCTCCTGTTCGATTTCATGGCGGTCTACATGTACGAATGGGATCAGCCGAAGGCGGACACGCTCAGCCGGTTCGTCTCCATCAACCGGGAGTTGCTGGCGGAAGTCGTCGACCTCGAGAGCGTGCGGTCGATGATCCGCCCGGAGGCGGTCGCGCTCGTCGAGTCGCAGCTGCAGCACCGCGAGCCGGGATACCGGGCGCGCTCGCCGGAGGAGCTCATGGAGCTGCTCGTGCGCCTGGGAGACCTGGACGACGACGAGATCCGGGAGCGGTGCGAAGGCGACGGGAGCGAGATGGTCCGCGCGCTCGAGCGCGACGGCCGGGCGGTGCGGAAGCGCGTGGGAAACGACCGTCGCTGGATCGCGGGGGAAGAGCGGGCCCTGTACAGCGACCTCTCCGCAGAGCGCTCGACGAACACAATCGTGAGACGGTTCCTCCAGCACCGCGGCCCGGTGACTGCCTCGCAGATCGTGAGGCGGTACAACATCCCTGCCGACGTCGTGGCGCGTCTGGCGACCGGCATGGTCGCGGACGGGGTGCTGGTCTCCGGACGGCTCGTCGAACTGGGCGAGGAGGCGAGCGGCAATACTGCTTCCGGCCCACGCTGGAGCGCATCCACAGGCAGACGCTCACGATCCTGAGGAAGGAGATCACCCCTTCCACGATCGACGCGTACGCGCGATTCTTGATGCATTGGCAGGGCATCTCCGCCGCCGCCGGGCACACCGGTCCCCGGCAGGGCGGTCCCCTGCAGGCCGGCGCCGGACCGGCGACCGCGGGCGACTGGCGAGCGGCAGGACAGGCGACTGCAGCGCAGGTGGCTTCAGGGCAGGTGGCTCTCAGGACGAGCCGGGGCTCGATCGGATGGCCTCTGCTCAAGCGACACCCGAGATCCTCGCCCATCATCTGGAACAGCTCCAGGGGTTGGCACTCCCTGTGGAAGTGTGGCTGCGGGACGTCCTTCCTGCCCGATGCGGCAGCGTCACCACGGCTGCGCTCGATCAGCTCACCGCCGGCGGGCTCATCGTCTGGGCAGGCGCGGGATCAGGCCGCATCCGGCCCCTCCTCAGGGGCAGCGGGGCGCTGTTCCTCGCTGGCGACGGCGAGAAGCTCATCGCCGGCACCCAGGGTGCCCCGGATCACCCGGGGGTCTCAGGCGCATCTGGCGTCTCAGGTATCTCACGCGCCCCTGCCCTCACAGGCGTCCCGGGCCTCACAGACCTCTCAGACCCCTCGGGCGACTCGGATCTTTCCGACCGGGCCCGCCGGGTCCTGGAGTACCTCGGGACCCATGGCGCATCGTTCTTCGGGGACATGCGGAAGGCCCTCACGCTTTCACTCCACGCCCTCAACAACGCCCTGGCAGAGCTGTTCTGGTCGGGTCTTGTTACGAACGACGTGTTCTCCGAGATCCTGCGCGTGAGGCGGGTCGTCAGGGAGAACGACGAGATTCCCGACGAACGGCTGGAAGTGACGAGGCCGGGAATCACTCTCCGCTCTTCGCCCGAGCTTGCCGCCGCGAGGCGTGCCATCCGGCAGGTGCCGGGCTGGTCCGGCAGGTGGTCCCTGCTGAGAACGCCGTCCGTCCTCGGGGAGGAGCGATCAGCAGCAGAGATTGCCCGGGAGCAGGCGGGCCAGCTGCTACGGCGGTACGGCATCGTCGCGCGGGAGGTGCACAGGAAAGAGAACATGCTCTCCTGGGGCGTGATCGCGGCCGAACTTCAGCGGTTGGAAATGCGCGGGGACATACGCCGCGGATACTTCCTCGAGGGATTTTCGGGCATGCAGTTCGCTCTGCCTGGCGCAGTCGAAAAGATCAGGTCGGTGCGGGAGGCGGAGGGCGGTTCGATCGTCGTGCTGAACAGCTGCGACCCGGCCAGTCCATACGGGATCGTGGAGCGTGAGCGACAGGCAGGCGGGGAGCCGGCCGAAGGACGAGCGGACGGGCGGCAACACAACGAGTCTCAGCAGCAAGAGCAGCAAGTCGGAGACGGGCAACCCGAAGTGCAGCGTCGTGGCGGGGGTGAACACAACGAAGAGCAACAGGACGGGCGGCACAGGCGCGTGTGGGGGTCTGGTCCAACCGCCGTCCAGCGAGCCCCGTCGACATTCATCGTGCTCAGGGACGGCGTGCCGGTGATGGTGATGGAGAACTACGGGAAGCGGGTGCGGACCTCCGGCGACGCCGGGAGCACGGATCTCGAAGCGGTCAGGCAGGGTATCGGATACCTGAAACGGCTACTCGACCTCCCGGACCCGCTGAGGCCGGGGAGAGAAATCGTGATAGAGCTCTGGAACGGCGAGCGCGCCTCGGCGTCAGCCGCGGCGGGGATACTCAGGGAGGAGAAGTTCAGGGGAGGGCCGGGGCAGTCGATGGTGTATGATGGATACTGAGGCGCGATCCGGACGCATGTCTCGATGAACGATCGTCGAGGGACAACCGGAACCTACGAGCGACCCAGCCCATCCACTGACAGGATCGGCGCGAGATCGGACATCCGGGATTGCGCCCGATTGTCACCCGGTCTTCTTCGCCACCCACCACGTCTTGATGCGCCCCACTTCCCGGCTACCGGTGAAGTTGAAGTCCTCGACACGAATCACCGTGAAGCCCGCCCGCTCGAGCAGCTCCCTCACGACGGCCCGGGGAAAGTAGCGCTCGCAGACGATCTCCTCGGCTTTCTCGTACACGTTTCCCCGCTTCAGGAACAGCGTCACGCGCGAACAGGCGGTCTTGCGCGGGCGGTCGTACATGTTCTGGAAGAACATCGTGAAGTCGCGGTGCCGGACGATGCTCTCACGCGTCCAGAGCTTCATGAAGCAGCGCTCGTTGTTCACGTCGAACACAAAGAATCCCCCCGGCTTGAGCGCGGCCGACACCCCGCGGAACGTCTTCAGCAGGTCTCCCTTCCCCGGAAGGTGATTCAGGCTGTCGAACAGGCACGTGGCGAGATCGACCTGTTCGGGGAGGTCCAGCTCGCGCATGTCCTGCTTCAGGAACCGGACGGGCACGCCGGGACCGCGAAGTTTTGCGCGCGCGGCTTCTATCATGAGCGGCGAGCCGTCCACCCCCCAGACCTTCCATCCGCGGCGCTGCATGTGCATGGCCAGCGAACCGGTTCCGCAGGCGAGGTCGAGCATGGTCCCGGGCGGGACAGCAAGGGCCTTCAGGGTCGCCAGGACGCGCGGAAGGATGAGCCCGCTGTAGTCCATGCCGTAACTGTGCTGCCAGCGGTCATAGACGAGAGGGAGAACGGTGTAGCCTGAGGGCATGGGGTGAGATACCGGGGTCGGGTGGTTCGGGATTTCAGAGATCGGGTGCTCGCGACCATGAAGCGCGCACGCGAGAAAAGCATCTCCGCGGGGAGGGACAGATTCCGTGCGCGGTTACGTTGAAGGAATGCTCACGCCTGATGGGCGCGGCCGCCCAGGGGGATTTCGATTTCATCATCGCGACGAAGTCGCGGAACAGATAGTCGCTGTCGTGCGGTCCGGGCGACGCCTCGGGGTGGTACTGCACGCTGAACAGCGGGAAATGTTTGTGCCGGAACCCCTCGTTGGTACCGTCGTACAGGTTCGTGTGGGTGATCTCGAGCGATGCAGGATCCAGGCTCGAGGGATCGACGGCGAACCCGTGGTTCTGGGAGGTGATCTCGATGCGGCCCGTGAGGTGATTCTTCACGGGGTGGTTCCCTCCCCGGTGCCCGAACTTCAGCTTGAAGGTCTTGCCGCCGAGGGCATGGGCGAGGAGCTGGTGGCCGAGGCAGATGCCGAAGATCGGGACCTTTCCCGTCAGGGCCTTGATGTTCCTGATCCCCGAGGCAACGGCCGCAGGGTCTCCCGGGCCGTTGGAGAGGAACACGCCGTCGGGGCGCATGGCCAGGACCTCGGCCGCCGGAAACCCTGCCGGCACCACCGTGACCTTGCATCCGTAGGCCACGAGCCGTCTCAGGATATTCCGCTTGATGCCGTAGTCGTAGGCGACGACGTTGAACGGTGCCGCGCCCGGCTCCGGGCCTTCGGCGGCAAGCGCGAACTCGGTGGCATCCACCTCATCCCAGCTGTACGGCTCCGCGCAGGAGACGACGGTCGCCAGATCCCTCCCGCTCATCTTCGGCGATTCCGCCACCTTGCGCAGCAGGCTGGCATTGTCCAGGTCGGTCGTCGAGAGCACGCCCCGCATCGCCCCTTCCACCCGGAGCATCCGCGTGAGCATCCGGGTGTCGATCCCCTGCACCGCGGGAATCCCGTGCCGCTGGAGCCACGAGCCCAGGCTCTCGGTCGCGCGGAAATTGCTGTAGAAGTCGAAGTACTCCTTGACGACGACGCCGGCGACCTGCGGGGCCGCCGACTCCACATCCTCAGGATTGACGCCGTAGTTCCCGATCAGAGGGTAGGTCAGCGTGACGATCTGGCCGCAATACGAGGGGTCGGTGTAGACCTCCTGGTAGCCGCTCAGGCTGGTGTTGAACACCACCTCTCCGGCCACTTCGGCGTCCGCGCCGAACGACTGGCAGTCCAGGACTGTGCCGTTCTCGAGTGCGAGTTTCGCCCGCTGCATCATCAGAACGGCAGATCGTCGTCTTTGCCGGCCGCTGGGGTTTCCTCGGGGGCGGACACTGCCGCCGGCTGGGAAGGAGCCTCTCCCCCGCCACGCCCGTCGAGCATGATCATGCTATCGAGGACGATCTCGGTGATGTACCGCTTCGCCCCGGTGTTCTTGTCGTCGTAGCTGCGGGTCTGGATCCTCCCCTCCACGTACACCTTCTTCCCCTTCTTCAGCCACTCGCCGCACACTTCCGCGAGCTTCCGCCACGCAACGACGTTATGCCACTCCGTGCGCTCCTGCAGGTTCCCGTCCTGGTCCTTCCAGGACTCGTTGGTGGCGACCGTAAACGTCGCCACGGCAACACCGGAGGGCGTATAGCGAAGCTCCGGATCCTTGCCGAGATTGCCGATCAACATCACCTTGTTGAGACTGCGTGCCATCGTGGCGTCCTCTTTACTGGTATTACAGTTATGCTACTCACTTTTCCGATTATTTTCAAGGAATCTCTCCCGCGGGTCCGGGCAGACCGCATAGCTGTCGCGAAA
Source organism: uncultured Ignavibacteria bacterium (assembly GCA_963701735.1). Taxonomy (GTDB): domain Bacteria; phylum Bacteroidota; class Ignavibacteria; order UBA10030; family UBA6906; genus CAWABB01. The sequence continues at coordinate 79,148 of CAVPBI010000003.1, read as the reverse complement.
CAGGATGTACAGCTTTCCCGGTGCGAGGGCGATGTCCCTGGGAGGCGAATCGGCGCCGGCGAGGATCGACGAGATCCCGATCCGGCCGGCAATATTCCCCGTGCGGTCGATGTAATGAAAGACGGTATCGTCGAAGACGAGCGTGCCCCGATCGTCCGACGTGATCGCTGACGGCCGCGTGAAAAGCGCCTCGGGCAATTCGCGGAGAAAGTTCCCGAAGCTGTCGAACAGGACGATCCTTCCCGCGTCAAGGACATACACAATGTCGTCCGGCCCGACCTCGACCGCCGTGGGGGCCGCCAGCTTTCCTTTGCCGCCCCCGAACGTGCCGAACGACCGTTCCACATTCTTGAACCCGGTGACCTTCAGTGCACGGACATTCTCGCCGTCGCTCAGGAAGAGGTCACCCTGTCTCGAGAGCGCGACACCCCGGGGATAGCCGAAGCGGCGTTCCGGGTAGGGTTCGTCGCGGGTAGACAGCCCGGCCACAAACGCGAGCGAGCGGTCGAACCGCTGGATGCGATGGTTGTTCTCGTCCGCGACCATAATATCGACGCCGTTGCGCGCCCAGAGGTCCGCGGGGGCGTCGAACTGTCCGCCAAGCCATCCGGGCCCGCCGATCGTCGTCGGGGCTGATCCGTCGGGAAGGATGCGCGTGAGGGTACATCTGCCGGTGCTGAGGAGGAAGATCGACCCATCGATCGAGACATCGATCCGGTCGTAGGAGGCGTTGAGCGGTATCGTGCGCTGGGCGAGCGCACCGGGCCCCCAGAGGAGCATCCCGAGCGCCGCGAGGGCGCAGACGGCGTCCGGCGAAAACAGAAGGGGCTGGTGCCACGTTCGGCACCAGCCCCTGATTGACACCACGACTCGCACCTTAGAACCGGATCAGGAGCGAGAATGTGTTCGTACCCTGGAAGACGTCGGTGGTCTGATACGCGTAGTCCACGACGATTCCGATAGTACCGAGCGGCAACATCACGCCCGCACCGAATGCGGGGCCCCAGACGTATTCGTTGCTGCTGCCGTCCGTCCCCTGGAACCCGCCGCGCACGAAGAACTGCTCGTTGTACGCGAACTCGCCGCCGATGCGGTATCTGTCGTTTCCGAAGTTGATGTTCTCGAACTCGCCCATCAACGTTGCGCGTGTCGATTCATCGAACCGGTAGTCATACCCGATGCCGAGGGCGAACGAGGAGGGCAGCTCGAACGACTGAGCCACATGGGCAAGCGGATCTAGTGCGGCACCCGGTGCCGAACCCGGAGGCACAACCGTCTCCTCCAGCTCTGCGCCGGTATACGTCATGTTCGGGCCGATATTCTTCAGCACCACGCCGAAATGAAGCCCGGACCATGCATCGTTTCCGCCGAGGTAGTAGATGACGCCGCCGTCCAGCGCGAAGCCGCTCGCGTTGGTGCGGAGGATGGACTCCGAGATAAACTTGCCGGTGAACCCTATGTAGATGCGGTCCGTCAGCATCTTGGAGTACGTCACGCCGAGCGTAAAATACGTCGGCGAGAACGTGCGACCGGTCCCTTCAGGCAGATCTTCCGTCGTTTCCGCAATGTCGCCAAAGTTGACAGTGCGGAACGACAGTCCGAGCGTCCCGAAGTCGCCGATGTTCCACCCTATTGCGGCATAGTCCAGCTTGATGTCGGCGAAATAATTCATGTGGGAAAACATCGCCTCGATGGACCGGTCGCCCCAGCCGCGCGACAGGCCGGCCGGGTTCCAGTGAATGGCTTCGACGCCAACCATCGACGCGCTGGCCGTACCGGCCAGCGCCGTACCACGGCCGCCAACCGGGAGTAGAATCTCAAGCGCACCTGCTGTGCCTCGCTTCGAGGGGTTACCCGCGTGCACGAACGCCGGCAGCAGCAGGAGGCCAAGGCAGAAGACTGCCAGTAATTTCGCACTCTTCATTGTTCGAATCTCCTTTTCATTCCCTGTGTGCCGGAGCTAAATGCGCGTCGGACGTTCCTCAGCCATGATCACCGCCAGCTTGAGGATGCGGTTACCGGCGTCGGGAATCTCTATCACAGCGATGTAGATCCCGCTGGCGACGGGCAGGCCGTTTGCGTTCCGGAGGTCCCACTGCTGGAGCGTTCCGGATCCCTCCTTCTGGATCGAGCGTACGAGCTCTCCCGTCAGCGTGAAGATCTTGATCGTCGCCGTGCGCGGAAGATTCGTGAACGTCACGAACTTGTTGAAGGTACCCGACTCCCTCAGGTTGTTCGCGAAATACGGGTTCGGGAACACGTTGATGTTTGCCATCTGGTCCTTCGCGAGGGCGGCGTCTCCCGCCGTCGCGACGGGCCCGCCGACGTAGCCATACGCGCGCCCGGCTTCGAGGATGTAGTTGGGCGTGATCGCGATGAGGTCCCCCTCCGTGAAGAACCTGCTTTCCTGGACCTTCCCGGCGTGCATGATGTACATGATGTCGAGGCTGTCCATCTGGGCCTGGAGGTCACGGTTGTAGCGAGGGTCTTCCGTCGTGGAGTACGTCGACTCGAAGATGTAGAGCGCCTCGTCGCCGGCGTTCGCGTTGGAGGTGGGCTCCCACCGCCCGTCGATCTTCCCCTTGCCGACAAACGTGCCGTCGGCCAGCTTCAGGGTGTCGTTGTTCTCCAGGAATCCGACGTTCACCTGACGCGGCACGGGATCACCGTCGAGCGAATCGACTTCCCACGCCGTGAAAGGCACCTTCACCGTCGCATAGTCGCGCTGGTACACGAATCCGTTCCCGCGGACGAGGATGTACGGTATGAACGAGCTGTCCCTCGCCGGTGTGGGAACAGGCGACTGCTTGACGTTTCTCAGCCACCGGTAGGCGCTCTGCTGCAGCGCCGGATCGTTGCTGAACCGGAGTTCGATCTTCCTCGCCTTGTTCGGAGCGACCTTCGTTCCTGCGCCGCGCGTCGGAGTCAGGTCGCCGTACACTGCCCCCTTCGCCGGATACGTGACGGTCCTGGCGCCCGCGTCGAAGGCGGTTGTGCCGCGTCCGACTGTCCACTGGTTGGAGGACGGGGTGTACGCGTATCCGCGCCGGAGCCGGCTGGGCATCACGGCGAACACCGGGCACCGGGCGCGACACACGCACCTGGACGCCGTCGACGATCGGACTGCTGCTGCTGCCCGTGAAGTCCGTGGAGTTCGCGATGGCCGTGTCGACGACACCGCCCCTGCTGCGCACCACGCTCCACGACGTCACCGTCGTGTCCACGCCGTTCAGCACAACGCTGTACGACGCACCGTTCAACGCGGCCGGATTCAGGATCTCCGGAACAACCGCATCATCCAGCGAGCGGCTGTGGGCCAGGACCTGGCCGGAGGCCGTCGGGACTTCGCTTCCAATGGCCGCGCCCTGCGGGGTCGCGACGATGGCGTCCTTGGCCGATTCGAGTGACACGGGAACGCCAAGGATGAGGGCGTTCGGATCCGGATTGTACGAGTACGTGGTCAGCGCGTAGTAATACGGCTTCCCGTTCACCAGGGGCGTGCTGAGGATGGCATCCTGTGCGAGCGTAATGCTGCGCTTGATCCCACTGTCGGTTCCGAACTGGACGGGCTGGAGGTACGTCTTGCTCGCATCCTGGTTCATCACCATGTCCTCGATCATCGTGACGCCATTGATGATGTCATACGTGGCGATCTTTTTCCAGGGGCCGTTGGTAGATTCGCCCTGGTAGAAGTTGTACCCCTCGAACCTGTTCCCGCGGAAGTCGTACGCTTCCGTGATCTCGGACTTCTCCTGCCATTCGAAGATCAGCTCGTTCGGCAGCTCGGTGACGGTGACATCCGGGAGCGGTGGAGCGCCGGGGACATTGAAGTTGTCGTTGAACGCGTTTTGCGCGATCTGGTCGGACCCCTTCAGGAGGGTGACGCTGTTCAGCCTGTCCGCGCCCTGCGCGAGGATGATGGAGCCCACGATCTCCTGGGTGTCACCCTGCGCCAGCGTAAATGGCCCGGAGGCCAGCATCACGCGGACATCCTGCGGGGCGAACGTCCCGAGCCCCCAGGTGGCGAAGCCGCCCGGAAGGTCTCCTGTGTTGGTCACCGGGTCGCCCGAGAAGAAGAACCTCACCGTGTCGCCGGTCACCTTATTGATGACGTACTGGTGGATGGTGCCGGCCTTCCCCTTCAGGTAGTCGTAGGCCTGAAGTGCGTAGTCGGGATCTCCATCAGGGGGATCCACAAGCTGCGGGAATGTGCTGTTGCAGTACACCACGAACGCCGTCGCCGGCAGGTTGCGGTAGCCGTACCGCCACTTCTCGGAGACCAGCGCGGAATCGGTCGGAGCGCCGGGCACAATCGGCCCCTGGAAGAAGTCAAAACCGACGGCAGGAGGCTTGGTGCCATAGCCCGTGGTCCCCACATCGTCGTTGTCGCCGTTATAGACGTAGCCCAGGCTGAGCGTCGTGTCGCACCCAGGGAGGTCGTCGTTCCCATCGCCGAGGTCAATGTCACTCCACATGCCGATGTAGACGTTGTTGTAGTCGGCGTCGCTCTTGTTGATGATCCGCCACTTCATGAACATGATGTTCCCCAGCGCGCCCGGCTGGTTGAACACGAAGTAGAGGGTCTGGATCTCCACACCCATCGGCCTGGTGTTGCCGAGAGAGGTGTGAAAGCCCTGGTTGACGTCGTTGATGACGGACCACATCATCTGGTCGCCACGGAAGTCCGGCACGTCGGTATCGGCGTTCCAGGTTCCGCTGGAGTCGACATCGACGTACGGCGCCCCGAGATCTCCGGGCCAGAGGCTCCATGCATCGAGCAGACGGGTGGCGTCACCGTCCGGTTTGTTCCTCGCGACCTTGTAGAGGCGATACCGGGCATCCCCCGCGCGGGAGATTGGGGCGGCGTCGGCATTGGTCGTCGTATTGAATGTCTCCAGCAGGGGCCCCGGCTGATACTCCGAGTTGTAGTCCATCTGCGCCGTCCTCAGCGCGCCCGTCGGCCCATGCTGACCGACCAGCCAGATCCCTGCCGTGTAAATTGCGGTCTTCCCGGTCCCTCTCGGCCACTCCAGACCCGACGAGTTGGTGCGCCGGTAGTCCGCGTAGGGGCCGTCGGAGGCGACGGTGCAGTTGATGGTGTTGCCATCGAGCTGCTTGTATTCGAACACTGTCGGCTTCCAGGCTCTCGCTCCATTCTTCTTCGGGACATCCGCAGTCAACGCCCCGACGATCGAAGCAAGGAGGAGAACCAGCGCCGATATTCTGAAAAGCGATTTCATGGGTGACTCCTCACCTTTGGATGCTTTCACGGATCATCAAACGATGATCAGAAGTTGAGCCGGAGACCAAGACGAACCTGTCGCGGCGGCCCGTAGAACCCGAGGTTGTCCTCGAGATACTTGTACAGATCGACCGCCGATTCGCCGTTGTTGGCGGCCCACACCTGGCCACCAGAGGTCGACAGGTATCCGTCGTTGTCCGGTTGTCCGGTCCCCTGGTAGACGCCGTTTGTCACGTTCCTGGTGTTGAGAAGGTTCGTGAACCAGAGATAGATGTTCGCGTCCAGGTTCTCGAAGAGGGTGAACGTCTTGTCGACCTTGAAGTCGATCTGGAACGTCCACGGTCCTGTCGACGCGTTCAGGTTCTCGAACGCGATCGGGGCATTGACGGAACTGAAGTTGAATGCGCCGTCGGTCTGGCTGAACGTCCACCTCACGCCGCTGGTGAATGTGAAGAGCACGTTGAAGCCCAGCCGCTCAAGAATCGGCCCGCCGTCGTCCTTGTCCCACCGATAGTCGATGTTGATGTTCCCGACGTGCGTCCTGTCGAAGTCCGTGTACGAGGGAATCACCGGGAAATACGGCGTCCCGTTGTAGGAGTTGTCCTGCCACGCAATGTCGAAGTGCGAGCCTGCCGACGAACCGGTCGCCGTCGAAGCGGAGAGGGTATAGTTGCCAAACAGCGCAATTCTCGCCGTCCGGCGCAGCTGGAAGGAGAGGGTCAGGCCCTTGGACGTCCCGTAGTCGCCGTTGACATTGGCAAACCATGCGGATGTTTCTGATCCTGTCTGCGGGAAGACAACACGGATGACGTGCAGGTCCTTGATGTCCCTGTAATAGAAGCTCAGGTCAAACGACGCAACATCTCCGATCTGCTGGCGGAACCCGACTTCGTATTCGGTCGTCCGCTCCGGCTTCAGGTTGGGGGTAGGGAACTGACGCGCAAACCCGCCGCGGAAGAAGTAGCCCGCCGCAAGCCGCGTATCGTAGTAATCGCCCAACCTTCCCTGCTGCAGGTACTTGCCGTAGGTCGCATGGAACACCGTGCGGTCCGACACGGGGAACGAGAACCCGAGGCGGGGACTCAGCTGGTCTGAGACTTCCGCTTTCTGCAGCGAGCTGTCGGCCACCACGAAGGTCCCCTGCAGATCGTCAAGGGCGATTCTGGTGAGATCCTTGTACTCGTCCGTTCCGGGATCAAAGATGTCGTAGCGCAGACCGAAGTTGATCACAAGGTCGGAGAACTCGAACTTGTTCTGGATGTAGGCGCCGGCGTTCACCGGGTGACGGGGTCCATCTTTGGATTGGTCGACCGTCGCGCCCGTATTGTCAGTGAACATGCCGCCATCGAACTCGTTGCCGTAGATGTCGTAGCCGTACATCGACACACCGGCCTGCGTATAGATCCGCCAGTCGGACGCTGCTGGATCCTGCTGCCTCAGGAGGTAGAGGTCCCGAGCGCCATTGGCGTAGGTGCGGATCGTGTAGCGGTTGTATTCGCCGCCGGCGATGAATTCCCATGCCCGGCTGAACTGCTTGGTGAGGTCAAACCGGCCGCCCCAGTTGCCCCGGTACTGCTTCGTGAAGTTCAGAGGCACGAGACCCGGCCAGCTGCCACCGAACGAATAGACCGAGAAGTTGGCCGGATTCCGGCTCGGGCCCACCAGAACACCGTTGTACGGGTTGTTGGGGTTACCATATTCCTCCTGGTTTTCCCCAAGGAACTGGTCGCCTGTCCACGTCTCGAAAGCGTAGTAGTTGGCCTGGATCGTGGCAAACGTGGTCGGATCTACAATCCACGTTGCCTTCAGATAGGCTGAAGCGTCCCAGGACTCGGTCCGCGTGCCACGGAGCGAGAGGGTGGTTCGCGCCTGGGGAGATGTCTGCCCCGCCTGGATCTGATCGTCCGCTGTGACCGCGATCCAGTTGATTCCCCGGCCGTACGTGCCGATGCTCGAGGTCGAGTTATAGGAGCCGCCAGCCTTCAGGTTGACGTCTCCCAGATCAGCAAAGAGGTTCCCCTGGAGGCCCCACGAATCGCGGGCGGCACCTCCAAGATTGCGTCCACCTCCGTAATCCGTGCTGTTCAACAGATTGGTCAGGTAGCCGCGATTGCCCGTTGACCCCGGCGCTCCGGTGGAGACGCCGCCGTCCACGGTCCGGTCGTTCACGACGAAGTCCGCCCCTGTGATCGCAGTCGAGTCGATATCCGGGAACGAGACGCCGTCCATGAAGCTGGCATTGCTCCGATTGAAGACTCTCTGACCTGCGAAGAAGAACCGATAGTTCTCATTCTCCGGGATGATGGGTCCACCCAGTGTGGCGGTATATTCGCTCTGGCCGTAGCTGTAAGCACCAAGGATTTGCTTGTTGTCGTCCAGGCCGAAATTGTCTGTGATCATTTCGATCGATGCGTTGTACTTCGGCCCGCCCGTTTTCGTCGTCGTGTTAACGATTCCGGACATCGCGCCGCCGTACTGCGCGGTCATGCCGCCGACCTGGGTCTGGATCTCTTCAATGGCGTTCGAGATGATATTTGCGTTCAGCGCGCCGTTGATGGGGTTGTTGATCAACACCCCGTCCAGGTAGTATGCGGTTTCTTCTGATCGTCCGCCGCGGACGTAGTAGTTTCCGCCCTGCGTGACGACGCCGGCGCTCAGCGCGAAGACGTTCTGCACGTTTCGCACCGGCAGCTTCGCAATCTGATCCGCTGTCGCGACCGCGACGTAGTTGGTCGCGTTCTTGTTCACGAGGGGTGCCTGGGCGATGATTTCGATCGCCGGCCCCTGCACGGCCTCGCTCTCCAGCATGAAATCCGCCTCGGTTGTCAGACCGACCGTGACGCGGATGTTCCGCACCGTGAGCGGACGATACCCGACGTATGTCGCCTTCAACGCGTAGGTCTGGGGCGGGACGTTCATAATGATAAACTCGCCGTCGACTCCTACAACGGCACCCATGGAAGTGGTCTCGATGATGACGTTGGCGCCGACAAGCGCCTCACCCGTCTCTTTGTCGAGAACTTTTCCACGGATCTTGCCCGTCGTTTGCGCCACTGCCATCCCTGCGACGGCGGCTGCCAGAAGGAATACACCCAACAGCCACACAATCCTGTGAGACATAGTACCTCCTCAAGAAAGTCTGGGCATATGGAACGCGCGCAACCTCCGCGCACCCCAAAGGCCTGACGGCCCGTCTGTGCGACGGGCCGTCAAGCAGGGGGGAGACTTACTTCAGAAGCATCATCCGTTTGACGTCGGAGTAGCTACCTGCCGTCAGCTTGTAAAGGTACGCGCCGTTGGCAAGGTTGGTGGCGTCAAAAGACGCCTCGTACGAGCCAGCTGCCTGATCCTGATTGACGAGCGTGGCAACTTCGCGGCCCAGCAGGTCGTACACCTTCAGCGTCACCTGGGAGCCCGCCGGGATCGAGTACTGGATCTTCGTCGAGGGGTTGAACGGATTCGGATAGTTCTGCGTCAGACCGAATTCCTTCGGAACCGTCGCGATCGGCTTCACGTCCGTGCCGGCGAGGTCGATCTCCTGATACATCCAGGGCTCCGGCTGCGTGAAGGTGGTGAACGGCTGCTGATCGGGTATTGCGTCGGCAACGTACATCAACCGGACGCGGTACCCGCCGCCGGCAAGCGCCTCGAGGCGGTCGGCAACAAACGGGAAGGACTCGTTGATGTCGGAGGTCGTGGTGAGCGCAGATGCGCCGGCCCACGTCGCGCCGCCATCATACGAAATGTTCCACCAGAGGTCGGCAAAGTATTTGCCGTTCGAGCCGGTGTCGATCGTGCTGGTCGTGAACTGGGGCTGTGACCAGATGCAGAAGATCGCCTGGCCGTCCTCGGACACGGCGATCGAAGGATAGGCGCAGCCCAGCTGGTTGCCGGGATAGGCGTTCAGGACGACGTCATCGATGAACGGATTCGTACGGTCGAAGCTGACAAGGCTCTTGAAACCGACCGTCGCGTTCCAGTAGTACACGTCCATCGTGGTGAGGCTGGTGTCGGGATCCTTGATGACGGAGTACCCGTTGGCAACGGAGTGAACGTTGTTGTTTCCGTCAACCGCAAAGTCGTGCCCGTTGAAGTTGTTCGACGATGTTGAAGTAGCCCGGGCACGAGTTCCTCGCCGTAGTAGGAAATCCTCGTCCAGGCGAACGTGGCGCCGCCGTCCGTGGAGGTGAAATACCCCCACTGGGACGCCGAATCGACCGGGGCCGCGCCACCCAACTCGGGCGTGGTCGGTCTCTTCCGGCGATGGTCGTGCCAAGAATGATGTTGCCGTTCGGGGCCTTCAGGAGCGTCACGTCAAGAGCGTCCTGTCCCTGGCCGCCGGGCGTGGAACCTGCCTGGCCCTTCAGGATACCGGGGTTGAAGTCCTCGAAGGTCGAGCCGAAGTCAACGCTCTTCCTGAACGCATAATCGGTGCGGTCTGCCCACGCGCCGGTGCTCTTTCCGCCCGTCGTGTAGATCGAGGATCGTGCCGGTTTCGTCATCGATGAACAGGGGCTGCGTGTCGCGGGAGCCGGTGATGGTGACGGCCGGCGCACTGAACACGCCGTCGCCCGGATTGCTCTCGAGGCCGAAATAGCTGTCGCCAGCCGCAGCGGTCGAGCCGGCAGCGACGCCTGCGAATCCGTCAGCCGGACCGGTGTGGAACACGCCGATGCCGTGGAAATATGTCGCCCGCGTGGCGGCAGGGATCACCGGTGACGGAGCCAGAAGCGTGGTCCCATCCCAGGAAACATACCATGACTCACGCGACGCCGTGGCGTCCGTCGGCATGCCGATGAACGACATGTATGTGCGTGTCGTGCCACCCGCTTCGTCCCAGACGATGCGGGTCGGACCGCCGCTGTTGAAGGCATAGTCGTAGTACGACGAGCCGATCTCCATCGGGGCACCCTGCACCCTGTTCAGCACAGGCTTGGGGGTCGGAATCGCGTGCGGAGGTGAGAAGTCCGGAACCGCCACGATGTCCGACGGGACTTTCTTGCTGGCCAGCTTGCGGGGTACACCCGCATCGGCCGTTGCGATCGAGAGAACCAGGATCGCCACAAGCAGACCTAGAAACTGTTTGGTCATCACAATACTCCTTGTGGTGTGAGGTTTGGAGTGTATGGGTTGTTTGGTGGAATTATTAAGAACAAAGCGACGCCTGCTTTTCGCCTATGGCAACGTAGCATGCGATGCTGCCGCTCAAGTGGAAAGCCCGCGGGCGCTTTCGGACGACAGGATTTGCTGGTGATGGTGTGTGATGAAACGAAAGGAGTAGCAAGGGTTTGCGCCGAGACCTCCTTGAGTGGGTGAGTGCGGGTTTAAACTACCGCGAAATATACATAGTCGAGTTGCTTTTGTCAAGTCACAACCCGAAAAAGCAGGGGCTATTCGATAACCGCAACCCGGACCCGGCTCACCCCGTCCAGGACCTCGATGCGCCTCAGCAGGTCGCCGGGAACGGGGCTGTCCACGTTCATGATGGTCAGGGCCTCACCCCCCACGGCGACCCTGCCCAGAGAGACCCCGGCAATGTTAATGCCCCGTTCGGCGAGAATCGCCCCCGTCGACGCCAGCATCCCTGGCCTGTCCACGTTACTATAGATAAGGAGGTGACCCTGAGGATCCAGGTCGAACCGGAAGCCGTCGAGAGACAGGAGCCTCGGCGGCAAGCCCTCGAACACCGTCCCCGAGACTTCGTGGCTCTCCTGGTCGGATTCGAGGCGCGCCCGAAGGACGTTGGGCCCTCCCCCGCCGACTGCCTGCTCGTCCACCACCAGCCCGAGCTCCTGCGCGAGGAACGGTGCGTTCACGATGTTGACCGGCTCCGGCTGCGTGTGCGTCAGGATCCCCCTGAGGAGGCCGGCCGTGAGAAGCTCGAGCGAGCCGCCCAGCACATTCCCCGAAGCGCTCACCGCAACGCGCCGGACCTTCCCCTTGCTCACCTGATACAGCAGGCTGCCCAGACGCTCCGCCAGCAGGACGTACGGTCGGACTTCCTCGTTCAGCATCTGATTCATGACCGACGCGTTCACCACTCCGAAGTAGCCCCGCCCCTTGAGGGCATCCGCGACCTGGTGGGCAATCTGGACCGCGACCTTCTCCTGTGCCTCTTCCGTGGAGGCCCCCAGGTGGGGTGTGGCGACGACCCTCGCGTGCGTCAGCAGCGGATTCCCCTTCGGGGGTTCGACCTCGAAGACGTCGAGCGCGGCGCCGGCGACATGTCCCGACTCGAGCGCCCGGAAAAGCGCGGCCTCGTCCACGATTCCGCCCCGGGCACAGTTGATGACCCGGACCCCCTTCTTGCACTTCGCCAGCGTCGCGTCGCCCAGCAACCCCTTCGTCTCCGGCGTCAAAGGCGTGTGCACGCTGATGATGTCCGACCGGCGGTACAGCTCATCCAGCGAGACGGCCTCGATGTCGAGCTTCGCTGTCGCGTCCGGCGAAAGAACAGGGTCATAGCCGATCACGTTCATCGCCAGCCCTTTGCAACGCGCCGCAACTTCCCTGCCGATCTTCCCGAGGCCGATGACGCCGACGGTCTTCCCCGTGACCTCGGTCCCCGTGAACCGCTTCCTATCCCACTCCCCGGCGTGCAGGCTCATGTGCGCCTGCGGGATGTTGCGAGCCAGCGAAAGCATCATGGAGACCGTGTGCTCCGCGGCGGACACCGTGTTCCCGCCGGGCGTGTTCATGACGATGATCCCGCGTCTGGTCGCCGCCCGGGCATCGATATTGTCAACGCCGGTGCCGGCACGCCCGATGACCCTCAGGTTCTTCCCGGCGGCGATCACCTCCGCGGTGACCTTCGTGGCGCTCCGCACCAGCAGCGCGTCGTACGCCTCGATCGTTTTCAGCAGATCGCCGGCGGACAGCCCCGGCCGGTTGTCGACCGTGAACCCCTCGCTCGTGAGTATGTCGATGCAGGACTGCTCGAGCTGGTCGCTGATCAGGATCTTCATGTGTCGGGTCCTCCGGTATGAATGGACTGCCTGGCCGGCGCCCCGTCGAACGCGGCGAGAGCTGCCCCGGGCTGGACGGGCACGCCGCAGGCTGTCAACGCCCTCTCGAGCGAAACGAGTGCGGCCCGTACATCGTCCGGTGAAACGAAGCCAAGGTTGGAAATCCGGATGAGCTTTCCGGCATACGCTCCCTGCCCCCCCGCAACCACGATGCCGTCGGCCTGCAACAAGCGGTTCAGGTCGTGCCAGGAGACCCCGGCGGGCAACAGTGCCGCGGTGACGGTGTCAGATGGGTACGAGGAGAGCAGCGGCAAGCCCAGCGCGCGCACGCCTGCCCGAGTGGCGGCAGCGAGCCTCCTGTGCCGGGCCCAGACCGCCTCCATCCCCTCGGCGCGCAGAGCGCGAGCGACTCTTCGAGGGCGGCGATCAGCGTTGATGCGGGGGTCCAGGGAGTGTCGCCGGACTCAAGCGCGCGGAGAGCCCGGCCGAGGTCAAGATAGAATCGCGGCGTGCGGGCGCGAGAGATGGCATCCTGCGCACGGGGGCCGAGTGCCACGAAGCCCAGTCCCGGCGGAACCATGAACCCCTTTTGCGACGCGCTGACGGCCGCGTCCACCCCCCACTCGTCCATCCGGAATTCCAGGCCGCCGATCGCCGAGACGCCGTCAACGCAGACGAGCGCACCGGACCGTTCCCGGATCGCGCGTGTCAGGGCGGGCAGGTCAAGCATCGTTCCGGTGGATGTTTCGCAGTAGGTAAGCACGACGGCGCGCGCACCCGGAGTCGTGTCGAGGGCGGCGCCGAGCGCCTCTGGATCGGGGGCGTCACCCCAGGGGATCGACAGTTCGACGACCTCGAGGCCGAGCGCGCGGGGCATCGTCACCCATCGCTCTCCGAACTTCCCCGCGTTGACCGTTACGATCGTCTCTCCGGGCGAGAACGCGCTGACGAACAGCGACTCCATCGCGCCCGTGCCGGAGCACGTCAGGACGCAGACGGGGTGGGCGGTACGGAAGACGTCCTGGAGACCGGCGCTGGTCCGCCGAAGCATGGAACGGAATTCGGCGCTTCGGTGGTAGAGGGGTTGCTCCGACGCGCGCCTGAGCGCCGGCGGAGGGACGGGAGTCGGACCTGGTGTGAGAAGTCGACGATGTGACATGCCGGCGGAGGCCCCGGCGATGCGACCGGAGCGCTACTCCGTGGAATCGACGTGCTGGGCGATGCAGCGGACGACCTCGGTCTTTCCGAGTCCGCTCACCGCGGAGAACGGGATCACGCCGCCGCACCGCGTGTAGCGCTGGAACACCCGCTCGGCGTCGGCGACGAAGCGCGGCATCTTGCTCACGGGGAGCTTGTCCGCCTTCGTCAACGCGACCAGGAACGGGATTTCGTAGTAGTCGAGCCACCCGACCATCATCATATCCAGCTCGGTCGGATCGTGTCTCGCGTCCACGAGCTGGACGACGAGGCTGAGCTGCTCGCGGCTTTTCAGGTACTGCTCGATCAGCTTTCCCCAGCTGGAGCGGACCTGCTCCGGGACTTTCGCGTAGCCGTATCCCGGGAGGTCGACGAAGAAGAACGCCTTGTTGATGAGGTAGTAATTGAGCTCGCGCGTCTTGCCCGGCTCGGTGCTGGGGCGGGCGAGCGATTTCCGCCCGCAGAGCTTGTTGATGAGGGAAGACTTGCCGACGTTCGACCGGCCGAGGAAGGCGATTTCACGCATGCCATTCTTCGGGAGCTGCCGGAGTGAGGCGACGCCCAGGACGAATTCAGCGCTCGTAATCTTCATGCAACAGGGATCCGTCACTCTGCTGGGACTGCGGGAGTCTCTTTAGCGCCCTTCTTCTCTTTAGCGCCTTTCTTCTCTTTGGCGCCGCTCGCCTTCTCTTTCTTGGCCTTGGCCTTGCCCGAGGCAGCGGGCTTCGGGCTCTTCGCCTTCTTCTCGGCGGCGGGCTTTTCCTTCGTCTCCTGGCCCGTATTGAAGTCGACGAGCTCGATGACGGCCAGTTCCGCGCCGTCGCCGGGCCGCTGGCCGAGCTTCACGATCCGCGTGTAACCGCCGTTCCGCGTCGCTGCGCGCTCGGCGACGGTCGAGAAGAGCTCTCCGATCACCTCGCGGTCCTTGATGAAGCGGTAGACCATGCGGCGCTCGTGCACTCCGACGGCCGGGGCGTCCTTCTGCTGGAACGCGTGCCGGGCGCGGGTGATGAGCTTCTCCACGACCATGCGGGTCTCCTTCGCCTTCGCGAGCGTGGTCGTGATCCGCTTGTGGCGGATGAGGGCGGTGGACAGCGACGCAAGGAGGGCCCTGCGGTGGGACGCGGTCCGCTTCAGTTTTCGTCCAGATTTACGGTGTCGCATAGCTCATGCTCCGGTGCATCATCCCTTATTCGCCATCCTTGACATACTTGTCCACGTCCATACCGAAGTGAAGCTTCTCCGCCTCGATGATCTCCGAGAGCTCCGCGAGCGACTTGCGCCCGAAGTTGCGGAACTTCAGCAGCTCGGACTCCTCGCGGCGCACCAGGTCGGCGATGGTCTTGATGTTCGCGGCGCGGAGGCAGTTGTGCGACCGCACGGAGAGCTCGAGCTCGTCGACCGGCGTGAGCAGCACCTTCCGGACGCGCTCGAACTCGGCGTCCATCGGCGTTTCGTCCTTCTTGTCCCCTTCCGGCTCCGAGCTGAAGCTGATGAAGAGCTGGATGTGGTCCCGGAGCACGCGGCCGGCGAAGCCGAGCGCCTCTTCGGGGAGGATCGACCCGTCGGTCTCCACCTCGAGGGTCAGCTTTTCGTAGTCCGTCTGCTGGCCGACGCGGGTCGTCTCCACCATGTAGCGGACGTTCCGGATCGGCGTGAACACGGAGTCGATCGCGATCAGCCCCAGCGGCATGTCGGCGGTCTTGTTGTCGTCGGAGACGACATACCCGATCCCGCGTCCGATCCGGAGCTCCATCTCGAGCTCGGCCTCGGAGTTGAGGGTCGCGATGTGCAGATCCGGGTTGAGGATCTCGATCTCGGGCGACGCCTTCTGGATGTCGGCGGCGGTGAACGCCGCGGGCCCCTTCAGGGTGACGACGACGCGGCCCAGTTTCTTGTTGATCAGCCGCATCCTGACCTGCTTGAGGTTCAGGACGACGTCCGGGACGTCTTCCACGACGCCGGGAATCGTCGTGAACTCATGCTGGACGCCGTCCACCTTGAAGGCGGTGATGGCGTATCCGGGGAGCGACGACAGGAGAACGCGTCGCATCGCGTTGCCGATGGTGACGCCGAATCCCTTCTCCAGCGGCTGGACGATGAAGCGGCCGAACGATGCGGACCGGGTCGACTCGTCGACCTGGATCCGCTCCGGCATTTGAATGGTTCCGGTGGTCATGATCATCCTTACTTGGAATACAATTCCACAATGAGCTGCTCATCGGCGTTGAGCGGGATATCCGCCCGCTCGGGCACATGCAGGAATGTGCCGGTCATCGTGCCCTTGTCCAGCGTCAGCCACGGGAGCATCGCCGTATCCTTCACGCGCTTGACCGACGCATGGAGGACTTCCATCTTCTTGCTCTTCTCGCGGACCTGGATCGTGTCTCCCGGGCGCACAAGGTAGGACGGGATGTCCACCGGTTTGTTGTTCACCGTGAAGTGGCCGTGCGTGACGAGCTGGCGGGCCGCCTTGCGCGACGGCGCGAACCCGAGCCGGTACACGACGTTGTCCAGCCGGCGCTCGAGCAGCTTCACGAGCGTCTCGCCCGTGCGGCCGGTCGTCTTGAGCGCCCGCGCGAACGTGTTCCGGAACTGGGTCTCGAGGAGGCCGTATGTGCGGCGCACCTTCTGCTTCTCCCGGAGCTGCACGCCGTACTCGGAGATCTTCTGACGGCGTGACTGGCCGTGCTGTCCCGGAGGGAACCCGCGGCGCTCCACCGGACATTTCTCCGTGAAGCACTTCGTGCCCTTCAGGAAGAGTTTCTGCCGCTCGCGGCGGCACAGACGACAGCTGGGACTTGTATATCGGGCCATGAGAATGCTTTCGCTGAACGTACCTGATCGAACCTGTTAGACGCGGCGCCGCTTCGGGGGCCGGCAGCCGTTGTGCGGAATCGGCGTGACGTCACGGATGCTCGAGATCTCGAGCCCGGCGGTCTGCAGGGCGCGGATGGCCGCTTCCCGGCCCGAGCCCGGACCCTTCACGAACACCTCGACCTTCCGCAGGCCGAGATCGTGCGCGGTGCGCGCCGCCGCTTCCGCCGATACCTGAGCGGCAAACGGCGTGTTCTTGCGCGACCCCTTGAACCCGTTCTTCCCGGCGGACGACCAGCTGATGGTGTTGCCGTAGACGTCGGTAATGGTCACGATGACGTTGTTGAACGTCGCCTTGACGAACACCTTTCCGGTGACGTCGACCTGCATCCGCTTCCGTTTCTTGACGGCTTCGGACTGCCCTCCCTGTTGCGAACCAGCTTTTGCCACGATCTCCTCCTGTACCTTGGGTGCGTGCTCTTAGGTCTTTGCGGCAGTCTTCTTCTTGCCCGCAACCGTCTTCCTCCGTCCCTTGCGGGTGCGCGAGTTGGTGCGTGTCCTCTGTCCGCGCACCGGCAGCCCCTTGCGGTGACGCAGGCCGCGATAGCAGCCGATATCCATGAGACGCTTCAGATTCATCTGCACTTCACTGCGCAGGGAGCCTTCGACCTTGTAGTCCGACGTGATGATGCCGCGGATCTTCGACACCTCGTCGTCCGTCAGGTCCTGGACTTTCTTGTTGAAGTCGATGCCCGCCTTCCCGAGGATGGCCCGCGCCGTCGTACGTCCGATACCAAAGATGTACGTCAGCCCCACTTCGGCCCGCTTCTTCTTCGGGAGGTCAATGCCTGCGATACGTGCCACGCGACGTTCTCCTTGCTGTTAACCCTGGCGCTGCTTGTGCTTGGGGTTCGTGCAAATGACGCGCACCACCCCCCGCCGCCGGATGATCTTACACTTGTTGCAGATTTTCTTGACTGACGACCGTACTTTCATGGTCGCTGACTCCTTTATTTGTACCGGTACGTGATCCGGCCCTTCGAAAGATCGTACGGGGAGAGCTCCACGGTCACCTTGTCCCCGACCAGAATCTTGATGAAATTCATCCTCATCTTCCCGGAGATGTGCGCCAGGATTTCGTGCCCGTTTTCCAGGCTCACCTTGAACATTGCGTTCGGCAGCGTGTCGATAATGACGCCGTCGACCTTAATCGGTCCCTGCTTCGCCATGCCTGGTGAGGATTTCCACTCCCTGTTGTGTGACCGCTACCGTGTGCTCAAAGTGCGCCGAGGGGCGCCGGTCCGCCGTGCGTACCGTCCATCCGTCATCGTCCACCTGGACCCTCGCCGTTCCCGCGTTCACCATCGGCTCGATGGCCAGCGTCATGCCCGCGGCGAGCACGGGCCCCGTTCCCGGGACGCCGAAGTTCGGAACCGACGGCTCTTCATGCAGCGCCTTGCCGATTCCGTGGCCGACCAGGTCCCGCACGACCGAGAATCCCGCCGCTTCGACGTGCCGCTGAACCGCGGCCGACACATCGTGGAGGCGAACCCCCGGTTTCACGTGCTCGACGGCCTTCGCGAGCGACTCCTCGGTGACCGCCAGCAGCCGGCGCTTCTCGTCCGAGATCCGTCCCACGGCGAACGTCCGCGCCCCGTCCCCGAACCACCCGGCCTTCTTCACCCCCACGTCCACCGAGACGACCTGCCCCTCTTCCAACCGCCTCCCGTCCGGTATCCCGTGCACCACCTCGTCGTCGACCGAGATGCAGAGCGTCCCCGGGAAGAGGTTCGCCGGATCGTGTCCGTACCCCTTGAAGGCGGGGATCCCGCCCTGCGCCCTGATGTACTCTTCCGCCATCGCATCCAGGTCGCGCAACACCGCGCCCGGGCGGACGGCCGATTGAATCACCGACAGGACCTCCGCCACGATCCGGGACGATTCGCGCATCAGCGCGATGTCGGCCGGCGTTTTGAGCGGAATACGGCCCATGGATCCTAGCGCAGCCGCCCTTTCAGCTTCCCCGACTTCATGAAGCCGTCATAGTGGCGCATGAGCAGGTGCGACTCGATCTGCTGGAGCGTGTCGAGCGCGACGCCCACCATGATCAGGAGGCTGGTGCCGCCGAAGAACTGCGCGAACCCGGGCGTGACCCCGAACCGGGACACGAACGCCGGGAGGATCGCGATGATCGCCAGGAACACCGATCCGGGCAGCGTGATCCGCGTCAGGATGTTGTCGATGAAATCCGCGGTGTGCTTCCCCGGCCGGATGCCCGGGACGAACCCGCCCTGCTTCTGCATGTTCTCGGCCACGTCCTTCGGATTGAAGGCGATCGCCGTGTAGAAGTAGGTGAAGAAGACGATCAGCAGGCCGTAGAAGAGCGAGTACGTCAGCGAGGTGTAGGAGAAGTACCCCGACAGCTGCTGTATGAATTCGCTCTCCGGGAAGAACGTCAGGATCGTGCTCGGAATGAACATGATCGACTGCGCGAAGATGATCGGCATGACGCCCGCGGTGTTCACGCGCAGCGGGATGTACTGCGTGACCCCGCCGTATACTTTCCGCCCCACGACGCGCTTCGCGTACTGCACCGGGATCCGCCGCGTGCCCTGGGTGACCAGGACCACCGCCCGCGACGATCGCGACCATGAGCGCGATGATGAGCAGATCCAGGATCAGGTTCTGCGTGGTGGTGATCTGGGCGATGATCGACTGCGGGAACCGCGCCACGATGCCGATGAAGATGATGAGCGAGATGCCGTTGCCGATGCCCCGCTCCGTGATCTGTTCGCCGAGCCACATCATGAGCATGGTGCCCGCGGTGAGCACGATGATCGTGCTGACGATGAACCCGTATCCCTGCACGTCGAGCGGAACGATCGGCGTGCCTTCGACCGTCAGGGACTGCAGGCGGACGGTGACGCCCCAGGCCTGCAGGGCCGCGACGGCCACGGTTCCGTAGCGCGTCAGCTGCGTCAGCTTCTTCCGCCCCTCTTCCCCTTCCTTCGACAGCTTCTGGAAGTACGGCACCACCGCGCCCAGGAGCTGCAGGATGATGGAGGAGCTGATGTAGGGCATGATGCCCAGGGCGAAGACGGCAGCGTTCTTGAACGCGCCGCCCACGAAGAGGTCGTACAGACCGAAGAGCGTGTTGGCCGCCTGGCTCGCTTCCGCGCGCGCCAGCAGCGACGCATCGACGCCCGGGATCGTGACGTGCGCCCCGATCCGGACGATGATGAGCAGCCCGGCCGTGAACAGGATGCGGGTCCGGAGCTCGTCGATCTTGAAAATGTTGCGAACAGTTTCGCTGATCTTGGCCATTAGTCGCGTGCCCGCCCGCTGATCGTTTGAGTCTTCCCGCCCGCGGCGCGGATCTTCTCCGCGGCAGACGCGCTGAACGCGTGCGCGGCGACGTCGAGCCCGGTTTTCAGCTCGCCGTTGCCGAGGACCTTCACGGGCGCGGCCGCCTTCCCGATCACGCCCAGCCGGGCGAGCACTTCGGGGGTGACGACGCCGTTCTGAAGCTTCCCGTCCGCTGCGAGCTTCCCGAGGGTCTCGATGTTGACGATCTGGTACTCGACCTTGAACGGGCTGTGGAATCCGCGCTTCGGGAGCCGCCGCACGAGCGGCATCTGGCCGCCCTCGAACCATGCGCGGTGCTTGGAGCCCGCGCGGGAGAGCGACCCTTTGTGCCCGCGCGTCGCCGTGCCGCCCTTGCCCGATCCCTGACCGCGGCCGATGCGCTTCTTCCTGGTGCGCGACCCCGGAGCCGGGGCGAGAGTGCTGAGAATATCGCGTGCCATTACTGAACGTCCTCCACGCTGACCAGGTGTGCGACCTTCCGAATCATGCCGCGGATCTGGGGCGTATCATTTTTCACCACCGATCGGTTCGGACGGCCGAGACCGAGGGCCTTGATGGTCCTCTTCTGCGGCTCGATACGGTCGATGATGCTCCGTATTTGCGTAATCTTGATCTGCTTCGCCATGGTCTGTCTCGCTATCTCAGTTGGCCGCCGGGGTGTTCGGACCACCGAACAACTCCGTGAGCGACACGCCGCGCCGTCCGGCCATCATCCTCGGGTCCACCAGCTGCTTGAGCGCGTCCATGGTGGCCTTGACGACATTGTGAGGGTTTGAAGAGCCGAGGGACTTCGTGAGCACGTCGCGCACGCCGGCCGATTCCAGCACCGCGCGCACGCCGCCGCCCGCGATCAGCCCGGTACCGGGAGAGGCCGGCTTCAGCATCACCTTGCCTGCCCCGAACTTCCCGAGCACGGGGTGCGGGATCGTTCCCTTGACGATCGGAATGACCACGACGTTCTTCTTCGCGTCGTCGACGCCCTTGGAGATCGCGTCGGCAACCTCATTGGCCTTCCCGAGGCCGATGCCGACGTGCCCCTTGCCGTCGCCCACAACGACGATCGCGTTGAAGCTGAACCGACGGCCGCCCTTCACCACCTTGGCAACGCGGTTGATGTGGACCAGCTTGTCCTTCAGCTCCAGTTCACTTGCCTTGATACGTGCCAACGCACACCTCGAATGACTGTTTCCTGTTGATGCTGCTCGGCTCACACTCGCTGTCGGGAGAGGACTCGAACCTCTACTCACGGCTCCAAAGGCCGCTGTCCTGCCATTAGACGACCCGACAAGTGCAGTTCGGGTAGCCCGCTCCCGGCGGTACGGTCAGAACTTCAGTCCGCCCTCGCGCGCCCCGTCCGCCATCGCCTTCACCACACCGTGGTACAGATATCCGTTCCGGTCGAAGACGACCTTGGAGATGTTCCTGGCCTGGGCCTCGCGGGCTGCCGCCTTCCCGACCGCCTTCGCCACCGCGACCTGGCCCTTCGCATCCGCCAGACCCTCCTTCACGCCCTTTGACAGGTCGGAGACCGACACGAGCGTCTTGCCCGCCTGGTCGTCAACGATCTGGATGTACACGTGCTTGAGGCTCCGGAAGACCGTCATGCGGGGGCACTCGGGGGTCCCGGAGATCGTCAGCCGGATGTGGCGCTTCAGCCGCGCGCGGTTTTCAATTTTGCGTTTGGTGATCATGCCTGGACCTCGTTACGATTTCGCGCCGCCTGCCGCAGCCGCCTTGCCGGCCTTCCGCCGGACGTGCTCACCCTCGTACTTCACGCCCTTCCCCTTGTACGGCTCGGGCGGACGGAACGAGCGGATCTTTGCGGCCACCATGCCGACGATCTCTTTGTCGATCCCGGTGATGATGATGCTTGTCTGGGTGGGGGTCTCGATCTTCACCCCTTCCGGAGGCTGGAACAGGATCGGGTGCGAGTAGCCGAGGAGGAGCTGGAGGGTTTTCCCCTTCATCTCCGCGCGGTACCCGACGCCGACCAGCTCGAGCTTGCGGGTGAATCCCTGGCTGACGCCGACCACCATGTTCTGGATGAGCGCGCGCCAGAGCCCGTGCAGCGACTTGTCTTCCTTCCGCTCGCTCGAGCGCTTGAGCTCCACGATGTTGCCCTTGATGTCGACGGCGATGTTCGGATGAACCGTCGCCGCGAGCTCGCCTTTGGGGCCCTTGACCTTTACGCTGCGGTCGTCCAGCCGCACGGTGACACCGCTTGCGACTGTGACCGGTTTCCTGCCGATGCGTGACACGAACGTTTCTCCTTCGCTACCAGATTTCGCAGAGGACTTCGCCGCCCATCTTGGACACGCGCGCCTGGCGGTCCGTCATGAGCCCCTTCGGGGTGGACAGGACGGCGATGCCGAGGCCACCCAGCACGCGCGGCAGCTGTTCCGCCGACGCGTACACGCGCAGACCCGGCGTGCTGATGCGCTTGAGACCCGTGATGACGGGTTGGGCGTCCCGGTACTTCAGCTGAATCCGGATCACGCCCTGGGCCGCCGCCTTCGTCTCGGTGTAGCCGGCGATATACTTGTTGTCGAGCAGCAGCCTGGTCAGCTCGCGCTTCAGGTTCGTTGCGGGAATGTCCACCCGCTTGTGCTTCGCCTGGATGGCGTTGCGCAGCCGGGTCAGATAGTCCGCGATAGGATCGGTCATGGTCATGTGTCTGAGACTCCTGCGTTCCTCACACTCGATGCGGCCTTACCAGCTGGCCTTGATAACACCCGGGATCTTCCCGTCGAGCGCGAGCTCGCGGAAAGCGATGCGGGAGATGCCGAACTTGCGCATGTAGCCGCGCGGCCGCCCGCTCACCTTGCAGCGGCTGTGCAGCCGGGTCGGGCTGCTGTTCCGGGGAAGTTTCTGCAGCCCGGCGTAGTCGCCCTTCTCGCGCAGCTCCTTCCGGATCGCGGCGTACTTATTCGCCAACCGCTGCCGTTTCGCCTCGCGGGCGATTGCGCTCTTCTTGGCCATGCTCCGGGCTCCTTACTGTTGTGCCGCCGGGCGTTCCAGGACTTCCTGCCGCTTCACGAACGGCATGCCCAGCGCCTTCAGCAGTTCATACGCTTCCTGATCGGTCTTCGCGGTCGTCACGAACGTGATGTCCATGCCGAAGACCTTTGTCACTTTGTCCACGTCGATCTCGGGGAACACCGTGTGTTCCTTCAGCCCGATCGTGTAGTTGCCGCGCCCGTCGAACGACTTGTCTGACAGGCCGCGGAAGTCGCGGATGCGGGGGACCGAGATGCTGATGAAGCGGTCGAGAAACTCGTACATCCGGGCGCGCCGCAGCGTGACGCGGCAGCCGATCGGCATCTTCTCGCGCAGCTTGAAATTCGAGATCGACTTCTTGGCCTTCGTGACCACCACCTTCTGGCCCACGATGGCTTCCAGGTCGCGCGCAACCACCTCGACCAGCTTCGCGTCCTGCGTGGCCAGGCCGACGCCGACGTTGATGGCGATCTTCTCGAGGCGCGGCACCTGCATCGCGCTCCTGTAACTGAAGCGCTTCATCAGGGAGGGCACGACATCTTTCGTGTACGCGGTAGCCATCCGCGGCACCACGTGCTCTTCCTTCCCCTTGTGGCGCGCAAGCGCCTGGGTCCCGGCCTCTTTCTCCGCCTTCTCGCGCGGAGCCTTCTGCTGCTTTTTCTGCTGCTTTTCGTCGGTCATGTCAGAACGTCTCTCCCGTTGCCTTTGCAACGCGCAACCGGCTCTTCTTGCCCGTCGTGCTGTCCTTGATCACCCTGGTGCCGACGCGCGTCACCTGGTTGGTTTTCGGATCGACCAGCATCACGTTGGAGACGTGGATGGGCGCCTCGCGCTGGACGATGCCGCCCTGCGGGTTCTTCTGCCGCGGACGGGTGTGGCGTTTAATGATGTTCACGCCCTCGACGATCACGCGTTCGCGGGCGGGGTAGACCTTGAGGACCTTCCCCGACTTGCCGCGCGCGTTGCCGGCGATGACCATGACCATGTCGTTTTTGCGGATCTTCATGCGAGCACCTTCTCAGAGCACTTCCGGGGCCAGGGAAACGATTTTCATGTACTGTTTCTCGCGCAGCTCGCGCGCAACGGGGCCGAAGATGCGGCTTCCGCGCGGCTCGCCGGCTTCGTTGATGAGCACCGCCGCGTTCTCGTCGAACCGGATGAAGGAGCCGTCCTTGCGGCGGGTCTCCTTCCTGGTCCGCACGATGACCGCGCGCGCCACTTCGCCCTTCTTGACGGTCGCGCCCGGGATCGCGCTCTTCACGGCGACGACGACGAGGTCCCCGAGCCCCGCATAGCGGCGATCGGAACCGCCGAGGACGCGGATGCAGCGGACCTTCTTGGCCCCTGAATTGTCCGCCACCACGAGATTTGTCTCTTCCTGAATCATGACGCGCTCCGCGTTCGGATGATTACTTTGCTTTCTCGATCACCGCGACCAGCCGCCAGCGCTTCGTCTTGCTGAGCGGGCGGGTTTCCATGATCTTCACGGTGTCGCCCACGTGCGCCTCGCGGTTCTCGTCGTGCGCCTTCAGCCGCGTGGTCCGCCGGAAGTACTTCTTGTAGATCGGGTGCGGCACGCGCCGCTCGATCGAAACGATGATGCTCTTCTGCATCCGGTCGGAGACCACTTTCCCGACCCTGACTTTCCGGCGTGCCGTGCGCGCCGGACTCGCCTGCTGTTCCTGCTGGCCGCTCATTGCGCAGCGCTCCGTTCCTTGTGTCGAATCATCGTAAGCAGTCTGGCGATGTCACGCCGGACCGAGCGAACCTTGATGGGGCTCTCCAGCTGGCTGGTCGACAGCTGGAACCGCAAATTCGCGAGGTTCTCCTGCTCGTCCGCGAGCCGCTTCTTCAGCTCGTCCATGGAGAGGTCCCGCAGTTCTGACGCTTTCATTCGTGCTCCGTTCGTCCGTTCCGTGCTCGTGCCCGTTCCAACCGCCAGAGATCCTGTTGGAACGGCACGACCTTACACGCCCTCGAAGTTCGGGCGGACACTGATCTTCGTCTTGATCGGCAGCTTGTGGGAGGCCAGCGTGAGAGCCTCCAGCGCCACCGCCTTCGTCGTTCCTCCGACCTCAAACATGATGCGCCCGGGCTTCACGACCGCCACCCAGTACTCCGGCGCGCCCTTCCCTTTTCCCATGCGGGTTTCGGCGGGCTTCTTCGTCACGGGCTTGTCCGGGAATATCCGGATCCAGACCTTGCCTTCGCGCTTCATCATGCGCGTCAGCGTCACGCGCGCGGCCTCGATCTGGCGCTGCGTGATCCATCCCGGCGCCAGGGCCTTCAGGCCGAAGTCGCCGAAGGCGACCCGCGCGCCCCGGGTTTCCACGCCGCGCATCCGCCCGCGCTGGGCTTTCCTGAACTTGACTCTCTTGGGCATCAACATATGGGACTCTCCTCTAGCGCTCGCGCTCGCCCGCCATGCTGCGGCGCGGTTTTTCGGCGTGCTGCATCGCGCCCTGCGCGTCCAGCACCTCGCCCTTGCAGATCCAGACCTTGACGCCGATCGTGCCGTACACGGTCCGCGCGGTCGCGGTCGCGTAATCGATGTCCGCGCGCAGCGTGTGCAGCGGGATGCGGCCGTCCTTGTACTGCTCGGTCCGCGCGATTTCCGCTCCGCCCAGACGGCCGGCGGTCATCACGCGCACGCCCTCGGCCCCCATCCGCATCGAGGCGGTGATCGCGTTCTTCATCGCGCGACGGAAGGCGATGCGGCCCTCCAGCTGCTGCGCGATGTTCTCGGCCACCAGGTATGCGTCGAGCTCGGGACGCTTGATTTCATTGATGAGAATCTTCACTTCCTTGTTCGTGATCTTCTTCAGCTCTTCCTCGAGCTGCGAGATCTCCTTGCCGCTCCGGCCGATCACGATGCCCGGACGGGACGTCGTGATGGTGATGACAGCCCGCTTCGGGGTCCTGTCGATCAGGATCCGCGAGATCCCCGCCTTCTTCAGGCGGCTGCGGACATAGTTCCTGATCGTGATATCCTCCATCAGCTTCCCGGCAAACGACTTCTCGTCATACCAGTTCGAATCCCAGGACTTGATGATCCCGAGACGCAGCCCGATCGGATTTACCTTCTGTCCCACTCTGCCTCCTTACTTGGATTCCGCGCTGCCGGCCTTCTTTGCCGGCGCCGCTTTCTTTCCCGGGGCGGCCTTGGCCGCGGCCGCGGGCTTCGCCTTCGCCGCGCCGCGCGCGGGTGCCTTCGTCTTTGTCGATGCCACGACGATCGTCACGTGGTTCGACCGCTTCTTGATCCGGAAGGCGCGTCCCATCGGGGCGGGCAGGATCCGCTTCATCGACATCCCGCCGTCCACGAACACCTCTTTCACCACCATGTCGGTCGGGTCGAGCCGGGCTCCCTCGTCCTTGTTCTGCAGGTTCGCAACGGCGGAGCGCAGGACCTTTTCCGCGACTTTCGACGCGTGCTTCGGCGAAAAATGCAGGATCCGGATGGCCTCGTCAACGGACTTGCCACGGATCAGATCGACCACCAGCCGCATCTTGCGCGGCGACGATCCGATGTAACGGTTGATTGCGCGGGCTTCTACCATCGTCATTTCCTCGTTTGGACGCGACGCCTCAGCGGGCCGCCGTGCTCTCCTCTTTCTTGAGACCGGGATGGCCGCGGAAGAGCCGCGTGGGCGCAAACTCGCCGAGCTTGTGCCCCACCATTCCCTCGTGGATATAGACCGGGATGAACTTGTTGCCGTTGTGAACGGCGAACGTGTGGCCGACGAAATCAGGCGTGACGGTCGTCGACCGGGACCACGTCTTGATGACTTTCTTCTGGTTGACCTTGTTCAACGCCTCCACCTTGTCCTGCAGGATGACGTTGACGTACGGCCCCTTTTTCAGAGAGCGGCTCATGGCGGTTATGGTCTCCGCTTGACGATGTACTTGCTTGATGGCTTCTTGCGCGACCGCGTCTTCTTGCCCTTCGTGTGCCAGCCCCAGGGCGACACCGGGTGGGGATTCCCCTGCGGGGATTTTCCCTCGCCGCCGCCGTGCGGATGGTCCACCGGGTTCATCACCACGCCGCGCGACTGCGGGCGGATCCCGAGCCAGCGCGACCGCCCGGCCTTCCCGACGCTGAGATTCTCGTGCTCCGCGTTGCCGACAGAGCCGATCGTCGCCCGGCAGACGACCGGGACGTTCCGGATTTCGCCGGAGGGGAGGCGGAGCTGCGCGAACTTCCCTTCCTTCGCCATGAGCTGGACCGAGGTCCCCGCGCTCCGGGCCATCTGCGCGCCCTTGCCGGGGCGGAGCTCGACGGCATGCACGAACGTGCCGGCCGGAATGTTGCCCAGCGGGAGCGTGTTGCCCACGCGGATTTCTGACTCAGGTCCCGACTGAAGAACGGTCCCCACACCCACGCCGTCGGCCGCGAGGACGTAGCGGCGCTCGCCGTCCTTGTACTGCACGAGGGCGATCCGGGCGGAACGGTTCGGATCGTATTCGATCGCCACCACCGTCGCGTCCATGCCGACCTTGTCGCGCTTGAAATCGATGATGCGGTAGAACCGCTTGTGGCCGCCGCCGCGATGGCGGGACGTGACGCGTCCGGTGTTGTTCCTGCCGCCCGACTTCTTCAGCGGCTCGATCAGGGACTTCTCCGGCTTCGTCTTCGTGATCTCGTCGAACGCGGGGACGGACGCCCAGCGCGTTCCAGGAGTCACCGGTTTGAGCTTTCGGATTGCCATGGTGATGCTCGCTCGCTACACGTTCTGGAAGAACTCGATCTTGTCGCCCGCCTTCAGCGTGACGATGGCCTTTTTCCAGGCCGAGGTGCGCCCGGCGAACCGGCCGCGCCGCGTCATCTGCGACTTGGCCTTTCCCTTCATGGTCACCGTCCGCACGCTCACGACCTTCACGTTGAACTTCTTTTCCACGGCACGCGCGATCGTGATCTTGTTGCTCGTGGTGTCCACTTCGAAGGCGTACTGCCCCTTGTCCTGCAGGGCGGTCATCTTCTCCGTCACCAGGGGCCGTTTCAGGATGGGGATCATACGTCGTTCCGCGCTCTCAGTTCTTGAAGGTGTTCTGCAACACCTCCACGGCGCTCTTCTGAATGAGGAGCACCTGGGTGTTGACCAGGTCGTACGTGGAGGCCTTGTCCGCCTCCTTGATGTTCATCGACGGGATGTTCCGTCCCGCCTTCACGACGTTCGGGTCGCTCTTCGGCAACAGCAGGAGCGTCTTCGACTCGTTGAGGCCGAGGCTCTTCAACACCGTCGCCATCTCCCTGGTCTTCGGGGCTTCGAACGAGAAGTCCTCCACGACCTTGATCAGGCCTTCCTTCGCCTTGATCGAGAGGGCCGACTTCCGGGCGAGGCGGCGAATCTTCGCCGGGAGCGTCCGCGAGTAATCGCGCGGCTTGGGGCCGAAAATCGAGCCGCCGCCCGTCATGATGGGCGAGCGCGAGGTGCCCTGCCGGGCCATGCCGGTGTGCTTCTGCTTGAACGGCTTCTTGCCGCCGCCCGCGACTTCGGCGCGGGTCTTCACCTTGGAAGTCCCCTGGCGCTGGTTGTCCAGATACACGCGCACCGCCTGGTGCAGCGCGTGCTGGTTCGGCTCGATCCCGAAGATCTCTTCGGAGAGCTTCACCTTGTCGCCGGACAGGGTACCATCTTTCTTATAGACGTCGAGTTCCATCGTTCATCCGTTGAAGGTTACTGCGCCTTGCGTTTGTGGATCTCGAGGTAGCCGTTCACCGCACCCGGGACGGACCCCTTCACCAGGAGGATATTGGAGTCGGCGATCACGCCGACGACCCGCAGGTTATGCACGGTGACGCGCCCCCCGCCCATGCGGCCCGCCATGCGCATGCCCTTGAACACGCGCGACGGATAGGACGACGACCCGATCGAGCCTGGCGCCCGCTCGCGGTCGCTCTGGCCATGGGTGCGGAACCCTCCCCCGAAGTGGTGGCGCTTGACGACGCCCTGGAAGCCCCGCCCTTTGGACGTGCCCACGATGGAGACGATGTCGCCCTTTGCGAACACCTTGTCGACCCGGATTTCCTGGCCCGGCTGGAGCTCTGCTCCCGCCGTGGGGAATTCCCGGAGGATGCGGCTGGGCTTCACCTGCGCGCGGGCGAAATGCCCCTGCTGCGGCTTCGGCACGAGGCGTTCCTTCGCCTCATGGAAGCCGATCTGGACGGCCTCATACCCGTCGCGGTCCTTAGTCTTGAGGTGCGTCACGTAGCACGGTCCTGCTTCGATCACCGTGCACGGAATCACCTGCCCAGACTCGTCGAACACGCTGGTCATCCCGATTTTGCGTCCGAGTAGTCCTGTCATACCCTCAGTCCTTGCGTGAATACTCCACACTCCGACGACACACGCGCCGCCGGCAGCACCTTTCCGATGCCGTGCCCGTTCCGGTCGCCTCCCGCGTCATGCGGGACGGACCGAGAACGCCTGCACTCAGTTGTCAGATCGCGGATTAGACTTTGATCTCGACGTCGACTCCCGCGGGCAAATCGAGCTTCATCAGGGAATCGACAGTCCTGTTGGTCGAGTGCAGAATGTCGATCAGGCGCTTGTGAGCGCGCGTCTCGAACTGCTCTCTCGACTTCTTGTCAACATGAGGCGAACGAAGCACAGTATACACCGTACGCTTCGTGGGCAACGGAATCGGACCGGAAACCACAGCGCCTGTCGACTTCACAGTCTTGATGATCTTCTCCGCAGACTTGTCGATCAGGTTGTGATCGTACGACTTCAGCTTGATGCGTATCTTTTGTCCGGCCACGAGAGTAGTTAACTCCAGATAAACGACACAATGAACTGCCTGCCCGTCCGTCCCGCCTCGCGGCGGGACGGAGCGGAGCGCGTGGTTACTCCACGATCTTGGTGACGACGCCCGCGCCGACGGTGTGGCCGCCTTCGCGGATAGCAAACCTCAGCCCTTCCTCCATCGCGATCGTGGTGATGAGCTCGATGACCAGCCCGTCCACGTTGTCGCCGGGCATGACCATCTCGGAGCCCGCGGGCAGGGTCGCGACGCCGGTCACGTCGGTGGTCCGGAAGTAGAACTGCGGACGGTAGCCGTTGAAGAACGGCGTGTGGCGCCCGCCCTCTTCCTTCTTCAGCACCAGGACCTGCGCCGTGAACTTCTTGTGCGGCGTGATCGAGCCGGGCTTGGCGATGACCATTCCGCGCTCCAGCTGCGTCTTGTCGACGCCGCGGAGGAGCAGGCCGGCGTTGTCACCCGCCCGGACCTCCTCCAGCTCCTTGCGGAACATCTCGGCGCCCGTGACGACAGTCTTCATGTGCGCGCCCAGGCCGATGACCTCGACTTCGTCGCCCACCTTCGCCTTGCCGCGCTCGACCCGGCCGGTGCCGACCGTGCCGCGGCCGGTGATCGAGAAGACGTCCTCGACCGGCATCAGGAACGCCTTTTCGACGTCGCGCTGCGGAAGCGGGAAGTACGTGTCCACCGCATCCATGAGCTCGTCGATGCACTTGAACGCAGGATCGTCGGGCTTCGAATCGGTCTTCATCGCCGCTTCCATCGCCTTCAGCGCACTGCCCCGGATGATGGGAATCTCGTCGCCGGGGAACTCGTACTTCTTGAGCAGATCGCGCAGCTCGAGCTCCACGAGATCCAGCAGCTCGGGGTCGTCCACCGCGTCCACCTTGTTCATAAACACCACGATCTTCGGCACGCCCACCTGGCGGGCGAGCAGGATGTGCTCGCGCGTCTGGGGCATCGGGCCGTCCGTGGCGGCCACGACGAGAATCGCACCGTCCATCTGGGCGGCGCCCGTGATCATGTTCTTCACGTAGTCCGCGTGGCCCGGGCAGTCGACGTGCGCGTAGTGGCGCTTGGCGGTCGAGTACTCGATGTGCGCGGTAGCGATGGTGATGCCGCGCTCGCGCTCTTCGGGCGCGTTATCGATGCTGTCGAACGTGCGAACCGTCGACAGGCCCTTCTTCGCCAGCACCATCGTGATTGCGGCGGTCAGCGTCGTCTTGCCGTGATCGACGTGGCCGATGGTCCCGATGTTGATGTGCGGCTTGTCACGCAGGAATTTCTCTTTTGCCATTGTCGTCTCCTCTGGTGTAGACAGGGATGGGTGTGCAACGTCTGCGGGTGTTACGCGCTGACCGCTTCCTTCCCCTTGATCTTCTCAATAATCTGGTCAGACACGCTCCGTGGCGTCTCGTCGTAATGCGAAATCTCCATCGAGTAGATCGCGCGCCCCTGGGTCATGGACCGCAGCGTGGTCGAGTACCCGAACATCTCGGACAGCGGGACGTGCGCCTTGATCACCTGGGCGTCCTTGCGCGGGACCATGCCGTTGATGCGGCCCCGGCGCGAGTTCAGATCGCCCATCACGTCGCCCATGTACTCCTCGGGCGTCACGACCTCGACGGTCATGATCGGCTCGAGAATCACGGGATCCGCCTTGCGCGCGGCTTCCTTGAACGCCATCGAACCGGCGATCTTGAAAGCCATTTCCGACGAGTCGACCGCATGGAACGACCCGTCGAACAACCGAACCTTGACGTCCTCGACCGGGTAGCCGGCCAGCACGCCGTTACGCATCGCTTCCTTGATCCCCTGCTCCACGGGCCGGATGTACTCTTTCGGGATCACGCCGCCCACGATGTCGTTCTCGAACTCGAACCCCTTCGCCTTCTCGTTGGGCGACAGCTCGATCCAGACGTGGCCGAACTGGCCCCGGCCGCCCGACTGGCGGACGAACTTGCCCTCGGCCTGGACCGACTTCCGGATCGTCTCCTTGTAGGCGACCTGAGGCTTCCCGATGTTCGCCTCGACCTTGAACTCGCGGCGCATCCGGTCGATGATGATCTCCAGGTGCAGCTCCCCCATCCCGCTGATGATCGTCTGCCCGGTCTCCTCGTTCGTGGAGATGCGGAGCGTGGGATCCTCTTCCGACAGCTTCTGCAGCGACTCGCCCAGCTTGTCCAGGTCCGCCTTCGTCTTCGGCTCGATCGCGACGTGGATGACCGGGTCCGGGAACGTCATCTTCTCCAGGATGATCGGATCATCCTCGTCGGAGAGGGTGTCGCCCGTGCGCGTCTCTTTGAGCCCGACGGCCGCCACGATGTCGCCCGAGAATGCCTCGGGGACGTCCTCGCGCGTGTTGGCGTGCATCCGGAGGAGCCTGCTCAGGCGCTCGCGCCTGCCGGTCGACGTGTTCAACACGTACGACCCGGCTTTGAGCGTGCCGGAGTACACGCGGAAATAGGTCAGCTTCCCGACGAACGGGTCGGTCATGATCTTGAAGGCAAGCGCCGCAAATTTCTCGTCGTCCGCAACCCGCCGGTTGACATGGTCGGTCATGTTGACGTGGTGGCCCTGGACGACTCCCTCATTCAGGTCCTTCGGGCACGGCAGGTAGTTCACCACCGCGTCCAGAAGCTGCTGCACGCCCTTGTTCTTGAAGGACGAACCGCAGAGCACCGGCACGATACTGACCTTCAGCGCCGCCCGGCGCAGGACCGCCATGATCTCCTTCGGGGTAATGTCCTGCCCTTCGAGGTACTTTTCGAGCAGGCTATCGTCCTCGTCGGCGACCGCCTCGAGCATCTTCATGCGATACTCTCGCGCGATCTTCTCCATGTCGTGCGGGATCGCGATCTCGTCCCACTCGGTCCCGAGGCTCGATTCGCGGTACATGCGCGCCTTCATCGTCACCAGGTCGATGACGCCGGCGAACAGGTCGCCTTCGCCCACGGGGAGCTGGATCGGCACGGCGTTCGCGCCGAGCCGCTCCTTCATCATCGCGATGACGTGCAGGAAGTCGGCCCCGACGCGGTCCATCTTGTTGACGAACGCAATGCGCGGGACGCCGTACTTGTCCATCTGCCGCCACACGGTCTCCGACTGGGGCTCCACGCCGCCGACCGCGCAGAAGAGCGCGATGGCGCCGTCAAGCACGCGCAGCGACCGCTCCACCTCGGCCGTGAAATCCACGTGGCCGGGCGTGTCGATGATGTTGATCCGGTGGTTGTCCCAGAAGCAGGTCGTCGCGGCGGACGTGATCGTGATGCCGCGCTCCTTCTCCTGTTCCATCCAGTCCATGGTCGCCGCACCGTCGTGGACTTCTCCCATCCGGTGGAGCACACCGGTATAGAAGAGAATGCGCTCCGTCGTCGTCGTCTTGCCGGCGTCGATGTGGGCGCTGATCCCGATGTTGCGCGTGCGGTCGAGTGAATACTGTCGAGGCATACCCTGCTTACAATCCTTCCCTGCTTACCACTTGAAATGGGCGAAGGCCTTGTTGGCTTCGGCCATTTTGTGCGTGTCTTCCTTTTTCTTGATCGCGTTCCCTTCGCCGGCCGACGCGGCCATGAACTCCGCCGCCAGCTTGTGGGCCATCGACCGATCCTTCCGGTCCATCGCGTAGTTGATGAGCCAGCGCATGGCGAGGGCGGTGCTGCGCTCGCCCCGGACTTCCGTGGGGACCTGGTAGGTCGCGCCGCCGACGCGGCGGGCCTTCACCTCGAGCATCGGCCGGGTGTTGTGGACGGCTTTCTTGAAGACGTCCAGCGGGTTGTTCTTCGTGCGCTGTTCGATCAGCTCGAACGACCCGTAAATGATGCGCTGGGCGACGTTCTTCTTGCCGCCCTTCATGATGTTGTTGATGAACTGGGCGACCAGCACATCGTTGTATTTCGGATCCGGCGTCCTCTGCCGGCTTCCGGCGCGCTTTTTTCTCATGGCTTACTTCGGCCTCTTTGCACCGTACTTCGATCGAGCCTGCTTCCGGTCGGCGACGCCCGCGGTGTCCAGCGTCCCACGGATGATGTGGTAACGGACGCCCGGCAGGTCTTTCACCCTGCCGCCGCGGATCAGCACGATCGAGTGCTCCTGGAGATTGTGCCCCTCACCCGGGATGTACGCGGTGACCTCGATGCCGCTCACCAGACGAACACGCGCCACCTTCCGGAGCGCCGAGTTTGGCTTCTTGGGGGTGGTCGTATACACCCGCGTGCAGACGCCGCGTTTCTGGGGACTTCCCCCCATCGCGGGCGCTTTGGACTTGTATGTCACGGCACGCCGGCTTGACCGGACGAGCTGGTTGATCGTTGGCACGTGTACTCCGGGGACTGCCTGCTAGGACTGAATTGAAAAGCTTTTCAAGGTACGAAAAGCCGATGATTTTGTCAAGAACTCACTACTTTTTCGTGCGCTTTCACTTCCGCCTCTTCCTCCCCCTCACCGGCCTCGCCGAGAGGGCCGCCGACCTTCGGAATCACGAGGATATCGCCGAATCGCTTCAGCCCCGTGCCCGCAGGAATGAGATGGCCCATGATCACGTTCTCCTTCAGGCCCAGAAGCATGTCCACCTTCCCCTCGATCGCCGCGTCGGTGAGCACCTTCGTGGTTTCCTGGAACGACGCCGCCGAGATGAAGCTGTCCGTGGACAGCGCGGCGGTGGTGATGCCGAGCAGCACCGGCTCGGAGGTGGCCGGCTCGGCGTCACGGTATTCCATGACCTTCTTCGCCTTCTTCCGGAGTTCGCCGTTCGCCTCGCGGGCCTTCTTCTTGGCAGCCAGCTGGCCGTTCTTGAACTTGGCGTCGCCCTTGTTGATGATCACGACCCGGTCGCGCAACCCTTCGTTCTCCTCCTCGAACCGGAGCTTGTCCACGTAGTCGCCTTCCAGGAACTTCGTGTCGCCCGAGTCCACGACGCGCACCTTCTGCATCATCTGGCGCACGATGATCTCGATGTGCTTGTCGTTGATCTTCACGCCCTGGATCCGGTAGACTTCCTGGATCTCGTTCACGAGGTACTCCTGCACCGCGCCCACGCCCTTGATGCGCAGCACGTCGTGCGGGTCGATCGCGCCGTCCGACAGCCGGTCGCCGGCACGCATGATGTCGCTGTCCTGCGCCAGCACGTGCTTGCCCAGCGGAATCGGGTACTTGCGGACATCCTTCCCGTCGTGGCTCGACACGATCACCTCGCGCGCGCCGCGTTTCTGGGCGCCGAACGTCACCGTCCCGTCGATCTCCGACACGATGGCCGGATCCGCAGGGCTGCGCGCCTCGAAGAGCTCCGTCACGCGCGGCAGACCGCCCGTGATGTCGCGCGTCTTGCCGATGTCGCGCGGAATCCGCACGAGCACCGTGCCCGCCGCAATCTCCTGCCCGTCGTTCACCGCAAGGTGCGCGCGGGTCGGAACGATGTAGGCGCCGAGCTTCTGCCCCTTCTTGTCCGCCACGACGATGCCGGGCGCCAGCGTCCGGTCGCGCGAATCGATGACAACCTTCTGGATGTGCCCCGTCTGCTCGTCGTCGATCTCGCGGTACGTGACGTTCTCGCGCAGGTCGCTGTACTTCACCGTCCCCTTGTGCTCGGAGATGATGACCGCGTTGTACGGGTCCCACTCGTAGATGATCTCGCCCTTGCCGACGGGCGCCTTGTCCTTCACGAGCATCGTCGCGCCGTACGGCACGTCGTACTTCGCGAGCACGCGGTTGTCCTGGTCCAGCACGTTCACGACGCCGCTGCGGCCGGTCACGATGATCCGCCTGTCGCCGGTGTCGTCCGTGACCTCGACCATCTTCACGCCGTCGTACACCAGCTTGCCGTCGAACTTCGACTGCACCTGGGACTGCGACGCGATAAGGCTGGCCGTGCCGCCCGTGTGGAACGTGCGCAGCGTCAGCTGCGTGCCCGGCTCGCCGATGGACTGCGCGGCGATGATGCCGACCGCCTCGCCTTCCTGGATCAGCTCGCCGGTGGTGAGGTTCCGGCCGTAGCAGAGCGCGCACACGCCGCGCTTCGCCTCGCAGGCCAGCACCGAGCGGATTTCGACGGTCTCGATGGAGGTCTCGGCGATGCGCTCCGAAAGCTCCTCGCCGATCACCTCCCCGGCCGGGACGATCACCTCCCCGGTCAGCGGGTCCACCACGTCATGCACCGCCACGCGGCCCATGATGCGCTCCGCCAGCGGCTCCTTGATGT
This sequence comes from uncultured Ignavibacteria bacterium, assembly GCA_963701735.1. Lineage (GTDB taxonomy): Bacteria > Bacteroidota > Ignavibacteria > UBA10030 > UBA6906 > CAWABB01. Next base: position 43,606 of record CAVPBI010000003.1, on the reverse strand, counting down.
CCTCGCCCTCCTTCAGGGCGCCGGTCACGACGCCGCGGATCGTGCCGCAGTCGCGCATCGAAATGATTGCGTCCTGGGCGACGTCCACGAGACGGCGCGTCAGGTAGCCGGCATCGGCCGTTTTCAGGGCCGTGTCGGCAAGGCCCTTGCGGGCGCCGTGGGTGGAGATGAAGTACTCGAGGATCGACAGGCCTTCCCGGAAGTTGGCGATGATCGGGTTCTCGATCAGCTCGCCGGTGGCTCCCGAAAGGCTCTTCTGGGGCTTGGCCATCAGGCCGCGCATCCCCGCGAGCTGGCGCACCTGCTCCTTCGAGCCGCGGGCGCCGGAGTCGACCATCATGTAGAGCGAATTGAACCCCTCGCGCGAGTGCTGCAGCGAGTCGAACAGCTTCTCCGCAACCTTCGTCGTCGCGCGGGTCCAGATGTCGATGACCTTGTTGTACCGCTCGCCGCGCGTGATGAAGCCGCGGGAGTACTGCGTTTCCACCTCGTCCACGTTCTTCTGGGCGCGGGAGATGATCACGTCCTTCTCCGGCGGGACGACCACGTCGTCGATCGACACGGAGAGGCCGCCCGCGGTGGCGTAGCGGAACCCGATGTCCTTGAGCTGGTCGAGGAATTCCGCCGTCCGCAGGTTGCCCACGCGGCGGAACGCCGTGCCGATGATCTGCACCAGACGCTTCTTGCTCAGGAGCTCGTTGAAGAACCCGATCTCCGTCGGGACGATCTGGTTGAAGATTACCCGGCCTGTGGTCGTGTCCAGGATTTCCTTGCCGACCCGTACCTTGATGCGCGCATGAAGGCCGATCCGCCCGAAGTTGTAGGCGATGATCACCTCTCCGGGCGACGAGAACAGCATCCCCTCGCCCTTGTCGCCGGCACGGGACTTGGTCAGATAGTAGCAGCCCAGCACCTGGTCCTGCGTCGGCGTCACGATCGGCGCGCCGCTCGCCGGGGACAGGATGTTGTGGCTCGACAGCATCAGGATGCGGGCCTCGAGCTGCGCGTCATACGAGAGCGGCACGTGCACCGCCATCTGGTCGCCGTCGAAGTCGGCGTTGAACGCGGTCGTGACCATCGGATGGATGCGGATGGCCTTGCCTTCGACCAGCACCGGCTGGAACGCCTGGATGCCCAGGCGGTGCAGCGTCGGCGCACGGTTCAGCATCACCGGGTGCCCGTCGATGATGTGCTCGAGAATCTCCCACACCTCGGGGCCCTTCTTCTCCACCACCTTCTTCGCGCTCTTGACGGTCTTGACGATCCCGCGCTCGATCAGCTTCCTGATGATGAACGGCTTGAACAGCTCGACGGCCATGTCCTTCGGGAGGCCGCACTCGTGCAGGCGAAGCTCCGGACCGACCACGATCACCGAGCGGCCGGAGTAGTCGACGCGCTTGCCGAGCAGGTTCTGACGGAACCGGCCCTGCTTCCCCTTCAGCATGTCCGAGAGCGACTTCAACGCGCGGTTGTTGTCGCTGCGCACGGCGTTCGTCCGGCGCGAGTTGTCGAACAGGGAGTCGACCGCCTCCTGCAGCATCCTCTTTTCGTTCCGGAGGATGACGTCGGGCGCCTTGATGTCGATGAGGCGCTTCAGGCGGTTGTTCCGGATGATGACGCGACGGTACAGGTCGTTCAGGTCGGACGTCGCGAACCGGCCGCCCTCGAGCGGCACCAGGGGCCGGAGCTCGGGCGGAATCACGGGGATGATGTCGAGCACCATCCACTCGGGCCGGTTCAGCGGACCCTCCTCGCGCTCGCGGAACGCCTCGACGACGCGGAGACGCTTCAGCGCCTCCTGCTTCTTCTGCACCGAGGTCTCTTCCAGGATCTGGGCGCGGAGCTCTGCCGCCAGCGTGCTCACCTCGACCTGCCGGAGCAGGCTCTTGATGGCGTCGCCGCCGATCTGCGCCACGAAGCGGCGCTTGTCGGACATCTCGAGCTGGTCGTTGTTGTCCGGCAGCGAGGCCAGGATCTCGTAGTACTGCTCCTCCGACAGCAGGTCCTTCCGCTGCAGGCCGGTCGTGCCCGGGTTGACGACGACGTACGATTCGTAGTAGATGACCTTCTCGAGGTCCTTGGTCGTCATCCCCAGGATGTAACCGATCTTTGACGGCAACGACCGGAAATACCAGATGTGGACCACCGGGACCGCCAGGGCGATGTGCCCCATGCGCTCGCGGCGGACGCTCTTCTGCGTGACCTCCACGCCGCACCGGTCGCAGATGATGCCGCGGTACCGGATGCGCTTGTACTTCCCGCAATGGCATTCCCAGTCGCGCACCGGCCCGAAGATCTTCTCGCAGAACAGACCGTCCTTTTCGGGACGGAACGAGCGATAGTTGATCGTCTCGGGCTTCGTCACCTCGCCGTGCGATCGCCCGAGGATCATGTCGGACGACGCCAGACTGATCGTGATCTTGCTGAACGTCTTCTTCGTGTCTCTTTCGTGATGGTGCATCGGCATAGTCAATTCTCCCAACCCATGTTCAGTGTCGCCGGCGTTCTTCCCGCCGGCGCTCCCGCTGATGCGGCGCCGAGCCGCCGCAGTCACTCCAGCTTCACGTCGAGCCCGAGGCCCATCAGCTCCCGGATCAGGACGTTGAACGATTCCGGCACGTTCGCCTCGGGCAGGTTATCGCCCTTGACGACCGCCTCGTACACCTTGGCACGGCCGGAGACGTCGTCGCTCTTGACCGTGAGGATTTCCTGCAGCACGTGCGCCGCGCCGTAGGCCTCGAGCGCCCAGACTTCCATCTCTCCGAAGCGCTGCCCGCCGAACTGGGCCTTGCCGCCGAGCGGCTGCTGCGTGATCAGCGAATACGGCCCGATCGACCGCGCGTGGATCTTGTCGTCCACCAGGTGCGACAGCTTCAGCATGTAGATCATGCCGACCGTGACTTCCTGGTCGAACCGCACGCCTGTGCGTCCGTCAAAGAGGACGGTCCGGGACGATTCCGGCACGCCGCCCTTGCGGAGCTCCTTCTTCACGTCTTCCCACGTCGCGCCGTCGAAGATCGGCGACGCGTACTTCACGCCGAGCTCGTGCGCGGCCCACCCCAGCGCGGTCTCGTACAGCTGCCCCAGGTTCATGCGGGAGGGCACGCCGAGCGGGTTGAGCACGATGTCCACGGGCGTCCCGTCCGGCAGGAACGGCATGTCCGCCGACGGCACGACGCGCGACACGACGCCCTTGTTGCCGTGGCGTCCGGCCATCTTGTCGCCGACCGAGAGCTTCCGCTTCTTCGCCACGTACACCTTGGCCAGCTGCACCACGCCGGGCGGCAGCTCGTCGCCGAGCTGGATCTTGTTCTTCTCGTGCTTGAACTCTTCCTCGACCCCCTCGACCTTGTCGATGTAGTTCTGGTAGATCTTCTGGACGAGCGCGTTCTTCTTCTTGTCTTCGACCCAATCGCTTGCCGGATCGAGCTTCTCGAGCGCTTCGCAGGTCGCGAAGATCTCCTCGCGCAGCTGCGTGCCCGCCCGGAACACCATCGAGCCTTCGACGTCGCGGACGCCGAGCGACTTCTCGCCGTCCAGCAGCATCCCCAGCTTCCGCGCGAGCTTCTCGCGCAGGTCGGCCAGGATCTTCCTCCGCTGGCGGTCCAGCGCGTCGCTGCGGCGCTTGTCTTCCTTCTTGGACTCCGCGTCCTTCTTCTTCCGGCTGAACAGCTTCGTCGTGATGACGACGCCCTTCATGCCCGGCGGCGCTTTCAGGGAAGCGTCCTTCACGTCGCCCGCCTTCTCGCCGAAGATGGCCTTCAGCAGCTTCTCTTCCGGCGTGGGGTCCGACTCGCCCTTCGGCGTGATCTTGCCGATGAGGATGTCGCCCTCGACCACCTCGGCGCCGACGCGCACGATGCCGTTCTCGTCGAGGTCCTTCGTCGCTTCCTCGCTGACGTTCGGGATTTCCCGCGTCAGCTCTTCCTCGCCGCGCTTCGTGTCGCGCACCTGCAGCTCGAACTCCTCGATGTGCAGCGACGTGTAGACGTCGCCCGATACGAGCCGCTCGCTGACGATGATCGCGTCTTCGAAGTTATAGCCGTTCCACGGCATGAATGCCACCAGGATGTTCCGGCCGAGCGCCAGCTCGCCGCCCTCGGTGGCCGCGCCGTCGGCCAGCACGTCGCCCTTCTTCACCCGGTCGCCCGAGTTCACGATCGCGCGCTGGTTGATGCACGTATCCTGGTTCGTGCGGAAGAACTTGGTCAGCTTGTACTCGACGCGGCGCTTCTCCTCGAACGAGATGAGCGCCTCGACGCTGGCTTCGTCGATGTCGTACGTCACGACGATGCGCTGCGCGTCCACGTAGTCCACGACGCCGTTCCGCTCGGCCACGATGAGCGCGCGCGCGTCGCGCGCGATCTTCTCCTCCAGCCCGGTGCCGACGAGCGGCGCCTCGGGGCGGAGCAGGGGCACGGACTGGCGCTGCATGTTCGAGCCCATCAGGGCGCGGTTCGCGTCGTCGTGCTCCAGAAACGGGATCAGGCCGGCAGCCGCGCTCACGATCTGGTTGGGCGCGACGTCCATGTACTGCAGCTCGTCCGGCTTCACGACGGGGAAGTCGCCCTGGAAACGGGCTTTCACGCGGTCGCTCTCGAAGACGCCCCGCGAGTCGAGCGGCGCGTTCGCCTGCGCGATCGTGTGGATGTCCTCCTGCTCGGCCGTCAGGAACTCGATGTCGTCCGAGCACCGCCCGTTCTTCACCTTCCGGTACGGGGTCTCGATGAAGCCGAACTCGTTCACCCGCGCGTGGATGCAGAGCGAGGAGATCAGGCCGATGTTCGGGCCTTCCGGCGTCTCGATCGGGCAGAGACGGCCGTAATGCGTGTAGTGCACGTCGCGTACCTCGAACCCCGCGCGCTCGCGCGTCAGGCCGCCCGGCCCGAGGGCCGACATGCGCCGCTTGTTCGTCAGCTCGGCCAGAGGATTGGTCTGGTCCATGAACTGCGACAGCGGGTTCGTGCCGAAGAACGCGTTGATGACGCTGCTGATCGTGCGCGCGTTCACCAGGTCCTGCGGCGTGAGGTTCTCGTTGTCCCGGATGTTCATCCGCTCGCGAATGGTGCGGGCCATGCGCGCCAGGCCGATGTTGAACTGCTGCGCGATCTGCTCGCCGACCGTCCGCACGCGCCGGTTGCCCAGGTGGTCGATGTCGTCCACCGCGCGGCGCTTCTGCTGCAGGTCGATCAGGTAGTTGATGATCGCGACGATGTCCTCCTTCGTGAGGGTGGTCGTCGTGACCGGGATGGTCGAGCTGCAGCTTGCTGTTCATCCGGTAGCGCCCGACGTCGCCGAGGTCGTACCGCTTCTCGTTGAAGAAGAGGCGGTCGATCAGCGTCTTGGCGGTCTCCAGGTCGGGGGCGTCGCCGGAGCGGAGCTGCTTGTAGATGACGGTCAGGGCGTCCTCTTCGGACTGCACCTGGTCCTTCGAAATGGTCTTCGCGATGACCGACTCTTCGTTCCCCTGCTGCAGGAGGAACCGGAGCTTCCGGACGTTCGACTTGCGGATCCGCTTGATGTGGTCTTCGTTCAGGACCGTGCCGTTCGAGAACAGGATCTCGCCGGTCTTCTTGTCCACGACGTCGCTGCAGATGATGCGCCCCTCGTACGCCGCGATGTCCACCTTCGCGACGTCCACCTCCTCGATCAGGTTGAAGAGCTGCAGGATCTCGTCGTCGGACGAATAGCCCAGCGCGCGGAGGAGCGTCGTGACCGGGAATTTCTTCTTCCGGTCGATGTACACGTACATCACGTTGTTGATGTCGGTCGAGAACTCCACCCAGGAGCCGCGGAACGGGATGATGCGCGCGGAATAGATCGGCGTCCCGTTGGGATGGATGGACTCGCTGAAGAATACGCCCGGGGAGCGGTGCAGCTGGCTGACGACCACGCGCTCGGCGCCGTTGATGATGAACGTGCCGCGGTGCGTCATGGTGGGCAGGTTGCCCAGGTAGACGTCCTGCTCGATGGTGTTGACGTACGAGTCGCCGTCCTCCGCCTTCTGCGAGAGGCGCAGCTTGGCCTTCACCGGGACGGCGTACGTCAGGCCGCGTTCCTCGCACTCCGTGACCGAGTACTTCGGCTTCTCGACGTAATACTCGACGAACTCCAGGAGGAAGTTCTCCCGGGCATCGGTCACGGGGAAGTTCATCTTGAAGACGGCCTGCAGCCCCTTGTTCCTGCGGCGCGGGGGCTGAACGTCCGCCTGCAGGAAGCTCTCCCAGGACTCCAGCTGGATGTTCAGCAGGTCCGGCGCATCGATGATGTCCGGAATCTTTCCGAAGGAGATCCGCTTGTTCGAATTATTTTTCACGAGGCCCACTCCTACTTGGTAGATGGCGCGCTCCGCGGTGCGGGGCGGATCGCCAGGTGCCCGGTCATAAAAACGGAAAAGGCACGTCCGCCCCTGGCGGACATGCTGCCTCAGATCGCTCCTGCCGGCGGGAGCACAACACGTCCCGCAGCGACGGACGGGCCGTCGCTGCGGGAAAGCCGGACTACTTCAGCTCGACGCTGGCCCCAGCCTCTTCGAGCTCCTTCTTCAGCTTCTCGGCCTCGTCCTTCGGAATGCTCTCCTTCACGGCCTTCGGAGCGCCGTCGACCAGGTCCTTGGCTTCCTTCAAGCCGAGGCCCGTGGCGGCACGGACGACCTTGATCACGTTGATCTTCTGCGCACCCGCCGCCTTCAGGAGGACGGTGAATTCCGTCTTCTCTTCGACTGCAGGGGCTGCGCCGCCGGCGGCGGGCATGGCGCCTGCCATCATCACGGGCGCGGCGGCCGTGACGCCGAACTTCTCCTCCAGCGCCTTCTTCAGCTCGACCGCTTCCAGAAGCGTGAGCTTCTCGATTTTTTCGACGATTTCAGCAACTGCGGACATGGGATGTCTCCTTCACTATAGATAAAACAAGGTCTGGTTCCGCCGCGCGTTACGCGGCCTTTTTCTTGCCAAGTTCATCAACGACACTGACGAGGTCCCGGAGGACCGCGTTCAGCACGGACGGCACGCCGGCCAGCGGCGCCTGGATGCTGCCCAGGACCGAAGCCATGATGTCGGCCCGCGTCGGCATCGTCGCGAGCTCAGCAAGTCGCGCTCCGTCGAACACTTCCTTCTCGATGACGCAAATCTTCAGCGAGAGCTTGTTGTGCTTGTCGGAGAACTTCTTGATGATCTTCGCGGGAGACACCGGATCGTCGTACGCAAATCGCAACGCCGGTTGGACCGACGAGCCTGTCGTACACCCGATCGTACCCGGTGACGCGTTCCAGGGCTTTGCGGATAAGCGTGTTCTTCACGACCCGGTACTCCACGCCCGACTTGTGCAGCTCGCGACGCAACTCGGTCGCCTGCTCCACGGTCAGGCCGGAGAAGTCAGTGAAGAACATCCCGCGCGCCCGGCCCACGGCCTCGGCCACGTCGGCGATGATCTCTTCCTTTTCCGAACGTTTCATTCCTTCCTCCCTTTGGGGGGAACGGTGCGCCTAGAGAGAAGCCCCGGTCGTTGCCGCCGGGCAATACGCGCGGTGATTGGATGTGTGCGTAATAAACCGGTCAGTGGGCCGCGACCTGCGCGCGATCCACGTGCACCCCCGGACCCATCGTGCTGGAGATGCTGATGCTCTTGATGTACGTCCCCTTGGCCGTCGGCGGCTTCAGCCGCACGACCGTCGTGAGGAACGCATGAATGTTGTCGACCAGCTTCGGGGTTTCGAAATTGGCCTTGCCGACGCTGGCGTGGACGATGCCCGCCTTGTCGACGCGAAACTCGATCTTGCCGGCCTTCACCTCGGTGACGGCCTTGGCGACGTCGTTCGTGACGGTGCCGCTCTTCGGGTTCGGCATGAGACCGCGCGGACCGAGGATCTTCCCGAGCTTGCCGACCTCGCCCATGACGTCGGGCGTGGCGATGATGACGTCGATGTCGGCCCACCCGCCCTGGATCTTCTGGATGTAGTCGGCCAGCCCGTAGTGGTCGGCCCCGGCAGCTCTGGCTTCCTCGTCGCGCGGCGGCCTGGCGAGCACCAGCACGCGGACCTGCTTCCCGATCCCGTGGGGAAGCGACACGGTGCCGCGGATGGCCTGATCGGCTTTCTTGGGGTCCACGCCGAGGGCGACGGCGATGTCCACCGACTCCACGAACTTCGCGGTGGCCGCTTCTTTCACGCGGGTGACCGCCTCTTCTATAGTATAGAGCTTCCCGGCGTCCACCTTCGACGCCGCGGCCTTGAAGCGCTTGCTGTCTTTCATGATTCCTCCGTGGTGCAGGCGTCTCCGCCGGGGGCGGAAACTCCCACGTGTGTTGTGGTTCTAGTCGACGACCGTGATGCCCATGCTCCGGGCGGTCCCGGCTACCATGCTCATCGCGGCGTCAATGGTGTTGGCGTTGAGGTCCGGCATCTTCATCTGCGCGATCTCTCGCACCTGCGCCTTCGTGACCTTTGCGACCTTCGTGCGGTTGGGTTCGGCAGACCCCTTCTCGACCTTCGCGGCCTTCGCCAGCAGCACGGCCGCCGGCGGGGTCTTGGTGACAAACGTGAACGACTTGTCCGAGAACACCGTGATGACCACCGGGATGATCAGGCCCGCCTGGGCCTGCGTCCGGGCGTTGAACTGCTTGCAGAACTCCATGATGTTCACACCCTTCTGTCCGAGGGCGGGGCCCACGGGCGGAGCGGGGTTCGCCTGTCCGGCGGGAATCTGCAGTTTGACGAAGCCGACGATCTTCTTCATGACGTGCTCTCGAAATGACGGTTACTTTTCCAGCTCGACCTGGCTGAAGTCGAGTTCCACCGGAGTCTTCCGGCCGAAAATGGACACCATGACCTTGATCTTCATCTTCTCCTCGTTCACTTCCTGCACGAAGCCGGAGAAGTTGTTGAACGGGCCGTCGGTGACTTTGACGGCGTCGCCCACCTTGAACGGCACCTCGATGATCTCGATGTCCTTCCGCTCCTCGATCTTGCCGATCAGCCTGCGGATCTCGGACGGCTGCAGCGGCGCGGGTGCGTTCTTCGGGCCCACGAAGCTGATCACCGACGGGGCGTTCAGAATCATGTGCAGCGTTGTCTTGTCGAGAACGGCCTCCACCAGGATGTAGCCGGGGAAGAACGTGCGCGTCTTGCTCTTCTTCTTCCCGTCCTTCACCTCGAAGACCTTCTCCGACGGGACGACCACCGAGGTGACCCTGTCCGTGAGACCGGACTGGGCGACCTCGTTCTCGATGTACGCCTTCACCTTGTTCTCGTGGCCCGAGTAGGTGCGGAGCACATACCATTTCTTGTCCTGGGTGACGGCGTCGCTCATCGTTACAGGACCCTCAGGAACAACCAGCTGACCGCGTTATCGACGACGTAGACGAACAGGGAGAGCACCACGCAGACGGCCAGCACGATGATGGTCGACTCCTGGAGCTCTTCCCTCTTGGGCCACGTCACCTTGTTCATCTCTTTGACGACGTCGGTCACAAACCCGATGATTTTTTCTTTCATGATGCACCGCTTCCACTATGTGATGCCGGAGTCCCTGCTGCCAACTTTTTCGGCGGGACGCGTGCCGATCCCGCCCACGGCGGGATCGAGCATTCTCGTCTTTCGCCCAGGCGAAAGACCGAAGACCCTCGTCCCGCAGCCCCGCTCGCACCTCGCGCGGGACGGGGCCCCCAACCTCTGGCTCCCGTGCGACGGGAACCCGCACGTGAGGAGGGACTCGAACCCCCAACCTGCGGTTTTGGAGACCGCTGCTCTGCCAATTGAGCTACTCACGTAATGCCCGCACGTGATAACGCCCCCCCCCGCTTCCATGCCGTCGCCGGCAGGCGCGCCCGAGTACCATGAGCCGAACTGGGTATTCGCCGGGGTGTGCATCGACCGCGCCCCGGAGCGGGTATCGACGGTGAGAACGCCGCAGGGTCGGCACCTCCCTGCGGACGAGCAAACGTCTAGCGGGTTTCCTTGTGCGTCGTGTGCTTGCCGCACCAGCGGCAGAACTTCTTGTGCTCCACGCGACCGGAATGCTTCTTCTTGTTCTTCGTTGTCGAGTAGTTCCGGCGCTTGCAGTCCGTGCACTCAAGCGATATGATGTCTCGCACGACCGACCTCGTTCAGAAAATTGGACCCGTGATATCCTCGAGCTTGCGACCGGGATTGAACCGGTGACCTCTTCCTTACCAAGGAAGTGCTCTACCAACTGAGCTACGCAAGCGTTTCGTCCACCAGCACATCTACTCTACCGCTTACTGACGCATATCCCACCCCACGCACATCAGCTTGCTGCTCGCTCACACACATCCGCCAACTTCTCACTCCTCCTGCGATTTCCCAGAGCGGGAGACGGGACTCGAACCCGCGACCAACAGCTTGGAAGGCTGTGACTCTACCAACTGAGTTACTCCCGCATTCCATTCTGAACTGTGCATCGGGAATTCACAATTCACAACTACGTTCTGTGGGCAGGGAAGGATTCGAACCTCCGAAGGCCGAGGCCGACAGATTTACAGTCTGTTGCGTTTAACCACTTCGCTACCTGCCCGTCTGTCCTGCAGGCTGCGCGCACACTGAGCTGGCGATGGGACTCGAACCCGCAACCTGCTGATTACAAATCAGCTGCTCTGCCAATTGAGCTACGCCAGCAGGAATAGACTCCCTCCTGGCCCGTTCTCCTCCCCGCGAAAACCGAAGAAGCAGACGGCCCGTGCAAGGGTTTTTCGGCAAAACATTAAGCCTACAAATATACGAAATCCAAACTCAGAGTCAAGAAAGGAAGGCTGAATCTCGTGGGTTTTCCGCAGATTACCGGCCGCAATCCCTGTGCCTCTACAACGCTCTCTGATCCCGTTCAGTGCCCGGCGCAGCCTCAACGCCAGGACGCGCCCCCCACGCTGTCTCGGTCCCGCCACCTCCAGGGCTATCTCGGCTCCTCACCCCCAGTGCCATCCGGGCCCACCACCACCCGGGGTATCGGACACCCACAACTCCCCCGGGCTATTTGACGCCTTCCATCCCCCCTAAAGCCCCGGATGCATGCATTCTCCCCGCTTCCTGAGCCTTTTCGGCCTCCTCTACCCGCCCCCCGGCCTGATAATAGGCCGCCCGGGCCAAAAAAGCCCCGGCATACCACTGCCTCACCTTCTCCTCGTACTGCCCCCCCCCTGCAAAAGGCCTGTATGTTATATCCGGAAATGGGGTCTCCACAAACCCGCTGTCCGCTACCAGCCGGAACGCCAGACCCTCAGGAACCCGCTGCAAGCCGGCCGTCAACTCCGGTTCGATCTCCCGCGTGACGTAAACCGGACGGTCGCGCATCGCCCCCCGGATCATCGCCCGGATCATCCCTACAAACCGGGCCTCTATCACCGGCCCCTGATACGGCAGGTCGTGCTCGAACCTGTACACCTCGCCAAGGAACGCGTCCACCTCCGCCCTCGACCTCTCGATGACCCACGGGATACGCCCCTCGATCTCGCGGAGATACCATGACCGCCGGAGCAACTCCTTGTCCACCACCGCAACGTCAGGCCTGAACTTCTCGACATGCTGATAATAGTACGACGCGGAGAGCCAGAAGTCCCACTGGTACGACAGGATCATCGCGTTCTCCGGGAGCGGGCCCAGAACGAGCTTCGTGTAGTCTTCGACGATGTATTTCTCCCGCTGCGACACCACGCCCGCGAGCGCCCAGACCTGAATCACGAGAGCGAGCGCGCCGATGATGGCCGCGATCCTCCACCCCTCCACCTGCGAACGCCCGAACCATGACGCGAGAGCCCTGATCCCGAACGCCGACCAGAGGGCGACCATCGTGTACGCGAGCAGGAAGTACGAGTCGATGTCGTGGATGTCGTAGTTGATCGCATACGCGACACACACGACGAAGAAGAGCGCGGAGGCGATCGCGAGACGGCGATCCTTTATGATGAGCGCGACGACACCGACGAGCGCAAGCGCGAGACCGACGTATGCGAACTCCTTCGGAAGCGAATCGAAGAAATACGTGAGCTGCCGGCCCGCCGCTTCGGTCGACGAGAAGATCCACACGCTGTACTGCTTGCCCGTGATATGCCACCAGAACCGCTCCAACTCGGCGACGTATCCCCAGCTGAACGGCGGCCCCTGCGACGCCCTGATCGGCAACACCGCGTAAACGGTCAGCCCTGCCAGCGTCCACAGTCCCCGGACAAGCAGGCCCCGGATCGACCGGCCTCCCCATCCGTATATCGACACATAGACATAGAGCAATCCGGGGACCAGCAGGATGGTCGTCATGTGATTCCCGAAGCTCAGCCCCAGCACGTAGCACCCGAGGGCCAGCCACCGGCCGTCCGTTCCATCCCCCTCCCTGACGGCATCCATGATCCGCGCGAGGATATACATCACCGTCGACACGAACAGCAGGTGCAGCGGGTACACTTCGATGACAAGCGCCTGCGACCAGAACGTCTCGGAAAACGCAAGGATGAGCGCCCCTCCCGCGGCCGATATCGTGGCCAGGGTTGTGCCGCCCTGCTGGCCGCCCTGCATCAACAGCCGGCGGAGCGCCAGGAACACAAGCACCACGGCGGCGGCGCACACAAGGGCGGAGAGGAGATTGAGTTGCTGGATCGGGACCATCGGCAGAGGCAACGTCGCAAACGCGCGCGCCAGAATCGTGAAGACCGGATACCCCGTCGGGTGCGCCACGCCGAACGTCGATACCACGGCCGCCAGCTCGCCGCTGTCGATGAAGCCCACGGACGGCGAAAGCGTCAGCACATACGCCACGATCGGCACGACGAACACCGCCGCGGCCGCCCAACGTTCGAGCCTGCTCCAATGCGCCGGCATCAACCTCATGTCCTGTCCTCCCCGGCAAGCCCCCGGGCCGCCACGTCTGCAATCTTCCTGACCTCCTGCATGCGCGACAACATCTGTGCGCGGTACTCCTCTGCATGCGCCCCGGTGTGCACCAGGGCGAGCCGTTCGAGCTTCGAACCCTCGGGCAGGAGATTCCCGCGGTCTTCGAGCGTCAGCCGCATGAATGCCTGCGCGGTGCGAAGGTGACGATAGCACTCGGAGAGCCGCGCCAGCCGCAGAGGGGTCCGGCGCTGCGCCGGGCGACGAGAGCGAGGCGAGGGCAGGCACGGACTGGAGCGAGGCAAGTGCCGACAGCACCGGACTGGCGTGAAGCCCCTGCCCTGACCGGCCGCTCCGCAGCAGCCACATCTGAACGAGGAACTCCACGTCCACCAACCCTCCGCGACCCAGCTTCAGATCGACCGGCGCCGGGCCGCGCGTGCGAATGCGCGACTCCATCGACTGACGCATCGTGAGAATCGTGTCGACCCATTTCGGCGGCAGCGGCGCATCATACACGAGAGCGTCGAAATCGTCCCGGATCCCTTCCACGACGGCGGGATCGCCGGCGATCCATCGGAAGCGCGTCATGGTCTGGCGCTCCCAGAGCGACGCGCGTCCGCGAGGTACCGGAGGAAGGCTGCGGCGTCTGTGACAAGCGGAGCATTCCGCCCTTCGGGACGGAGCCTCGTGTCGACTTCGTAGAGACGCCCTTCGGTCGTGACTTCGCCGAGACGGGTGACCACGTTCTGCGCGAGCGACGCGAGCGCGGCCGGCTTTCTCTTCCATCGGGACGTGTCGCTGAGAAACAGCAGGTCGACATCGGCGTCGACCATCAACTCCCTGCTCCCGAGCTTCCCGAGCGCGATGACGGCCAGCGGCGCGCCGGCGCATTTCGACCGCCGGGATTCGTCGGCGAAGACTTCCGACACTGCCGCGTCCGCGATGGCCGACAGGTCGTCGGTGTACTCTTCGATGGATGACAGTCCGAGCAGGAACCGGATGCCCGCGACCGTCTCAGCCTGCTCCTTTCGGGACGCCAGCGGCTCGATGCCGGACTGCCATCCCGGGAACCGCGCGAGCACCGCGCCGGGATCGCTCGCGATCTCATCGAGGAGGAGCGGCCGGCGCGCCAGAGCCCGCACCAGCCTCGGGCTCCTGGAGCACGCGTCCATGGCGAGCTTGCGGAACTGCGTCGCCTGCAGCTGCACGTACAGCTGCCCCGCATCAGCTCTCCCGGCCAGGAGAGCCGCGATTCCCGCGAGCGTGAGGTCGGGATCCGGCGTTCGCCCGATGTCGGTGAGAAGCGCCGGAGCCACCGCGCGGAACGCCTCCCGCGCGCGCGCGTCCAGATCGCCCGCCGTGCCCAGCGACGACCCCGTCGTCAGCACGCGCAAAAGCTTCATCGCGCCCGCAGGGTCGGTGAATCCGAACCGCCGCAGCATTTCCCGCTGCGTCGCCTCGGGGACGCCTGTCTCGAGCATCGTGGCAAGCGTCGCCTCCTCCGCGTCGCCCTTCCCCTTCAGGATGTGTTCGAACGCCTTTCGCACCACTCTCTGATGGTCGTGGATCACCCGGAGCAGTTCCTCCGCACTCTTCAAGTCCATCATCCGGGCGAGTATGCTCCGCTCGCCGTGATCCTCCGGCACCGTGTGCGTCTGCGTGTTCAGCCGGGTCTGCAACCGATGCTCGAGCGTCCGGTAGAACTCATACGCAGCCGCCATCGCCGTCGCCTCGTCCGCGGTGAGCAGGTCCTGCGCCCGCAGGGCGGCGATCGCGTCGAGCGTCCCACCCTTGCGAACCGCCGGGACCTTCCCTCCGTTCAGGAGTTGAAGCGCCTGCACCGAGAACTCGATGTCCCGGATGCCGCCGCGCATCGTCTTGATGTTCCACGGGTCGTCCGCCGCAGCCTCGATGCGCGCCTTCAGCCTGACGACCGAGCCGAACGGATCCGAGAAGAACGTCCGCGGGAAGACGAACGGCTCGAGCTGCCGGAAGAATTGCTCCCCGAGAGCGGGGTCTCCCGCAACGCATCTCCCCTTGATGAGCATCTGGCGCTCCCACAGCTCGCCGCGGGTTTCGTAGTAGGCCATGTACCGCGCGAGCGGAAGCGCCACCGGTCCCGCGCCGGACTCCGGACGCAGCCGCACATCCACTCTATAGAAGTAGCCTTCCGCGCTCGCCTCCGAGAGCAGCTGCACCGTCCGCTCGGCCAGCCGGCTGGCGTATTCTGCGGCGGCCTCGCCCGTCTGCAAGGCGGCTGCCGGGCGTTTCTTCCCCCGCCCTTCCGCAGCCGGCTCCGGCCCCCGCACAGCATACACGAACATGAGGTCGATGTCGGAGCTGTAATTCAGCTCCTCCCCCCCGAGCTTCCCGAGTCCGATCACCGCCATCGCGAGCGACCCGGGCCCTCCCGGGGGATCGCCGATCGTCGAACCCGCGGCCCCGAGCACGGCGTGGATCATCACGTCGGCGAGGAGCGAGAGCTCACGCGTGGTTTCGCGGAGCGAGGCGAGGCCGAGGATATCCCGCGCCCCGATTCTCAGGATCTGCCGACGGTGAAATCTGCGCAGCGAGTCGAGGACCTTCTGTTTGCTCTTGAACATCCCTTCCACGCGTGCGACCTCCGCGTCGAGAACCTCCCGGGTGAGCGGAAGCGTCAGGACGTCGGACGCGGTGAGCCAGCGGAAGAGCCCGGGATCGCGAACAAGAATGTCGGAAAAGAACGAGGAGGTGCCGAACACCCTGACGAGCGTGTCGAGCAGAACGGGGTATCCCGTCAGGTCATCGAACAGCGTGACCTTGCTGGGCGAAGCTTCAACGAACCGGGAGAGCTGGGTGAGTGCGCGGTCGGGCGACGGAGCGAGTGCGAGACGCGAGTACAGCGCCTGCTGGAAGTCCTCGAGCGGGCGGACGGTTCCGGCGAAGAGATAGGATTCCTCGAGGGCGTGCAGCGTTTTCGCCGCCCGTGCAGGGTCGCTGAACAGTCGGGTTAGAACGTCCGCATCCGCCATGCAGGATTGTACGAAAAAGGGGTTCGAATCTCCAGCCGGCTTCCTTGATTTTCCTTCACTGCGTGGATATATTCGGGGGCACAACGGCAATCACATCGCGAACCCGATGATCAAACTCGTCGCCCTCTACCGCACGCCGCCGGATCCCGCGGCATTCGACACCCACTACGACACAGTCCATATCCCGCTCGTCCGGGCGTTCCCGGGCCTGCGAAAACTCGAGATCACCAGGATCACAGGCGCCCCGATCGGCACCACCCGCTACCATCTGCTCTGCGAGATGTATTTCGACGACAAAGACGCAATGGACGACGCCCTCGCGTCGCCCCAGGGCAAGGCGGTCGCGCGCGACATCCTGGGGTTCGCCGCCGATCTGGTCACCGTCTTCCACGGTGACGTCACCGACTGACAGGAGCAGTCCCCCATGGAGCACCCCGCCATGAAGAAAGACTTTCGCGCCGCCGTCTGCTGCCTTGCCGCGGTTCTGGCCGGCTGCGCAAGCACCCAGGAGACCTTCCTGACATGGGAGGATTCGGGCGGACCGGTCGCGTGCGACGTATCCGCCATGCTTGCGGACGAATCTGTACCGGGGACGGTCTATGCCGGACTCACCACCGGTGCCGTCTACCGGTCAACGGACAGGGGCCAGGCCTGGACACTCGCCGGCGCCATGCCGAAAGGCAGCTCTGTCAACGCGCTCGTCCAGGATCCTGAAAATGCCGCCCGGATCTACGCCGCCACGAATGCCGGCGCCTATTTTTCCGGGGACCGGGGCGCGACATGGAAAGACCTGCAGATCGGCGGGACCACCGGCGTTCCCGTCCTTTCTCTTGCGATCGATCCGTGGAAGCCGGCCGTCCTCGTCGCAGGCACGCGCGGGCGCGGGATGTTCCGATCCACCGACGGCGGAACGTCGTGGTCCCCCATCGTGAGTGCGAACGACGCGACGTTTTCGTTCGCGGACGTGTACGACATCGACATCGATATTCAGAAGCCGGACGTTCTCTACGCGGCGATGAGCGGCCTCGGCGTCGCACGCTCGACAGACGGGGGGATCTCCTGGACGCGGCTGACCCCTGAAGTCTCCCCGACCGGATCGGCGATCACGCACGTGCTTCTCCACCGGACCACGGGAAACGAGGTGCTGTACGGGACGGCGTCCGGCGCGATCTACCGGACTACGGACAGGGGCGACACCTGGGTTCAGGTGCGCCGCGGGCTGGAAGTCGACAGAATCATCAGCCTCGATTCCCCTCACAAATTGTCCGGGATCGTCTACGCGGGTACGATGACCGGCGTTTTCCGATCCGCCGATTTCGGGACGACATGGACAGCCGTCGGCGACACGCTCCCGCACGTTCCGGTCTCCGTAGCTCTCCCTCGCACAGAGGGCGATCCGACTATCTTCGTGTACGGCGAAGGCCTCGGCGTGGTCGCCTCGCCGGACAGCGCGAAGTCGTGGAGCCCGGCGCAGCGCGGACTCGGCGGCTCGACGGTCAGCCATATCCTCAGCGATAGCACGGGGAGCAGGATCTATGCGGCGACCGGAAACACAATCCTCCGGCACGACCGCGCATCGGGATCATGGGTTCCGGCCGGATCGGGACTGACGGGAGGCCGGATCGAGGCGTTCGCCTTCGATTCGGACAGCACCGGCGGCATGTATGCGGCCACCCCGACAGGCGTCTATCGCACGAGCGACGGGGGCGAATCGTGGCGCGCGGTGCCGCGCCGGCTGAGCGTCGCACCGGTCTTCCTCGATACGCACCCGACGATCGGGACACGCCTCTTCGCGTCCGGCGAACAGGGGCTCTTCGTTTCCACCGACCGCGGCACCAGCTGGGGACAGGTGAAGCCGCTGGGCAATCGCTTCTCGGTCCGCTCGCTTACCTTCGCGCCCATCAATGCCGGCATCATCTTCGGCGCAGGGACGACAGGGGTCATCGGAACGACGGACGGCGGGATAAACTGGACTCCCGCACGCTTCGGACTTGGCGGCGACGAGACCATCGCGATCACGTTCGGCACGCCCGACGGACAGACCTGCTACGCATGGACGACCCGCGGCGAGGGATTCAAGTCCGCCAACCGGGGCCTCGAGTGGGCAGCGAGCAAGACGCCATGGGCCGCCGGCGGCCGTATGATGCTCGCGTTCGACCGCTTCAGGCCCTCCAACGCGATCGCGATCGTCAACGGCAAGGATCTCTACCACACCGCCGACGGCGGAGGCACCTGGGCGCCGGTGAAAGGCATCGACATCCCGTTCGAAATCACTGCTCTCCACTGGAACGCCACGAGCGCGACCCTGACGGCCGGAGCCAGAGGAATGGGCGTCAAGACGATCAACCTCGGCCGCCTGCTCGCGACCACACGTGCGTCACCTAGGTGACGCACGTGGCCACCCTCTTGGCCGCCCTCCCAGGACTTCACCATGTGCGTCACCTAGGTGACGCACATAGCCGCCCCCCTGGCCGCCCCTCGGCTGCCGTCTCCCCTGCTCCCACGGGAGCCCGGCGCAGAGCGGAAGTTCTGACGCTCCTCATATTTGCGGTTTCCTCGGCTTTCGCCCAGTCCTATGGCGAGCTGGATACCAGCTTTAAGATCGCCCTGAAGGTCCGGACCGCTCAGCCCGCCGGCCTTGAAGCCTCCATCGTCTCCACAACGACTTATCCCTGCGCCGGTTACACCATCCGGGGCTCGTCCTGGAGCTCGCGCGACACGTCATCCTGGCCGTCCACGGCATGGGCCGCCCCTCGCCGTGCGTCTCGCTCCCTTCGGAGGCCACAGGAACGCTCTACCTCGGCGAGATCCGCTACCCGACGACGATCCTCAGGATCACGTACAGGGGGCAGACAGACCTTCACAGACTCACCTTTGCACAGGGCCGGGTGACAGCAGCCCCGATCCGGTCGCGATTCACCAGGGTCTCAGGAAGGTGACACACCGGGCCCGGCCCGGCCTGCGCACCATACCCCCATGTGACCCCCACGAACCCCACACGAGCGTCACCTAGGTGACGCTCGTGTGTCCGGGGTCGTGGGGGCTGCCAGCCCCTCACGGCCCCTGCCACCCAAGGCCCCGGATGAACCCCGGAAAGGGAGTTGACTCGCCGGGAAAAGTCACATAGATTTGAGCATTGACAACAACAACCCTGGTCCCAATGAAAAACCCGGTCGAGAAGATCTCCGGCTCAGCGCGTACCCGCGCGGTCTTCACCATCTTCGCCGCGATGCTCACCGCCTTCGCCGCGCTCCTCGCCACGTCGCCGGAAGCATCGGCACAACCGTCCCTCGTGGTGGTCGGCGGCACATCCCTTGCCCTCGACACGCTCTACCGCGGCCAGGTCGTCGAACGGATGGTCACGCTGAAGAACGCCGGGAACGAGACCCTGCTGATCGGCGAAGTCGCCGCTTCATGCGGATGCACGGGCACCGTCGCATCCACCGATCGCCTCACGCCTGGCGCAACCGGCTCACTCAAGGTGACGTTCAACGCGAAGAGCTTCAGCGGCCCCGTGAAGAAGACCATCACGGTGCGCTCGAACGATCCCGCCCATCCGGCGACCATCATCGAACTCACGGCAACGGTGATCCAGGAAATCGTTGTCGAACCGCAGAGCTTCTGGTTCAAGGAGGCGGAAGTGGGTCGTGCGTCGTCCGTGACGATCACCGTGAGCAACGCGGGGAAGACCCCGATCAAGCTCCTCAAGATCCGCACGTCGATGGAAGGACTGACAGTGAAGCTCCCGACCGAACCAGTGCTCCCCGGGAAACAGGTCACGGTCACGGCAACGCTGAAGGCGCCGAAAGAGGCCGCCGTCATCTCCGACGCGGTCTACATCGAGACTTCCAGCACGCGGCAGCCCGAGGTGTACATCCCCGTGTTCGGGACCGCCAAGCAGTTCAAGTTCGAATAGGCCCCGCAACAAACCCCATCGTTTGACGTTTCTCCTCTAGGAGGGCACCCCGGCGACCACCGCCGGGGAAGCCCATTTCTTCGCCTTTTTCATGCCAGACATCAGATATCCGATCGCTGATAACTGACATTTCTTTCCTCTCTGTCAACGAAAAAGCCCAATCGGGTGTCTAACCCCCAGAGCCATATACCGCAGGATACACGCATGGGTGCTGCTGACGAGCAGCAACTGCTCCTGCGGGCACGCGAAGGCGACCGGAGCGCATTTCGCCTGCTCGTCGAGCACCATATCAGGGGGGCCTACGATGTCGCGTTCGGGTTCGTTCGCGATCATGACATCGCAGACGATATCGTCCAGGACGCCTTCCTGCGGGCGTTCGATGCGCTCGAGGAATTCAGGGGAGACGCGAAGTTCTCGACGTGGCTGCACCGCATTGTTGTCAACCTCTCGCTGAACCGGGTGAAACGCGAACGAACGAAGGCCCTGCGCGAAGTGCCCATCATGAACGCCGTCCCGCTCGCCAGCACAGAGGGAGTCGATCCTCGGCGATCGACCTGCGGGGCCACCTCGAGCGGGCACTGCATGAGCTCCCCACGCTCCAGCGGGCAGTCGTGATCCTGCGACACTACGAAGGGATGTCGACGGAGCAGGTCAGCAGGATCCTGCAGTGTTCGGAAGGGACGGTCAAGACCCATCTCTTCCGCGGGCTCAGCAAGATGCGATCGAAGCTACACTTTCTGAAGGACGAAGCGGGATGAAATCGCACGGAGAGATACAGGACACGCTGTATGACTTCGTGATGAACGACCTGAGCGCGGAGGAGATGGAGGCCGTGAGGGTCCACCTTCGTACGTGCGTGGAATGCCGTGCGGCGGTCGACGAGCTCGAACAGGTCGTGGCGGCGGTCCCCCGGCCGCAGGAGCGACCGAGCGACCGCATCGACGAAGCGCACTGGGCGGAGCTCGCCGCGAGGATCGAACGGAACCTCCCGTCCACCCGGCCTGCCGCGCGCACGCATGCCCTGACGCTGGCGGAACGGCTCCGGGTGCTCCTGCCATCCCCCCGCCCCGCCGTCGCATTCGCCCTCGCGACGCTCGTCCTTGCCGTCACGGCCACGCTCGTGTTCCGCCCGTGGGAACGCCAGGAACCTGTCGAGGACACGGCGGTCACGCGGGCCGAACCGGTCGGGCAGGACTCGCCTGCCGAGGCCGACATCTCGGCACATCTCCGGCGCTCGAAGAACCTCCTCGTGGGGCTCACGAACAAGCCGGTGGATTCCGGGGCGACGACGGATCTCTCGGTCGAGCGTGATGCGTCGCGGCGGCTCCTGGCTGACAACCGTCGTTACCGCTCGGAGGTGCTGGACCCGCAATCGTCGGAGGTCCTGGCCGATCTCGAAAAGATCATGATCGAAGTCGCAAACTCGCGGGAGCAAGCGCCCGCGTCGGATCTCTACCTCATTCGGCAAGGGATCCGTCAACAGAATCTGCTGTTCAAGGTCCGGATGGCGGAGCAGCTCTCGTCGAGAGGGATGATCGTCCGCACCTCCGGGCGATGACGTGGAGGGAGTGAGCATGAAACGATTGAGAATAATGTGTGGGACGATCGTCGTCCTGGGGGTGGCGTTTGCCGCTGCCTCGTACGGGCAATCCGAGGCGGCGAGGTTCTCGTTCGCATTTGTCGGCGCCCCGCGGGCCGGAGCAGACGAATCTCCCGACGATCCGGGCTATGCTGCGTACCGCGACGGATACGCGAAGATCCTCAACGAGGAGTGGGAAACCGCGCGGAAGATTTTCGACGAGCTGAGGGCAAAGCACCCGAAGAGCCGGTATGCCGACGACGCCCAGTACTGGTCCGCGTACGCGCTCATGCACACGGACCGGTCGCGCGCAATCGACGCATACCGCGCATTCATCAAGCAGAACCCCCGAAGCCGCTATGTCGACGACGCCATCGTAGATCTCGTGGAGCTCCAGCCGGGCGACCTGCGCATCATGATCCCGCCGGCACACATCGAGGTGCAGCGCGGGCCCCCAAAGCAATGTACGAGCAGCAGCTCGCGATCGAGGCCGCACTCGCCAGGCAGGAGCGGGTTCTCAAACGGCAGCAGGAGGAGATGAGGCGGTACATGTTCATCTCCCCCAACGCGATCGTGAAGCCCCGCATCCCCGACCGGGTGGCGCTTGCCCCCGCGGTGGAGGTGAAGATCGAGGCTCTCCGCGCTCTCGGCCATGCCCCCGAGGACCCCCGCCGCTTTCGAGAAGCTGCGCGTCATCGCGACCGACAACCGCCAACCCGAGCCGGTGCGCGAGGTGGCGATCGAATCGGCGGCGCGCTTCCGCGATCCGGAGGTGCTCTCGTTCCTCGTGACGGTCGCACGCTCTGACACGAGCAGCGACCTGCAGGTCCTGGCCGTCGACCTGATCGGCGAACACCGGGCGACCAGGAACGAACGCGTCGAAAAGCTGATCGACCTCTACGAGGACGTGCCGCGGGAGCGGCAGGAACAGCGCAAGGCCATCTTCTATTCGATCGCCGGCATCGGGAACGATCGCGCGGTGGATTTCCTCAAGACCGTCGCCGTTTCGGACGAGGACTACGACCTGCGCCGGGAGGCGGTGTTCTACCTCGGCGGAATCGGGACCGAACGCGCCCGCTCCGCCCTCTTCGAGATTCTGAAGGATGAATAGCGGAACGATGTCAACCGTCCGGCATGTCGCGTTGTCTAAGACAACACAGCCACCATACAACGTGCGGAAGGAGAGACAATGATATTCCAGGTGCTTGCAGCGGCCGCCGTCGCCGGCGTGATCATGACGTCCACGTCGTGCGCGCAGCGGGAACGGGATGCCGAACATGAGTACGAGGTCGCAAGTGGTCTCATCCGAGAAGCGCGCATGGCTCGGCGTTTCGGTCGAAGACATGAGCGAGCGGCTCGCCCGTCGGATGAACGTGAAGACCGAGAAGGGGGCGCTGGTGAACTCGGTCTCGGACGACAGTCCGGCCGAGAAGGCGGGTATCAAGGAGGATGACATCATCGTGTCGTTCAACGGGAAGACGATCGACGACGCCGGCGATCTGATACGTGCCGTCGCGAAGGCGGAACCCGGCAAGGCGGCCGAGTGCGTGGTGATGCGCCGGAACGACCGGAAGTCGATTCAGGTGACGGTGGCGAAGCCGCCGAAACACGCGGCCGCGTGGGCGCCGCAGGCACCCGGGGCCCCCCTGGCGCTCATGGCACCCGGCCATTTCAAGTTCATGGGCGGAGGGACGCTCGGGCTGAGCGTGATGGATCTGAACCGGCAGCTGGCCGAGTACTTCGAGATTCCCGGCGGGCGCGGAATTCTGGTGAGCGAGGTGGAGAAAGAGGGGCCCGGAGCGAAAGCCGGCCTGAAAGCGGGGGATGTCATCGTGAGCATGGGTTCGGTCGATGTGGACGATATCGACGACATGCACTGGGCGCTTAGGTGATTACAAAGCGGGTGATACCGTCACGGTGGGATATGTCAGGAAGGGAGCCCGCAGGAGCTCAACGGTAACCGTCGACGAGGAGTCGAATCCGAAGGTCTACCGCTTCCGGTCACACGCGGCTCCGGAGTTCGATTTCGATTTCGACCTTGAGGGCTTGCGCGAGGAAGGCATCCGAATGAAGGAGCATCAGAAGCAGATCCAGCAGGAGCTCAAGCGCGTACAGGAAGAGGTCAAGAAAAAGGGCGCTGAAGCGAAGCGCGAGGCGGAGCGTGCCGCGCAGGAAGTCAAGAGGGTGATGCGGAAGCGGACGATCTAGAGCTGTAACCTATGTGTGTATACACAATTCGTGCGTCACCTAGGTGACGCACGTGTGGGCGTCGCGTGGGGCGTCGGGGGACCTGGTGGATCTGCAAGAAGCCAGAGAAGTGCAGCCGGGAGGCCGCGCAGAAAGCCGAGAAAGTGTCGCGGGTGGAGATGATCCGGAATCGTTACCCATGTCTGCATCGAACCCGTGAGCGTCACCTAGGTGACGCTCACGTTTGCGGGGATGTAGGCGGCGGCGAGGGGTCAGATTTCCAGCCAATAGTTCACCTTCAGCATCACCACGTTCGCCGGCGGGAGGCGGAATGCTCCCCGCATTCCGTCGGCGAGCGACCCGCCGGGTGGGGCGTCGCCCGAGTCCTTCGCGTGCGACCAGACAAGATAGAGTGTGCTGCCAGGCCGGTATTCCCACCGGAACACGACGTTTCCGATGATGGACTGTGACAGAAAATCCGGCGACCCCGAATACGCGTACGGCTCGAAACTGGAGGGCGTCGTAAGCCGCCTGAAGTTCTTGTATGCTCCCTGCGCGACAAACACCTGCCCGTAGAACTGAAGGGTCAGGTCGCGCGTGAAGACCACCGTTCCCCGCATCCGGAAATCGATCTGATCGGTTGAGCGGTCTCCGAAGATGCTGGCGGTCTCGCCGGACAGGTCAAGATTCTCGACCCACGCCTCCTGATCCCGCGTGCGCTGGTACTCCGTCTCCAGGTCGAGCTGGAACCACCCCATCGGGCGGATTTCGATTCCCACTTCCGTCGCGCTGAACTCCTTTCTGCAGGTCGTCCCATCCGAACCGCTGCCCGAATTTGAAGCTGACTGGATCGCGATCATCGGTATAGACGTACGCCGTGGCGGATCCGGTTCCCGGCCGGTCGTACAGTCCGTTGCCGCGCGTTTCCCGGTCATCGTATTCCCCGGCGTCGTAGCCCACGTTACCGGTCAGCTCCCAGAAGTTCCTGAAGGTACACTCGCCTGCCAGCCGCGCCTCGCGGTTGATATTGGCGCCGTCGAAGTTCGAGCGCTCGTGAAGGCTCAGGTCGACTGCGTAGCTCTGAAACCATCCACCCGGGATATCTTCCTTGTAGGTGAGGCTGCCCATCAGGCCGTAGTCGTTCGGCCGTCTGAAGAAGCCGGCGTCGTTGACGTTGTACCGCGGCGTGGTGAAATCCGTCCCCACTTCCCAGAGCCAGTGCAGCGCAGCGACACGTTCCAGCCTGGATCCTCCCTGCCGTGCCGGTGATATACGCGTCACCGCCGTTTGTCGTGGAGGACCCCGCGAGGAACCCGTCCAGCAGATATGCGTTCCCCCCGAACCGCAGCGCCCAGTCCGCGCCAGCGGTGAGCGCGGGCCGGCGATCTTCTTTCAGCGTCGCCGTCGCAATGCCGCCGATCGTCGACATGGGCGCCACCTCCTGCCGGAGGCGCACGACCGTGAACGAGGCGAGCGGTTCAACGAGAGCGCTCGAGCTGGTCCCGGCCGCATCCCGGACCGTCGCCCACTCGCGCTGCGTCACCGCCTGCAGGGCGCCGATGGAGAGGCCGTTCGACAGCCGGCCGGTCAGCTTCGCGGCACCGACGATCCCCACCGCGGGCGCGACCTCCTCTACGCCCGACCCGTCCGGAACATCGATCGCTTCGGGGTCGATGGCCCGACCGATGCGCCTCGAGTAGAACAGGCCGGAGCCCCCGCCGAACGTCGGGAAGCTGATGATCGGGAACCCTTCGATGAAGAACGGACGCTGTTCGGGGTAGAACGTTTCGATGGTCGAAAGGTTCAGCACGGCGGGATCCGCTTCGACCTGTCCGAAGTCGGGACGCACGGTCATATCGAGCGTGAGGTTGCTTCCGATGCCGTACTTGAGGTCCAGCCCCGCGTCGAAGCGCGTGCGGTCGACCGGCAGGACGGTTTCGGTCCCGGGAGCGTGCCGGTACTCGGCCACCCCGAACGGGAGCAGCTGCAGCGGTCGCGTCCGCGGGAGACCCCGCAGACCTCGCAGCTCGCCGAAGCGCGAGACGAAGCCGCCTTCGCTCTTCGGGGAGTGCGCCCATCGGGAAGACTCGTTCAGTCGGGTGATGTAGCGGGTGAAGTTGATCCCCCAGATCTGTTCCGTCGTGTCGTCGGTCTCTTCATGATACCGCAGCATGCCAAACGGGATTCTCAGCTCGGCCGACCAGCCCGACTCACCACGCGAGACCTGCAGGTCCCACACGGCGTCCCACGTTGGGTCCTCCGCTTCGCCGTCATCGTACTGGAGGATGTCGACCTTCACGCCTGCGGGATTGAACGAGAACTCATAGGCGCTCAGGCGGTCACGATCGGCGTCGATCCGGACGGAGGCCCAGTCGGACGGAACCTCATCGTCGCGCCGCGCGAGCCGGGCGACGATGCGCTCGGGGCGCGAATCGAAGCACATGACGCCGAAGTACAGCGCTTCACCGTCGAACAGGACGCGGACTTCGGTCCGTTCCGACGCCGAATCGCCATCGACCGGGTCGCGCTGGGTGAAGCCCGTTGCGGGCCGGGCGGCATTCCAGGCAGGGTCGTTCAGGACCCCGTCCACGACGGGGGGAGTCTCGATGCGGACGGCGGTGACGCTCCGGGAGTTATTGCCGGCGAACGCCAGGTGGGAGAGGACCGCAAGCGTGAGGGCTGTCAGCCGGGGCAGGGAGCGCATATCAACGCCAAACATACGGAAGACGCGCTGAACATTCAATTCCGGGGCCGCACCGCCAGCGTGGCGCGGGTCGCACTCTGGTTGACCCGGCGCTTTTTTTTTCGTATATCTACCCCGCGGCATCGCTGTTATCCCCCGACCCGGAGGGTCGGCCTTCACTCCACCGTCATCGACACACACACTTCTCAATACACAACTCGAGGGAATGTCAATGAAGACCATGCGTCTCTTCTCCGTGGTGCTCGGCGGGCTGATGGTGATCGTCGCCATCATGCTGACCGTCTCCGGGTGCGGAGGGAAGAAGGAGATCGTGCCGGTGGCCGTCGGCGAGATGGAGATATACCACGACCCCGTGCTTGGCTACAACATTTCCTACCCAAAGGCTGGGTCGCGGACGTGGAAGCCGGCCGCAGGGCGCGGTTCTGGAGTGTACAGGAGGCGGCAAAGCGATTCCTGGACCCCACCGGACCGTATCCAGACGGCGCGCTGATCGGCGTCGAGGTCATCAAGACTGCGGACCCCAACGCGGAAACGAAGAAGATCCTGGAAGAGCTCGCCGCAGCCAACGTCGTCCTCGGTCAGCAGGAAGCCATCACCGTCAAGGACAAGCCGGCAGTCCGCGTCTCGTCGACCGCCAACTTCGGCAAAGGGACGATCGCGTACACGGACCGCGTCTTCATTAACGCGGACAGCCTGCTGTACGAGATGGACTTCGGCGGCATCAACGACCAGTACGCGATACAGAAGCTCGTCTTCGACGCGTCCCTTGCGTCCTTCGAGTTCCCGAAACCGGTCGTCGCAGGCGCGGATCGAGACGCTGCCATCGGCGACCATGACCCCGTACGACGCGAAGCTGTTCACGTTCGAGTACCCCGACAACTTCAACTTCGTCGCTGCTCCCAAGGGGAGCAACGATCTGGTGCTCGCGCTCCGGGGCGTCAGGCAGGATTGCTCGATCCGGTTCGACGTGTTCGGCGCGAAGGGCCAGACGCTGGACAAGGTCGTCGAGCAGAACAAGGGCAAGTTCGCGGGCGCGGTGCAGGGCAAGGCCACCGTGGGTGGACAGCCTGCGACCACGCTCACCTACTCCGCGACCAAGGACGTCGAGCGGCGGTTCTACTTTGTCGTGAAGGACGACAAGGTGTTCCGCACCACGATGGACTGGTACAAGCCGCAGCGGACCGAGTACCTGGCTGCGTACGACAAGGTCATCGGCTCGGTCAAGTTCAAATAGTCGTCCGCGCGACGCCAGTCGCCCGCGCGTCATCCCAGTGTCGACCGCCCCGTTCGGCCATCCGGCCGGACGGGGCGGCGCGTTTTCTTGCCTTTGCCGTGGCCTTCCCGTACATTGTCGGCACAATGTGAGCGGCACACCCATTCCGAGAACCTTCCAGACAAACCAGCATGGACATTAAGGGGAAGACCGTACTCGTCATCGGCGGATGGGGGCTCGTCGGCTCCGCGATCTGCCGCAAATTCATGGAAGACGCGCCCCGGCGCATGATCGTCACGTCCCTGACCCGCGCCGAAGCCGAGGAAGCCGTGGCAGATCTGCGGCGCGACTATCCGTCCGCGGGGAAGAACTTCTTCGTCCCGTGGTGGGGCAACATTTTCGTCCGCGAATCGTTGAAGGACCTCCCGCGAGCGAAGATCCTCGCCAACGCCGAGCATCGCGCCATGTTGATCGAGGACATGGTAGAGGAGTTCTCCCGCCCCCTCCTTCACCGTTCCTCCCTGTACCGGCTCATGCACCGCTACAAGCCGGAGATCGTCGTCGACTGCGTGAACTCCGCGACGGCCATCGCGTACCAGGACATCTTCCAGAGTTCGCGGGACCTCATCCGGCAGCTGCGGGCGGTCCGGGGCAAAGGTGCGAAGGACATCGAGGCCCTCGTCGAACAGACCGAACGCCTTCTCTGCACGCTCTACGTTCCACAGCTGATCAGGCACGTGCAGCTGATGTACAGATCGATGCAGGAGGCCGGGACGCAGATCTACGTGAAGATCGGGACCAGCGGCACGGGCGGCATGGGATTGAACATCCCGTACACCCACAGCGAGGAACGCCCGTCGAGGGTGCTGCTGTCGAAATCGGCCGTGGCCGGCGCGCACACGATGCTGCTCTTCCTGATGGGTCGCACCCCGGACGCACCGATCACAAAAGAGATCAAGCCGACGGCAGCCATCGCATGGAAGGGAATCGGTTTCGGCGAGATCCGGAAGCGCGGGACTCCCATCCCGCTCGTCGACTGCCCGGTGGAGAACGCGATACCGATCAAGAAGATGTTCAAGGCCCACATGCCGGAGGCCGCGACACCGAAGGGGGGAACGCTCCGATCGGTGTTCATCGACACGGGCGAGAACGGATGTTTCTCGCGCGGCGAGTTCGAAGCCATCTCGACGCCCGGGCAGATGGAGTTCGTGACGCCGGAGGAGATCGCCGAAAGCACGGTGTTCGAAATCAAGGCGGGGAATACCGGGCACGACATCATCAACGCGCTCGACAACGCGACGCTTGCCCCGACCTATCGGGCGGGGTTCATGTTCACCGGGGCGCTCGACCGCATGAAGACCCTCGAGCGGGAGCACGGCATCGATTCGGTCGCGTTCGAAATGCTCGGGCCGCCGCGGCTCTCCAAGCTGCTGTATGAAGCGTACCTCCTGAAGCTCTGCTTCGGCGACCTTCGCACCGTGGGCCGCACGGAATCCGCGGTGATGTCACGCCGCCTGCTGGAGCTGATCCAGGCCGACGCCGACGTCCGCTCGCACATCATCTCGATCGGCATCCCGATCCTCCTCCCCGACGGCAAGTCGCTCGTGCGGGGCGAGACCGTGAAGATCCCGCCCTTCCGCGGCGATGAAGAGCTCCCCGTGACCAGCCAGAACGTCGACCGGTGGGCGCACGACGGATGGGTCGACCTCCGTACCAAGAACATGGCCCTCTGGAAGCGCCGCGTCGGGCAGCTTATCAACGAAGTGGAGAACCTCCCTGACGGAGAAACCAGCTCACGGACGATGTTCAACCGCGAGTACTGGAACAATCTCATGGAGATCGACCCCGGCAAGATCTGCGGGTGGATCTTCACGTTCGAGGAGAAGGGTCGGCGAATGAAGGCCTGAGGATGGACAGCAACGCTGCCCTTCAACTTGCGTCTGCCATCATCCTCCTCGCCGCGGCCGGGGCCTCGGCGTATTTTTCTCTCCGGCTCTCCCACACCGCCGCCTGGATAGTCGCGGCCGTGCTCCTGGGCGCGTCAGGCATCTTCCTCCTCCTCATCGCCCTGGGCATCGCCGAAGGCGAGTCCGGCTTCATCCCGATCATCCTCCTCCCCGCCGTGTCGCTTTCGACGCTCGCCGTGGTTCTCGCCGCGGGCCTCATGGGCATACGGCGCGTTCATGGGGGGCCGGATGGCGCAGGCTCATCCCGCAGGCACGACACCGGAAGCGCAGAGCGGCTCCAGCGCCTCCTCGACTCCACGTTCGAAGGGATCGTCGTCAGCGACCATGGAACGATCGTCGAGGCCAACCGTCCCTTCGCCTCCATGCTCGGCTACGAGGTCGAGGAGCTCCGCGGCAAGCCGCTCGCATCGTTCATTCGCCCCGAATCCCGCCAGATCGAGAACACCGACACCCACGCCGCAGCGATCGCCGCCTATGAGCAGCGCGCGCGGGCGAGAGACGCAACCGTCTTCCCCGTGGAGGTGCGCACGCGGCCCATCCCCATCCAGGGGCGCGAGCTGACCATGACCGTCATCCGCGACATGACGGCCCGCAAGAAGACCGAGGAGCGGCTGCGGGAGAGCGAGGAGAGCTATCGCGAACTGGCGGAGAGCATCACGGACGTCTTCTTCGCGATGGACAACGACCTGACCATCACGCACTGGAACAAGGCGTCGGAATATCTGACGGGAGTGACCGCGAGGGACGCGATCGGACGACCGCTGACCGAAGTGTTCCCCGAGCTCCTGGGGAACCGGGCGGACGAGATCCTTGCGCGGGTCATCCAGAGCCGCGGGCCGCAGAGCTTCCTCACCGAGTACTCGCTCGGCGGCGCGAAGGCCGTGGTCGAGATCCGCACGTACCCCACGCGGCGCGGACTCTCCGTATTCCTCGAGGACATCACGACGCGAACGCAGGCCGAGCAGCAGCTCAAAGCCTCGCTGCACGAGAAGGAGGCGCTCCTGAAGGAGATTCACCACCGGGTGAAGAACAACCTTCAGATCATCTCCAGCCTCCTGAGCCTGCAGTCGGATCACATCACCCCCGAGAACGCCGGCGAGGCGCTGCGGGACAGCCAGAACCGCGTGCGCTCCATGGCCATCATCCATGAGCAGCTCTACAGCTCGGGCGACCTCGCGAAGATCGACTTCAGCCAGTACATCAAGGATCTCACCGCGCAGCTCTTCCGGACCTACAGCGTACAGGCGCGAAGCATCGAGCTCCGGCTGGACGTCGAGCCGGTGATCCTCGAGATCGATCGCGCCATACCGTGCGGGATGATCATCAACGAGCTTCTGACCAACTGCCTGAAGCACGGGTTCAGGGGGAGGACGCAGGGAGCGATCACGGTCATGCTCCACCCGGAGGAAGGCGGACTGATCAGGTTCTCCGTGAGCGACGACGGTGTGGGAATTTCCCCGGACGTGGACATCATGAATTCCCCGTCCCTTGGGATGAAGCTCGTGCGGACGCTCACCGATCAGCTTCGGGGGCAGATCACGGTGAATCGACTGAAGGGAGCAGCAGTTCATTGTGGTGTTCCCGGCCACGTGACGTGCCCCGCGTGGGCCAGCGAAAGCTCAGGTGAGATTGCGAAACCCGGAATGTCCTAGAATGTGAGGGGTCCCTGGAGTGTAGAAGATTGTTGCAGTGTAGAGGGTTGTCTGAATATGAGGGATGGTCGAAAGCGGGGGGTTGTCCGGGCCGACCGGGCTGAATCAGGCAAGACCATGCCAGCGAAGGGAACAGCTGTCATCCCCGGGTGGATGAGGCGGAACCGCACCTGCCAGGGGGACACTTCCCGGGCAGAGGCGGGGAGGGTCAGTCAGGGATGACGAACGCGGGATCCTCGGGCCGGATCCTGTCGTGCAGCCTGTGCAGCGCCCTCTGGGCATCTGAACTCCCCCGTCGTGCGGCGTCCCGATACAGCCTCGCCGCTTCAGCCGGCATCACAGGCACGCCTCTCCCCGTCTCGTAGCAGAACCCCAGCCCCACGTCCGCGAGTACCGAGCCGCGATCGATCCCCTGGCGCAGGATGCCGACAGCAGCCGGGAAGAGCGTCGTGTCCGCCCCGCGCACGTCCAGGATAGCGAGTCGAACCATCGCCTCGAAGTTTCCTGTAGCGGCGGCACGCTCCCAGAGTGTGTAGGCCTCCGACGGACGCGCGGGGCCCCACCGGCCGGCCAGCTCTCCGAGCCCGAGCTCGATCATCGCCGGCGCGTAGCCGGCTTTTGTCGCGGTGGACAGGAAACCCTTCGCCTGCATCGGCGTGACCACAGCGCCGGCCATGGCAAGCTGCCCGTCGAACCCGAGCCCGGTCGCGGTCCCCCACGCATACAACGCCTCGGGGTCGTCCGCCCCAGCCTTCTCCTTCAGCGCCGTGACGAACTCCGGAAGTCCGAGGACACCGAAGAGGT
The DNA here is from genome assembly GCA_963701735.1 of uncultured Ignavibacteria bacterium. Taxonomy (GTDB): domain Bacteria; phylum Bacteroidota; class Ignavibacteria; order UBA10030; family UBA6906; genus CAWABB01. The sequence goes on along the minus strand of CAVPBI010000003.1, from coordinate 11,741 downwards.
GCCGCGGGGCCTGGGGCGATTCCATCCGGGTGGCCCTCAGGTAGAATGCGGCGGCGCGCACAAGGTCGCGCTCGGTTCCGCGTCCAAGCTCGGCGGCCCTGCCGAGGAACGTCAGCGCTTCCGGACTCCCGGCATCTGCCGCGGCACGAACGCGCGCCTCCGCCGCCGAATCCAGCTTCGCATTGGCGTCGGTCAGCTTCGTGAGCCCGAGCGCCTCCTTCAGGGACGAATTGCCGCCCTCCAGCGCGGACTGAAGGATCGAGCCAAGACTTGGTGCGGAGGTCGTGTCAGGGTCGAACTCAAGAAACACCGGGGAGAGCGACGTGGATGAGGATGCGGTGCCCGACGCCGACGCGGTTGCCGATGCCGCCGCCGCGGAATCCGGATTCGCCGCCGCAGCCACCTGCTGCATGTACTCCTTCAGCTTCGGAAGAACCTCAACCGCGGGCTTGAACCCCTTGTCTGCCGCACGCCCCATGAGCTCCAGCGCCCGGGGAAGATCGACGGGGACGACGTACCCTTCGACATAGAAGAGCCCCAGGAAGAAGTCCGCCTCCTCCATGTTCCGCTCGGAGCACCACGACAGGCTCTTGAACGAGCCGAACGGGTCCCATTTCGTCCCCCATCCGTTGTACTGCAGGATGGCGAGATTGAATCGCGCGGGCACGACGCTCCCTTCCGCCGCCTTCCCGATCCAGTGCGCCGCAAGAGCCGTGTCGGCCTGCACCCCCATCCCGAGCAGATACCGGATGCCGAGCTCATGCTGTGCAGGGGCGTCTCCGGCCGCGGCCCGACGCGCCAGGAGGAATGTCTGGAGGGTTTCGTACACGGGATCGGCAGGCCGCACCAGAGGCGGGAGCGACGTCGGCTTCTTGGCCTTGAAGACCGGGCTGTCCTGGCTCTGCTGGGAGCCGGGTGTGGTCTGGGCGGAGGCGGCGGGTAGAGCCCCGGGCAAGAGCGAAGCGCCGGGCACCGCCAGCACAACGGCCGCAGTCAACACGCCTGATGACAGGAGAGGCGTTACGGTGCGGAGGAAGGCAGCGCGAATGCGCAGAGAGATGCTCATGCCGATTGGATGTTGGTGGACCGGGATCTCAGGCCAGGAGAGAAGATAGGAGAAGAGCGTTCGAAATGAAAGCGGGAGGACTCTCCCGCCTTCATTCGTACCGAAGAGCATCGATCGGGTCGAGCGACGAGGCCTTCCATGCCGGGTACACGCCGAACAGGATGCCCACGAGCGAGCAGACGGCGATGCCGATGGCCGCCCAGTCCCACGGGAAGATCGCAGGCACTTCCATCAGGAGGCTCACCACGTTCCCGCCGAGCACGCCGAGGAGGATGCCGATGAGCCCGCCGATTTCGGACAGGATCACGGCCTCGATCAGGAACTGGCGGAGGATATCGGCCTTCTGTGCGCCGATGGCCTTCCGGATGCCGATCTCGCGCGTCCGTTCCGTGACGGAGACCAGCATGATGTTCATGATCCCCACGCCCGGCGGCCAGGAGGGCGATCGAGCTGACGACCAGCACGCCCATCCGGACGTACAGGGTGAATTCATTGAACTGCGTGATGAGCGAGTCGTTCGAGAAATAGGCGAAATCGTCTTCGTTACCGGGCGGCACGTTGCGCGCTGCCCGGAGAATCGCGCGAGCCTGCTCCAGCGCATCGTCAAAGACTTCCCTGCTCCGCGCTTTCACCATGATGTTCACGCTCCGGTCGGCGCGCCCGAAGCGCTGGAAGAAGGTCGTGATCGGAATGGCGATAAAACTGTCGGCATTCCCGCCCAGCGCGCTCCCCTTCGAAGCGAACACGCCGATCACTTTGAAGACCTGACCCCTCACGCGGATATCCTCCCCGACCGGGTTCATGCTCGGAGGGAAGAGCTTGTCGCCCACCGCCTTGCCAAGCACCGCTACCGGCGCAGCAAGGTCAAGGTCCTGCTGATTCAGGCCGCGACCGACGTCGACGGTCCAGTCGTTCGTGACGAGGCCGTCCAGGTTTTCGCCCGCGATCTGGACGTTCGGGTTCGTCTTCTCCCCCTTCCAGGCAACCTGGTTTCCAAATTGCCACACCTCCAGCCCCACCGCCTCCGCGAGCGTCGCCTTCTCGCGAACGAGTGTTCGCCTGCTCGTACGTGATGTCCTTGCGGTTGCGCAGCCTGTGCCTGGCTTCATGCCCGCCCTCGAACTCGGTGGGAAATTTCTGGATCTGGAAGGTATTGGCGCCGAGCTGCGTCATCCCCTCTTCGATGGAGTTGCGAAGCACGCCGATCGCCGTCATCACGGCGATGATGGAGAAGACTCCGACGGCGATGCCCAGCAGCGTCAGGACCGAGCGCAGCTTGCTCGCCTTGATGGCGGAGAGCGCCATGGCGAGGCTCTCGCGGATGTTCGCAGATCTCGTGGATGAACTTACTCATAGCGCAACGCCTCCACAGGGTCCATCTTTGCCGCACGGTATGCCGGGAGGAATCCCGACACGACGCCGACCATGAGCGATATCGCGATCGCGATGAACACGACGGAAACCGGCATCGCGGTCGGCAGCACCTGGTCCACGATCAGGCTCAGCGGGAACGCGATCGCGAGTCCGATCAGTCCTCCGATAAGACACAACGCCGCCGCCTCGGCCAGGAACTGCATCAGGATCGACCGTCGCGGGGCGCCGATCGCCTTTCTGATCCCTATCTCCTTCGTCCTCTCCGTCACGGACACGAACATGATGTTCATGATCCCGATGCCGCCCACGAAGAGCGACAGCCCCGTAATGAAGAGCCCCACCGATGCGATCACCAGGCTGATCGGCGCGAATGCGGCGGTCAGAAGTTCCTGCTGGTTGATTTCGAAGTCGCTTGGGTTTCCCCGGGCGGGATGTGGCGGAGTCTTGCGCATGATGCCCTCAAGCTCCAGCTTGGCGTCTTCCATCTCCTTCAGGTCGGCGACCCTGACCTGAATCGTGACGTCCCGTCGCCTGCCTCCGAACTTGCTCTCGAATGAATTGATCGGCACGAACACGCGGGTGTCGGATGTGAACATGCCAAACAGCCCGCCCTGCTTCTCGAAGACTCCCAGCACGGTGTAGGGATGCCCGGCGACGCGGATCGTCTTGCCGATCGGGTCCTCGCGAGGAAACAGGTTCTCCGCGATCGTGGCTCCGATCGTACACACCGGACGCCCGCCGGCCGATTCTTCCGCGGTGAAAAACCGTCCGTCCTCGAGGAGGACCCCCGCGGCGTTCAGGTACTGGTGTGTCGTACCGGTCACGAACGCGTCCTCTGTGGAGTTGTCGCGGTACGTCACGCGGCGGCGGGTGGCGATGACCGGCGCCACGGCCGACGCATACATGCGACTGCCGCTCGATCTTGGCTGCAAACCGCGTCTCCAGCTGCCTGCGGTTCCGGAAGCGTCGACCAGTCTTCGTTGCTTATCCACGGAAACCGCTGGATATACAGGACATCGGTCCCGAAGGCGGAGGCGCTCTTGTCGAACGCCCGGTTCACCCCCTCGATGGCCGTGGCCATCAGGGTGACCGACACGATCCCGATCACGATGCCCAGGGTTGTCAGGACCGACCGCATCTTGTTCGCGCGGATCGCGCGCGAACGAGATGATCAGCCCTTCGCCCAGCTCACGCAGAAAGTCCATGGTTGGTAACGTTCTCCCGTCCGGGGACGTCCGTCAGGACGCCGCGGCTGCGTAGGTCTTGCGCTTGTGCGCAGGCTCGTCGGATTCGACTTTCCCGTCACGCACGCGAATCACCCGATGGGCGTGCTCTGCGATGTCCGCCTCGTGCGTCACGAGAATGATGGTATTCCCCTGCCGGTGCAGCTCTTCGAACAGGAGCATGATTTCCTCGCCGGTCTTCGAGTCCAGGTTCCCCGTGGGTTCGTCCGCCAGGATGATCGACGGCCGCGTCACGAGCGCCCGGGCCACGGCCACCCTCTGCCGCTGGCCGCCGGAGAGCTCGTTCGGCTTGTGATGGCTGCGGTCGCCGAGACCGACGTGCTGGAGCGTCTCCAGCGCACGCCGCCTGCGCTCGCCGGAGCCGAGTCCGGCATAGATCAGCGGCAGCTCGACGTTGTGCAGGGCGTCTGAACGCGGCAGCAGGTTGAACGTCTGAAAGACGAACCCGATCTCCTTGTTCCGGATCTTCGCGAGCTCGTTGTCGTTCATGTCGCTGACGGCCAGACCGTTGAACATATATGACCCCGAGGTGGGCGTGTCCAGGCAGCCGATGATGTTCATCAGCGTGGACTTCCCTGACCCCGACGGCCCCATGATGGCGACGTACTCGTTCTTCCCGATCGCGACGGTGACACCTCGCAGGGCGTGGACCTCCTCCGCGCCGCCCATGTCATAGGTCTTGACGATGTTGGTCAGCTCAATGACGCTCATGGTCAGGCCCCTTCCGCCCGCTGGGGCTCCACGCCCGCGCCGCGGCTCTTCAATCTTCACCTTCGAGCCGTCCTCCAGCTCACGGTTGATCACGCGGTACGTCCCCGACACGACCTGCGCACCCTCTTCGAGGCCCTCGCTGATCTCCACATACGTGTCGTTGCTGATGCCGCGCTTCACAGGCATCGCCTTCGCGACGCCGTCGACGACCACGAACGCGACCTCTTTCATCTGCCCCTCGGGCTTCTTCTCGTCGGCCACGGGCACCGCGCACCGGGCCGCCGGCCTCGACCACCTTGCCCCGCTGCCCGTCCGCCGTCGAATCCTTCACCTCCATCTTCGGCGCGCGCGTCGTGACCGACTGCACCGGGATCGTGAGGACATCCACCTTCGTTTCAGTCTCGATGTCCGCCATCATCGACATGCCGGGACGAAGCGAGATGTCCTTGTCCACCACGCGCATCTTCACCTGGAAGTTCGTCACCTCCTCCTGCGTCCCGAGCCCTCTCGAGGCCGCGGTGTTCGCGATCTCGTACACGAGCGCGTTGACCTTCCGGTCCGGGAACGCGTCGATCGAGACCCGGGCCGTGTCGCCGATGGAGACATTGATCACGTCGGTTTCGGACACATCCACCCGCGCTTCCATCCGTGAGAGGTCGGCGATCGTCATGACTTCCGTCCCCTGGAACTGCTGCGTCCCCAGCACCCGCTCGCCGAGCTCGGAATTCAGCTGGCTGACGGTCCCGTCCATCGGCGCAAAAACGGTGGTCTTGCGCAGGCTTTCTTCGGCCTGATCGAGGGTCGCCTTCGCGCGGGCATATTGCGCTTTGGCCGACTCGATAGTAGGCTCTGGCCTGGTCATGTTCCGACTCAGAGACCAGACCTTTCTCAAAGAGCGAGGAAATCCGCTTGAATTCAGGCTCGGTACGCGCAAGCTCCGCCCTGGCCGAGAGCAATCCGGCCGAGGCCTGGTCTCGCTGCGCGGTGTACATGTCCGGCTTGATCTTCATCAGAAGGTCGCCCTTCTTCACCCGGTCGCCTTCCTTCACGGGCAGAGCCACGATCTCGCCGCTCACCTCGGGGGAGATCTTGACCATGACCTCCGGCTGAATCTTCCCTGTGGCGGTGACGACCTGCGTGATGGTCCGGCGCTGGGCCTTCTCGACCTGCACCGTGATCACATTCTCTTTGCGCGAACCGAGGAAGATCACCACTCCGAGGGCGATGACAAGCACCCCGATAATGCCCCAGATGATGATCCGTTTGCGCGTCTTCTTCTTTCCGTTCGTTGCCATGGAAACCGGCTCCCAGCGATGGTGTTAGTACTTGCGCTCACCGAGCGCAAATTCCAGATTGTACTTTGCAGTCAGATATCCGTAGACGGCGTTGACTCTTGTTGGCCTCCGCATTCACGTAGTTCGCATTCGCGACGAGCAGGTCGAGCAGCGTGCCCGCTCCCAGATTGTACCGCTCTTCGGCGATCTTCCGGTCCTCGGCGGCCGAGACGAGCGCCTTGTCCGTGACCTGCAGCGACTTTCATCGCCGCGTCGAGGTCCAGCACCGCCTTCCTCACCTCAACAGTCACGTCCCGCTCGGTCTGCGCCTTTGTGATCTCCGCGTTGCGCTTTGACGCCTCGGCGGTCTGGATCTGCTGCTCGCGCAAGAACCCGTCGAAGATGTTCCAGCGGACATTCAGCCCCCAGCTGAGGCTCTTGTTATCGGACAGGTTTTCGAACTTCTCGCCGTTCAGGTTGTAGCCGCCAAATGCGCCGATCGCAGGGTAGTAGCCGCTGTACGCACTTGTCACGCCGCCATCGGCGGCGTTCACCTGCTCCATCGCCGCCATAAAATCGGGGCGCGCCTGGATCGCGCGGTCCTGCAGCACGCCGAGACCCTTGAAGTCGCTTCTCAGCTGACGCATCTCGAGGGTGTCGATCGTCGACGGCAGCGTGGCGTCCACAACCCTGTAATCCTGCCGTCGCGTCCAGTCCGATAAGCGCGAGCAGATCAGCCTTCGATTTCAGGTGGTTGTTCGTCGCGGAGATGACGCTCAGCTCGTCGCTGGCCACCTGCGACTGCTGGCGATACACGTCGGCGAGCGAGAGCGCGCCCACGCGGTTGGACTCGATGATCCGCTCCAGCTGGCGCTGGTCGCGCTTCAGGTTCTCTTCCGTGACCACAACAAGCTTCTCCGTGCGCAGCACGTTCAGATACTCGCTGGCGGTCTGATATACGATCGCCTGCCGCGTGCGGACGACCCCGAGCTTCGCGGAGGCTTCGCGCGCGTTCGCGGCGGACACATTCCCTTCACGGCCGAGGAAGTCGAACACGGTCAGCCCTGCTGAGAGCCCGGCACCTACGCTGCCGTTTGTCTCGCTCGACGCGGGGAAGTCGACCGGAGTTCCCTGAATGACACCCCGGTACCCTGACTGATCGGTCTGGGTTCGTCTCCATGACCCGCTGGCATCCAGCGACGGCAGGTACTGTCCCATCGCGGCACGGGACTGGCTTTCGGCGGCGTCCAGGTTGTTCTGCGACTGGACGACGCTCAGGTTGTTCTGAAGCGCAAGGTCGATGGCCTGCTGAAGCGTGAGTGTTTGCTCCTGGGCAATTCCGGCTGCACCGTGGAGGAAGAGGAACGTGGCCAACAGGGCCGCTAGAATTCGCATAGTGGACTCCGAAACATGGGGCGGATGACTAGTATTTAAACGAAAAGAATGCTTGAATGTTGCGACAAAATCTGTCTGCGGCGGCCGGATTTGCGTTGTCAAATCGACGCAAAAGGAGTTCTTATTACTCCGCCGGGATCGCGGTCTTCCCCGGGGACAGTCCCCTTCTTCGCGGCTCTGGCGCCTTCCAGAATCCCGTCTTTAATAGAGAGGAGATACGCCAGCGCGGCGTCGTGCTCGTTGGGGATTTGGCCGTCAAGAATGGCCTCTTCTATGGCTTTTTTGAGAATTCCGACCTCCCGGCCCTCCTGAAGCCCGCAAACCGCCATAATTTCGTCCCCTTTCACGGGGGGCTGCCAGGCCCGCAAACGGTCCTTCTCCTCGACCTCCGCGATCTTCTCCATCACCCGGTCGTAGTTCCGGAGATACCGCGCCACGAGCTTGGGGTTCTTCGAGGTGATGTCGGCACGGCACAGCTTCATCAGATCGTCCACGTCCTCGCCTGCCTCGAACACCAGACGCCGCACCGCCGAGTCGGTCACCTCCTCGTCCACCAGCACCATCGGCCGCAGGTGCAGACGCACGAGCTTCTCGACGTACGGCAACGGGTCCATGGGGAACTTCATCCGGCGGAAGATCTTCTTCATCATCCGCGCCCCCACCTCCTCATGCCCGTGGAACGTCCAGCCGATCCCCTCCTTGAACGATTTCGTCCTCGGCTTGGCGATGTCGTGCACCAGCGCGACGAACCGCAGCCAGACGTTGTCCGTTGTCGCGGCGATGTTATCCACGACCTGGCAGGTGTGCAGGAAGACGTCCTTGTGGTGGTGGTCGCGCCGCTGATCCACGCCCGCCATATCCGCGATCTCGGGGAACACGATCTGAAGCACGCCGGTTTCGAACATCAGCCGGAGGCCGATGGACGGCTGGGGCACGCGCATGATCTTGAGGAACTCGTCCGTGATCCGCTCCTGCGACACGATGCTCAGCCTCTCGCGCATGCCGCTCACGGCCTTGAACGTTCGCTCCTCGATCCTGAACTCGAGCTGTGCCGCGAACCGGATGGCGCGCAGAATCCGGAGTGGATCGTCCTCGAACGTATGATCGGGATCGAGCGGCGTGCGGATGATCTCTTTTGCGAGGTCTTCCCTCCCCCCGAGCGGGTCCTCGAGGGTGCCGTACGTGCCGGCATTCAGCGAGACCGCCATCGCATTGATCGTGAAGTCGCGGCGCATCAGGTCGTCCGTCAGCGTTCCGCGTGTGACGTGCGGCTTGCGCGAGTCGTGCGCGTACTCCTCCCGCCGCGCGCCCACGAACTCCACCTTCCCGGTGTCCAGCGGCACCATGGCCGTCCCGAACCGCTCGAACGCCACGACGGTCTCCACGCCGAGCTCGCGGGCCGCATGCCGCGCGAACGCGATGCCGTCGCCGACGACAAGGATGTCGATGTCCTTGTCCCCCTGCTCCAGCAGGAGGTCGCGCACGTATCCTCCGACGACGTAGACCTCGGCGCCCGCCGCGTCGGCGATCGCGCCGATCCTCGCCAGGAGGGGGTGCGTGAGATGGATGTGGGTTGTGTCGTTCACACTGTACCGGACGAGCAGCCGCCTGCTACAGGACGATGCGCTGCTCGCCGATCTTTTCCATGATGATGTTCGCCACCTGCAGGGCCCGCATGCCGTCGTCGCCGCTCACGACGGGGCGCGTGCCGTTCTTCACGGCCGCCGCGAACAGACCCAGCTCGTGCGCGAGCGCGTTCACTTCCCTGACTTCCGGCTGCTCGTACAGAACGCGGCGCTTGCGGTCTCCGGTTCCGATCTCGCCCAGCGTCATGACCCCGGGCTCCACCGCCTCGTCAGGCGACGCCAGGCGGAACACCTCCGAAAGGCCCTGCGAAAAGTCGATCGAGATGTACGTGCTCTGCTGGAACAGCCGCATCTTCCTCATTTTCCGCTGGGAAATGCGGCTGGCCGTCACGTTTGCCACGCAGCCGTTCTCGAACTGCAGGCGGGCGTTGGCGATATCCACATTGTCCGACACCACCGCCACCCCGCTCGCGTCGACGTGTTTCACGGGCGACTGCACGAAGCTCAGGATCAGGTCGATGTCGTGGATCATCAGGTCCAGCACCACGGCCACGTCCGTCCCGCGCGGGTTGAACTGCGCGAGCCGGTGCGACTCCACGAACAGCGGCCGCAGCTCGAACTTCTCGAGCGCCAGGATCGCCGCATTGAATCTCTCGATGTGCCCCACCTGCACCGTGACGCCCTTCTTCCGGGCGTGGGCGCACAGCGCCTCCGCTTCCGCGACGGTCGCCGTGATCGGCTTCTCGATCATCACGTGCCGCCCCTGCTCGATCGCGCGCGCCGCCACCTCGGCGTGGGTGCTCGTCGGCGTCGCAATCGTCACCGCCTCGGACGCCGCGAGGAGCGCGTCGATGTCCCGGAACGCGGTCGTTCCGAGCTCCGCCGCGACCTTCGCGGCGTGGTCGGGCCGTTCGTCATAGATGCCGGCCAGCTTCACGCCCGGCACGTCCCTGAGCAGCTTCGCATGCAGGCTGCCGAGATGCCCGACGCCGATGACACCGATGGGGAGTGTGGACACGGATGAGGTCTCCTTCTATCTGTCGCCGGCGTGGATGCCGGCTATGACTTGCGTGAATACAGAATCGTGACGTGTGCGCATGCATACGCGTTACGTGCGCCGGCACTGCCGCAGCCCCCGGTCAACGCAGCTGGGCCCGGACCCATGCGTCGAATGCTGCAACGCTGTCGAACGTGCACGAGGCGTTCGCTGCCCTGACATGTTCGGGATCGAACGCATCCCACAATACGGACGCGATGCGGACGCCGGCGGCGTGGGCGGCCTTCGCGTCGGACACGGAATCGCCGACCATCAGCGCCTGCGAGGGCTGGAGCCCGAACCGCTCCAGTGCCTGCAGGATCCCTTCCGGATGAGGCTTGTGGTGCTCCACGTCGTTCCCGGTCACGATCAGGTCGAAATACCGTTCGAGCCCGAACGCGCGGAGCGTGATGTCGGTGGTCCACTTCCCCTTGCCCGTGAAGAGCGCGATCGTGATCTTCCGATCCTTCAGGAATCGCAGGACGTCTTCGATCCCCTCGTGCAGGTCGGCCAGCGTCGAGTGCTGCGCCGCGTAGAATGCGAGCAGCTCCTGCAGCAGCGCCGGCGTGCGCTCCGGGCCGAACACTTTTTCGATCGCGCCTTCCTCCGGCGGGCCGAACAGCGCGACGATCTCCGCCGGCTTCATCGTGCGCCCCAGGTGCCGCTCCATCAGATGATTGAAGCTCGCGTAGATCAGCTCGTTGGTGCGCACGAGCGTCCCGTCCAGGTCGAAAATGACACACTTCAGGTCCGGGAACGGAGGACAGGCCGATGTCGAATTCGTATCCATCTTATAAATATACGCACTGGCCTTGCGATTTCCAATGAAGCGGTTGTATCTCCTTCGCCATTGTGGTATCTTCATGCACCTATGGCCAACAATCATTTGACACGCCAGATCGTCCTGCGTAAAAAGGAAGAACGAAGAATTGTCGCGGGGCATCCGTGGGCGTACAGCAACGAAATCCAGGAGGTCCGGGGCGCGCCGGGCGCGGGCGACGTCGTTGAGCTGCTCTCCGCCGGCGGGCTCTCGCTGGGCGTCGGGTTTTATCATCCCCACTCGCTCATCGCCTACCGGCATCTCGCATCGGAAATCCAGGAAATCGACCCCGCGTTCTTCGCCCGGCGGCTCGCCGATGCGCTGGCGCTCCGCACGGCGATGTTCGGCGACTGCGACGCCTACCGGCTTGTGCACGGAGAGAGCGATTTCCTGCCCGGCCTGATCGTGGACAAGTTCGGCGATGTTGTTTCCATCCAGGCCTTCTCGGCGGGCATGGACCGTCGCCTCCCGGAGATCTGCGATGCCATCCAGGAACTGCTCTCGCCCGCCGCCATCGTGGAACGGAACGAATCCGCCCTGCGCACCCTCGAAGAGCTCCCGATGCGCAAAGGTTTTCTCCGGGGATCAAAGAGCGAAACGGAATTCACGGAGAACGGCATCGGGTATGCCGTGGACGCGCTCGAAGGGCAGAAGACCGGGTTCTTCCTCGATCAGCGGATGAACAGGGCGCGCGTGAAAACGTTCGCCCGGGGGCGCAGCGTCCTGGATTGTTTCTGCAACGACGGGGGTTTCTCGCTCAACGCCGCCGCCGGTGGAGCGTCCGACGTGCTCGGCATCGACAGCTCGGCGGAAGCCGTCGCGCGCGCGGCGAAAAACGCCGGGCGGAACGGCCTGGGGAACTGCCGCTTCGAGCAGGCGGACGTCTTCACGAAGCTGCCGATCCTTGCGGGAGAGGGGCGATCGTTCGACATCGTGATCCTTGACCCGCCGTCATTCACCCGCTCCCGAAAATCCGTGCCGATGGCGAAGAAGGGGTACCGGGAGCTGCACCGGGACGCGTTGAAGGTCCTGAAACCGGGCGGCTTGCTCGCGACTTCTTCCTGCTCACACCACATCCTCCCCGAGACCTTCCTGTCTATTATAGACGAGACCTGCCACGAGGCGAACCGGCCCGCGCAAATGCTTGAATGGGCGGGCGCCGCCCCGGATCACCCGGTCTTGCCGGGGGTGTCCGAAACCCGCTACCTGAAATTCGGGGTTTTTCTGGTGCGCTG
>CAVPBI010000002.1:0-261300 GCA_963701735.1 uncultured Ignavibacteria bacterium | reverse complement strand
CTCGGCGAGCCACGCATCACGTCGGTGAGGCCTCTTGACGGCATGCAACCCAAGGACGTGCTTCCGCTTCTCGCGGCCATCGAGCACAGGTCGGAACATCACCTGGGTCAGGCCGTGCTTGCCGAAGCCGCGCGCACCGGGGTGAGCTACGATCATGTCGTCGTGGAGCACTTTGAAGTGCTCCCGGGCAGAGGCGTGCACGCCGAGATCAACGGGACGACATATCTGCTCGGCAACCGGGAGCTGATGCAGAGCGTTGGCGCGTGGACCGCGGAGGTCGAAGCGCTTGCAGCGTCCGTGCACGCTGACGGGTCGACCGTCATGGTGCTTGCGGCAGGCGGCCGGCCGGTGTGCGTTGCTGGCGCACGCGACACGATGCGCTCGCATGCGCGACACGCGATCGAGGGGCTGCGGCGGGAGGGGATCGCGCAGACGGTGCTGCTCTCAGGGGACGACATTCTCGCCGCCCGGAGGCTTGCGGAGGATCTGGGGATGGATGCCACCCACGGTGGGCTCATGCCCGAAGAGAAGGTGGGCGCCGTGGAAGCGCTGAAAGCTACGCATGGTGTCGTGGCGATGGTGGGGGACGGATTGAACGACGCCCCGGCGCTGTCTGCCGCCTCGGTCGGCATCGCGATGGGAGTGGCGGGCTCCGATGCCACTCTCGAGACCGCCGATGTGGTGCTGATGTCCGATGACATCGCCCGGCTCCCCGCACTGGTCTCCCTCAGCCGGAGGACGATGCGGGTGGTGAGGCAGAACATCGTGATTGCGCTCGGCCTGAAGGCGGTATTCCTGGCGCTGGCCCTGACCGGCCATGCCACGCTCTGGATGGCGATTCTGGCCGACGACGGGGCAGCCCTGGCTGTTATCCTGAACGGATTGAGGATTCTGGGGCATTTCCGGCAGGAAGCTCCACACGCGCATTGACATTCGGCTCCGGATTGCTTATATTATTAACCTATTGGTTTGCATTGAGTTACACCCCCCTGAAGGACATTGACGATGTACGCTGTTGTCGAGATCGCCGGGCGCCAGTATAAGGTCGCCGCCAATGATCGGGTCAACATCCCCCTGAACGGGGAGCAGCCCGGAACGAAGCTCACGTTCGAACGCGTTCTGCTTGTCGGCGACGACAAGAAGGTCACGGTCGGCAGCCCCACCGTGAAAGGCGCGCGCGTGCAGGCGACGATTCTCGAGCACGGGCGTGAAGACAAGATCATCGTTTTCAAGAAGAAGAAGCGGAAGGGCTATCGCGTCACGCGGGGCCACCGCCAGGGATACACACGGGTTGAGATCAACGGTATTGCAGTCTGAGGAGTTGAGCCATGGCGCATAAGAAAGGTGTCGGAAGTTCCCGCAACGGTCGCGATAGCAATGCCCAGCGGCTCGGCGTGAAGCGGTTCGGCGGCGAGTTTGTTTCCGCCGGCAGCATTCTGGTTCGCCAGCGCGGCACGCGGTTTCAGCCGGGTGTGAACGTGGGCATCGGCGGCGATGACACGCTCTTCGCCAAGACCGCCGGCGTCGTCCAGTTCAAGAAGTACGCGAAAGCCCGGAAGGTCGTCAGCATCCTTCCGAAAGCGTAGTCCCGCGCCGCCCGGATTCTGGCGGCGCGTTGTTCCTTTCATCCCAACGGAGCAGGCGGTCGAAGGACCGGAGCCGCGCTGCACGTCCACCCCGCCTCTCCTCCGCGCATACCCACCACCAGCCGGAGTTCGACCATGAAGATCACAGTTATCGGCGCTGGCAATGTCGGTGCCACAACCGCGCAACGCATCGTCGACAGGGAGCTCGCCAACGAAGTTGTCCTGGTGGACGTCCTTGAAGGCATTCCCCAGGGAAAAGCGCTGGACATGTACGAGGCTACGCCGGTGGAGATGACCGACGCCCGCGTGGTTGGAACGAACGGCTACGCTGAAACCGGGGGTTCCGACATCGTCGTCCTCACGGCCGGCATTCCGCGCAAGCCCGGCATGAGCCGTGACGACCTGATGAACACGAACAGCGGGATCATGAAGGCGTGCACCGAATCGGTGGTGAAGCATTCGCCCGGTGCGATCCTCGTCACCGTGGCGAACCCGCTGGACGTCATGACCTACGTCGCGATGAAGGTGAGCGGCTTCGACCGGACGCGTGTCATCGGCATGGCGGGCGTGCTCGACACAGCCCGGTTCCGCACGTTCATCGCCATGGAACTGAAAGTGTCGGTGGAAGACGTCACCGCGTTCGTGCTCGGTGGCCATGGTGATTCGATGGTCCCGCTGCCGCGCTACTCGACGGTGGCCGGCATCCCCATCACGGAGCTGATGAGCCCCGAGACCATCGAGCGCCTGGTGAAGCGGACGCGCGACGGCGGCATCGAGATCGTGAACTTCCTGAAGACGGGAAGTGCGTACTACGCGCCGTCCTCTGCGACCGTCGCCATGGTAGAGTCGATCGTGAAGGACAAGAAGCGGATCCTGCCGTGTGCGGTGTATCTGAAAGGCGAATACGGCATCAACGATACAGTGGTCGGCGTGCCCGTGAAGCTGGGCGCCAAAGGTGTCGAGGAAATCGTCCAGATCAAGCTGAATGCTGACGAGCAGGCAGCCTTGAACAAGTCGGCGAACGATGTGAAGCAGTCAATCACAAAGCTGGTGCTCTGACCGCGTTCTCTGCAGTCTGACGAGAGCAGCCGTCGCCGCCCCCACCGGGGGCGTGTGGCGCGCTGCTCTCGCCGTTTTCCGGGGCGCGCTCCCCGTGCTGAGCGGCCTCCTGACCCTCCCGCCAGCCGGGCGGCGATCGATCCCCGAGTCAGCGGCTGAGCACGAGCCAGAGCTTCACTTCCATCCCCCCGCGGGTACGGCGGAACTCTACCCGGTCCAGCAGTGTCCGCATCAGGAAGATTCCACGCCCGGTCTCCTTCAGGAGATTTTCCTCCTTCAGCGGGTTGGCCACCTGGTTCGGCTTGAATCCCCTGCCCTGGTCAGTCACCGTGAACAGCAAGCCGTCCTCCTGCACCTCGCACACGACGTGGACCAACTTCTCTTCGTTCGACCTGTTGCCATGCAGGATCGCGTTGTTCACGGCCTCCGTGAGCGCGATCATGAGCTTGTGCTCCTGGATCTCGTCGAAGTGCAGAACGCGGTCGATCTTCTTCAAAAACCCTTCGACCTTGACGATGTTCCTGGGCTTGCTGCTGAGGGTGAGACGGAACACCTTCTGTTGTGAGGCCACGGGGAACTCCCTCAGAGATTCACGGAAACGTTCATGACGATTGTCGGGAACGAACGGGCGGAACCGTCGGGCTGGGCGCGGCGCTCATACCAGCCACGGAGGAGGAGTCGGCTGGCAGGACCAATGGCCCACTGGATGATGCACGTCGGACCGATGCTGTGCAGCGTTGCAGCGCGGCGCTTCCCGCCGTTCACGTAGTCGTATCGCGACTGGCTGAACGACCGGATACCGGCCGCGAGCAGGGTGCCGGGCGATGGACTAAATCGGAGCTGGGCAGCGAGCGTTCGGTCGACAAACGAATTCTCGGTCCGTTCCTGGAAGTCGTCCCAGTTGAGCCTGCCACGTTCATAGAGCTTGAAATAGGCGAAAAAATCAAGGCCGACCCGATGTGTCAGGTCGATGGACGTGGAATCCAGCCAGGCAAACTGCCGGTACGAGAAGCTCCGGGCAAGGCTCGCCTCCTCCTCGAAATCATACACCGTGTAGTTGGCAAGCACCTCGAACGTGTTGGCGCTGGAGATCCCGTCCGCCGGGCGATACGTCACGCGGGGCGCAAGCCGCAAAACCCGGTTGACGTTGTTGTTAGCACTCCGCTCCTCCAGCAGATAGACCAGATGGCTGTAGGTTCCGTCCAGCAGGAGGTCGAGGTCCAGGAACCGGCTCAGCCGGTGGGTTGTCAGGACGGAGAGAGCGACCAGGAGCTCGTCGCGGTCCTCGACATTGAGCTGGCTTGGCGTGTCGTACCGGAGAATCGACCCCGTACCGCTGATGGAGATGCGGTCCGCCGACCACAGTGGAAGTCCGATGGAGCCGGTCAGGACGGAACGCTTTGAAATGTTGTCCTTCGACTGCTCCTGGCGGTTGCGCTCGTTCCAGAGAATGACCTGGTTGGACGTGGCGTCGGAGGGGAGAATGGCGCGGTGGTTTTCGTCGCGCTCGAAGTGCGAGAAGCGGAGCAGGGCGGAGGAGCGTCCGTCGCGCGCGACATACCCCAGCTGTCCTTGCACCTGCAGGATAAACTCGTTGACCTCGGTATCGAACTGCGGCGTGGTGAACCCCATGGGCGAGCTGGTGCGGAGCGACTTCTCGAGATCGCGGGAGGCTACCGCCACCAGCAGGCCGGCGTTGAATCGCGGCGTGAACTGGTAGCTGATGACATTCGAGATGGTGAACTGATCGTCGAGTCGGCTCTCGAGAACCGTATCGCCGGAGGTATAGTACTCCCGCCGGGTGCGGAACACGCCAGCCTCCAGGCTGTCGTCCGCCTCGTCCGTGAACGACGTCGAAATCTTGGTGCGCAGGAAATGGCTCTCCAGCCGCCTGGGGTCGAGCCAGTCGGTGTGGAATTGCCCGATTCCTTCGATGCGGTAGCCGCTGAGGATGCTTCCCGGAAACCGGAGGAACAGCTGTGCGGATGGGCCGCGGTCCGCGACGCCGCCCTGCGTGTCCCACCGGTATCCGCCGAGAGGGGCGATGGTGAAGAAGGACGCCGGCGCGAACTCGAACCCTCCAAGCAGTGAGGTGAAATTCGCGTCGCTCAGCCCGACACCCTTGTTGTCTGAGTAGACCAGCGTATTCCATTCCGTGCGGACGGCGACTCCCTCCAGGATCGGTCGTGCGAGCGCGAGACTGATGGTGTGCTGGTTGCTTTCGAGCGTGCGCCGGAGCGTGCCGGGGGCGGACGGGTCGACGAGGATGATATTGGAGAGATACTGCTGTCGGTAGAGCAGCGAGGTGCCCAGGACGGTGGTGTCGAGCCCGATACGTCCGAGCCAGTTGTAGGTGTTGAGGTTCCTGTCGAACAGCACCGAGACAGCGTTCCGGCCTTCCGACTCCTGGAGCGATAGCGGCGTGGCCTCCGGCACCCGCTGTCCTTCCTGGCCCCGCACGGTCGAGACCGACAGGAGGAGAAGGAGCCAGATGGGACAGCCTGCTCGCGCGATTCGCATGCTGGTAGACGCCGGCGGCACCGCCTAGATGAGCGGCGCCGTGTCCCCTCGTTCTGGGATGTGCACGCGCCGGAACCCCGACTCCGACAGGCCGGCCTGCAGCTTCTCTGCCTGGTCGAGGTCGCCGTGGACAAGATAGATGTCCCTCAGGCGTGAAGTGTCGAACCGGCGCACGTACGCCAGCAGGTCATTCCGGTCGGCGTGGCTGCTGAAGGAATTCAGCACCACAACCTCGGCCCTGAGCGCATGTGGTTCGCCGAAGATGTTGACCTCGGACTCCTTCATCACGATCTTCTTGCCGAGGGTGTTCTCGGCCTGGTAACCGACGATGATGACCATGTTCTTCGGGTCGGTCACGCTGTTCGCGAGGTGATGGACGACCCGGCCCGCCTCGCACATGCCCGAGGCGGCGATGACCAGGAATGGGCCCGGGCGGTCGTTGAGGGCCATGGATTCCTGACGCGTCGTGACGTATGTCAACCGCTGAAACCCGAACGGATCGTTGTCCTCGGGCCCCTGCAGGATCTTCCTCGTTTCAGCGTCGAAGCATTCGGGGTGCTCCCTGAACACCCTGGTTACATTGACGGACAGCGGGCTGTCTACGAACACGGGGACCGACGGGAGCTGGCCGCTGGTGACAAGGCCGTGCAGGACATAGACGAGCTCCTGCGTCCTCCCCACACTGAAGGCGGGAATCACCACCTTGGCCTTCCGGTCGAACGCCCTCCGCAACGGGTCGAGGAGCTGCTTTCCCATATCCTCGACGCGCGCGTGAAACCGGCCCCCGTACGTACACTCGCAGACAAGTGTGTCGGTGTTCTGCCCGTTTCCGATGAATACTGGGTCACGGAGAATCGGCAGGCCCGTCCGGCCCAGATCGCCCGTGAATGCCAGCCCGGCCTCGCGCGATCCGTCCTTCAGGCGGAGCGCGACCGAGGCCGAACCGAGAATATGTCCGGCAT
The DNA here is from genome assembly GCA_963701735.1 of uncultured Ignavibacteria bacterium. Lineage (GTDB taxonomy): Bacteria > Bacteroidota > Ignavibacteria > UBA10030 > UBA6906 > CAWABB01. Next base: position 255,173 of record CAVPBI010000002.1, on the reverse strand, counting down.
CCTCGAAATGGCATGTCACCCCATCGGCCACCTCGACGACCGTCGAGTAGTCGACCGACCGCATGAGAGGGATGGTAGCGCTTGCGTCCTCTTCCGTGTAGAGTGGTTCCACCGGCGGGAGTCCGCGCTTGCTATGCCGTTTGTTGATGAACTCCGCGTCCTTCTCCTGAATGTATGCGCTGTCCTTCAGCATCACCTCGCACAGGCTCTTCGTCGCGTGCGTGCAATAGATGGTGCCACGGAATCCCTGGCGCACGAGGGTGGGCAGGTTACCGCTGTGATCGATGTGGGCGTGGGAGAGGACGACGGCATGGATGGCTGCAGGGTCGAAGGGGAATGTACTGTTGCGTTTCCTGGCCTCTTCTCTGCGGCCGTGGAAGGTGCCGCAATCAAGGAGGAGGGTCTGGTCCTTGACCCGAACCACATGCATCGACCCGGTGACGGTGCGGGCCGCACCCTGAAATTGGAGCATCATGCGGCGCACCGACGGCTGGGAGAGTTCATGCGAATGTTGATGTGTGCGGCAGCAAGGAGCCGAGGATGTGTCTCCACGAAGTTCGGAAAGGGCAGAGACAAACTCAAGGGAACGTCAGTCCCTGATGCCCGCCGCGGATGGGTCTGTGTCATAGACGATGCAACCTGGCTGTGAGGGGTGATCCTGAATGTTGCTCGAGGCGGGCACATGCCGGAGCATCCAGAGGATGAGGATGTCCCCACCGGCGGCGACAAGAAAGAGCGTTCCGAATCCCGCGAGCCATCCGTTTCCGGTCGCGAACGCGATTAACAACGGGAGCACGCCGAGTGCCAGGCCGGGCATGGCCGCTCCGAGGCGGTACCGGTTGGCCGGGAGCGGTTCCTTGAAGTGCGCGTACGGCGTCAACGTGGCGACGTTGAACCCGAAGCGGATGGACGAGAATGGCCGACGGCCTGCAAGCGCCCATGTCACGCCGTGCAGCATCTCATGGAGGACGATCCCGATGAGAGCGGCGGGGAGGAGCGAGCCGAGCGCGAAGAACCGGGCAATGCCTTCCCAGAGCCTGTCAAGTCCCCACACGAGCGCATACGGGATCAGAGCGATGAGGATGACCGCGATTGCCACGGGGATCGCCAGCAGATTGATCCGTGAGAACGACATCACGACTTCCCGTCCGCCCGGCCCCGGGGCCGCCGTACCTGTCGCCTGGTCGGTCATGTTACTGTCCCTGGTAGATGGTGGCATGAGGAGTGGTCTTTCCTGGGGTTCATACGGGCTCCCGGGAGAGCCTCGTCCGCGGTTCCGCCGGCTAGTGCTTGAGACCCTCTCCGTGTGCCAGGTCGTGCTCCTCGAGCGTCTCGAGGTGGCTCAGGACCTTCACTGGGGCGGGCAATGCCTTGCTCAGGGCCTGCTCGATCTCGGTCGCATGGCGGTGGGCCGCTTCGAGTGTGGTTGCCGGAGGGAAGAGAAGGTGAAATTCCACCCATGTAGTGCTCCCGCTCCTCCGTGCGCGCCTTTCGTGATAGCGGAGCGACCGTGCCGCGGTTTCGGCATCGAGAACCTTGCGGACGGCTGCATCCAGCACCGGGTCGCTTGCATCCATGAGGCCCGCCACAGACTGCCGCACGAGCTTGAAGCCCGTCCAGACGATGTTCGTGGCCACGATCAAGGCGATGATCGGGTCGAGGATGTACCAGCCGGTCAGCAGCGCCAGCAGGAGCCCGGCGACCACGCCGAAACTGGTCCAGGAATCGGTGAGGACGTGCTGTCCATTTGCTACAAGGATCAGCGATCCTGTTCTGCGGCCGGTGCGAACGAGATACAGTCCCAGCACCAGGTTGACTACTGAGGCAAGCGCAATGATGCCCACTCCGGAATCGAGATTTCGCAGCGCCGGCTCTCCGAGGAGCATCGTGATGGCTTCGTACATGATATACGCCGCTGCCACAAGGATCAGGAATCCCTCGGCTCCCGCCGAAAAATACGTCACCTTGTCGTGTCCGTACGGGTGGCTCTCGTCGGCGGGGCGATGACTCAGCCAGACGCTGTAGGCCGCCATTCCGACGCCGAGGATGTGGACAACGGACTCGGCGGCGTCCGAGAGGATCGCGGACGAGCCGGTGAGTCCGTAGGCGATCCATTTTCCGGCAAGCATGCAGATTCCTGCAAGGAACGACAGGCGAATGGCGTTGCGGTCACGTGACTGTCGCTGCGCTGACGTCAGGGAGACGGTACTCATGTCACACACCCTCGTTGAGGAATTGGAGAACAGTGTCCGCCATCGCCGGGTCGCAACGGAGCATGAGTGCCTGCGGGGCGGCAGTCATCCGCACGATTTTCATGTGCGTCAGTAGCACCGGCAGGATCCCGGGGAGGTTCTCGTCCGGGCCGAGCACGGCCAGCGTGGCAACCGGGAGCGGCATCATGTCCAGGGCAGTCCATCGGCGCGAAGAGGCCAGCGATGTGAGCAATGAACGCGCCGCGCCGTACGATGCGTGCGGCGATGCGATGCGTGCCGCCAGCGCCTGATCGGCGCCCGGCGCATGATCAGTTGCCAGCGTGTATCGGTCCTGCCATCGGTCCGCCGCAACCGGGTCGGCCGGCGGGATGCCGGCGGCAGTCAGCGCGCCGGCGGTCTCGCCCAGGAGATCGAGGATGGAATGGTAGCGGATGCCGTCGGGCGGCATCGGGGATAGGAGGATGAACCGGTCCACCCGTCCGGGGTATTCGCGCGCGTAGCGAACCGCCACCGCCGCGCCGAAGCCCCGTGCGATGACGACGACGCTTTCAGCCTTCGCAACATGCTCGCGCACCGCCTCAAGCTCGGCCACCAGAGCGCTCACCGTGTAATGCGAAAGACTCGCCTTCACCTGTGAGAGGCCGGACCCGCGGGGGTCGTACGAGATAACCTGCCGGGACGAGTCGAGGAACCGGAAGCAGTCGTGATACCCGATGCCAGACTCACCGGGCCCCCCCAGGAGCAGGACGGCCGGCGGGGTGCCACGGTCGGTTCCGGTTGTCCGGTAGCAGATCGCGAACTCGCCGAGGTATGCGATTGATCCTCCGGAAGCAGGAATCGATGGCGGACGTTCGGCCGCGGCGGTGGGGCTGAATCTGTTTGTCAGGAAGATCAGGAAGAGCGAAGCGAAGAACAGAATGAGGATGGCGGCCGTGCTGATCGTGGCGAAGAGGCGACGGGGTCGTTCCGCGGGCTGGTCGGACATGCACGCAATATAGAGGAAAAACGGAACGGGCACAACGGCGGAAAGCAGTCGTGCCCGTCAGCCAGAGGCTGCACCAGGAGGGGGTAGGCGATTCAGGTTCGCCGCGACTTCAGCGTGTCGCGGTCTGTGGCAAACGTGACCATGAAGGTCGAGCCGCCGTCGGTGACGACGTCCAGCGTGCCGTGGAGCTGGTTCACCAGCATGTTCACGAGCTGGAGCCCGAGGGTCTTCGGGTTCTTGATGTCGACCTCCGGGGGGAGGCCCACGCCGTTGTCGGTCACCGTGAGAGCGCAGCGCTCGCGCGAGATCTTCAGGAAGCTGATGTGCAGATCGCCTGTGCGCCCGCCAGGGAATGCGTACTTCAACGCGTTCGACACGAGCTCGTTGATGATCAATCCGCACGGGATCGCCGTGTCGACGTCGAGCGGGATATCTTCTGCCTGGAGCTTCAGGCCCACGCCGCCGGCGCTGTACGAACGGAACAGATCGCGCGTGAGATTGCGGAGATACTCCGCGAACTGCACCTGCGCGAGGCTTTCTGACTGGTAGAGCTTCTCGTGGATGAGCGCCATCGACCGGACGCGGTTCTGGCTCTCGCGGAGGAGCTCGCGCGTTTCGTTGCTCTCGATGCTGTTGGACTGAAGGTTCAGGAGGCTCGAGATCACCTGCAGGTTGTTCTTCACCCGGTGGTGGATCTCCTTGAGAAGCATCTCCTTCTCTTTCAGCGACGCGTGGATGGCGTCTTCGTCCTGCTTCCGCTCGGTGAGGTCGTGTGACACGACGACTGCGTGGGTGACGTCGCCGCTTTCGCCGCGGTACGGATTGTAGTTCACGGCGATGTAGCGACGACCCTTGGCGCCGAAGTCGAACCAGCGCTCATAATGGACGTCGCTTCCGGCGAAGCAGTGATCAAGGTACCCCTTGATGACCGTAGAAAATGTCTCCTGGCCCCAGATGTCTGCGACAGTCCGTCCGACGATCTGATCGCGCTCCTTTCCGTGCGCCGTGCAGTACGCGGTGTTCGCGGCCTCGTACACGTAGTGCCGGGTGATGAGGGTCATGAACTCGTTGGACGAGTTTGCGATAAACTCGTAGCGCCGCAGCGTTTCCTCCGTCGAACGCCGGCCGGTGATGTCGCGGGAGACGACGATGACTTCCTGCAGCTCGCCGGTGAGCGGATGGCGCACGGGGTGGGCTGACGATTCGAACCAGACGTAGGCACCGTCCTTCTTGCGGATCCGGTACATTGCGGTGGCGGCCGACAGAAACGCCCCGCCTTCGGCGTCGGCGCGCCTGATGGCATCGGTGTCGTCCGGATGCAGGTATCCGTATGCCGACGTGCCGAGCAGTTCTTCAGGGCGGTAGCCCAGGAGCGTGCGGGATGCGGGAGACGCATAAAGGAAGACACCCTGCGGGCTATGGCGGGAAATCAGGTCGGTGGCGTTGTCCGCCATGAGGCGATAGCGCTCCTCGCTCTCGCGCATCGCTTCCCACGCCCATTTCTGCTTTGTGATATCATGAGAGGAGCCGGCGATCCGGTACACCTCTCCGGCGGGATTGAGGACCGGGTAGATCCGGCTCCAGACCCAGCGCGTACTGCCGTCCGGCCTGACGATGCGATATTCCAGACCTCGGTCTTCCTGCTTCCCCGCGAGCGCGGCGTTGTACACCTCAAGCACCTTCGGGCGGTCGTCGGGATGGACGGGTTGCACCCAGTGGTCCAGCGTAGCCGGGAGGTCACGATACGGCCGGCCCCAGATCTGTTCGTATGCCGGGCTGAGGTAGAGCGTTTCGCCCGACTTTGCATCCATCATCCAGAGGACTTCACCGGGATGATCGGCGAGCTGACGGTACTGCTCCTCGCGGTCCCGCAGACGCTTCTCGACCTGGTGTTTGTAGAGGCCGATCTCGATGGTGAACCTGAGCTCACGCTCGTCGAACGGCTTGAGGACGTAGCCGACCGGCTCGGTCAGCTTCGCACGCTCGACCGTCTTTTCGTCTCCATAGGCCGTGAGATAGACGACGGGGATATCCATGGACTTGCGGATCTGCTGGACGGCATCAATACCGTCGTACGTCCCTTCGAGGACGATATCGGCGACCATGATGTCGGGGCGCAATTCATGAGCGCGCTGAACGGCCTCTTCCGCCGAGGCGGCGATGGCCGGGACGGAATAGCCGAGCGCCGTGAGCCGGGCGCGAATATCCGCCGCGACGATGGCTTCGTCCTCGATCAGGAGGACGATCGGGGCCTGCCGTCGCAGTCCGGGGTGCTCACTGGGTATGCTCTTCAGCGTCTCCATATAGGTTCCTTTGTTACAGCGATCTCGGGCCACGCGCGGGAACGTGCCACCACACAAGGCACGTGCGCCATGCTGCCAACAGTCGTGTTCGAAAGCATCGGAAAGCTCACCAGATCATCGAGTCTGCAGCCGGTCCGCGAGGGGGAGTCGCCTGACCATGCTGCGCTGGTGATGGAAAGCTGCGTCACATCGCTAAGAACGGTCGACAGCATCGTCGAAAAAACGGGAGGGGGATCAACAGGAAGCACAGTTCTGTAACTGCACAAATGTACTAAAGCACTTCAGCCAACGCAAGGAGAATCATCGCCCGAGGCTGCGAGTGTGCGCTACATCATACATCTGGAGAGGCTCGATAATTTTTGCGGATCGACATGACATGGGTGTATCACGCAATGAATCACACAACAAAGAATGCATGCGGCTCAGAATCCGGTGATCCACGGCACACGCAAGCGTCACATGGCGTGGCATCCTCCGCGCGAACGGCGTCCGGAGAATCGGATTTGAGTTTGGCACCGTGAGTGAGTAGATTCGACGCGAGAGGACAACGGGAACTCCACACATGTCATCGACCGGCAGATCATTTGTCCTGATTGCTCTGATGGGCGGAGCAGGGCTCGTGGTGCTTGCGATCCTGAGCGCCTATTTTGAGCCCTGGATGCCGCTGTCCGGGCGGGTTGAGCGGCCCGGGGTACAGGAGGTGCTGCGGGCGGGCGGCGATTCGGCGACGGTATCCGCCGATCTTCCTTCGGCCGCGGTGGTCGTGTATGGTCACACCATCATCGGGAAGGGCTACACCACGGTCCGTCGTGACACGGCCGCAGGCGGGCACGCCGAAATCAATGCGATCTCAGATGCCTTGCGAAACGTTGGGTTCGACCAATTCTGGAAACTGCGGAGGGATTCGCTGGCCATCGTGAGCATGCTCGAGCCGTGTCCGATGTGCCGCGGCGCCATCGTGCAGTACAACATTCGGCTGGTGAGGATCCTCAGGGCGAAGAATCCAATCACTCTCATGGGCGAGGATCTGGATCTGTACCGGTATTACTGGGACCGCGTGTTCACGGGCCCGGACGGACTCGTGGATTCCCTCCTCACGAGGTACCACTCAAGAGCACACTGACAAAGCCCGCCGACGCCGATGAGGAAGACGCGCATCTCATTTGTATCATGGCGTTCCTCTGTCATCATGCATTCCCTCCGCAGCCCTGCGCACCCACCGTGGCGCCGAGTCTGTCGCCTGCCGGAGCATCATGTTCAGCTGGCCCGCGTGGTGCTGGACATGACGCATATTATAGAGAAGCAACTCCCCGACGCTGAGGTCGAGCCAGTAGAAGCCGCACCTCTGGCCGGCTTTTTCCGGGGTGAGAGCCGCTATGATGCGCCTGCACTTGCCCCGGGCGTGGTCAAGGTAGGCGAACAGTTCCTCTTTTGTGTACGGGCGTTCGGGCATGATTCCTGCCGGATCCATTTCGTCCAGCGTGAACGGGGAAGGTGGCGTGAACCCTGCGTCTGTGTCAGAGAGGTAGAGGTCAATGTAGAACAACGCGTGAAACCCGACGTACCAGAATTCCGGAGTTCGCGAGCGATCATACCACAGGTCGTCGGGGCACGCCCGCATGGCGTTCTCGAGCATGTCGATCGCCGCGCCGAACTGTCTCCAGATGATCTCTTTTGTGGCAGCATCCATCGTTCCTGATCCCATACGACGATTTGAGAGTGAGCGGCGAAATCGCGGTCAGCGCCGTGCGCGCGCCAGGAGGTCGACATAGGCCCGCGCCTGCAACTGCGAAGGAAGAATCCCGAGCGATGCGAGAAGGCGGTCCGCTTCATCGCGGCCCGATTGTGGAGACTCGTTCTCCGTGAGAACCACTTCCAGCTCGAGGAAGTCTCCAAGGTCCTCGACGCGGTCAAGGTGTATCCGCGTCCTGCCTGCAAGAAAAAGCGTGCGGCGTTTCCTGACCCGCCCGACTTCACCATAGGCGTGCGATAGCGTTTCACGCATCGCGGATGGTGTCGATGTCCGTGCAATAATGTATAACGATTCCTTCGGCCCCGCGTCATCCGGCCGCAAATAGAAAATAAGCTCGCCCTCCTGCGGGGTCAGCTGCCTCAGCTTCAACCTTCCGTTCGGACAGGCAAAGAAGGTGTCGTCCTGATCGATCTCGATAGGCCCCTGGTCGGCCAATGCGGCCGCTGCAGGGACCAGGGCTTCGACCCCGTCAATCTTTGCTTTGATCTCGATGTTGCGGGGCATGGGGAATGCGAGTCAGTCAGGCTCGACCGTCGGTCGGCCGTTGACGTAAACGGAACTGCTCAATGTAGCACCGCAAAGCCCGGGTGTCAAGCGACGGAATGCACCGCCCGGTGCGTTGAACTTGCGCTCGGAATGAGGTATGTTTCGCGCACTTCACCGCCCTCTTCCCCGACGAGGAACTGATGAAAGCCGTCATGCTGCATGCCCGCGGGCGCAAGGTCGACTTCTGTCGTTCCGGAGCCTGACGTGGTAACCGGCATCCGTCACCGACCGCATGTCTTCATTACGGCGGCAGTATCGCTGCTTGTCGTGCTTGTCCTGGGTGCGATCTTCAACGGAGAAGGCGCATTCTTCCAGTGGGAGACCCACCGGGACATGCTGCGTCAGATGTCGGTATTCGGCATGCTGGCCTGCGGTGCGACGATCGTGATTGTGAGCGGTGGGATCGACCTTGCCGTGGGCAGCATCCTGGCGCTCTGCGCGGTGGTGTTTTCAATCCTCACGATCGGGATGGGGTGGGGAGCGGCACCGGCCGTCGTGGTCACGGTGTGTGCGGGCATGATCTGCGGCGCCTTGTCGGGAGGCCTGATCGCGCGGTTCACCATGCAGCCGTTCGTTGCGACGCTGGCGATGATGGTCTTCGCCCGGGGCGTGGCGAAGCTCATATCGGGCGGCGAGAAGATCTCCACGGCGGTACAGGAACCCGACGGCACCTTCCGGTACGTCGATGTCCCGCAGGTGTTCGAGACGCTGAACGCAAGGACCCTTGGCGACAATCTCGCGGTCGTCACCATCGTCATGATCTGCTGCCTTGCGGTCTGCTGGGCCCTGCTCTCGCACACCTCGGCCGGTCGTGCCCTGTACGCCATCGGTGGAAACGAAGAGGCGGCCAGGCTCTCCGGCATCCGCGTCAGACCCGTGAAAGTGCTCGCATACTCGCTCAGCGGGCTGCTCTGTGCCGTCGCCGGCATGTGCCAGGCAGCGCAGGAACAGCAGGGCGATCCGGAGACGGGCGCGACGTACGAGCTCACCGCGATCGCGATGGTGGTGATCGGAGGGACAAGCCTGCGCGGCGGAGAAGGGTCCATCGGGCGCACGGCGTTTGGCATCCTTACGATCGGGTATCTCGAGAAGATTCTCAGCATTAACGCGGTGGGGGAAGAGACGCGGTTGATGCTCACGGGGCTCGTGATTGTGATCGCCGTGCTTGCACAGCGCGCACGAGCCGGAACGTAGCAGGGCCACACTCGCACCGCACTCACAACAGCCGATGACAGCAGAAGGATCGCACGCCTTGCGAACGGTAACCTCCCTGAAGTCTTTCTTCGACATCTGCCGTATGGCCCCCATCGCTCTCTTCTTCGTTGCATGTCTCACGGGGCAATCCTCCTCGCAGGTCCCCCGCTGGATCATCGGCATGAGCCAGTGCAATCTCGGTGAGCCGTGGCGCGTGCAGATGAACGCGGACGTCAAACAGGCGGCGGACACGCATCCAGAAATCCGGATGGTGTTCAAAGATGCGCAGAACGACGCGTTGCGGCAGAGTGCGCACATCGACGAGCTTGTGCGTGCGGGCGTGAACCTGATCATTGTGTCGCCGAAGGAGGCGGCCCCGCTCACGAGGCCCGTCCAGGAAGCCTACAAGAAGGGTATCCCCGTGATCGTCCTTGATCGACGGGTTCTCGGAGACCAGTACACGTGCTTCATCGGCGCCGACAACCGGAAGATCGGCCGCGCGGCGGGGCGGTGGATCGCTTCGACGCTGGGAGGAAAGGGGAATCTTGTGGAGCTGAAAGGGCTGATGACCTCCACGCCAGGGCAGGACCGCCACCGCGGATTCCGCGAAGGCATTGAGGGGTCGGAGCTACAGGTGGTCTTTGAAGCTGACATGAAGTGGCTCGAACCGAATGCACGGAAAGAAATGGAGTCCGCGCTGACCCGGTTCGGGGGGATTGACCTTGTCTATGCGCACAACGATCCCGGGGCCCACGGGGCGTGGGTCGCCGCGAAGGCCGCCGGGCGGGAGACATCGATCCTGTTTGTCGGCGTCGATGCACTTCCGCACGAGGGGCAGATGTACGTGCGCCAGGGGATTCTTGCCGCGTCGTTCGAATATCCGACGGGAGGTGCGGAGGCGATCAGGACCGCCCTTGAAATCCTGAACGGGAACACCGTCCCGAAAGAGATCGTGCTCCCTTCGCGCGTGTACACGCAGAAGAATGTCGACTCCGGAGGCGAGCTGGTGCACTGATGGTGTGCGATGCCGCGGAGAAGGCAGCGCTCCGGCTCGGTGTGAACGGGAGACAGGCGGTCGGTGGCCGAGACCATCAGGGGCAGCACATCAACGCCCGACTACGGAGCGGAAAATTCCCCACTGAGCTTCCGACATCGCTCCACCCTCAAACAGCACAACGCCGTTTGCGCCCCCCTCGAGGCAGGCCTCGACTGCCCGGGCGAATTCCTTTTCGTCCAGGTGGAAGATCAGGATGCCGCTGTACAGCGGCGCTCGGCCTCGCAGAGATCTCACGCCCTTCTCGGTCTCCTCCCTGATCCATTCGGGGCCCTTCTTGTAGAGCGAGTGGTAGAGCATCGGCATTACAGCGTCGAGCTTCCACGCCGGCCACTGTTGGCGCACCATGTCCCAGCCGGGGAAGACCGCCGCTGTGATGGTCTTTCCGTGGGCCCGGGCGATCGGAATCAGCGTATCGTTGACCAGATGCGTGATCCGGTCGTACCGGAACTGTTTCCACATAGTGTTCGAGGTGGGATCCTCGAGCGTCATCGGGTCGATTCCCGTTTGCAGCTTGAAATCGTGACGGCAGGCATCGCAGTAGCAGTAGTCGAACTCGGGATATTCACGATCCTGTGTGAGGCCGTACTTGGGCTGAAGAGCCTTGGGGAGGATCACGTCAGGATAGCGGATGTAGTCGAGATGGACCCCGTGAAGGTTTTCGTACTGGCACAGCTCGGTGACGGTTGCGGCCAGAAATTCATGGACCCCCGCATGGGAAGGGCAGAGGAATTTGTAGTAATCCACGTATGCCGGCTTCTCTGCGGCCGATTCACCCTTCCGGTTCACCGCAAACCATTCCGGGTGCTGGTTTCGCACGTTTTCGATGTTGCACGGCATCGACCACATCCAGCCGTGTACTTCGAGTCCTTCGGCCCTGGCGATGGGGAGGAGCTTCTCCAGCCACGCTTCTTCAACAGGAAGATGCTTGCTGTTGTAGTATGCCTGCTGAGCGTCGTAGATTTCCGGTAGGATTGCATCGATTCCCGACGTGCGCATGAGGGCAAACTGCCGTTTCATGTCATCGGGGGACGATGAGAGGTCTGTTGCGAGCCAGGCCCAGTGTTTGGGACCGAACTCCGGCGTGACAGCGCGAAACGGCACACGCGAGTGAAGCAGGGGCCGTGCGGCGAGCCCGAGGCCCGCGAGCCCGAGTGTGCGGAGAAATTCGCGCTTGTTCATTGAACCCCTTCCAGGCGATCGGAACGGTGGGATTTGAACCCACGACCCCCTGAACCCCATTCAGGTGCGCTACCGGGCTGCGCTACGTTCCGTTGTGTTGCTTTGCCTGCCCCTAACTTCTAAAAATACCGAGATCCCGCCTGAAATGCAATGATATCCGAACGGGCGCACGGTGTCCACGCAGGCGCGCTCCAATGCGTGATTGACAATGCCCTGAACGGTCAGTAGTTTTCAGAAGTCCGCGCCATGAGCATCGAAAACAACAAAGCCACCGTCACCGCGTTCGTCCAGGCCATCAGCGGGCAGGAATGGGCGACGCTTGACGCGCTTGTTGCGGACGACGTCGTACGCCGCAGTCGCACGTACGGACTGCCTGAGCTGCGCGGACGTAGACAGCTCGTGGAGTTCCTCAAGAATGAGGCGATGACCTTTCCCGACGCACACCAGAAGATCCTCTATCTCGTCGCCGAAGAGGACCGGGTCGCCGCCGCACTCCAGTTCACCGGAACACAGAAAGGGCCCATGGGGCCATTCCCTGCCTCCGGTCGTCGCATCGAGGCGAACTTCCTCGCCATGTTCCGGCTGAAGGACGGGCGCATCGCCGAGGTCTGGGTCGAGTGGGACAATCTGAGTGCGCTCCTCCAGCTCGGCCACCTCACGCTCCCGTCGTGAGCGCCTCGAGGTGAAACTCGCCTCTTTTATACTGTCGTGTCTGCTCCTTGTCCGGGCGTCAGCCATGGCTCAGACAACCGCCCCGGCTGATTCTCTCCCACCACCACCGATCACTGCTGACTCGACAACCGCACGGGAAGGCGTGAACACAGCTCGCCTCGTTCTCGTCGGCGGCCTCACCGCCGCAGCCATGGTCGGAATCCATGTGTACCAGCAGAACGGCTGGTGGAAGAACAATCGCACATCGTTCCACTTCCAGGAGGACCTCGAGTACGGGCTCTGGGTGGACAAGCTCGGGCACTTCTATGGCGCGACCGTCGTGGCGTTCATTCTCAGAAAATCGTTCGAGTGGACCAACATGTCCGACGAACAGTCGCTCTGGTTCGGCACGTCAGGCGCAATCCTCTTCCAGACCTATGTGGAGGTGCAGGATGGATTTTCGGCCTGGGGTTTCGATCGCGTTGACTTCGCTGCGAACCTCGCCGGGGCGCTGTACCCCGTGGCTCAGTTCTACTGGCCGCCACTGAAGGACTTCAATATGAAGTTTTCCTACCATCCCTCGGATCTGATCAACGAACCGGGCGGCGTGGGCTTTCAGGGGCAGAAGCACATCATGTTCGACGATTACGAGGGGCAGACGCTCTGGCTGAGCGTCCACGTGAACAACCTGCTCCCGCGATCGGTCGAGCCAGTCTGGCCTGATTGGCTTGCGCTGGCGGTTGGATACGGGGTAAGGGATGTGGCGACGCCGAACCCCTACAGCATCGTCATGCTAAGCCTGGACTACGACCTGACGAAGATCATCCCGCAGGACACCGAATTCCTGCGGCTCCTTGCGGAGACGCTGAATTTCATCCACTGGCCGGCGCCTGCGGTACGCATCTCGCCGAACGCAGTGTGGTATGGCCTCTACTTCTAGGCCCATTCTCGCTTCCTGAAACGGCTTCGAGCGATTTCTGTCGGAGGGCCCACCCGGCTCCATGGTTTGATTTCCAGGGTGTTTTTTGTATGTTTCCTGCTAACAGTTCAGTTCTTCCATTCTGCCGCGTATGCCCCTTCCTCACGCCGAGGCAGTCTCACCCCAGACGAGCTGCTATCATTGTGGCGATCCTGTCCCGAGCGATGTGCCTCAGGGCGACGGGAAAGCGTTCTGCTGCAAGGGGTGCAAAGCGGTCTACGATCTGCTCGAGCGTCACAGGCTGGGAGACTATTACCGGCGCGAGGAATCCCCGGGCCTGACTCCCCGGTTCGGCGGCGACGCGCGCTACGCGTATCTTGACGATCCCGAAGTGGTTGGAGGGTTGCTCGATTTCACCGACGGCACAACCCACACCACCACGCTGACTGTTTCCGGGATGCATTGCGCCTCGTGCGTGTGGCTGCTCGAGAACCTGCACTCTCTGGACCCGGGAGTTGTCCATTCACGCGTTGACTTTCTTAAGAAGCAGCTCTTTGTCAGGTTTAACGGCGATACCACGCTCAGGAATGTCGTCGAGCTTCTCGCCTCGCTCGGGTACGAGCCCGAGCTCTCGCTTGCCTCTCCCGAGCGGCGCGCACCGGCACAGCCCATGGCCGCTCTCTACGCGCGCGTGGGCGTAGCGGGATTCTGCTTCGCCAACATCATGCTCCTGAGTTTCCCCGAGTATTTCGCCGGCGGGGAATCGGAATTGGGCAAGCTGTTTTCGGTGCTGAATGTCGCCCTGTCCCTGCCCGTTCTCCTGTATAGTTCGCAGGCGTTCTTCCGCTCCGCGGCCGGAGGGTTGAAGCGCGGGATCGTCAACCTCGATGTGCCGATCGCGCTGGGGATCCTTGTCCTGTTCGCAAGGAGCATGTTCGACATCGTCTCGGGTGCAGGACCGGGATTCCTGGATTCGATGAGCGGCCTGGTGTTCTTCCTGCTCCTCGGGAAGGTGTTCCAGGCCAAGACGTACGACACGCTCAACTTCGAGCGCACGTACAAGGCGTATTTCCCGCTGGCCGTGACGGTCCGCGAATCGGACGGCGAGCGTCCGGTGCCGGTATCCAAGCTTATGGTCGGCGAGCGCATCGTCGTCCGGAACGGGGACATCGTTCCCGCCGACGCCGTCATGATGTACGGGCGCGGGCTCATCGACTACAGTTTTGTGACAGGGGAGTCGACGCCGGTCGAGCGGGTTGTCGGCGATCTCGTGCATGCGGGTGGTCGGCAGCGTGGTGGCGCGATCGAGCTCGAGGTCGTGCGCGAGGTCTCGCAGAGCTATCTGACGAGCCTGTGGAACGAGCACGGCGATCAGCGAGATGAATCCCGGAGCCTGGTTACGGTGTCGAACACGGTGGCGAGGTACTTCACCGCGGGCGTCCTGCTTGTTGCGGGACTTACAGGCCTGTACTGGTTCCCGCGCGATGCGGGCGTTGCGCTTGACGCCATCACCGGGGTCCTGATTGTTGCGTGTCCATGCGCGCTTGCGCTGGCAACGCCGTTTGCGTTCGGGACGATGATGCGGCTGTTCGGCAGGAAAGGGTTTTACCTGAAGAACGCCGGAGTGGTGGAGCAGCTCGCCCGCGTCACTACGATTATCTTCGACAAGACCGGCACGCTGACGCATGCCGGCGGAGTCGGGATGCAGTTCGAGGGAGGGGAGCTGTCGCGGAAGGATGCAGCTCTGGTGGCATCGCTGGCGCAGCACTCGTCGCATCCTCTCAGCCGTGCGCTGTCGGCCGCGATCCACGAGGATGCCATGGGGACCGTCGAGGAGTTCCGTGAAATTCCCGGTGAGGGCATCGAGGGAACCGTTGACGGGCATGCCGTCCGGCTCGGATCGTCGCGGTTCGTAGCCGGTGCGGATGGGCCAATGCCCGGGCGGACACACGTGGCCGTTGGCGTAGACGGCAGCACGCGGGGGATCTTCGTCGTCCAGACGAGGCTTCGCGAAGGACTCGAGAGAGTGTTCGCGTCCCTGCGAGGGCGGTATCGCCTCGGGCTGCTTTCGGGCGATACGGCGGGGGACAGGCGCCCGCTGCAGGCCGCCCTGGGCGGAAATGTTGAGATGCAGTTCGGGAAGTCGCCGGCTGAGAAGCGCGAACACATTCGCGGGCTCCGGAAGGAAGGGGCAGTCGTCATGATGGTTGGCGACGGATTGAACGATGCCGTGGCGCTCAAGGAAGGGGACGTGGGAATCGCGGTGTCGGAGGATGCAGCCCGGTTCACCCCGGCCAGCGACGGGATTCTGCACGGAGGCTCGTTCCAGCTGCTCCCGGCGTTTCTGGATCTGTCCCGCGCCGCGGTGCGCATCGTGCTCGTGAGTTTTGCGGTTTCGTTTCTGTATAATGCGGCGGTGCTCTGGGTGGCGGTTCGCGGGGATCTTTCCCCCGTGGTCGCGGCCATCCTGATGCCGCTCAGCTCCATCACCGTCGTGCTCCTCTCCACCATGTCGGTGCGGATTGCGGCTCGACGCAAGGGGATTGCCTGATGTCCGTCATCGCCGTCATGATCGGAGCCAGCCTGATGCTCGCGGGAGGATTTCTCCTCGCGTTCCTCTGGGCGGTTCGCTCGGGGCAGTACGACGACCGCATCGACGCCATCCATACGCATGTTGTTTGACGAGCTGAACCCCGCGCCGCGGGATTCGAATCATCATCTATCGTAAGGAACGCATGGAACTCGAACGCTTCCGATACGACAACACGATCGTCCGCGCGTTCACCATCGCGACGGTCGTCTGGGGCCTTGTGGGGATGCTGGTCGGCGTCATCATCGCCTTCCAGCTGTTCATCCCCTCGCTCAACGCCGGCCTCCAGTACCTCACCTTTGGCCGCATCCGGCCCCTGCACACGAACGCCGTGATCTTCGCGTTCGTGGGGAACGCGGTCTTCACGGGCATCTACTACTCGCTTCCCCGCCTGTGCAAGACGCCGATGTTCAGCAGGCTGCTGGGGTGGATCCACTTCTGGGGCTGGCAGGGCATCATCGTCTCTGCCGCGTTGACCCTTCCGCTGGGACTCACGACCAGCAAGGAGTACGCGGAGCTGGAATGGCCCATCGACATCGCGATCACGCTGGTCTGGGTGGTTTTTGCCATCAACCTGTTCGGTACCCTGGTCAAACGGCGGGAACGCCACATGTACGTGGCAATCTGGTTCTACATCGCGACGATTGTCACCGTTGCCGTTCTGCACATTGTGAACTCGTTTGAGCTGCCCGCGTCGATCATGAAGAGCTACTCCCTGTATGCCGGCGTGCAGGATGCGCTGGTGCAGTGGTGGTACGCGCACAACGCCGTGGCGTTCTTCCTCACGACCCCGTTCCTGGGGCTGATGTATTACTTCCTCCCGAAAGCAGCTGACCGGCCGGTCTACTCGTACCGGCTCTCCATCATCCACTTCTGGTCGCTGATCTTTATCTATATCTGGGCGGGCCCGCACCACCTGCTCTACACGGCACTGCCGGACTGGGCGCAGTCGCTCGGCACGGTCTTCTCGATCATGCTGCTCGCCCCGTCCTGGGGTGGCATGATCAACGGACTGCTGACGCTCCGGGGAGCCTGGGACAAGGTGCGTGAAGACCCCGTGCTGAAGTTCATGGTTGTTGCGGTCACCGCCTACGGCATGGCGACGTTCGAAGGGCCGACGCTGTCGCTCAAGAACGTGAACGCCATCATGCACTACACAGACTGGATCATCTCGCACGTGCATGTCGGAGCCCTGGGCTGGAACGGGTTCCTCACGTTCGGGATGCTCTACTGGCTGGTGCCGAAGCTGTACGGGACGACGCTCTATTCCCGCAAGCTGGCGAATCTCCATTTCTGGATCGGGACGCTGGGAATCGTGTTCTACGCGGTGGCCATGTACACTGCCGGCCTGACGCAGTCCCTGATGTGGAAACAGTTTACCGAGTTCGGAACGCTCCAGTATCCGAACTTTCTGGAAACGGTCATCCAGATCATTCCGTTCTGGATGATCCGGGCGTTCGGGGGATCGCTCTACCTGACCGGCGTCGTGGTGATGGTCTATAACCTGGTCAAGACGGCCCGTCAGGGGACAGTTCGAGGCCTTCGTCGAAGCTGCTGCCGCGCCGCTCACGGCCGATCACCACGGTCGCGAAGGAATCACGCCACCGCTGGATCGAGCGGAAACCGGCGCAGTTCACTGTGCTTGCGCTCGTGCTGATCCTGATCGGCGGCCTGGTCGAGATCATCCCCACCTACGTCGTGAAGAGCAATATCCCGACCATCGCCAGCGTGAAACCGTACACGCCGCTGGAGCTTCAGGGACGGGACATCTACATCCGCGAGGGGTGCAACAACTGTCACTCCCAGATGGTGAGGCCGTTCCGATCGGAGACGGAGCGCTACGGCGAGTACTCGAAAGCCGGGGAATTTGTCTACGACCATCCATTCCTCTGGGGGTCCAAACGGACGGGGCCTGACCTCCATCGCGTCGGCGGCAAGTTTCCGAATCTCTGGCATTATCTCCACATGAACGACCCGACCTCCATGTCGCCGGGATCCATCATGCCACCGTATCCCTGGCTGCTGTCGCAGGATCTGGACGTCGGTTCGACGCCGGCAAAGATCCGGGCGATGCAGTCGCTGGGCGTTCCTTACCCGGCCGGATACGATGAGCGCGCTGTTGAGGACCTCAAGCTTCAAGGCGAGGCGCTCGCGACGGACATCACCAAGGCCGGGGCGCCGGCGGATCCGCAGAAGGAGATCATCGCCCTCATTGCATACCTGCAACGTCTGGGCACCGACATCAAAGGCACGAAGCGGTAACAGGAGGCAAGCCACCGTGATCTCGCACTATCTCTCATCCCTGACCGGCTCGGAGTATGTCGGCCAAGTGTCGCTCGTACTCTCGGTCCTGGCCTTCCTGCTGATTGTCGTCCGGGTGTTCCTCGTCAACAGGGAACGGATCGACCATCTTGAGCGGCTCCCGTTCGACGATGACGGCGTACGCGGAAAGGACATGACACTATGACAACCCTGCGACGTATGGTGATGATGAGCCTTTCCATCGCACCCTCCAGCGCCGCGTTTGCGGCGGGGGGCGCGGATCCGGGCACGAGTTTCGCGCTGAACCTTACAGCGACCACGACAATCATCATCATCGCAATTCTCTTCTTCATCCTTGTACTTCCGGAAACGGATCGGAAGCGCATGGGCTCGAGGTTGGCCTCCCTGCGAGGCTATGCGATCGCCGGGAAGACCGCCAATGCCGAAATGCCCGACCACGTGTACGACAACATCCGGGAGCTGGACAACCGGATACCTCCCTGGTTCACAACGCTCTTCCTGGGGACGGTCGTCTTTGCCGCGATCTACATGGTGAGCTATCATGTGTTGGGGAGCTCGCCCCTCATGATCGAGGAGTACCGGCAGGAGGTCGCCGACGCGGATCTGCAGCGGCGGCTGATGATCGCGAAAGAAGGCGCGATCGACGAGAACGCGCTCGCGGCGCTCGCGGATCCGGAAGCCCTCGGGCGCGGCAAAGAAGCATTCGGCAAGTACTGCGTCTCCTGTCATGGTCCCCAGGGGCAGGGCGTGGTGGGGCCCAACCTCACCGACCAGTTCTGGATTCACGGGGGTGCCATCACTAACGTGTATGCAACCATCAAGAACGGTGTGGCGGCAAAAGGCATGATCAGCTGGCAGCTGGTGTTTACGCCAAAACAGATGCAGGAAATCGCCAGCTATGTCCTGTCGCTGCAGGGAACAAACCCCCCGAACGCCAAGCAGCAGGAGGGAACGCTGTACGTTGAGCCCGCCGTGAATGCCGCTCCGACCGATACCACAAAGGCAGCCGGATAGATGGGAGACAGAGACGAGGGACCGGTGAAGGCCGAGGGTGTGGAGGAGCAGCCTGGTCAGGCCACGGAGAGCTTCCGTGATTCGATGACGATCGTCAGCAAGGAGGGGAAGCGGCACTGGCTCTATCCCAAGCAGCCCACGGGGCGCTATTACCGGTGGCGCACGGTCTTGAGCCTGTTCCTGCTCGCCTTTCTCTTCGGCATGCCGTTCGTTCGCATGCACGACAACCCGTTCTTCCTCTTCAATGTCATCGAACGGAAGTTTATCCTGTTCGGCGCCGTGTTTGGCCCCCACGACTTCTATCTGCTCGCCATAGCGCTCATCACAACGATTGTCTTCATCATTCTTTTCACGGTCGTCTTCGGACGCCTTTTCTGTGGATGGGTTTGTCCGCAGACCGTGTTCATGGAGATGGTGTTCCGGAAGATCGACTACTGGATCGAGGGGGACCACCGGCAGCAGCGACGGCTGAATGAATCGCCGTGGAGGGGCGAAAAGATTCTCCGCAAAGGCGCGAAGTATCTCATCTATGCGGTGCTGGCGTTCATCATCGGCAACACCCTGCTCGCCTGGATTATCGGGACCGATCATCTCTGGACGATCGTGACCGACCCGCCCTCCAGGCACATCGGCGGACTCACGGCGATGGTTATCTTCAGCACGGTGTTCTACTGGATCTTCTCCTGGTTTCGCGAGCAGGCGTGCATCCTGGTCTGCCCGTACGGCAGGCTGCAGGGCGTTCTGCTCGATAGAAACTCCATCGTGATCGCGTACGACTCTCGGCGCGGTGAGCCGCGGGGCAAGCTGCGCCGGGGTGTTGATCGCACGGAGGGCGACTGCATTGACTGCGACCAGTGTGTGGAGGTCTGCCCGACAGGGATCGACATCCGCAACGGCACGCAGCTGGAATGCGTGAACTGTACCGCATGCATCGATGCTTGCGACACCGTGATGGACAAGATCGGAAAGCCCCGCGGGCTTGTGCGGTACGACTCCGCCAGCGGCGATCGCCACCGGCAAGTCGCGCCTCTGGACGTCCCGCGTCATCGGATACTCGGTGGTGCTGCTTCTCCTCCTGACCGTCCTCACTGTTCTGCTTGGCAATCGGAGCGAGGTCGATGTGACGGTTCTCCGGACCCCGGGGATGTTCTATCAGGACCGCCCGGACGGCAGGGTCAGCAACGTATACGACGTGAAGGTGCTGAACAAGACATTCATGAAGGTGCCCGTTACGTTCATGCTTGAGGGGACGGAAGGGCAGATCGAGGTCATGGGCGGTGACCTGGCGGCGGAGCCACAGGGGATTGCGGAATCGAAGCTGCTGATCCTGCTGCAGCGCGAGCAGCTCGCGGGCCTGAGCACACCGTTGACCGTCGGCGTGTACGCGGACGGGAAGAAGCTCCACACCATTCACACTTCGTTTCTCGGCCCCGGGGTGCAGCGATGAGCGCGTCGCGCACATCGCACTGGGGAACCGGGATCGTGATCGCGTTCGGGATCTTTGGCGTGGGATTGGCAGTGATGATCTGGATCGCGCTCTCGAGCCCGACCGACCTGGTCGCGGACGACTACTACCAGCGGGGGCTCGAGTACGAGGGGCGGATTCAGAGCATCCAGCGTGCGCGATCCTCGGGCGCCCTGATGACGGTGAATGGAACGACCGGCGGCGTGACGATCATGATCCCGGGGATCGCCGGGTCCGGTGAGGTGAACGGAACCGTGACGCTCTACCGTCCGTCTGACCGCACAATGGATTTCGCCGCGCCGCTTAGCCTGGACTCGTCCGGAACGATGCGTATTGAATCACCGCGGCTGCAGCCCGGGCTCTGGACGGTGAAGGTCGAATGGCTCGCCGGCGGAGCGCAGTACTATGAAGAGGCAAAGATCGTTCTGAACTGAGGGCTCCGTGATGGAGATCGTATCGGGGTTTCTTGTCGGCATCATGGGAAGCGTGCATTGTGCCGGGATGTGCGGGCCCATCGCGCTTGCGCTGCCTACGGGCGGGAAGACCGCATGGCCGCTCCTCGCAGGTCGACTCGCCTACAACGGCGGTCGTATCGTGACATACGCACTGCTGGGCCTCGTGGTCGGCGCCATCGGCAGAGGCATCGCGTCTTCTCGGATACCAACAGGCCCTTTCCATTGTTCTCGGCGCATTCCTGATCATCACGTCTCTCGTGCCTGCGGCCGCACGCCGGTTCCTTCCCCGCGTTCCCGGAGCTGATGCAATGCAGAGGCGGGTGACGGACGCGCTGGGCTCGCTGTTCCGACGCCGGTCGTTGTCCGCGTTGTTTCTGGTGGGCGTGCTGAACGGATTTCTCCCGTGCGGGTTCGTTGTGGCGGCGCTCGCCGGGGCGGCGACGACCGGCTCCGAGGCTGGCGGGGCCATGTTCATGTCGGGCTTTGGCATGGGCACCGTGCCCATCATGCTGGGATTGTCGCTGGCGGGATACAGGCTGCCGAACGCGTTCAGGGCGAAGCTGGTCGCACTGCTCCCGTGGCTCGGAGTACTGCTCGGTGTGCTGCTGATCGTGCGGGGGCTCGGGCTGGGGATTCCCTATCTGAGCCCCGCAGCTCCCTCACCAGCCGCACCTCACGGCGGGTCATGCCACTGAGAAAGGGATCGGTGTAGCGCCGGAGCGCCCGGCGACTGTGGGTCTGAAAGAAAGTGCGGGGCCGTCCGATGGGCGGCCCCGCTGGCATGTGTGCAAGCTGGTGCTGCGGTCAGTTCAGCTTCTTCAGCAGGTCTTCGAGGAAGGTCTTCACTTCGGTCACGTCGGACCGGAGCTGTTCGTCCTTGATCTTTGTCCGGGCCTTCGGCTGGTTAATCAGCTCGAGCTGCTCGCCCAGACCGGTATCGGGAGCGTAGCTCTTCAGGACCTGCTTTGCCCCCTCAATAGTGTAGCGCTCGTCGCGCAGCAGCTTCTTGATGTACAGGATCAGCTTGATGTCACGGTTTGTGTAGATCCTGTTTCCCGCCCGGTTCTTCGCCGGCTTCAGCTCGTCGAACTCCGACTCCCAGTAGCGGAGGACATACTGCTCGAGGTCGGTGATCTTGCTGACCTCGCTGATGGAGTAGTACAGCTTCTTGATGCCGAGCGACTTCATGGTTCCTCACGCGCCGTGACGTAATCGAGAAGAACTTACAGAATCCGGGTCTGAGTTGCAAACCGCCCCCCGGAGGGACGGCTGGATCGGCGGCGCAAGCCCTGCCGCCACCCGAAGATCATGCGACGGGGCTCACTTCTTTCGTGTCCGGGACGTGCGCACATCGACTTCCTTGAGTTTGCGGAGCTCGTCGTTGACCTGCTGCAATTCGGTTTCGAGGTCCCTGACGCGGCGACCCTGTCTGCGGAGAAGCGTCGCAAGGCTGTCGCCGGAAGCGGATTCGCGGCCCAGCTGCTCACGGAGCGTCATATTCTGCTGGATCAGGGTTGTGACCACGCCGACCTCCTGCCGCTCCTCCCGGGTGCGCGCCAGGGGATTGTAGATCCTCATCCACCGTAACGCCAGTGTGTCGTTATGGGCGGGGTTGTCGGGATGAGCGTACAGAAACGCTACCCGTCGGACGGCCAGCGGATAGACGTCAGCCGTCGGGAACTGCTCCGCGATTATCGCGTATTGGGCCGTCGCCTGGTCGAGCAGAGAATCGGCTTCGAGCGATTCGGCGAATGCCAGGACCGCCTCGGCGTCGCCTTCTGCCGAGCCAGTGTCCTTCGACGGCGCGCAGCCTGCCAACAATACGCAGCACAGGATGACTGCCGGCGAATAGTGCAGTGATGCCGTCATGAGGCCGATTCCTCCTGGCTGATAGTTGCCGGCGGGAACTCGGCGGTGAATGTCGAGCCCGAGCCGAGCACGCTTTCCGCGCGGACATTGCCGCCGTGCTGCTCTACGATCGCCCGTACGAGGGCGAGCCCGAGACCGGTCCCCTTCCTCCCCGTCTGTCCTGAATTCGCTGCCTGGAAGAACTTCGTGAAGAGTCTTGGCACGTCCTCCGGCGGGATTCCCACGCCGGAGTCGGTGACGGTGAGCTGCGTCCCGAGTCCGGAGGGGCCGACGCGGACGGTGATCGTTCCGCCTTCGGGCGTGTACTTCAGGGCGTTGGTCAGAAAATTCGTCGCGACCTGCTCGATCTTGCCGGGGTCGACTGTCACCCGGGGGGTCTCTGTGGCCTCCAGCGTGAGGGTGATGTTCTGTTCACGCGCGACGAGCAGGGCGTTCTCTACGGCCGGGGCGATCGCGTCGGCGAGGTTGACTGTCTCGGGGGCGAACGGCATCACGCCCGCTTCGATCTTTGCGAGGTCGAGGAAGTGCGTGCTGAAATCCGAAATGCGGTCGATGTTGTTCTTGATGTTGCCGATCACCTTGCGCTGCTCGTCCGTGATCGGGCCCGCGATCTGCTTGGAGAGGAGGTAGTATGCAGCGTACATGGACTGCAGCGGACTCCGAATCTCATGCGAGATCTGCTGCAGCATTTCCGTCCGGAGTTCGTTGCTCCGTTTCAGCCGCTCGCTCATGTCGTTGAAGTCGTTGGCAAGGCCGGCGATCTCGTCTCTGGAGGAGACCCGGATGGGGACATGGACTCCCTCGAGAACGTGGCGCGTCCCCGCCTGCAGGGCCTTCAGCGGGCGGGTGATGGTGCGCGTGATGATGAGCGCGACGAGCAGCGTGCCGAGCAACGCCCCGATGGTCAGGTACGCCGCGCGTTCCAGCGCTCTCCCGGTATTCGCCTCGAGCTCGGTCATCGAGCGGTTCATGTCCTCGCGCGTCCGCGCGATCACTCCGTCCAGCGACAGTTGAAGCCGAGCGATCGTATCAACGACCGCCGCTTCCCACAGGCCCGGGGCCGGTCCCTTGCCCGGCGGCATCGCAGGGTTCATGATAGACTCGCAGAGCGTCCGATGGGACGCGGCGATGGCCTTGAGCGTCGGATGTTCGCGAGGCGGCGAGACCGATGGGAGGACGGAATCGATGAGCGGCCGGGAGAGCGAGGCGACGTCGGCAAAGAGAGCCCTGTACAGGGTGTCGCCGGTGACAAGGAGTTTCCGGGCATTCCCCTCCTCTTCGGCCAGTAGCGTGCGCGCCTGGCGGGCAGCCTCGATGGTGCGGACGTTCGTGGCCAGCACGAGGCGAACCGTGTCGGAAAACTCCCGCAGCTGGAACAGGATGGACCCGTTGACGAGGACCAGCACCAGAATGATGACGCCGAACCCGAGCACCATCTTCCCGTAGATGCTCATCCTCACGGCCGGGGTTCCTCGATGACGACCATCGCGACGACGTGGGAATCCGAGTGGGAGATGGTGACATGGACGGTGGCGCCGGCCAGCAGCTTCTCGAGCTCGCCATGGAGCACGATGCGCGGCTGGCCCGTGGGGTCGTTGACCACCTCGACGTCCGTCCAGCGGAAAGCCCCGGACCATCCGGTGGCCAGCGCCTTGCTCGCCGCCTCCTTGGCGGCGAAGCGTGCCGCGAGGTGCTGGTATTGATGGTGCTTTCCGGCGGCGTACCGGAGCTCGCCCTCGGTGAACACCCGCTGCAGGAACCTCTCTCCGCTGTCATCTGCCAGGCGACGGATACGATCGATCTCGATGATGTCGACGCCGATCCCCTTGATCATCGGATGCCCCCCGGGACCCCGTTTTCCCTGTCGATGACAGTCAGAAGCTCGGATATGTCGTTGACGTCGTATTTTGCCCCGGAATGGATCGTCCCGAACGTATCGCCATACCGGGCGAACACGGTGGTGATGCCGACGGTTGCCGCCCCCACCATGTCCCGCTCCGGCCAGTCGCCGACCATGAGAGTCTCGTGCGCCTCGACTCCCAGGCCGGTGAGCGCCTTGAGGAAGGGCGCGGAGCTCGGCTTGTGCTGGCCAGTGTCCTCGAACGTGACGACCACGTCGAATGCGTGCTGGAGGTTCAGGTAGCAAAGGCGGAGCCACGCCTCCCGGCTGGGCGCGTCACTGACCACGGCGAGCTTGATCCCGCGCTTCAGGAGCGCGAGCAGCGTCATGTTCACATGCGGATACGGAACCAGCGCCGCCTCGCGGGCCCGGCGGTATGCAACGATGCCAGCGGAGAGGATCTTGTAGTCGACCTTCTGGAAGACATCGTAGAGCAGCTGGTCGAAGACGTTCTGGAACTCGATGCCCCGCTCCTTGTAGATCGCGTCGATGCGTTCGCGGACGGCGCCGGGGCTCAGCCTCAGCCCCGCGTCGATCATCGACTGGATCGCGGCATCGATGGCCTGCCGCTTCATGCTCATGAAATCCACGAGTGTATTGTCGAGGTCAAAAATCACGGCCTTGATCATCGCGCCTCCCGCGAGGCTTTCACTGCCTCGTCTTCGATGAACTGGCGGATGGCAGGCTTCAGGAAGATCGTCTCCAGGCCGATGTTCTGCAGCGCGAGCGCCAGTGTGGAGGCTTTGCGCGAGGGCATGAGCCGCCTGTTGATCAGCACGAGGTGCTGATCCCGCAGCACACAGTATCCGCCCTCGAAATCACCCTTCTCGAACCGGACGGTGATGCCGATCTGCCTGGCGACATCCTGCAGCTCTTCGATGATTTCCTCGGCTTTCATGGCGCTGACGCAAAACGTTTTCGGAACGGCTGGAATACCACCACCGCGATGATGGTGATGTAGCAGAGCTGTGCGATGAAGGGGGCGCCGGCGAGGGCGCCGACGCGGGCGAGAAAGAGTTCGCGAAACGAGGCGCGGGCCTCCGCCGTGTAGAATTCCATGTAGATCATCTTGAGATCGAGATACGCGGTGTACACCTCGACGGGGACGAAGAGAAAGAGGAGGAGGGCGCTCAGCATAAGCCAGCCGTGTTCTTTTGGCCGCAGGGGAGAGGTGGCGAGCACCACGGCGCTGCTCATGATGACGAGCACGTATCCGCCGATGGCGTAGGCCGAGGCCATCGAGAGCAGCCGGTAGATCTCACGTTCCGCCTCGGGGGCGATATAGTCCTCGAACTGCAGCGTGCCCGGCTTCAACAGCTCGCTCCAGAGCATCATGCGCATGATGCTCGCGCCGAACCACACAATGGTTGCCATCAGGAGGACGACCAGCGCCAACCGGAAGACGCGGTCCTGCAGCCTGGCGTCCGGGCGATTGTCCGTCATGCGCGCGCCTGCTTGCTGTCGAGGAGCCAGTTCTTGTACCACGCGAGGTCGCCCAGGAGCGCCATCAGGTTGCTGAGCCCGCCGGGGGTCAATGCGAGGTATGAGGAAGAGAAGCGGTCTCGGATGTTGTCCGGGGCACCGGAAAGAAGTGAGCGCAGATGGCCGCGGGCCGCGTCCATGTTGACGGCGAATTCCGTTTCCAGCCTGTCGTAACCATTCCCTTCGCGGCCGATCCTCTGCATGATGCCGAATGTGCGCGTCAGGAATTTCGAGCGAAATGCCAGGTCGACGAGTGATGGCAGACTGCTCCGGGGAGCGCCCCCAGGTCAAGCAATACGCCGAGATCGTCGCGCTGCTTCAGCTGTCCGCGGGAGGCGGAGTCCAGTGCGGCCAGCAGAGAGAGTGTCGAGGAGCTTGAGCGTCATCAGCGTGCGATGTGAAACGCACATCGAATATACAATATAGGCATCCGGCTGTGGAGGTTCAAGAAGGCGGTTTTTTGATTCTCTTTCGTCAAACAGGTACCTTGAGCCGAATCTGCCTGTCGCCGTCCACCAATTACCGGCCGTTCCATGCGCATTCTGCAACGTCTGCCGCTCTCCCGGAAGATCCTCCTGGGGATTCTCCCCCTGTTCCTCCTGTTCATCTCAGTCAGCGTGCTCCTCCAGAACCGGTTCCAGGAGCGCGAAATGGTGGGGCAGGCACAGCTGTCCGCCCACACCCATGCCGACATCCTCCGGGAATCCCTGGTCAGCATGATGGTGACGAATCTGGAAGTCGATACTGCGTTTATCGAGCGGGTGAACACCATCGAGCGGTTCGAGACGGTGCGGCTCGTGGTGAATGATCTCCGGCTGCGCAAGGAAGCGCAGCCTGCGGTGCCGAAGGCCGCCACCAGCCGCCGGTTCGTCGACATCGGTGCGCGCGACCCGATGACACGGAAGGCACTGGAGAGCGGAACCCCCGAGTTCGTTCGGGAGGGCGATCGGTTCCGAGGTGTCATCCCATTCACTGCGACAAAGACCTGCCAGGAGTGCCATGCTGTCCCCCTGGGCTACACGCTCGGCGCGGCAGACCTCAGCGTTTCCTTTGCAGATATGACCGCGGCGACCAGGGCGAACTGGACACGGTCGCTCCTCATCTTCCTGGGATTCACGGGGCTCGTCATCTTTGTCTCGTCGTTCATGTTCACGCGGTTCGTCACCAGGCCGGTGGACCGGCTGGTTGCGGCCACCCGCGCGATCAGCAAGGGCGACCTCGAGTCCGCCACCCCCCGGGCGGCGCAGGAGTCGGATGCGGGAGACGAGCTCCGGTTCCTTGCAGCAAGGTTCGACGACATGCGTCTCTCGCTCAGGCAGAAGATCGGTGAGCTCGATCACGCCAACCGTGGAGCTGTCGCGGAAGAACCGTGACATCGAAGAGGCACTCGAACGCCTGCGCAGGACACAGGAAGACCTCGTGCGCAGCGAACGTCTCGCGCTGACTGGCACGCTGACCGCCCAGCTTTCGCACGAGATCAATAACCCCGTCCATAACATCCAGAGCCTCCTGTCCTCGTCGCTCCGGAAGATCCGCCCCGATGATCCTGTGCACGAGCTGGTGTCGGTGGCGCTGGACGAGGTGAACCGCCTTGCGGGATTGACGCGGCAGATGCTGGACATGTACCGCGGCGCTCCGGTTCAGGTGGAGCGCTCACCGGTGAATGTGATGGACCTCGTGGAAGACGTTGTTCGCATGTACCGGGAATCGTTCGCGGGGCAGGGTATTTCGATCGACGTATCGGCGGGCCCCGGACTCCCTGCAGTCCGCGGATCCAGGGACAAATTGAAGCAGGTGTTCCTGAATCTTCTTCTGAACTCGCGGGATGCGATGCCGCATGGTGGGACGATCTCGATCGGGGCGCGGGCGGAGGGAAACAACTTCGTGGTCCATGTGGACGACACCGGCACAGGCATTCCTCCTGAACATCTTCGATCGCATTTTCGACGCCTTTTTCTCAACAAAGAAAGAGGTAAGCGGGGTCGGCCTTGGCCTGTCGGTCACGCACGGAATTGTTCACCAGCACGGCGGCGCGATCACCGTCCAGAGCACAGCCGGCAAGGGAACACGGTTCACGATCACGCTACCGTCCGGAGACGCGCACGATGACAAACACTAACGCACGCCTGAACGAACACATCCTCGTGACGGATGACGACGGAGCTTTCCGGCTGGCGACCCGCACCGTGCTCGAGGACGAGGGCTACAAGGTGACGCTGGCCGACGGCGTCACGAAAGCGCTCGATATCCTCGCTGCCCAGCGATGCGATCTGCTCCTTTCCGATCTTGTGATGGGGAGCGGAAGCGGCATCGACCTTCTTCGCAGCGTCAAGCAGCAGTGGCCTGATCTGCCTGTGATCATGGTGACGGGATTCGGTTCCATCCAGACGGCCGTCGAAGCCATGCGGCTCGGCGCCACCGACTACCTGACCAAGCCGTCCAACAACGACGAGCTGTTGATCAAGATCCGGCGCGCGCTGGACCAGCAGCGTCAAGAGCGGGAGCTCAAATCGCTTCGCGACGTTGTCCAGACGAAGTACAGTCTGGGCGGGATGGTCTCGCGCAGCAGCGTGATGCGGGACGTGATCACCCAGGTCGCACAGGTTGCCGACACGGACGTGACAGTGTTGATCCTTGGCGAAAGCGGCACCGGGAAGGAGCTCGTCGCACGGGCACTGCACTTCAACAGTAGACCGGACGTCGAGCCCGTTCGTTGCCGTGAACTGCACGGCGCTGCCGGAACAGCTGCTCGAAAGCGAGCTCTTTGGCCACGAAAGGGGTTCGTTCACGGGGGCGGACAGGCAGCGAACAGGGAAGTTCGAAGAGGCGCACACGGGGACCCTCTTCCTGGATGAGATCGGAGAGATGCCGGCAGCGGTGCAGGGGAAACTTCTCCGGGTCCTGCAAGAGAAGACCTTTCAACGTGTCGGGGGAGGGAAAACCGTCACCGTTGACACTCGCGTCGTGGCAGCGACCAACCGTAACCTTGACGTGATGGTTGCCTGCGGGGGATTTCCGCGAAGATCTCTTCTACCGTCTGAATGTTTTTCCGATCACGCTGCCTCCGCTCCGCGAACGCGTGGAGGACATCCCGTTGCTTGCTGAACATTTCCTCCGGCTTCACGCTCAGCTTGCGGGTGGGCGCGTCACCTCCATCAGTCCTGACGTCATCGGCGAGATGGTTGCATATCCCTGGCGCGGGAATGTCCGCGAGCTCGAAAACCTGATCAAACGTGCGCTGCTCAAGACGCCCGGGGACACGATCACCCACCTCGAACTTCCCGGTACCGCCGATCACGTGCTCGCGGGGGATGAACAGCCCGCCGTCCCCGGCCTCGATGTTCCGTACCGCGACTATCTCGGAGTGATTGTGCGCGTCGCGGAGGAGCGATATCTGCTCCGTCTCATGCGGGAGCATAAGGGCAACATCAACCAGATAGCGCGGCTGATGGAGGTGGACAGGAAGACCGTCTACCGCAAACTCGCCGAGCATTCGATCGACCCGGCCGCATATCGCGCGTAAGCGCAGCCGCAGCCTTCTGCGCGCTTCAGCCCAGGCTCCCGAAGGCCACGCCCCGGCCTCCTACGAGCTCCGTCGTGGCTTGCATTGAGTCTCTCCCCGTTGTGGCATGCACGCCACATCCAGCTGTCCGCCTCCTCACCCGGGGTGTGGCATGAATTCCCTGCTCCCCCTCGGGCCCCACAAGAACGCTCCATTGTCATCGGTATTCCGCCTCCCTGCGGGTTTCCCGCCGTGGCACGGGGCTTGAAATACCACCGGCATATCAAGTGCGCCACTGCGCGTTCTACCAAATTCATGGAGGGACCCGAATGTCACCAGCGCGATTCATTGCCCCACTGACGGTTGCGGTTGCGCTTGCGCCACTTCTCGCCGGCTGTCAGGACGAGGCCATGGCGCCGCAGAAGCCCACGGTCACCGTCAGCCTGACCACCGGAGCAGGAGCGGCGGGAAAAGTCTCCTCCACAGGGGTCGAGGTTTCATCGGCCAAGATCCTGCTGAAGGCCATTACGTTTCACTCGGCACTCTCCGACGATTCGGCTGATGTCGCAACGGGCTCGATCGTCGTGACGCTCAACCTAACGGGCGGCCTCACGCAAGTCGTTGCGCAGGAGGTTCAGCCCGGTACGTACGACCGGGTGCGCTTCAAGCTTCATAAGCCTGAAGACTTCGAGCAGATCTCGGATCCGGACTTCCGCACAGGGTCCAGCGGCAATGAACGGTATTCAACGGTCGTCAGGGGCACATCGTCGGGCGCGCCCTTCCTCTTCCGCTCCGGCGAATCGGCTGACCAGGAGGTTGTCATCCAGCCGCCGCTCGTCGTTTCAGAAGACCGGACCACAAATCTGACGATGGTCGTCAACGTCGCGCAATGGTTCCAGGGCCCTGCGGGCGCGCTCGATCCGCTTCGCGCGGACGACGCGCGGATAATCGAAGACAATATCAAGGGTTCGTTTGACAAAGCCTTCCCCGACGATGATAGAGACGGCGACAACGACTAAACGGGCGTCGGCACGATTGCTGACGCATCCGAAACACCTGCAATCACACGTACCTCAACGGGAGCAGTCATGAACAAGAATATGGGCTCGGCAGACCGCGTCATCCGGACGCTTGTCGGGCTGGCCATCGGGGTCCTGATCATCGGAGGACAGGTCACTGGCACGCTCGCCGTGATCCTCGGAATCCTCGCGGTCGTGTTTCTTGCAACCAGCGCCATGGGGTTCTGTCCGCTGTACGCCGCGCTGAAGATCAAGACCATGAAGCGGTCGGCGTAATCTATGCATCGCAATCACAGAAAGAGGCAGTCATGAATCCATTTCGATACGTCCTTGCGCTGGCCACTCTCATGCTCACGGGAGCCGGTCTGGCGAATGCTCAGATTCATTTTTCGGCAACGCTGAACGCCGGGCAGAGCGTGCCGCCCTCCGCCGTCACGGGATCGGATCCGGCTCGTTCACGCTGAATGACACCTTCACCGAACTTGCGTATGTCATCTCCTATCAGGGACTGACGGGTGCGCTCTCGGTGGGTGGGCATTTCCACGTGGGGTCCCCGGGAATCAATGGCGCCGTCGTGCGGGTTATCGCAGAGGCGGGGGCGGCGCCCTCGGGGATTGTCAGCGGAGTCTGGCGGAGCACCGATGCCCAGCCGCTCACTCCGGCACTTATTGAGTCGCTCCTCACCGGCCGGGTCTATGTGAACTTCCACACGAATGCCAACCCGGCAGGCGAGATCCGCGGACAGGTCACGCTTGCGACAGGCCTGCACTTCGCCGCCAGCCTCTCCGGGGCGCAGGAGCCGAATCCCGTGACGACCGATGCCATGGGGACGGGCGTGTTTGTCCTCTCTCCTGATCGATCACAGCTGGAGTACTATCTGACCTACCGAAACTTGAGCGGTCCGCTCACTGCCGGGGGCCACATTCACGTGGGCGCCCGCGGCGTATCGGGACCGGTGGCGCTTGGAATCGCATCGGGCGGCAGTCCCGGCATCGGATGCCATCAAGGGGAACCTGGAAGTCCACGGACAGCACGCCGCTCACGCCGGCGCTCGTGGATTCGCTCATCGCGGGACGCTTCTATGTGAACTTCCACACCACCGCGAACCCGGGAGGGGAGATCAGAGGGCAGCTGGACCTGCAGGGCGGCACGAGCTTCTTCTCATGGCTCGAATCCTCCAACGAGCCCGGCACGGTGACCGCGGACGGGAAGGGGACGGGCTCATTCACGCTGAACGATGCCCGGAATGAGTTGCGCTACGAGATCACGTATTTCGGCCTGACGGGGCCGTTGAGTGCCGGCGGGCATTTTCATGCCGGTGACGCGGGTCTGAATGGACCGGTCGTGCGGGGGTTCGCCGCAGGCGGCGGCCCTGCCTCAGCCACGTACGCGGGGACATGGACCACTACCGATTCCCAACCGCTGACCGTTGCGCTGGTGGAGTCGCTGCTGGCCGGGAGGATCTACGTGAACTTCCACACGGCCGCGAATCCTGGCGGCGAGATCAGAGATCAGGTGCATCTCACAACCGGTGTCGGGTTCGCAATTCTGCTTGACGGCGATCAGGAGGTCCCCGCTGTTGCCACTGCGGGGCGTGGGGCCGGGTCCCTGGTCTTGAATGCGGAGCGGAAGGACATTGAATATACAATTACGTACTTTGATCTCACAGGTCCACTCTCGATCGGCGGGCATTTCCATGCGGCGCCGGCCGGAGCGAACGGGCCAGTGGTGAGGAACATCGCAGGGGCGACCGATCCCGCATCGGCGACGATCGCGGACAACTGGTCCACGAACAGCCCGTCACAGCCGTTGACCCGGGCGCTTGTGGATTCCCTGCTGGCAGGTCACATCTATGCGAACTTCCATACGACCGCCCACCCGGGAGGAGAGATCCGCGGACAGGTGCGCTTCGGTGCGGACTGCGGTGACGTCCGTCGCACCGATCGCGGACGAACTGCCGTCAGGGATTTCACTGGACCAGAATTATCCGAATCCGTTCAATCCCTCAACCTCGATCCGCTTCCAGGTTCCAGAGTCCGGTCGGGTGTCGCTGAAGGTGTATAGTCTGCTCGGGCAGGAGGTAGCGGCACTTGTTGATGACGTGCGCCCGGCCGGGACCTACCTTGGCGACCTTTGACGCGCGCGGACTTGCCAGCGGTGTCTACTTCTACAGGCTGGATGCGGGCAGCGGCCCATCGCTCACGAAACGCATGCTCATACTCAAATAACCGGAGGCACTACACATGTTCATCGTTCGATCCTCCGCCGGGTCGACGTCTGCGTCCCCGCTTCTGGCAGCAATGGCCGGACTGATGCTGCTGGCAGCGGGGTGCAGTGATTCGGGCACCGACCCCGCTGCTCCGCCCGACACCGGCGTCCCCACCGCCGGCTCGCCGACGGGCGTCACCGATTCAAGCTTCACCGCAAGGTGGAGCGCCGTCAGCGGGGCCACGGGCTATCGCCTCGACGTCTCTCAGGATTCGCTGTTCGGCTCGTTCCTCCCCGGCTACAACAACCGCGACGCCGGAATTGCGACCTCCCTCACGATCACCGGACTCGCCACAGGAGCGCGCTACTTCTACCGTGTGCGCGCCGTGACGGCCGGCGGGATCTCCGCGAACTCGAATGTCGTTGGAGTGACGGTTCGTGCGGGGACGCCACAGGTCTCCTTCTCGCAGGATGTCCACCCGTTGCTCGTGCAGCACGGCTGCACTGGCTGCCACGGCGGCACAAGCGGGCTGACGGTGGAAACCGTAGCCGACCTGCTCAGAGGCGGCAACCGTGGACCGGCCATCGTGCCTGGCGACGGGGCCGGCTCGATCCTCGTGAAGAAGATTTCTCCGAACCCGCCGTTCGGCGCCCGCATGCCGCAGGGCGGTCCGTTCCTGCCGGACGCGAGTATCGCGACCATCCGTACCTGGATCGATCAGGGCGCGCTGAATAACTAGCGGTCGTTGTGTTGAATCACACACGGGGGGTAGCTATATTTCCCTGCCTCCCGTGTCGTGACTTCCACCTCCAGGACCGAAAGGGACGATCATGCGCGTGCTGCTTCGTTGTCTTTCTCTCGTTGTGGTTGGTGTGCTGTTCATGCTCAACCAGGCTGGCGCCCTGCCGCGGTTTTCGAGCAGAACCGGCGCAAAGTGCCAGTCGTGTCACGTGAACCCGTCCGGCGCCGGCATGCGTCAGATGTTTGGCGCGCAGTACGGTCGGGAAACGCTCCCGGTTCCGGAGTGGGGCACGGACATGGAGATCGAAGACTTTACGACGCTCCTCACGAGCTTCGTGGGCGTGGGCGTGGACGTGCGGACACTCTATTATTACGTGCAGCTTCCCGACACCGGCGGCTCGTCCGGGAAGAACAGCAACGCCTTCTGGGAGATGCAGGGGGATCTGTACCTCAACTTCAAGCTCGCCAAGAGGGTCAACGTCTATTTCGAAAAGGGCCTCTACAGTGGCTTTGAGCTGTTCGGCATGGTATCCCAGCTGCCGGCCGCCGGGCACGTGAAGGTCGGAAAGTTTGTCCCGAACTTCGGGACGCGCCTCGACGACCATACGGCCTACATCCGCCACTACACGGGGTTCAGTCCGGAATCCAGCCCGCGGCCTGAGCTGACGGGCCTCGAGGCGGGAGTATCGCCCGGCTGGTTCTCCGCGTTTGCAGGGGTGTACAACGCGCAGGACGGCTTCGGCGCCGCAACGGGGAACAGCAAGGCGTACCTGGTCAGGGCCGACGGGCTCTTCGAGCTTGGGAACAGACATGCATCTCGGCCTGGGGGCGAACATGTTCGGGACGACGACCTCGGGCGACGTGACGCAGAATCTCTTCGGCGGCGTTGGGTCGTTCAGCATCGGAGACTTCACGCTGTTCGGCGAGGGGGACATGATCCAGACGAAATATCCGTCGGGGACCGTCACCGGCTACGTGGCATACGCCGAGGCCAACTACGTCGTCACGCCGGGCGTGGACCTGAAGGTCGCTTACGATTTCTACGATCCGGACAAGGACGTGAAGGATGGCGCGATGTCGCGCTACAGTTTCGGGGTGGAATTCTTCCCCGTGAGCGGCGTCGAGGTCCGTCCGATGTATCGTGTGATCGTGGAGGAGCCGGAGAACTACTCCAACAACGAGTTTCACATCATGCTTCACTTTTACCTGTAAGGGAGGGAGCGTTGAGAGAACGTCATCGTTGGTGTGTGTTGGCGCTGCTCGTGGTGGGCTGGGCGGTTGCCGCGGTGGCGCAGGAGAAGGGCGTGGAAAAAGTGGATACCCCGAAGGTCCGCCCGCCCGTATCATTCTCGAAAGACGTCGTCCCGATCATCAGCAAGAACTGCATGCCGTGCCATGCGGAGGAGCAGTTCAATCCGAGCGAGCTTTCGCTCGACTCGTATGATCTGCTGATGAAAGGTGGGAAACACGGGGATTCGGTCAAGCCGGGGAAGGCATTGGAGAGCGTGTTCGTGCAGAAGCTTCTGGAGAACCCCCCGTTCGGCGACCGGATGCCCTTCGATCCCCGCAAGAAGCGGAAGAAGGAGCCGGTGAAGCCGTTGTCGGACGAGGACATCAGCATCGTCACCGAGTGGGTGAATCAGGGGGCGAAGAACAACTGAGCGTGTCAGGTTCTGATGCATTGGCATCCGGAGCCCCGTCCCGCGTCAGCATGACGGGGCTTCGCGCTTCTGATTGGTTGACTCTGGCGCGCGTTCTTAGTTTATTTGTTTACATAATGTCTGCCCGTCCGCATGGCCGATGAATATCCCCTCCTCGCTCTGGGCCGCCGCTTTCGCGGCCTGCACCTCGTCAGGTCTGATGCGGCCAAGCTCAGCATCGCCCTCGGGCTGATCGTCCTTCTCGGCCTGATGTTCCCCCGGGGAGAACAGATCGAAGTCGATGCGCGCGTCGGGGCCATCTGGGCCCAGCGCGACCTTATCGCCCCCTTCTCCTTTCCGATCAACCGCGACGAGCAGGAGTACGCGCAGGACGTGGCTGAAGCGCGCCGTTCCGTCTATTCCGTCTTCGAACGCGATTCGACCGCACCGGCGCGCTATCGCGCCGCAATCGCACGAGTATTCTCTCGCCTGGATTCTACGCTCCGCATTCCTGCGGGAGATACGCTCGCCTTCAGCGCCTCGAGCTCCGGCCTCGATGTGCGGTTCACGGATCAGGAGTGGCGGGATCTGCGCGGAGCCTACGTCCGCGGGCGACTGGCGGTCCTTGAAAGCACGGTTGCCGCGATCGGGACAGAATTTCTTCAGACAGGAGTCCTCGACCGCTCGAAGACGCAGCTCGAGAGGACCGACATTGCCCTCCGGCGCGGCAAGACCGAAGAGATCGTTCCGCTCAGCCGGTTCCTGGACCGCGGGGATCTCGCCGAGCGCCTCGATAGCCGATTGGACGCCGACGGCCGGCTGTCAGCGGGCCTGCGCAGCCCGGCCTACAAGATCATCATCACGGACATTCTGCCGAGCCTGGTGTTCAACGACACCGCCACAGCGCTTGCCGCCGCTGCCGCCGTCGATGCCGTTCCTCGCACGACCGGGTTCGTGCAGGAGAACGAGCGCATCGTCTCCGAGCACGACCGCATCACGCCCGAGATCAAGCTGAAGCTCGATTCATACAACCGGGCGCGCGCGGACCGGGGTCCAGCCACCGATACGCCGCTCCAGATCATCGGCTCCGCGCTGCACGTCGCACTCCTTGTCACGCTCTACGGGATCTATCTGTTCCTGTTCAGAAAGCGCATCGTCGGCAGGACACGAAAGCTCGCCTTGATTGCGCTGATCATGCTCCTTGCCGGGACCGCCGCCTGGGCGCTCCGGATGCTGCATGTCAAGGCGCCGGTGGAGTACCTCATCATTGTGCCCGCGGCCTCGATGCTCCTGACGATCTTCTTCGATTCGCGCGTCGGGTTTTACGGGACAGTGATCCTGTCGTTCATCGTCGCCGGCATCTGGGGGAACGATTACGGCATCGCCCTGGCCTCGCTCGTTGCTGGCGCGCTGTCGGTCTACACCGTGCGGGACATGAAGAACCGCACCCAGATCTTCCACTCTCTGGGCTTCATCTTCCTGGGATACGGGCTGGCGATCGTCGCGCTGGGTTTTGCGCGGAGCGAGCCGCTCGGCCTGCTCCTCCAGCAGCTGGCGTTCGCCGCGTCCAACGCCATTATTTCTCCGGTGCTGACATACGGTCTGCTGATCTTCATTGAGAAGACGTTCCGCCTCACGACCGACCTGACGCTGCTGGAGCTGGTGCAGTTCAACCACCCGCTGCTCCGCCAGCTCGCCGAGAAGGCGCCCGGCACCTACCACCACAGTATGACCATGGCCAGTCTGGCCGAGGCGGGGGCCGCAACGATCGGAGCCAACGCAACGCTTGCGCGTGTCGGTGCATACTTCCACGACATCGGGAAGATTATCAAGCCGACGTACTTCGTCGAGAATCAGAAGACCTCCCGGAGCAGGCACGACAAGCTTGCGCCGCGCATGAGCTCGCTCATCATCGCGGCCCACGTGAAGGACGGGATGGCCCTGGCCCGCGAATACAAGCTCCCGGAAGAGGTGATCGAATTCATCCCGATGCACCACGGCACCACGCGGATGGACTTCTTCTACTCGAAGGCGCTGGAGGTGGCGCGCCAGTCCGACGACGAAACAAAGATCGACGAGATCAAGGAGCAGGATTACCGCTATCCCGGGCCGAAACCCCAGACGCGCGAAACCGGAATTATGATGCTTGCGGACGCGATCGAGGCGGCAGTCCGGACGATCGAAGAACCGACGCCGCAGCGCATCACCGACCTTGTGGACGACGTCGTGAAGCGGCGCGTGGAGCAGGGTGAGCTGGACGAGTGTCCGTTGACGCTGCAGGACATCACGAAAGTCAAGGAAGCGTTTGTGAACGTCCTGGTCGGCATCTATCACACGCGCGTGAAGTATCCCGACGTCGAGCCGCGAAAGCGCGCGCGGCGCCCATCCTCCTCGGTGCAGCGGCGCGACGACCAGGACGCGGAACCGATGCCCGCTCCCGGCCAGGAATGATCTCCTGCGAATCCCCGTGAATCAGTACTCCTCGCAATATCTCCACTACCTGCAACTGCAGAAGAACGCGTCACCGAACACTATTGCATCGTATCGCCTCGACCTCGACCGATACGTACGGTTTCTGGAAGATGCGCAGGTGACATCTCCCGACCAGGTGTCCGAAGAGCACACCGCGCTGTTCCTTCGCTCGCTCCGCAAGAGCGGGCTGTCGCCCCGCTCCATCACACGGAGCTTCTCTGCCATCCGCGGCTTTCACAAGTTCCTCGTCGGCGATGGCGCCGCACATACGAACCCGACCGAGACAATCGATCCGCCGAAACTCTCCCGGCAGCTCCCCGATGTCCTGACCACCAGCGGAAGTCGACAGCATCCTGCAGCAGCCCGCAGCGACGGCGAAGGACGTGCGCAATCTCTGGCTCCGCGACCGGACCGTCCTGGAGGTGCTGTATGCGACCGGGATCCGCGTTTCGGAGCTTCTCAGCCTGAGGCGGTCGGACATCCAGGCGGACGACGGCACTGTTCGGGTGTATGGAAAAGGGAGAAAAGAGCGGCTTGTGCCGGTGGGTTCATCGGCGCTGACCTGGATCGGGCGGTACGCATCCGAGTGTCGCCCGCTTCTTCGCCGCTCCGGGCAGTCGACCGACGTGCTGTTCCTGAACGCCCGCGGCCGGCCGATGACGCGCATGGCGATCTGGAAGATCGTGCAGACGTACAGCACGCGCGCGAAGATCGACAAAGCCGTGCATCCCCACACGTTCCGCCATTCGTTCGCGACACACCTTCTGGAAGGGGGGGCGGACCTCCGTGCGGTGCAGGAAATGCTCGGGCACTCGGACATTTCGACCACGCAGATCTACACTCATATCGATAGAGAATACCTGAAGGAAGTCCACCGCACGTTCCACCCCCGCGGGTGAGAACCGGACAGCTCCGGAGACCATCACATGCACCACCCTCAGGCAACCCTCCCCCGTACGGTCGCTGCGCTTCGGGCCGACATCGTCGGGATCGACACGCTCGTCCCGCTCCTGGACGGCACGACCAGGCGGTACGTGTTCCTCGATAATGCCGCGAGCACGCCCGCCTTGAAAAGCGTCATGCAGGCGGTGACAGACTTCATGCCGTGGTACTCGGGCGTTCACCGCGGGACCGGATTCAAGTCGCTGCTTGCCACGGAAGCGTTCGACGCGGCGCACGACATGGTCGGACGGTTCGTCGGGGCCGATCTGGCGACGAACACGGTGATCTTCACGAAGAACACCACCGAGTGCATGAACAAGATCGCGGCGCGGTTCGGGTTCGAACCCGGCGACGTGGTCATCACGACGCTTGTCGAGCACCACTCCAACGACCTGCCGTGGCGGCGGCACGCGACCGTGAAGCATGTGGGGATCACGCCCGATGGGCATGTCGATCTTGAAGAACTCCAGCAGGCGATCCGGTCACACCGCGGGCGTCTGAAGGCGGTGGCCGTGCACGGTGCCTCCAACATCACGGGTCTGTGCCCCCCCATTCACACGATCGCCCGATGGGCGCACGAGGCCGGCGCGAGGATCGTCGTTGACGCCGCCCAGCTTGCCCCGCATCGGCCGATCTCGATGGGCCCCGATGGCGATCCGGAACACCTGGACTTCGTGGCGCTCTCGGCGCACAAGATGTACGCCCCGTTCGGAACGGGCGCACTCATCGGCCCGCGCGAGTTCTTCGAGCGCGGCGCGCCCGACATGGTCGGGGGCGGGGTGGTCGACATTGTCACGCTGGAGGAGGCCCACTGGAACCGGCCGCCGCACAAGGAGGAGGCGGGGAGTCCGAACGTGATCGGCGGGATTGCGCTCGCGACGGCCTCGCACGTCCTCTCCTCGATCGGCATGGACGCGCTGGCGGCACACGAGCTGGAGCTGATGACATACGCGTATGACCGCCTCCGCCGCGTCCGGGGTGTCCGGCTGTACGGGCCGACGGACGCCCTGGAGGAGAAGGTCGGCGTCATCGCGTTCAACGTCGAGGGGGTTCACCATGCGCTGGCCGCCGCCATCATGGGGGCCGAAGGGGGCATCGGCGTACGGAACGGATGCTTCTGCGCGCATCCCTACGTGAAGGAGCTTCTCGGCATCACCCCCCGGGAGGACCGCACACTGACCGCCGAAGTCCTCGCGGGCAACAAGTCGAGGCTGCCCGGGATGGTCCGCGCGAGCCTCGGGTGCTACAGCGACCGAAGCGATGTTGACGCGTTCGTCGACATGACCGATCGTATCGCACGTGGTGCGTACCGTGGTACGTACGTGCAGGACACGGCCAGCGGGGCGTTCCACGCCGAAGGGTACAGGCCGGAGTATCAGGAGTATTTCAGCTTCCCGGCGCCCTTTCTTCCCGCGGCCCGCCGCCTGCCCTCCGAAGCGTCCTGAGAGAGGACGAAGGACACCAATGCACGATCGAGAATCAGCATGAGCCACTTCTATTACCGCGGCGGGTCGCTCTGGTGTGATGGCGTCGACGCTGGAGCGTTGACTGCGGGAATACGGAAGCCCGCTGTACGTCTATAGCAGCGAGGCGATCGTTCAGTGCTGCCGGGAGATCGAGAGCGCGTGTGGCGATGCACCGCATCTCGTCTACTATGCGGTGAAGGCGAACGCGAACAGGGAGATTCTCAAGCTGATCGCGGTGCAGGGGCTGGGGGCGGATATCGGTTCCGCGGGTGAGCTGTATCTCGCGCTGCAGGCGGGGTTCAAGCCATCCTCGATCACGTTTTCGGGGGTCGGGAAGCGCGACGACGAGATCGCGATGGCCATGGATGCCGGCATTCTCGCCTTCAACATCGAATCCCGTCAGGAGCTCGAGGCGATCGAGGCGGTTGCTGCCTCGCGTGGGGCGATAGCGCGGGTTCTCCTGCGCGTGAACCTGGACATCGACGCGGGCGGGCACCGGTACATTTCCACGAGCCTGAAGCACAACAAGTTCGGCGTTCCGTGGCACCATGCCGAGGAGGAGCTGACGTACGCGATGACGCTCCCCCACATTGAGGTGGGAGGCATCCATAGTCACGTCGGGTCGCAGATCACCAACCGTGACGTCTTCCACAGGGCAGCGAGGCGCATTGTGGGGCTTGTGCGCGAGCTGCGCGCTTCGGGAATCCCGATAGAGGACCTGGATTTCGGCGGGGGGTTCGCTGTGCGTTACCACGGATTCCTCCAGGACCCGGGATTGCCAGAAGAGCCGCACGAGTCGGAAGACCTGACCGCCCCGGAAGCCATCCGATCCCTGATCCCCGTGCTCAAAGACGCCGGTTGCAGGATTTCGTTCCAGCCGGGCCGCTCGATCATCGCACAGGCAGGAACACTGCTGGTCACGGTGCTCTACCGGAAGCAGATGGACAAGAAAACGTTTGTGATCGTGGACGGGGGGATGAACGATCTGATTCGGCCGAGCCTGTACGGATCGCATCACCAGATCGTTCCGATCCGGTTGAAAGGAGCGCCGCACGAGATGACCGATGTAGTCGGTCCCGTGTGCGAGTCGGGCGACTTTTTTGCGCAGGACCGTCCGCTGCCGCGGGTGGAGCGGGGCGACGGCCTTGCGGTCCTCTGCGCGGGCGCCTACGGCTTCGTCATTTCGTCCAACTATAACGCGCGGTTGCGCGTGGCGGAGGTGATGGTGGAGGGCAGCACCGCTCGTGTTGTCCGGCCCCGCGAGACATTTGCCGATCTGTGATCCGACCCCGGTCGGGCAGTCAAGGAATTGATGCCATGACAATCACCACGTCTGTGCGTACCCTGCTCGCCGTCCTGGCCGGGTTGCTCGTGCTGAGCGGCTGTCTGTTCGTGCGCGAGACAGAACACAGGATCAAGGTCAACGAGGACGGCGGGGGAGAGGCGTGGGTTCGCCTCATCGACATCCGATCGGACGGCACGACGGATTCGTCCGTGGCGGCGGACCTCGACAATCATGCTCGCGTCGTTCGAGGGGGATGTCGACAAGGAATTCGAACGTCGGGGGAGGACGCTGGTGGCGAAGCAGTTCCTGCTGAAGGGCGACACGCTGAACGCGGAATTGCGGTACTCGTTCGGAAAGCTCGCCGCGATCGAGGGGCTGCTGGTCACGTCGGAGGAGCTGGCGATTGTCGTGTCCCAGGAGCGGGAGATTGTGCGGACGAACGGGACCGTGACGGCGTGGCACCAGAACACACAGAAGATCACCTGGCCGCGCAACTCCGAGCGGCTGCTCTACAGAGTCCGCGAGCGCGTAGTTCCGCCGAGCGTGATGCTCGGCCCGAAATACCGTCAACGAATGGAACAGTGAGGACACATCGCATGCCTTCCAAAATCCGGATTGGAGTCATCTTCGGCGGCCGCTCGAGCGAGCATCAGGTGTCGCTGGTGTCGGCGGCCTCGGTCATGGGTGCGCTCCCGGCGGACAGATATGAGGTTGTGCCCATCGGCATAACGCCCGATGGGCGATGGATCAGCTCGGCGAGTGCTCTGGGTCTGATGAAGGAAGGCGGGGTGCCGGCGACTCAGCCCGAGCACACGCTTCTCCCTGAGCCGGGGCGTCAGGGGTTGATCGGCGCGGACGGCGGCACGTCAGATCCGATCAGGCTGGATGTGATCTTCCCGGTCCTGCACGGCACATTCGGGGAAGACGGGACGATGCAGGGGCTCCTGGAACTTGCGGATATTCCGTATGTCGGGGCAGGCGTGCTTGGGTCGGCGGTCGGGATGGACAAGATCGTGCAGAAACAGCTGTTCGAGCAGGCGGCGATTCCCGTGCCGCGGTACTGCTGGTTCTACTCTGCTGCGGTCAACGAGGCGCCCAGGAAAGCTGCTGCGGTCGTCGAACGCCAGCTGCGCTATCCGGTCTTTGTAAAGCCCGCAAATACAGGATCGAGCGTGGGGATTTCGAAAGCGCACGATAGAAGAGGAATTGCTGCGTGCGTTTGCGGAAGCCGTGCAATACGATCGCAAGGTAATCGTAGAGCAGGGGATCCGCGATGTGCGGGAAATCGAGGTCGCCGTACTCGGGAATGACGATCCGGAGGCGTCCGTACCAGGAGAGATCATCCCCTCGAACGAATTCTACGATTACGATGCGAAGTACGTGGATGGGAAATCCACGGCCGTGATTCCCGCGAAGATTCCGAGAGCGTCCGCACAGACGGTGAGGGAGTACGCTGTCCGGGCGTATCGCGCCATCGATTGCGCAGGCATGGCGCGTGCGGACTTCCTGATGGCGAAGCGAACGGGCCGCATCTACATCAA
Source organism: uncultured Ignavibacteria bacterium (assembly GCA_963701735.1). GTDB lineage: Bacteria > Bacteroidota > Ignavibacteria > UBA10030 > UBA6906 > CAWABB01. The sequence continues at coordinate 212,498 of CAVPBI010000002.1, read as the reverse complement.
TGAATTGAACACGATCCCCGGATTCACCGCCATCAGCATGTATCCGAAGCTCTGGGAAGCGAGCGGCCTGTCGTATCCGGAGTTGCTCGACCGCCTGATTCAGCTCGCGATCGAACGGCATCGCCAGACGCGCGCCCTGCGCCGCACGTACAATCCGTCAAGGGCCTGGTACCAATCCTGATAGATCCTTCGCTCAATGAGGCGCGATTGCATTTCATCGCGCCGATCTGCATTTCATCGCATACCGTCGGATCGCTGCCCGTCCGATGAAACCTCCGCACACCTCTCCCGTATTCACTTCTGTCCGCAACAGAAACCAAATCTGGGAGGGAGTCATGAAACAGGTGATAGCAGGAATGGTCGCGGTGGTCATGATCGCGTCGGTGGCACAGGCGGCGGGCAAGCTCGAGATTCAGCCGCCGGAGCGATATGCGAAGGCGGAAGCGAACCTGCTTATCGCCCTGGCGTCTGACAACGCGGGTCTGCGCGAGAGCGCGGCCTACATGCTCGGCGAAATCGGATCGTCGAAGGCGGTAATTCCGCTGATGGCGATGCTGCGCGACAGCGACACCGAATCCGCTCGGATCGTCGCGGCGCTTGCGCTCACGCGCATTGGCGACGCCCGCGGGGTGTACGCTGTGCAGCGTGCCGCACAGTTCGACGAGAGCCGGAACGTGCAGGCCCTGTGCGCATGGTTCCACCAGCAGTACACCGAAGGCGGTGCATTCGCCTCCTTGGGCGGCGGAACAGAGATGACGCCCGCGGTCGCAGCCCGCTGACCTTCACCGGGATTGATCGACGCCTCGCGGCGGCCCCCGCCTCACCGGCCTTATGCCCGGTGAGGCGGGGTTCTCGCGAGGCGTGTTCGTCTTCGCACGGTCCCGCCCCGCGGCATTCCTGCCCTTGCGCGTCCTCGGATTAAGTCGTACATTCTTCCGATGGGTGACGGTGATTTCTATCGCAAGCTTGACAGACGGGTCGACCTCCGGTTGGCGGTGAAGCGCCTTCTCTCGAACCGTCGCCTGGTGCTGGGCCTTGCCCTCGGCGTTCCGCTCGCCCTGTTCGTTCTGTTCGGCAACCGCGGCCTCGTGCAGCGTGTACGCCTCCAGGCCCAGAAGGCCGAACTGGAGCAGAAGATCCAGGAGGCGGAGGCGGAGGCAAAACGACTGCAGCAGGAATCCCGGGCGCTCGATGGCGACCGGAAGACGATCGAAAAGGTGGCACGCGAGAAATACGGCATGGTCCGCGAGGGCGAAACGGTCTATCGCGTCGCCCGCAGCCGCTGAGTCCGTACCACCATTCCGCAGCCGCCTGATCCTCCATGGACCTCTTCGACACACAGGCGGACCACGAGGCTTCCCCCGCACACTCCCCACTCGCTGAGCGCACGCGCCCTCGGACGCTCGAGGAATTCGTCGGACAGGAACACCTCGTCGGCGAAGGGAAGGCGCTCCAGCGGCTGATCGAGATGGACCAGGTGCCTTCGATGCTCCTCTGGGGCCCCCCGGGGAGCGGCAAGACCACGCTGGCCCGCATTATCGCCCGTCGCACGGAGGCGGAGTTCTTCCAGCTCAGTGCGGTCGCTTCCGGAGTCAAGGAAGTGCGCGGCATCCTGGATGCCGCACGCGAGAACGCGCGCCGAACCCGGCGGCGGACCATCCTCTTCATCGACGAAATCCACCGCTTCAACAAGGCGCAACAGGACGCGCTCCTGCACAGCGTTGAGGAAGGCCTGATCACGCTTATCGGCGCGACGACCGAGAACCCGTCGTTCGAGGTCATTCCCCCGCTCCTCTCGCGCTGCCGGCTCTATGTCCTCCGTCCGCTGACCGACGCCGACCTCAACCGGATTCTCGACCATGCGCTGGCGGCCGACTCCGCGTTCCAGGGGCGAACGGTCACGATCGAAGACCGCCCGCTCCTGATGCTCTATGCCGGTGGCGACGCGCGCGCGATGCTGAACGGCCTTGAGACTGCCGCCAGGCTTGCGGATACGGGGCGCGGCACAGCGCTCCCCATCAGCAGGTTGCATATCGAAGAGGCGTTCCAGCGGAAGCAGGCGAAGTACGACGACGGCGGAGAGGAGCATTACAGCATCATCTCTGCCTTCATCAAGAGCATGCGGGGATGCGACCCGGACGGTGCCGTCTACTGGATGGCGAGGATGCTCGAAGGCGGAGAAGACCCCAAGTTCATCGCGCGGCGGATGATCGTGCTCGCGTCCGAAGACGTCGGCAACGCCGATCCGATGGCGCTCACGATTGCGACCTCTGCGTTCACCGCTGTGGACTACGTCGGCATGCCCGAGGCGCGCATCATCCTTGCGCAGGCCGCGACCTACCTGGCCTCGGCCCCGAAGAGCAACGCATCCTATGTGGCGATCAGCGAAGCGGGGGCCGACGTGCGCGAGAGGCCGGCCTCACCGGTCCCCCTGCATCTGCGGAACGCTCCCACGGGATTGATGGCAGGGCTCGGGTACGGGGCCGGATACAAGTACGGACACGACCACCCGGGCAACTTCGCGGAACAACAGTACCTTCCTGACGACCTCAAAGACCGGAAGTATTACCGGCCGACCGACAACGGCGCCGAGCGCACAATACGCGAGCGGCTGAACTCATGGTGGAAGTCCAGACGGCGATGACCCGCCTGCATTCCACATCGTTCGTGCTTGCCGTGCTCCTCGGCCTGCTTGCGCCGGCACCCGGGGCGGAGGCACAGCCCCGCGCCAGTTCGCCGGACACCGCTGCCCGGCCACGATCCCCGGGCGACACATCCGCGGTACGCGCAGACACGTCAGAGTGACATCCCCCTCGGGCGTGGATTCCGTCGTCACGTTCACGGCCACGGATTCCGTGCTCTACCATGTCGGCACGAGGACGATGGACCTCTTCGGGACGGCGACGATCCGGTACAAAGAGCTGGGGCTGGACGCCGATCGCGTCTCGATCGACTGGAACACCGCGGAACTCACCGCGCACGGCATCCCCGATTCCTCCGACACGACCGGGACAAAGCAGCGCGGCCTTCCCGTCCTGAAAGACGGCACGGATACGTACAACGGGGAGTCTGTCGCGTACAACTTCCGCACCCGGAAGGGCAAGATCGGCGTGGGCAGGACCGCGATCGATGAGGCATGGTACAGGGGCGCATCGATCAAGAAGGTGGACGAAGACGTGATGTTCGTGGAGGACGGAGCGTTCACCACATGCGAGCTGGAGACCCCGCACTACCATTTCGGCAGTTCCCAGATGAAGTTGATCGCCGAGGACAAGATCATTGCGCGCCCGGTGGTCATGTACGTTGGCGACGCGCCGGTGATGGCGCTGCCGTTCGGCGTGTTTCCCGTGCAGCGGGGCAGGCGGTCGGGACTGCTCACCCCATCATACGGAGTCACCACGAGAGGGAGGTACATCAGCAACCTCGGGTATTACTGGGCCATCGACGACTATCTCGACCTGAACTTCCGTGGGGATGTCTACTCCAAGGGAGGGTATACATTCTTCTCCGACTTCCGGTACGCCCTGCGATATCTCCTGAGGGGGAGTCTGAGCGTCTCCTACGGGCGGGTCGTCACCGGCGAACCATATGACCCTGACTACAGCGACACGCGCGAATACGCCATCGGGTGGATGCACGAACAGTCGTTCGATCCGACGACGCGGCTCTCGGCGAACGTGCGGTTCCTGAGCAGCACCTACTACCAGAACACCAGCGTCAACCTGAACAACCTGCTGGAACAGAACATCGTTTCGAACGTCACGTTCATGAAGTCATGGGAGGGGACGCCGTTCAGCCTGACCGCGAACATGTCGCGAGACCAGAACCTCAACCCCCGGCCAGGGGCGGTCGAGCTGACGCAGGTGCTCCCGGGTGTCTCGTTTACGATGAATCAGACGTATCCGTTCCGGACGACCCCGAGCGGAAAGCAGTGGTACGATCTGATCGGGATATCGTACAGCGGGCGGCTGGAGAACCGGGAGACAAAGACGTTCCTGGAGACCGGGTCGGTGCAGGATGTGCGACCCGGGGTTCAGCATCAGGTGAACGTCAGCGCGTCGCCCAAGGCCGGATATATCACGATATCGCCGTTCCTCTCGTACACCGAGAAATGGTATGACCGCGCGCTGGAGCAGTCGATCGAACAGGGTTCAGGGGTCCTCGCCACGTCGGAGCCGCGGGGGTTCGAGGCTGTGCGGTATTATTCGCTCGGTATCAACGCCAGCACGCGCCTGTTCGGGATCGTCCAGCCGCACATCCTGGGTATCAACGCGATCCGCCATCAACTGATACCGTCGATCTCCTATTCCCTGTCGCCTGACTTCGCCGCTCCGCGCTTTGGATACTACGGGGAGTACACGGACACGCTCGGCGCGACGCGGCGGTACGACAGGTTTCAGAAGTCGATCTTTGGCGGAGCGCCGGCAGGGGAGCGGCAGGCAATCAATTTCTCCCTGGGGAACGTGTTCGAGGCGAAGATGGCGCCGTCGGACACCTCCGGGAAGGAGCAGAAGGTGCAGCTCCTGAACCTGACGGCAGGAGTCGGCTACAATTTCGCGGCGGACAGCCTGAAGTTCAGCGAAGTCGGGCTGGACTTCCGCACCTCGATCGCGGACCTGCTGAGCATCGGTGGGTCGAGCAGGTTCAATCTGTACGCATACGAGCCGTACACCGATCAGCCGACGCGCGGGCGGAGGGTGGACAAGTTCCTGCTGTCAGAGGAGGGCCGACTGTGGGACCTGACGGCGTTCTCCCTGAGCATCGGAACGCGACTCAGCGGCGAGAGGCAAGAGACGAAGGCGGGACCGATCGTCACGGAGCAGGATTCGATCAACCGCGCCCGGAAATCGGGGTTCGTGAGTTTGTACGACGATGTCGAGGCCGACTTCAGCCTTCCGTGGAGCCTGGACCTCACGTGGAACTTCGCCCAGCAGGAGCCCGCGCCGGGCACCATCTTCAGGAGCTCGACGCTCGCCGCACGCCTCGGGTTCAATCTGACGGATTACTGGAAGATCACCGCGAGCGCGAACTACGACATCCTGCGGCAGGAAGTCTCCGCGCCGCTGATCACGGTGTACCGCGACCTGCACTGCTGGGAGCTGGACTTCTCGTGGGTGCCGGTAGGTCAGTACAGGAACTTCAGGATCGAGATCCGCCTGAAAGCGCCGCAGCTCCGGGATCTGAAGCTGACGCAGCAGGAGAGCAGCAGAGGGATCTATTGAGCAGGGAGCGTGTCGCGCCGTGCGGTGCGGGACGCGGGCGGCTTCCTGATCGGCCGCGTCAGGCAGTTTGCTTCCGCTCTTCGTAGCGGAAGACGGGTTCCTTCTTCTTCTGGATGACGTCCTTCGTGATCGAGCATGAGACCACGTTCGGCCTGTCGGGGAGGGTGTACATGATGTCGAGCATAACCTCCTCGATGATCGAGCGAAGCGCGCGCGCGCCGGTCCCGCGTTCCATCGCCCTCTGCACCACCGCCCGCAGCGCGGCCTCTTCGAACTCCAGGTCGACGCCCTCCATCCTGAACAGCTTCCGGTACTGCTTGACGATCGCGTTCTTCGGCTGCGTGAGGATATTCATCAGCGCCTGTTCGTCGAGCGAGTGCAGCGCTGAAACGAGGGGAAGCCGTCCGACGAACTCGGGGATCATGCCGAACTTGATCAGATCGTCCGGCTGAACCTGCTGCAGGAGCTGATCGGCGTGGAGGTCGCGCCGGCCCCGGATGTCCGCCCCGAACCCCATTGCGTTCTTGTTCACCCGCCGTGCGACAATCTTGTCGAGCCCCTCGAACGCCCCGCCGCAGATGAACAGAATGTTCCTGGTGTTGATGTTGATGAGGCTCTGCTCGGGGTGTTTGCGTCCGCCCTTTGGCGGGACGCCGGCCACGGTTCCCTCGAGGATCTTCAGGAGCGCCTGCTGCACGCCCTCGCCCGACACGTCGCGCGTGATGGACGCGCTGTCGCTCTTCCGCGCGATCTTGTCGATCTCGTCGATATAGACGATGCCCCGCTCGGCCCGCTCGATGTTGTAGTCCGCGTTCTGGAGGAGGTGTACCAGGATGGTCTCGACGTCGTCGCCGACGTACCCGGCCTCGGTAAGCGTCGTGGCATCCGCGATGGCGAAGGGGAGGTCGAGAATGCGCGCCAGCGTCTGTGCAAGCAGCGTCTTGCCCGTACCGGTGGGCCCGATCAGGAGGATGTTCGTCTTCTCGATGTCGACGTCATCGAACTCGTAGAGGTGGTCCTTCGAATCGAGCCGCTTGTAGTGGTTGTAGACTGCGACGGCGAGGCAGCGCTTGGCGAGGTCCTGGCCGATCACATAGTCGTCGAGCGCCTTCGCGATCTGCGCGGGGGTGAGCCCGGTCCGGCGTCCCCGGCGGCCGGTATAGGCCGCGAGGTTGCTCCGGATGATGTCCACGGAACTCGACACGCAGATGTCGCAGATATAGACATCGGGTCCGGCGATGATGCTCTGCACCTCTTCGGGCGTCCGGCCGCAGAACGAGCAACGGATCTTCTCTGGCGTGCGACTCTTCTGGCTCATGCAGCCCCCTTGGCTGGGTTACTTCTTCGCTTCGCGGGGTTTCTTCACGAAGACGGAATCGATGAGGCCGTACGTCTTGGACTCTTCGGCGGACATGTAGCGGTCGCGGTCGGTGTCCTTCTCGATGTCCTCGAGCGGCCGCGACGTGTGGTGCGCGAGGATCTCGTTCAGCCGGCGCTTTGTGCGGAGGATTTCCTCGGCCTGGATGCTGATGTCGGAGGCCGTCCCCTGCACGCCGCCCCACGGCTGGTGGATCATGATACGGGAGTTCGGGAGCGCCGCGCGCTTCCCCTTCGTCCCGCCCGCCAGCAGCACCGCGCCCATGCTGGCCGCCAGCCCGATGCAAATCGTCTGCACATCCGGGCGGATGTACTGCATGGTGTCGTAGATGGCGAGGCCGGAAGATACGCTCCCGCCGGGGCTGTTGATGTACAGGCTGATGTCTTTGTCCGGGTCTTCGGACTCCAGGAACAGAAGCTGTGCGATCACCAGGCTCGCGACCGTATCGTCGATCGGCGTGCCGATGAACACGATGCGTTCCTTCAGGAGGCGCGAAAAGATGTCATATGCCCGCTCGCCACGTCCGGTCTGTTCGACCACCATGGGGACGAGCTGGTTGTACACGGTCGGTAACGGCATGCGGCTCTTTCGATTGCTGAGTGTCAAACGGAATGCACGTGCGGTGCGTGGGCGGCCACGGGCCGGTCGGTGATGGTGGCGCGCTCGCGGAGGAGGGCCATGATCTTGTCCGACAGGATGCGGTCCCGCACACTGCCTGATGTCTTGTAGTAAGCGAGCAACTTATCTTTCGCCAGGCCGATCCGTCCCGCGTCCGCCTCGGCGGCCTGCTCGATCTCCCCGTCGCTGACGTCCAGCCCTTCGCTCTCGGCGATCTGCTCCTTGATGAGCATCCACCGTGCCTGCCAGATCGCGTTGGCCCGCTGCTCCTGGCGGAACGCCTTCTCGTCAAATCCGGGCGGGAGCGACTTTCCGCGCGAGCGCGACTTGATGTCCTCGACGAACGAGTCCAGGAATTTCTCGACGAGCGATTCGGGGACCGTGAACTCGTGCAGCCGCACGATTTCGTCCGCGAGTGCGTTGCGGACGTGCGACTCGGACTGCTCCGCCCAGAAGCGGACGATGTCCTTCCGGACGGACTCCGTGAACTCGTCGGGGTTCGTGACGCGCCCGCCGGTCAGCTTCGTGACCATGGCCTCGTCGATCGCCGGGAGTTCGAGTTGCTGGATGTCCGTGACTGTCATGGCGATGTGCATCGTCTGCGCCTGCTCGCCGTCTTTCCGCGCGAGGGTGGCCCGATACGTTCCGCCGCGCTCGGCGGAGGCGAGCGCCTGCCGGATCTCATCCGCAAGGCTCTCGTCGTACAGCTGGAACGTCATGTTCGAAGACTTCTTGCCGATCAGCGGCGTGCCGGTTTCGTCGACCTCCTGAACGTCGGCGGTGACGATCGCTTCGGTGCCCGTGACGCGGTCGGCCGGCTTCTTCTCCGCGTTGGAGCGGCGGATCTGCAGCAGCTCGGTGTCCAGCTCATCGTTCGTCACGGCGTGCACCGGGCGCTCGATCGTGATTCCCGACGTTGACTTCAGAGAGATGTCGGGGCGGATTTCGTACTTGATCGTGAACTTGAAGTGCGACCCGCGCTTGAAGTCCATGTCCACCATGGCCGGCTGCCCAAGGGGGCGGACCTTATGGTCCTCCATGGCGCGGCGATACGCATCGTCGGCGATCCCGTCGAGGGCATCGTGTTCGATGGCCTCGCCGTACATCTTCCGGATCAAATCGAGCGGGACTTTTCCCTTGCGGAAGCCGCGGACCTCGGCCTTGGGGCGGAACTTCTCATACGCCACGGCAAAGTGGGGTAGCAGCTCGTCGTTGGTGAGCGCGATTGAGGCCTGCTGCTCGACCTCGGATAGCGCGGTGATGGTGACTTCCAAAGGCGTGCCCTTCTGGGAATCTGACCGTTTCTGGGGACGCACCCTCACGTGGGTAGAGGGGGACTTGAACCCCCACGGATCGCTCCATTGGATCCTAAGTCCAACGCGTCTGCCAATTCCGCCATCTACCCGGGGAGACTCGGCGTACTGCGCCGCGTGGTCAAGCGGCGTAACACAAAAGATACGCAATCCGGGGTGGAATATCAAGAAATCGGAGACGCGGTGGTTACGGCAACGGGAAGAACAGCCGGAATGTGGTTCCCTGGCCGGGTTCGGATTCGAGCTCGATGCGGCCGTTATGGTCGTCCACAATCTTCTTGACGATCGCAAGGCCAAGTCCGGTCCCGTGCCGCTTGCCCGACGTGAAGAACGGCTCGAAGACCCGGTGGCGGATCTCCTCGGGGATGCCGCCGCCGGTGTCGGCGAATTCGAAGACCGCATATGCATCCTGTAGCCTTGTGCGGATGGTCAGCGTCCCGCCCTTGTCCATCGCGTCTGCCGCGTTGCCAGCAAGATTGTAGAATGCGCGCGACACCTTGTCCAGGTCGAGGAGGGCCGGTCCGGTGTATGCGTACTCGTGTACGATGGCAATGTCGCGCTTCACGAGGTCCTTCTCGATGAACGCCAGAAGATTTTCCATGACGTCCGACAGCTCGACGTGCTCGAGATGGACTTCGCGAGACGCCCCGGGAGAAATCGAGGATTTCCTGGGTCATGGAGACGAACCGGTCGACCTGGCGGATGATCTCGTCGGCGAGCTGGGAGGACTCGGAGTCGCCCGTCTTCCGCTTGATGACCTGCGCGTACATGCGCAGAGTCGCCATGGGGTTCTTGATGTCGTGGATGATCGTGCTCGCCATGCGTCCCACGGCCGACAGCCTCTCGGTGTGCACCATTTCGCGCGCGAGGCGGGCGTTCTCGACAGCGATGGCGGCGTGCACGGAGAGGGCTTCGATGAACGCCTCGTCCTCGCGGCCGAACGGACCGTCGCGCTTGTTCAGGAGCTGGAACACGCCGACGATCTTGCCTTCCTTGTCACGCATCGGCATGCACAGCACATTCTTCGTGCGGTAGCCGCTCTTCCGGTCGATCTCGGGATTGAATCGCGGATCCTTGTAGGCGTCAGCGATGTTCATCGTCTCGCCCGTTTTGGCCACGTACCCGGCCAGCCCCTTGCCGAGCGGGAGCCGGATCTCGACCATGTTCTTCCCCTGCGCAACCTTCGACCAGAGCTCGTTTGCCTGCTCGTCCACCAGGTACAGCGTTCCGCGGTCGGCCGCGGTGCTCTGCGTCGCCACCCGGAGGATTGTGTCAAGCAGCGTGTCGATGTCGAGTGTCGAATTGACGATCTTGCTCGCCTCCACGATGCGGGCGAGGTGGTCCATCTTGGTCTTTGCCGCCAGGGCGCTGCGGCCCAGCTCGAGGACAAACGTCTGGTCCATCGTCCGCAGCCGGATGCCGAGGTTGTTCAGGAGGTTGAGCCTGAAATCCTGGCTCTCTGCGAGCAGGGCGCGGAAGGTCTCAGGCGTCAGAACCAGGAGGGAGCAGTCGTCCATCGCCTCGGCGCGGGCGGAGCGGGGGAGGCCGTCGACAACCGACAGCTCGCCGAAAAAGTCGCCGGGATGGAGGACCGCAAGCAACGATTCGACCCCGAATTTCGTATATTTCTTGATACGGACCCGGCCGCTGACGATCAGGTACAGATCGCGGCCCTTGGAATACTCGTCAAAGATCTGTTCGCCGGCCTTGCACTCGGCGCGGGCGAACTGGGGCAGATGGTGGGTGGCGAGTTCGGCGGGGACGTTCTGGAACAGTATGTTGGCGAGGGCCCCCTTCAGAAGCGTATCCTCGGGGGCGACTGCCGCTGCAGGTCGAGAGGTCGAACGGCGGGAGCGCTGTGATGTCCTCTTCTTCATGGGGTCGCGGGTAGTATAGGCAAATCACGCTGGGAAATCAAGGACCGCCCCGGAAGGCCTTCCGGATGCCCGAAGAGATCATCCTCGAAACCAACGGTCTCGGCAAGCGCTACAAGAAGCGCTGGGCCGTCACCGATCTGAATCTCAGCGTGCGGCGGGGGGATGTCTTCGGATTCCTCGGCCCGAACGGGGCCGGCAAGAGCACCACCATCAGGATGATCCTGACGCTCGTGAAGCCCACCACGGGCGGCGTCCGGGTGTTCGGGACGGACGTCACGCGTCGGCGGGCCGAGCTGGCACGCGTCGGTGGACTTGTGGAGCGCCCCGACTTCTATCTCTACCTCTCCGCCCGCCGCAACCTCGAGATCGTCGCCGCTCTTCGCGGTCAATCGGACCGCCGACAGATCGACGAAGTGCTCGAGATCGTCGGCCTGCTCTCTCGCGCCGACGATGCCGTCAAGACATTCTCGCACGGCATGAAGCAGCGGCTTGGCATCGCGCAGGCACTGCTCGGGTTTCCGGACCTCATCATCCTCGACGAGCCCACGTCGGGGCTCGACCCGCATGGGATCAAGGAAGTCCGGGAGCTCATCAGGCGACTGGCCGTCGAGCGCTCGATGACCATCTTTCTCTCGTCCCATCTTCTCCATGAAATCGAACAGACCGCAACGCGGATGGCGATCATCAACAACGGGTCGACCGTCGTACAGGGCGGTGTGAACGAGCTGCTTGCGGAGGGGACGCCGATGGTGACGCTGCAGGCCTCGCCGCTCGAGGATGCTCGCCGCGTCGTGGCGCAATTCCCCGGTGTGACCGGTCTTGAGGTCGACGGCGTCGTGCTGCGGTTCTCGGCCGAGCGTGGCGCAATTCCGGCGCTGGCCCGACGGCTCGTGGAGGAGCATATTGCGATCGATTCGATCGTGCCGCGCCGCTCGCTTGAAGAGTATTTTCTGGCCATTACAGAGGGGGCGTCGGACGTCCCGCGGAACGGGCGGGGGAGGCGCTGACCATGGCCCGCACGGTGTTCGGCAACGAGTTGGTGAAGACGTTCAGAAGATGGCGCTCCTATATCGCGTTCATTACGATCGGCATTGTCGTGCCGCTCGTATTTCTCGCGATCAGGCTCCAGGACGATGCCATGGCGCAAGGATTCGTCCGCGGCATGACGCGCGACTTCGTGATCCTGGGGAACATCCTCAACGGCTACTTCGTTACCGTCTTCCTGATGAACAGCCTGTGGATCCACATCCCGTTTCTGATCACGCTGGCCGCCGGTGATCAGCTCGCGGGGGAGGCGACGGGAGGAACATTCCGGATCCTGCTGATCCGGCCCGTGTCGCGCACGTCGATTCTGTTCACGAAGTATCTTGTAACCCTCGTGTATACGGCATCTGTCGTGATCTTTCTGGCGGCGCTGTCACTCGGGTTGGGCCTGCTGCTGTTCGGCGCGGGCGACCTCTTCGTCCCGGGTCGCTTCATCGTCATCCTCCCCGAGGCGGACGCGGTGGTGAGGGTTCTGTTCGGGTTCGCTCTTGCCACCTGGGGAATGTTCACGGTGGCCTCGCTCGCGTTCTTCTTCTCCTCCCTGGTGGACAACGCCCTGGGACCCATCATCGCGACGATGGCGACGATCATCATTTGCTACGTCATCACCGGCATCCCGGCCGAACTGTTTGAGGCGGTCAAGCCGTTTCTCTTCACCACCCACCTGAACGTCTGGCAGAAGGCGCTGGAGCAACCCATTGAATGGAGCGGTCTGGGGAATTCGGTGGCCGTTCTGGGTGCATATAGCATTGGCTTTTTGGCGTTCGCATGGTATATTTTCGTGCGCAAGGACATCCTGAGCTAGGCACGCCTGGATGCCCGCGCAAGGACCCCCCCACCACCCGCTCGAAGGACGCTGCCATGAACATCAACCAGATCCAGGCCGCACTGCGCCGATTGAAGGTGGACGGATGGCTCCTGTGCGACTTCCGGAACAGGGACTACCTGGCCTACCGCGTGCTCGGGCTGAACTTCGAGAAGATGAGCAGCCGCCGGTGGTACTACTATATCCCGGCGCGAGGGACCCCGAAGAAGGTGGTCTCGGCCGTGGAACTGCACAGGCTGGATGAGCTTCCCGGCACGACGCATGTGTACCTGTCATGGAAAGAACTCCATGCGGCGCTCCGCTCGGTTCTCGGAAGAGGCAAGCGCATCGCCATGCAGTACTCGGCCATGAACAACGTGCCATATGTCTCCGTGGTGGATGCCGGCACGATCGAGCTCGTGAAGAAGCTGGGGAACAGGGTGATCTCGTCCGCCGACCTGGTCCAGATGTTCGTCGCCGTCCTGGACGGGAGGGGCTACGCCCTGCATCGCGAGGCGGGGACCGTGATGGACCGGATCATGCAGGAAGCCTTCGCGGAGATCGGCCGTGCGCTGAAGACCGGCGCAACCGAGTACGACGTGCAGCAGTTCATCATGAAACGGTTCGAGGAAGAGAACCTCACAACATACGACCCGCCGATGGTCGGGACGAACGAACATCCCGCCGATCCGCACTTTGACCTGACCCGCGAGCTGGCGCGTCCGTTCAAGCAGGGCGACACGGTCCTGATCGACATGTGGGCGAAGAAGAACGTGCAGGGAGGAATCTACTACGACATCACATGGGTGGGCTATGTTGGCGACACGCCGCCGGCGAAGTATCAGAAGATCTTCGCCGTCGTTCGCGACGCGCGTGACGCGGCGGTCGACTTCGTCAACGAACGCTTTGCGAAGGGGAAGCCGTGCTACGGATGGGAGGTGGACGACGCCTGCCGTTCCGTTGTTGAGAAGGCGGGCTTTGGGAAGCAGTTCCTCCACCGTACCGGACATTCGATCGGGGAGGAAACGCACGGCAACGGCGTCAACATCGACAACCTGGAGACAAAGGATGAGCGGCTGCTCCTGCCCGGCTGTCTCTTCTCGATCGAGCCGGGCATCTACCTCAAGGGCTCCATGGCCGTCCGCACGGAGATCAACATGTTCATCGGGCTGGATGGTGTTCCCGAAGTGACGGGCGCCGTGCAGCGTGATCTCGTTCTCATTTCCTGACCCGGAGCCAGCGGATGACTTCTCTCTCGGATCGCCTTCGGCGCCTTCAGCAAGGCTTCCACCCGACGTTCTGGGTCGCGAATGGCATGGAGCTGTTTGAGCGGCTTGCCTACTACGGGCAACAGATCGTCTTCATGGTCTACCTGCGCAACCGGCTGGGGTTCACCGAAGCCGAGGCGGGACAGCTCTCGGGGATCTTCGGCGGGCTGATCTATCTGCTGCCGATTCTCGGCGGGACGCTTGCCGATAAATGGGGGTTCCGGCGGGCGTTCAACATAGCGTTCTCCATCCTGGCGCTGGGATATTTCCTCATCGGGTCGGTCGGCATGGACGCCTTTGCGGGCGTGTATGAAGGCATTCCGCTGTTCTGGCTGCTGCTGGCGTTCCTGGTGCTGACGGCCTTTGGCGGTTCATTCATCAAGCCATCCGTGCTCGGGACGGTGGCCGTCACGACCAACGAGCAGACGCGCTCGCTGGGATTCGCCATCTACTACTGGCTGGTCAACGTCGGCGCCCTGCTTGGCCCCACGATCGCGTACTTCGTGCGCGACAGCTTCGGGAACGAGTTCGTCTATCTCGTGTCGGCGTTCAGCTGCCTCGCGATGCTGATCGTCAACCTGATGCTGTATAAGGAGGTGGCGGCGAGCTCCGCCGTGCCTCAGGAGTCGCTGGGGAAGAAGCTCCGGAACCTCGTCGTGGTGCTGGGCAACTGGCGCTTTATGGCATTCCTCCTGATCTATTCGCTGTACTGGATCATCTTCTGGCAGGAGTTTATCGTCGTTCCGTACTACATCACCGACTTCATCGGCCGCGAAGCGCCGTACGAAATCGTACAGTCGTGGGCGGGCGCGGGAGCGATCATCCTCTTCCAGATCCCGTTGAACCGGATGACCAGGCATCTCTCCACCCGCACGGCGATCACGCTGGGGTTCGCGATCTCAAGCCTGATCTGGGTCATCATCTGGATGTCGCCGAGCATCCCGACAATCGCGGCGGGCATCGTCGCGTTTGCCATCGGCGAGATGATCCAGGCGCCGCGATACTACGAGTACATTTCCGATATCGCTCCTCCAGGGCAGCAGGCGCTGTACCAGGGCTACGCATTCCTTCCCATCGCGATCGCACGGTTTGTGGGGGATCCGTTTGGCGGGTGGTTGTACCAGAACGCGAAGGAATCGGGTCGGGTGGAGATTGTGTGGCTTGCGCTGATTGCTGTGGGCGTTGTGGGAACACTGCTCATGCTGCTCTACAATCGATTCGTGACGCCGGAGGCGGGGAGAGCATGATGCTTGCGACGCTGGTATCGTTGCTGGTGGTCGGCGCGACGCCGGCAGAGGTGGTGGCGACCGCGCTTCCGGACACCGGGGGAGCGGCGGTCCTCGACCGCGTCGCGGCCCAGTACGCAGGCGTGCGGGATTATGCCGTCACGCTGAACGTCACCACAAACATCGAGCGGATGTCTGTGCCGCCGATGAATGCGACGATGTACTTCAAGAAGCCGGACAAGGTACATTTCGAGGCGAAGGGTTTTGCGGTCCTTCCGCGCGAGGGGCTGGCATTCAACCCGGCGACGCTGTCGGAGCGTTTCCTGGTGGATGCGGTCTCGCCCGATACGCTGTCAGGAAAGCGCGTGGTGAGGTTGACGATGCGTCCGCGGAGCGACCAGGCGCGAACACGGCGTGTGCTTCTGTATGTGGACCCGCAGCGATGGACGCCCAGAGAAGTTTACGACCGCGGGAATTGACGGTCGCACGATGTCGGCGTCGTTCACGCATACACGTGTCGACGGCTTCTGGCTCCCCTCGAACCTCTTCGTGGAGTTTTCCGCGTCCGCGGATACCGCCGCAGTCCCGCAGTGGGAGCAGAGCGTCCCCGGATCCTCCGGCCGCATGCCATTTCGCGGCGGGACGATCGAGGTGAAGTACTCTGACTACCGCGTGAACACCGGGCTGGATGACGCGATCTTTGAGGAGCCCCCCCGGGAGAAAGAATAGCCCCCTGTTGCCGCTCCGCTTCATTTCCCCCAATTTCCAGTCACCTGTCAATCTGCGACGCTGGCGAGTCTCCCGCCTCAGAGGCGCCCTGCTTGACAAATACCCAGATAGTTCTAATATTATTTTTAGGTTTGTCTAAATGAAGCCCAGAGCCTAATACCTGAATCACTCTTCACATCCCATGACCAACCGCGGCACGGAAGACTACCTCAAGACCATCTACGCGTTCGAGCAGCGCGGGGACCGCGTCAGCACGTCCGCGCTCGCCGCCCACCTGCAGGTCGCGGATGCATCCATTACCGACATGCTCAAGAAGCTGTCGCGGAAGGGGCTCGTGAACTACCAGCGGTACCGCGGGGCCGAGCTGACGCAGGCGGGGCGACAGGTCGCGCTCAGGATCGTCCGGCGCCACCGTCTCTGGGAGATGTTTCTCGTGAAGTTCCTCGACTATTCTTGGGACGCGATCCACGTCGAGGCCGAGGCGCTGGAGCATGTCACATCCGAAGCGCTCGAACGGAAGCTGGATGAGGCTCTTGGCTTTCCCACCAGCGACCCGCACGGGGATCCCATTCCGAGCGCCGATGGTGAGTGCCCGCCCTCGAACATGGTCGCGCTCTCCGCCGCGGAGTCCGGTACGGTGGTGGTCGTCTCGCGTGTGAGCGACGCCGATCCGGATGTGTTGAAGTACGCATCCTCGCTCGGGATCGTCCTTCGCAAGAAGATCCGCGTGAAGGAAACCGTGCCTTTTGACGGTTCGCTCCGCGTGATGGTGGGGAAGAAGGAGCGGTTCATCAGCGGGAAGCTTGCGAACCACATATTCGTCGAAGCGTCCTGACACTGAGCCAGGGCCCTGAGCCGATACTGCAACCGAAACGGGACCCGAATTCGGACCACAATCGTAACCTGAACGCACACCATGGAATCGATCCATCCACTCACCGCGCTGGCCGTGGGGCTTGTCGTCCTCGCAGCCGCCGGGATCATCTTCTGGCCTCACGGCGGATTGCTCGACAGGTGGCGCACCACGCGCCGCGTCACGTCGCGAGTGCGGAGCGAAGATGCGCTGAAGCATGCCTACGACTGCGAATACCGGGGACTCACGTGCTCGCTGGAGAGCATCGCGGGTGCCCTGGATATCCCAACGGACCAGGCAGCTGATATCGTAGCGCGGCTGGAGCAGAGCAACCTTCTCCGGTCTGCTGCCGGGGCACTGACGCTCACGGGCGAAGGCCGCTCGTATGCGCTGCGTGTGGTCCGGGTGCACCGCCTGTGGGAGCACCACCTCGCCGACGAGTCTGGCCTGCAGGAAACCGAGTGGCACGATGACGCCGAACGGCACGAACATAGCCTAACGCCGGAGCAGGCAGATGCCCTCGCGGCGAGGCTTGGCAACCCGGCGTTCGACCCGCACGGGGACCCGATTCCCTCTGCCACGGGCGAAATCCCGAAGCGGCCCGGCGTCCCGCTGCCGGAGCTTCCGGTAGGACGCCTGGGCCGCGTCATCCATGTCGAGGATGAACCAAAGACCGTGTACGCCCAGCTCGTCGCGCTCGGCCTTCATCCGGGAACTCAGGTCCGCATGATCGAGTCCCGCCCCGACCGCGTCAGGTTCACGGCCAACGAGGAGGAGGCGGTACTCGCGCCCCTGCTCGCGCGGAACCTCACGATTCAGCAGATCGGGAGCGACGAGCGGATCCCCGGACCGTACAGGACCCTGGCGGGAGTCGGGCAGGGGCAGCAGGCGGTCGTCGTGGGCATCGCCCGGAGCTGCCGGGGCCAGCAGCGGCGCAGGCTGATGGATCTGGGCGTGGTTCCCGGGACAACGATTGTCCCTGAAATGGTGAGTATCGGCGGCGATCCCGTCGCGTATCGCGTGCGCGGGTCGCTCATCGCTCTGCGGCGCAATCAGGCGCAGCAGATCTACGTGTCCCGGGAGGTGGCATCATGACCACCCCGAATCAGACGGGTACGCCGGTCACCGCAGCATGCGAGATATGTCCGGTCAACACGCGCGGACCCCTCACCCGGCTTGGAGCGAGCGTCCAGGACGGCGACTACGTCGTTGCCCTTGCGGGCAACCCGAATACCGGAAAGAGCACGGTCTTCAACGCACTGACGGGCCTCCGCCAGCATACGGGGAACTGGCCAGGCAAGACGGTCACCCGCGCGGAGGGCGGATTCGCTTACAACGGCAGACGGTTCCGGGTCGTCGATCTCCCGGGTACCTACTCGCTTCTGTCGACGAGCACGGACGAGGAAGTCGCGCGAGATTTCATCCTCTTCGGACGGCCGGACGTGACGGTCATCGTGGCTGACGCGACGCGGCTGGAGCGCAATCTGAACCTTGTCCTGCAGGTCCTCGAGATCACCGACCGTGCGGTCGTGTGCGTCAACCTGGTGGACGAAGCTGCACGGCACGGGATCACGGTTGACGAGCGCAGGCTGGCGAAGGACCTGGGAGTCCCCGTTGTCCTCACGTCGGCACGAGGGGGGGAGGGGATCCGCGACTTGCTCGCTGCGGTGTATGACGTTGCCACGGGCGCCGTGCGCTGCAAACCCTACCGCGTTGCATCTGTCGCGGGACCGCTTCGGGATGCGGTCGATACGCTTGCCGCGCGCGTGAGCGTGGAATTCCCAGGCTTGCCCAACGCCCGCTGGGTGGCGCTCCGGCTCCTGGAGGGTGACCAGCGAATGATCGATGCGGTACGAACCGGGGAGCTCGGGCATCTCGCCACGGTGGCGCAAGCCGCTCGAACTGCCCACTCTTCACCCACGCCCATGGAGGAAGAAGCTGAGACGAGGAGGGAGAATGGCTGAGCGCAAGCAGTCGTTGCTCGCGGCCGCGGAAGCCGCACGGTGGGAAGTCGGCGACGAGGCCCACGAAGGGTTGACGGCCACGCTCTATGATGCCGCGTCGCGCATCGCGGGGCGCTCCGTCAGGCGCGAGGGCGAGAAGCCGAGGTTCGACCTCGACACAACACTCGATCGCCTCGTCACGAACCGCTGGCTCGGCTTTCCGCTGATGCTGGTGATGCTCGCGGGGGTCTTCTGGATTACGGTGGAGGGGGCGAACGTCCCGTCCCGGCTCATCGCGTCGATGCTCGTAGACACGGTCCACCCGGCGCTCCAGAGCTTCGCGGCATCGATCGGCTCGCCCTGGTGGCTGACGGGCGCTCTCGTCGACGGCGCGTACCTCGCGATGGCGTGGGTCATCAGCGTGATGCTTCCCCCGATGGCGATCTTCTTCCCGCTGTTCACGCTGCTGGAGGATTTCGGCTATCTGCCGCGCGTCGCTTTCAACCTGGACAACCTGTTCCGCAGGGCGGGCGCTCACGGCAAGCAGGCCCTCACCATGACGATGGGGTTCGGCTGCAATGCCGCCGGCGTGATCGCAA
The DNA here is from genome assembly GCA_963701735.1 of uncultured Ignavibacteria bacterium. GTDB lineage: Bacteria > Bacteroidota > Ignavibacteria > UBA10030 > UBA6906 > CAWABB01. Next base: position 193,623 of record CAVPBI010000002.1, on the reverse strand, counting down.
CGCGAATCATCGACAGCCCGCGGGAGCGGCTGATTGCGATCATCACGAACAACTTCTCGCTCTGCAACGGACGCTGGCCGACGCAGATCCTGATCGCCTCGATCTTTCTCGGATCGCTTGTCACTCCGGCGCTGGCGGGACTGGTCAGTGCGGGAGCGGTTGTGGCAGTGGCGGTGGCCGGGATGCTCTTCAGCCTCGCCATGTCGTGGTCGCTGTCCCGGACGGTCCTGAAGGGCATCCCGTCAGCCTTCAGTCTCGAACTGCCGCCGTACAGACCACCTCAGATTCTGAAGACACTGTACACGTCGCTTATCGACCGGACCGCTTTTGTGCTGTGGCGCGCTGTTGTCTTTGCCGTGCCCGCGGGGATCGTGATCTGGCTCGTGGCGAACGTGGAGATCGGCGGTGTCAGCACCGCGGCCCATGTGGTGGACTGGTGGAACCCGTTGGCGTTTCTGGTCGGCCTGAACGGGGTGATCCTGCTTGCCTACGTGATCGCGATTCCCGCGAACGAGATCGTGATCCCGACGGTGCTCATGCTGACCGTGCACGTACTCGGGCTGCAGGGCGTGGGAGGGGGGGCGGGTGTGATGTTCGAGCTGGATTCAGCGTCGGCGGTGGGCGACATTCTGCGTGCCGGCGGGTGGACCGCGCTGACCGGCGTGAACTTGATGCTCTTCAGTCTCCTGCACAACCCATGCTCCACGACGATCTTCACGATCTACAAGGAAACAGGCAGCGCAAAATGGACCGCGGTCGCGACGCTGCTTCCCCTCGTGCTGGGAATCGTGGTCTGTTTCTTCGTGGCGCAGGTGTGGAGGCTTGTCGCTGCCGGCTGACGGGAGCCGGGACGCCTGGAGCCACCGCAAGCGCCAGCGGCGTCCACCGCTACAGGTTGACAATAGCCACTATTCTTGTTACCTATTGCACCTGTTCTCAGCCATACGAGGGCCCTGGATTGCTCATTGAGGCCGAAATTTCCACACGTCCGATTCGGAAAAAACGCTGCTCCCCGCCACCAGGGCAACCCCTGGAAGGCTATTCCCGCCTGGGCCGCCCGACGGACGACACCCGCAACTCCCGCATCTGCTTGTCTTCTCCCGCCCGTCCTACGTCAGACATCCGTCGTGGGCGTTGGCGGTATTCTGAGAGCGCCCGATGATCGGACAGACCGTTTCACATTACACAATCCTGGCGGAACTCGGCCGGGGAGGGATGGGGGTCGTTTACAAGGCGCAGGACACAACGCTGGACCGGTTCGTTGCGCTCAAGTTTCTCCCCCAGCACCTTGCGGCGTCCGCGAGCGACAAGGAGCGCTTCATGCAGGAAGCGAAAGCCGCGTCGTCCATCAATCATCCCAACATCTGTACGATCCACGCCGTCGGAGAACATGAAGGGCAGCTCTTCATCGTCATGGAGTATGTGGACGGACAGACACTGGCGGACCGCACATCCGGCGTCTCCCAGAAACAGGCCATCGAGTTTGGGATCCAGATTGCCGACGGACTTGCGGCCGCGCACGAAAAGGGGATTGTCCACCGCGACATCAAGCCCGACAACATCATGGTCCGGAAGGACGGGATCGTGCAGATCATGGACTTCGGCCTGGCGAAGCTGGCCGGTGTCTCACGCCTCACGAAGGAAGGCAGCACTGTCGGAACCGCCGGATACATGTCGCCCGAGCAGGTGCAGGGGATGGACGTGGACCACCGTACGGATATCTTCTCGTTCGGCGTCCTGCTGTACGAAATGCTGGGTGGCGAGCTCCCGTTCAGGGGTGCGCATGAAACGGCCATGATGTATGAGATCGTGAACGTGGAAGCCGTCCCCCTTTCGGCGGCGCATTCCGAAATCGATCCTTCGCTGGATGCGATCGTCCTGGAATGTCTGGCCAAAGAGCCGGACGAACGGTACCAATCGATCAAGGAGGTGTCGAAGGAGCTCCGCCGCTTCAAACGCACGTCGAGCAGGGCCCACGCCAGCCGTGTCATGGCGACGCGGCCGCTCACGCCGCTCTCGCGCGAAGTCCCTGCCGCAGGACCGGCGCTGCCTCCTGAATCGCCGGCCGCGTCCGCTCCACCCAAACGCAGCTCACGTATCCCCTGGATCGCCGCGAGCGGGATTCTGCTTCTGGGAGTCATCGGGCTTGCGGTGGCCCTCTTCCGGTCGGGAGGGAACCCCGAACCGATCATTCGCTCATCGCTGCTCTCACCCCCGGGCGTGAACTACAACACCACCCTCGGAGGACATCTTGCCCTTTCGCCCGACGGCACCAAACTGGCATTTGTGGCGGCCGATTCAACGGGGAGGCAGGCGCTCTGGGTGAGATCGCTTGCGCTCGTGAACGCAACGATCCTGGCCGGGACTGAGCGAGCATCATATCCCTTCTGGTCTCCTGACAGCAGGTCGCTGGGATTCTTCGCGGACGGCAAGCTGAAGCGCATCGAAGTGGCAGGCGGACCTCCCCTGACCATCTGCGACGCCCCGTCGGGCAGAGGCGGATCATGGAACAAGGCCGGGATGATCCTCTTCGCGCCGACCTCAACCGACCCGGTTCATAGGGTCAGTACCGGAGGCGGCAAGGCCGAGCCGGTGACGGCACTGGATACCACGCGGGGGGAAACCAGCCATCGATGGCCGTGCTTCCTCCCCGACCAGAGCCATTTTCTGTACACATCGCAAGCAGGAACGGGGCGGGTGGGGGTTCAGGAAGCGGTCCATGTGGCATCACTCGACGGACCCGAACGTTCCATCCTTCTGTACGCGTCCTCGAATGCCGTGTATGCAAACGGCCACCTGCTTTTTGTGCGCGAACAATCGCTCGTCGCGCAACCCTTCAACCCGGACGCTCGGGAGCTGCGGGGCGATGCTTTTCCCGTGTCGGATCTGGTCCAGTTCAACCAGGCACGGAGCCGGGGCATCTTCTCGGCTTCATCGAACGGGATGCTTGTCTATCAGGCCGGCTCGAATGACGATGCCCGCATGGTATGGGTGGATAGAAGAGGGGCGGTCGTCGGGTCTGTTGCCGGGCTGGCACCCTCATACTTCGCCAGGGTGTCCCCGGACGGCAGCCGCATCGTCTTCGACGACTATGACGCCGAGTCACGCAATACCGACCTCTGGCTGCACGACTTGAAGCGCAATGTAACGACACGGTTCACGTTTCACGCGTCCGATGACCTGGTCCCCGTGTGGACGCACGATGGACAGAACGTCCTCTTCTCATCAAACCGGAACGGAGCCTATGAGGTGTTCATCAAGTCGGCCGGGGGGGCGGAGGAGGAGAAGCTGCTCCTGAGCGACGGAAAGAATGAACTCTATCCAACAGGCGTCACCCGGGATGGCCGCTTCGTCATACTCTCCCGGCGTTTTCCGAACGCCAAATGGGACCTCTATTACTCGGATCTCCACGGGGATAAGAAGCCTGTTCCCTTCCTCGCAACGGAATTCAACGAATGGGTTGGAGCGTTTTCCCCCGACGGGCGGTGGCTGGTCTACCAGTCGGACGAGTCCGGCAAGTACGAGGTATATGTCCGTCCATTCCCCGGCGGTGGAGGGAAGTGGCAGATCTCTACGGGGGGCGGGCAGGATCCGATCTGGAGCCGGGATGGAAGGGATATCTTCTACGAGTCAGGTACGGGCAAGCTGACATCGGTGAAGGTGCAGCCGGGCGATCAGACACTCAGTACCGGCATACCGGAGCCGCTCTTCGATCTGGCGGGCCGTGAGCAATTCACGGTCTACGACCAGAGTCCGGATGGGACACGCTTCGTGGCCCAGCTGGCCGCCGGGGAGCGCTCCACGAACCCCGTGACGCTCGTTATCAACTGGCCCCGCGAGCTCGAGCAGCATGCTCGCTAAGAGAGCCTGCTCCCGCTGAACCTCCCGCCCGGGGGAACAAGTCAGGAATCAACGCCGGGGACATGGCCTCAGTTTCCGAGGAGGGTCACATCCCCCCGATATCCTTTCCCTCAAGCAGCAGCCGTTCGTACTCCTGCTTGTACCGCTTGATGGCAGAGAAGATCGATTCGGCGATCTTTTCCTGTCCCGCATGTGACCGCAGGAACTTCTCGTCCGTCCTGTTGGAAAGATAGCCCGTCTCGACCAGCACATTCGGCATCGCAGCACCGACGAGCACGTAGAATCCCGCCTGCTTCACGCCGCGGTTTGGGAGATCCGTCGTCTTTTCCAGCTCCTGCTGCGTGATATCGGCGAACGTCTCGCTGGACCGCACGTAGGCGCTCTGCGCCATCGCAACGAGGATAAAGTTCTCCTCGGTCAGCTCCTGGTACCGGTCTTTTGTCCCCTCTTCCAGCTCGATCACGGCGTTTTCTCGCTCCGCGATCGCAACGGCTTCCTCGGTCTTCCCCGGCCGCAGAAGGTAGACTTCGAATCCCCGTGTCGGATTCGGCTTCCGCGGCATCGAGTTGCAGTGAATGCTGATGAACAGCTTCCCGTCCGCCTCATTGGCGATCTGCCCGCGACGATAGAGCTCGATGAAGCGGTCGTCCTTCCGGGTGTAGACGACCTTGATGTCCTTCAGGTTCTTCTCGATCAGCTTCCCAAGCTTCAGCGTTATTCCAAGGGAGACGTCTTTCTCGCGAGTCCCCGTGGCGCCGATCGTTCCGGGGTCATGCCCGCCATGACCGGCGTCGAGAACGATAACGTCCAGTTTCCACCGTTTGCGCTGTTCCGAGAGATCCGACGTCCGCGCCGCCGGGCGGATGGTCAGCAGGAGATCATTCGAATTCGGATCCTGGATCAGCTCCGTTGCCTCGATCGTCCCGGTGAGCCTGAACGTGAGTTGTACGGAGGTGGGCGACTGGATGGAGACGATCCGGCGAACGAGCCCCCGGGATGGGATCGCGTTGATGGAGGCCGTGTCGGCGCGTGCCCCGGCGATGGTAACATAAAGCCACCCGTCCTGTTTCAACCACGCTTCGTAGTCGGTGAAGCGCTTCGTGGAGCGGATGCGCACGAGCATCCCGTTGGATTTCTGGTCAAGTTCGACGGCCGGGATGTCGTACCCTGCCGGGACTGGGCCGATCACGGTAAGTGTTTTGGACTCCGCGTCAAACCGGGTCTGGCTTCCGAGCATCGATGCGAACAGCGGCGAAAACCCCGCCATCGGAATGAAGAACGTCCCGGCGGCATACTGCACGTCGTGCGGGAGCTGATAGATCGTCTGACGGTTCGTCGCGTCCAGGAAGGTCACGAACGGGTTCGCCCCCGTGAACCTGACGCGATACGGCTTGCCGCTGACCTCTGCTTTCTGCGCGTCCTCGGTCCTCTTCAGGGAAAGCGAGAAGAGGGATGCGATGTCGGACAGGGAGCCGTAGACGGTCCCGTTGCGCTCGAACGCCCCGATCACGCTCGTGCGTGAAGGGTCCTCCTTGAACACAACGCGGACGATGTTCTCCTGCGCCCGCGCCACGCCGAGGCTGGCCATGGCGTAGAGGAGGACGCAGGCGAGGATATGGGGGGCGCGGAACGGCATTTACCGGTAGTTGGTGAACTGCACGGCGAACGTCAGGTCGGCGCTCCTGACCGCCTTCATGGCGGCCTGGAGATCGTCCTTGTTCTTGCCCGAAACGCGGATCTGGTCGTCCATGATCTGCGCCTGGACCTTCAGCTTCAGGTCCTTGATCATCTTCACGATGGTCTTCGCATTCTCCTTGTCGATGCCGACCCGGAGCGTCACCGCTTGCCGCACCGTGTTGCCGGCGGCCTGCTCCACGGTCCCGAAGTCCAGCGCCTTGATGGGTACGCCGCGCTTGATGAGCTTGTCCTCCAGGACGTCCACGACGCTCTTGAGCTTGAATTCGTCGTCGGACACAAGCGTCAGCGTCTTTTCTTTTGCGTTCAGCTCGATAGAGCTTTTCGAGCCCTTGAAGTCGTAGCGCTGGCCGATCTCCTTGCGCGCCTGGTTGACGGCGTTGTCCACTTCCTGGAGATTGACTTCTGAGACGATGTCGAACGAAAACGTGTCTGCCATGATCAGCGAAATGTGATGTTGAAGAATGCGTGGACGAAGATCTTGAGCAGCTCCCAGCGCGGATGACGCGTCGTGAGGACGTACTGCCGCCGGACTTCGCGGTCGAGCGTGCTGTCGCGGGTGCTGATTTGCACCGTGAGGGGATACCTCATGCGCCCTTCTCCTCCGTGAGCGTTGTGGAGATCTTGATGCCTCGTCGCGCGAGCTGTTCAACCATGTCGGCCGCGGGTGCGCACACTTCCGGCGTGAGCACGCCCCGGTGCGTGATGAGACCGTGGGCGAGCTGCTGGGCGATGATCGATGTCGGGTATGCCGTCGTCCGCATCATCGCGCTCATGCCCGTCGCTTCATCATAGTAATCTACGAATTCAGACACAAGGCATGCGCGGGCGCCCCCCTTCGTGCCCGTGACCGAGGAGCGCGCGAGGATGACGTCGGGGCCTCCGGTATCGAGCTTCCGGCGGAGCAACTCCGTGAACAGCTCCCGGCTGGTGCGGACGCTGTTGCCGATCATGATCGGCTCGTGCGAGGCGAACCCCAGGTCGAGCAGCGTCCGCATCTTCTCGCAGTGCCCCGGGTAGCGGATCGTCTTGTAGTCGAGTTCGGCGACCGTCCCCTCGAGAAGCCGCGGGAGGATCGAGAGGCCTCCCGATGTGTTGAACGCTTCCAGGGCGGTGAACGGTTCTGGGAACGACAATGATTCCAGGTCGGCCATCGAGGGTGCGGTGACGCGGCGGCCGCCGCGGATAACCTCCGCGGGCTCAACATACTCGTTGATCAGGCCTTCGACGGAGAAAACGATCTGGTACTGGAGGGGCGGGCGCGGGTGGAGGGGGAGGCCTCCGACGCGGAGGCGCACCGATTCCACGCTGTCGAACGAGCGCACGCCGTGCATGCCGAGCATATTGATCAGCCCGGGGGCAAGGCCGCAGTTGGGGACGATCGTGACCCCCGCCGTCCTCGCGCGCCCGTCCATCGCAAGCTGGCGGTCAACGACGTCGTTGTTTCCGCCCATGTCGCACATGTGCACGCCGGCATCAATGGCTGCGCGCGCGAGGCGCTCGTTGACCGAATACGACACCGCGCTGATGACCACGTCCATGCCGGCGAGCGCTTTGGCCAGTGTGCCGTCGGCGGTGACATCCAGCATGAGCGGGCGGACGTTCGGCCCGGCGGTACGCGCGGCCCTGTCCGCGGCCTCGGCATTGATGTCCGCGACCACGACATGTGCGGAGGGGTCGAACTGCGCGAGATCGTATGCGGCCGCGCGGCCCATCATTCCCGCGCCCAGGACCAGATAGTTCGGCGTCATTATTTGAGGATCTCCCCTGTTTCGTTGCTCCAGAACAGCAGGTCGAGCTCGTCCATCGGAATTCCCACCGCGTCCGCGAAGCGGCCGAAGCGCCGTTCGATCGCGGCGTACCGTTTCGGCGTCAGCGTTGCGGGGATGGACGCGAGCACGCCGTGATGCGTGAGATTCTTGAGTATGTGCCGGTCGAGTATCGCGAGGTCCCTCCGTCCGATGTTCCGGAGAAAGTGCGATGCCTCCTTCCATCCGAGACCCTTGACGTTGCCCGCCAGCCACGCGCGCAGTTCGCGCGCGTCGGGCGTCGCGGCAATCGTGTCGGCGATCGTGCCGAACGCCGCAAACGCATCTGCGATCCGCCTCGCCTTGGTGTTGTGGAACCTGATGTATGCAGACGCGCGCCGGAGAATGCCCGCAGAGATCTCCGGTCTGTGCCAGCACGCCGCCTTCCGCAACGCATCGACGGCGTGCGCCGCGTTGACCGCGCTTGACTGCGGGGTGAGAAGGCAGTACACGAGCTCTGGAAAGTACTCCTCGCGCGACACTGCTGCGAATTCATCGAGCCGACGGCGGATGTCCGACCGGCGCGCCTGGTGTGCGGCGTGAAGTTCGTCCACCTGTCGATATCGCGGAGCGTTCATGCGAGAGAAACCTTCTCCGGCACCGACTGTCGATTGCGCCGCACTTCCACAAGGCCATCCCGCTCCAGTGCGCGCAACACTCTGTGGAAGACCTGCCTGTCGCGCCCGGTGAACTTCGGGAGGATCGCTCGTCCGAGCTGCGATGCCGCGATGGTCCGGCGCGGATGAGCGTTGCGCAGGGTCTCGATGACGCGGCCCCGGTACAGGCGCAACGGTGTCCCGCGGTGGGACCGTTCGCGCTGTGCCGGGCGCTGCTGGCGGGCCGAGAGTTTACCCTGTCCGGACACAATGATCGCGCGGGATGTGCATGCGGCTGACACCGGGCACGCAGTGCATCGCGGTCGTACGGCAGTGCAGACCGTGGCGCCCAGATCCATGAGGGCCTGGTTCCAATCGTACGCTCTTCCTGCGGGCAGGACTCTTGCTGCGATCTCCCAGACGGTGGATTCGTCCGCCACCGCGGCGACGGTTCTCATCCCGAAGAAGATGCGGGACAGCACACGCCTGACGTTCACGTCCACGACGGGGACCTGCTGTCCAAACGCGAATGCCGCCATAGCGTGCGCGGTATACCGCCCGACCCCGGGGAGCTGCATCAATGCGCCAACATCGTCGGGGAACCGGGAGTTGCTGCGGGTGTGCAGATGCTGTGCGAGCGCGTGGAGCCGGACTGCGCGGCTGTTGTAGCCGAGCCCGCGCCAGGCCATCACGACGTCCCGTCTCGGGGCGCGCGCCAGGGCGCTCAGCGTGGGGAAATGGCGGAGGAATTCGCCGTACTTCTGCTCGACGCGGGCGACCTGCGTCTGCTGGAGCATCACTTCGGAGACGAGGATGTGGTAGGGGCGCCGGGTCTGCCGCCATGGAAGCGGACGCCCGTTGCGCCGGTACCAGGAGAGGATCCGCCTGGCGGCCTCAGGCGCGCTTTGCGATATGTCCGGCGTACCCATGCGTGATCAGGAGGTCGATGGCTGTCCTGTTCCCCTCCAGGATATCCATCTCGGCCAGCTCGTCCGGCGTCACCCACCGGATTGCCTCGAACACCCTGTTCACTGGTTCGCCGCTGAATTCGGGGACCAGGAAATAGAAGACACGGTAGGAACCGTCCCGCTGCGGGTCGGGCGTGCCCTCGCTGTAGACCCATTCCTGCCGGTGAATCGGGAAAGCGGCGTCCACAATAATTCCCAACTCCTCGTACAGCTCGCGGAAGACAGTCTGCTCCGGGAGCTCTCCCGGCTCGACTTTTCCGCCGGGAAACTCCCATTTCAGCGGATAGCGCATCGTGTGCTTCCGCTGACAGGCGAGGACGAGGCCGTCCCGGACCATTATGCCGACCGCAACTTCTTTCATCCCAACAATATACAAAAATCGGGGGAAGAATGACAGTTTCTGGTGGCCGCAGGAGTGGAAAGGCCGGGGAGGGAGGAAGCGGGTGCAGAACGACAGGGCGATCTCGAATTCAACGAGACCGGAGCGAATTCCACCGGATGCGATACAGGGTCAGGACTCTGTGGTGGCGGTTTCCATGCCCGGGAGTTGCGCCCCAATGACGTCCCAGCCGCCGAAGGGGCAGCGCGAGAGCGCGAGCCTCACCGCGCCCGAGCCGCCCACCTGTGTCCGGCCGGACGGGAGCACGCCACTCCAGCTCGCGCTGCCGGTGACCGTTGCCCGGTCTCCGTCCACCTCGCAACGTTCAATCTGCACCGCGTGCTGTGAGACCGTTCCGATGTGTGCGAAGAACTCAAGCGCTGCATCCCGCAGGAGCGACCCGGCCCTTCGCATCTGAGGGGAATCGCCGTCATGCGCGCCGCCGATGAGCCGGACGAGATCCGCTTCTGACTTCTCGAAGATCGCCAGGCAAAACTCGCGCGCCGTGCGCTCTGCTTCGGCCCGCTCGTCCGGGTGGAAATCGTCGTAGAGAAAGAGGGTCGAGAATCCTTCCACGCGGATGTCGTCGGTCTCCGCGGCCATCAGCTCTTCGCTCAGGAACCGGTACGTCTCCGCAAGACTGACGTGCTCCCCGATCTGCACGACGATGTCGTTTGCGGCAAGGAGTTCCATCACCCAGTCGACCGCCTCGGGTAGCTCTTCCGGCGGGATCTCTCCGAGCGGCCTGAGTGGAGGGTTGCCGATGAACTCGCGGACGGTTATCGGCCTGGCATTCCCGGCAGCCTGTTCGAACTGCTCGATCGAATCAAGCCAGGCACGCTCGACCTCGGGTGGAAGCGAGTTGTCCGGAGGAGAGAAGACGGCTCCGAACCGTTCCTCAAGCGTTTTCCGGCGGACATCGAGCAGTGCGCGCTCGATGCGGTCGGGGGGATCGAAATCAGCCATGTGTATGCTCCTTTCGAAAGCGTGTGCGCTCTCTGCAGTACATACACGTACAGAGGGCAAATTGCGAAAAGAGCGCAGTGCGGAACAAAGCGGGTGAAGTAAGGGGAATGCCGGGAGTGGCGCGCGATACTATGAGATCAGCTGTGAGCAGGTCGATGTGGGCGCGGCACAGCGGGGTCAGGTGGGCACAGCCCGGGTCGGGCGTGAAGCCGCGGGACTATGTGCGGCCCGACCGGGTCAACCGAGACCACTCAGGCTCAGGTGCGGAGGTAGTCCACGAACGAAAACTCATCGCGGTCGTCGCGAAAGACCTCATGAAAACGGGTGCCGATCAGGTGTTGGAACGGCGGGAAGAACGCGTCGGCCGTCACCTCGCGATGGACGTGGGTAAGGTACAGCTCGTCGGCGTTGCCGAGGAGTTGCGCGTAGACCTCGCCGCCCCCGATGACGAACACGCGCTGCTCGCCTGCGAGCGCGGCAAGCGCCGCTTCGATCGCCGGGTACGTCTCAACGCCCGGAATCGCCCTGTGGGTGAGGACGACGTTCCTCCGGTTGGGGAGAGGTTTGCCAAGGGCTTCAAACGTCTTGCGGCCCATGAGCACGGCGTGGCCCGTCGTGATCTGCTTGAACCGCCGCATGTCTTCGGGGAGTTTCCACGGGAGCTCTCCTTTGTACCCGATGCCCCTGTTGCGGGCAACCGCGGCGATCAGGGCGAGCTTCACACCGCCACCGCGAACTTGATGGGGGGATGCGGATCGTAGTTGTGCAGCGTGAAGTCCTCGAACCTCAGCTCGGCGAGTGGCTTGCGGGCGATGGTCAGCGCCGGGAGCGGCCGCGGCGTGCGCGTGAGCTGCTCCTTGAGGCCGTCGACGTGGTTGACATAGATATGCGCGTCCACGATCGAATGGCTGAAATACCCGACGTCCAGCCCCGCTTCCTGCGCCAGAATCTGCGTCAGGAGCGAATACGCCGCGAGATTGAACGGAATCCCGATGGCGATGTCACCCGAGCGTTGCGTGAGGTGGCAACTCAGGCGCGTGTCCTGCACGTTGAACACGAACGAGTAGTGGCAGGGAGGGAGCTTGCTGTCCAGCGCGTTGCCGGGCTCCCAGGCCGTGACCACCATCCGGCGGGAGGTGGGGTCGCTTCTCAGCATCTCCACGACGCGGGCGATCTGGTCGATCTCGACCACCTTGTAGGAGCCTGTCGACGGGTCTTCCTGGGCGCTCGGAAAACGGCGCCAGTAACGGCCATAGGCGGTATCGAGGTTCCCCTCCTCGTCGGCCCATGCGTCCCAGATCTTCGTATGCTGCCGCAGGTTCCTGATATGGTCCTCTCCGGAGAGGTACCAGAGGACCTCGCGCAGCATCGCATTGAAGTTCACCTTCTTCGTCGTAAGCAGCGGGAATCCCGCGCTCAGGTCAACCGTGTAGTGCTCGGCGAAGCAGGAGATGGTGTCGACGCCCGTCCGCGTATGTTTGAGGGCACCGCGGCGCAGGACGCGCTCAACAAGGTCGAGATATTCACGCATGGGAATGAAATGGAAAGTGTGGAGCCATGATACGGACTGTGCCGCCGAAATGCAACGCGGCCGGTTTCAGGCGAGAATGCCTTTCGTGAGCGTCCACACTGCCAGCGCGAAGGACGCCAGCAGGAACACGACGAACGCCGTGGCCTCGAGCAGGATGATCTCCGGACTGCCAACGCCGATCGTGAAGTACCGGAGCACGTCGGTGTGCCATGTCAACGGATTCACCCATGCAACATATTGCAGCCCTGCTGGGCAGAGCTTCCAGGGGGTAGAACATCGTCGAGGCGAACATCATGACGAAGTACGCGACGTTGATGAACGTGTTGAACATGTCGTTCCGCCGGATCCGGAGGGCGAACGATGAGAGGAAGAAGACCCAGCCGGCAGTTCCAATGCCGGCGCCCACGAGCGCCAGTGGAACGAGATCCCATCGGACATCGATGCCGAGCACAACCGCACCGGCTCCGATCGTAAGGGTAGCCTGCATGAGTGAGAGAATCGCGTTGAAGAGTATCTTGCCCAGCAGGAACTGTGCGCGGGTCATGGGATAGGTGAGGAACTCATAGAAGATCCCGTTGTCGCGGTCCACGAAGAATCCGTACGATGTGTTGATGGCGATCCCGAAGCATGCCATGGAGATCACCCCCGCCAGAAAGAACGCGTTGTACGAAAGCGTCGTGTCGTGCGTGGCCAGTCCGCCGGCGAATGTGCGGTCGAGCGCGATGCCGAACAGGAGCAGGTACGCGAGCGGTACGATCAGGTCGAAGAAGAGCCACGTGAGGCTCGTGGTCCTGATCCGGAATTCACGGTACATGATCGCCGCGACCGGATTCATCTCCGTTCCCCCCGTCCGCGCGTTGTTCCCCGCTGCCCCCGGGGCGCCCCGGCCCGCTTCCATTGCCGCCTTCCCGCCTCCTGCCGCTCCGTCATCCTTCAGCAGCTCGAGGAACACGTCTTCCAGCGACGCGCCCGACACTTCGAAGTGCATGATCGTGTGCCGGGCCGAGAGCGCCTGGAGAATGGCGAGCGCCGAAACTTCCTGTCCGTGTACCACAAGATCAATCGAGTTCCCTTGCACGGTCATCTTCCGGAGGGGGAACCTCCGGAGATCGGCGAGCGTGGATTCAGTGACCCCGTCGAACGTGATCGACATGTCGAACGCGCGCGATGAGAGTGCGGTGATTGCGCGAAGATCCCCCTGCGCAACCGTCCGGCCGCGATCGATGATCGCGATCGTGTTGCAGAGCTCCTCGGCTTCCTGGAGGATGTGGGTCGTCAGGAGGATGGTGCGTCCGCGGACGAGCTTCTTCGCGGATGGCGTCGAGCGTCGCGCGCTTGTTGAGGGGATCCATGCCGGTCGTGGCTTCATCGAGGAAGACGATAGGCTTGTCGGCCATGAACACTTTCGCGACCTGCACCCGGCGCTTGAGTCCGCCGCTCAGGTCGATGACTTTCTGGGAGCGGTACTCGGTGAGCCCGAACACCTCGAGCGCCCTGTCCGCCCGGCGGCGCGCTTCGGCCCGCGGCACTCCCTGGAACCGCGCGTACGTGGCCAGGTTGTCATCCACGGAGAGGAAGATCTCCACAGCGTTCTCCTGGAGCACCGCGCAGATCGACCTTCGGACGTCAAGGCCGTGAGTCTGGACGTCCATCCCCATGACCCGGGCCGAGCCGGATGTGGGGGGAACGAGCGTGGTCAGGACGCGCAGGAGCGTGGTCTTCCCGGCCCCGTTTCTCCCGAGGAGCCCGAAGATCTCTCCCTGGCGGACCTCCAGGGTAAGGCCGTCGAGGGCGCGGACGGGTTTGCCGCCTGAGCCGCGGTAGACCTTGACCAGTTCCTGGACGTGTATGGCCGGGCCGGTGAATGTCATCATGAATATTCAATCTACGCATGCGGGGAGCCCGAAATCAAGCAGAATCGCCAGAAATTGGCCCCATTCCTATCTTTGCCGACCGGCAAATACTGCAACACCGCCTGAACGGAAGGCGTATACAATAAAGAGCTTAGAAGTCTTTCTGACCTGACAGGGATGTCATGAGACAAGTCATCGTGGGCCTGGCGTTTGCGGTGGTGGGGGTGCTCCCGCTGCACGCGGGCGAATCGACCGTCGCGCACCTGAAGGAGTTCTGCACCGCAGAGTTGCGGTACACAGGGCTTGAGGTGAAGCAACCGGTGACGCTGCACATCCTTGCGCGGGGTGGCGGCGGTGACTACGGATGGTCGTACAAGAGCAAATCGCTCTTCGCCTACGGCTGGATCATCGACGCGTCCACGCGATCCCCGGTCTGGGTGATGACGGTGGACAACACCTCCCAAAGCGGCGACGACCGGGAGTTTGACGGCAGCGTCTCCCTCAAGCCGGGCAGGTACGAAGCCTACTTCACCGCGTACGCATTCGCCTATCACACGACCTTCTCGCACTTCGTTTCAAACGTCGATCACCGGCTGACTCCGCTCTTCGGTCAGCAGGAGACCTCGAAGGGCAATGTCGTGACCTGGTTCAAGAGCTGGTGGAGCGACGACATCGAGAAGGAATGGAAGAACCGGTGCGCGGAGTGGGGAATGGAGCTGACGGTCGATGACGGGCAGCGGTCCGCAGTCGCGGCCTATTCGCTTTCCACCAGGCCCGAAGGCTGTGCAGTCCAGGCGATCGGGCTCGGCGACAACGTCGTGCTCAGAAAAGCGTTCTCCGTAAGCAATCCGACGACGGTGATCATCAACGCGCTCGGAGAAGGGGCCTCGGGCAAGGAGTTGCACGACCACGGCTGGCTCATCGACATGAAGACCAGGGAGCGGATCTGGGCGATGGAGGGCCGGGCGATGGAACTTGCCGGCGGCGCCTCCAAAAATCTGCGCGTGCGGCGCTCGATGACTCTCGACGCTGGCAGCTATGTCCTGTACTATGTGACCGACGGCAGCCACTCCATGGACGATTGGAATGCGGAACCGCCGTACGATCCTCTGCGCTGGGGTATCACCGTGTGTGCCGAGAATCCCGACGAGCGCGGGAACATCACCGAGGTCCCGTACGAAGAGATCCGCAACGTCATCGTGAAGCTCGTCCGGGTCAGAGACAGCGAAACGCGTTCGGAAGGCTTTGTGTTGAAGGAGGACACCGATGTCCGGGTCTACGCGTTCGGCGAGCGGAGCAATGAGCGGCGGACCATGGCGGACTACGGACAGATCCTCGATGCGCGCACCCGCGAGAAGGTCTGGTCGATGGATGTGGATCGCACCATGCACGCGGGAGGGGCGGAGAAGAACCGGTACGTCGACGAGATCGTCCATCTTCCCAGGGGGAGCTACGTCGTCACATATACCACGGACGACTCTCATGCATACGACGAATGGAACGACGACCCTCCGTTCGACCCCGAGAGCTACGGCATTACGGTCATGGGCGCAGGATCGGGGTTCTCGTCGTCGGTGGTGGGGAAGTATGTCGAGTCGCGCGACAGAAGCATCCTGGCGCAGATCGTGCGCATTCGGGACGACGCGGACGCCTCGGAGCGGTTCAGTCTTGACCGCACGACGCGTGTCCGCATCTATGCCATCGGAGAAGGGCAGAACCGGGAGATGTTTGACTACGGATGGATCGAGAGTGCGAAGACCGGCGCGGTCGTGTGGGAGATGACCTACTCGATGACCATGCATGGCGGTGGAGGGCGGAAGAACCGGAGCGTGAATACGACGGTGCTGCTAGAGCGTGGAGACTATGTGCTCCGCTTCCGGAGCGACGACTCCCATTCGTTCGGAGATTGGAACGTCGACCCGCCGGAGGATGCGATGTACTGGGGCATCACCGTCTACCGCGACGAGCCCGTGGAGGCCGTGGCTCCCGTGCCGCCGCCACCGCCTGCCCCGCCAAAGAAGAAGTAACCGCGGTGCGGGACGCCTCCCTCCATGCCCCCGGCGGGAGCGAGCCGAGTGTCAGCGAACCGATTCGGGTTCGAACCAGCCGCAGGGTCGGGTGCCCTGCGGCTGCTGTCATTCTGCGGACCTGCCTGTTTCTCCCCTCCGTCAGCGTCACCTCGATCCACGCGGTAGGAATGTGTGCGCGAAACCGGATCGGTACTGGTCTCGGCGGGAGCGACGGCTCTGTTGTCAGGAGCCGGGCCCTGGCGGCGAGGACGCGATGGCCGTCCAGGACGATCGTTCCGGACTCGAGGGTCTGTATAGCGCCCGGACCGGGAATGCCTTCCACCTGCGCCAGATACGTTCGCGGATGACGGAATGCGGGGTCCATGAGCCGGTGGCGGGTCTCCATGTCGTCGGTCAACAGCACGAGGCCTTCACTGTCCGCGTCAAGTCTGCCGGCCGCATAGACGCCGGATGGCAGCCCGGAAATGTCGGCAAGGCATTGCCACCGCGATCCGGCAGGGCGCGTGAACTGCGACAGCATCCCGTACGGCTTGTTGAGAAGGATGTACATGGGGCCTCCGCCTGAAGAATGTAATGTACCCGGAGGACAGGGACAAGGGATCCGCGGACGCAGGGCCGGCGCGAACGAGCAGTCGTGGTGGGGGCGGATTGATTCTGGCGTGGTGCGTGCGTACTTTACCTGCATCCTCAACGGGGAGATCGGCATGGATTCCATGCGCAGGGATTTTCTCAAACAGGCGGCGCTTGCTGGTGCTGCGGCCGTCGTCGGCAGCGGATGGCCCTCTGTTGCGAACGCACAGAGCGGACCCCCCGGAGTGCGGGCGGTCGCCAGCGGGAACGGACAGCGGGCGGTCGACAGGGCGGTTGAGCTGATCCGCGGCGGTGCGGATGCGCTCGATGGCGTTATTGCCGGCGTGAATATCGTCGAGGATGATCCCAACGACGTGACGGTCGGGTATGGAGGTTTGCCGAACGAGGACGGCATCGTTGAACTTGACGCGGCGGTGATGCACGGCCCGACACATCGTGGCGGGGCGGTGGCGGCGCTCCGGAACATCAGGAATCCCTCGCGCGTCGCGCGGATGGTGATGGAACGAACGGATCACGTCCTGCTCGTTGGGGAGGGGGCGCTGCGCTTCGCCCGCTCCTTCGGGTTCGCGGAGGAAGATCTCGTGACCGAGAAGTCACGGGAGCTATTTCTGCGATGGAGGGAGTCGCGCTCGACGGAGGACGACTGGCTTCCGGCGCACAGCGACACAAGCCGGGCGATCGGCATGCTTCCCGAGCATCTCCGTCCATCGATGGAAGAGGCGATCCGCCACACCGGGACGATCCATTGCAGCGCCATCGATCTCAAGGGGAACGTGTCGTGCGTGACCTCCACGAGCGGATTGGCCTACAAGATTCCGGGCAGGGTGGGGGATTCGCCGATCATCGGAGCGGGGCTCTACGCCGACAACGAGGTCGGCTCCGCCGGTTCCACGGGGCGCGGCGAAGCGAACCTCGTCAATTGCAGCTGCGTGATGATCGTGGAATTCATGAGGCAGGGGAAGTCGCCGGAGCAAGCCTGCCTGCAGGCGTGCGAACGGGTGGTCCAGCACACGAAGATGCGCCGGCTGCTCGACGAGCGCGGCCTGCCAACGTTCAGCGTCTCGTTCTACGCGCTGAACCGTCGCGGCGAATGCGGTGCAGCTGCGATCTACAGCGGTCCGAAGTACGCCGTCCATGACGGGACGGAGTCCAGGCTCCTCCCCATGGCGTATCTGTATAAGAAAGAGGGGCTATAGTCGGAGCAGCGGAAGGAGCCTGATGGGATTCTTGATACGACACTGCAATTCGCTTACACTTCTCCTCGTCATATCCTGTACCGCCTCCGCCCAGCCCTTCAAAGTTGATACGGTGGCGCGCGCCCCGTTTTCCCAGTTCCCGGTGCGCATTGCGTTTGCGCCGGACGGAAGCGGCAAGACGTTTTTCACCGAGAAGGTCACCGGACGCGTCCGCGTATTTCACCGCGCCCTGCTCCCGAACGCCATTCATCGCGCTGCGGGTTGAATCCGATGGTGAGCAGGGGATGCTCTCCCTCGCAGTCCACCCCAGGTACCCGGAAGAGCGCTATCTCTACGTCCTCTATATCAGGACGCTGGACCGGTCGATGGTCGTCGAGCGGTACCGGGACTCCGCCGGAGTCGGAGTGAACCCTCGGCTGATCCTGGTGGTGCCGCGCCTGGACGGAGATGCGACACATGTGGGCGGCGCGATGACATTCGGTCCGGATGGAAAACTGTACATCGCAGTGGGGGATTTCGGGACGAGGGCAGAGGATGCGCAAGACGTGTCGACCCGTCGCAACTACTACGGCAAGATCCTCCGCCTGAATGACGATGGCACGATACCCGCCGACAATCCCGCAGCCGGTCGCTCCATCTGGTCGTTCGGGCACAGGAACGTCAGCGGCATGGCCTTCGACGCCCTCACGGGAGAGATGTACTGCACCGAAAACGGCAGGGAATTGGCAAACTCCGTGAATCGGGTTCCCAGGGGTGCCAACCTGGGCTGGCCGGATCCTCGCGAGAAGGCAGGGAACAGGCTGTACGAGTTTACAGGGGCAGACCAGCCCGGGCTCACCGGCATTCTCCTCTACCGCGGCAACGCGTTCCCCCGCCTCCGCGGAAAGCTCCTCTTCGGCGGATACGCTGCGCCGACCATCTGGGTCGCCGATCCGGTCCCGGCCGGCGGCAGGCTCCAGCCGGAGGTGTTCTTCCGGACGAACGCGGGGTTCGCGGACCTCACGGCGGGTCCGGATGGCACGATCTACCTCGTGAACGGACCGTTCGTCTCAAGCCGGATCCTTCGGCTCGTTCCCGTAGCCCCGATGTTCACATCGGACCCGCCCACCGTCGCCACTGAAGACGTCCCCTATTCTTACATCCCGCGATTCAGCGGCACGCCCCCCGAGGTGTTGCTGGTGGAAGGTCCGGACGGCATGTGGGTTGATACGCTGAGCTGGAGCATCCGCTGGACGCCGTCGAATGTGCAGGCAATGGCCGGGTTCCATTCCGTGACGGTGCGAGCCCGGAACGGAGCCGGTTATGCGGACCAGTCGTTCACGGTCAGGGTGAACAACGTGAATGACCTTCCGCGCGCGGCGCGGCTGCTGTCGCCGCAGGACGGGGAGCTGATGGTGGCGAGGGACACGGAACCTGAAGTGACATTCCGGTGGAGGCGAGGTCTTGATGAGGATGGAGACTCAGTGATGCACGTGCTGGAGCTCGACACGCTTCCGTCGTTCACCGGCGGTGCCTTGCGAAGGATGTTCCTCGGGCAGGCGGATTCCGTTCACGTTGTTCTTCCGCGCTCTGCGGCGACGTGGCACTGGCGCGTCCTGGTGAGCGACGGGGCACAGGGTGTGCCGTCGGAGCCAGGGATGCGGCGCTTCTCCGTGCTGCTCCCGGAGCCCACGATGGCGTCGAGCGAACTCCGCATGACTGCGCGCCCCGCGCCACGCACTCCTGAACCGCTGTCGACGGTACAGCCCGTGGAGCGGCCCGCATCAAGCGTCTCCTATTCCGTCAACAGACGCGGCCCGGTCAGGATTTCCGTGGTCAACATTCTGGGGCAGGAGGTGGCTGTGCCGCTGAACGCGGAACAGTCGGAAGGAACCTACTCGGTCGACGTGGGACTTGCGGGGTTGCCTTCCGGGATCTACTTCGCGAGGATTCAAACGCCCGGGAGGATGGAAACGAAGAAGGTCATCCTCACGCGGTGAGTGCTGCGGATACCCTTCAATCGCTCTTCACCAGATCCAGCCGCAGCACGTGCCGACGCACGGCGCCACCTCACCTCACCATCTCTCGATAACACATCTCCCGACCCCCTCACCGCGTCCGCTTGATTGCTACCAGCGTCTTGTCGTCCGAATACTCGGGGAACCGGTTGTAGACCTGCACATCTTCGAGGATCAGCTGGCATATCTCCTTGGGTGTCTTCGTCTTGTGCTTCCGGAGCATCTCCGTCAGCCGCTGCTCTCCATACAGTTCCTGTCGCTCATTCTGCGCTTCGACGATGCCGTCCGTATACAGGAGGAGCACGTCCCCCTTCTTCATCAGCACGAAATCATACCGGTACTTCTCGTTGGGGAAAGGCCCGATAATGTGTCCCGTGGCGGGGAGGTGCTCCGCCTCGTCGGTGGCGTGGCGGAGAAGGATCGGGACGCTGTGTCCCGCATTCGCGTAGAGCACGAGCCCTTTCTCTGAGCTCATGAGCTCGGCATACACCATCGAGATGAATTGCTCCGGCGTAAACGTCCGGTGGACGAGCTGATTGAGCCGCCCGAGGATGGTGCTGATCTGGATTTGCTGCTCGAAGCCCATGCGCAACGCACCCGCGACAAAGAGCGCCTGGGCCGCCGCCGAGAGGCCCTTGCTGGCCGCGTCCCCAATCACGATGCCGAGCCGGTCCTTATCGTCCTGGATCTGCAGGTAATCGAAGAAGTCGCCGCCCACAACCCGGTCGGGGATGGAAACGCCGTACAGATCGAACGCCTGGAACCGCACCTCGTGCTCTGGCAGGATGCTCTTCTGAATCTCCCGGGCCTTGTCCAGGTCAGCCTCGAGGGCCTTTGCCTTCGATTCGATGCGGCGGTTGCGGAGGGCCGAGGTCAGCGCGTGCCCGATGATGTTCAGGGCGTACGACATGTCCTCCTTGAGGTACGCGGCGTTGATAGCGATGACATACTGATAGAGCGAGTAGTCCTTCCACTTCACCTTCTCGCCGACGCCCGTCGCGGAGTAGATGCGGATGCCTTTCTGCTGGAGATACCGGTTCGTTTCGGTCGCGACGATCGTCCCCCTCTTGTGCAGGTGGAGGAAGACGGGATAGTCCAGGACGCTGATGCGGAAGTTCTTATCGATCGGGTCCATCTCGCCGTACTGGCGGAGGAGGCGGTATGTTCCCGCGGCGGCGTCGAGCTTCCAGATCCGGCCTCCCTTGATGGGGATGTCCTCGTTCTGGATGATGTTTTCGAGCACGTGCCCGAGGAGCGACTCCTCGTTCCGGAACTTCTCGTCGCCCAGGGTCAGGATCGTGCGGTAGAGTTTGTGCTGGTCCATGAAGCCATCAGTGATGATAGGTCAGTTCCCCGGCGCGCACTGGCGTCAGGATGCGGTCTTCCTGTGCGCGGAATCGCGCAGGAATACAGGTTGCTGTAGGCGCAGTACGGATTGTACGCCTTGTTGAAGTCGATGGTGTATACGTGCTGCGGATCGGGTTGTTCCACACCCACCTCCACATAGCGCCCGACGTGATAGGTCTCGACGCCGGTGGTGGGGTCGGTGAACCAGACGCTCAGGTAGTCCCGGAACAGTGCGTAGCGCTTGCCGTCGTGGGGGGTGAATTTGTACGCGTTCAGCCGCACCGGCACCGCCGTGCCGTTCGTGCCGGGGAGAGCGAACTCAAAGTACCCGTAGCGGAGCTGCCGTCTGGTCTCTCCCTTGGTGCCCATGACGTCCACCGTGTCGGGGGTTTCATAGCGATGAATGGCGGACCGGACCGTGTAGCGGGAGTCGATGGGGTACCACTTGATTCCCGTATAGGTGATGCTGCTATCGCGCTTGAAGGGCGACCCCGGGTCGTACACGAAGAAGCTGTCCACCGACGCCCGATGGCTGGCGTTCTCCTCGACGATGGCCAGGCTGTCAGCCGCGGAGAGTTTCACGGGCGGCTGCGGCCTTGCGCAGCCACCTGAGCCGGGCAGGCCGGCGAGGATCAGGACAGCGGTGAGGAGGGCGAGGGAGAGTGGGACGGCGAGCGGTGCGATGGTGGCGGGTAGCTGTGCCCGCTGGAGAGGGGTCGCGGCAGGTGACGATCGCATTCAGACTCCGATCACGTTCAGCAGATGGTTGATCTTTCCCCGGAGGCCGAGATGGTACCCGTGGCGGCTGGCGGTTCCGCGGCCATCATGGTCGACGAAGTCCTCGATGGGGAAGGAGATGAGCTGAAGCTTTTGCTGATGGGCCGCCCTCATATTCTCGAGGCAGGGAGCGCCGTGGCGTCGGAACCGCGGGAGCGACAGATAGAGCTGCCTCCGCAGCATCATGCAGATCGGGCGGATGTACGGGGTCCCGCCGGCGGATTCCTCGACATCGAACCCGCGCCTGTTCATCCAGATGCGTTTGCCCGTCGCGTACGAATGCGGGACATCGGTCAGGGCATTCGTCATTCCCTCGATGAACCCCTGGCGACGGACGACGATGTCCGAATCCAGAAACAACACCAGCGGCGTGTCGACGGTCCGGAGAGCCTGGTCCATGGCCGGGCCGTGATGGCGGTTCTCTGTGTTGAGGACAAGATCGGTGCAATCCGGGTGGGCCGCCTGGAGCGCCATGAGGTGGTCGACGCTATCGTCGCCCGAACCGTTGTCGATCAGGAGCAGAGGAGTCTGGGGGTAGTACTCGCGGAATGACCGGACCGCGCGCGTGATGAGGTCAGGCGTACGATAGTTGACGCTGACAACGGTCACCTGGGGCGACGGCGGCATGATCAGCCTTCGCCGTAGACGGTGTCGACGCCATATTTCCCTGCTGCCCAGAGCGAAAGGTTGGAGCTGAGCCCCGCGATGGCGCGCTTCTCGTCGTCCGCTCGGATCACCAAGTCGTACGTGTCGGCGACGAACCGGAGGTTGCGCAGAACGCGGTCGAGGCGTTCCTTCCGGACGCCGCCGTGCCAGAACGCCACCTGCTTGCTGATCATGGCCCCGTGCCGGCGCAGGAATGCGCCCATCGGGATGACGTTCGCGCTTCGGGGTGTGCGAGGCGTGCATATCGACGCGAGGTCGGTGAAGTACTCGTCCCAGAACGTCGCGAACGCACGGTTCTCGGGCCTGCGGAGAAATCGGGCGCGCTTCAGCGAGAATTTCGCCTGAGTCTTGACGCGGAACTGAGGGATGAGCGGGTGGAGGTCGTACAGCGTCTTCATCTCGGAAGGATCGTCGCTGTCGATCTCTTTGTAGACCCACCGACGTTTCAAGACCCGCCATTCGTCGATGCGCACCACGGGCGCGTTGCTGCTGTCGATGTAGATGAACTTGCCGCGCTCCGCCCCGACGATGGTGATCCAGTGGCTCCAGCCGTCGACGCAGAGCAGGCACGGATAGCCGCGCTTGAGAGCCAGCAGCAGCTCGCGCTTGGCGCGCAGCGAGTTGGTGCGGCGCACCATTTTCATCGTACAGTCGTACTTCCGGGCGGCGCGGGCCAGCTTGACCTCGTCGGTGCCAGCCCACCAGTGGGTCCCCGCGATGCGCGACACGTCCTTCTCATCGATGATCATGCCGAGCATGATGAGCGCGTGCTTGAGGGCGAAAGGCCCGCATTGGTACTTATTCGGCTGGGGGTAGAGGCCCATGATTGACCGGGGAACGACAGGTTGATGCGAGGCAGAACTGCGCGGATGCGAATGGCCACGGAGGGGCGCCGTTCGCATCGGTTCTCAAGGTACATAAAGGGGGGGGTATTTCCAAGAAAGGAATAAACGCCAAAAACAGCCGCCATTGGCCAGTTGTGGACTTACCGCGGGGAGTTGGTACCTCTATCCTGCGGACAGAACGGAGTCCCCTTCCCTGTAAGAGCGGATCGCGAAATAGACCGCCGCGCCGGCTGCCAGAAGGCACAAGAGGATTCCGAGGCCGAAGACCACCGTGGAGAGCGGCCCCGCGGCCTCGAGGTTGTCCGCGAGAAGCCAGTTCCAGTCGTGGAGCAACCCCTTCGCGATGAGCTTGAGCTGCTTGTACGGCGCGTCTGCGATATAGACGCTCAGGTTCACCATGCTCTCGCCCGTCCAGAACAGGGGGAGCGTCGCGTGCGAAGGGTTCTGCCGGAACGAAACAATCGCGAGCGCCAAGGGCACGATCACCTGGAACACCGACCCGCCGATCATATGCATCCACTGGCCGAAGATCCTGAATATGAAATGGCCGGCCTCGTGGATGAACAGATTCACCCAGTCGAGCACGAACAGCAGGAACGGAGGGTTGAACCCGGCGGGATCAGAGGGGTCGTACGATGTCGCAAGGAAGAAAAGAATAAAAACGAGATAGCCCCAGAGGAGGAGCGTTGCCGAAAGCATCGCAATCCTCATATGCGGCTCATCCGGCTGCCCTTCATTGACGGTCGCGTCGCCACGTGCCAGCTCATGCGCTGCCGAGCTTCGCGGTCTCTCTGTAGAACGTGATCATCCCGGTGGATGGCGGTGTGGTGCCGAGCTGCCGCATCATGGCGACGACCTGCCCGCGATGGTACGTTGAATGGTCCACGACGTGCTGGAAGGCCTGCCCGTAGGTCTGCGTGAGCTGCTCGCCCTTCGCATTCCTGAATGAAAACGCCGCGAGCGAGGTCTTGTCGTTCATCGTGCCCAGGAACTTCGCCGTCTCGAACCCGATCTTCTCCCAGAGGTTGCGGAGCGTCGTGACATCCGGCGCATCCGTCTCAGAGAGGAAGGATGCGTCGGGGGTTCCGAGCCAGCGCGACAGCCAGATCTTCTCGGCGCCCACCATGTGCACCAGTGTTCCGTGAATGCTCTTGTGGCTGGTTGTGAGGTCGCGGTGGTATTCCTCGGTGGCCATGGTTTCGCACGTGTTGAAGATGCGGTTTGTGGCCCAGGAGTTGAATGCGTGCAGGAGCTTGAGTTCCTGGAGTGTCATGACCGGAGTCCCCTGTTATGTGGTGGCGGATTTCTTGAGCGCTGCAAGGACCTGGAGCGCTTCCAGCGGCGTCATGCGCTCGAGGTCAAGCGACTGAATGGTCTGGCGGATCGGGTCGTCGCGCATTTCAAAGAGCGTCAGCTGCGGATCCGGAATGCGCACGCGGCCGGACGTTGTGCGGCCTTTCGACTGTGCGTGGGGGGTCAGTTCTGACCCTTCGAGGTTGCGGAGGATGGTGCGGGCGCGGTCGGTCAGCTCGTCGGGGAGCCCCGCCATCTGGGCAACCTGGATCCCGTAGGAGTGGTCCGCGCTTCCCGGTGTCACGGTGTGCAGAAACACGACGCGGTCACCGTACTCCCGGACATCGACCTTGACGTTCCGGATGCGGGGAAAGAGGTCGGCCAGCTCGTTCAGTTCGTGGTAGTGGGTGGCGAAAAGCGTCCTGGCGCCGACCCGCTCGTGGAGGTATTCAGTAAGCGCCCAGGCGATGCTGATGCCGTCGAAGGTGCTCGTCCCGCGTCCGACTTCGTCGAGCAGGATCAGGCTCCGGCTGGTGGCAGCGTTCACGATATGGGCCGCCTCGTGCATTTCGACCAGAAACGTGCTTTCGCCGGAGGCGATGTTGTCGCTCGCGCCCACGCGCGTAAAGATGCGGTCGACGATCCCCACGGACGCCGCGGCGGCCGGGACGTAGCTTCCGATCTGGGCGAGGAGGACGATGAGGCCGGCCTGGCGCAGGTAGCTGGACTTCCCGCTCATGTTCGGGCCCGTGATGATCAGGACCTGCGCGTCTGCGGTGTCGAGGCGGAGGTCGTTCGGGATGTACTGCTCGCCCGGGGGGAGCAGCCGCTCGATCACGGGGTGCCGGCCCTGCCGGATGTCGAGCACGGTGGAGTCGTTGACGTCGGGCCGCGCGTAGCCGTGCCGCACGGCCGCTTCCGCGAGGGAAGCGAAGCAGTCCAGCGCTGCCAGTGCCGAGGCGTTCGTCTGTATGGCCTCGGCATGCTCTGCGATCTTGATCCTCAGCCCGCTGAACAGCTCTGTTTCCAGCGCCAGCATCCGCTCTTCGGCGTGCAGGATCTTGTCCTCATACTCCTTCAGCTCGGGAGTGATGTAGCGTTCCGCATTCGTGAGCGTCTGCTTGCGCACGTAGTTGGACGGAATCTTCTCCTTGTGCGTGTGGGTCACTTCGATGTAGTACCCGAACACGGAATTGAACCCGACCTTCAGGGAGGAGATCCCCGTGCGTTCGCGCTCCGTGCGCTGCAGGTCGGCGATCCAGGTCTTCCCGCCGGCGGCGATGCGGCGAAGCTGGTCGAGATCCGCGTTGAAGCCGGCGCGGATCACTCCGCCGTCGGCAAGCGAGGCGGGAGGATCGTCTGCGATCGCCGTCCTGATCAGCTCCGCAACGCCGGGGATGGGTTGCAGCTGATCGCGGAGGTCGACGAGGGTCGGTGTGGTGGGAGCAGCGACGGCCTCCCGCAATGCGGCAACGTCCACCAGCATCTGGCCGCAGGGCGACCACTTCGCGCGGGTTGGCGCGGCCGGTACAGACGCGTGCGTTCAATCGCTCGAGGTCACCAAATCGCTCCAGGATGCCCCGCACCCCGGGCCGGAGCGCGTCCGCCTGCACGAGCTCCTGCACGGCGTCGAGCCTGCGTCGAATCTGCTCCACCGACCGGAGCGGCGCGTGGAGCCAGCGCTTCAGCATCCGGCTCCCCATCGGCGTCAGCGTGTGGTCGAGCACGCCGATGAGCGTGCCGTCGGTCGAGCCGGCAAGCGAAGAACTGATCTCGAGGTTGCGTTTCGTCGACGGGTCCAGCACCATCGTCTCGCCCGTGTCGAACGGAACGAGGCGTCGGATATGCAGGAGGTTGCCCTTCTGCGTTTCCTTCAGATAGTGCATGATGGCGCCGGCAGCGCGGATGGCCAGGGGCAGATCCTCGAGGCCGAACCCCTTGAGCGATTGCGTCTTGAAGTGCTGAACGAGAATATCGCGGCCGTAGTCCTCGCTGAACACCCAGTCGTCCTGGGTGGTCGCCAGACCGCGGAATGCGTTGCGCAGAAGCTCGGTGATCGTATCCCGGTCGCGCCGCTGCAGGATCAGCTCGGAAGGATGAAGGGAGCCGACCTGTTCGGACAGCTGCTGCAGCGCGAACTGGCTCGCTTTGAACTCTCCCGTGGAGGCGTCGACATACGCGAAGCCGACCGGCTCACCCGGCGACGCGATTGCGGATGGAAGCACGACGGCGGCCAGGAAGTTGTTCTGCTTCTGGTCCAGGATGCGGTCGGAGAATGCCACGCCGGGCGTCACGACTTCGACGACATCGCGCTTCACGATCCCCTTCGCGAACCGCGGATCCTCGAGCTGTTCGCAGACGGCAACCCGGTGTCCCGCTTTGAGGAGTTTGGGGAGGTACGCTTCCAGCGCGTGGTGAGGAAAGCCGGCCAGGGGAATCTCGCCGGCGGCGCCGTTCCCGCGCCTGGTGAGCGTGATGCCCAGGACGCGCGAGGTCGTGACGGCATCATCCTCGAATGTCTCGAAGAAGTCCCCCATCCGGAACAGCAGGATGGTATCCGGATAGCGCGCCTTGACCTGCGCGTACTGCTTCATGAGGGGGGTTGACATGATAGCAAAGTAACCCAAATGCGGCAGGAAAATCAACGAGGGCAGAAAGCAAACGTGCCAGGCATCGTCGGGGATGTGTGCCTGGCACGCTTCAGGTCATTGAACGCCGATCGGGCGAGGCGTTCCGCTCCGCGGAATCAGTTGAATTTCGGCATCTGCACGCTCTCCCACCAGCTGGCGATCGTGTAGGTCTTCGTCATGAATCCCGGGTAGTACGGGGGGCGGAAGTTCGGATTGGCGAGCCGCTCGTCGTACTTGTAGTACTTGGAGAATCCTGTCTTCAGCGTGTTCTGCCCGTTCTGGAAGGTCCCGACAGCTCCGCGGCTCTCCTGGACGATAGACCCCAGGATCTTCAGCTGGCCGCGCGGCGACCCGGTGTTGTAGTTCTCGGCGGTGAATGACCCGGACCGGGCGAATACGCTGCCGTCCACCTCGCAGCCGGTGCTATTGGCGGCGTTATCCGCGATGACGACGCTGGCATTGGAGACCAGCCCGAGCACATCATCAGCTGGTCGCGACAGACCTATTCTCATACTGGATATTGTCGGTGACATAGATCTGGGTATTGGAGCCGATCGTGAGTCTTGCCGTCCACAGTTCCTTTCACGCTCACGCGGCCGCTGGAGACGAGCGCGCCATTGAACCCGCCACCGTTTAGCGAGACGCTGTCTATCGTGACCCCGGCTTTCCTGACGATCGCGTATCCGTCATTGTTCGCGCCGGTTCCGCCGTTGAGCGTGACGTCGATATCACCCGTGTAGTTGCGTCCACCAGACGTGGCCGCGGTGAACAGCGGCGACAGATCGGTCGGGAAGGGGATCTCGGCGATGCCGGTTTCGTAGCCCTGCTTGAAGATCGCCTGGTTGCCGTTTGTTCCCCACTTGGGATTGATGCCCTTCGACGTTGTGGCCTTGTCCATGAAGACGGGCGTGCCGGACATGTGCAGTTGGCCGTTCGAGTGGACCCGCCCCCAGACCGTGTCCTTCGTGAACCAGAAGACGTTACCTTCGAAGTTCGTCAACCAGGCGAACAACGTGAAGCTGTTGTTGCTGCCGGTGTTGAAGAATATCTCTACCGTGTCGCGCAACACGCCGTCCGGATGATTGCACGCCGAGATGCTCCGGAAGTAGTGGCCGCCCGCTGGAATGGTTGGCGATCGTGTACGACAGAGTGCCCTTCAGGGCCCCGGTAAGGTTCTGTGTCACCGTGCCGCGCCACGATGTGTCCTGGTAGAAGCGGGCCAGGCCGATGTTCGCCCCTGACACCGCGAGGTTGTGAGACTCGGTTGCCGCCGCGTACTGGCTCATATTGCCCTGCGCGTGCGTGGCGATGGTATTGAGGTTCGACGAGATCATGCTGATGATGAACCCGAACCCGAGAACCTGAATCAGTGCTGCTTTACCGCCCATGGCATTTCCCCCTGATGTTAGCGGCGTGAATTCTGTGAGGCCAGACGCGTCTGTTGCCAGAGCGTATTCGAATACAGGGCATTGTCCACCGATCCCTCGATCTTGCCCCCGCTGCTGATGACGGCGTACGGGTTCTGCACCTCCATCGTGATCTCGACGGAGTGCACCTCGCTCAGACGGTTCGCCGCGACCGGCGTGGCCAGGGCTTCGCCTGTGCGCGTAAGGTACCGCAGGTGGAAGGTGGTGACCACTCCGATGCGCGCGGCCGTGCCGCCGTTCACCCGCCGGAAGAGCGGTCGGTCAATCGGATTCTGCGTGCCGGCCATGTCGGCAGTCGTCCCCATGGCATACGCAATCGTGTCCGGCGTGCCGTTACGGTCGATATCGTACAAGAACCTGATGGTCGAGGTGTCGGCGGTGAGGACAATCTGCCCGTTGTCAGGGACGCCCACGCCCATGTTCCGGAATTCACCCTCCACCAGATACGCCGTCTGGACGAGCATCTCCTGCACCATCAGGTCACCATTGTACACGGACTGGTTCTCGCTCGCGATGTCGTTCGCGCTCAGGATGATGGACAGCATCGCGCCGCCGAAGAACATCGAACCAAGAAGATCCATAAGTGATTGCATGTGTCGCCTCTGTGTGGCTGATATCGTTCCCGGGCCGCGTCAGTCGAAATGGAAGTACCCCATGACCATGGACATCCGCAGGGTGTCCAGTGCCGTGCCGGTCGGGGGCGGATAAGACCGCCAGGATTTCACGTCAATGCGCTTCACGAATGTACGGGCTGCGGACACGGTGTTGACGTTCGCGGGATTGACATAATTCACGGCGAACGTGGTCCGGAACCGCCGGCCCGTCGTGCCCGACTCCCGCTCGATCGTGAAGCCATCGAAGTCGTCGAAGTCGTTGAACTTCTGGATGCTGTCCTCCTGCGCGTCTTCCGGGCCGAGCTGCGAGGGACTGGTGAGGGTTGCCGGGCTCGAGAGGGCGAGGTTCGTCGTGTCGGTGATGTCGTCGAACGCTAGGCCCTGCGCGCTCTCCAGATATGATGTGGCCAGCGTCGTGGCCAGGATCATGTCCTGCGCATTGGTGATATCCCCGCCTGTGGTCCCCAGAAGACCGTAGAAGTTCTGCAGGATCGTCAGCAGGATCGTGAAGGCCCCGATCGTCAGCATAGTTTGGTTGGTTGACATGTCTGGCAGCCTATGTGAATGTGACCTGGCACTCGGGCGTGCAGCGGGGAGGTCGACTGCAGTCCCACATAATACTGTCAAACCGTGTGCCTGACCGGTGTTAGAGGTGAGGTCACAGGTGAAAGGGCAAGCGCGGTGAGAGCGGCGCGGTACGCAGAAAGGTCACGGGTAAATGCGGGGGGGCGGAGCGGGGGGTCAGGAGAACGTTGAAGAAACTGCCGGTCCCGCCCGACCCTGCGATGCGGGGTGGAGCGGGACCGGGAGAGCTGATGAGTAGTGATCGGCTACCGGCCGAGCATGGTGAAAATGCCCTCGATGCGGCCGAGCGGCGCAGAAAGCTGTACGCCGGCCACGATCGGCTGGACGTGCTCGAAGGTTTCCCGGGCGATCGCGACACCCTCCGCGAATGCCGCTTCTTTTGTCCCGGCGCTGCGCATCCGCGCCAGGATCTCCGGGGGCACGCTGGCGCCGGGCACCTCATTGTTCATGAATTCGGCGTTGCGATACGAAACCAGAGGCCAGATCCCGCAGATGAGCGGGAGCCGGACGTGGTCGATCCGCTTCATGAAGCGTTCGAGGATCCGGATGTCAAAGACCGGCTGGGTGATCATGTACTCTGCGCCTGCGTCCACCTTCCAGTCGAGCCGCCGCAGCTCTTCGTCAAGGTTGATGGCGCCGGGGTTCACGCCCACGCCGATGCTGAACCCCGTGGGCTCGCCGATCGGATTGCCTGCGAGGTCAAGGCCGTGGTTCAGGCGGTTGATCAGATTCGTGAGCCCGATCGCGTCCACATCGAAGACGGCCGTCGCGTCAGGATAGTTCCCCAGCTTCGGCGGATCGCCCGTGACCGCCAGGATGTTCCGCAGCCCCAGCGCCCAGGCACCGAGCAGGTCGGACTGCATCCCGATGACGTTCCGGTCGCGGCACGCGAAATGGAGCACCGTCTCGATGCCCACCTCGCGCTGCAGGATGACCGCCAGCGACAGGGCCGACATGCGTGCGGAGGCACGCGGGCCGTCGGGGATGTTGATGGCGTCGATGCCGAAGTGGTGCAGGCGGCGGGCCTTCTGCACCTGGGCCGCCGGAGAGACGCCGCGCGGGGACACGAGCTCCACGAGCGTCACAAACTCCTTCCGCAACAGCCTGGACATCAGCCGGGATTTGTCGGTCTTCTCGATGACCTTCACCGTCTCCGGGGCGGACACCTGGAGGTCGGTGGTACGGACATCCATCCGCTTGGTCGGTCGGAGCGCCTGGACCGCGCGGCGGATGGCCTTGATGTGGTCCGGGTTCGTTCCGCAGCAGCCACCCACGATGCTCGCGCCGGATTGGATGAACCGCTTCGCATATTCGGCGATGTACTCGGGGGAGGTCATATAGATGTTGCGCCCGCCGATGTTCTGCGGGATGCCGGCATTGGGCTGGACGGAGAGCGGCAGCGGGGTGAGGGTCTTGAGGACTTCAAGCGCATCGAGCATCGACTTGGGGCCGACGGAGCAGTTGAGCCCGACCACGTCCACGTTGTGTCCGGCGATGGCTTCCACAAAACTGTCGAGCGAGCCGCCGCTCAGCAGCGTCGCATCGTCATTGATGGTGACCTGCGCCATGAGCGGAATGTCCGCATTCAGCTCGCGGACGGCCCGGATGGCCTGGACGAGTTCGGGGATGTGGCTGAACGTCTCGAGTACGATCAGATCCGCGCCGCCTTCCAGGAGCGCTCCGACCTGCTCCTTGAACGCCTCCCGCGCCTCGTCGAACGAGAGCTTGCCCAGCGGCTCGATCTGCACGCCCAGCGGACCCACCGATCCGGCAACGAAGACCTTCCCGCCCGCGGCGCCCCTGGCGATTTCCGCACCCCGCCGGTTGATCTCGGCGGTGCGGGATTCCAGGCCGTGCGGCGTCAGCTTGAACCGATTCGCGCCGAACGTGTTCGTTTCGACAACGTCCGCCCCGGCCAGGACGTAGTCGCGGTGCACCTGCGCCACGAGGTCGGGGTTGGTGAGATTCAGCTCGTCGAAGCAGGTGTTGATGAATATACCTTTTTCATACAGGTACGTGCCGACGCCGCCGTCGAACACGAGAACCTCGCGGTGAAGCCGCTCGCGAAAATCGCCCATGCGTGTGTGTCCCGATGTGCTGTATGTCCTGCTCTGCCTGTGTGCGCGTGGCGTGCGCGACGGAGCGGGGCTCTGTTGGTGAGTATACGAATTTTGGTGTATCATTTGAAAGTCAGAAACGGAATCTCTACCATATATAACATGTCTCACGTTACCGCCGCAACCCTCCCGAAGGCGACTCTCGCATGAACCCCCTGTACGAATCTTCCCAGTGGAATCCGCCCTCCGACGTGGCGGAGGGGCTTGATCTCACCCGGCAACGGGACAGGTCCCGCATCCCCGAACAGTGTACCTGGAAGCCGGAGGACATCTTTCCGACGGTCGAAGACTGGACGGGGGGGAAGAAGAAGCTCCTCGAGAACCTCACGGCGCTCGATCGTTACAAAGGGCGTCTGGCATCGGGGCCCCCTGCCCTGCTCAATTGTCTCCTCACGGTCAACTGGATAGCCAAGGAGTACGCACGCCTCTCCGTCTATGCCGGGATGATCTCGGACATCGACACGCGGGACTCCGCCGCTCTCGCGCGCGTGCAGGAAATGAGCCAGATCGGCTCCGATATCGCCGAGCGGAGCGCCTACATCCAGCCGGAGATTCTCGAGCTCGGACCCGAACGGGTGGCGGCATTTCATTGAGCAGGAGCAGGGGCTGGAGGTCTTCCGCCATGAACTGGACGACACGCTGCGTCGGAAGGACCATACCGGCACGGCGGGCGAGGAGAAGATTGTCGCCGCGGCAAGCCTCATGGGAGACGGACCCGAGACGATCTACGGGGTGTTTGCGGAGGCGGACTTCCCGTTTCCGGAGATCACCCTGGCCGACGGCACGTCCGTGCGGCTCGACAAGCCGGCGTTCAGCGTGCAGCGCGCGTCGACCAACCGGGATGACCGGCGGTCCGCCTTCGCCGCGTACTTCGGCCGGCTGCACGACTACCGCCGCACCTTCGGCGCACAGCTCTACGCACAGGTGAAGCGCGACATGTTCTTCGCGCGGGCGCGCAACTACCCGTCATGCCTGCACGCGGCGCTCGATTCCTCCAACATTCCGCTGGATGTGTACCGCAGCCTCATCCGGAATGTGCGGGCAAGCCTTCCCGTGTTCCACCGTGCGCTTGAACTGCGCCGCAAGCTCCTCGGCGTCGAAGTTTTGCACTACCACGATCTCTACGCTCCGATCGTCCCGGACATTGACATCCAGTACACATACGACGCGGCCACCTCCCACGTGCTTGCGTCGCTCGCCCCGCTGGGCGAAGACTATGTGGAGACCGTGCGGCGGGCGTTCGGCGAGCGGTGGATCGACGTCTATCCGAGCGAAGGGAAGAGATCGGGCGCGTACTCCAACGGCGGCGCCTATGACGTGCATCCGTACATCCTGATGAACTACACGGGGAAGTACGACGACGTGAGCACGTTGACGCACGAGCTGGGCCACACGATGCACAGCTATCTCACCAACCGTTCGCAGCCCTACCCGACGTCGCACTACTCCATCTTCGTCGCGGAAGTGGCCTCGACGTTCAACGAAGCGCTCTTGCTTGACTACATGCTCAAGACGATCGATGACGACGCAGTGCGGCTGTCGCTGCTGGGGAATTATCTCGACGGGATTCGCGGGACCGTGTTCCGGCAGACCAAGTTCGCGGAGTTCGAGCTCACGATCCACGAGATGGCGGAGCGGGGGGAGACGCTGACCGGGGACGTGCTGAATGAGGTGTACGCGCGGCTGACGAAGGAGTACTACGGGGAGGACACTGCCGTCTGCATTGTGGACGACGAAATCCAGGCGGAATGGGCGCATATCCCCCACTTCTACTACCAGTTCTACGTGTACCAGTACGCGACGTCGTTCACGGCCTCTGCGGCGCTGTCGGAGCGGGTGCTGGCCGGAGACCGGGAGGCCACGACCTCGTTCGTGGATCTGCTCTGTGCGGGGGGATCAGACTATCCGATGAACCTGCTGCGGAAGGCTGGAGTGGACATGGCGACGCCCGAGCCGTTCGAGCTCGCCATGAGGAAGATGACCCGGGTGATCGACGAAATGGAGAAGATTGTTGCCGCGAGGGGGGACGGCGGTCACCGCGGGTAGGTTCCCACCACCCTGTTGATCCACCGGTGGACTTTGTGGATCGACTTCACCGGCTCAAGAAACATCAGGATGCACTGGCCGTCCACGACGTTCATGCCTGCCGCCCGGGCCGTGTCAATGGCGGGTGCCGACGACGAGCCGGGCTGCATCCAGACGGACGTGACGCCGCGTTCTGCGCACAGCGGAATGACCCGCTCCGTCTGCGGCGGCGGAACGACGGTCACCACACTCTTTACCTCCGCCGGCAACTCCCCGACCGAGTGGTAGCACGCCTCGCCCTCCACCGAGTCCAGCGTCGGATGCACCGGGAAGACCGTCAGTCCCGCGTCGCGCATGTTCCGGAATACGGTATTCCCGAACTTCTTTCGGTCAGCAGAGACGCCAATCACGGCGAACGCCTCGGAATCGAAGAACCTGTCAATCGGTGCACGGGTTGCCATGGCTGCTCCCGGGTTCGTGTCTGTGCAAACGACCGGTGCCCCATCGCGTGGCGAACTTCAGACGGGACGGGGCACGGTGCTCTGTTGCGGCCAGCCCCGATGGCGCGGCCGGCCAGAGTCGGTTGACCGTCAGCTCTAGAGAAGCGCCCTGTATGATTGCAGGGTGCGCATGTAGTTCGCCCGCTCGAACGCTTCTGGGTTCGCCACGGATTTCTGGCTCATGCTCCCCTTCATCTGGGAGACCGAGACGTACTCATGATCCAGCATCCACTGGTTCACGTCTTCGAGCACCTGGCGGATGTGTCCCGGCCCGTGCTTCAGAAGGGCGGAGCACATCATGGTCACGTCGGCGCCCGCCATGAGCAGCTTGATCACGTCCTGCGCGCTATGCACGCCGCTGGTGGCGGCGAAGCTGGTCTGTCACGCGGCCGTACAGCACGGCGATCCAGCGCAGCGGCAGCCGCATCGCCTGCGGCGTGCTCAGGATGACGTTCGGCTTGACTTCCAGCGCATCGAGGTCGATGTCGGGCTGGTAGAAGCGGTTGAAGAGGACCAGTCCGTTCGCCCCCGCGGCTTCGAGCCGCGCGGCCATATTCGCCATCGAGCTGAAGTAGGGGCTCAGCTTCATCGCCACCGGGATGGTCACGGTCCCCTTGACGGCCTTCAGGATGTCGATATAGCGCTGCTCGACTTCTTCGGACGCGTGTCGCGCATCGGTCGGGATGTAGTAGACGTTCAGCTCCAGCGCATCCGCACCCGCCTGCTCGATCTTCTTCGCGTAGTCGGTCCAGCCTCCGGTGGAAATGCCATTAAGGCTGCCGATGACCGGGATTGTTCAGCGCCTGCTTCGCCTTGTGGATCAGCTCGATGTACTCCTCGGGGCCAAGGTTGTACTCCTCGGCCTCCGGGAAGTAGCTGAGCGACTCGGCGAAGCTTTCGGTGCCATACTGCATGTAGTGGTCGAGCTCTTTCGATTCGTGGACGATCTGCTCCTCGAAGAGCGAGTACATCACGATCGCCGAGGCGCCGGCGTCTTCGAGACGCTTCATGCCTTCGAGCGTGTGAGAGAGCGGGCTGGCCGACGGGACGATCGGGTTCTTGAGGGACAGCCCCATGTAGGTCGTTGTCAGATCCATGGTCGATATCTCGTTCGATGTCTGTGGGAGTGATCCGTCGGCTTACTTTGCCATCGCCTCGTAGGTCTTCCAGCGCTCCTTCGCGTCGGCCTGGGCGAGTTCCAGGAGGTGTTTGGCCTCCTTGGGGTTGGTTTTCGTGAGCATCTTGAAGCGCGCTTCCATGTAGGCATAGTCCTCGAAACGGATCTTCGGCTCGCGCGAATCGAGCTTGAGGGGGTTCTTCCCCTCGGCCGCGAGCGTCGGATTGTAGCGGTAGAGGACCCAGTGGCCCGCAGTCCACGGCGGCCTTCTGATTGTTCATCCCCTTCGCCATGTCGATGCCGTGCGCGATGCAGTGGCTGTAGGCGATGATGAGCGACGGCCCGTCGTAGGCCTCCGCCTCGAGGAATGCCTTGATCGTCTGGAGGTCGTTGTAGCCCATGGCCACGACCGCGACATACACGTTGCCGTAGCCCAGGGCCATCCGGCCCAGGTCCTTCTTGTTGAGCGGCTTTCCGCCGGCGGCGAACTTCGCCACGGCCGAGCGCGGCGTCGCCTTGGACATCTGCCCGCCCGTGTTGGAGTACACTTCGGTGTCCATGACGAGGATGTTCACGTTCTTGCCGGAGGCAAGCACGTGATCCAGCCCGCCGTACCCGATGTCGTACGCCCAGCCGTCGCCGCCCATGATCCAGATGCTCTTCTTCACGAGGGAGTCGGCGAGGCTCAGGAGGCTCTTCGCCTGGGGCTCCTTCATGCCGGCGAGCTTCTCCTTGAGTGCCGCCACCCGCTGGCGTTGTTCGTAGATGCCGGCTTCGTTCGACTGATCCGCCTCGAGGAGTCCCTTGACGAGCTGGTCACCGAGCGTTCCCGCCAGTGCCTGCACGAGCTCGCGCGCCATCTCGTTGTGCTTGTCGACCGTGAGGCGCATGCCCATGCCGAACTCGGCGTTGTCCTCGAACAGGGAGTTGGCCCACGCCGGACCCCGGCCGTCGTTGTTCTTCGACCAGGGGGTTGTCGGCAGGTTGGCTCCGTAGATCGACGAGCACCCCGTGGCATTGGCTACAATAGTGCGGTCGCCGAAGAGCTGAGTGACCAGCTTCACGTACGGCGTCTCGCCACAGCCGGAGCAGGCGCCTGAGTATTCGAACAGGGGCTGGAGGAACTGCGAACCCTTGACCGTGTCCACCTTGACGGTGCGGCGGTCAGCCTCCGGCAGCGCGAGGAAGAAGTCGTAGTTGACGCGCTCAGCTTCCCGGAGCGGCTGCTGCGGCATCATGTTGATGGCCTTCAGGCGTGTTTCGGTCTTGTTCTTCGCGGGGCACACCTCCACGCACAGGGCGCACCCGGTGCAATCTTCGGGCGCCACCTGGATCGAATAGCGCATGCCCTTGTACTCGGTGCCCTTGAACTCGGTCGATTTGAACGTCGCCGGCACGTTCTTCATCTCGGCCGGGTCAAAGACCTTCGCGCGGATCGTGGCGTGCGGGCAGACGATGACGCACTTGTTGCACTGGATGCATACCTCCATATCCCAGACGGGAATCTCGAGCGCGATGTTCCGCTTTTCCCAGGCGGCCGTGCCGGTCGGGAATGTCCCGTCCACGGGCATGGCGCTGACCGGGAGCGATTCGCCGAAGCCTGCCCAGATCTGTGCGGTCACGTTCCGGACGAAGTCCGGGGCCTCGGGAGCGACGATCGGCGGCATTTCGATCGTGCTGGTCGGGGTTGCGGGGACCTTCACCTGATGCAGGTTGGCGAGCGTCTGATCCACCGCGGCGTAGTTCTGCTGGACGACCTGGTCGCCCTTGCGGCCGTATGTCTTCTTGATGGAGGCCTTGATCGCCTCGATCGCCTCCTCGCGGGGAAGCACGCCGGAGATCGCGAAGAACGCGGTCTGCATGATCGTGTTCACGCGTCCGCCCATGCCGGTTTTCTGCGCGACCTCGTAGCCGTCGATCACGTAGAGCTTGATCTTCTTCGCGATGATCTGTTCCTGGATGTGGCGCGGCAGCTTGCCCCACACCTCGTCCGGTCCGTGGATGCTGTTCAGAAGGAACGTGGCGCCGGGGATCGCGGCCTTCAGGACGTCGAACTTCTCAAGGAAGAACCACTGATGACACGCCACGAAATTGGCCGAGGTGATCAGATACGTCGAATGGATCGGGCGTGGCCCGAAGCGGAGATGCGACGTGGTCGTGGAGCCGGACTTCTTCGAGTCGTACACGAAGTAGCCCTGGGCATAGTTGTCGGTGTCCTCGCCGATGATCTTGATGGAGTTCTTGTTGGCGCCCACCGTGCCGTCGGCGCCGAGGCCGTAGAAGATGCCGCGGACGACGTTGTCCGGCTCGATGGAGAACGAGGCGTCGACGTCGAGGCTTGAGTGCGTGACGTCATCGACGATGCCAACGGTGAAGTGGTTGCGTGGCGAGGGCTTCGCGAGTTCCGCGAAGACCGCGGTGACCGACGGCGGGTGTGAACTCCTTCGAGGAGAGCCCGTACCGTCCGCTGACGACCCTGGGGAACGCTTTCAATCCGCCGTTGCCGCCGGAGAGGGACTCCGCGATGGACGTGATCACGTCCTGGTACAGAGGATCGCCGGTTGCGCCGGGTTCTTTCGTGCGGTCGAGGACCGCGATCGATTTCACCGAACGGGGGAGCGCGGCGATGAACGTTCTGGCGGCGAACGGACGGTAGAGCCTGACTTTGAGGATGCCGACGTTCTCGCCTTTGGCGTTCATGTAGTCGACGGTCTCCTGCGCCGTTTCAGCGCCCGAGCCCATGAGGATGAGGATGCGCTCGGCGGTGGGGGAGCCGTAGTATTCGAAGATCTTATACTGCCGTCCGACGATCCCGGCAAAGCGGTCCATCGTCTTCTGGACGATCTCGGGCGTGGCCGCATAGAACGGGTTGCACGCCTCGCGGGCCTGGAAGAAGACGTCGGGGTTCTGGGCGGTCCCGCGCAGCACCGGGTGGTCCGGCGAGAGCGCGCGATCACGGTGCGCACGGACGAGATCGTCTGAGATCATGGCGCGCATGTCGTCGTCCGTGAGCTGCTCGATCTTCATGACTTCGTGGGATGTCCGGAAGCCGTCGAAGAAGTGGAGGAACGGGATGCGCGACTCGAGCGTGGCGGCCTGTGCGATAAGCGCCATGTCCATCACTTCCTGAACGCTGTTGGACGCGAGCAGCGCGAAGCCGGTTGAGCGGGTGGCCATGACGTCGCTGTGGTCGCCGAAGATCGAGAGGGCATGGGCCGCGACGGTTCGGGCCGAGACATGGAAGACCGTGGGCGTCAGCTCACCGGCGATCTTGAACATGTTGGGGATCATCAGCAGGAGACCCTGGGAGGCGGTAAACGTCGTTGCAAGGGCTCCGGTCTGGAGGGCGCCGTGAATGGCGCCTGCGGCGCCGCCTTCGCTCTGCATCTCCGTTACGGACGGGACGGTTCCCCACAGGTTCTTGCGTCCCTGGGATGACCACTCGTCCGCCCATTCCCCCATGTTCGATGAGGGTGTAATGGGGTAGATGGCGATAACTTCGTTGAGCTTGTGGGCGACGTATGCGGCGGCTTCGTTGCCGTCGATTGTGACCATCGGTCGCTTCATACTTCATCCTGTCTGATGTGAAAGAACCGCTAGTTTCAGGTGCCGGAAGCGGAGGTGGAAAAAGGTACCATGTCTTGTCGTCCAATATCATGCCATGGTTGGGGGGCGATTCTGGCCAGAACGGGGCAAATCCTGCGAGAATATTCCGAATTCTAGGAATCTGAGAGAAGGGCTGGGAAGGGCACGCACGCGGGATTTCTTCATTTTGAAGCCCCCCCGATCCGGGGGGTAGATGGCGTGACACTCCCGTTTCAGAACGCTCTCAGCTGCGGGCTACCGATTCGAGCGGACTACCGGACTCCTGGTCCGCAGCCCTCACGATCCCCCGCAGCATGCCTCCGAACACCAGCTGGTGGAGCGGATACAGTGCATACCAGTATGCGCGGCCGAAGGCCCCCGCGGGATCGAAGACCGCCGTCTGCCGGATCGTCGATGAATCGCCCGTCGCCTGTCACCTCGAACTCCAGCCAGGCCCTTCCCGGGACCTTCATCTCCGCCGCAAGACGAAGGTGATGCGGCGGCTCGAACGCCTCGACGCGCCAGAAGTCCAGCGTGTCGCCGACGCGGAGCACGGCAGCGTCAGGTCTGCCCCGCCGAACACCAATACCTCCAACCAGCAGATCGAGGAACCCGCGCAGCCGCCAGAGCCAGTTCCATGCATACCAGCCGGTCTCACCCCCGATTCGCTCGATGGGTCTGAATGCGATCGACGGCGGCTTCGCAATCTGCGCCGTCCGCGAATCCACGAGCCGTGACCCGAACCTGACTCCTCCCCACGACGGCCGATCGCCGGATGACGAGAGCGCGTCCGACCAACGCGTTGCGGCGAACTCCCGGTCTTCGTTCGTCAACGCCTGCTGAATCGCTTCGTCGATTCCCACCGGGTCGGATATCGAACACGCGGAGGGCCGTGTCGTCGCGGACGACCGTCGAGTGGACGATGCTCTCGATGAGCTTGCGCCCGATGCGCGCGTAGAGCGGGGTGACAAGACCGAGCCAGAGGCTCGAGATGAACGGCGTCAGGACGGGGACCGGGATCATGCGAAGGCGCATTCCACGATGGCGGGCGTACGAGCGCATGATGTCAGCGTAGGATACCTGATCCGCGCCCCCGATTTCATACACGCGGTACGCCGAGACGGGAAGGTCGAGAGCCGCCAGGAGATACGAGGTGAGATCCTGGATCGCGATCGGCTGGGCGGGCATCGACACCCATCGGGGCGTGATCATGAACGGGAGACGGTCAACGAGCGACCGGATCATCTCGAACGAGAGGCTGCCGGAACCGATCACGATGGACGCGCGGAACTCCAGGACGGGAACGCCGTACGTCCGCAACACCTGACCCACCTCGTGCCTGCTCTTGAGGTGAGGGGAGAGCGTCGCGGTGTCGTCGCCCAGGCCGCCGAGGTAGATGATCCGCTCGATGCCCGCCTCTCTGGCGGCGGCGCCGAAGTTCGAGGCCGCCTCGCGGTCCTTCTCCTCGAACGAACCCGCGGCCCCCATGGAATGCACCATGTAGTAGGCGATGCTGACGCCGGCCAGCGCCCCCTTCGGAGGCTCTCGCGGTTCAGCACGTCGCCCTGAACGATCTCCGTCGTGGGAGACGCGCGAGGCTTCAGGAACGCTGGCTTCCGTGCAAGGCACCGAACCCGCAGGCCGCGCTGCTCAAGGGCACGCAGCAGGCGTCCCCCGATGTAGCCGGAGGCTCCGGTAAGAAGGATGAGGGGAGTTGCGGGAGTCGTGCTCATCGTATCACCTCGTCGTCGTGATGGCGCGAGCCCGATCGAGCGCTTCGGCGAGCGTGCCGCAGACGTTGTCCTCGCCGATCCGGTCCAGCAGTCCTGCCTGCGTGATGGCGAAAAGCGGCTGCTTGTGTATCCCGGAGAGGATGAATCTGGTTCCCGTCGTGCGTGAGTCGCGCGAAGAGATCCTCGATCGCGCGGATCCCCGTCGCGTCGATCGCAAGGAGGTTCCGCGTCTCGAGGATGAACACCTTCGGGGGCTTCTCGAGGGCGCGCATGGTCTCCGTGAACTGCTCCACCGCGCCGAAGAAGAGCGTCCCGTAGACTTCGAACACTTCCACGTCATCGGGCACACCTCGCAGACGTCCGGCGTCTTCCTCCCCCTCGTCACCCTCGCTCAGATCCTTCGTCAGCGGGGTCACGTGGCTCACCTCGGCCATGCGGCGGATGAAGAGCATTGCCGAGAGAATCACGCCGACCTGAATGGCCACCGTGAGGTCCACGATCACGGTCAGCGCGAACGTCACGAGCATGACTGCGATGTCGCTGCGGGGCGACTTGAAGGTCTTCACGAACGAGTGCCATTCGCTCATGTTGTAGGCCACCACCAGCAGGATGGCCGCCAGCGTCGGCATCGGGATGAGCGCCGCCCACTGTCCGAACAGCATCATGATGAGGAGGAGGACGATTGCGTGCACGATGCCGGCCACCGGCGTCCGCCCGCCGCTTTTCACGTTCGTCGCAGTCCTCGCGATGGCTCCGGTCGCGGGGATCCCCGAGAACAGTGGCGAGATCACGTTCGCAGCGCCCTGGGCGATGAGCTCGATGTTGGAGCGGTGGCGGGAACGGATCATCCCGTCGGCGACCACGGCGGACAGGAGCGACTCGATCGAGCCGAGCATGGCGATCGTGACGGCGGGTGAGAACACCCGCGTGATCGTCTCCCACGTAACGTCCGGGAGGCGGGGGGCCGGGAAGGAGGTTGGGGACGCTCCCGAAGCGGGATCCGATCGTCTCGACGGGCAGGTGGAAGAGCTGCACGACGGCGGTCGAGACAGAGGATGGACAACAAGGACTCCGGGGATGCGCGGGAAGAATCGCTGGGCCACCAGGATGATGGCCAGCGACGACGACACCGATGGCAAGGCTGGCGTAGGTCCACGCCGCCGACGTGGCCCGCATAGACAGCCCATTTGCCGACGAAATCCGCCGGCAGGTCGGCGATGCGGAGGCCGAGGAAATCGTTGATCTGCGACGAGAAGATGATCAGGGCGATGCCGCTGGTGAATCCGACCGTGAGCGGGTACGGGACAAACTTCAGCAAGCGTTCCCAGCCGGGCCAGGCCCATGACGATCAGGATCACGCCGGCGATCAGCGTCGCGACGGCAAGCCCGTCGTATCCGTACGTCCGCACGATGCCATACACGATGACGATGAAGGCGCCGGTCGGGCCGGCGATCTGGACGCGGCTTCCGCCGAACGTGGACACGATGAGCCCGGCAATGACCGCCGTGAAAAGTCCCTGCTCCGGTTTGACGCCCGACGCGATGGCGAAGGCGATGGCCAGGGGGAGGGCGACGATGCCGACGATGGTGCCGGCGGTCAGGTCAGCGAAGAACTGTTCGCGCGAATACCCGGAGCGGAAGACGGTGAACAGCTTTGGAGTGAGTGGGTGGTACGATGGCATGGTGTGGCGCGTGCTCTGATGAGCCGGACGCGCATGAATATACGCTTCGGCGGCTTCATCTTCCATGGTCAATCGACGGCGATCAGGCCAGCGGTTGCTCGTGTGTCAGGCAGTGGAGCGTGCCGAGGCCCCAGACGAGATCCACGGCGTGGATGCCGATGACCGGGCGGTCGGTCATCAGCTCGGAGAGGATCCCGAGCGCAGCGCGGTCGTTCGGGTCGTTGAATGTCGGAACGAGAAGGGCGGCGTTGGAGATGTAGAAGTTCGCGTAGCTTGCAGGCAGCCGCTGTCCGTCGAACACCACCGGCGCGGGCATGGGGAGCGGTACGACCTGGATCCTTGACCCGTCCTCGAGGCGCATGCTCTGCATGCGCTCGCGGTTCTCGTTCAGCGCGGCGTAGTTTGCATCGCTCGGGTTCTTCTCGTCGCACAGCACCGCCGTCGTGGGGTTCACGAACCGGCAGAGGTCGTCCACGTGCCCGTGCGTGTCGTCGCCCGCAATTCCCTTGCCGAGCCAGAGCACGTTGGAAGCGCCGAGGTAGTCGCGCAACACGTTCTCGATGTCGGCGCGTGACATGCCCGGGTTGCGGACCTGGGTGACCGGGTCGAGCAGGCACTCTTCCGTCGTGAGCAGCGTGCCCCGGCCGTTCAGGTCGATCGACCCACCCTCGAGGACGACGTGCCGGCCACCGAACTCGGGGAGGAAGATCCGCTTCTTGAGGCGCTTCGCCGCCAGGCCCGGGATCTTCGCGTCCCGCTTCCAGTTGCCGTACTTGGCCCAGGCGTTGAACCGGAATCCGGCGATCGCGGTCTCACCCCGGGGACCATGACGTGTCCGCTGGCAGACCGTTTCGCGCTTCACGAAGATGGGGCCGATATCGCGCATCCAGCCGCGGTCGGTCGGGAAGCGGAAGAACTCGATCCGGCCCGGTTCCACGCCGACACGCTTCAGGATCCGGCGGGCGGACGTCTTCATGGATGCGGTCGTTGACGAGGATGCGGACAAGTTCACCGGGGGCGATGTGGCGGGCGATCTCTCCGTAGACCCACGGGATCGGGCGCGAACTTCCCCGGCCAGTCGGACGTGTTATGCGGCCATCCGAGCCAGGTGGCTTCGTGGGGTTCCCACTCGGCGGGATGCCGGAAGCCGAGCTCGCGGGGCGTCGGCGCCGGTGCGGATGCGCGTTTCACGAACCAGCCTTGTCGTCAAGAAACCGGCGCGTGATGCCGCCGTAGGCGTCGACCCTGCGGTCGCGGAGGAACGGCCAGTTCCGGCGGACGTCCTCGATGCGGGCCAGATCCACCTCGGCCACCAGGATCTCCTCCCTGTCGACGGAGGCTTCCGCGATCACCACACCCTGCGGGTCTGCGATGAACGACGAGCCCCAGAACTCGATGCCGGGCGTCCCGGGTGTGATGATCTCGTGCCCGATCCGGTTGACAGCTGCGACGTACGTCCCGTTCGCGATCGCGTGGCCCCGTTGCACGGTGCGCCACGCGTCGCGCTGCGCGGCGCCATGCTCCGCCTTCTCGTGGGGATGCCACCCGATAGCAGTAGGATAGAAGAGAACCGCCGCGTCCTGCAACGCCGTGAGGCGCGCGCCTTCGGGGTACCACTGGTCCCAGCATATCAACGTGCCGATGGTGCCCTGGGTCGTCCTGAACGCCTTGAACCCCAGGTCCCCCGGGGTGAAGTAGAACTTCTCATAATACGCGGGATCGTCGGGGATATGCATCTTCCGGTAGATCCCTGCCAGCGACCCGTCGGTTTCCAGCACCGCGACGGTATTGTGATAGAGCCCGGCCGCACGACGCTCGAACAGCGAGGCGATGATCACGACGCCGAGCTTTCTGGCCAGCGGGCCGAGGACGCCGGTTGTCGGACCTGGAATCGATTCGGCCAGATCGAATGCGGCGGCGTCTTCGCGCTGACAGAAATACTGCGAGCGGAACAGTTCCGGAAGGCAGATGACGCGTGCTCCGCGCGCGGCGGCCTGTTCGACGCGTTCGACGGCAGTCCGGAGGTTCGCGTCGGTGTCGGTGCCGACACGCATCTGCACGATGCCGATCGTGAAGCGTGTGCTAGGGGGGGGCGTTGTCACCGTCGTCGCCATAAATGTAGCGTGAATATAGGCCCGCACGGCGGGAAAAGCAAGAAAGTGTCTTGACTCTCCGGTGTTTTTGGCCTATGTTCGATCGATATGACACTCGCGTGGCGCACGTACGTAGTTATGCTCGTGGGAGCTCTCCTCTGGTGCGGGGCGATCGTTCTCGCACCCATCCTTGCCGTCCTTCCGGAACCGTTCGCTGCAGTCGGGAATGTCCTGTACGGACTGTTTTCCCCGGTGTGCCACCAGATCGGTGAACGTTCGCTTGAGGTGCTTGGCCTCCCCCTGGGAGTGTGCACGCGCTGCACGGCCGTCTATGTCGGATTCCTTGCGGGGGTCCTGCTGTACCCGCTCGTACGAAGCGTCAATCACCCTGCCTATCCGCCCCGGTGGATCACTGCGCTTGCGGTTCTCC
This sequence comes from uncultured Ignavibacteria bacterium, assembly GCA_963701735.1. Lineage (GTDB taxonomy): Bacteria > Bacteroidota > Ignavibacteria > UBA10030 > UBA6906 > CAWABB01. The sequence goes on along the minus strand of CAVPBI010000002.1, from coordinate 148,686 downwards.
CGATGCTGGTGGATGTTGTCATGGGATGGACCGGCATTCATCCCGTCTCGGGGGCGACGCGATTGTTCACGGGTGCGTTCTTCGGACTGATCGTTCCGTTCGTTGTGCTTCCGGCGCTTACCGAGGCCGTACAAGAGTTCGTTGCCTCACACCGCCGTCCATTTCCTCAACCACAGAAAGGACTCAGCGATGCCTGAAAAGCCAAGTATTCTGATGCCCGCCCTCTTCGGCGGGATCATCACGGGCGTGCTGTCGGGTATCCCGTTCCTGAACTTCGTCAACTGCATCTGCTGCGCGGGCGTTCTGCTCGGCGGGTTTCATGGCGGTCTTCTTCTATAATAAAGACCTCGTCCCCCAGATGCCGCCGCTGACAAGCCAGGACGGGCTGAAGCTTGGCGCACTCTCCGGAGTGTTCGGCGCGATCATCGGCACGATCATCTCGGCCGCGCTGATGGCAGTGGTGGGGAACGTGGCCGGCCAGGCGATGTTCGACATGATGTACAACCTGTATGATTCCACGGGGATACTCGATCAGATGCCGCCGGATGCGATCGACCAGATGGAGCAGGGGATGAGGGATAGCGGGCTGTCGGCGACGAGCATTATCGGGTCGCTGATCATCTATCCGATCTTCGGGCTGCTTGGCGGGCTGATCGGCTATTCGGTGTACAAGCCGAAAGCCGGGACGCCGCCGCCGGCGCCTGTCGTGACTCCGTAGCGCGCGGCCAGAGCGCTCACAATAACAACGAGTGGGTGGAAAGGGACACGTCGTCTCTCGCCACCCACTCGTTGCGTTCTGGAGCAGCTCGAGGCCAACTCGCCTCGAGTTCGCTGCCGGCTCAATACCCGCCTGCGCCCCCTTCCGGTGCCGTCCTCGGATCGGCCACGGCCTCCCATCGCCCGTTTCTCCGCACGATGGCAGGAGCGCTACCCGTCCCGCCTGTGGCCTTCAGCTCGTGGCCCTTGTCGGCAAGCGCCCCAAGCAACGACTCTTCGAATCCGCCCCGCTCATAGGTGATCTGATCGGGCTGGTGCTGGTGATGGATGCGCGGAGCGGAAACAGCGCTTGCAGCGTCCATGTCGTAATCCAGCGCGTTGATCAGGACGTGCAAGACAGAGGTGATGATGTGCGGCCCGCCCCGGGCGCCGGTCACGAGAACGACGCCGCTGTCGGGCCGTGCGACGATCGTGGGCGTCATGGAGGAGAGCATCCGCTTGCCTGGCGCGATGGCGTTGCGCTCGCCCTGGACCAGGCCGTAGGTGTTGGGCGAACCCGGTTTCGCAGCGAAGTCGTCCATTTCGTTGTTGAGCAGGAAACCGGCGCCCGTGACGACCACGCCGCAGCCGTGCAGGCCGTTCAGCGTCGTCGTCAGCGCGACGGCGTTCCCTGCGGCGTCAACCACGCCGAGGTGCGTCGTCTGCGAAGGTTCCGGCGCAAGCAAAGCTCCACCGATCACCGCATCGGACGGCGTCGCATGCTCCGGATCGATCGATGCACGGAGGGAGGCGGCATACCGAACCGAGGTGAGCGTTGCGAGAGGGATGGAGACGAAATCGGGATCGCCGAGCAAAGCGTTCCTGTCCGCGAACGCCCGGCGCATCGCCTCGGCTGTGAGGTGGAGCATGCGGGGTGAATGCCAGCCCATTCCGGCAATAGGGTATCCCTCCAGGATCCCCAGGATCAAGGCGAGCGCCACGCCGCCGGACGACGGGGGCGGCATCGACACAACCCGGTATCCGCGATAGGCAAATTCGATCGGCTCGCGCCAGGCGGGGTGGTACCGCTTCAGATCCTCGTGCGTGATGAGCCCTCCGCCGCTTCGCATCTCCCCGACGATCAGGTCCGCGACGGGGCCTTCATAGAACCCCGCCGGTCCGCGCTCGGCGACGGCGGTAAGCGTCTTCGCAAGGTCCGGATTCTTGAAGAGGGTGCCGGCGGCAAGCGGCCGCCCGCCGGGAAGGAAGAGGGCAGATGTGCCGCTGTAGCGCGACAAGCCGGCCGAATCCGCCCGGAGCACCCGCGCAACGCGGTCATCAATGACGAAGCCGTCGGAGGCGAGCTGTATCGAGGGAGCGAGGATGTCCCCCCAGGAGAGACGGCCGTAGCGCCGGTGGGCCTCGTACTGTCCGGCGACGCTTCCGGGGACGCCGACCGCGCGGTATCCGATTTCGGAATCCCGGGTTGGCGTGCCGGAGGAATCGAGGTACATCGTGGCCTTCGCGGCCAGCGGCGCGGTCTCCCGGAAATCAAGCGCCACACTGCGACCATCCGCGAACCGGGCAACCATGAACCCGCCGCCGCCAATATTCCCCGCCTCGGGATAGACGACCGCCAGTGCGAAGGCGGTCGCAATCGCCGCGTCAATCGCGTTGCCTCCGGCGCGGAGGATCTGGACGCCGACCGCTGTCGCCAGGGGGGCGTCGGACACGACGGCCGCGGAATCGGCAACGAACGCGCGTGGAGGCCGTGCGTAGCGCCACTCCGGGGGAATGCGGGTTGCCGCAGTGTCTTCAGGAGGGCGAATGCATCCGCTCAGCGCGAGCGCTGTACCGACGATCAGAAACGCGCCGAGCGGATGCCGCGGGATCACCACTTGTCCTTGAAGAAGCTTGCCTCGGTGCCGGCGAGCCCGGCGGCTGCGGCGGATCCGACGACGGCGCGGAAAAACTCACGGCGTGTGACGGGATTCTGCTCCATGGGTCGTTCTCCTGTGGATCAGCATATATGCGAAATCAGAACCATCCGCGCAACTCCGGATCAGCTTTCCTGGTAGCTTCGCCAGAACGTGAAGGCGGTGGTCAGGACCAGCACCGTGACGAACACCGGGAGGAACCATGCCCCCGGTCCCCGCGAATCCCCGGCAGCGACGGCCCGGTTCGTCCGTTCATTGGCGTGAGAGGGTGGCCCTGAGTCGGCTGCTACCCGCCCCGGAAGATCGTCTCCTCCCTGTCCACCCATCGGGAACAGGCCCAGAGGCTGATCCCGGCCAGCGCCAGGAGCGATGCGTAGACGATCGCCAGGAGCCCGGGGGTGATCGTTCCGGCGATGATCTCCTTCGTCGCGAGGGAGACGTTGAGGACCGGGATCAGTGCCGTCAGAGGCGTCAGCTCGATGCCGGGGATCATCCCGACGGCCACCGGAAGGATGATCACGATGGTGATCGGGCTGATCAGGCTCTGCGCCTCCTTGTAGGAGCGTGCATAGAAGGAGAGCGACAGCAGGAACGCGGCGAAGAACATCGCAACCGGCAGCAGCAGGGACAGCACGAGCAGAATAGTTCCGACGTCCAGGATGCCCGTGATCGTGCCGAGCATCTCCTGGGGCATGTCCGGGTTTCTGGTGACCGCGATGTACAGTCCAAGCATGGAGACCGCGGCGCTGAGCAGGCCCGTCAGGACAACAACGGCGAACTTACCGAGAAGAATCTGGAATCGTGAGCACGGGAGCTGTGAGGAGGGTTTCGATGGTCCCGCGTTCCTTCTCGCCAGCGGCGAGATCGATGGCCGGGTACATGCAGCCCATGAAGCAGAAGATGACGAAGAAATAGGGCAGGAACCCGCCGATCGTGCGGCCAAGCTTCTCCTTGAGCGGCGTGATGTCTTGCTCCTGGAGTGCGATGGCTTCGACGATCTCCGGCCGGACACCGAGCCGTTCGAATCGTTTCTCCACGAGTCCCTTCTCGAACTCGCGAAGGATCTCCTTCACGCGTCGCTCCGCGATGCTGTAATCGTCCGAGAACCTGTAGGCGAGCGTCACCGTTCCCTTGCCCCCCTCCGCGACGGTCCGGTCGAACCCGTCGCTGACGACGATCGCCGCGTCCAGGCTGTCGCGTTCGAGGAAGGTGCGGGCGCTATCGGGGTCGATGCCCTCGACAGGGGCGAATCCCGTCCGTGACGCCAGCAGCGTCCGGAGCCCGGCTGCGTTGCCATTGAGGACAAGGCCGACACGGAGGACTCTGTCCTCCGCCTTCTTGATCTGCGACGTCTGCACTGCGGTAACGGCGGTCAGCAGCAGGGGGAACAGAAGCAGCGGGAAGATCACCATGACGAACAGGGTGCGCCGGTCCCGCACCGTGTCCAGCAGCTCCTTGAAGAAGATGGTGCCGAAGGTCTTCATGTCAGGCGGCCTCCACGAGGCGGACAAACTCATCCTCGACGGACTGCGTCTTCATCCCAGCCTGGAACTCGGGATAGGTCCCGAGAAACACGAGACGCCCGCGGTGGATGATCGCCAGGTCATCGCTGAGCAGGCTCACTTCGCCCATGCGATGCGTGGAAAAGATCACCGTGCGGCCCTGCTCCCGGCACTGGCGGATGAGCTGGATGATGTTGCGAGAGGTCACCACGTCCAGAGCGGCGGTGGCTTCGTCGAACACCACGACCTGCGGGTCGTGGATCATCGTACGGGCGATGGAGACCTTCTGCTTCATCCCGCTGGAGAGCCGCCCGATCCTTCTGCGCGCGAACTCATGGATGCCCAGGATGCTGTAGAGCTCCTCGCGCCGGCGCTGGAACGCAGCCCGGTCCATGCCGTGGAGGTTGCCGTAGTACGTGATGAGCTCATCGGGCGTGAGGCGGTCGTACAGGCCGGTGTTCCCCGTGAGAAACCCGACGCGCTTTCGAACCTCCTCGGGATGCTTCACGGTGTCGAACCCCGCCACGGTGATCGAGCCCGAGGTCGGCTTCAGCATGGTGGCGATCATGCGCAACGTGGTGGTCTTGCCCGCGCCGTTCGGTCCGAGGAGGGTGAAGATCCTCCCGGGCCGGCATGCGAAACTGATCTCCTGCACGGCGTCGATGGAGGTCCCGCTGTGCGGCCCCATCTCCCGGCGCTGCTGCCGGGTGAGCGTGAATCGCTTGGTAAGACGGTCAACGATGATCATGGGGTGTGCATTGAGAATAGTGACAGGGACAGGACACTGGAAGAATACTGAAGAAGAGCCGCGGAATCAACCTGGGCGCGTTGGATTTCCGGGATTCGGGTGGTATCTTACAGTAGACCTATGGTCGCGTCATCGAGTCCTCGTGTCAATTGCTCTCCGACATCCTTGTGTTCCTGACATGGTCGAAGCTGGCCGGTATCTCTTCGCCATTAAGACGTCCGAACTCGACTTCCGGAAGCGCATCCCGCCGTCAGTCCTGTACCGGTGCCTCCAGGAGTCGGCCGAGAACCATGCGGTTGCCTACGGGTTCGATTCCGAAACGCTTCTCCGGAAGGGCCTCTCCTGGGTGTTGCTGAAGATGCACCTCGTCGATCGACGAATATCCCGAGGGGCGGCAGGACGTCGTCGTGGAGACCTGGCCGTCCGGGCTCGAGAGCCGGTATGCCCACCGCGATTTCCTGATGTATCTCCCGGGGCGCCAGAACCCGATCGCGAGAGGAGCAAGCACCTGGGTCTTGCTTGACGTCGCGCGGAACCGCCCGTCGGTCGTCGGGAACCTCCTGGGCGAGGGGCACGTCGTTCATCGCCCCCGCGCTATCGAGAATCCGTTTCCAGCGATCACGCCGGCCGGCGATGTGGTCCGAACGCTCACGGTGCCGGTCCGAATTGCCGATCTGGACATCAACGACCACGTCAACAACCTGCATTACGTGGAGTGGATCGTGGAGAGCGTTCCGGAGCGCGTGTGCCGGGCAACCACGCCGGCGGAGATCCAGATCGAATTCAAGCGGGCTGTGCGGTATGGCGAGTCGACCCGGGTCGAGACGTTCGGGGGCGCCGGCGGCTCCTACACGCACCGGATCACGTCCTCCGGAACGGCCGGCGACGTTGTGCGTGCGCGGACGCTCTGGAATCCGATGCCCGCGGCCGGTTGATTTTCCTTCCTCATCTGGTATATTGGCGGTTGACATGACCACGGAGTCCCTCTGAGCCCTCAGGTTCCCACAGTTGATTCGCTCCAGGACGAGATCCGGCGGCTGCGCCGGGCGGTCGAGGAGCTTTCCATCCTGAACGATCTGTCGCGTGCGATCGGCGCCTCGCTGAATTCCGAGGAGATCATGCATACGATCATCGGCCGCTCCCTCCGCGCGGTGGGCGCCGAGCAGGGGGTGATCACGCTGGTGGACCAGGAGGCGGACAAGTCGATGAAGACGCTCGTCCGCACCGCTGTCAGCTCGGCCGGTCACTCGAAGTACCACTTCAACCAGGCGCTTCTCGGGTGGATGCACATCAACAAGAAGCCGCTGACGATCAACAGCCCGTCGACGGACGAACGGTTCCGCGGCGTGCGGTGGGACGAGTCCATCCGGTCGCTGCTCTGCGTCCCCATGATCGCCAAGTCGGCCCTGCGGGGCGTGCTCACGGTGTACAACAAGAAGGGCCAATCGCAGTTCACGGAAGAGGACCAGCGTCTGCTGGCCATCATCGCGGCGCAATCGGCGCAGGTCGTCGAGACCGCGCGGCTGTACGAGATGGAGCAATCGCTCATCCGGATGAAGGAAGAGGTGCGTCTGGCGGCGCGCATCCAGACCGACCTGCTGCCCAACTGTCCGCCCACGCCCCCGGGCTACGACATCGCCGGGAAGAGCGTTCCCGCGCAGATGGTCGGCGGCGACTATTTCGATTTCATGCAGATGCCCGGCGGCCGGTACGGGGTCACGCTCGGGGATGTCTCCGGGAAAGGGCTGCCCGCGGCGCTGCTGATGGCGAACCTGCAGGCGACGCTGCGCGGGCAGACGCTATTCGGAGGCTCGGTCCACGAGTGCATCCAGCGGTCGAACAAGCTTCTCGCTGAAAGCACAAGCCCGGAGAAGTTTGTCACCCTCTTTTATAGTGTGCTCGACCCCGGGGCCAGGACCCTGACCTACTGCAACGCCGGTCACGACGCTCCCATGTTGTTGCGCGCGGGCGGCGTGTCGGAGCGGCTCGCGACGGGCGGGGTGGTTCTCAGCATCATGGATGACTTCCCGTATCAAGAAGAGACCGTCCCCTTCGGACCGGGCGACCTCATGGTAGTCTATTCCGACGGGATCTCCGAGGCCATGAATCCTGCCGAGGAACAGTTCGGCGAAGCGAGGATCGCGGAGGTTGTCGGCCGTGAGCGCCACCGGACGGCTGAGGAGATTATCGAGAGCATCGTTGTGGCCGTCCGCGCGCACGCCGACACCGCGCCACAAATGGACGACATGACGCTGGTTGTCATCAAGGGGTCCTGACCGACCCCGGAGCGACCCGGGCGCCCCTGCCGTCCTGACCTTTCCAGATGAATCCCTCACATGCAGGACGAGCGGGAAGTCGTCCTTTCCCCCCAGGGTCGGGCTCTGGCATGTGACTGATTTCGTCTCTATATTTCGCAACCATTTCTTCCCCTGTCCACGGAGGGCGTATGTCCATCAAAACGAGCACGCTGGATAACGGCATCGGACTCATCGAAGCCAAAGGCTCGATCGTCGGCGGCGACGAGACCGTCCAGCTCCGGCAGGCCATCGCAGGCTTTGCGGACCGTGAATACCAGAAGCTGATCATCGACCTGAGCGGCGTCACGTACATCAACAGTACAGGGATCGGCGTCCTGGTGTCAGCCCACACCACCTACAGCAAGAAGGGGTGGCACGTCAAGATCGTCGGCGTCAACAAGAACATCAGCAACATCTTCGTGATCACAAAGCTGACGCTGGTCTTCGAAGTGCACGACACGCGGGAAGAGGCGATCAAGAGCTTCGCGTAGGCGGCAGCACGAGACTGTCGCGGTCAGTCGGCCTCCGCCGCGGCTCGTCGCCGGGGTGGAGGCCGTTGCGTTACGGCTCCACGTCGCGACCTTCCACGGGCGTGTCCGATCTGCCGCTTTCACAACGCACTCAGTTACCACCCTACACGCCATGAAAACCAGCTGCTGCCTCGCGCGCCATGCCTGCGTCGCGGTCCTGTCGTCTCTGATCCTGTTCGGTGCGACGATTCCGTCGCCTGCCCAAGAATCCGCGCTTGTCTCCGGCGCCGCCCTTGTGCAGGGCATCAAGAGCCCGGACGCATTCCTCGGATATCCTCTCGGATCGCGTCCGGCGCGGTATGCGGACGTGGTTGCGTACTTCACCTACATGGCCGGCGCGTCGCCGCGGGTCAAACTCGTGGAGATGGGGAAGACGTACGAGGGGCGCGTGCAGTACTATGCGATCGTGACGGCCGAAGAGAACCACGCGAGGATAGAGACGATCAGGCAGGCGCTCTCCCGGATCGCCGCCGGCGAGCGGGAGGAGTCCTCCGGACAGATCCCGGACAATCTTCCTCTTGTCGCCTGGGTCGCATACGGTGTCCATGGCGACGAGCTTTCAAGCGTGGACGCCGCGCTGCAGGTGCTCTATCAGTATGCGGCGGCCTCTGATCAGGCGACCGTCAGCGCCCTGCGGAATCTGGTGATCTGCATCGAGCCCTCGCAGAATCCGGACGGACGAGAGCGGTTCCTCGGGCAGATGGAGCAGTGGCGTGGGCCCATTCCGAATCCGGACGCACAAAGCATCCAGCACAGCGGCATGTGGCCGTATGGACGGGGGAACCACTACCTGTTCGACCTGAATCGCGACTGGTTCTTCCTGACGCAGGTCGAAAGCAGGAACAGGGTAGCCGCGGTGTCGTCCTGGCATCCGCAGGTCGTGATCGATGCACACGAAATGGGCGCGTACGATACGTATCTCTTTTCACCTCCCCGCGAACCGGTGAACCCTCATGTGTCAGCGTCGACGAAGAAGTGGTGGAAGGTGTTCGCGGGCGATCAGGCGAAGGCGTTCGACCGGTACGGATGGAGCTACTACACCCGCGAATGGCTGGATGAATGGTACCCCGGGTACGGGAGCTCGTGGTCGCTGTATCTGGACGGGGTCGGCATCCTCTATGAGCAGGCAGGCGTCGATGGATCGCTGGTGAAGAGGCCGGACGGCACAACACTCACCTACCGTGAGGCCGTTCATCACCACGTCGTGAGTACCGTGGCCAATCTCACGACCGCGTCCGCGAACCGGGGCGAGATTCTCTCGGACTTTGCCGCTGCGCGGCGAAGCGGGGTGAAGGTTCCGAAGAACGGGCCGCGGCTCTTTCTGTTCCCTCCGGGGCAGCACACGTCGCGACGGGAGAAGCTTGCGGCGAACCTGCTCCATCAGGGCATCGACGTGCGCGTGGCCGAGCAACCGTTCAGCGCGGGAGAGGTGCACGACTACTTCGGGTCGAAGTCGGGGTCTCGCCAGTTCCCGGCCGGGACGCTGGTGGTCCCGGTCGATCAGCCGGCCGGACGTCTGGCACTTGCGCTGCTCGAGGCGGATCCCAGGATGCCGAATGCCGTTCTGGAGGAGGAACGCAAGGCCATCGAGAAGGAAGGGCGCTCGCGGCAGTACGACGTAAGCGCGTGGTCGCTCCCGCTTGTCTCGGGCGTCGAGGGCTTCTGGTCGCCGGAAGCCGGACCGCTGCCCTCCAGGCGGTACCTCCCGCCAGCGCAGCCAGCCGCGACGGTGATGAATGCAGGAGCCGCGTACGGTTTCCTTGTCGACTATGCGGACGACTCGAGCGTGGAATTCCTCGTCCGCCTGCTTGAGCGGAACATCGTGGTGCGTTCGGCACGGAAGCCGTTTACGATCGAGGGCCGCATGTACCCGCGAGGGACGCTCCTCATCAGAAGAGCCGAAAACGCGGCGTCGATCGCCGACACCCTGCAGCGGCTCGTGGCGCAGACCGGCGTCTCCGTCGCAGGCGTACATACGGCGCTCACGTCCGACGGACCCGACCTCGGCGGAAACGACATGGTGCTGTTGCAGCAGCCGCGCATCGCGCTGCTGGCGGGTCCCGAAACCGGGACGGGCGGATTTGGCGCCCTCTGGCATCTGCTCGACGAGCGGCTCAGGACGCGTATCACAATTCTGTATCCGTACATCCAGTATGCGGACCTGGACAAGTACAACGTCATCGTGCTTCCGTCGTCGGAGGCGGGTTCCTACAGCCGGGCAATCGGCAAACCGGGGATCGCCAGGTTGGCCTCCTGGGTGGAGCGGGGAGGGACGCTCGTCGGGATCGGTGGGGGGGCGGCGTTTCTCGCGGACTCGGCGACCGGGCTGAGCGCGGTCCGGCTGCGGGAGCAGGCGCTCAAAGATCTCGACGGGTACGCGGCGGCGGTTGTCCGCGAGGCGGCGGCCGGCAAGCCCGTAATCGACAGCGTCGCGGTCTGGGAGGGGAAGGTCGTGCCTTCCGATACGGCGGGTGGATCAAAGCATGCAGCAGGAGATGAGAAACGGCTCGCAGAGCAGGATGAGCGGGCGCGCATGCTCATGCCGCGGGGCGCGATGCTGCGCGTTGGCCTGGACGAGGAACACTGGCTCGCCTTCGGCACCGGCACATATGTTCCGGCGCATATGTTCACCCCGCACGCCTTTCTGGCAAAGTCCCCGGTCCAGGTCCCCGCCCGGTTTGCCGGGGCGGGAACGCTTCGGGTTGGCGGGCTCCTCTGGCCCGAAGCGCGCGCCCGCTGGGCAGAAACCGCATATGCTATGCGTGAAGGACGCGGCGGCGGGCAGGTGATCCTGTTTGCCGATGACCCCGTGTTCCGCGGCATGTTTGCGGGGACGACGAAGCTGTTGATGAACGCGCTGTTCCTCGGACCGGGTTGGGGGACCGCACGCAAAGCGGAATGGTGATATGGTCGGCACGACGGCATTCCTGTGTTCGAAGCGTGAACCAGTCCGTGACCTCTGGGTGCTGCGGGCCGGGAGGGATGGTGAATGATGGCACGAATGCTTGGCGGAAAAACGAGGAGGGTGACAGCATGTTCCTGAGGCTCGTACAGGCGAAAATCAAGCCCGAAGACGCGTCACGTCTCGGCGACGCGTATGTGCAGGGCATCATGCCCGCGCTCGAGCGAACGAAAGGGTGTTTGTTCGCCGGGCTGGCGCAGAGCGCCCGGCAGCCCGAAGACGTCATCTCGCTGACACTCTGGACGTCGCGCGAAGATGCGGCGGCCTACGAAAAAAGCGGCAAGTTCATGGAGCTGCTCTCGATTGCGCGCCCGTTCTTCTCCGATTCGTCGGAATGGAGGCTGCACCTCACCGACGACCTGCGCCTCGAATACGCCCCCGTGCCCAATGAGCCCGTTGTCGTCAGCTTCGACGACGTTCCAGCGCACAAGCCGCCTCCTCTCCCCGAATCGAAGTCGTCGGAGTACTTTGTCCGGATCGTCTTCATGGTCGTCCATCCCGGCAGCCGCTCCGAATTCGTGCGCCTGTATATGACGCAGGTCCTCCCCGCCCTCAAGGACGTGCGCGGCTGCAGGTTCATGCAGCTTGCCCAGAGCATGGAGAGCGTGGACGAGTTCATCTCGTTCACGGTGTGGGATTCGAGGAGGGATGCGGAGGTGTACGAGGAGAGCGGACAGTTCACGAAGCTGCGCGAGTATCTCCGCCCGACCCTGTCATCCCTGTACCAGTGGAAAATGGACCAGGAGAACGAGCGCGGGACGCAGGCGCATACGAGCGAGGATACCACCGTGCGGGCCTACCAGTTCCTCGTCGGCAAGCCGTTCAGGAAGTGACGCTCAGTCGTCGGTGTGGACTTCGAGCTCGACGACCTTGAATGAGCGGCTTACATCGAGCGCTGCAAAGACGATCCCTGTCAGCACTGCGATCATTCCTGCGAGGAAAGCGATCAGGGAGACGGACTGCAGCGTCCGTGAATCCACGAACGCGCTCAGCCCGATGCAGAGCGAGGTGAGGACGAAGAGGCCGATCCCCGTCTGCATCGAGAGGATGCCATTGCGGACGAACCGGGTGCGTTCAAGGAGGCTTTCCGTCTGACGCACGACGCTCTGGTGCCGGACGTTGTCGGCGTATTCCAGGGTCCTTCCGTCTGCCAGGAGCTTCAAGAAGCCCCGTTTCTCGTTGTTCAGCGCCCGGATCCGGGCGATGATCGAACCGTACCGATTCGACATGCCAAGCAGGAGCAAGCCGACGGCGGAGATTCCCAGGCCGGGGGCCAGCATGGCCTGGATGACGGAGAGGGCGGTAATCTGGGCGTCCATGCGCACAATATACGAAAGCCCTGGTCGAGATGCGCAGACCTTCCGGCGCGAACCGTCTGACCCCCGCGTTGCGGTGCGCGGCCACGCTTCCCGGGAGGCTGCACCTTCCTTCCCCGGTGCATCTCTCGTGATCACGCAGTATCTTTCGTGAGCATGTATCCCGCGCGAATCACGTGAAACCTCCCCGCACCATCAGCATCACGCTGGGCATCCTCTTTCTCGTGCCCTTCTGCGCCATTGGCGTTGTCGCGACGATCCTCTCCGTTCAGGCACTTGCAGAGGGAGACCTGGAGAAGGGAGGATTCCTCTTCATCTTCGGAGTCGCGTTCGGCGGCGCGGGATTCGGATTTCTTGCGGCTCTCTTCTTTGGCCGGCGTCTCCTGCTGAAGCAGGAGGAGTTCAAGCTGCGGCATCCTGACGCTCCATGGAAGTGGAGGGAGGATTGGGCGGAAGGCAAGGTGCGAACGGCGGGACGTCCCGCCATGTGGACCGCCTGGCTCTTCGCGCTGATCTGGAATGCGATCTCGTCGTCGATGGTGTTCTTCGTCCCCCAGGCCCTGGAGGAGGACAACCTGGCCGCCCTGATCGGGCTCATCTTTCCGCTGATCGGGGTCTGGCTGATCTATCGTGCGGTGAGATTCACGGTGCAGCGCCGTCGATTTGGGGAGGCGATCGTGCACCTCGACACGCTTCCCGGCGTCATCGGGGCCAGGCTGGCAGGGACGCTCATGATTCCATCGGGGTTTCCGTCCGACGCGCGAATGTTGCTTCGCCTCACCTGCGTGAACCGGTGGCGGACGAGGGGGAGGAGTAGCTCCTCCGGCGAGAGTATTGTGTGGCAGGAGGAAGCGCCGCCGGCGTCCGTCTACAGTGCGGGTGGTGCAGTGACCGTCCCGTTTGCCTTCACGATCCCCGCTGACGCAACACCCTCGGACACGAGTGGCGATGGGACGGGAATCCTGTGGCGGCTCTCTGCCGCCGCGGAGATTCCCGGCGTTGACTTCGAGGCCGACTTCGACATGCCTGTGTTCGGCCCTGAGCACGGAGCGCTGCCGGGACCGTACGCGGCGCCTGCTCCCGGGCCGGCAACGTCCGTCAGCGCCGACGACCCGGGATCTCTTCCCGAGGGTTTCACGGCCCGCCCGGGAGCTGATGGCGGAGAGGAATTCGTGCTCCGTCGATGGAGGAACGGGCGCGTGGCACTTGGGCTGGCGGCGTTCACGGTGCTCTGGACCGCGTTCATCGTGCTGATGATTGCGCTCGGCGCCCCGCTCCTCTTCCCGATCGTCTTCGGACTGTTCGATCTTCTGCTCGTCTGGTTTATCGTCCACATGTGGGCGGGGGAGACGCGTGTCACCATCGATCCCACCGGCATCACCATCCACCCGCGCTTTCCGGTCCTCGCCTCGTCGACCGTGCTGCCGCCAGGGCGCGTGTCGGACGTGCGGTTGAGCATCGGGATGCAGTCCGGCAATGCGGTGTTCTACAATCTTGATCTCACCCGGGAGACGGGGACAACAGTGACGATTCCGGCGTTCCTGCGCAACAAGCGGGACGCCGAGCGCGTAGCAGTAATGATGAAACAAACGCTTGCATCCACCCATAACATACGGACAGGACAATGAAACGGCTGCTCTGCTTGCTTCTTCTGGCCGCCGGGCCGCTGTATGCGCAGGCGACGCGAATCGAGGTGCCCCATACCCGGTTCACGCTGCCCAACGGCCTGACGGTCATCCTGCACGAAGACCGCACGACGCCGACCGTGTCGGTCAACATCTGGTACCATGTCGGCTCTGCGAGGGAGAAACCGGGACGTACCGGCTTCGCCCACCTGTTCGAGCACATCATGTTCGAAGGATCCCAGCACGTCCCGGAGGGCATGTTTGACACGTGGCTTGAATCGGTCGGCGGCGACAACAATGCCTCGACCGGGGAGGACCGCACGAACTACTACCTCACCGCGCCGAACAACGCGCTCGAGCTTCCGCTGTTTCTCGAGTCCGACAGGATGGGCTTCCTCGTGCCCGCCATGTCGCCGCAGAAGGTGGACGGGCAGCGGGATGTCGTGAAGAACGAGCGGCGCCAGGGTCTCGAGAATCAGCCGTACGGGATGGTGGAGGTCATCATGAGCGAGGCAATGTTCCCGCCGGAGCATCCCTACCACTGGCCCGTCATCGGCTACATGGAGGACCTCACAGCGGCGAGCTACGAGGACGTCGTGGAATTCTTCCGGAAGTACTACAGCACCCGGAACGCTTCGCTGTGCATCGCGGGAGCGATCGATCCCGCCGCGACGAAGACGCTCGTCGAAAAGTGGTTCAGCGACGTGCCCGGCGGTGCGCCTGTGCCCCCCATGACGCCCGCGGCTGCAAGCCTCACGGGCGAGACGCGGCTCCTGTATCAGGACAAGGTGCAACTGCCCCGTCTGTATATGTCCTGGCACACGCCCGCCATCCTCCGGCCGGGCGACGCCGAAATGGACATCGTGGCCAGCCTGCTGACGCAGGGGAGAAATTCCCGTCTCTACAAGCGGCTCGTGTATGACCTCCAGATCGCACAGAACGTCATGGCCTATCAGTCGTCGATGGAGCTGGGATCCACGTTCGAGATCATTGCAACTGCGCGTGCGGGCCATACGCTCGCAGAGCTGGAAAAGGTGATCCAGGAAGAGCTGAACAGGCTGAAGGGCGAGGCGCCGGCACGGCGCGAACTGGACCGGGCAGTCAACCAGTATGAGACCGGGTACCTGTCGGGCCTCGAAAGCATCGGGCAGAAGTCTGATCTCCTGAATGCATACTACATGCGAACGGGAAACCCGGACTACTTCAACGAAGACCTCTCGCGCTACCGGGCGCTGGACCCTGAGGATATTCGTGCGGCGGTCACGACGTATCTCCGCGACGACGCGCGGCTCGTGCTGAGCGTTGTCCCGATGGGGAAGACAGACCTGGCCTCAGGTCAGGGGAAGGAGGTGTTCCCGAAATGAAGACCCTGGTCATGAAGCGTCCCCTGGTATTCCTTGCGGTCGTCTCGGTTCTCACGTCGGCGGCGCTTGCGCAGGCTCCCGACCGCACGCGTCCGCCGAAGGTCGGCCCGCCACCGTCGCTGAAGATGCCGGCGATCAAGCAGCTCAGACTCTCCAACGGACTCCCCGTCGTGTACATGGAGAAGGCAGGCGTTCCGGTCGTCCAGCTTGTCGTCGTGGTCAAGGCCGGCCAGGTGAACGAGCCGGCAGCAAAGACGGGGTTGTCGTCGATGGCCGCCGCGATGCTGACGGACGGCGCGGGATCGCGTGATGCCCTGCAGCTGGCCGATGCCATCGACTATCTCGGGGCCCGATTGGGTGCGGGCGCCGGGCCCCACACGACAACGATTTCGCTGTATTCGCCGGTGTCGAGGATGGATTCGGCCCTTGCGCTCCTGGCCGATGTCACGCTGCGCCCGACGTTCCCCGCCAGGGAACTGGAGAGGAAGCGCAAAGAGCGGCTGACGACGCTGCTGCAATGGCGCGACCAGCCGTCCCCTCTGGCGTCGGTGGCGTTTTCCAGGGCGGTGTACCCAATCCATCCGTACGGCGCCATCGCATCGGGTACCGAAGCGAGCCTCAACTCGCTGACGGCCGAGGATCTGAAGGTCTTTCATGAGACATACTTTCGCCCGAACAACTCCACGATCATCGTGGTCGGGGACGTGAGGGAGAAGGACGATGCTGGGCAAACTCGAGTCCTCCTTCGGGAAATGGAAGGCCGGGGACATACCGGCTCCGACGCTGCCTGCGGTGACGCAGGTGACGGCGCGCGAGGTGACGATCGTCGATCGCCCCGGCTCCGCACAGACGGAGATCCGCATCGGCTGTGTCGGCGCGGAGCGGATGACTGACGACTACTACGCGCTGGTGGTGATGAACACGATGCTCGGCGGGTCGTTCACGTCGCGGCTGAACAACAACCTCCGCGAGCAACACGGGTATACGTACGGCGCCCGGTCGAGCTTCTCGTTCCGGCCGCTCCCCGGGCCGTTTAGCGCGGGTGCTGCGGTGCAGACCGAGGTCACCGATTCGGCGCTCGTGGAGTTCATGAAGGAGCTGCGGGCGATCCGCGAGCCGCTGCCGGCCGATGACGTCGAGAAGACGAAGAACTACCTCGCGCTGGGGTATCCAGGAGACTTCCAGTCCGTCTCGCAGATCGCGGCACAGTTGCAGGAGATGGTGGTGTACAATCTGCCGGACTACTACTTCAACACCTACACGATGAAGATCATGGCAGTGACGCCGCAGGATGTTCAGCGTGTCGCGCAGAAGTACCTCGATCCCGACAAGATGGCGATCGTGCTTGTGGGCGACCGCACGAAAATCCAGCAGGGGGTTGCGGCGTTGAACATGGGACCGATCAAGGCGATGACGGTCGAGGACGTGCTGGGTCCGGTGCCGGTGGTGAAATAGCCGGACTCGGCTCGCCCGGAGGCCGGCAGCGCGCGCACCTGCTCCACGGGGTACGCCGCGCTGACCTGCGAATGCGTCACCTGCTACCCACGCTGTGGCTGGAGGAACACGCATATGGCACAGGCACTTTCCATCGGCGCGCCGCTCCCCGAATTCAAGGATCTTCCGGACGTCTCGGGGAGGCAGATGTCCGCGTCCGACTTCGGCTCCGCGAGGGTGCTGGTGGTGGTCTTTTCATGCAATCATTGTCCGTACGTGCAGGCGTACGAAGACAGGATGATCGCGCTCCAGAGGGAGTACGGGTCGAGGGGCGTGCGGTTGGTGGCGATCAACTCCAATGAAACGGAGCACTATCCCGAAGACAATGTCGAGGGGATGAAGCAGCGGGCCCGGGAGAAGGGGTTCCCCTTCCCGTATCTCCGGGACGACGATCAGTCGGTGGCGGAGGCCTTTGGTGCGACGCACACGCCGGAGTTCTTTGTCTTCGCCGCGGCGTCCAGCCATGCCCGACCGTCGCTGCGGTATCACGGGAAGATGGATGACAACTACCAGAATCCCGGGGCGGTGAAGAGGCGCTATGTCCGGGAGGCGGTGGACGCAATTCTTGGAGGGAAGGACCCGGAGGAGAAGGAGACGCACTCGATCGGCTGCACGATAAAGTGGAAGAGATGACCTGGAAAGCCGATCTGGACAGCCGCATCGCCGATTGCCGCGCCTGTCCACGTCTTGTGCGGTGGCGGGAGGCGGTGGCCCTCGAGAAGGTGCGGCGCTTTGCGAACGAGGAGTACTGGGGGAGGCCGCTTCCGGGATTCGGCGACCCGGGTGCGCGGGTCCTGATCGTGGGCCTCGCGCCCGCGGCGCACGGCGGGAACCGCACCGGACGGATGTTCACGGGAGATGAAAGCGGGAACTGGTTGTTCCGCGCGCTGTACGACGCTGGATTTGCGAGCCAGGAGGCGTCGGCGCATCGCCGCGACGGGATGGAGCTTCGCGACTGCTATCTTACCGCTGCCGCGCGCTGCGCGCCGCCGGCGAACAAGCCCTTGCTGGCAGAGCTGAGGCGATGCCGGGCGTTTTTGCTGGAAGAGATCGCTGCGCTGAGAAAGGTGCGCGTGGTCGTGGGTTTGGGGCGGATCGGGTTCGAAGCTGCGCTGCAGGCGTACAGGGCGTCGGGCAGGATCGCGTGGGAGAGAAAACCGGAGTTTGGTCACGGCAGAGCGCACACGCTCGGGGAGATCACCTTTCTCGCTTCGTACCACCCGAGTCAGCAGAATACGTTCACGGGCCGGCTGACCCGCCCCATGCTGGATCGCATCTTCGCCACCGCCGCGGATCTGGCGGACGCCGGCGTCCGGCCGCCGGGAGATCCCGCGCGCCGACGCGTCAGGTCCTGAGGCGTATCCTGAACGTCGTCCCCTGGCCGGGGGCGCTCTGCTTGACGAAAAGCTTTCCCTTGTGGTATTCCTCGATGATCCGCTTCGAGAGGCTGAGTCCCAGCCCCCATCCCCGCTTCTTCGTGCTGTAGCCCGGCCGGAAGACCTCCTTGTGGAACTTCGGGTCGATGCCCTTGCCGGTGTCGGTCACGTCGATGGTGGTTCTGCGTCCCGCCTGCTGGATCGCGAAGGAAATCTTCCCCGGGTGTCCTTCCATGGCGTCCAGCGCGTTCTTCATCAGGTTTTCGACAACCCACTCGAACAGCTCGCGGTTGATGTGCGCGCGGAACTCTCCGGGTGGCGTGATGGAGATTTCGATTGTCTTCCCCGACTTCGGGAGCCGGCGTGAGATGTACGTGATGACCCCTTGAATGACCTCCGGCAGGCTCTCGTCCTTCAGGTCCGGCCGCGAGCCGATCTTCGAGAACCGCGCGGCCACCTTGTTGAGACGGTCCACGTCGCTCTGCATCTCGTGCAACGCTTCCAGGGCCTGCGGGGTCTCGGTCACCTGCAGGCGGAGCCGCTCGAGCCAGCCCATGAGGCTGGACAGCGGCGTGCCGAGCTGGTGCGCCGTTTCCTTGGCCATGCCGACCCAGATGTTGCTCTGCTCGCTCCGCTTGATGTAGCTGAACCCCAGGTAGGCGATGAACAGGAAGATCGCCGCGATGGAGATTTCCCCCGCCGGCAGCCATCGCAGCTTCCTGATCAGCGCCGACTCCCCGTAATGAATGTAGTTCAGCACGAGCGTGTCGTTGACGGCGATGCGGATCGGCGTGTTCTGGCTGTCCATCGACTCGATGAGGTCCTTGAAGAACTTCCTCTCCAGCCCGGGCGCGAGCGTGGCCGTGTCGACGTCGATGTTCTTCCAGTATTGCGGCGCGTTGGCGGTGTCGGTGAGGATGATCGGGAAATCGATCGCGCGGATGACCTCGAAGGCAAACGTGACGTCGCCGCCGGTCGACGGATTCGCCGCGACGTACTCCAGGGAGCGCGCGTACAGGCCGACCACGTCGCGTTCCCTCTGCAGGAGCTGGTCGGTGATCTGCTGGGTATAGAAGAGGAGGCCGAAGACGAACAGCGAGGCGAAGGCGATCAGGAAGATGCGGAACTTCCCCGCAATGCCGATCGGAAGGCCGGACGGTTCGCCGTTCATGGTCGGTCGTACGAGAGGTGCTACGGAACAGTGACCGTCTGGTCGCGGCGCGGGCCGACGGAGACGAGCCAGATCTTGGTCTCCGTGAGATCGGCCATGGCCTCGAGGTACCGCCGGGCTTGCGGGGGGAGATCGGCAAAGGAGCCGGCGGACGAGAGCGGCGTCTTCCACCCATCGAACCGCTCGTAGATCGGTGTGATGTGCTCGAGCGAAACGATGTCCGTGGGGAACGTCTTGAGCCTCCTGCCCTTATATTCATAGCCGGAGCAGACGAGGATTTCGTCGAACGAGTCCAGGACATCCAGCTTCGTCACCGCGACGCGCTCGATGCCGTTGAGCATGGCGGAGTACCTGAGGGCCACCGCGTCAAACCAGCCGCAGCGGCGCGGGCGGCCGGTGGTGGCGCCGAATTCGTGGCCGAGTGTCCGGAGGCGTTCGCCGGTGGCGTCGTTCAGCTCGGTCGGGAACGGGCCGTTCCCCACGCGGGTGGTGTACGCCTTGACGACCCCGATGACGCTGCTGATCGCCGTGGGCGGGATGCCCAGGCCGGTGCAGGCGCCGCCGGAGGTCGGATTCGAGGAGGTGACATACGGGTATGTCCCGTGGTCCACGTCCAGCAGTGCGCCCTGCGCCCCCTCGGCGATAATGCGTTTTCCACTGCGGATGGCGTTGTGGAGGAACAGCGCGGTGTCGGTCACGTAGCCGTCGATCGTCTTGTCGAACTCCTGGTACTCGGCGATGATCGCGTCGACGTCGATGCGGGCCTCGCCGTAGATCTTGGTGAGGAGCTGGTTCTTTTCTTCGATGACGACCTTGAGCTTGCGCGCGAGCGTGTCCCGGTCCAGCAGATCCACGATGCGGATGCCGATGCGCATGGCCTTGTCGATGTAGGCGGGGCCGATCCCCCGTCCGGTGGTGCCGATGCGCGATGTGGACTGTTCCCTGATCTGGTCCAGCTGCTTGTGGTACGGCATGATCAGGTGGGCGTTATGCGAAATGAGCAGGCGGCCCGCGACGTGCACGCCGGCGGCCTCGAGCTGGGCGATTTCGGCCAGGAGAGCGGAAGGGTCGATGACGACCCCGTTGCCGATCACGCAGGTGATGTGCTCGTGAAACATCCCCGAGGGGATGAGGTGGAGCACGTACTGCTTATCGCCGATGCAGACTGTGTGGCCCGCGTTGGCACCCCCCTGATAGCGCGCCACGATGTCGGCGTGTTCGGAGAGCATATCGACGATCTTCCCTTTTCCCTCGTCGCCCCACTGGGCGCCGACGATCACATCGACTGGCATGGCGTTCGGCTCGGCAAAAAAAAGTCTCCGATCCGGCTGCGTGCCGGTCGGAGACGGGTTGGACAGTACAGGCTCAGGTCTTGTAGCTCTTTGCGGCGGCGTCGACCGTCGGGTAGGTTTCGAGCAGAGGGCCGAGCTTGGACACGGTGAACACAGCCGAGAGCTTTGCGGACGCTCCGGCGATGGTCAGCCGGCCCCCGGCATTCTTCACGGCGCTGACGCCCCCGATGAGCAGGCCGAGCCCCGAGCTGTTCATGACCGTGACGTGCGAGAGGTCGAGCATGATCTGCTTCTTTCCCGCCTCCAGCAGCTCGTGAAGCTTGGTATGCAGGACCGTGGCGTCAGGGCCTCCGAGGAGGTTGCCGTCAAGACTGAGGACCGTGACGCTGCCGCGCGCTGCTGTTTTGAGCTTCATGGCAGGTTCCTCCGGGACCGGTTAGTCGATCAGCTTGCCCTTGCTCTTGGAGCGGTTGACCCACTCGAGCACGATGGCGCTCGCGATGTAGATCGACGAGTACGTGCCGGTGGAGATGCCGACCACGAGGGCGAACGCGAACCCGCGGTTGACTTCGCCGCCGAGGAGGAGCAGGACGAGCAGCACCGCGGTGATCGTGCTCATGGTGATGATCGTGCGGCTCAGGGTCTCGTTGATGCTCCGGTTCATCAGCGTTTCCAGATCCATCGTCTTATGGATCTTCTGGTTCTCCCTCATGCGGTCGAAGATGACGACCGTATCGTTGACCGAGAGGCCCACGATCGTCAGGAACGCCGCGACCATGTTCTGGTCGAACTCGAGATTCAGCACGCCGTCAAAGATCGAGACCATCCCCAGCGTGAGGAGGACGTCGTGGGTCAGGGCGACGACCGCCCCGAGCCCGTAGACGAACTTGAACCGGAACGCCGACGTAGATCCAGATGGCGACAAGCGACGCGACGACGGCGTAGATTGCGTCGCGTCTGAGTTCGGCGCCGATCTTCGGGCCGATCTTGTCTTCCTTCAGGACGATGAACGGGTTGTTGGGGAAGGCGGTCCTGAGGCCTTCGCGGAGCCGGTCG
Organism: uncultured Ignavibacteria bacterium; assembly: GCA_963701735.1. Taxonomy (GTDB): domain Bacteria; phylum Bacteroidota; class Ignavibacteria; order UBA10030; family UBA6906; genus CAWABB01. The sequence goes on along the minus strand of CAVPBI010000002.1, from coordinate 127,320 downwards.
CCCACGGCGCCGCCGCCTTCCAGTTCGATCGTGGACGTCCGGATGAGGATATCGCGGTCGCTCCCGAAGGTCTTGATCTCCGCGCGGCCGAAGCCGATGGTGGTCATCGCGCTGCGGACATCGCCGATCTCCACCGGCTGCTGGAACTGCACGACCAGTTCTGTGCCGCCGAGGAAATCGATGCCGAAGCTCAGGCCTTTGACAAGGAGGGAGACGAGGCCGGCGCCAATGATGAGGGCGGAGACGACGTACGCACATCCGCCGCTTGCCCATGAAATCTATGTGTGTTGCTCCAAACAGCCGCATAGTGGCGATGCTCCAGAGATTCGATTAGCCGAAGCTGATGCCGGTGGCGTACCGGTCGATCAGGACATAGAAGATCACGCGCGTGATAAAGATCGCGCTGAACATCGAAGCGACGATACCGATCATCAGCGTGAGGGCGAAGCCCTGCACCGGCCCGGTCCCGAACTGGTACAGAATGACGCCGGTGATGAACGTCGTCAGGTTTGAATCGAAGATGGCGCTGAAGGCCTTATCGTACCCCGCATCCAGCGCAGCCCTGGGCGTCTTGCCCGTGGCGACTTCTTCGCGGATCCGCTCGTAGATCAGGACGTTGGCGTCGACGGCGACCGCCAGGGTCAGAATAATCCCCGCGATGCCCGGGAGCGTCAGCGTCCCCTTGAACGCGGCCAGGACAGCAAGCAGGAACAGGAGGCAGAAGAACAGTGCGACGTTCGCCACCGCGCCGCCCGGCACGATAGTAGATTATCATGAAGAGCATGGTGATGGCGGTCGCGACCAGACCGGAGGTCAGGCCCTTCCGGATAGAGTCTTCGCCCAGCGACGGTCCGACGGACCGCTGCTCGATGATCTGGACCGGGGCGGGGAGCGCGCCGGCCTTCAGGACGATCTCCAGAAGGCGGGCCTCGTCCATGTCGTCCATCCCCTCGATCTGGGAGTGGCCGCCGATAATCTTGTTGCGCACCACCGGGGCCGAAAACACGGCATTGTCAAGCACGATCGCGACGCGCTTGTTCACGTTCGCGCCCGTGATGCGCGCCCAGTCGCGCGACCCCTCGCTGTTCATCTCCATCGTCACGATCGGCTGGTTGAAGCCGGGGTCGATCGTCGCGCGGGCATTGACGATCACGCCGCCGGTCAGCTCCGGCGTGCGCTTCACGGGATAGAGCGTGAAGTAGGGCTTCCCCTCTTCCACGAACCGGGGCTTGGCGCTCCAGATGAATTCCACGTCGTTCGGGATGACGCGCTTCACGTCCTCCCGGTCCAGGATCCGGCGGACCCTGTCCTTGTTCTCTTCCGCCACCAGGGCCTCGCCAGGGAACTGCTGCGGGTTCACGATGGCGACCGCGAAGAACGGATGTTTCCGCTTGAATTCCTCCGGGGAGAGCTCGCCTTCGGGCGTCGCGATGCCCGCCGTGTCGGCAGCCGTGGTGTCCTTGGCGACCGCGAAGAGCGTGTCTTTCACTGCGGCAGTGTCGGCTGCCATGGCCTTGTCGACCGCTTCCATCACGCGGTATGCGACCTCGGGCTCCTTGAGCAGCTTGAACTCGAGCAGCGCGGTGCCCTGGAGGAGCTGGCGCACCTCGGTCTCGCGGGTCACGCCCGGGAGCTCGACGATGATCCGGTTGCCGCCCAGTTTCTGGATTGCCGGCTCGGAGACGCCGTACTGGTCGACGCGGTTCCTGACGATCTCGATGGCGCGGTCGATCGCCTTGGTGGCTTCCGCGTCGAGGTACTCATAGACGCGATCATTGTCGTCGCGGAGGCTGCCGTAGTACCGGCTCAGGCGGATCTGCCGCTCTTCAAAGGCGCGGCGCAGAAGGAGGACCGGCGACTCGTCGGACGTCTTGACCTGCTCGCGGACCTGGTTCATGATCTGGGCGAAGACGTCGTCCTTGTTCTTGGCGAGGTCCTCGATCAGCTTGAGGACGTTCACCTCCATGACGACGCGCATGCCGCCCTGGAGGTCGAGGCCCAGCTTGATCCGCTTTGCCCGCGCATCGCGGATGGCCTGCTCGTTGTCGTTCAGGAACGCCAGGCTGTCCGCGCCTGTGCGGGCCGCGAGCTCTTTGTGGAGCCGGTAGTCCTGATAGGTCGGGAACAAGAAGTAGACGGCGAGCGCCACGGACGCCACGATCAGGAGGATTCTGAAACGATACTTTTGCATACGGGGATGTTCAGCGCTGGTAGGGAAACTACGTGTCTGAGCGCGGCGCGCGTTCACTGACGCGCCCGCAAGTTAAAGCTTCACAATATACCGCCCATGGCTCAGAAAGTCAACCCGTTCGGGATTGCTTTTCCATGCCTATTCGGCTATATTTGATGGTTTCCCTGCACCCACCAATCTGGCGAAGGAACCACGCAGTATGCCTATCATGACTCGCATGCGCGACAGCATGCCGGTGATCCTGTTCACCCTGCTCATCGTTTTTGTCCTCACGATCATCTTCGACTGGGGCATGGGATACCTGGGGCTGCGGGCTCCCGGGGGCGCCGAAGATATCGGAAAGGTCAACGGCAGCCCGATCACGTATCGCGAATTCACCGACGTCCTCCGTAACTACACGGAGTCCCAGAAGCAGCAGACCGGCGCCGATCCGACGGAAGACGAGCTGAAGACAGCGCGCGACCAGATCTGGCAGAGCATGGTCGCCCAGAAGCTGATGATGGAGGAAGCCTCCCGGCTGGGGATCAAGGTGACCGATCAGGAGATCGTGGACTGGGTACGCGGCGACAATCCTCCGGAGGACCTGCGCCGCAACTTCGTGGATTCCACCGGGCAGTTCCGCCGCGACGTGTACGACCAGTTCCTGAGCAACCCGAATCAATTTCTGCGCGACCCCGAAGGGTCCGACCCCGGCTACGGCAGCAAGTGGCTCGCCGAATATGAGCAGAGCCTCCGCCAGCGCAGGCTGCAGGAGAAGCTGCAGAGCGTGGTGCTCGCGTCCGTCGGCGTGACGGAAGGCGAAGTGCAGCGCCGGTTCGCAGACCAGAACCAGCGGCTGAACGCCGTTGTGGGCTTCGTCGACGCGGGGACGGCGGTCAGGGACAGCGACGTGACGGTCAACGATGCAGACATCCGCGCCTACTATGACGACAACCTCGAGTCGTACAAGGTTCCCGCGTCGCGCACGCTGAAGTATGTGGTGTTTCCGATCGCGCCGACCGCCGCGGATTCCGCCGCGCGCATCGGCGAGATGAACGACATTGCGAAGAAGGCGCGTGAAGGCGCCGACTTCATCGACCTGGCCGCCATGTACAGCGACAAGCGGGACAGCGGCGCGTACTACAAGCACGGCGAACTCGCGGCCGGCCTCGAGGGCGAAGTCTTTGCCGCCCGCTCCGGCGATATCGTGGGACCGGTGCATGACGGCACAACGATGCATCTCTTCAAGGTCCTGGACGCCAGGAAATCGGCGACCGAGTACGTCCGTACCAGTCACATCCTGTTCCGGCTCGATGGCGACACGGTTGCCGTGAAGGAGCTCGCGCAGCGGGTGGCGCGCGAGGCGAAGGGCTCGGCCGATTTCGGCGCGCTGGCCCGCCAGTATTCAAAGGATCCCGGCAACGCGGGCAAGGGCGGCGACCTGGGGTGGTTCACCAAGGGGCGCATGGTGCCCGAGTTCGAAAAGGCGGCCTTCGGAGCCCGTGTCGGCGACGTGGTGGGGCCGGTGCGCACGGCGTTCGGGCTGCACGTTATCAAGGTTACCGGACGCGATTCCCGCGAGCTGAAGCTCGTCAGCGTGAAGATCCCCATCGAGGCGAGCGCACAGACGCGCAACGACCTCCTCGACCGCGCGCGCGACTTCGCGTATAATTCCCGCGAAACCGATCTGCCCCGCGAGGCAGAGCAGCTCGGCATGAACGTCCAGGAAGCCACCGTCGCGGAAAACGGCGGCGCGATTCCCGGGCTCGGCGTCGACGAATCGGTCAACCGCTGGGCGTTTGGAGAGAACCTCGGCTCGGTGAGCGAACCGTTCCTCATCCAGAATTCGTACGCGGTCTTCGCGGTCACCGACGCGAAGGAGGCGGGCGTCCGTCCGTTCGACGAGTTGAAGGAATCGCTCCGGCCCCTGGCCCTGCGGTCGAAGAAGCTGGACCGCGCGACGGAGATCGCGGCCGATCTGCGCTCGAAACTCGGACCCGCGGACAGCGTCACCCGCGTGAGCGAGTTCAACCCGCTGGTCACCGTCACCAGGACGGGCGAGTTCTCGCTGTCCGGAGGTATCCCGGTGGCGGGACGCGACCCGGCGTTCATCGGCGCGGTCAGCGCTCTCCAGGTCGGGCAGATTTCCCCCGCCGTCAAGGGAGCCCGCGGCGCATATTTGATCCAGCTCCTGTCACGGTCGGAGATCGATTCTGTGGCCTACAGCTCACAGGCCGAGATGCTGCGCACGCGGCTTCTCCAGGAGAAGCGGAACCGGTACCTCGCGGACTGGATGGAATCGCTCCGCAAGAACGCCGAGATCGAGGACAAGCGGGATCTGTTCTATCGGTAGTCTGACCCCTCAGGTGCAGGAGGCGTCGTGTGCGGCAGGCATGGCGGCAGGAGGAGTGCAGCTCCTCGCGCAGTGCTCCTTGCCGCTCTTCGGCCAGGAGCAGGAGTTCGCGCTGGTTCTCCGCGGGACCTTCGCCACGGAAGGGCAGATCTGCCGGAACCCGACGTCTGCCGACCCCTTCTCGAAATCCCTGTCGTACCCTGTGGACGACACCCTCGGCGCCGGCGCCGCGCTGATCTACCGCATCGCGGGGAGCAACCTCGCGTTCAGCCTCGCCTTCACGCTCTGAGCTCAACGCACCGGCCATGACTCCACGTGACGCCCCCGCCATCGAAGGCGCAACAATCGAAGCGCTCCAGGCCGCGCTCACGGCACGCTACGACCTTCGCCTGGAGGAGTTGGATATCGCCGGACACCGGTTCAGCATGACGGTCGTCCGCGATTCGTATGCGCTCGTGGACGCGATCGCCCCCGAAGTCTTCGCCGCGAACGAACGGCTGCCGTACTGGGCGGACCTCTGGACGTCGTCGCTGGAGTTGGCGCGATGGTGCCTGATCGATCCTTCGGTCGCGGGCGTCTCGGTCCTCGAGATCGGCTGCGGGGTCGGGCTGGCCGGGATCGCCGCGGCACAGGCGGGTGCACGCGTGCTGATGACCGACGTGGATCCCGAGGCGCTGATGTTCGCCCGCTACAATGCGTTCAAGAATCTTCCGGAGCCCGTGATGCGCTCATCGCTCTCGGTGGGCGTGCTCGACTGGGATGCGCCAGGAGCGGTCGAGCCGGTGGACCTGCTGCTCGGAGGCGATGTCATCTACGAGCGGTCCATATTCAACCGGCTGCTCGACCTCTTCGATATCGCACTTCGCCCGCAGGGGGTCGCCGTCCTGACCGACCCGGACCGCGCGATCGGCCGCGCATTTCTGGAGCGGGCCTCGGAGCGCGGGTACGAGATCCGGAGCGAAGCGCAGAAGGTCGCACGCGGCTCCATGGACACCACCGTCATCCGCTCCCACCTCCGCCGATCGCGATGAAAGCGCACTCCCCGGCACAGCGGGACCGCATCTATCTTACCGGGTTCATGGGGAGCGGGAAGAGCACGATCGGACCGATCCTCGCCAACACGCTCGGATACGACTTCGCGGACGTCGACCGCGTGGTGGAGACTTCGGAGGGCCTTGCGGTCAGCGAGATCTTCAGGGAGAAGGGCGAAGCCTACTTCCGAGCGAAGGAGCTTCAGGCGCTCGTGGCGCTCAGCGTCCGTCCGCATCTTGTGATCTCCCTGGGAGGAGGGACGCTGGTCCAGCCGGCGGCGTTCCAGCTGATCCGGAACACGGGCATCCTGGTGTATCTGAAGATGTCGCACGACGAAGTGGTGCGTCGCCTGCATCACCGGACCGACAGGCCGTTGCTGCTGGACGCGGGAGGAGAGAAGCTTCCCGAGGATCAGTTCCGCGCGCGGATCGAACAGCTCTACCGGGAGCGGTCGCCCTTCTACGAGGTCGCGGATGTCGTGGTCGCGACTGACGAGACCCGCGTCGGGATGACGGTCGACCGTATCGTGAAGTTGATCCGGCACGACATCGCCCCAAGTCCTTGATTTGCCGAGAGTTGTTCGGTATATTTACATGTTATGGAGGTTTTTTTGAACGACAGTAGTCTCGACGAAGCCGGCATTGACCGGATCCTGGAGCAGTTCCAGGGGAAGCGCATTGCCGTCCTCGGGGATCTGATGCTCGACCGCTATTACTGGGGGTCTGTGCACCGGATTTCCCCCGAAGCACCCGTCCCGGTCGTTGAGGTCGATATCCGAGTCGGTGCGGTTCGGCGGCGCCGCGAACGTGGCCAACAACATCCTGGCCCTGGGCGGGGTCCCGTTCCTCATCGGGCTTGTGGGCAATGACCACCCCGGGCAGTTGATGGCCGAGATGATGTCGGAACGCGGTATGGATACGAGCGGGCTCGTTACGGACGCCGACCGGCCCACGACAATCAAGACGCGCGTGATCGCCAGCGAACAGCATGTCGTCCGCATCGACAACGAGGCAAAGACGCCGTGCCCGGAGCACCTGCAGTCGAGCATCGTCGACGGCGTCCGGTATCACATCCATGCTCTGGATGCGATCCTCATTGAAGATTACAACAAGGGCGTGATCACAAAGGCGGTCATCGACGAGGTCCTCGCGGTGGCGCGCAAGTACAGCAAGGTTGTGACGGTCGATCCGAAGTTCGACAACTTCCTCGAGTTCAAAGGCGTGACGGTATTCAAGCCGAACCGGCGGGAGACGGAGGAAGTGCTGGGCGGGCGGCTGCGCACGGACGAGGAGGTGGAGCAGGCCGGGCGGAAGCTGCTCGAGCTGCTGGGCGCCGAGAACGTGTTGCTGACGCGCGGCGCAGAGGGCATGTCGCTGTTCCAGCGCGACGGCGGGTCGTGCCATCTCCCGACGGCCGCGGAGCACGTGGTGGACGTCTCGGGCGCGGGCGACACGGTGATCTCGACGCTTACGATCGCCCTCGCGGCGGGCGCGTCGATGCGGGACGCATGCGTGCTCGCGAATTGCGCGGGAGGTGTCGTCGTTGGCTCGGTGGGGATCGTCCCGGTGACGCCGGCGCAGATTCGTGATGCCGCGCTGCGGTTCGTCAAGCGCAGAGCGCAGGCCTGACGATGGGGAAACTCGTCTCGCAAACCGTGCTTCGTGCGATCCGTAGACGGTTCCAGCGGCAGGACCGCACGGTAGTCTTTACGAACGGCACGTTTGATATCATTCATCGTGGCCACGTCGAGTACCTGACGAAAGCGCGCGCGCTCGGAGACGTGTTGATCGTGGGGTTGAACACGGACGCGTCCATCCGGCGCATCAAGGGGAAGGGCCGGCCCGTCAATTCGAACCACGACCGGGCGGCGGTGCTGGCGGGTCTCGCGGCCGTGGACTATGTCTGCTTCTTCGGCGAGAACACGCCGGAGCGCCTGATCCGGTCGCTCGTCCCGGATGTGCTTGTGAAGGGGGCGGATTGGAAGGAAGGGGAGATCGTGGGCGGCGACGTCGTCAGGGCGCACGGGGGCGTCGTCCGGCGGATTCGCCTCACGCCGGGCAGGTCGACGACCAGCATCATCCGCCGGATTGTGAATCTGGACCGGGGGCGCTGATCGGTTTCGCTCGAAGGGGCCGACACGGGAGCGCGGTAATGAAGACACGGGGACGGCTTGAGACCATCGTCCGGCGCGTGTTCGCGCTGGCGGCGGTGCTTGTCCCATCGACCGCGATCTTCATCGGTCTCGTCGCCGCGGCATCCCAGACGCAGTTCTTCCGCGACCGCCTGCGCGAGATCGCCCTCTCGCAAATCACCTCTCTCCTGGATGCCCGGGTCACCCTGGGCACGCTCACCGGGGATCTCCTCTCAGGTTTTGCGGTCGATTCGCTTGCCATCGAGGTGCGCGGCACGCCGCTGGTCACGGCCGGCCGCGTCGAATTCGGCTACAGCCTCCTCCCGCTCGCCGGCAGAATCGCGGCCGTGGACCAGGTGACGCTTGTGCAGCCGTCAATCCGTCTGGAGCGTGGAGAGGACGGGCTCTGGAATTTCGAGCGCATGCTCCGGGCCGGGCCCGATGAAACGGATACCTCGCGCGGCGAAAGCTGGTCCCTGGTCCTGAAGCGGTTCCGGGTCATCAACGGACGGGTCTCGATGGTGGATTCGGCCGCGCTGCTCTCACCGGACCACCCGGCGCCGACGCCCCGGAGTCTCGAATACCACCGGCTGTTCCTGGACAACCTCGACGTCGATCTGGAGGCGCAGCTGCGTCCGGGCGACCGTGCGCTCAGGATCAAGAATATCTCCCTCGTTTCGCGGGAGCCGTGGTTTCGCCTTCGGAAGCTCTCGGCCGAGGTCACGATCACCGATACCTCGGCGACCGTCGCGGCCGTGCAGATCGTGACCGAGCAGTCCACGATCAATCTCTCGGCGTCAATGAGCGGGATCAACCTGCTGAACGGGATTTCGCTGGAAGCATTGAAGCCCTGCCCCGTCTCGCTGCAGGTGCGCGGGAGCCGCGTGCACTTTGCCGAGCTTGCGTACTTTCTCCCTGAGGTGTCGTTCCTCCGGGGGCCGGCGACGATCTCGCTGGATGCCGGGGGGCAGTTCGGATCCGTCGACGTGCGGGCTCTCGAGCTCGACTATGCGAACACGCATCTTGAGATGCGCGGATCGGTGCTGAACCTGGACCACCCGGGCGACCTGACGCTCGATGTCATCATGTCCAGGAGCACGATCGATCCTGCGGATCCGCGTGCGCTCATGCCCGAGTTCAACCTCCCCGATTTCACGTCGGTCGGTCCGGCGGCCATCGAGGCACATTACCGTGGCACGCCGCTCGACTTCATTGCGGACGTGTCGCTCTCGACAGCAGCGGGGAACATGCAGGTGGACGACGTTCGGCTGACCATCGGCGGTCCGTCTTCGCTGGCGTATCGGGGCGCCGTAGCGTTTCAGGGGATTGATCTCGGCACGATCCTCCGGGATCCCGGGTTGCGGTCCGATCTGTGCGGGAGCGCCAGCATTGATGGCTCGGGCCTCGACCTTTCGCGCCTGCAAGGGCGGGCCGAGGTCGCACTCGATTCCTCAGTCTTCCGCGGACGCGACGTGAGGCCGACGCGCGTCCTGGCGGTGGCGGAGAACCGCGCGTTGCGCGGCTCGGCGCTCGTGAACCTCGCCGACGCAAGGGCGGACGTCGACGTGACGCTCGAGCGGCCCGCATCGGGTCTCGACCGGTTCCGGCTGACGGGCGATGTCCGGCACCTGGATCTCGCAGCCATTCTCGGAGACCCCTCCATGGCCAGTGACATCACCGGCCGGATCGCTGCGGATGGAACGGGGCTCACGCTGGCGGACCTCTCGGTCGACGCGTCTCTGGATCTTGGCCTCTCGTCCTATCGGGGCATCCCCATGGACACGGGAGCGGTCCACCTGCTGATCGATCAAACCGACCCGGGCCAGAGCCTCGTACAGTTCGACTCGCCCGTGGCCTACCTGGCTATCGGCGGCGCGTTCGATCTCGAGCATCTCGTCGGCCTGGCACGGTTCGAAGCCGCCTCGGTAGCCGAGGACCTTGCACCGGTCATTGCGGTGTTCGATTCCGCCGCTTCCGCCGGCGGTGACAGCGAGGAGACGGACAGGCTGGAGCAGGCGCTCGACAAATCCGATGTGACGGTTGATGCCACGTATGCCCTCTTCGTGAAGGACCTCAAGCCGCTGTCGCAGCACATCGGGGGACGTCCTTTTGACGGCGTCGGGTCTGTCACCGGGTCCATTCGCGGCGATCACCGGGCTTTGACGCTGGCAGCCGATATCGGCATCCCCGAATTCTTCATCGGCACGTCCGGCTCGGGCATGCTCGTCGAAGGGCTGCACGCATCGCTCTTCGTTGACAATCTCGGCCGCGGACGCCTCTTCCGTGATGCGACCGTGAAGTGCGACCTTGGCGCCGGCGACCTTCACATCAATCGTGCGGAGATTGACAGCGTCGACCTCCGTCTCCTGGCTGCGGGAGGGAACCTGCAATATGATGCCGCAGCGAGGCTCCAGCGGACGCTTTCCGTCTCCTCGGGCGGGACCGTCGCGTTCGACCAGGACTCGATCGATGCACTGCTGGGCGAGCTTGAGGCGCGGTATCACTCGTATGCGTGGCGGGCCGAGCCGGGCGCCCGGGCTGTGATCTCGCCGTCGGGTGTTGCGCTGCGAGGCCTGACGCTTCGGCGCGAGAGTGAATCGATCGCGGTGTCCGGCGGCATCGGATCAGACGGCGAGCTGAACGCGCGCCTCGAAGCGGCCAGGCTGAACCTCGCGGACCTGAACTACTTCATCCCGGCATCTGAGTACGGGGGGAGCCAGGTGTTTCTCTCGGGCGGGGCGCAGGCCTCCCTGACCGCCAAGGGCACGGTCGGCGACCCCGAGGCGACGTTGATCATGAGCGCCTCGGACCTCGTGTACAAGGACGCGCCGATCGGCGGACTGGAAGGGTTCTTCTTCTATAAGGACTCGCTGCTGGACGTGAACCTCTTCCTCAGTGAAGGCGGCGACGCGCAGGGGGGCGAGAAGAAGCTGACAGTCAACGGGAGCATCCCGACCGCCCTCTCGGCAGAGGGGCTCGAATTCCTGACGGGCGACCGCCCCGTGAACCTCACGATGACCTCCACGGGGATCGGCATGAAGGTCTTCGACCCGTTCCTCTCGGAGTTCAATGACCTTGAGGGCAGGCTGCTCTGCGACCTCACCATCCGGGGCACCCTCGAGAAGCCGAGCTACGGCGGGCAGGCCACGGTGACGGATGCGGTGTTTCTGTTCACGCCGAACAATATTGTGTACACGATGGACGCGGAGCTTGAGGCCGACGGGGAGCGCATCAAGGTGGTTCGCGCGACCGTGCGCAATACCCGGGCGGACGTGAAGGGACGGCAGGGCGGGAGCATGCAGATCAGCGGGGACCTCGCGCTGCGGGACCTGAAGCTGGGAGACTTCAATCTCTCGGGCACCGGCAGCCTGCTGGTGGTGAAGGAATCGACGCGGCAATCCGAGCTCTCCGTATACGGCAACCTCTTCGTCGAGATTGGATCCGGCGGGCTGCGATTCACGGGGGAGGTGGAGCATTCGCGCCTGAAGGGAGACCTCCTCGTGCGGAACTCCACCCTGATCTTCCCGCCGACGCGAACGGCTGACGTCAGGACCCGGGGCGGAGAGTACGCGGTTCCGATCGTCGCGGTGGATGACACCACGGTCGTTCAGGGGAGCGGGTTGCGTCGCAGGGCCGCGGAGTACTTCGGCGCAGAGTCCGCCGGGGGCGCCGAGGCCGGCACCGGGCCGGCGAGCTCGGGCAGCCTCATGGACGGCCTCCGGTACGATCTCGACATTGAGACCTCCGGCAGCAACACGGAGATCAGGATGATCTTCGACCCCGTCTCGGGGGAGGAGCTGGTGGCGGGCATCAACGGGAAGTTCAGCATCACCGGGGACGGGAAGCAGTGGTTCGGGGATCTGGTCGTCGAGCGCGCCTACTACAATTTTCTGAAGCGCTTCAACGCCGACGGGTCGATCCGGTTCCGGGGCGACCTGATGAACCCCGAGCTGGACATCAGTGCCCGGTACGAGGGGACGCGCATCCTGCGCGACACGTTGACGGGGGACACCGCCGAGAAGGTGGTGGTGACCTTCCAGATCGGCGGCACGAGGCTGAACCCGAAGATTTCGTACGACATGACGATCGACGAGTACTCATATCTTTCGTATACCGGCCCCAAGTCCAACGATATCCAGTCCGATGCCATCCAGTTCATCGTGTACGGGTCGTTCCCGATGACTGCCGGACAACGGGGGCAGGTACCCGCGGACGTGGAGCGGCAGATGGGGCTTTCGCTGCTGACGGGGGCGTCATCGCTGCTGACGGGAGCGCTGTCGCAGTTCCTGCGCGAGAACACCGGCTTCATCAACACCGTGGAGCTCCGCTACGGCGGCGCCGGGAGCCTCACGGAATCCGCCGACATCCGCCTGAGCGGCTCGCTCTGGAACGGCTACTGGCGGTACGGCGGCATGATCCTGGACGATCCGCTGGGCAACGCGAATTTCAGCCTGATGTACTCGTTCGACGCGATTCTCGGAGACCCGTCCCTCCGCAACCTGATGTTCGAGCTCGAGCGGCGCGTGGAAGCGTTCCCGCTCGGCGGCACCACCGATCTGAAGCGCGTGAATTCCGCGCGGCTCTTTTACCGATTCTCTTTCTAACACCGATTTCCATTGCAGAAGGATAACCTCATTGGCATCACATGCCGACCTCAAGAAGGCAGTGCTCGCGTATCTGACGCAGCATCGCCGCACACCCATCACCATCAAAGCGCTGGCGCAGAAGATCCGCGTCGGCGGCGAGGATGACTACCGGGGGCTGAGAACCATGGTTCGAAGCCTCATCGACGGCGGCGTCCTCACGGCTGACGAGCAGGGCCGGATCCGCTACGCATCGGAGTCGAAGAAGAAGAAACAGCCCGCCGGCGGAGCATCGCACAGGCTCGTGGGCGTGATCTCGCTCCTGCGTCGCGGCGGCGGCATGGTCCGCGCCGGCGATCCCGAACAGCAGTATTTCATCCCGCAGGCGTTTCTCCGCACCGCATTCGACGGCGACACCGTCGGCATCGTCCCCTTCGCGCGCAGCGAGCCACGCGGCAAGCCCGATCCGAAGAAGCTCCCGGAAGCGGAAGTCGTTGAAGTCGTCGAGCGGACCACGACCACCGTGACCGGGCGGCTGCAGAAGGGCCCCAACTCGGCATTCGTGGTGCCGGACGACGAGCGCATCAGGCGCGACGTGTACGTCCCGCGCGAGGAAGCCGCGCGGGCGAAAGACGGCGACAAAGTCGTCGCCCAGCTGCTTCCCTGGCTGGACGAGCACCGGAATCCCGAGGGGAAGATCATCGAAGTGCTCGGCCCCACGGGCGACGCCCGCGTCGAGGTGCTCGGCGTCGCGCGGCGGTTTGCCCTTCCTCTCGCGTTCCCGCAGGAGGTGGAGCGGCAGGCGGCGAAGTTCCCCGCCCAGATCCCCGAGTCGGACCTCCGCGGCAGGCTTGACCTCCGGTCCAGCATCGTGGTGACGATCGATCCGGAGGACGCAAAGGATTTCGACGACGCGCTCTCGCTCGAGATCCTGCCGCGCGGCATCAGGCGCCTCGGCGTGCACATTGCCGACGTCAGCCACTACGTGCGCGAGGGGAGCCCCCTCGACGCCGAGGCCTACGTACGCGGCACCAGCACCTACCTTGTGAACGAAGTCATCCCGATGCTCCCCGAGCGGCTGTCGAACGACCTCTGCAGTCTGCGGCCCAGGGAGGAACGGCTGACGTACAGCGTCTTTATGGACATCGACCGCGACGGCGACGTCGGTGCGTGGTCGCTGAACAAGAGCGTCATCCGGAGCACGCGCCGGTTTACGTACGAAGAGGTGCAGCGCATCCTCGACACCGGGAAGGGGGACTACGTCGAGTTGCTGACGGCGCTGAACGCCCTGGCGAAGCAGCAGACGCAGATCCGCAGAAAGGCCGGCAGTCTCGACTTCGATGCGGGCGAGACCAAGTTCAAGTTCGACGCCGAAGGCTTCCCCACGCACATCCTGAAGAAGGAGCGGCTCGATGCGCACCGTCTGGTCGAGGAGTGCATGCTGCTGGCAAACAAGACCGTCACCCGCCTTGCAGGTCTCGGCGAGGAGCTTCCGTTCATCTATCGAGTGCATGATCTTCCCAACCCTGAGCGCCTCGCCGACCTCGCGGAGTTCGTGAAGAAGTTCGGCTTCTCCCTGAACGTGAAGTCGGGCGTTCCGTCGCGCGAGCTGCAGAAGCTCCTGGACCGGGTCAAGGGTTCCGAGGTGGAGAACCTGATCAGCGACGTCGCGCTGCGCTCCATGGCGAAAGCGATCTACGCGACCAAGAACATCGGCCACTACGGACTTGCCTTCCGGCACTATGCCCACTTCACGTCGCCCATCCGCAGGTATCCCGATCTGATCGTGCACCGGATGCTCGACGCCTACCAGAAGGGGGTGGCGCGCAAGGCGGTGCCGGCTCTGCGCAAGCAGCTGGACGACATCGCTGCGCAGTCGTCGGCCCGGGAGCGGGTTGCCGCCGAGGCCGAGCGCGCGTCCGTAAAGGTGATGCAGGTGGAGTACATGAAGCGGCACCTGGGCGACGAGCTGGACGGCGTCATCGCGGGCGTGACTGCGTTCGGGATGTTTGTGGAGATCGACGAGCTGCTCGTGGAGGGGCTGGTGCCGGTGCGCGACATGGCCGACGACTACTACGTGCTGGACGAGAAGCATTACGAGCTCCGGGGCCGGCGGACGGGTAAGCGGTACCGTTTGGGGGATCGCGTCCGGGTGCGGGTGAAGGCCGTAAAACCCGAGGCGCACCAGATCGATTTCTCGCTGGTGGATTAGCCGGCAGGAACAAAACGGCCCGTTTTCGGTGTTTTCATGGTGCCGGCAGGATGAGCTGTTTGCATTTCCCCGGGCGGATACGTAGAATATTACGATGAATTCGATGCACAGGAACAGTTCAGGGAAAAGGTGGACCATGCGTCGCTGGTGGGGTATCGCGCTTGTCCTGAGCGCCCTTCTCCCTGCGCTCGTGAGCGCCCAGGACGCGTATTTCGGGAAGAACAAGGTCCAGTACAAGAAGTACGCCTGGTCGTTCATCCAGTCCGACCATTTCGACGTCTACTTCGCCCAGGACGGTCAGCAGCTCGCCGAATTCACCGCGGTTGCCGCCGAATCGGCCTATGCCTCGATTGCCAGACTCTTCCGATACCAGCTCGTCAACCGCGTCCCGATCGTCGTCTACAACTCGCACAACGATTTTCAGCAGACGAACGTCATCGGGGAATACCTCGAAGAAGGGATCGGGGGCGTCACCGAGCTCTTCAAGAACCGGGTCGTGATTCCGTTCGAAGGGGACTACAGGAAGTTCCGGCATGTGATTCACCACGAGCTCGTGCACGCGGTGATCAACGACATGTTCTACGGCGGGTCGATCCAATCGATCATCTCGAACAACATCACGCTCCAGATCCCGCTCTGGTTCAACGAGGGATTGTCCGAATTCGCCGCGCTGAAGTGGGACACGAACTCGGACATGTTCCTCCGGGACGCGACAATCAACCAGAACCTTCCGACGATCAACCAGCTCTACGGGTATTTTGCGTACCGTGGCGGGCAGTCGGTGTTCTGGTACATGTCGGAGAAATACGGGGAGCAGAAGATCGGTGAGCTCCTCAACCGGATCAAGAGCGTGCGCAGCGTGGATGGCGGATTCCGGGCCGCGCTGGGGCTCAACATCGAGGAGTTCTCGGAGCGGTGGCAGAAGGAGATGAAGGTGCTGTACTGGCCGGACATCGCGAAGCGGGAGGATCCCGTCGACTACGCGCGCCGTCTGACCGATCACAAGAAGGACGGCGGGTTCTACAACACGAGCCCGGCCATCTCCCCGCAGGGTGACCGCATCGCGTTCATCACCAACCGGGACGACTTTTTCGACGTCTATATCATGAACTCGGTGGACGGGAAGATCATCGAGAAGCTTGTGGACGGCCAGCAGACGGAGAACCTCGAGGAGATGCACCTGCTCACGCCGGGCATCAGCTGGTCGCCCGACGGCCGGCGCGTGGCGCTGGCGACGAAGGCCGGCGAGGAGGATGCAATCCTGCTGCTCCAGGTCGGCACAAGCACGTACGAGAAGTTCACGTTCGGTCTCCAGGGGATCTTCTCGGTTGCCTGGTCTCCGCGCGGCGACAAGATCGCGTTCGTCGGCAACAAGGCGAACAAGTCGGACATTTTTGTCTACGATCTGGCCACGAAGCAGCTCACGAATCTCACGAACGATCCGTACAGCGACGCCCAGCCCGTGTGGTCGCCGGACGAGGAGACGATTTACTTCTCTTCCGATCGCGGTGCTTCGCTCCGGCCCCCACCGTGTCGATGAACAACGTCGACTTCAGCCAGGCGGACCTGTACGGCGTCGGGGTTGCCACGGGCGCCGTTGAGCGCCTGCTGGCCTGGCCGAACAGCGACGAAACCTCGCCGGTCGTGGCGCCCGACGGCAGGCGGATCCTGTTCGTGTCGGACCGCAACGGCATCAACAACGTCTATCAGCTGAATCTCGAGACCCGGGAATACCGCCCGGTGACCAACTCCCTGAGCGGTATCTACCAGCTGTCGCTCTCCGCCGACGGGTCGAAGCTCGCGTTTGCCTCGCTGAACAAGTCGGGCTTTGACATCTTCCTGATGCGGAACCCGTTCGACCGGATGCTCAAGGTCAACGAGCTGGAGATGACGGAATACTTCAAGGAGAAGTTCCGTGTACCGGTGACCGCCGCGCCTGCCGTTGCCGCACGCGACACGTCCTCCATCGAGACCATGGAATTCCAGCCCGCCGACAGCGCTGCGATGGCCGCGCAGGGGGCGAAGCCCGACACCGCGGCCGGCAAGGATTCCACGGGCCTGTACGGCGAAGGGTTCCAGATCGACTTCAGCAATTATGCGCCCGCGGAGGAGCGTGCGGAGAACGTCCCGAAGGATTCGACGATCCAGGCGATGCCTGCCATCGCGAACAACCTGGATGAGGAAGGGAACTTCCGGGTCAACCGCTACAAGCTGAACTTCACGCCGGACATCATCTACGGGAACGCGGGGTATGACACGTTCTATGGCGTGAGCGGGTCGACGGTCATGGCGTTCAGCGATCTTCTGGGCGACCACCAGATCATCCTGTCCACGAACCTGTTGCTGGACCTCAAGAACAGCGACTACGGCATTCAGTATTTCTACCTCCCAAACCGTATCGACTTCGGCTTCGGGGCGTTTCACAGCGCCCGGTTCGTGCTTGTCAACGATATCTTCGGCGGAAGCCTGTACCGCTTCCGGACGTACGGCGGGCAGATCTCGGCGCTGCTCCCCAACGACCGGTTCACACGGTTCGAGTTCGGGGTCAGCTACTACAATATCCTGCGCGAGAACATGGACGTCCTCAACGCGCCGATTCAGGAGCGGACGGTGATCGTGCCCGGCTTCGGCTACGTGTACGACACGATCCTCTGGGGCTTTACCTCGCCCGTGACCGGCACGCGGTACCGGATAGATCTGTTTGGGACGCCGCGCATGGGCAGGGACGGGCTCAGCTTCGTCAACGTCACCGCGGACTACCGGACGTACTTCCGGCTTGGCCGTTCGTACAGCTTCGCGCTGCGGTTCGCGGGGGGCACGAGCATGGGTGAGAACCCGCAGAAGTTCATGATCGGCGGCGTTCAGAACTGGATCAACCCGCAGTTCGAGGGCGGGTACGTGCCGATCACCCAGGCGGAGGACTACCTGTTCCTTCAGACGGGCGTTCCGCTGCGCGGCTACAATTATAATGCGAAGATCGGCTCGCGGTACGCGCTGTTCAATATGGAGTTCCGCTATCCGCTCTTCGCGTTCCTGCAAGCGGGACCGCTCCCCCTGGGACTGCAGAGCTTCGGCGGATCGCTGTTCTTCGACGCGGGGACGGCCTGGAACTACGCCGGCGGCAAGGAGAATCTCAAGCTGTTCACACGGACCCCCGACGGCAGCATACGGTCACAGGACCTCCTCATGGGGATGGGCACCGGCGCACGGGTGCTGTTCCTCTTCTTCCTGCTGAGACTTGACGTGGCGTGGGCCTGGAATGTCGACGGCTTCTCGTCGCCGAAGTACTACTTCTCGCTCGGCGCCGACTTCTGACGCGAGCGCAGCGTTCCGGATGGCGAACGCCCCGTCCCGGCTGATGCGGGACGGGGCGTTGTGTCGTCATGCCCGGGCGTGGTCAGTTGAGCGGGAGCAGGACCGTGAAGGTCGAGCCTTCGTGCGGACTGCTCTGCACCGTGATCGTGCCGCGGTGCAGCTCAGCGATCCATTTGGCGATGGAGAGTCCCAGGCCGCTTCCGCCCAGCTCGCGCGAGCGCGCCTTATCGACGCGGTAAAATCTGTCGAAGATCTTCGCCTGCTCGTCCGCGGGAATGCCGATGCCGGTGTCGCTCACCTGGATCCGTGCGCTGCCGTTCTCCTGCCCCAGCCTCAGCGTGACCGTCCCGCCCTGCGGCGTGTATTTGATCGCGTTGTCGATGAGGTTCAGAATCAGCTGCCGGAGCCGGAGGCGATCGCCGACGATCCTGATGTCGGCCGTCTCGCGCAGGGCGACATGGATGTCTTTCCGCTCGGCGAGGACCTCGCTGTCTTCGTACAGTTCCTGGACGAGCGCGCCGAGATCGACCTCCGAGAAATCCGCGTGGTACCTCCCCTGGTCCGCCTTGGCGAGCACGAGGAGGTTGTCGATGATCGCGGTCATGCGCATGATCTCTTCGAGGGCGCTCTCCAGGACCGCGCGGTATTCCTCCGGGGTCTTTGGGTTCCGGAGCGCGAGCTCGATTTCGCCCCGCATGATCGTCAGCGGCGTGCGGAGCTCGTGGGACGCGTCGGCCGAGAATTGCCGCACCTGCGCGAACGATTCGTGCAGGCGCGTCAGCATCGCGTTGATGGTCGTACCCAGGCGGCCGATTTCGTCCCGCGGATTCCGGACCGGGATCGTCAGGTCCAGGTTCTCCGCGGAAATCTTCCGGGCCTGGGTGACAATTTCATCGACGGGGCGCAGGGCGTTCTTGGCCATCAGGTAGCCGCCCACCAGCGAAATCAGCACGGCGATCGGGATGAGAATGAGGAATGTGAGATAGAGATTGTCCTGCAGGTCCCGCAGCTCTGCGAGGGGATACCCCACGAGATACGTGAAATTCGCGTCACGGACCGCGGCGATCCTCACCGGTTCCGCGCTCATCCGGCCCGTCAGCACGACGGGGGTGCCGAGCGGGATGCTGTCCCGCACGACAAGGCTGTCGGACGTGAGGTTGTATGAGCGATAGATGATCGCTCCCTTCCTGTCGAGGAACTGGATGTACGTCCGCTTCGTGCTCTGGAGGTTGTGCCGGTAGATCGCGTTCCAGATCTCGTCGGCTTCTTCGACTGTGGTGTCGCGTTCCAGACCCGTTATGCGGGGCTGCGTGGCGCGATTGCGCATGATTGCGTCAATGGACCGCTTGCTCGGCTTCACGCGCGCTGCTTGCGGGCCGATGAACTCCTTGACCCACCGCACCTGATTCTGCAGGGAGAGGTCGAGGTTCTCGGCCAGCGTTCGACCGGTGAAGTAGTAGGAGACCCCCACGAAGACGAGGAGTGTGACGAGCACCACGAGCGTGTACCAGAAGGTCAGCCGGGAACGGATCGACATGCGGAAAAACGGACGCATGCTATTCCTCCCTCATAACATACCCGACGCCGCGGACCGTGTGGATCAGCTTCGTGGGATATCCCGTATCGATCTTGTTGCGGAGATGGTTGACGTAGACGTCGATGAGGTTGGTGCCGGTGTCGAAGCTGTAGTCCCAGATGTGCTCGGAGATGACGGTCCGGCTGAGCACGCGCTCCTTGTTCCGGAGGAGAAATTCGAGCAGGGCGTACTCTTTGACGGTCAGGTCGATGGCTTTGCCGTCGCGCCTGGCCTTGTGTGTGACGGTGTCGAGTTCCAGGTCGGCAATGGAGAGGATGGTGGACTTTTCCGCGGTGCCCCGGCGCAGGAGCGAGCGCACGCGGGCGAGGAGCTCGGCGACGGCGAACGGCTTGGTCAGATAGTCGTCCGCTCCGCTGTCGAGTCCCTCCACCCTGTCCTCCACGGCGGTCTTTGCCGTGAGCATGAGGATCGGCGTCGAGCGCCCGGCGGCACGGTGGGTGCGGGTCAGCTCGACTCCGCTCTTCTTCGGCAGCATCACGTCGAGCACGAGGAGGTCATACGGCTGCTCGAGCGCGAGTCGTTCGCCTTCCTCGCCGTCGAAAGCCACGTCCACGGTGTACCGTTCCTCTTCCAGCGCCTGCTGGATGAACCGGGCGACTTTCTTTTCGTCTTCGACGACCAGGATGCGCATGGTGCTCGTTGGGAGAGGACACTCTCAAAGTACACGATTCACGCCTGAGTTGCAAAACCGGGTCGGTTGCATTGTTCGGAGGTTTTCGGGATATTGAGCGAGTCATTTCCACACCAGCCCGCATGAAAACGCTTATCGCCTGTGCGCTCGCCGCACTCCTCCTGTCCGGTTGTATCCAGCAGATCGCCGTGTCCACCGTCGGAGGGATCGTCGACGACGGCTTTGAAGGCTTCACGGAAGAGGCGGACCTCGAGTTCGCCCGCGACGCCCTCCCGGGGAACCTGAAGCTGATCGACGTCCTGCTGAAGTCCGACCCGGACAACGAGCGACTGCTTCGCCTGGCAAGCCAGGGGTACAACAGCTACGCACTCGCTTTTCTGGAGGACAGTGATCCGGAACGCGCGCGTGCCTTTTATCTCCGGGGACGCGACCACGCGCTGAAGATTCTCCGGACCGACGAGCGCATCGCGAAGGCGCTCCCCGCCCATCCCGACGAGCTGCGTGCCGTCCTGAGCACCACGTCCGCCTCCATGGTCCCCGCCGCGTTCTGGGCGGCGTTCGGGTGGGGGAGCTATATCTATCTCTCCCTCGACAACACGGATGCCCTTGCCGACCTCCCGCGCACCGAAGCCCTGATGCAGTTCGTCGCCGACAACGACTCGGCGTATTATTACGCCGGCGCCGATCTGTTCCTCGGGATGCTCTACGGCAGCCGGTCGAAGATGCTGGGGGGCGACCCGGCCAAGTCCAGGATGCACTTCGAGCGGGCGCTCCGGATCACGGACAGGAAGTTCCTCATGGCCCAGCTGTACTATGCGCGCTCGTACGCGACGCAGAACCTGGACGAGGATCTGTTTGACAGGCTGCTGGCCGAGGTCGAGAGCGCGTCCCTGGAGATCCTGCCCGAGAACCGGCTGGCAAACGCGGTGGCGAAGCAGAAGGCGGCGCTGTTGAAGGCGAAGAAACCGGAACTGTTCTAACATCTCGTGGAGACTGCAACCGTGCGACACCCTGTCTTGTGGGGGCTCCTTGTGGCGGCCGCTCTTGCTGCCGGGGCGCCCCGTGTGGAGGCCCAGGAGCAGCTGATCAAGTTCGCCACGCTGGCGCCGGAGGGAACAACCTGGATGAAGATCATGCGCGAGTATGATCAGACGGTCCGGAAGGAGAGCGGCGGACGGCTGGGGTTCAGGATCTATCCGAATAGCCAGCAGGGTGAGGACAAGGACGTCATGCGGCGCATCCGGCTGGGCCAGCTCCACAGCGCGGGCATTACCGGCGTCGGCATCGGGGACATTTCCGGCAACCTGCGGGTCCTGGATGCCCCGTTCCTGTTCGAGTCGTACGATGAAGTCGACCATGTCCACACGATGTTCGCGAAGGAGTTCGAGCAGGAGTTCGAGAAGAACGGATTCATTTTGCTCGGGTGGGCGGAGGTGGGGTTCGTGTACGTGTTTTCGAACTCGCCCGTCCGTTCCGCCGAGGATATGCGAGGCGTGAAGATGTGGCTCTGGGAAGGCGACCCTATTGCCGAAGCTGCGTTCAAGTCGCTGGGCGTGAACCCGATCCCGCTCTCGATCGTCGACGTGCTCACGTCGCTGCAAACCGGTCTGATCAACGCGGCCTATGCGTCGCCGCTGGCGGCGGTCGGCCTCCAGTGGCACACGCGCGTGAAGTACATGATGGACCTGGCGCTGGCGGACGCTTCCGGGGCTGTCGTCATGTCCAAGAAGAAGTATGATTCGCTCCCGCCCGACCTGCAGGAGATCCTCCTCCGCAACGGCCGTTCCTCCATGGCGCAGCTGACGAAGAAGAGCAGGGAAGAGAATGCCCAGGCGATCGAGACGCTGAAGAAGAACGGCGTGCAGATCATCGGCGGCGGGACGCCGGCCGAGCGGAAGCAGTATGCCCAGATCGGCAAGAATGCGCGCACGGCCCTTGCGGGATCCCTGTACAGCAAGGACCTGCTGGACCGTGTCGAGAAGGCTCTGGCCGATTTCCGGGCAAAGCGCGGCGGGTCGAAATGACGCTCCTGCGGACTGTTGACCGCGGGCTTGTCCGGATCGAGGGCTGGCTCCTCGTTCTGTTCCTGGGCATCATGGTGGTGCTGTCCTTCACCCAGGTCATTCTCCGTAATGTGTTCAGCACGGGATTCCTCTGGGGAGATCCGCTTGTCCGCCACATGGTGCTCTGGGTGGGATTCCTCGGGGCGGCCATTGCCACGCACGAAGAGCGGCACATCAGCATCGACGCCCTCACCAGGTTCCTCTCCCCGCGGTGGAAGGCCGCGGCCACTATCGCCGGCCAGCTCTTCCTTGCCGTCGTCTGCGCGTTCCTTGTCAGCGCGTCGTGGACGTTCCTGATGGAGGAGCGGGATTCCGGCGGCGAGCTCATCGCCGGAGTCCCGACCTATCTGGCGCTGATGATCATCCCGCTTGGGTACCTGCTCATTGCGGTCCACGCGGTCATCAGGGCCATGACGCGGTGGCCGGCGCTGCTCGGCCGTGACGTGCCGAAGGGGGCATGAGCGATGGAAACCTTCTTCGTCGGCCTCGCTCTCGTCCTGCTTGCACTCCTCGGCGCGCCGCTCTTCGCCATCATCGCGGCGGTCACCTTTCTCAGCTTTTCAGCCGAGGGCATCAGCCCGTCCGTGATGCTGATCGATCTTACCCGGATCGGCACGAACCCCACGCTCGTAGCGATCCCGCTCTTCACGTTCGCCGGATACCTCCTCGCTGAGAGCAAGGCCCCGCAACGCCTTGTGGACCTTGCCCGCGCGTGGTTCGGGTGGTTTCAGGGCGGGCTGGCGATCGTCGTGCTCGTGACATGCGCGGCGTTCACCGCATTCACGGGCGGCTCGGGCGTGACGATCATCGCCCTGGGCGGGCTCCTGTACCCGATCCTGCTCAACGAGAAGTACCCCGAGCGGTTCTCGCTCGGGCTGGTGACAACGTCCGGCAGCCTGGGCCTGCTCTTTCCGCCCAGCCTCCCGATTATCCTGTATTCGCTGGTGACCTCGGGAAATCCGAGCATGGCGCTGGGCATCGACAAGCTCTTCGCCGCGGGGTTCATCCCGGGGATGCTTCTCCTCATCGTCCTCTCGGTCTTCGCCGTCGTCCGCGTGCGCCGTCTCAATCTCCCGCGCCATGTCCTTCACGATCGCCGCCGCGGTCAACGGGATCAAGCGCACCGCCTGGGAGCTTCCGCTGCCCGTCATTATTATTGGCGGCATCTATACCGGATTGTTCACGGCGACCGAGGCCGCAGCAGTCACCGCATTCTATGTCCTCATTGTCGAGGTCTTCATCTACAAGGACCTCAACCTTTTCCGTGATGTCCCGCGCGTCATGCGCGAGAGCATGGTCCTGACGGGCGCGATCCTCATGATTATCTGCGTCGCCATGGCGCTCACGAACTACCTGATCGACCAGGAGGTCCCGGCGCATCTCTTCGAGCTGACGCAGGCGTTCATCACGAGCCCGGTCATGTTCCTCGTCGTGTTGAACGTCTTCCTGCTCATCGTCGGGATGATGATGGACATCTTCTCGGCGATCATCGTCGTCGTGCCGCTGATCATCCCGATCGCCCAGGCGTACGGCATCGACCAGGTTCACCTGGCGATCATCTTTCTCACCAACCTCGAAATCGGCTACCTCACGCCGCCTGTGGGGCTGAACCTCTTCATCTCGAGCCTTCGCTTCGAGAAACCCGTGTTGACGATCGTCCGCGCAACGCTCCCGTATATCGCGATCCTGCTGGCGGCTCTTCTGCTGATCACGTACGTCCCCGACCTGAGCCTCTGGCTTGTCCGATTTCTGGATGTCCGGTAGGCCATCCCGGCCTGCGTTGAAGCCCGGCGGAAGGCTGTTCATCCCGGATCAGTTGGCCGGAGCGTACACGGGCTCGATGTTCGAGGAGCGTGTGCCGCTGTAGGTGTGGACGGACATGCTGACGGAAGGCGGGGAGAACATGCTGCCCTGCCGGGCGGGTCATCGAGTGATGCGGGAACTCCCTGTCAGCGCGGGACGTTGAGGGACTGTTCCACCGTGGCGGTGCCAGCCTGAAGCTTCAGCAGGTACGTCCCCTGTCGCAGGTCATAGTCCTGCAATCCCACCACGTAGGTCCCCGCACCCTGTCGCTCGTCCACCAGCCGTGCAACCCGCACCGGGGCGGGCTGGCTCACACGAAGCAGGTCGAGCGTGACCGGAACCGTGCCCGCCAGCCGGTACGCAGCCAGTGTCGGCCGCCCGTCGGCGGCTCCGACTGAAACGCTCATGCTTGTGACGGATGTGGTCACGCGCGCGAGCGTGAGCAGGGCTTTGACGGCCGCGCTCGCAACCGTCGATGGAGCGCTTTCATTGCGTGCGCGGTCGTGGGAGGCCACGGCGTAGTAGTAGGTGACACCGGTCGGGATGCGTATGGTGTCGACCCACGACGTTGCCGAGCCGGGCAGGACGGCGAGGATTGAAGAGGGATCGCTGATGTCGAGCGCGGGCACCGACGACCGGTATACCACATACCATGAGGCGGTATCACCGTCGGCTGCGGCGCGGGGCGCCTTCCACTCGATCAGGAAGAGATTGGTTGCGACCTCTGACACGGCAAGGTCGCGGGGCGGAGACGGGGGCCGAGGGTCTCTCCACGGCATGGGCGGGACGAGCGCCGGCGTGTCATATCGTCCGCCAAACGCTTCGCGCGCGAAGACATGCTCGAGTCGGAAGAACGCCTGTCCGGAGAGGCCCGCGGAGCGTGCAAGGTCGATCTGACGCGCGAGCTCTGCCTGGACATCCGGCTTGTATGCGCCGATGCCGGCGTAGACGTGCCGTCCTGATGAAGCTTTCGACCATGACCGCACGAGTGAAGCGAAATCCGGGTCGCCGCGCGACATACCGATGTTCCAGTAGATCTGGGGCGCGAGGTAGTCCTGGATGCCCGCCGCCAGCCACCCCTGAGAATCCTGATAGTATCCCGCGTAACTCCCTTCCGAGCCGGAAGGCGGATCGGCAGCATACGTTCCGAGTGGCGAGGATCCGACCTTCAGCCACGGCTTTGCTTTCCTGCAGCGCTCGTACGCTTCGCGAACGAAGCGCGTGACGTTCTCGCGGCGCCAGTCAGCCTTCGACTCTCCCGATCCGTACCGCCGGTACGTGGCGTCGTCAGCAAAGTCGGCGGAGGGATAGCGGATGAAATCGAAATTGACGCCGTCCAGGTCGTATCCCTTCACCAGGTCGAGCAGAACGTCCAGGAGATACTGTCTGACTGCCGGAAGGCCCGGATCAAACCAGAGCTCCCCGTCAACGTCCACGGTCCATGACGGATGCGCTTCGGCGGGATGCGGGAGGCCTTCGGAGCGGACGGTGCCCCGTGCGCGGATCTTGTACGCGTTGAACCACCCGTGCACTTCGATCCCGACACCGTGTGCCTCATCGAGCACCACCTTCAGTGGATCCCATCCCGGGTCGCGTCCGAGCGCCCCGCCGAGCTGTTCGGCCCAGGGCTCGTACCGCGAGCGGTACAGCGCATCGCCCCGTGGGCGGACCTGGAAGAAGATGGTGTTGAAGTGGTCGGCATGCAACCGCCTGACGATGGCGCGCAGCGATGCCTCCTGCTCCCGGCGGTCGGTGGACTTCGGCCAGTCGAGTCCCGAGGCGGTCGTGATCCAGACAGCCCGGAGTTCGGTCTTCGGCGGAGTCGCACCGGATGACCGCGCGAGGGGGAGGAAACCGAGTCCGGCGGCGACAGCAAGTGCAGGTACCGTCCGGCAGAATCGGATGCCCATGGGTCAGCGGCTGTGTTTCCTGCGCGCGGGCTTGCGGCGGGGAGTCGTGCGCTGCTGCCGCCTGATCGAGACGCGGATGATGAGGATGGTGATGTTGTCAGATCCGCCGCGCTGGATCGCGAGGGCGGTCAGCTCGCGGGCCGCTTCGTCGGGCGTGCGCTGCGGTGACGGCCGTGCGGATCTCCTCATCGTCCACGTGCGCGTAGAGCCCGTCGCTGCAGAGCACGAGCGTACACGGCTGCGTGAGGGGAGGTCCCTCGACAATATCGACCGTGACCGCAGGTCTCGCGCCCAGCGCGCGGTTCAGGAAGGATCGCTCGGGGTGTTCGCGGGCCTGTGCGCTCGTGATGATCCCCGCGCGAACAAGTTCTCCGACGCTCGTGTGGTCCTCGGTGAGCTGCGCGATGGCGGAGTTCCTGACGGCGTAGGCCCGGCTGTCGCCGACGTGCGCGATGAGCGATCGATCCCCCGCGAGCAGGAGAGCGGTGCATGTCGTCCCCATCCCCCGGTGGGTCGGATTGGAGAGGCCCTGGTCATGGATCCGGAGGTTTGCAGTCTCGAGCGCATGCTTCAGGGAGGCACCCGGGTCCGCAGACGGAGTGCCTGCGAGAAACGTCTCGCCGATGGTCTTCAGGGCAAGCGCGCTCGCCTCGCGGCCGGCATTGTGTCCGCCCATGCCGTCGGCCACGACGAACAGCTGCTCGCCCGGGTAGGACGGGTCGAACGGCCCGTCCGGAAACTTGCCGGCGGCGTCCTGGTTCTCGGTCCGGACGACGCCTCTGTCCGTCGTGATGGCGAACTCGACGGTGCGAAGCGGGCGCGATGTGCGGGCGGGCATGGTGGCCTGTGTCAGTGGAATCCGATTTGCAGACAGTGAAAAATAGAGCATCACCGGTCGAGAAGCAAGGCGACGAACCGCGCGTTGAATCTCACACGGGACGGGCGTATATTGGTCAATCGCCATGACGAAACAGCTCACCCGGTTTGTATGTCAGTCATGCGGCTCCGAAACCGCCCGATGGGCGGGACGATGTGCGAACTGTGGCGAGTGGAATTCGCTGGTCGAAGAAATCGTAGCGCGGGCGCCGAAACGGGGTGCACGGAGCGCGCGTGCGGCGTCCGGCCCCATTGTTCCGATCACGGACGTCGAGGCAGTCGCCGAGCGCCGGATCCCGACCTCGCTGCCGGAGCTGGACCGCGTGCTGGGCGGAGGGATCGTGCCGGGCTCGGTCGTGCTCGTCGGCGGCGACCCGGGCATCGGGAAGTCGACCCTGATGCTCCAGATGGCGGCTGCGCTGAAGGACCGCGTGACGTTGTACGTGACGGGTGAGGAATCGCCCGCCCAGGTGCGTCTGCGCGCCGAGCGGCTCGAGTCGCCTCCGGGCGATCACATCCTGCTCCTGACCGAAACCAACGTCGAGAGCATCGAAGCGCTGCTTGACAGGCACCCGCCCGGGCTCATGATCGTCGATTCCATTCAGACGATGGTGCGTCCGGACCTGGACAGCGCCCCGGGGACCGTGAGCCAGGTGCGCGAAGCGACCGGCATGTTCACGCGGATCGCCAAGACCCGCGGCATCCCCATCTTCCTCGTCGGCCACGTGACGAAGGAAGGGATGATCGCCGGCCCCCGCGTTGTGGAGCATATGGTCGACACCGTCCTCCAGTTCGAGGGCGAGCGCCATTCTGCATACCGGATTCTCCGGGCGATGAAGAACCGGTTCGGCTCGACCAACGAAATCGGCGTCTTCGAAATGCGGGACACCGGGCTGCGGGAGGTGGCCAACCCGTCCGAGGTGTTCCTGTCCGAGCGATCGTTCGGCGCGTCCGGCTCCACGGTCGTGGCCGGGATGGAAGGCACGCGCCCGATTCTGCTGGAAGTGCAGGCCCTCGTGGCGCCCACGAGTTACGGCGTCCCGCAACGCACCGCGACGGGCTTTGACAGCAGGAGGCTCCAGATGCTTCTTGCGGTTCTGGAGCGAAGGGCGGGCCTTCACATGGGCCAGTACGACGTCTTTGTCAATGTCGCCGGCGGGGTGCGCATCGACGAGCCCGCCGCCGATCTCGGCATGGCCCTCTCGATCGTCTCCAGCGTGCGCGACGTTCCCGCCGATTCGGGAGCGGTCGTCATCGGGGAGGTCGGGCTGGGAGGGGAGATCCGGCGCGTGAGCCAGGCCGAGAAGCGCGTGGCTGAGGCGAGGAAGCTCGGCTTCACGCGGGTGATCCTCCCGGCGCGTAATCTGAGCGTGCAGCGATCCGCCTCTGAACTCGAAGTCATTGAAGTCGAAACCGTCGTGCAGGCCATCGCAGCGCTCCTCGGCTCGTAGGAGGGCCGGCCTGACGTCCCGGAGACCAACCTTCACCAGGTATATGCCGTTCGATGAACAACCTTCTGATAGCAACCAGAAACAGGGATAAGGCAAACGAGCTCGTGGCGCTCCTCGGTGACCTGCCCGTCTCCATCCGAACGCTTCACGATGTGGAGGGCGTCCCCGAGATCGTCGAAGACGCGGAGACGCTCGAAGGGAACGCGATCAAGAAGGCCACTGTTGCGTTCGAGCGTACGGGGCTTCCGTCCCTGGCGGACGACACGGGTCTCGAAGTAGGATATCTGCACGGGGCTCCCGGTGTGTATTCGTCGCGCTATGCGGGTCCCGGGGCGAGCTATGCCGACAATGTGCGGAAACTGGTCCGTTCCCTGAAGGGTGTTCCACCCCGGCGGCGCAATGCCCGCTTCCGCTGTGTCGTGGCGTTCGCCTCACACGGCGGCATTCTCGAGGTCGTGGAGGGAATGTGTCCGGGGACCATCCTCGAGGCTCCACGGGGGACCGGCGGGTTCGGGTACGATCCGGTGTTTCTGCCGGATGGCCATCGGCAGACGTTCGCAGAAATGGAGTTCGCGACGAAGAACGGGCTCAGCCACCGCGCGCGTGCCGCGCTTGCGATGAGGCCCATCCTTCTCCGTCATTGTGCGGGCGCTCGCTGACGCGCCGGCTGCATGGATCTCGGCCGACTGTTGCGGCGTGAAGGGTTGTCCGTTGCCTGGCGCCAGCATGTCAGAGGCGCGCTCTGGAGAATCGTTCCGGATGACGAAGGCGGGCTGATCGGCGAAGAGCGTGACCCCGCTGCAAGGACCGCCTCCTTCTTCCGCCTGCGTATCGCGACCGGCGAGATGGTCTGGAGGGATGTGATGGCGCCGGGCGGCTGGTGGACCGGGATCGAGTGCGTGACGCACGGGGCCCTTCTGCTTCACGGGTTTGCCTCGCCGGATCTTCCGGGACATCGCGGGCTGACCGCGCTGGACCTGCGTGACGGCTCATCGCTCTGGAGCGATGACGATGTTGTGTTTGTGGCCGCAGTGGACGGCGTCGTGTACGGCCTGCGGGGAAGGTCCGACCGCCGCGAGTTGATCGGACGGAACCTGATTACCGGCGCGGTCGCCAGTGAGGAGGCAGCGGACGACACCCGTCTGCAGGATCTCGTGAAGCGCTGGCAGGCGGAACCGCCGCCGCCGGTTGCGGTGCCGGAACCCGCAGAAGCCGGGTCGGATGCGGACGCAATCGCACGCACGCTGCTTGCGGGCACGCCCATGGTTGAGGGCACGCTCGAAGCGCTTCGACTTGGCGGGATGATGGTCATGGCCCATCATGAGCCTGCGCCGCCGGTGACGCCGGGCCGACCGGCGTTTCAGAGAATCCTCTCGGTATTCGGCGGCGAGACGGAAACGCCCGCGTACCGCGAGGTCCTGGACGACGATCTGCCTATGCCTGCTCCAGAAGCATTTCTTGTGATCGATCGAACGCTGCTGTTCGTGAAGGGCCGTCGTGCCCTGTGTGCGGTGCATCTTCCAGACGCGGAGGGGAGGGGGTAGGGCGTGCACATCAGGATCAAACAGGTCGACGCGTTCACGGAGGCTCCGCTCACGGGGAATCCGGCAGGCGTCGTGATGGATGCGTCGGGTTTGACCGACCAGCAGATGCAGGCCATTGCGAGGGAGATGGCAGTGCCGGAGACGGCGTTCATCCTTCCGCCCACGATCCCCGGTGCGACCATCCGCATCCGCTGGTTCACTCCGTCCACAGAGGTGAACCTCTGCGGCCATGCGACTGTCGCCGCCTTTCACGCGCTTGCGGAAGAGGGGATGCACGGCATGGCTGCGCCCGGAGCGTACCCGTTTGCGGCCGAGACGCGCTCGGGGATTCTCCCGGTCACTGTCGCGAAGGGGAAATCCAGCACCGAAGTCCACTTCGGCCTCCCGCTTCCCGAGTTTGCCCGCGCGGCCCAGCTCAAGCTGGATATCATGCGGCTCCTGCGAATCCAGATCGAGGACTTCGACGGAAGCCTTCCGATCGTGTCCGCAGACTACCTGTATGTCCCGGTCCGTCGCCTCCACACGATTTTCTCGCTCTCCCCGAATCTTCCCGCCGTCGCCCAGTTCCTCGAAAACAAGAAGTTCGGAGGGCTGTGCGTCTTTACCACGGAAACCATCGAGCGGACATCCTCGGTGCATTCGCGCTTCTTCGCGCCGCATGTCGGTATCCCGGAAGATCCGGTGACTGGCTCCGCGAACGGCCCGCTCGGCGTCTACCTGTTCGAGCGCGGCGAGCTGGAGGGCACGGGCGACGTCCTGACGATCATCGGCGAACAGGGCGACGCGATCGGACGGAAGGGTCGGGTTCGCATCCATCTCGGCCTCGCCGGCAACCGTGTGGAGTCGGTGAAAATCAGCGGGACTGCCGTCACGGTCATCGACGGCACCATCCTCGTTGGATGATCTCACAGCGTCCATTCCCCACCCATCATTGACGGACCCCGTATGACGATCGGCTCGCTGGTGTTCGCGCTCGTCCTGGTCGCAGGCCTCCTGTTCTTTGTGCGCAACGCCCGGCGCCTCATCGGGTACCTGAACACCGGGAAGCCCGACGACCGCTTCGACCAACCGTGGCGCAGGCTGGGGAATGTAGCGACGATCGCGTTCGGACAGACGAAGCTGCTGCGAGAGCCTCTCGCCGGCCTGCTGCATTTCTTCATTTTCTGGGGCTTCGTCATCCTGCTGTCGGCGGTCCTGGAGTCGATCATCGAAGGGTTGATCCCCGGCAGCTCGCTGGCGTTCCTCGGTCCGCTGTATCCGCCCCTGATCTTCCTGCAGGATCATGGTCGGGCTGCTCGTCGTGATCGCGGTGGTCGTGTCGATCGTCAGGCGCGTTGCCGCGCCGCCGAAGCGCCTCGACGTGAGCGGGCATGCTCGCATGGACGCCCTCGTGATCCTCACGCTGATTCTCGTCGTGATGGTGACCATGTTCGGACAGAATGCGATGCGTTTTCTGACGGGTGCCGGCGCGGGACAGGATGCACGAGTGTTTTCGGCGGGACTCGGCACGATGCTCTCTCCGATGGATCCCGGGACCGCGGCGACGTGGTATCACGCGTTCTTCTGGGGACATATGCTGACCGTCCTCGGATTTCTGAACTACCTTCCGTACTCGAAGCATCTGCATGTCCTCACATCGATTCCGAATGTCTACTTCTCGAATCTCGGCCCGCGCGGTGCGCTGCGACCGATCAACCTTGCCGACGAGACGCTCACCAAGTACGGCGCCACCGATGTCGACGACCTGACCTGGAAGCAGCTCCTTGACGGGTACACCTGCACGGAATGCGGGCGCTGCTCGTCGGTCTGTCCTGCCAACACAACCGGCAAGCTGCTCAACCCGAAGAAGATCATTGTGGACATTCGCGCGCGGACGATGGAGAAGGCGCCGGTGATGGCCGCGAAAGCCACGGGCGACGCCGCCGGGACGGTCCTCGGCCATCAGCTCCTGGACAATTTCATTACGGAGCAGGAGCTCTGGGCGTGCACCACGTGCATGGCCTGCGTCCAGGAATGTCCTGTCACGATCGAGCATGTGGATGCGATCGTGCAGATTCGCCGCGGGCTGGTGCTGAACGAGTCCCGCTTCCCGGACGAACTGAAGACGACGTTCTCGAATCTGGAGCGGAACTATACGCCGTGGGGGTTCGGTCATGCCACCCGTGCGGAATGGGCCGAAGGACTTGCGATCCCGCGCATGGCGGAGAAGAAGAGGGCGGACGTGCTGTTCTGGGTCGGATGTGCCGGTTCGTACGACGCCCGGTACAGGAGCGTCAGCAGGGCGTTCGCAAGGCTTCTGCAGAAGGCGGGGGTGGACTTCGCGATCCTGGGCGAGGAGGAGAAGTGCACGGGCGATCCCGCGAGGCGGATGGGGAACGAGTACCTCGCGCAGTCGCTGATCACGGGCAACGTGTCGACGCTCAACTCGTATTCGTTCTCCCGCATCGTTGTCACCTGTCCGCACTGCATGCAGGCGCTCGGCAAGGAGTACAGGCAGTTCGGCGGCACCTACGAAGTGGTCCATCACACGACGATGCTGCGCGAGCTCATTGTGTCCGGCAAGCTCCGCATCCCCGCCGGGTCGGCAACGAGCGTGGCCTTCCACGATCCGTGTTATCTCGGCCGGTACAACGACGAGTATGATGCCCCGCGTGACGTGCTCGACGCGCTTGGCGGCGTCCGGCGGCTTGAGATGCCCCGCAGCAAGGATCGCAGCTTCTGCTGCGGCGCGGGCGGCGGGCGCATGTGGATGGAGGAGACCGAGGGGAAGCGCGTAAACATGGAGCGCACGGACGAGGCGCTTGCCACGAAACCCGATGTGATCGGCACCGGCTGCCCGTTCTGCATGACGATGCTCACCGACGGCGTGAAGGCGCGCGAGGCCGCCGAACGGGTGCAGGTCAAGGACGTTGCCGAGCTTGTCCTCGAAGCGATGGAGCCCGGCGGAAACAGATGAGAATCCTCCGTCGGCTGCATATCCTCGGCGTTGCGGTCCTCGGTGTCCTCCAGACGGCCGTGTACGGGCAGACCCCTGTTCCCGCATTCCGCAAGGACGCGGAGCTCGTCTTTGTCTCGGCCACGGGAGCCACGCTGGCCGTGATCGACGTCGAGATTGCCGAGCGCGCCACGGAGAGAATGCGCGGGCTGATGTTCAGGGAGCAGATGGAAGAGAACCAGGGTATGCTGTTTCTCTTCCCCACGGAGGAGCCGCTGTCGTTCTGGATGAAGGACACGCCGCTTCCGCTCGACGTCATCTTCCTCGGCGCCGACCGGACCATCGTGACCATACGGAAGAACACGGTCCCGTACTCCGAGGCATCGGTGCCGTCGGACCGACCGGCAAGGTTTGTCGTGGAGGTCCACGCCGGCTTTGCGGACCGG
Source organism: uncultured Ignavibacteria bacterium (assembly GCA_963701735.1). Lineage (GTDB taxonomy): Bacteria > Bacteroidota > Ignavibacteria > UBA10030 > UBA6906 > CAWABB01. The sequence continues at coordinate 94,268 of CAVPBI010000002.1, read as the reverse complement.
CATCGTCTTGCGCCCGGAGACAGGATATTTTGGCAACGCATCTGACATCCACCCCGGCTGGTGAGCGGGCCCGCCTGGCGGGCGTGATCTTCGACAGCCTGAACGAGGGCGTCACTGTCGCGGACTGCAGTGTCCCCGACATGCCGCTGATCTACGTGAATTCCGCGTTCGAGCGGTTGACGGGCTATTCCCGCGACGAGGTGCTGGGCCGGAACTGCCGGTTTCTGCACGGGGCGGAGAGGGACCAGCCGGCACTCGAATACCTCCGCGAATGCCTCGCGAAGGAGCGCGCGTGTACGGTGGTGCTGAGAAACTTCCGGAAGGACGGCGCCCTCTTTTATAACGAGCTCCACGTTTCGCCGGTCCACGGTGAGGACCGCGGGCTCCAGTACTACATCGGGATCCAGCGGGATGTGACCGACCGGGTCAACGTCGAAAACGCCCTGTGGAAGCTGAACGAGGACCTGATCGGCGCGAACAAGGAGCTCCAGGAGGCGAACGACCGGCTGAGCGATCTGCTCTATGTCGCAGCACATGACATCAAGAGTCCGCTGACGAGCATCCTCCTGTCGCTGGATCTGCTGCAGAGCGGCGTGGGGCACATGCGCCCGGCGGTGATGCGAAAGCGAATCCGGCAACTGCACGACGTCTCCCTGAGGATGCGGGACATCGTGATCGACCTGCTGGAAGCCCGTCGTGTCGAGGCCGGTCCCACCAGCCTGGAGCTTGAGCCGATCGATCTCCGGCTCAAGACCGATATCGTGTTCCGGCTGTACAGGGACCAGGCCCGGGCGAAGCACATCGCGCTGCGCGTCGACGCGCCCGCCCGGCTCCCGAAGGCGCACACCGACCGCGGGTGCGTCCTCGCCGTGCTCGAGAACCTGGTGTCCAATGGCGTGAAGTACACGCCGATCGGAGGAGCGGTCGTCGTCCGGCTGAGGAGCAGGGGGAAGCATCTCGTGGTGGAGGTGGAGGATACCGGTCAGGGAGTTCCCCCTGAAGATGTCCCGATGTTGTTCGGGCGGTTCGCCAGGCTCGGGTCGCTCCCGACGGCCGGGGAGAGTTCCACCGGGCTCGGGCTGTATATCGTGAAGAAATATCTTGATCTGATGGGCGGGACGATCCGGTACGAGCGGTCGGAGGGGGGAGGGGCGAGGTTCATCGTGGAGTTGCCGCGTGCGGCTCGCGCGGGCCAATAATGAAAAACCCGGGAGGATTGTGATGCACAAGGTCTTCGTGGCGGTGCTTGCAATGGTTCTATCGGTAGGCTGGACCCCGCGTCCCGAGCAGCAGGGGACCACGGGCGGCTCCCAGCCCGCCTGGGCGGCGGCCTCCATGAGCGCGCTCGAAGAAGAGCTCACCGCCAAGTACGGGGAGCACAGCCGGAGCAGATTGCAGCGCGGGATGCGGCAGGTGCTGCAGTTCTGGCGCGATGAGGACGGTGATAAGACCGTCTTCGAGCAGTTCGTGCGGGTGCACTTCGCGGCTGACGCCGCGTCGCGCGACACGCTGCTCTCCCGCTATGAGCGCATGGTGGAAGCGCTCGACGGGCACATGGGCGAGATCAATCGCCACCTCAAGACGCAGGCCGACCTCGACATCGGTCCGATCCTTCCGTTCGACGAGCTGTTCGCCGGATACGATCCTGAGGCGCATCTGGTCGACGACTTCTTCGCGAACAAGCTGGCGTTCGTGGTGCTGCTCAATTTCCCGCTGACGACGCTCGATGAACGCCTGAAGGAGGGAGCCGCCTGGTCGCGTCAGCAGTGGGCTGAAGCGCGTCTGGCGGCCCGGTTTGCCCGGCGTGTGCCTGCGTCGGTCAAGCTCGAGATCGCGCGGGTGACTGCGGAGGTGGACCAGTACATTGCCGAGTACAACATCTGGATGCACCACGTCATGGACGGGCGTGGCAACCGGCTGTTCCCTGCGGGGAAAAGGCTGCTCTCGCACTGGAACCTGAGGGACGAAATAAAGGCGAGCTACGAGGACAACTCAAACGGGCTTGCGCGCCAGCGCCTGATTCAATCGGTCATGGAGCGGATCGTTACGCAAACGATCCCCGCGGCGGTGGTCAACAATCCCGGTGTTGATTGGGATCCGGTGGCGAACACGGTCACGGCGTCTTCCGTGAATGATGCCCGGGGGGCGGTTGTTCCCTCTGCGACGGCGTCCACCAGCCCCGAGCCGGATACGCGCTATGCCATGCTGCTGAAGACGTTCCAGGCGGAACGCCTCAGGGATCCGTACACTCCGACAGCCCCGACGCTGATCGCACGAAAGTTCAACGAAGAGCGCGAGCTTCCGGAAGAGCGCGTCAGGGCGATGCTCGAGCAGGTTGTTTCCTCGCCCCTGGTTCCGCGCGTGGCCGAGTTGATCACGCGGCGGCTTGGCCGCCCGCTTGAACCGTTTGACATCTGGTACAGCGGGTTCCGGGTGAAGAGTTCCGTCGGCGAGGTCGAGCTGGACCGCGTCGTAGCCCGGAAGTATCCTACCGCGGACGCGTTCAAACGCGGCATCCCCACAATCCTGACGACGCTCGGATTCACACCGGAGCGCTCGCAGTACCTTGCCAGCCTGACCGCTGTCGATCCCGCGCGCGGTTCCGGTCATGCCATGGGAGCAGGGATGCGAGGCGTCCCGACACGCTTGCGCACGAGGGTCGAAAAGAGCGGGATGAACTACAAGGGATTCAACATCGCGGTTCACGAGCTTGGGCACAACGTCGAGCAGGTCATATCGCTGAACGACGTCGACCATACCATCCTTTCGGGTGTCCCGAACACCGCGTTCACCGAAGCCATCGCGTTCGTGTTCCAGGCGCAGGATCTGCGGCTGCTGGGGCTTGCCGCGGACAATCCGAAGTCGTACGCCTCAAACGTCCTGAACGATTTCTGGGGGACCTACGAAATCGCAGGGGTGGCGCTGCTCGACATGGCGGTCTGGCACTGGATGTACGACCATCCCGGGGCGACGCCCGCGGAACTCAAGGCCGCGACCCTCGACCTTGCCCGTGACCTCTGGAACACGTACTACGCGCCCGTCTTCGGGAAGCGTGATGTGGTGCTCCTGGGCATCTATTCGCACATGATCCACTCCTTCCTCTATCTCCCGGACTACCCCATCGGGCACCTGATCGCGCACCAGCTGGAAGAACAGATCAAGAAAGGGGCGAGCACAGGGAGCGAGATTGAGCGTGTCGCGCGGATTGGCCGGGTCACGCCGGATCTCTGGATGACGCAGGCCACCGGTTCGGCCGTCGGCGCAACTGTTCTGCTGGAGGCAGCCGAACGCGCGCTCACGGAGGTGAAAGAGTGAACTGGATAGCCATCCTGATTGGTGTCGCGCTCCTGACGGTCGGGCGCAAGCTCTTCTGGGTGTTTGCCGGAGGGGCCGGGTTCGTCGCCGGAATGTGGCTGATGCAGGCATTCTTTCCCGAACAGCCGCAGAACACGGTCCTCATTGCTGGGGCTGTCGGGGCTGTGGCAGGCATCGCGCTGACGAAGTTCGTGAAGGCGGTCGCGATCAACATAGGCGGGTTTCTGGCGGGTGGCGTCATCGGTCTCGGACTGGCGCGCATACTTGGGCCGTGGCTTCCGGAGTGGCTTGCATTCATCGTCCTGGGCATCCTGGGTGTGGTGTTGCTCAGGGTGGCGTTTGAGACGGCGCTGCTGCTGCTGTCGTCGATCGCCGGCGCGATGCTGATTGCCGCAAACCTGCCCCTGTCGGATCCGCTGCGCGTCGTCGCCATCGTGGTTCTGTCGATCGCGGGTATCCTGATGCAACGAAAGGTGAAAGAGGGCGGATCCCCCCGGAAGGAATGAGCCCCCCCTCCGGCATCCACGCACAACTACTCCCGGACTTCCGATGAAATCATGGACCATGCGGCTGATCGCCGCGAACGTGGTGATATACTTCCTCACCTCGGCATCGCCGGGGCTGATGAACACGCTCATGCTGGTGCCGGCGCTTATCGTCAGCGCACCGTGGACCGTCGTCACCTACATGTTCCTCCACGCGAACCTCTGGCATCTCCTCTTCAATATGCTCGGCCTCCTGTTCTTCGGTCCGCGGCTGGAAGCGGAGCTGGGCGGGAGGGATTTCCTGCTCCTGTACTTCATCAGCGGGGTCGCCGGAGCTCTCCTTTCATTCGTCACGCCCAACGTCGCGATCGTGGGGGCATCCGGCGCGGTCTTCGGTGTGCTTCTGGGCTTTGCGCGATACTGGCCCCGCGAGCAGATCATGATCTGGGGCATCATCCCGGTCGAGGCCCGCTGGCTGGTGATCATCATGACCGTTCTCTCGCTCATCGGAGGCTTCGGCGGGGGAGGGGATGTCGCGCACTTTGCCCATCTTGGTGGCTTTGCCGGCGGCCTTCTCTTTCTCCTCTGGAGGGACAGGAACACGCGGGCCTCGCGATTCAAGGCTTCCATGGCCGCGCCTGCGATACGCCCTGCGGACCTCCAGCGCTGGTCGAGCATCGACCGCACGCGGATGCACGAGGTCAATCGGTCGGAGCTGGAGAGAATCATGGCGAAGCTCCAGACCGGCGGCACGGCGACCCTCACGCCCGACGAACGGGCGTTCCTCGACAGATTCTCCAGCTGACTCATGCGCACACTCCTCGTTCTGCTGCTGGCCTCCTGCTCCATGGCGCAGCCCGGGGCGGACCTCATCCTGGTGAATGGCCGCGTCTGGACCGTCGATGAGGCGCGTCCCGTGGCACAGGCGGTGGCAGTCACGGGCGGACGCATCAGCGCCGTTGGAGCTGACGCGGAGATCCGGGAGCTGGCCGGGCCGTCAACCACTGTCGTCGATCTCCAGGGACGCCTGGTCCTCCCTGGTCTCATCGACAACCATGCCCACTTCATGGCGGGCGGGTTCCAGCTCCAGAGCGTGGACCTGCGCGCAGCGGCCACGACGCAGCAGTTCGCCAGCCTCATCGCAGACCGGGCCCGCCGCCGCCCGGGGCGATGGATCACCGGCGGCGACTGGGATCACGACGCATGGCCGGGAGGCGCGCTCCCCACGCGGGCGCTCATTGACTCGGTGACCCCCGGAACGCCTGTGATGGTCAGCCGCTACGACGGCCACATGTCTCTTGCAAACACCCTTGCCCTCCGCATGGCGGGCATCACGCGCGACACCCCCGATCCGCCCGGCGGCACCATCGTGAAGGATCCGGAGACCGGAGAGCCGACGGGCATCCTGAAGGATGAAGCGATGGCTCCTGTCTGGAGGTTGATCCCGGACGCCTCACGGGAGGAAATGCTCGAAGCTGCGCGTGGCGCGCTGGCGGAAGCCCGTCGCTATGGCGTTACGTCCGTTCAGGATATCTCCTCGCGCGCCGACATCCAGACCTACAGGGAGCTGCTCGCATCCAACGAATTGACAGCGCGGATGTATTGCCGGTTGCCCCTGTATGAATGGCACGCGCTGGCTATGGAGGGCGTCACCGCGGGATCCGGCGGCCCCTGGATCCGGCTGGGATCCATGAAGGCGTTTGCCGACGGCTCGCTCGGCTCAACCACCGCACTCTTCTTCGAGCCGTACGACTCGGATCCCACAACCCGCGGACTTCCCAGTGATATCGCGCTGAGCGGGGCGCTGGAAGAGTGGTCGCTCTCCGCGGACAGCGCAGGGCTCCAGCTCTCGATCCACGCCATCGGCGACAGCGCGAACAGCCTGGTGCTCGGGATCATGGAGCGGGCAGCGGCCAGGAATCGTTCGCGCGACAGGCGATTCCGCATCGAACATGCGCAACATATCCGTCCGTCAGACTTCGCCCGATTTGCCCGGCTCGGCGTCATCGCCTCCGTGCAGCCGTATCACGCGATCGATGACGGCCGATGGGCCGAGGGGCGCATCGGGCCGGAGCGGTGCAAGACTACCTACCCCTTTGCCTCCTTTCTCGCCAACGGCATGCGGCTCTCGTTCGGGAGCGACTGGACCGTCGGCCCGCTCAACCCGCTGCAGGGGATGTATGCCGCCGTCACGCGACGAACCACAGACGGCAAGAATCCGGGAGGGTGGTTCCCCGAACAGAAGATCTCCGTCGCCGAGGCGGTGCGGGCGTACACGATCAACAACGCGTACGCCGCATTCGAGGAGACGCTGAAGGGCTCTATCGTCACAGGAAAGATGGCGGACTTTGTGGTCCTCGAGCGCGACATATTCGAGATTCCCCCCGAGGAGATCGGCAGTGTCCGGGTGGACCTGACCATCGTCGACGGGAAAATTGTCTACCGCAGGGAGGGATGACCGGCGAGGAGGGGAACGGGGAGCTGGTGATCTTCGAGCGGAACCCCGACCGTTCGATCAAGAGGGTGAAGGCGACCGAGAACTTCATGTATCCGGTGAAAAAATGAAGAGCGTCCGGAGAATCGCTGTCTTCGCTGCGGGAGCGCATGCTGCTCCCCGGGGCACGGGGTCAGGAGTTCCCCCGCTCGTGGTCCTGTCCCTCACCGCCCTCTTCCTTCTTCCCCTGGGCTGCTCGCGCGGGCCCGCATACGATGTTGTCATCCGCAACGGCACGATCTACGACGGCACCGGACGGCTTCCGTTCCGCGGCGACCTGGCGATGCACGGCGATACGATCGCGGCAATCGGGCAGCGCGTTTCCGGAAGCGGAAGGGTGGAGATCGACGGCCATGGGCTCGCGGTCGCACCGGGCTTTATCAATATGCTGAGCTGGGCAAACGAGTCGCTGATCCACGACGGGCATTCGCAGAGCGACATCCGCCAGGGGGTGACGCTCGAGGTGTTTGGGGAGGGGGAGTCGATGGGGCCGTTGAACGACGCGATGAAGCAGAAGCTCCGCGAGCGCCAGAACGACATCACGTATGAGATCGAGTGGACCACGCTCGGCGAGTATCTGTCGTACCTCGAGCGGCGGGGGATCTCTCCCAACGTGGCGTCGTTCGTTGGAGCGACGACGGTGCGGATTCACGAGCTGGGGTACGAGGACCGTGCCCCGACCCAGGACGAGCTCGAGCGCATGAAGCGGCTGGTGCGTCAGGCGATGGAGGATGGGGCCCTGGGCGTAGGCTCGTCGCTCATCTATGCGCCCGCGTTCTATGCCCGCACGGACGAGCTGATCGCGCTCGCGGGCGCTGCGGCGCCGTACGGGGGGATGTACATTTCGCACATCCGTGGAGAGGGGGTGGGAATCCTCGGAGCACTGGATGAGTTCCTGAAGATTGCGCGTACGGCGAACGTGCCGGCCGAGATTTACCATCTCAAGGTTGCGGGTCGCACGAACTGGCACCTGTCGGACTCCGTCTTCGCGAGGATCGAGAGAGCCCGGGCGGAGGGGGCGGCGATCACTGCGGATATGTACACGTATACGGCGGCGGCGACGGGGCTCGACGCGGCCATGCCGCCCTGGGTGCAGGAGGGCGGGTTCGACGCATGGTCGAAGCGCCTTCGCGATCCGGCCGTGCGGCGGCGTGTGGCGCGGGAGATGAGCGAGGCACCGAAGGGATGGGAGAACCTGTATTACGCCGCAGGCTCCGCGGAGAAGCTTCTACTTGTCGGTTTCAGAACAGATTCCCTCAAATACCTCACCGGAAAGACCCTCGCCGGGGTCGCTTCCATGAGGGGTGTGGCGCCTGAAGTTGCGGCTATGGACCTCGTGGTTCAGGACAACAGCCGCGTGGACGTTGTGTACTTCCTGATGGCGGAGGATAACGTCAGAGCGCAAGTGCAGCAGCCATGGATGAGTTTTGGTTCCGATGCCGAGTCCGTCGCGCCTGAGGGGGTGTTCCTGCGCTCCCAGCCTCACCCGAGGACCTACGGGAACGTTGCCCGGCTGATCGGGAAGTATGTGAGAGAAGAGAAACTCATTTCGCTGCACGAGGCCGTTCGGCGGCTGACCGGCCTGCCGGCCGCCAACCTTGGTCTCGACAGGAGAGGAGTGCTGCGTACCGGATACTTCGCCGACGTCGTCGTGTTCGATCCGGCGTCGGTCGCCGACCACGCAACGTTCGAGACGCCCCATCAGTACGCAACCGGTGTGGGCCACGTCTTTGTGAACGGAGTGCACACGCTCAGGGATGGGGAGCACACCGGGGCGAAAGCCGGACGAGCTGTGAGGAGAGGATCCGCCGTCCGTTGACGCGTGACGGTCGGCACCTGAGAATCAGATGCCCACATGCGGTCAGCATTGAATATCTAGGCCGTTTGTGGTACCTTTTGCGGACTTTTGATGCCCGGCCCCGAACCAGAACGCCAGCTCTCCTTTGTCCAGACCTCGTCGATCATCGTCGGCACGGTAATCGGTTCCGGGGTCTTCATCAGCGTGCCCATCATTGCGGCCATCGCCGGCAGCCCCGGGATGAGCGTCGCGATCTGGCTGCTCGGCGGCGTGGTCTGGATCCCCCAGGTGCTGATCCTTGCCGAGATGGGGACGGCGTACCCGATCCAGGGGGGAGCGTACCATTTTCTGCACCGTGCGGGCTCACCGTTTCTGGGCTTTCTCTACACATGGACGGCGTTCCTGACCAGCGACACTCCGACGTTGACGATCGTGGCGTTGAGCGCAGTATCGGCGCTGACGATCTTTTCGGCGGTTCTCGGGGACCCGGCGGTCGCGCGCGTGGTCGCCGCGCTCCTGATCGCGCTCATCGCATACATGCACTGGCGCAGCGTCAGGGGTGGCGGGAACGCGCAGGTCTTCCTTACGGTCGCGAAGCTTGCGCCGCTGGTGTTGATCGTGGTGTTCGGGCTTCTGTCGTGGAAGCCCGAGGCGCTCTCTTTTGCGGTTGCGACTGCAAACGTCGAGCAACGGCCGTTCTGGAACACGCTCGTTGCCGGGGTCTCTTCCACGCTCTGGTCGTATGCGGGGTTCACGAACATCCTGTACATGGCCGGCGAGGTGAAGAACCCGGCGCGCATCCTGCCGGTGTCGCTCATCGGCTCGCTCGCCTTCGTCATGGTGTCCTACACGCTGATCGCGGTCGCCACCGGCGCGATCGTGCCGTTTGCCGACATCATTGCGGCGAAGGGGACATTCGTGAATCCATTCGCGTATCTGCAGGGGTTTGAGGGGTCGGCCGGGGTGGTCTTTGCCCTGGCGAGTGCGACGTCGATGGTGGGTGTTTTGAGCGCATGCATGATGAGCCAGCCGCGCCTGGAGTACGCCATGGCGCGGGACGGTCTGTTCTTCCCGGTGTTCGGGCACCTTCACCCTGTGCACCTGACGCCGGATTACTCTATTATGATCCAGGCAGGTCTGGCCATCCTGATGCTGCTGCTGAGCGACATCGAGAACCTGCTGGGTTATTTTACGCTCTCGTATGCGCTGCAGAATGCCCTCGTCTACGGTGCGCTCTTCTTCCTGAGGCGGCGGAAGGACTACTCGCCGACATATCGCGCTCCCTTCGGGCTTACGATGGCGGCGGTTTCACTTGCGATCCAGGGCGCGGTGGCGGTCGGGACGCTCCTGGCGTATCCTGCGGGCGGGGCGTTGGCCTGCCTGGGGCTGATCCTCACGGGGTTTCCCATCTACAGGTATTACCAGAGGCACGGGTCAGGGCCTGCGCGCCCGGCAGAACCGGCAACACCATGAATCAATCGATCTGTTACATCGGCGGGGTGGTCCTGACGCAGCGACGCGAGACGCCGCGTGCAGGGGCGGTGGTGACGCGTGGCAACCGGATCCTTTTCGCCGGAACATCCGATGACGCGCTCGCGGCCGGCGGACCCGGCGCGAGGGTGGTGGATCTCGGTGGTCGTTGCATGATCCCCGGGTTTATCGACGGGCATACGCACTTCGTCCAGGGAGGGATGCATCTGCAGGGAGTGAACCTCCGCGCGTGCAGGTCTGCCGACGATTTTGCCGCCACGCTCGAAGCCTACGTCGACGGCCATCGTGGTTCATGGATAACGGGGGGCGACTGGGATCAGGAAGCGTGGCCGACGCGACGCCTGCCAGCAAGACAGATGGTGGACCCGTTCAGTACCGATACACCGATTTTCGTGCAGCGGTTTGACGGGCACATGGGGCTCGCGAACAGCGCCGCGCTGAGCGCTGCCGGGATCACCGCCTCCACGCCTGACCCGGACGGGGGAGTGATCGAGCGCGATCCAGCGACCGGCGAGCCGACCGGCATCCTGAAGGATGCCGCCATTCCCCTCGTCACGGACCGCGTGCCGCCGCCGTCTGCAGCGGCGATCCGCAACGCTGTCCGGATCGCGCTGCGCGAGGCCGCGCGGAATGGCGTTACGTCGATTCACGACATCACGCTTCCCGAGCAGCTCCCGGTGTTCGAGGCGATGGCGGCGGATGGGGAGCTGACCGTGCATATCTACTCGCGGCTGCCCATTGCGATGCACCGCGAGCTGATCGATCGGGGCGTGACGGCGGGTGCGGAAGAGGGACGCGTGAGCCTCGGCTCGCTCAAGGCATTCTCCGATGGGTCGCTGGGCTCGGACACAGCCTGGTTCTTCGAACCGTACAGCCACAACTCCTCGCTCACCGGATTGGCGATGGAAGTTGTGACCTCCGGCGAGCTTCGCGAGTGGGCGCTCGAGGCGGACCGCCATCGGCTGCAGCTTTCCATCCATGCGATCGGCGACCGGGCCAATGACGCCGTCCTCCGGATCTTCGAGGAGGTCGTGAGGACCAACCCGCCGTGGGACCGGCGGTTTCGCATCGAGCACGCACAGCATCTGCGTCCCGACGATTTCGCGCGCTTTGCATCGCTGGGCGTGGTTGTCTCCGCGCAGCCGTATCATTGCATCGATGACGGCGTCTGGGCGGAGGGGCGGATCGGGGCGGATCGGGCCAGGACGACCTATGCGTTCCGGTCGTTTGTCGATGCGGGCGTGCACGTCTGCTTTGGCAGCGACTGGACCGTGGCCCCTCTGGAGCCGATCGGCGGCATCTATGCAGCCGTCACGCGGCGCACGCTGGACGGCGCCCGACCCGGCGGCTGGGTGCCGGAGCAGCGCCTCACGGTGGAGCAGGCCCTGCAGTGCTATACGGTCGAAGGCGCGTATGCCTCGTTCGAAGAGCGCCTGAGGGGGAGCATCACACCCGGAAAGATCGCGGACCTCGTGGTGCTGAGCCGCGATCCAACCACCGTGCCGCCGGAGGACTTGCTCGACGTTACCGTGGACATGACGATTGCCGATGGCCAGACCGTCTACAGCCGCTGAGCATATCGCCGGGCGCGTCGTGATGGTGACCGGCGCGACGGACGGCATTGGACGCCAGACCGCGCTCGAGCTCGCGCGAATGGGAGCCCGCGTGCTCGTGCACGGGCGGGACGAGGCTCGCGGCGCGGAGTTGGTGAACGAACTGCAGAAGCTTGGCTCCCGGGGAGCAGCGTTCTTCCGCGCGGACTTCACGTCGCTGGCGGACGTGGTCCGGCTCGCGGGTGCGGTGAAAGAGGCGACGACGCGGCTGGATGTGCTGATCAACAATGCCGGCGTCTTCATGACCGAGCGCCGGCTGACAGTCGAAAAACACGAAGTTACGTTTGCGGTCAACCATCTAGCGCACGCCGCGCTGACGCTCTGGCTGCTGCCACTCTTGAAAAACAGCGCGCCATCGCGCATTATCTGTGTGAGTTCGGCGGCGCACATGCGCGCCCGCCTGGATTTTGCGAATCTCCAGGGCGAACAATCGTTCGATGGCTACGGTGCATACGCCCTTTCCAAACTCGCGAACATTCTGTTCGCCAACGAACTCGCCGCCAGAGTCCGCGGCATGGGCGTGACAGTCAACAGCATGACCCCGGGGATGATCGCAACCAAGCTGCTCCGGGTGGGGTTCCCTGATTTGCGAGGACGCCCCGTCACGGACGGAGCCGCGACCACCGTCTACCTTGCCTCGGACCCTGGATTGACCATGGTGACGGGGACATATTTCGCGGACCGGCGGCAGGCCCAGCCATCACCGATAGCGCGGGATCCCGAAGCGCGGCGCCACCTCTGGGCGGCGACCGAAGCGCTGCTCCGTCAGGCCGGGGCCTGGCGCGACGTGGAATGACGACCAGCACGCACATCACCGAGGAGTCCACTCCGTGGAAACCGCCATCAGTGTTCTTATCGGCATCGGTCTGAGCGCAGCGGCAGGGCTGCGTATCTTTGTTCCGTTGCTCGTGATGAGTATCGCTGCATACAGCGGGCACCTGGAGCTTGCCTCCGGTTTCGCCTGGATCGGGACGTTGCCTGCGCTGATCGCGTTCGCGGTGGCTACTGCCCTCGAGGTGCTCGCATACCTGATCCCCGCCGTTGATCACGTCCTGGACGTGATTGCCGGCCCGGCGGCGGTCGTCGCCGGCGTGATCGTGACCGCGTCAACGGTGGTGGGGATGAGCCCGTTCATGCAGTGGATGCTGGCCATTATTGCGGGGGGCGGCGTTGCAGGCCTGGTGAAAGGGCTGAGCGGAGTGACCCGGGCAAAGACCGCCCTCGCGACGGGCGGGCTGGCCAATCCTGCGGTGGCGACTGCCGAAACCGGCGGTGCGGCGACACTTTCGGTGCTGGCAATCGTACTTCCGGTCGTGGCGTTCCTTCTTGTGTTCGCGATCGTTATCTTTGCATTCAAGATGATGGGCAAGATTATCGGGCGCCTGCGAGGCGTTTGACGGGTTTCGTGCTTCACCATCCACCCCCACACACGAGGGAGACACCATGTCGTTCATCTACACCGTTCTTATCGGCCTTGCCGCCGGAGCCATCGCGAAGCTCATCATGCCGGGCAAGGATCCGGGCGGCTGGATTGTGACCACGTTGCTCGGCATCGCGGGTGCAATCGTGGCGAAGTATCTGGGGCAGCTGGTGGGACTCTATGCCGAAGGCGAAACGGCCGGGTTCATCGGTGCCGTGGTGGGTGCGGTCATTCTGCTGGGCGCCTATCGGCTGATCACCAAATCCAGGAAGGCGTAGATGGCATCCTGTCTCTCTGACCCTCAGGTCCGTCCATGGGCCTGAGGTGGCTCTGGCTGCGGTTTGATGAGCTGACACGTGATCAGCTTTACCAGATCCTTGGCCTCAGGGAGCGGGTCTTCATCGTCGAGCAGAAGTGCATGTACCCCGACATTGACGGGCGGGACGTCCGCGCTCATCACCTTCTCGGACTGGATGGGGCGGGCGCACTCGTGGCGTATCTGCGGCTGGTGGCTCCGGGTCACCGGCATACGGAGCCGAGCATCGGGCGGGTGGTCACCGACCCCGCCGTGCGGGGGCACGGGTTCGGCCATGCGTTGATGAGGGAGGCGATCCGCAGGGCGGAAGAGGCATATCCGGGGATGCCGATCCGGATGTCGGCCCAGCGATACCTTGAACGGTTCTACACCGCGCACGGGTTCGTGGCCGTGGGAGATCCGTACGACGAGGACGGGATCGAGCACAGAGAGATGGTGCGCAATCCGCGATGACTGCAGGACGGACAGTGGGCTGCCCGTGGGCGGCAACATGACGCAGGCGGTGGATCGCATCGCTGTCGTCACCGGAGCCTCAGGCGGCATCGGGCGGGCGACGGCACGCGCGCTTGCCAGCGAAGGCTGGACCGTCGTCCTCTCGGCGCGGAACGAACGGGCGCTGGAAGCCCTTGCCGGGGAGATCCGTGGCAACGGCGGCAAGGCTCACGTCATTGCCGGCGACATGACGTCCCCTGACGGGCCGGAGCGCATGATCGATGATGCCATCGCGCGGCTCGGCCGGGTCGACCTCCTTGTTGCCAACGCGGGCGTCTATGTGCGGAAGCGTCCGTGGGAGACAACCGTCAGCGACTATCAGGCGTCGATGGAGCTCAACTTTTACGGATCCGTCCGTCCGATCCTCCGGGTCCTTCCGCATATGCTGGAGCGGCGCTCCGGGCAGATCGTGGCCGTCAGTTCGGTGGACGGGAAGAAGGGGCTGACGTACGACATCGTCTACGTCCCTGCCAAGTTCGCCCTGACCGGGTTCATGGATGTCCTCCGCCAGGAATTGCGCGGGACCGGCGTGGCGGTCACGACGGTTCTGCCGGGGCGCGTGGACACGCCGATGATCGGGGACCTGGACGTCCCGGTGGTGTCCGCCAAGATTTCCAGCGAAGCGGTGGCGCGCGCCGTGCTGCGCGGCATCCGCCGTCGGTCGGCTGAAGTGCTGGTTCCCTACTGGAGCTCGAAGGCGCTGGTGCTGGTGTCCGCGGTGTCGGCGAAGCTGGGTGACTGGTGTATTCGCATTCTCGGATTGGAAGGAAGCAAGTCGAAGACATGAGCGGTCCGCTGGAGGCGTCGTACTTTCGAGCAATTCAGGAATCGGCCGTCTGGAAGATCCTGGGCATGGACCGGCATTTGCCGCTCACGCCCGAGGAGATGGCCGCGAGCCTGAGGATAACCTATTTCCCTGTCGCGTCCCAGACGGAGCGCGTCCGCGCGTTTGCCACCCGGCTCGAGCAGGCGCTCCGTGAGGCGGGCGTCACAATCGTGCAGTATCAGGACGCACTGGAAGACCCCAAGAAGGGGAAGGTCCGCGAGCGGTACGTCATCATCGCGCCAGGGGAGATGGAGTCGGGCGACCTTCCGGTGGACCACGTGACCAACCTCCGCACCGCCACGATCGTCGGGATCGAGGATGGCCCGTGCCCCGCCGACACTGTGGCAAGCCTGCAGGACAAGCTGAACAGCGTGGTCCGCAAGCTGGCCTGGAACATCGTCCAGGTGATGCTCTTCGTGAGCGATGACAGCTGGACGGTTGCGACCATGAACGGGGCGATCGTCAAGTTCTCATACGACGATCCGTTCGACAGGATCGTCCGCCAGGTGGTGATTCCCAAGCTCGCGGCTCCCGTGGTGCCGCCGCACGCGTCGGATTTCGAGGTGCGCAACGGGGAGCTGGACCTCCACCGCAACGGGTTCGTGCGGTTCGCCCGCGACTTCTCCGAGAGCGGCCGCACCTGGGCCGACACCGGGCTGATGCTCTTTCATACCTCGCTCGAATCGCTGGAGTTCCGCAGTCGGTACTACCAGCGGATCGCCGCGGCATACCTTGACCATCGCTCCGGGATGAGCTACGGGTTCCTTGCGCGGCAGCTGCCGGTGCAGGTCGAGCCTGCGACGCCGGTCTCCGTTCCCGATGCCCGATGCGGGCGGGGACGGACAGTCCGTCATCGTGACCATTGCCGGCCAGGCGTACCGCGTGCGCGTCCCGGATGTCTGGGTGCTGACGACCCGCTCTGGCTGCGACAAGTCGAACGTCGACGTGGACCGCGACATCGTCCTGATGGGTCTGGTCAACGGGTCGGTGGTGTTTGAGACGCCGCAGGGCACGGACATGCGGGTGGATTGCCGACCTTCGTACGATACGCTGACGATCATGGCGCATGCCGCGGGCAACGCCATCGTTGCGTGTCTCCTGGCCCGCGTTCAGCCTGATGCTCCGTTTGTGTCGATGATGCGCGAGGGCGGCGCGGCCCTTGCGCACTGGCATGGCCTCATCAATCCGGCCATCCTGCCTCCGGGGTACTTCGTGCACGGCACGACCAACCCGCCCGTCTCCTGTTCCACGTTCCAGTCGGCGGTCTACGCGCTCACGGGCAAGCTGGGCGCGCTCGAGCAGAGCATTCGCGAAGGAGTGCCGTTTCTGGGCGACGTGCACGTGGAGCCGTTCCACGGCACGAACATCACGGGCGAGTCGCTCGTCTCGCTCGCCGGGTGGATCCACCGCAACCTTGCTACGCACGGCATCACGCAGTTCACCGTTCAGACGCCCGGCCACGAGAGCGTCGAGGCGGAGAATCCGGATCACTGAACCAGAGGAGGGGCATGATGCTTGTCGTCACAACACCGACCATCGAGGGGAAGCGCGTCACAAAGTATTTCGGAGTCGTCAGCGGTGAGGCGATCCTTGGCGCGAACATCTTCCAGGACTTCTTCGCCGGCATCCGCGACATCGTCGGGGGGCGGTCCGCGGCCTACGAGCGCGAGCTGAAGAAGGCCAAGGATATCGCGATCGCCGAAATGGTCCAGCAGGCCCAGGCGCTCGGAGGGAATGCCGTGCTCGGCGTCGACCTCGACTACGAAACCATCGGAGCCAACGGCTCCATGCTCATGGTCTCGGCGAGCGGCACGGCCGTGCAGGTCGAGTAGCGTGTTTCGTACACCAACAGGAGAACGCATGTTACGCATTCTTTCCGGCATCATGCTCTTCGGACTCATCACGGGAACAACGGCCATGGCGCAAACCATCTTTCCGTATCAGTTCACCCGTGACGTGCTCCCGAACGGCTTGACCGTTTATACGATCCCGGTGGAAAGCCCGGGCCTTGTCGCCTACTATTCTATCGTGCGCACGGGGAGCAGGGACGAGGTGGAGAAGGGGAAGTCGGGCTTTGCCCACTTCTTCGAGCACATGATGTTTCGCGGGACGAAGAAATATCCCGGAAACGTCTACGACAGCCTGCTGACCGGGATCGGCGCCAGCAGGAACGCCTACACCACCGACGACTACACGGCGTACCACCTGAACTTCGCGTCGGAGGACCTCCGGCTCGTCATGGAGCTGGAGAGCGACCGCTTCCGGAACCTCTCGTACGGGAAGGAAGCGTTTCAGACCGAGGCCGGCGCCGTGTACGGGGAGTACCGGAAGGCGGTGACAAACCCGTGGCTGGTACTGTCGGAGAAGACGCAGAACCTGGCGTACGACGTCCATACGTACAAACACACGACGATCGGCTTCGAGGCGGACATCAAGGCGATGCCCGAGCAGTATGAATACAGCCTCTCGTTCTTCAGACGGTTCTACCGCCCGGACAACACGGTCATTCTCGTTGTCGGTGACATCGACACGACAAAGACGATGGAGATGATCAGGGAATTCTACGGCGCGTGGGAGAAGGGGTACGTGGCGCCCGCGATCGTGGCGGAGCCGCCGCAGAAAAAGGAGCGGACCGGGGCGGTCACGTATCCCGGGAAGACGCTTCCGCTCTTGAACATTGCGTACAAGGGGGAGAAGTTCGACCCCGCGAACACGCGGTTCGTGTCGGCCATGCTCCTCGGCGAGCTGGCCTTCGGCGAAACGAGCGACCTGTACAAGAAGCTGTATATCAAGGAGCAGCGCGTCCAGATGTTCGGCGCGAGCGTCCCGCTGAACCGCGACCTCCCTCTGTTCGAGATCACGGCAATGGTGAAGAAGAGTGACGACATCGAGCCGATCCGCGACGAGATCTACGCCACGCTGGCGACGTTTCAGTCGACTCCGGTGCCGGACCAGCGGCTCGCCGATCTGAAGAAGCGCCAGAAGTATGCCTTCCTGACCTCACTGGACACGCCGGACCGGGTGGCGGGCGGACTCGCGCGCTTCGTAGCGCTGACGGGAGGGATCGAGGTCATCGAGGATCTCTACAGGGCGTACGACCGGGTGACGCCGAAGGACGTCATGGATGCGGCGGCCGCATACTTCACGCCGGAACAACGAACAGTGGTGGTCCTGAAAGGAGCACAGCAATGAACAGACTCGTCCTGCTGTGCGCATGTGTGATCGCAATCGTCGCGCTGTCCTGCACTCCGGGAGAACCGCTCGTGGCAGAGACAGAACGTCGTCCTGTTGCCCGTGAAGAACGATCCGACCATCAGCATCCGGATCTGGTTCAAGGTGGGGTCCCAGAGCGACCCTGCGGGGAAGGAGGGGCTGACCGCGCTCACCGCCCAGATGCTCGGCGATGCATCGACGGTCGCGAACTCGTACGAAACGATCATCGAGAAGCTGTATCCCCTGGCGGCCTGGTATGCCGCCTCGAGCTCCATGGAAATGACGGTGATAAGCGGGCGGACGCACCGCGACAACATCGAGGAGTTCTATCCGCTGTTGCGGGACGCGATCGTGAAACCCGCGTTTGCAGAAGCGGACCTGGAGCGGATCCGGAGCCAGTCTCTGAACTACCTGGAGAACGTCCTCCGGTACGCCAGCGACGAAGAGCTCGGCAAGGCGGTGCTCTACGACGACATCTTCGCAGGTACGCCGTACCGGAAGCCCGCGGCGACTGTCGCATCGCTGAAGAGCATCACCATGGAAGACATCAAGGCTCACTACGCGACATACTTCACGCGTGACAATCTGGTCGTCGGGCTCGGCGGCTCGTACGGCGAGGCATTGCTCAAGCGGCTGCGCACCGACCTTGCCACGCTGCCGGCCGGCGCGCCGCCCGAGGTGCCGCCGCCCGCACCGGCGCCCCTGGAGGGATTCAGCGTCACAATCGTGGAGAAGGACGCACCCGCGACGGCAGTGAGCATGGGGTTCCCGATCGACATCCTCCGCGGGTCAAAGGAGTGGTACGCGCTGGCGGTTGCCAATTCGTGGCTTGGCGAACACCGCAACTCCAGCAGCCATCTCTACCAGGTGATCCGCGAGGAGCGCGGGCTGAACTACGGCGATTACTCGTACATCGAGCACTATCCGAACGGCGGACAGCGCTCAAAGCCGCCCCAGAACGTCTCCCGCAGGCGCCAGCTCTTCGAGATCTGGATCCGGCCGGTGCCGAACGCGACCCGCCACTTTGCGCTGCGCGCAGCGCTCCGGGAGTTCAAGCAGCTGGTGGATAACGGCCTGAGCGAGGGGGAATTCACGCTGACGCGCAACTTCCTGAGAAAATACGTCCTGCACTACGCACCGACCACAATGGAGCGGCTCGGGTACGCGCTCGACGACAGGTTCTACGGGATCGACGGAAGCCACCTCGACATGTTCCGGAAGGCGATGGACGAGCTGACCGTCGCCGACGTGAACGCCGCGATCAAACGGTACTGGCAGTTCGGGAACATGCATATTGCGGTGGTGACGAGCGACGCCGCCGGGTTCCGCAAGCGCTTGTGAACAACACGCCGAGCCCGATCACCTATGCCACGCCGAAGCCGGCCGAGGTGCTGGAAGAGGACAGGGCGATCCAGGTGTTCCCGCTCGCGGTGAACCCGGACAAGATCACGATCGTGAAGGTGGAAGAGCTGTTCGCGAAGTAATCGCACGGCGGCGCGCCTGCCATACGGTGAACCGGTGGCAGGCGCCTCTGCCGCGGTGCAAGGCGTTTCAACGGATTATCTCTCGGGAGGATTCATGAGACATCCTGTGCTGGCTGCGGTTCTCCTCGTGATATCTTCGCTGCTGCTCGTGTCGTGCTTTCCCGGGGGCGGGACGAGCACGCCCGAGGATCCGGCAGGCTTCTTCACCGGCGTCTGGCACGGATGGATTGCCCCGCTGTCGCTGATCGTCGGTCTCTTCAATGACGCCGTCAGGGTGTATGAGCCGAACAACACCGGGTGGTGGTACGACCTCGGATTCTACGTCGCCATCATTGCGGGGTTCGGTGGCATCTCGCTGACCCGCAAGAAGAAATCCCAATCGGCCTGAGGGTCGGCAGGGCGTTCATCCTCCATGCCAGCCAGCACCACACACGATCGGGAGCCGCCCGCGGATTCCCGCCCCTCGCGCCGGAGCGCGATGGTCGCTGGCTGGACGAACATTGCGCTGGGGCTCCTGTTCGGCTTCGCCACCACCGTTGGCTTCCTCTCGGGGAATCTCAGCGGGGCCGAATCCCCGTTCTTCATCCTCGTCGCGTGTCTCCTGGTCGCCGTCGGAGCGTTTGCGCTTGCCCTGCGGCCCTGGCCCACCACGATCTTCGGCCTCTCGCTTCTCTTTCTCGGGCTCTTCCTGGGATTCGGGCTCCTCGTCGGGGGGAGCGTATTCGGTGCGGCGGAGGCCGCCGTCACCAAGGTTGTGGGCGTTGCGGGGATTCTGCTTGTAGCGCTCGAGGCGTGGTCGATCCTCGCGGTCTCGCGCCATCGCAGTCGGCCGGTGCGGGGGATTGAACCCCCCGACGCAGAAGAGGAGGGTGAACCCTCCGGCGCAGGGGGCGAGGTCAAGGGCCCAGACCCGCAGAACGGGGTTGGGCTCTCCGGATTACACAACGACTCAGGAAGTCAGTGAGGAACCGCTGCGCGCGTGAAGGACGCGCGTCTCAGCGGAGAACGTCGAGGGCGTAGATATTGACCCCCGGAAGGAACACGGCGTACAGCAGCCAGAGGAACGTGCCGATCGCCAGCGGGATGGCGAGGTTGTCGTCGACGGCCTGGGGCGCGGCTTCGACAACTGCGCCGAGCAGCGCCGCAACCGCTCCGATGAGGTACTCCGTCGGACTATAGATCACCTTCGGAGCGAGCCCAACCACGATCAGGGCGCTGACGAAGAATGCGGTGGTCCCTTCGAGGCTCTTGGCGAGGAACGGTCGGCGTCCCAGCCGCCGCCCGACAAGCGCCGCGGCGCTGTCCGAGACGATCAGGATCGCGAACGCGGTGAGGAAGATAACTTTGGGGAACAGCCACACGCAGAGCGTTGCCGAGATCAGGACGTATGACGCGCCCGTCAACCGGCGGCCACGGTCGTTGCGCTCGTGCGATCGGAGAATGGATCCGAACAGCGCCTCATAGAAACGCCCGAACGGCTTCACATACAGTCGCGCAAGATCGTTGGCGACAAAGAAGGCGGTCAGCGGAAGAAGAATCGTGAGCGCCGTCTCCTTCGACAGAAAATAGTAGATGACGGGGATGGAAAGGGAGAAGAGGTGGATCCCTTTGCGGACCACCTCTGCTCCGTATGATGTCTGGCTGGCGGCGCTGTCGCCGTTCATGTGCGTGCGGGTTGCGGTTCCGGGGAGGGCGGTTTCGGCCCACTCTCCTTGGACTGTGGTGATGCGGGGACCGGCGGCTTTCCGTTGCCCCGTCCCATGGGGGGCAATTCCTCCCCGCGGATGACGGCGTCGATCTCGGCCCCGTCCAGGATTTCCCGTTCGAGCAGTGCGGCCGCGAGCCGGTGGAGCGTGTCCAAATTGTCCTCGAGGATCTTCTCCGCGCGCCTCACGCAGCTCACGACGATATGCTTGATTTCATCGTCGATGGTGACGGCCGTTTCCTCGCTATAGTTCTTGTGCCGCGTGATCTGGCGGCCGATGAAGATCTCCTCTTCCCGCTGGCCGTAGGCGAGCGGTCCGAGCTTCTCGCTCATCCCCCACTCGGTGACCATCTTGCGCGCAAGCTCTGTCGCGCGCTCGATGTCGTTGCCCGCTCCGGTCGTCAGCTCCCCGAAGATCAGCTTTTCCGCGGCGCGTCCACCCAGCGCATAGGTGATCATCGTTTCCAGGTACCCCTTGGAGTACGTGTGCTTCTCGTCGATCGGCAGGTACGTCGTGAGCCCGAGGGCCCGGCCGCGCGGGATGATCGTGACCTTGTGCACCGGGTCTGCCTCCGGGAGCATCCTGGCCACGAGCACGTGCCCGATCTCGTGGTAGGAGGTGACCTTCTTCTCGCGTTCTGAAATGATGAGGCTCTTCCGTTCCATCCCCATCATGACCTTGTCTTTGGCCTCTTCGATGTGCGCGCGGGTGACGACCTTCGAATTCTGCCGGGCGGCCAGGAGCGCCGCCTCGTTGACGAGATTGGCGAGCTCCGCGCCGGCGAGGCCGGGCGTCCCCTTGGCGATCACGTCGAGGTGGACGTCCTCGCCCAGGGGGATGTTCTTCGTATGGACGCGGAGGATACCCTCGCGCCCCTTGACGTCCGGGCGGTCCACGACCACCTGGCGGTCGAAGCGGCCCGGGCGCATGAGCGCAGGGTCGAGGACGTCGGGGCGGTTGGTCGCGGCGATGATGATCACCCCGCTGTTCTGCTCGAACCCGTCCATCTCCACAAGCAACTGGTTCAGGGTCTGCTCCCGCTCGTCGTGTCCGCCGCCCAGGCCCGCGCCGCGGTGGCGGCCTACCGCATCAATCTCGTCGATGAAGATGATGCACGGCGCGTTCTTCTTCCCCTGCTCGAACAGGTCGCGCACACGGCTCGCGCCCACACCCACGAACATCTCAACGAAGTCCGCCCCGGAGATCGAGAAGAAGGGCACGCCCGCCTCGCCGGCGACAGCGCGCGCGAGCAGTGTCTTGCCGGTGCCCGGAGGGCCGAGCAGGAGGACGCCTTTGGGGATCTTGCCGCCGAGCTTCTGGAACTTGGCAGGTTCCTTCAGGAACTCGATGATTTCCATCAGCTCGAGCTTCGCCTCATCGGCCCCTGCCACATCCGCGAACGTGATGCGCGGCGAACCTTCGTTCAGCATCTTCGCGCGGCTCTTGCCGAACGAGAAGATGCCCCGGGGGCCGGCGCCCTGCATCCGGCGCATGAAGACCAGCCACACGACCAGGATCAGCATCCAGGGCAGTGCGCTGATCAGCGCGCTCACCCAGGCGTTGTCTTCCTTCTGAATGCTGAACTGGACGCCGCGTTCGTTCCACTCCTTCACCACCTCGCTGTCGAGGACCGGCAGCGTGACGACGAATTTCTGGAAACGCGACTCTTTGCTGCCGGAGCGAACCATGCGCGGCTCACGGAGTTCTCCGTGGAAATCGTAGTTGGTCAGCTCCGATTTCTTGATCGTGGCGCGCACGATCGCGTTCTCCTGCAGGAGCGCGCGGTACTCGGTGTAGCTGATCTCCTGTTCCGTCCCCTCGGCGGACTTGAACAGCGTCATCACCAGAAAGACCATCAGGATGATCGCGGACCAGCTGAGAACCACTTTCAGGACCTTGTTCCAGTTGAACTCGTCGTCCGGACGGAACTGCGGACCCTGTCGTTTGTTTTTCATGTTATATGCCATAGTCGTTCGCGCTCTGCGTTGGGTTAGCGGGTGCTTCGCCGGACCCGGCGGCTGCTGCTCCATCGTTGTGTCCCGGACTGCCGCGTGCGGGGCTGGACCCCGTCCGGCATCTGCCGGTAGATGGCGGGCAGGTTTCTCTCCCGCTGGGCGTAGTCGAGCCCGTAGCCGATCACGAATTCCCCTCCGATCGTGAAGCCGATGTACTCGAGGGGGACGGCCGTCCGGGCAGAGCCTTTCTTGTACAGTAACGTAACAACCTTGAGCGACCGGGGGTTCTGACGCTCAATCAAATCTCTGATAAACTGCATGGACAGCCCGGAATCGACGATATCCTCCACCACGATGATGTCCCGCCCCTCGACCGTGCAGTTCAGGTCCTTCAGGAGTCGGACGTTGCCGGAGCTGATCTTGGAATCGCCGTAGCTGGACAGCTTCAGGAAGTCCACCTCGCAGGGGATCGTCACCTCGCGGATCAGGTCGGCCAGGAACATGAACGACCCGTTGAGGACGCCGATGAACACCGGGACCGTTCCGCGGTACTCCTTGCTGATCTCGCGGGCGATGCTGCGCACGCGCGCCTGCAGGCGCCGCTCGCTGATCAACAGTGCGAAGAGGTCACCGTTGACCCGAATTCGACGTGCCATTCAACCTATCCTGTGACCGGTGAAACTCCAGTTTCAGCACCCGCCTTGTTTCTTCCGTGACCTTGAACCTGTCGTCGATCCGCTGCCCGCAGACCCAGACGATGGTGCCGTCGGCGGTCTCGAGAATGGGGAACCGGCGCTTCTCGTAGACCGGGACCTTTGCGTCCACGAAGAAGTCGCTGACCTTCTTCATCGTCCGCATCCCCAGCGGCATGAACGCGTCGCCTTCGCTCCAGGTCCTCAGGATCAGGTCCCCGGCCTTCAGCTTGTCGGCATCCACGAACTCTGCGGGCCTGCCCTGGGTCTGGCCGGGCACCCCGCTCAGGAGCTCCGACGAGAAGTGAAAGGCCCCGAGGTCGTATGCATGGTCCTGCTGCACCACGATCCTGAATTCCGACAGCGGTTCCGCCTTGCGGAACACGAGCGCGTCGCGGTCACGGAACACTACGTGATCCTGCGAGAGCGGCACCCACGCTCCCGTCGTTCCGTCCATCAGATCCAGCACGCGAGCGGTCTGATCGAAATCAGGCCGCCGGCCGGTGAACCGCTCAGCCGCGAGCATCACGATGTGCTGCCGCAGCAGCACGGGAACGCCGCGCAATCCGGGGATCGCGACGTGGAGGTCGTCCGCGGTCTGGCGCGTCACGATCAGGTCGAGATGACGACGCGCGTTGTACGACAGGTACGCTTCCAGCTCCCGGAAGAGTTCCGAGGAGCGGTTTAACGTCTGCACGATCGTCGGGTTGACCTGCTCCTGCACCAGCGGGAGGACCCGATGACGGATGAAGTTGCGCGTATAATGGTCGGTGTCGTTCGACGAGTCCTCCCGGAAGGAAAGGCCGACGTCCTGCCCGTACGCCGCGATGTCCTTCCGTTCCGCGAACAGCAGGGGACGGATGATGTTGCGATCGCTCCGGAAGGCGGGAATGCCCGCCAAACCCTGGACGCCGGCGCCGCGGAAGAGATTCAGGAGAACCGTTTCGGCGTTGTCGTCGGCGTTGTGAGCCGTGGCGATGCGGTCGAATCCCGACGAGAGCAGCAGCTTGGCGAAGAAGTCGTAGCGGAGCATGCGTGCTGTCTCCTGGACGCCCCGCTTTGAGAGACGCGCGACCTCGGCCGTGTCTGCGCGCTCGACATAACACTCGATGCCGTATGCGCGTGCCCGGTCCATGACGAACGTCTCATCGTCGTCGGATTCGGCTCCGCGCAGCTGGTGATTGAAGTGCGCAACGGCGAGAGTCAAGGCGAGATGGTCGCGCTCGCCCGCGAGCAGGTCGAGCAGGATGACGGAATCCACGCCGCCACTGACCGCGACGAGAATCTTGCTGCGCTCCCCCAGCAGCCGGCGACGGACAAGATGTTCACGGAAGCGGGCGCGGAACGTATGTGCTGCGAAGCTGGGCATCTGCTTTCCCCACGGAGCCCCGGCACGTCCCGGCTGTCCGTTGTAGCGGGAGAGGGATTCGAACCCCCGACACATGGATTATGATTCCATTGCTCTAACCAACTGAGCTATCCCGCCGGAAGACATTTAATATATCCAAAACCGCCGATAAGAGCAAGGTGCCGATTGCAGTTTTGGGCCGATTTTGATAGGTTTTGTGAAGGATGGAACGCAGGACGCCCATATCTCCCACCGTCGGGGAATCGTTCCGCCACTGTGAGCGGATCGCGAAGGAACACTACGAGAACTTCCCCGTCGCTTCGATCGCGGTGCCCCGGAACCTCAGGCCTTACGTCTGGGCGGTCTATGCATTCGCCCGGGCTGCTGACGATTTCGCGGACGAGGGAACAGGCCCGCCGGCCGAGCGCCTGCGGGCGCTGGATTCGTGGGAGCGGCAGCTGGACGACGCGCTCGCGGGCCGCCCGGGGGGTCCTGTGTTCGTCGCGCTCGCGGAAACCGTGGCGCAGACATCGATCCCCGTGCAGCTGCTCCGCGATCTCCTGACCGCCTTCCGGATGGACGTCACCACGTCCCGGCATCAGACCTTTGACGACCTGCTCGGGTATTGCCGGTGTTCCGCAAATCCCGTCGGGCGGCTCGTGCTCCACCTCTTTGGTGCCGCGAGTGCCGCGACGGTCGATCGCTCCGACGACCTCTGCACAGCCCTCCAGCTCACGAATTTCTGGCAGGATATCGCGCTGGATCTGCAGAAAGACCGGATCTACCTCCCGCTTGACGATCTACGGCGTTTTGGGTATACTGAAAAGGACCTTCGGGCGTCGGCGATGGATGCCAGGTTCCGCGGCCTGATGAAGTTCCAGGTGGATCGCACGCGGGCGCTGTTTCTGCGCGGGCGACCGCTCCTCGGGATGGTGCGCGGCCGGCTCCGGTTTGAGCTGGATCTGACCCGGCGGGGGGGCGTGGCAATCCTCGACGCGATCGAACGGTCCGGATACGATGTGTTCCGGTCGCGGCCCGTTGTCGGCCGCGCGGACAGGCTGCGCATTCTGGCGGCAGCGATTGTCAGCGGGAGAACATGAACGCCTCAGCCACCGCGATCACGCGACAGAGCAATACGAACTTCTACTACTCCTTCTCGCTGCTTCCGCGCCCGCAGCGCGAGGCGCTCCATGCCGTCTACGCATTCTGCCGCTATACGGATGACATCGTGGACGAGGAGCCCGATCAGGGGCGGAAGGCCGTGCGCCTCCGCCGCTGGAGGATGGAGCTCGGCCGGGCGCTGAGCGGCACATCGACGTTCCCGCTTCTCAATCAGATCAGCGCCGTCGCGCGCCGGTTCAACATTCCGGTCGAGCTGTTCCATGACCTGATCCGTGGCATGGAGATGGACCTCACCCGGACGCGCTATCAGCGCTTCGACGATCTCCACGAGTACTGCTATCTGGTTGCCTCGACCGTCGGATTGATGTGCCGCCCCATCTTCGGCGCTCAGAACGCGTCGACGCGCGCATATGCCGTCAACCTGGGCATCGCGCTGCAGCTGACGAACATCCTGCGGGACGTCAAGGATGACGCACGCCGCGGCCGGATCTATCTCCCGCTCGAAGACCTCGAGCGCTTCGGGGTCCGTGAAGAGGATATCCTGCAGAGCCGCTACACGCCGCAGTTCGTGGAGTTGATGCGGTATGAGTGCGACCGGGCCCGCTTCTACTTCGATGCGGCGCGTGCATCGCTGCGCGATGAGGACAAGTACTACTTCTTCGCGGCGCGCATCATGTGGTCGATCTACGCCCATCTGCTCCGTCGGATCGAGCGTGACAACTACAACGTTTTCGCCCGGCGCATCTCCGTTTCGTCGCCCCTGAAGGCCCTGATCGCCTTCAGGTACTGGCTGAGCCATTTGTTGAAGTACTCCTGGATTGCCCGCGCCCGCCGCGCGGAACCTCACAGCATCCCGTCCGTGTGAAACCCGTCGTCGTCGTCGGCGCAGGGCTGAGCGGCCTCGCCGCCGGCGTTGCACTGGCTTCCCGTTCCATCCCCGTCCTTCTCCTGGAGCAGCGCCCGTATGCGGGCGGCCGGGCGTACTCGTTTCGAGACCGGACGACCGGCGACGTCATCGACAACGGGCAGCACCTGCTGATCGCCGGATACGCCCGCACGCGCGCCTATCTGGAAACGATCGGCAGCGCGCACCTGCTGGACATCCAGACAACGCCTGAGCTCCTCTTTCATCACCCGCGACGGGGCTACCTGCGCCTCCGCTTTCCGGCGCTCCCCTCGCCGCTCCACCTGCTCGGAGGCGTGCTGGCCTCCAATCTGTTTGCGGCAGGAGACAAACCCGGCGTGCTGCGCGCGGGGGCCGCGATCGCACGGGAGTCCGCATCCGCGTCCGGGGTCCCGCCGGACTGGACGATCGACCGGTGGCTCGACCGGCATGGAGCCTCCGCCGAGGCCCGGGCATCGTTCTGGCACCCGCTGGCGATCTCCATCATGAATGAGAAGCCAGGGGCGGCCTCCGCCCGGGTGTTCGTGCGCTCACTGCGCGAGGCGTTCCTCTCCCACCGCACCGGCGCGGCGCTCGCGATTCCCAGGGCCGGGCTCTCGGAGCTGCTGGTTGATCCTGCGGTGTCCTACATACGCGCGCGCGGCGGCGACGTGCGCTTCGGGGTCGATGTGGCTGAGACAATTGAGGAGGGGGGGAAGGCCGCCCGCGTCCGGACGAAGGACGGTGCTGTTGTCGACGCGTCAAGCGTGATTCTTGCGGTGCCCTCGACGAATGTCGCGCGTCTGCTGCCGGCGTCCTCGCCATCCGGATTTCCACCTTCGGGAGATTTCGTCGACGGCAGTGTCGCCGATCCTGTGCATTCACCTCTGGTACGATCATCGGGTTTCTCCGCACGCCGTGCTGGGAGTGCTCGGGAGGAGTGTGCAGTGGGTGTTCAGGCACGCGCGCGTGAACGCAGACGGCGAACGTCTCTCGCTCGTGATCAGCGCGGCGTACGAGGAGAATGCGTTGACAAACGAGGCACTGGTTGCACGAGGGATCGGAGACTGCGTGGCCATCTTCGGCGAGGGTGCGCAGTTGCCGTATCATGCGGTGGTAATCCGCGAAAAGCGAGCGACGTTCTCGCTTTCGCCGGAGGTTGAGGCGTTGCGTCCTGATGTGCGGACACCTGTGCCGAACCTGTTCCTTGCGGGCGATTGGACCGCGACGGGTCTGCCGGCGACAGTCGAAGGAGCCATAAGGAGCGGAGAATCTGCCGCCGGGTGTGTGGCGAGGACGGTATCGCAGTGAACCTGCGAGAGATGCAGACTTTTTGCGACCATCGCGGTCTCCACGTGCAGCTTCCCGCGTTCGCGTTCAGGGGTTACCTCCCGGGAGCAAGAGGAGCAGACCTCCGACGGCACCTGGCATTGCGTTTCCGGTCGGGATTGCTGATATTCTATATATTGAGAGTCATGCAATGAAACACATGCCCCCCGACAAACTCATCTTGCTTGTAGACGATGAGCCCGCTATCCGCGACGCAACGCTCTTCGGCCTGCGCGACCGCGGGTTCCGCGTTGAGGCTGTGGATGGAGCGGAGTCAGCGCTGAAGGCCGTTGCGCGCCTGAAGCCGAGCATCATCATCTCCGATCTCGTCATGCCCGGCACGAACGGGTTCGAGCTGTTCCAGGAAGTGCAGAAAGTCCGGGAGTATCGAACCATCCCGTTTGTGTTCCTCACCGCTGTCGACGACTACTATGCGAAGAAATTCGGGAAGGACCTCGGCGGGGCCGCATACGTGACCAAGCCCGTGGACCTCGACGAGCTCGAGCGGATACTCCTCGACAAGATGGGGACATAATCGCGCGTCGCCTCCCGGCGGCCGAATTCCCGCTCCCCGCATCTGCGCCAGCGTTCAACCATGCACCCTTCATCACAGCGTCTCGAATCCCTGGATGTCCTGCGCGGCATCGCCGTGGTCATCATGGTCCTTGGCCACAGTGTCGATTCGGTCCTGAGTCCGGCCGTGCGTGCGACAGACATGTTCCGGGTCTACGACGCCGTGCGCGGATTCACGGCGCCGCTCTTCCTGTTCATCTCAGGCCTGGCGTTCATGGTCGCCACCGAGCGGCGGTGGGAGGAATACCGGACGCCGGGGCCGTTGGTCGCGAAGCGCCTCGGCCGCATCCTCTTCCTGTTGATTGTCGGATACGCACTCCACCTTCCGTACTTCTCATTTGAGAAGGTTGTCGCCGGCGCCACGTCCTCCGAACTGGCGCAGTTGTTCCAGGTGGACGTCCTGCACTGCGTCGCGGTCACGCTGCTGACGCTCCAGATCATCGTGATGCTCAGCCGCACGCCGGCCGTCGCAGCCGCACTTCGCGGCCGGGCTGGCGGCGGTCATCGCCCTTGCGGCACCTGTGCTCTGGTCGACCGACCTGAGCGGGGTGCTACCGCAACTCCTCACCCCATATCTCAACGCCTGTCAGCCATCGGTCTTTCCGGTCGTGCCGTACGCCGTCTACATGCTCGCCGGAGCGGCCGTCGGGAGGCTCTTCCTCGGCAGCCGCGCGAAGGGGACGGAGCCGGTGGTGCTCGGGCGCGCCCTGGTCATCAGCGCGGTCGGCGCTGCGCTCGGCGTGATCGGCGCGCTCGTGCCGGCGCACATCTATCCGCTGCACGACTGGTGGAAGGCCAATCCGGGCCTGATCCTGATCCGGCTCTTTGTCGTCTTCACGCTGGCGGCAAGTTTCCTCGGCGCCGGCCCGCCTCCGCGGCCGCTCAGCCGTCCGCTCGTGGCCCTGGGGCGCGCTTCGTTCCTCATCTATGCCGTGCACCTCATCGTTGTCTACGGGTCATCCGCCAACGACGGACTCATGCAGCTCGTCGGGCAGCGGCTTGACATGACTGCCGCGCTCGCCGTCGCGACCGCGGTGCTGCTTGCGATGACGGCGATGGTACACGTGCACGCCTACCTCAGGACGCAGCATGCGGGCCGTCTTGCCACGGTGCGCATGGTCGTGGCAACCGCGGTCACCTACGTGTTCCTGACACGTCCGTACTGACGCCGCGTGGGAACGCAGAGCCCGACCGGCCCCGGCGGTTCGCGCGCGCGCCTGCAGTTCATCGACCTGCTCCGCGGATGGGCGGTCATCGTGATGGTCCAGACGCACGTGCTCAACGCCACGCTGCGCAGTGATCTGAGCGGAGAGCCTGCGTATCGACTGATCAGCTTCGTCGACGGGCTTGTCGCCCCCTCGTTCATTTTTGCGTCAGGGTTCGTTTTCGCGGTCGCTCTCAGACGCAAACTCCCCGACTATCTTTCGTTCGGTCCGGCGCTGGGCAGGCAGGCCGGAAAGCTCCTGTTCGTGCTCGCGCTCGGATATGCGCTGCACCTGCCCGCCTTCAGTCTCCGGCGCTTCATCGAAGGAGTATCTCCCGAAGCCTGGACGAAATTCTGGGCGGTGGATGTGCTGCAGTGCATCGCGGTCAGTTTGCTGCTGGTGCTGCTGATCCTTCAGATTGTCCGTACCGAGCGCCGGCTCTTTGCCGCGCTCCCGTGGGTGGCTGCCGGAATCACTCTGCTGACCCCCATCGTGTGGAGCGTCAATCCGGCCTGGCTGCTCCCGCTGCCGATCGCCGCATATCTGAACGCGGGATACGGATCCCAGTTCCCGCTGTTTCCGTGGTCGGTATTCCTGCTGTCGGGAGTTGTTGCCGGGGGCGTGTTCACGGCCGCCCGCGACCGCACTCCCGATCGTGAAGGGGACGATCCAGCCAGGTCGTCGATGAAGCGATTCGCAATGGTCGGGGCCGTGCTCGTCGTCGGTTCGTTCATCATCGAGCCCGTGCTGACGCGCGCTCTACCCGCCGCACGACTACTGGCGCACAAGCCCGGGCTTCGTTCTCCTCCGTCTTGGGCTGGTGTTGCTGCTGCTCTCCCTGTGCTATACCTATGAGCGGCGCACGGGGGTAGGGGAGCGGTCTATCGTATCGCTTGTGGGCCGCGAATCGCTTCTCGTGTACGCCGCGCACCTCCAGTTGATCTACGCCGATGTCGGCGGGTATTCGTTCCGGCGATGGGTGAATCGCTCCTTCGGATACCCTGAAGTTCTTGTCAGCCACACTTGTTCTCGTCGGGCTCATGATCCTGATCGCCATCTGGTGGGACCGGGTTCGCCGCGGCGACCGGAAGCGTATGCGTCTCATGCAGGGGCTCGCGCTGGCCATGTTCCTTCTCGCCTTCCTCGTCTCGCCGGGGTAGGCGGCTCGTGGTTGAACGACATGAGGGTTGGATGATCACATCGCCTCTCTTCACTTCGTGGCTCTGCATTCCGGTCAACGTCGGGACGGTCCTCCTCGCTATGGCACTCGTGCATTCGTCGTCGCACGCATCGCCGGTTCGCATCGCGCTGGACGGCGAGTGGCTCTTCCGACCCGACACGGCGAAGGTGGGAATCGTGAAGGGATGGTACAGACCGGATGTCTCACGCGCCGGCTGGACCACGGTCCGCACGCCCGCGTTCTGGGAAGCGTATCCGAGTCTCGCCTCGTACGACGGCTGGGGCTGGTTCGTGCGTACCTTCCGGCTCGACGCTCCGATCCCGCCGATGAGCATTCACTTCGCGGGCGTGGACGACGATGCGGAGGTCTGGGTGAACGGCGTCGACGTGGGGACGCACACGGGGTACTCCGATCCGTTCGCGCTCGACGTGTCGAAGGCCGTCCACCCCGGCGAGAACGTGATCGCCGTGCTCGTGAAGGACTACGCCGGCGGAGGCGGGATCTACAAGCCCGTGACGCTGACCCCGACCGGGGGTCTTGAGGAATTGCTGAAGGGGCCGCTGGCCGACGCGCCCGCGCGGCCCAGCGAGACATGGGTGAAGGAGGCGGTCATCTACTCGGTCTACCTGCGCTCGTTCTCCCCCGAAGGAACATTTGCCGGCCTGCAGCGGCGGCTGCCCGAGCTGAAGTCCATGGGCGTCACGGTGCTCTGGCTGCTGCCGATACACCCTGTCGGAGTCGAGAGACGGAAAGGCACGCTCGGGAGCCCGTATGCCGTGCAGGATTTCTACGGGATCAATCATGAGTTTGGAACGCTCGACGATTTTCGCAGTCTTGTGCTGGCGACCCATGCGCAGGGGATGAAACTGATCATCGACCTCGTCGCGAACCACACGTCGTGGGACAGCAGGCTGATGGCCGATCACCCCGGGTGGTTCACCAAAGACTCGACAGGGAAGATCGTGCCCCCGAACGTGGACTGGACCGATGTCGCGGACCTGGACTATGCGCAGGCCGGGCTTCGCGAGTACATGATCGAGATGATGTGCTGGTGGGTGCGGGACGTCGGCATCGACGGGTTCCGATGCGACGTTGCCGAGCTGGTGCCGACCGACTTCTGGGACGCCGCGCGCGTGGCGCTGGACGCGATCAGGCCGGTCATGATGTTGTCCGAGGGCTCACTCCCGGAACATCACGTGAAGGCGTTCGACGTGACGTACGCATGGAACATCTACGACGCGCTCGACCCGATGCTGAAAGGCGCCAGGCCGCCCGACCTCATCGACCAGATTCTCCGGAACGAGACGCTGCAGTTTCCCGCGGGTTCGCTGCGGATGCGGTTCACAACCAATCACGACAAGAACGCGTGGGATGCGCCCGCGACCGAGAAGTTCGGTGCCGACGGCGTCGCACTGGGGAACGTGTTGACGTTCACGATGCCCGGCATTCCACTGATCTACACCGGCGAGGAAGCGGGCAATCGGAAGAAGCTGAGCCTCTTCGAACAGGTGAGTGTCGACTGGTCGCCTCGAAGGACGATGGGAGATCTCTTCACGTCGCTGGCGCGCATCCGCCGCGAGCATGCGGCGCTGGTGAGCGGATCGATGGAGCGTCTTGCACGTCCGGGCGCCCCGGGCGTCTACGCATATCGGCGGACCGCGGGCGCCGACACGGTCACGGTCTTCCTGAACTTCGGCTCGACGCCCGTCAGGGTCGACGGCGTTCCTGGAACTGCCCGCGACGTGTTCAGCGGCCAGGCTCTGCCCGGGGGATCCGCGCTCACGCTTGGCCCACGCGGGTACCGGGTCCTGATCGGGGCGGACTAGCGGCATGTTGATTTCCCTGGGCACTTGGCGTACATTGAAATACTTGCCAAGGCCATGAGCGTCACGACCATCATCCTTGAGGTCCTCGGCGTCAGCCTTCTCGTCCTGCTGAACGCCTTCTTCGTCGCTTCCGAGTTTGCGATCGTGAAGGTGCGCGCGAGCGAGATCGAGCCGCTTGCCCGCTCGGGGTCCGCCACGGGCCGGATCGCGCAGCACATCGTCGCCCACCTCGACAGCTACCTCTCCGCCAGCCAGCTCGGCATCACGATGACCAGCCTTGGTCTGGGATGGGTCGGGGAGCCGTTCGTCGCCGAAATCCTGCGCGGCCCCCTGGAACGTACCGGGCTGACGCAGCCCGCCGTGCTGCACGCCGTCGCATTTGCCATCGCATTCTCCATCATCACGTTCCTGCACATCGTCGTCGGCGAACAGGCCCCGAAATGGTATGCCATCCAGTACGCGAAGAAGACAACGCTCGGCGTCGCGAGGCCGTTGCACCTTTTCTATGTCGTCTTCCGCCCGTTCATCTGGATCGTCAACGAAAGCGCCAACCGGTTCCTGAAAGCGCTCGGGATTCAGACCGGGCGCGAAAGGGAGGGCGGCCACTCGGAGGAGGAGATCCGGCTGCTGCTCTCGACCGGCACCGTGCTCTCGGGACTTGGGAAATCGATTTCGCTGAACGCCATCGATTTCCGTGAGCGGTCGGTCCGCGAGGTGATGGTTCCGCGCACCAACGTGGTGGCCCTCTTCACGGACAAAACGATTCAGCAGAACATCGCGATCGCACTGGAGAACCAGTTCACCCGATACCCGCTGTGCGAGCGGAACATGGACAACGTTGTCGGGATGATCCACCTCAAGGACCTCTTCCGCCTCAAGGGAGAGATCGGTCCCGGGAAGGATCTCATGAGCATCCGCCGGGACATGCTCTTCATTCCCGAGACGATGCCGCTCGAAACCATCCTCACCACATTCCTCACGCGCCGTGTACTGATGGCAGCCGTGGTCGACGAGTACGGAGGGACTGCGGGCCTCGTGACACTGGAGAACGTGCTCGAAGAGCTTGTCGGCGACATCCGGGACGAGTTTGACGTGGAGAATCCGCTCGTGCAGCGGATCAGCGACAGCGAGGTCCTCGTCGACGGCTCGTTCTCGCTGCATGAGTTCGAGCAGATGTTCGGGATCGAGCTGGAATCGCGCGAGGTGGTGACGGTGAGCGGGTATGCGCTGCAGCTGCTCGGGAGGATGCCGGAGCGGGGTGCGACCGTGTCCATGGGAAGCTGGCAGGCGACGGTGGAGGTGGTCCAGGGCAAGACAGTGAAGACGCTGCGGCTCAAGAAGATCGGCGAACCGCGGGGAACCGGCGTGGCTCCGGAAACACGGGAGGCCTGATGCGGGGAGTGCTATTCACGTTCGCGTTGCTGCTGGTGTGCGCGGTGCGGGTTGCGGCGCAGTACGAGGAGCCGGCCGATGTCGCGCCGGCGGAGTGGCGGTATCTCTGGGCGGGCGCGGCGTTCCGGACGTTCGGGCCCCTGGCCAGCAACACCGCGCCTCCCGACGTTCAGATCGACTACGACGCCGTCATGGCCACGCTCGGGTTGAGGCAAGGACCGATGGATCTCGCCGTCGGGTATGCGTCGTTCGACCAGCAGGGCGAGTCGCGCGCATCCATCGTCGTCAACCTCCTCTATTCGTTCCCCTTTCCGATCACGGGTCCCGGTCCGACGACACTGATCCTTCCCATCATGCTGGGGGCGGACTACACAAAGGCCGAGGCCTCGGGACCGGAACGCAACACGTTCAACATCGCAAGCGTCGGCGTCGGGACCGGCCTGGAAGTGAGGCACCGGACCTCCGGGATGGAGGTGAGCGTGCGTGCCGGCGGGCTTGTACACTACAGCACCGAAGCCTACAATTTCACGGGCGGGTTTTCGGCGGCGGCGGTCGGCGAGGCGGTTCTCCTCTTCCCACGCATCGGGATTCTCGACGGGCTCGCGGTGGGCTACCGCGTGCGCTATCAGACGTGGTCCATGTCGAACGAGGAGTTCAACTACACAACGTTTGCCCACGGTCCGTTCGTAGGCGTGATGCTCTGATGCAATCGCTGCGCGCCAAGATCATCCTGACGTTTTCGGGCCTCGTCGTCCTCAACCTCATTGCGAGCTTCTGGTCGATCTACAATTTCTATACGCTGGGGAATACCGTCGCGACCGCCGTCCGGGAGAACTACCAGGGCGTGCTGGCTGCCGAGAACATGGTGACCGCGCTCGGGCGGCTGGAGAGCTCGCTCCTGCTGGCGGCAGAGGGGGAAGATGACGGTCGCGGTTGTCGGGACCTACCAGGAGAACTCCGAGCTGTTCGTCTCGTGGCTGGACCAGGCGTTCCGCCGGCTGAACTTGCCCGAGGATGTGGAGCTGCGGGATTCCATCCAGGCGACCTATCGCCGGTATGCGCAGGCGGCGGAGGTGATGCGGGCAATGATTGTGCAGGGTGCTGTCGGCGAGGCGCGGGAGTACTACGGCCGCAGGGTGCGCGAGCCGGGCGTGCGGCTGCGGGACCTCAGCTTCCAGGTATTCGACGCAAACCAGAGGGCGATCACCGCCGCGGAAACGACCACGCGCTCGCTGGCGAACCAGACGGCGTTCGGCGTGCTTATCGCCTCCATCGTCGCGCTGGGGCTGAGCGTCATCGCCACCGCGTGGCTTACGAAGTCGGTCGTCCAGCCGGCAGAGCGGCTCACAGACACCGTGAAGCAGATCGGCCGGGGGAAGCTGGACCTGAAGATCGACGTGCTCTCGGACGACGAGATCGGCCAGCTCAGCAGGGAGTTCAACAAGATGACCGAGCGGCTCCGGCAGTACGAACAGATGAACATCGACCAGATCCTGGCGGAGAAGAGGAAGTCCGAGGCCATCGTTGCGTCCATGACGGACGGCATCATCGTGACCGACGGGGGGGGCAGGATTGTGCACGTGAACGGCGTCGTGGCCGGTCTCTTCGGCATCGACGCTGCCAGGTCGGTGGGTGTGCCGGTCGCGCAGGTGATCCCCGACGCGCGCATCCGGGCGTTGCTCGAGCGCCGCAGGCCCAGGCATGGCACGCGGGGGGATTCCGCCGTGCGGACGCTCGAGTTCGAGCGGGACGGGAAGATGCTGTTCTTCAGGCCGGCGGTCTCCACGATCGCGGCCGGGGCGGGCATGGCGTACGGGGTTCTGCTCATCCTGCAGGACGTCACGCAGTACAAGGAGCTGGACAGGATGAAATCCGATTTCATCGCCACCCTGTCGCACGAATTCCGCACGCCGGTGACCTCGATCGGGATGAGCGTCGACATCCTGAACCGCGGGATTCTGGGCCCCCTGAACGACCGGCAAAAGGAGTTGATTGATTCCGCGCGGCAGGACTGCGTACGGCTCACGAAGCTCGCACGCGAGTTGCTCCAGCTCTCCAAGCTCGAATCGGGGAGAGCCCAGCTCAGGAACGAGGAGCTGGATCCAGGCGTGGCGATCGAGCAGATCCTTCGGCCGCTGCAGGTGCAGTTCACCGAGAAGGGGGTGGCGCTGGAGACGGACCTTCCCGCGTCGCTCCCGCATCTGGTTGTGGACGAGCAGGCGCTGGCCTCGGTGCTGACCAACCTCGCCACGAACGCCCTGAAGCACACCGAGCCGGGCGGCACCGTCACCGTCCGCGCACGCGAGGACGACGGAGCGCTCCTGGTGAGCGTGCGCGACAACGGGCACGGGATCCCTCCCGAGTATCTCGCGAGCATCTTCGACAAGTTCGTGCAGGTGAAACAGGCTTCCGAGTCCACCCCCGGGAGCGTCGGCCTGGGTCTGGCTATCGCGAAGGAAATCGTCGAAGCGTACGGCGGATCCATCTGGGCGGAAAGTGAGCCGGGGCGGGGGAGCAGCTTCCACTTCCGGATCCCGGCGCTCGCGCATCAGAACAGCAGCGGAGTCTGACGATGGCACGGGGCTCCATCCTTCTGGTCGACGACGAGCAGAACATCCTCACGACGGTCCGGATCGCCCTGGAGGCGTCGGAGTTCGAGGTCACGCCGTTCCTGAATCCTCTGAAGGCGCGGGAGGCGTTGCGCGAGCGGTACTTCGATCTCGCCCTGTACGATCTGAAGATGCAGCCGATCGACGGGATTGAGCTCCTCAAGGAGACGCAGCTGGTGTCGCCGTTCACGACCGTCATGCTGATGACGGCGCACGGGAGAATTGAGAGCGCTGTCGAGGCCATCAGGGCGGGTGCGTACGACTACATTCAGAAGCCGTTCGAGTTCGCGGATCTCCAGCGGCTCGTGGACCGGGCGTTCGAGCATCACTGCCTGCGCAGGGAGGTTCAGGAACTGAAGGAGGAACTGTCGCGCCGGGAGGGGACCGGCGAGATCGTCACGCGCAACGCGAAGATGCAGGGGGTGATCGATCTCGCACTCCGGGTGGCTCCAAGCACGATCTCGGTCTTGATCGAAGGGGAGAGCGGGACGGGGAAGGAGCTGCTGGCGCATCTCGTCCACCGGAACAGCGGCAGGGCGACCCGTCCGTTCGTCACGGTCACATGCAGCGCGCTTGCCGAGACGTTGCTGGAGAGCGAGCTGTTCGGCCACGCCCGCGGGTCGTTCACGGGCGCAGTCCGCGACCGACAGGGCAGGTTCGAGGCAGCGGACGGCGGCACGGTGTTTCTCGACGAGATCGGCGAGATCGCTCCGGCCACGCAGGTGAAGCTGCTCCGTTTCCTGCAGAGCAAGGAATTCGAGCGCGTCGGGGAGACGGCGACCCGCAAGGTGGACGTGCGCGTGCTTGCGGCCACGAACAGGGATCTCGAGGCCGCGGTGCAATCGGGGATGTTCCGCGAGGACCTGTTCTATCGCCTGAATGCGGTGCGGCTGAAGCTGCCTCCGCTCCGGGAGCGGACCGAGGACATTCCGTTGCTGGTCCAGCATCTGGTCGCGAAGCGCGGGTCGAACGTGACGGTCAGCCCCGAGGCGCAGCGTGCGCTGGACGCCTACGCGTGGCGCGGGAACATCCGGGAGCTGGAGAACATCATTGAACGGGCGTTGATTCTCTCCCACGGGACCGGCATTCAGTTGCAGCATCTTCCGGAGGAGTTCCAGTCGCTGGGGGATGCGTCGCAGCGTCCGATGTCCCTGGAGGAGGTGGAGCAGCAACACATCGTGCGCGTGTTGCGGATCGCCAGGGACCTGGACGAGGCCGCCAGAATCCTGGGTATCGACCCGACCACGCTCTGGAGAAAACGCAAGAAATACGGCCTTTAGGGCCATTCTTGAGGTCGCTGGCGGCCCGCAGTTTCTTGCAATTTGCAGGGTCGGTTACTATATTGGCCCGCACTGGTTTAGCCGTTCCTTCCTGTTGCGTGCCTCGATCGCCGTGCATTCTGCAGTCCGCGCGATACTTCCGGGTGGCACATCTCAGGTGATAACGTGTTGATATGAAGGGCGCCGGCGGATTCTCCTCACGCCGGGTCCGGGTGGCATCGGGTTTGTACTCTCCCCATGCGGGAGGTTTCGCCCCATGTCATCATCTGTGCCTGCGGCGATCGCGGATTCACTCACATCATCGTTAGCCCGTATCTTTGGAGGAACCATGTCGGTGAAAACCACAACGCTCCACAGCGGCAAGATCGGCATTATCGAAGTCAAGGGTTCGCTTGTTGGCGGCGAGGAAACGGACGAACTCCGGAGTGCCGTGGCGGACTTCGTGGAACAGGGCACGAAGAACCTGATCATCGACCTGTCCAAGGTCACATATCTGAACAGCACGGCGATCGGCGTGCTGGTCTCGACGCACACCACCTTCTCGCGGAACGGCGGCAAGGTGAAAATGACCGGCATCAACAAGAACATCAACAACATTTTCGTGATCACGAAGTTGACGCTCGTGTTCGACGTCACCGAGACGAGGGAAGAAGCCGTGAAGGCCCTCGAGGCGACGCTGGGCTAGCGCTCGCGCCACACTCTGTGCAACCCTAACCCACATTCACAGGAGTAACCGATGAAGCAGTCCATTTTTCTCACGGCGGCCATTTTCGCAACCGCTGCTGTCGCGTTCATCATCTTCTTCTTCGTGCTCGGGAATCCTGCGAACTTCGCGAACGGCGAGGTGCGCACGGTCCCGAACAACCTTCTCGGAACGGTGTACACCGGCGGCATCGTCGTGCCGCTGTCTGATCACCCTGACGCTGCTGGATTTCACGCTCGTCTTCGAGCGCATCTTTTCGCTCAAGAAGGCTCAGGGCCGCGCGTCTGTCCCGAAGTTCCTGAAGGAGATGCAGGGCCACCTGATGGCCGGCCGTATTGAGGACGCCATCAAGGCATGCGACAAGCAGCGCGGCTCCGCGGCGAACATCATCCGCACCGGTCTGGAGCGCTTCAAGGCCATCCAGGGCGACAAGAAGCTGGACAACGAGAAGAAGATGGCGGAAGTGCAGCGCGCCATTGAAGAGGCGACCAGCCTCGAGACCCCGCTCCTGGAGCGCAACCTCGTGGCGCTGTCCACCATCGCCTCCATCGCGACCATGCTCGGGCTGCTCGGCACGACCATCGGCATGATCCGTGCGTTCGCCGCCCTCGCCCGCGCAGGCGCCCCTGACGCCATCCAGCTCTCGATCGGTATCTCCGAAGCGCTGATCAACACGGCCCTCGGCCTGCTGGCCGCCATCATCGGTATCGTGGCCTACAATTTCTTCGTGACGAAGGTGGACAACTTTACCTACATGATCGACGAGTCGAGCTACAACGTCGTCCAGATCCTGAACACGAAGACGTCGGACTAAGGGCGGACGGAGGCCCAAGCCCATGCCGAAATTCAAACCACACCGTCAGGGCGTCCGGATCGACATGACCCCGCTGGTGGACGTGGCGTTTCTTCTGCTCACGTTCTTCATGCTGACGACGCAGTTCAAACCACCGGAAGAGGTGTCGATCACGCTCCCGTCGTCGCACTCGGAGTTCAAGCTTCCCGAGTCCGACGTCATGACCATCAATATCGCCGATGACGGCCGCATCTTTCTCGGGCTCGACTCGCAGATTCTGCGGGGACGGCTGTTCGGGAAGGAGAACGAGCTGAAGGCGAGCATCCTGGTAGAGAAAGACCAGCTGGGGAACCTCCTCGTGCAGGCACGCACGATGAATCCCAAGCTGCGCACGGTCATCAAGGGTGACCGCAATTCAGAGTACGGGGTGACCGAGGACGTCATGGACATCCTGCTCAAGACGCAGATCACCCGATTCAGCCTGGTCACAAACCTGGCTGCGAACGTCGAACCGTAACGATCCCGGAATCAGGAGACTCATATGGCTGGCGGAGATGTCGCTCAAAGAGAGCGAAAAACCAAAGGCAAGAAGAAGAAAAAGGGTCGTCGCCTCGGGGTTCGCATCGACATGACACCCCTGGTCGACGTTGCGTTCCTGCTGCTGACGTTCTTCATGCTGACGACGTCGATGAGCAGGCCGCAGACGATGGAAATCAACCTTCCGCCCGACAAGGACGTGAAGGTCGACGTGGCGGAATCAAACCTGCTTACGCTCAGGATCGACAAGGAGGGCGCGATCTACTGGAGCGCCGGCATCGGGGCGCCGAAGCTGCTCCCTGCGGGGACGCTGCGGACCTTCCTGAAAGAGCAGGCAACTAATCCGAAGGTCGTGGCGTTAATAAAGATAGACCGGGAGGGCAAGTACATCAACCTGGTCGACATTATCGACGAGCTGACGAACTTCGCCAACATCCAGCGGTTCAGCCTGGCGCCGATGACGGAGCAGGACAAAGAACTGCTGAAGAAAGC
This sequence comes from uncultured Ignavibacteria bacterium, assembly GCA_963701735.1. Classification (GTDB taxonomy): domain Bacteria; phylum Bacteroidota; class Ignavibacteria; order UBA10030; family UBA6906; genus CAWABB01. Next base: position 53,696 of record CAVPBI010000002.1, on the reverse strand, counting down.
CCAGGCGTAGGGAAGGGAGAAGACACCACATGGCAAGCACAGCAGCGACAGTCGCCGCGGGTGGCCAGTACGGTGCCGTCGAGCTCAAGCGCAACTACCAGAGATACTGGCTGACCGCGCTGGGAATTTCCACGGCGATTCACTTCGGCATTGTCGGATCGTACTATCTCGGCGGGTTGCTCCAGGCGGAGGAGCCGCCCACCGTGTCCGTCCGCATCTTGAAGTACAGCGATCTCGGGCCGCCGCCGTCGATCGCGGCGGCGAACACGCCGCCGCCGATTTCAGTCTCGGCTCCGGTCGCAAAGCCGACGGTCGGTACGCCCGTTCCGGTGCCGGATGCGGAGGTGACCGCCGATCAGGTGTTCGCTACGCAAACCGAGATGAGTCAGCAAGTCGCCCCGGTGGGTGAAGGACTGGGCGAGGGGGCGCGGTAGAGATCGAGCAGGACATCCAGATCCAGGACGACGGGCCGCCGCCCGATTTCGTCCCGGTGGAGAAGGAACCGGTAGTCGTGAAGAAGGTCGAGCCCAAGTATCCGGAGCTCGCCATGCGCGCCGGGCTCGAAGGCAAGGTCTGGGTGAAGATCTGGGTCGACAAGGAAGGGAAGGCGAAGCAGGTGGTGGTGATCAAGAGCGACGCGGAGATCTTCAACGAGCCCGCGGTCGAGGCCGCCAAGCAGTTCGTCTTCACGCCGGCCTACATGAACAACGGTCCCGTGGCCGTCTGGGTGTCGGTGCCGTTCAAGTTCAAGCTGGCCGACCGCAAGTAACCTGACGCGAGTGCCGATGCGACGGGGGAGGCATGCCTCCCCCGTTCGGCTCTCAGGGAGGATGCGTGGGCGTCGTTCACTATGTGATTCTCGCGCTCTCCGCAGGTGCTGTGGTTGTGGGCGGGCTGGTGGCACTCGGCGTCCTCGTGCCGCTGAGCACGCCCCCGCAGTTCCGGCAAATTCTCGGCATCGTGGTCTTACTCTATGGACTCTATCGTTTCGTGGTGGAGTATGTGCGCTCGGGACGTCGTGGTGACGCTGGCCGCAGGAGTCGCCGTCGTGCTGACGGCGGTAACGGGCCCGGCCTGCAACCGTGAACCGGGATCGACGGCCCTGACCAAGGGGTCGCTCGTCGTCGCTGTGGATGAGGCGATCGAGCCCGTGATGCGCCGCGAGGTCGGCGACTTCCAGGCGCAGTACGAGGGGTCGGCGATCGAAGTCCGCGTCATGGAAGCGCGTGAGGTGGTCGCGGCCTTTGCGGCCGACAGCGTGCGCGTGATCGCGATCGCACGGCGGCTGAACGACGGCGAGCGTAAGGCGCTGACCGACGCGAAGATCTGGTTCGAGGAGCATCACGTGGCCCAGTCGGCGGTGGCGGTCATCACCCATCCGTCGAACCAGCAGAAGGAGATCAGGATCGGGGAGCTGGACAGCATCTTCAGCGGCACCCGGACCACCTGGTCGGGGCGCGGTACCGGGCACGTGATCGAAGCCGTGATCGGCGGATTGAACTCGAGCACCAACGAGGCATTCAGAGATTCGATTTTGAAGGGCCGCCCCTTCGGGCTCAGCGCAACGCCGGTTTCCCGAAGTGCGGATATCGTCAAAACCGTCGCGCGTACGCCGAACGCGATCGGGCTGGTGCCTTTGAACTGGCTGCCGGGTGCCGGCGATGTCAACGTCATGGCCGTCGGAGGGCCCGGGTTCAGACCGGACACCAGCCTGCCGGCGGGCAAGTACTTCAGCCCGGCGCAAGCGTATCTGTATCTGTACTACTATCCCCTGTCAACACCGGTCTACATCTACACGCGCGAAGTGACTCGCGATCTGAGCCTGGGGTTCATCGCCTTCGTCAGCAGCCCCCCGGGACAGAAAGCTTTTCAGGAGGCCGGCCTGGTGCCGAAGACCATGCCGGTGCGCCTCATCCAACTCTCATCCAGGTAGGACCAGAAGCATGAGAACGCTCGTTCTTGCAATGCTCATCATCAGTGTGACCGCCGGTGCCACGGCACAGGACTTCATCGGGAAAGCGAAGGGGTCGCTGACCGCCCGCGACACGGCGGCGGCGATCACGGGATTTCAGGACGCCCTGAAGGCCAACCAGAAACAGGCCGAAGCCGGATACTACCTCGGGGCAATCGCGTTCGCGCAGGGACGTACCGACGACGCGATCCGGTATCTGGAGGGGTCGGTGAAGAGCGACGACGAGAACGTCGCGGCGCTGAAGACGCTCGGCGACGCGTACATGCAGAAGAAGGATCTTCCCAACGCGCTCAGCGCGTATCGCCGTGCGGAGAGGCTGGCGCGCAAAGACCCCGCCGTGCTCAGTGCCTACGGCCTTGCGCTGGTCGCTGCGGACTCGGTCGACAATGCCATTCGCGTCCTGACGCTCGCAAAGGAGTACGACGACAAGAACGTCGAAGTGTACAAGGGCCTTGCGACTGCGTATGCGAAGCAGGGGGTGGCGCCGCTGGCCGTGCTGAACTACCAGAAGGCCATCGAGCTGAATCCCAGGGACATCGAGACGCGGATGACGCTGGGGCGCCTGTTCAAGAAGCAGCGGCAATACAACGAGGCGGTGAAGGAGTACGAGGGGGTCATCGTCGTGGACTCCACGTATGCGCGGGCCTATCTGGAGAAGGGCGAGATCCTGGTGCTGGCGAAGATGTACCAGAAAGCAATTCCTCCACTGCGGAAATATGCGACCCTGGACCCGCAGGGTGTGCCTGGCTCGCAGAACCTGGCGAAGGCGCTGTTCGGCGCAGAAGATTTTCCCGAGGCGGCAAAGGCGGCGAAGCGCTCGCTGGAGCTGGATTCAAGCAACGCCGACGTCTGGCGCATCTACGCGTACTCGCTGGCCGAGACGAAGGACTACGCGGGGGCCATCGGCGCGTTCGGTGGGCTGGAGCGGCGGAATGCAATCAAGCCGGAAGACCAGGGCAAATACGGCATCGCGCTCTATGGCCTCGGCCGCGAGGACGACGCGATGAAGGCGCTCCTGTCGGCGGTCGAGACCGATTCAACGAACTGCGAACCGTATTTCTCGCTCGGCTCGCTGTACATGAAGAAGCAGGAGTACGACAAGGCCGCGCAGATGTTCGAGAAAAGGATCGCCTGCGATCCCCGCTCGCTCAGCGCGTACATCAACGCCTCGGCATCGTACATGCAGGTCAAGAACTATCAGCGCGCGCACGAGCTGCTCACGAAAACCGTGACCATGAAGCCTGACTTCCTCCTGGGCCGGCTCTGGCTCGGACGGACGCTCTCGTTGATGGACTCCCTCGACGAGGCGAAGGCGCAGTATGACGAGGTGCTGACCCAGGCGCAGAGCGACCCGGTGAAGTACAAGAAGGAGATCGGCGAAGCGCAGTACATGAGCGCGTCGTACTGGTTCCAGAAGCAACAGTACGAAAAAGCCGTTGACGGCTATCGCAAGGCGCAGGGGTCCGGGTATGACAACGCGGACAGCCGGTTCTCATGGGGACAGGCTGTGTTGCAGACGCTGGATCCAAAGGGCGACCCGGCAGAGAACCGTAAGCGGATCACCGAAGCGGTGACGCACTTCCGCCGCTCCGTGGAGATGAACCCGAACAACTACATGTCCCACCTCTGGCTTGCGCAGGGATTGGTCCTGCTGCGCGTTGAGGGGGATGACGAGGGGAACCGGAAGCTCACGGGCGAGGCGTGCGAGGAGTACCGGAAGGTCCTCCGACTGAACCCCGGAAACGCCGATGCGAAGAAGGGGATGGAAAGGATCGGCTGCCCCGGCGCGAACTAAACAGCCAGGGAGCAGGTGTCAACAGGGGCCCATTTTGGGCCCCTTTTTTTTGTGATTCTTGGGCCATCCGCGCGGCTTCCAGCTGGTTCCTGTAACTTGTTGTTATATCAACCAATTATCGCAGCAAATAGTTTTCTTGTAGGGTCTTGACAAAGGGCTGGAGAGAGGTTATATTGAATCATCAGAATCGTCTATATCGAATAAAACGACAGAAGCGAACATCTATCCCCAACGCCGGAAGTCACTAACCATGAACGCCTACGACGGGCACACAGCATAAGAGGTTCAACGAAGAGATGGCTCCGCACATGGACCTTCTCTACAACTACGCCCTCTACCTTACGTCCAACAAGGAAGAGGCGAGCGACCTCCTCCAGGAGACATTCCTGAAGGCGTACCGGTTCTTCGACAAGTTCGAAGAAGGAACCAACGCGAAGGCGTGGCTGTACAGGATCATGCGCAACACGTACATCAACGAGTACCGTCGCGTCAAGCGACAGCCTGACCACGTCGAATACGACGAGCAGATCTCCGCCTATCAGATGGCACCGCGCGAGATCTCCGATCGTCGGGATATGGCCGCGCTGGACGTGGATGACATCTTCGAGGACGAGATCGCCGGCGCCATCAGCGGGCTCCCCGAGAAGTTCAAGAGCGTCATCGTGCTCCGCGATATCGAGGAGCTGCCGTACGAAGAGATCGCCGAGTCGCTCGAGATTCCCATTGGAACCGTGCGGTCCCGTCTGCACCGGGCGCGAGCGATTCTGTTCGACAAGTTGAAGGGGTACGCAACATCGCGCGGCTACCGGGTTGGCGCCCGCTTCGTTCCTTCGGATCTCGGGTTTGCACAATCGTAACCGGGCAGCCGGACGTCATCCCGCCCCTCCCCGTCGATGCAGACGCGGAGGGGCGGTCTGTTTCAGGGAGCTTCGTGCGATGTGCCCGTGGCGAAGGACAGCAGGTTGCGGAGGATGTACGCCGTCGCGCCCCAGATCCGATGGGGGCCGTACGCATACGTCCAGACCCTGCGCGCGAGGCCGTCGAGCACGAGGATCTCCGATGAGCAGATGTCCGGATTGAGGAGCATCGAGACGGGAGCCTCGAAAACCTCTTCGACCTCGTCCGTGTTTGGTCTGTAAAGGGGAAGAGTTCGCAGGATCCCGACGACCGGAGTGATCCGGAACCCCGTCGGCGTGGCAAGATCGTCCAGCAGGCCGAGCGTCTCAACGGAGGCAGGCTCGACGCCGAGTTCTTCGTGGGTTTCGCGCAGCGCCGTGGCGACGACGTCCGCATCGCCAGGGTCTACCACCCCGCCCGGAAACGAGATCTGCCCCTTGTGCGTCTCGACCCGGTCGGTGCGCCGCGTGAACAGAAGAAGGGGCTCGTCGTCGTGGAGGAGCACGGGGACCAGAACGCCGGCGTCGACCAATCCTGCACTGGCGAATGTCCGACGCTGGACGTGCGGGGAGGGAGGAGCGGAGGATCCGTTCAAATGCGGCGCTCGTGATCATCACCGAAGATACCAACTCATTCCCTCCTCCGCAACGCGCGTTGCATCTGCCGGAGGGTGTCTCTATATTTCCAGAGGCTTCTGTGGCGGATGTGCGGCAACGTGTGCGTTGCATGTCTCAACACCAAACGGATGAGCGGGAATGATCGGGAAAGCGTCGCAATGACGACAATAACGGTGCAGATTGACGGCATGGGGTGCGGCCACTGTGTCGAAGCGGTGCGGCGCGAGCTGGCGTCGCTCCCCGGTGTCAGGGTCGACTCGGTGAGCATCGGGGAGGCGCAGGTCTCCTTCGATGAGAAGGCGGCATCGCGGCAGGATATCGAAAGCGCGATTCGCAAGGCCGGGTATACGCCGGCACCGGCGTGAGGCCTTCGTGCGCTGATACCGTCCTCGAGGAACTCCGGTCCATGGAGAATGCGCGGAACCGGGAGGGAATGGCGCGGTACGGGATCAACACCGCACGGGCCCTCGGGGTGTCGATTGCCCGTTTACGCCCCATCGCGCGCCGCCTCGGGGAGGACCACCGGCTGGCGGAGGATCTCTGGGCATCGGGAATCCATGAAGCCCGCATCCTGGCGAGCATGCTCGCGGATCCGTTGGCCATGTCTGCACGCGATATGGACCGCTGGGCGCGGGAGCTGGATTCGTGGGACCTGTGCGACCAGGTGTGTGCGAACCTGTTTGAGCGCACGCCCCACGCCCAACGGAAAGCGCTCCTCTGGAGTGGGCGCAAGCGGGAGTTCGTCAAGCGGGCAGGGTTCTCCCTGATGGCACGCATTGCCGTGAGCCAGAAAGGGCTCCCCGACAGCGCATTTGGGCCCATGCTTCTGGCGATCAGGCGGGAGGCCGACGACGAGCGCAACTTCGTGAAGAAGGCGGTCAACTGGGCCCTTCGCCAGATCGGCAAGCGGAATCCGGCGCTGCGCACGAAGGCCCTTGCAGAGGCCGCACGATTGCGTCGCAGCGGATCCGGAGCAGCGCGCTGGATTGGAGCGGACGCCGAACGGGAGTTGCTCGGGCGGACCGGAACCTGAGGCAGGAACAGATGGCTCTGCGTACTCCAAACATCGAAACGTTACTCCTCCCCGTCGGGGGCATGACCTGCGCCGCGTGCGTGAGAAGGGTCGAGAAGGCCCTGGCGTCGGTCGATGGCGTGAGCACGGCCGCGGTCAATCTCGCCACGGAAGAGGCCGCGGTCACGATCGACCGTTCGCAGACGGACCTCGAGGCACTGCGGAAGGCGGTCGAGGGGGCAGGCTACACGCTGAACGTCGGCTCCGTCCCTGCTCCTGATCCGGGCGAGGATGCGCGACGTTCCAGAATGTCGGACCTCATCCTCAGCGTTGCGCTCACCGTTCCCGTCGTGCTGCTCGGCATGGCCGGCATGGTCGAGGGGTTCGGTCGGGTCGTCCCCCTGTCCGTCCACCAGCTGAACCTGATCCTCCTCCTGCTGACGGCCCCGGTTGTCTTCGTGGCCGGCCGCAATTTCTTTCGCGGGGCCTGGAGCGCGCTCCGGCACCGGACTGCGGACATGAACACGCTTGTCGCGGTGGGAACGGGCTCGGCGTTTCTGTACAGCGCCGCAGTGTCGGTGATGCCGGTGCGTGGCGGCCTGGATCACCACGTCTACTTCGACACGGCGGCCACCATCGTCACGCTTATCCTGTTCGGCCGCTGGCTCGAAGCCCGGGCGCGCGGCAATGCGTCATCCACGATCCGTGCGCTGATCGCCCTCAACCCCGCGCATGCCGTCCGGAAGCGCAACGGCATCGAAGAACGCGTCGACGCCTCGCTGCTGGTGCTCGGCGACCTGGTGGTCGTCCGGCCGGGAGAGCGCATTCCGGTTGACGGGCGCATCGTCCGGGGGATGAGCGCCGTGGATGAATCGCTCATGACCGGCGAGAGCCTGCCGGTGGACAAGAAGCCCGGGGACCGGGTGGTGGGCGGATCGGTCAATGGCAGCGGGGCGCTTGAGATTGAAGCGACTGCAGTGGGTTCGGCGACGGTCCTGTCCCATGTGATCCGTCTGGTGCGGGAAGCGCAAACGGGCAAAGCGCCGATCCAGGCGCTGGCCGACCGGATCGCGGCGATCTTTGTGCCGGTCGTGATCGGGATCGCCGTCATCACGTTCTTCCTCTGGTACTTCGTGGGTGGCGTCGGGCTCGGGGGGGCGCTGGTCCCCTTCATTGCGGTGCTGATCATCGCATGCCCGTGTGCGCTCGGGCTCGCCACCCCGACCGCCGTCATGGTCGGGACGGGCGTCGGTGCGAAGATCGGGGTGCTGATCAGGAACGTAGTCAGTCTGGAGCTCGTTGGACGCGTGCGCTGGCTGTTTCTGGACAAGACGGGAACGATCACTGAAGGCACGCCGCGGTTCATCGGCATGGCGGGGGCGGAGGGGTGGACGGACGGCGAAGTGCTCGCCGTTGCCGCCGCCGCGGAGCGCGGGTCGGAGCACCCTGTGGGGCGCGCCATCGTCCGGGAAGCAGAGCGGCAGAACATCGGATTTGCGGACGCCGATTCGTTCGCCTCAAAGCCGGGCCTGGGCGTTGTTGCGCGCGCCGGAGGACGGACGATCGTGGCCGGGAGTGCTGCCTTGATGCGCGAGGAGGGCGTGGATCCGTCTCCGTTTGTCGCCCGGGCAGAGACGTGGTCAAGCCAGGGAGCTACGGCGGTGTTGATCGGGGTGAATGGCGCGTGCGTTGGTGCGATCGCCGTGGCGGATGCCATACGCCCGTCGTCGCGCGCGGCAATCGCACAGCTGAAGAGTCTCGGGCTTCAGCCTGTCATGCTTACGGGAGACGCCGGCGGTGTCGCGAAGGCAGTGGCCTCGGCGGCAGGAGTTGACGAGGTGCTCTTCCGCCTCAGTCCCGAGGATAAGATCTCTTCCGTGAAGGAGTATCAGCGGTCCGGCGATCGGGTCCTCATGGTAGGCGACGGCGTGAACGACGCCCCGGCGCTCGCGCAGGCGGACGTCTCCGTGGCGATGGGCTCTGGCACGGACGTCGCAATGGAAGCCGCGGACATCACGCTGATGAGGCCGGACCTGATGGCCCTCGTGGATGCCATCCGCCTCTCGCGGCAGATGGTGCGGACGATCCGGCAGAACTTCTTCTGGGCATTTGCCTACAACGTTGTGGGGATCCCGCTTGCCGCACTCGGGCTCCTGAACCCCGTGCTGGCCGCGGCCGCCATGGCGTTCAGTTCCGTCTCGGTCGTAAGCAACTCGCTCAGGCTGAGGCGCTTCAAAGGCGGGGCCGAGTGAGTGGGGCTCTCGTCACGGTCGACGTTGCACATCCTCCCCGGCATCCGGACGACGTGGAGGAGGAGCTGGACGATGCCGCCGCACGCATCATGCGTTCGGCGTCGCACCGCGTGTTGAAGGTCGTTCACGGCTACGGAAGCTCCGGGCGTGGAGGGACCACGCGGGAGGTCGTCAGAAACTGGGCGTTCCGCAGGCGCGCGAGGTTCAGGGCAGTGATCGCGGGCGAGAACTACGCGCTGGATGACGAGGCGACACGGGAGTTGCGCATCGCGGTCGGTTCGTACGCCGACTCTGACCTGGGCGGCGCGAACCGGGGGATTACGATCGTCTGGGTGAAGTAGGGGACGCGGATCTGAGCAGGGAGGCGTAGACGGCCTCCAGCGAATCGGTCTGGCGTTCCTGATCGAAGTGAGCCACGACCCGCTCGCGTGCGGCCTGCCCAAGGCGCGTGCGCAGGTCGGGATTGTCGACGAGCCTCGTGAGCGCCAGCGCGAGGGCGAGCGCGTTCTTTGGCGGCACCAGCACCCCCGACACCCCCTGCTGCACGATATCGAGCACGCCGTCAGAGCTGCTGGCAACAACAGGCTTCTGCATCGCCATCGCCTCGATGAGCGCCATGCCGAACGCCTCGGCGTGCGATGGGAAGGCGAAGATGTCGAACGCCGCCATCACCTCGGGCACATCGGGTCTGAATCCCGCGAAGATGACGGTTTCTTCGAGATGCAGCCGGGCCGCAAGGTCCCGAACGTTCTTTGCGTACGCTTCCTCTCCGAAGCTGGCCTCTCCCACGACCACGAACCGCACGCCGGGATAGTTGTCACGCACGACAGCGGCCGCGTGAAGCAGCTCCTCGTGCCCCTTCCCGGGCGAGAACCTCCCCAGGCAGCCCACGACAATCGTCTCATCACCGATTCCCAGGGTTCGACGGAACGCCTGCCGATCGACCGTCGCAGGGTTGAAGCGCCTCGTATCCACCGCGTCGTGCAGGACCGTGACGCGCTCCGGCGGAACGGGGGTCGTCTCGATCACGTTCGTGCGGATGACGGACGAGACTGCCAGCACGCGCGAAACGTGCCTGTACGTCAGCCGGTGGAACGGATCGCGCTTCGATACCATGGAGCCCACGCGTTTGCTCAGGATGACGGGCGGCCGGCGGCCCGACAGGAGGACGGCCGGGACGACGGTCGCGATGTCGCGCGAGTGCTGTGCGTGCACCACGTCGACGGACAGTTCCTTGATTGAGCGGGCGAGCTTCGCGGTAAGGAGGGGGTGGATGTACCCGCGCATCGCCAGGGGGATGGTGGAGATGCCGCGCCCCGCAGCAGCGGAGAGGAGCCGCGAATCAGGAAGGGCGGCGAGCGTCACCCGGTGACCGTGCGCGGCGAGGGACGCCGACATCTCGAGCGCCTGCATTTCCAGGCCTCCCCATGATCGGGAAAAGCAGGTTTGCAGCACCGAGAGTGAGCGCATGGCGGTCGGGTTGAAAGAGCTGACCCGGCCGTCCCGTCCCGCTGCGGCGGGACGGGACGGGGGTAAGGGTGGGCGTCAGGCGCGCTGGCTCAACATTGGGACATCGCGCCTCGGGGCGCCGAGATAGATCTGCCGCGGGCGGGCGATCTTCTGATCACCGTCCAGGAGCATTTCCTGCCACTGCGACAGCCAGCCGGACATGCGCCCGATCGCGAACAGCACCGGGAACATGTCGACCGGGAACTTCATCGCCTGGTAGATCAGGCCCGAGTAGAAGTCGACATTCGGGTAGAGCTTCCGTTTGACGAAGTAGTCGTCCTGCAGGGCGATGCGTTCCAGCTCAAGGGCGATATCCAGCTTCGGATTCCGCCCGGTCACTTCGAAGACCTGGTCCGCGAGCCGCTTGATGATGTTCGCCCGGGGGTCATAGTTCTTGTACACCCGGTGTCCGAAGCCCATAAGGCGTCCTTTTCCTTCCTTGACTTCCTTGATGAACGCGGGGATCTTGTCGAGGCTGCCGATCTCGTCGAGCATGCGCAGCACGGCCTCGTTCGCACCGCCGTGGAGCGGGCCGTACAGCGCGGCGGCTGCGGCCGCGGCGGCGCTGTAAGGATCCACATGGGAGCTGCCGACGCCGCGCATCGCGCTGGTGCTGCAGTTCTGCTCGTGGTCAGCATGGAGGATGAACAGGACATCCAGGGCGCGCTCGAGGACGGGGTTCACCTTGTATTGGGGTTCGGCAACCTTGTACATCATGCTGAGGAAGTTGCCGGCATAGCTCATCTCGTTGTCCGGATGGACATACGGCATGCCCATGCTGTGGCGGTACGCGAAGGCCGCCAGCGTCGGGACCTTCCCGATGAGACGGTAGATCGTGAGCGTCCGCTCTGCAGGATCATTGATACGCTTGGCCGTCGGGTAGAACGTCGAGAGCGCGGCGATCGTGCTGACGAACATCCCCATGGGATGGGCGTCGTGGTGGAAGCCATCCATCAGCTTCTTGATGTTCTCGTGGACGAACGTGTGCGTGGTGATATGCGTGGCCCACTCTTCGAGCTGGGCTTTGTTGGGGAGCTCGCCGTACACGAGCAGGTACGCCACTTCGAGGTACGAGCACTTCTCTGCCAGCTGCTCGATGGGGTATCCCCGGTACATCAGGATCCCCTTGTCGCCATCGATGTACGTGATGGTGCTCTTGCACGAGGCGGTATTCATGAAGGCGGGATCGTACGTCATCAGACCGAAATCGTCCGGATTGACTTTGATCTGGCGCAGGTCCGGAGCCTTGATGGTTTCGTTCTCGATCGGGACCTCGTAGTGCTTCCCGGTGCGATTATCAGTGATGGTGAGCGTGTTCTTCGCGCCACCTTTTCCTGCATCTCCGCCTGCTTGCATGGGATTTCCTCCACGTGGATGATGACCGATATGAGGGCAGGTCCATGGCGTGCTATCGGGAGGGTTGAACCCGGCAGGCGAAGCCGTCGGATCCTGCGCTTGGATGGAAACGTAAGAGAACAAGGGTAAGTGGTGCCAACATAGCAAGAAGCCGGTCCAGAAACAAGCGGGGTGTGGGCAGGTCCGGGAGGCGATCTCAGGGAGGGGGTCGGGGGGCCTGAAATTGCAGAACCCTTCCGAAGGGAAGGGTCCCGTGCAGATCCTGCAGCGCCAGGCCGGCGCAGCGGCCGGCTCAGAGCGTGCCGGGCGTTGCCGGAGACGGCGCGATGGGCCTGGGTGCGGCAGGCCGCCGGTCCTGCTCAGAACGGACGCTGATCGCGTACTGCTGGCTTTCATGGGGATCCTGCCCGCTGGTCGGGACGATCCGGGCATACGTGCCGTCGGGCTGAAGCACCCGTGCGCGCATCGTGTCCCTGAGGGCGCTCTCGAGGACTTCCTGTCTGGCCGACTCAAGCAAGGCGGGGTCTTCGATCGGGAACAGGAGCTCGACGCGCCTGTCCAGGTTGCGGCCCATGATGTCCGCGCTCCCCATGTACAGTTCCGGGAACCCGTTATTCCACGCGTAGAACACCCGGCTGTGCTCGAGAAATCTTCCGACGATGCTGATGACGCGGATGTTGTCGCTGACGCCGGGGACGCTCGGCCGCAGGCAGCAGACGCCGCGCACGATCAGGTCGATGGACACGCCGGCCTTCGAGGCCTCATACAGCGCCATAATCATCTTGGGGTCGGTGAGGGAGTTCACCTTGATGATCATCCTGCCGCGCCGTCCCTCGCGCGCATGCGCAGCCTCCCGCTCGATCAGGTGCTTGATCTTCTTCCTGAGCGTCACGGGGGCTACGGCAAGCTTTGTGTAGTCGTCGCGTCGCGAGTATCCTGTCAGGTAGTTGAAGACCTCGGTCGCGTCCGCGGTGATGTCCTCGCGCGCGGTGAAGAAGCTGTAGTCGGTGTAGATCCTCGCGGTCACCGGGTTGTAGTTCCCCGTGCCGAGGTGGACGTACCGGCGCATGCCGTCGCCCTCGCGGCGGATGACGAGCGCCATCTTCGCGTGCGTCTTCAAACCCACCAGCCCGTAGACGACGTGGATCCCCGCCCGCTCCAGCTGCTTCGCCCAGATGATGTTGTTTTCCTCGTCGAAGCGCGCCTTGAGCTCCACAAGGACGGCGACCTGTTTCCCGTTCTCGGCGGCCTCCATGAGCAGCGGGATGAGGGGCGACTCCTTCCCAATCCGGTACAGCGTCTGCTTGATGGCAAGAACGTTCGGATCGCGCGCCGCGGCGGTGATGAACTGTACGACCGGCGCAAAAGAATCGTAGGGGTGGTGCAGCAGGAAATCCCGGCGCCTGATGGCGGCGAAGAGATCCTCCCCCTCGCCCAGCACGACGGGATTCGCCGGACTCATCGGCGGGTCCTTCAGCTCGGGCCGCGGCAGCTTCATCAGGCTCATGAGGTGGCCGAGTCCCATCGGCGGCGTGAGCTGGTAGACGTCGTCGGGAGTCACCTCGAGATTCTCGATGAGGATATCCCGGATGCGGTCGGGCATCGTCTTCTGGATGCCGACCCGCACCACCGAGCCGAACCGCCTCTGGCGGATCGACTCCTCGATGGAGCTGATCAGATCCTCAGCCTCGTCCTCCTGAATCTCGATGTCGGCGTTCCGCGTCACGCGGAACGCGTACGACTCGTTCACCGTCATTCCGGGGAACAGCATCCCCAGGTTGTCCGCGATGAGATCCTCCAGCCAGACAAACCGTGCCGGGCCCCCGTCGGGCGTCTGTTCGTCGACAGGAATCAGGCGGGGGAACACGCCGGGGACCTTGACGCGGGCGAAGCGTTCTTCGCCGCGGGGGGTGCTGACGACGACGGCGAGGTTCAGGCTCAGGTTCGAGATGTAGGGGAACGGGTGGCCCGGGTCGAAGGCCAGCGGGGTCAGGACCGGGTAGATTTCGCGGGCGAACATCGCGGAGAGCCGGGCGCGGCCCTCCTGGCTGACTTCGTCGAACCGCAGGAGATGGACGCCGGCGGCGCGAAGCTTCGGGTGGAGGTCGTGCCAGAAGCAGAGGCTCATCTCCTCCACCATGCGCTCGACGCGCTGGTGGATCGCCCGGATCTGCTGCAGCGGCACCATGCCGTCGGGGGTGTACTCGACCACATCCGCGAGGATCTGTTCCTTGATCGCCGCGACCCGGATCATGAAGAACTCGTCCAGGTTCGTGGAGACGATGGACAGGAACTTGGCCCGCTCAAGGAGCGGGTGCCGCTCGTCGCGCGCCTCGTCGAGCACGCGCTGATTGAATTCCAGCCAGCTCAGTTCCCGGTTGATGTAGAGGGACGCGTCGAACTGGGAGCTCTGAGAGCCCGGGAGAACGTCGGCGGAACTCGGAAGGCGGTTGCGTCGCTTCCGGGGGATCCGCGATTTCTTACCGTGGCTGCCCGCCCGTTCCTGGGCGCCGTCGTCAGAATCGCCGGGGTGAGGTCTGTTCGTCTGAATCATTGGCGTTGGCACCGATCTGCACTGAAATAATGTACAGGAAGGCCGCCACAAATACCAAACGATTCCGCGTCTGACGCTGATCACAGAATGGGCTCCCAGGGTTTGCTTCTGATCACGCGAGCGGATATATTCAAATTCTGAACAGTTTCCCCGGCTTTTTTTTGCCCCGGAAGCAGCCTCGAACCGGGTCACATGCTGACGTGATGGACGCTCATGGTCTGTAAATCCTGCAACGCTGATCTCCCGGACGGTTCCCGGTTCTGCTCCCATTGCGGAACAGCGACGCAGGAAGCCCTTGCCATCGGACGCCCCTCCGTTGACGGCTTCGCCCTCATCCAGAGTTACATCCCCCGCGATCTCGCCCAGAAGATCCTCGACGCAGGAAAACAGATCGAAAGCGAACGCCGCCTTGTTACCGTCGTGTTCGCCGACGTCACAGGTTTCACCGCCCTGTCCGAAAAAATGGACGTCGAGGACGTTTCGATGGTCCTCAACGAGTGTTTCGGCGGCCTCATCTCGGTGATTCTCAAGTACGAGGGGACGATCGACAAGTTCATCGGCGACGGGATCATGGCGATCTTCGGGGCGCCGCTGGCGCACGAGAACGACCCGGAGCGGGCCATCCGGTGCGCGCTGGAAATGCTGGCCGAGATCGAGCGATTCAACCTGCGCAGCGCCGCGATGACACCCATCCCGCTCGGGCTCCATGTCGGACTGCATTCGGGCTGGGTGATCGCCGGGAACGTCGGCAACGACCTCCGGATGAACTATTCGGTCATCGGCGACACCGTCAATCTGGCGGCACGGCTCGTCGAGATCGCTCCACGCAGCGAGATCTACCTCACGGAAGAGACCTACCGCCTCGTGTCGGGCATCGCGTCCGTCGAGAACCCGATGCCGAAGATCTTCAAGGGCAAGACGACTCCCGTCAACGTCTACAAGCTGAAGGGGCTGCTGACCGACGGCGAGATCCGGAAGCAGCTCACGCAGGAGGCGTTCGTCGGGCGGGAGCGTGAGATCCAGGCGATCAAGACCGGGCTGGCGCAGGTCGAGCGCCGCAACCAGGTGCGCCTGTTTATCCGCGGAGAAGCCGGCGTCGGCAAATCGCGGCTCAAGGCGGAGCTGGTGAAGCACGCATACGCGATCGGCATTGCCTGCTTCGAAGGGGCGTGCTCGAGCTTCGAGACGAACACGCCGTACTTCCTCTGGACCTCGCTCCTGAAGAACATCCTGAGGATCACACCCGACGCGAGCGAGGGCGAGGGAAGGCACCGGCTTCACCAGGCGGTCGCCTCGCTCGGCATGGAAGAGCACGAGCCGTACCTGGGGACGCTGCTCTCGCTCCGGTACGACCAGCTGGCGCAGGTCGACGACACCGTGCGGAAGCAGCGCGTGTTCCAGGCCGTGCGGGCGTTCCTGAGCGCATTCGCGCTCCGACGGCGTGCGGCGTTCATCCTTGAGGATCTCCACTGGATCGACCGCTTCTCCCAGGAGCTGCTGGAGTACATGTTTTCGCGCACCACCTCGGTGGTGCTGGCGCTGTTCGTCCTCACGTTCCGCGATGAATACGCCCACGCGGGGGAACTGATGGAAGAGGGCGAGCTGATCGACCTGAACCGGCTGAGCAAAGCAGACGCATCGAAGCTTATCCGTGCCCGGCTCGGGGCGGACAGCGTTCCGCAGGTCGTCGAGGACCTCATTCTTCAGCGGTCAGAGGGGAATCCCTTCTTCATCCAGGAGATCATCAAGACGCTGCTGGACAAGAAGAAGATCGCCGTGCGGCGCCGGAAGGTCGAGCTCATCTCGGAGAATCTCGAGGCGGGGATGCCCGAGACGATCCAGGGGATCATTATGGCGCGGATCGACAGGATGCAGGACAGCATCAAGGAGGTCCTGCTGCGCGCGTCGGTGATCGGGCGCGAATTCTCGGCCTCCCTGCTGGAGCGCGTCGTCGAGAAGGACACGGACCTGAAGGGGAACCTGCAGGATCTTCGCTCGCTCGAGCTGGTTCTGAAGAAGGACGAGGCCCGCGAGTACGACTTCCTGTTCAAGCACTTCCTGATCCAGGAGGTGGCGTACAACACGATTCTGTTGAACAAGCGGAGGGAGCTGCACGCCTCGATTGCCCGTGCCATCGAGCAGCTGTATGCGGACCGGCTCATGGAATTCTACGAGCTGCTGGCCTTCCACTATGAAAAGGCGGAGCAGTGGGACAAGGCGGCGGAGTATCTCAGCCGCTCGGGGCACAAGATGGGGCAGATGTTCTCCGGCGAAGAATCCAAGGAGTTCTTCGAGCGGAAAGAGATGGCCGTCAAGAAGCTGTACGAGGCGTCAAGCGCGCGCCTGTCGTTCTGGGCCACCGCGAAGGGGATCCTGCCGCCGTTGATCGCGATGCTGATCCCGATCCTCCCGATCTTCGCGTACATCCGCTACACGGGGAAGTACCATTCGTTCGATCTCTCGACGCAGATCATCGCCGGGGCGATCGTCATCGTCCTCTGCCTCTGGTACGCGCTGTCGCTCTGGTACCTGGGCGTGCTCCCGTTCCTGCGCGGACGGCCGAAGGTCTACGACATCATGGAGGATCACGTGCGCATGATCTACCGCGACGGCGCAACGCTCGCGGTGGATTTCTCGGAGATCGAGAGGATGCGGTACTGCGATTCGCAGTCGCGGCGGGCGCGGATGTTCTGGCAGAAGCTGATCGATCCCTTTGGCCGGCTGATGCAGTACGACCGGCTGCGGTTCAGGGACTGGTTCCGCGAGGTGGTTCTGAATGTCCTTCCGCCGTACTCGTTCGGGTTCGGTTCGGGCAAAGCGGAGGTGCATCTCCGGCTGTACGCGGGGTATCGCGGGATGCGGTTTCTCCTCCCGTGGTGGAACACGCCGTACAAGAGCAAGGACCTGAACCTTGTCCCGAACGACGCGCGGGAGTTCTACCAGCAGCTCGTCTTCGCGTTCAACAAGTGGAAGAAGAAGAAGGCGTGACAGGGCTCGACATGCAGCCCTGATCCGGACGCGTCACGGTGCAGGGGTCAGCAGCGCCATGACCTCCACAGCTGCGGTCCCCGGAAAGAGGTCGTAGGGAACCGCCTGACGCGCGACGTACCCGTGGGAGACCCACCGTTTCAACTCACCCTTGATCCCCTCGATGTTGCAGAAGATGTGCACGACGCGCGAGGGCGCACGCGCTGCGATTCCCTCGATGACCCCCGGCGCCGTGCCTCCCCGGGGCGGGTCGAGGATGACTGCGTCGCCCGGCGCCGCGTCGCGCATCACTCTTCCGATCGTCTGCCCCGAAATGTCACTCTGCATGAACCGGGCCGTGCGGATGCGGTGGCGTTCTGCGTTCGCGCGCGCCGCATCGATCGCATCGCGTCCCGACTCCACGCCGACCGCCGCCCGGACGCCGCCGGCAAGCGAGAGCGCGAAGAGGCCGTACCCGCAGTAGAGGTCGAAGAGCGTCTGCGAAGCACGCGGCTCGAGCATTGTCCTGACCCCGCGCACGAGCGGCTCGATCATGCTCCGGTTCACCTGCGAAAACGCGAGCGGGCCGAACAGGAAGGGGCGCCCCTCGGCGCGCACCAGGAGGGTCTCCCGGCCGAAGATCTTCCTTATCTTCGGCACCCTGCCGCGCTCCGACCCGAGATAGTATCGGCCGCCAGTCGTGTCCTCGTAGAGGAGGAGGGACTTCACCCCGGGGGCCTGCCGGGCCAGCTGCTTCGAAAACGCACCCGCCGCCTTGACCACCGCCGGATGCATCGGGCCGATGTTCAGGAGGACCAGGTATTCGTTCTCGTCCCCCTTGACGATGACATAGCGGAGGACGGAGGCGAGCCCACCGGCCTCCGGCGAGGCCAGAAGCTTCCCGGCGGCCTGGTAGATGGCCGCGTGTGCGGGTGGCTCGATCGCGCACCGGCCGACGCTGATGAATCCCCCCGATGCGCGCTCATCCGGATCGATCAACCCCAGTCGAACGCTTTTCCCGTCTCTGTATGCCTTCCGCTTCGACACGAAGCGGTACTCCCTGCCCCGGATGGAGGGTGCCAGCTCCGCCAGGGGCACGTCCGGCAGGGTTGCCGACCAGAACTCCTTCAGGGCGGCCGCCTTGAGGGGGTATTCCCGCTCATAGAGAAGCGCCCCGGCCATACACAACCTGCAACGCGCTCCCGAGGGAGAGGAACACTCCCCGGGTGCCGTTGCACGCGGGGTCCCCCCTTCGCGGGAGGAGGCCCGCTGAAGATAGTCGACGTATGTGGATGGGCCCGCGTGTTCCATCGTCACCTGCGGTGAGTTCGTTCATCAGCAAGATAATCAAACACCTGCGAAGTTGCCCCGCCCATCGGGTGACTGCTCCCGGGTGACCAGGTCCGGCACGCACGCCTCACGGTGACCCGGAGACGATCACCCGACGTCAGGGGTGGAGCGACTGCGAGCGGAACCGTGAACATTTTTTAACGCAGATTTAACGTTCGAGTAATAAACAAACGGCGATCTCGTTCGTATATTCAGACAGAAAGTCAACTGAAGTCTGTGCACCCCTGAACGACGAGCGTACCATGGACGTCTTCCTCGAATCGTATCTCTCCAGCGGATGGCTTGCCTCCGTCGAACCGCACCCATCGGTGGTCGTGGAGCGGTTCGTGAAGGAGGTCGCCGCAGGGAACAACAGTGCCGTCATGGCCATGCTCCCCGAAGTGCTCCGAACAGGGTATCGGCGAGGACAAGCTGGCCGCGATCTTCGCCCGGAACCGTGCCGAGATCGACACGCACGGCGGGCTTCTTTCGCTGGAAGCGGAAGACCTCTGGGAAGATACCCGGCACGCTGCGGTGGAACTCACCATGCGGTATTGCGATGGTTCGTCCGATGAGGAGTTGATCCTCCTTGTCCGGGAGAACGCCGACTGGCGGATAGACCTGACGCGCTAGCAGCAGGCGCGCCGGCAGCATGAGGCCGTCGCCCCCGAAAGGGTGGCGCCGGCCTTTGTGTTTCTCCGGCGCCAGGCAGGGTGGGATTCGTTGAAATTCGGGGCGCAAATGGGTATCATTAATGATACGGCAATATGCGTCCCTCTGCTCCTACATCGTTCTTTCTGCTGGATGTCATTCCCGATATGTGCCTCGTTGTGTCCGAGGAGAAGACGATCCTCGGGCTCAACGCCCGGGCCCGCGAATTCTTCGGCCTGACAGCCGCGCCCGGGGGCGACATGAAATTCTCCGATGTGCTCGCCCCGGACTCACCCCCGCTGGATTTCGCCGCCTGCACCGCCGACGGGCTGATGCGCGAGGTAGATGTGCGCATCAAGCGCCCCCGGGGAAAGCCCATCGACGCGGTGCTGTTCATCTCGCGGTTCGAGAACAACGGCCGCAACCTCTATTATATCATTGCGCGGGACGTCTCGAAACGGAAAGAGCAGGAGCTCGACCTGCTCAGGTTCTCGAACGTCGTTCACTACACCGTCAACCCCATCCAGATCACCGACGCGAGCGGGCGCATGATCTACGTCAATCCCGCCTTCGAGAAGGTGACCGGCTACAACAAAGAAGAGCTGATCGGGAAGAACCCCAGCCTCATCAGCAGCCGGAAGTACCCCCGCGAGTTCTGGTCGAAGGTGTGGGCCGCGATCAGCGCCGGAAAGGTCTGGAACGGAGAGATCGAGAACCGCCGGAAGGACGGGCAGGCGGTCTATACACAGCTCTTGATCTCGCCGATCATCGACGGCGACGCACGGGTGATCGGTTACCTGGGCGCGCACCGCGACATCACCGAGCAGAAAGCGCTCGAACAGCAGCTCATGCACTCGCAGAAGATGGAGAGCATCGGGACCCTTGCGGCGGGCATCGCGCATGAGGTCGGGAACCCCCTGGCGTCGATCTCCTCTATCGTGCAGGTTTTGATGCGGACGCTGTCAGACGAAGCGGCCAAGGAGAAGCTCGGGCTCGTGCAGTCGCAGGTCCACCGCATCACGAAGATCATCCGCGACCTTGTGGATTTCTCGCGGCCATCGAACTACCAGATCCGGCCGACCGACCTCGTCAAGCTCCTCACCGACGCAGTCGAGATCGTGAAGATGGGGAAGAAGGCCAAGAGCGTGACGTTCGTGACCCACGTGCGCGGGCCGATCCCGATCCTGACGCTGGTTCCCGACCAGATCTCCCAGGTGTTCATCAACGTGCTGCTGAACGCGGTGGACGCCATGGCCGGCGCGAAGGGGACGATCACCACAAACTTCGAGCGGGACGAAGAGTTCGTGCGCGTGACCATCACCGACGAGGGCCACGGCATTATCCCGGAGCATCTGCCGAAAATCTTCGAGCCGTTCTTCACCACGAAAACCGTGGGCGAAGGGACGGGCCTCGGACTCTGGGTCAGCTACGGGATCGTGAAGAGTTTTCGGGGAGACATCGTCGTGGACTCGGTGCCCGGGCAGGGCACGTCGTTCTCGATCCTGCTCCCGTTGAACGCAAAGGAGTATCAGAATGCCTGAATCGATCCTGATCGTCGATGACGAAGAAATCATCCGGGAGTCGCTCACGTTCATCCTGGCCAAAGAGGGCTACCGGGTGCGCGAGGCGCCGAACGGACGCGCGGCGCTGGACATCATCCGCGAGGACGGGATCGACCTGGTTCTGACCGACCTCGAGATGCCCGAGATGAAGGGGATCGAGCTGCTGGAGAACGTGAGCAAGGTGAGCCCCGAGACGCTCGTGGTCATCATCACCGCCTATGGGTCGATCGAGACCGCGATCTCGGCACTGCGCCAGGGAGCGGTCGATTACATTCTGAAGCCTGTGGAGTTCGATGAGCTGCTCGTGAAGGTGAAGCGTCTGCTTGCCTCGAAGCAGCTGAAGCTCGAGAACAAGCTGCTCCGGACCGAACTGAACCGGCAGTACGACTTCGGGAACATCATCGGCCAGAGTCCCGCAATGCACCGCGTGTTCGAGACGATCAAGAAAGTCGCCGCGACGGACGGGACGGTGCTGATCAACGGGAAGAGCGGAACGGGGAAAGAGCTGGTGGCCCGGGCCATCCACTATAACAGCAAGCGGAGTGCCGGGCCGTTCATCCCCGTGAATTGCGGCGCGATCGTCGAGAATCTCTTCGAGAGCGAGCTTTTCGGGCACAAGCGCGGCGCGTTCACCGGGGCGACGATGGACCGGGAGGGGTTCTTCAAGGCGGCGGATGGAGGGACACTGTTCCTGGATGAGATCAGCGAGATCCCCCTGCATCTGCAGGTGAAACTGCTGCGGGCGATTGAGCTGAAGGAGATCACGCCGGTCGGGACGGTGCTCCCGGCAGGGGTGGACGTCAGGATCATCTCCTCGACCAACAAGAACCTGACCAAGGAGGTCGAAGAGGGGCGGTACCGGGAGGACCTGTACTACCGGCTGAACATCGTGGAGATCAATCTCCCGTCCCTGGCCGAGCGGATGGACGATATCCCGCTCCTGGTCCAGCACTTTGTGGCGAAATACGCCCAGGGAAATGGGGAAAGATGTGCAGGGCGTGGATAACGAGGTCATGAAGTACCTCCTGGCGCATCAGTGGAAGGGAGAGATCCGCGAGCTGGAGAACATCATCGAGCGCGCGATCATCTTCACCGACGGATCGATCGTGACCAAGGGCGATCTCCCCGGTCTCTTCAATGTCCGGCCGGACTCCATGCACCCCTTCGACACCAACCGGACGCTCAAGGACGCGGTGGACGACTTCGAGCGACAATTCATCACGCACGTCCTTCGCGCTCACCAGCACAACAAGGAAGCCACCGCAAAAGCCCTGAAGATCAGCCTCTCATCGCTCTACCGCAAGATCGAGGAGCTGCAGATCAGTTTGCAGCCGTAGGAATTTCTCCCCGCGCTTTCCCACAATTTGGAAGCCGTTTCAACGGGTTCCGCCTCCGGATTTCGATTCGAACGGAAAATGCACTCCCGCGCTTCTGCCAGGGCAGGTACGGTTGGCACATATCTTGACCACCATGCCCATTGACTTCGGGGGATTGAACGATGGTCTACTTGCAGAAGATACTTGTGACGACGGACCTGTCCGAGTTCTCGCTGGCCGCCATGGATCACGCCTCGACGTTCGGGCTTCTGTATGCGTCCGAGTTGTCAATCATGTATGTGGCTGAACCTGCCAACCACAGGGGTTCGAAGGGGTCGCAAGGCGCGGACCCGGCGCATCAGAAAACACTTGAAGAAGCGACGCATAACCTCGCCAGGTTTGTGGAGCAAAACATCAAAGCCGACATGCATGTCCGTCAGATCGTCCGCCTCGGTAACCCGGCCGCGGAGATCTGCAAGTTTGTTTCGGACGAGCACATCGACCTCGTCGTCATGGCAACCCACGGGCGGACGGGTCTCAAGCATGTTCTGATGGGCAGCGTGGCAGAAAAAGCGGTCAGAATGTCCACCGCGCCGGTACTGACGGTGAAGCCCAGGGTTGTACGGGAATATATCATCGCGGCCGAAGACGTCGAACACGACCTGCATATTCGGTGAGAATGGGGACGGTCCAGGATAAAAGGGAAGTCCGGGTTGCTGAGCAACATGGGGACGAAGGGAGGAAGACGATCCTGATCGTCAGCCCCGACCCCAATTTCTGCCTGAGCCTCTCCATGCTTTTCGGTGACCGGTACGGGGTCGCTCACGGCCCCGGGCATCTCCGTCCTGCAGGAGGAGATGCGAGGAGTCGAGGCGGTGGACCTCATCCTGGTCGACGAAGGGCCGTCCAGACGACTGGTCGACCGCATCGATGCCTTCAGGCAGCTGCACCCTGCGCTCCCGATCATCATCCTCTATGTCTACAGTCCGAAGGACATGGATCTAGATTCGGAGCTGCGCAACCGCGGACGCCGTGTTCTACAAGCCCTTCGAGATCGGGACCGTATCCAAGCGGGTCGACGACCTCCTGAGCGTCTAGTCACATCACCCTTTTCCCACCGTTGCTCCTCGGGACTTCCATTTCTGGGAAGATTTTAGGCACTTTCGGGGCAATTGTGGCAAAATTCAACACTTTCTCCGCATCGGGGTTTGGCATAGGTATTGACCCTACCGACCGGACACAGATGTGATGGTAGCAGTCAATCACCGGGACCTGATGAAGCCAGCTGGATTTCTTGCCCTGTTCTTCTGCCTCACCCTTGCGTCATCCCCCCTTATCGCGCAGACGGACGAGGAATGCCTGACATGTCATGGCGAGCAGGGCCTGACCATGACGAAAGGCGGGAAGGAGATCTCCCTCTCCGTCGACCGGAACGTGTTCCGGAAATCCGTCCACGCCGACCTCGGCTGTGTCTCCTGTCATGAAGGGTTCAACCCTTCCGAGCTCCCTCACGCACGCCGCATCAAGCCGGTGGACTGCACCGGCTGCCACAGCGATTCGCAGTACGTGAACTTCGCCATGAGCATCCATGCGAACCCGAAGACGCCGGGGAAACAGCGGCTGCAATGCGCGGATTGTCACCGGCCCCACGCGGTTGAGCGGCTTACGGGCGCGGACGCCCACGCCCATCAGAAGTTCGTGATGGGTACGTGCGCGCGATGCCACAGCGCCATCATCTCCGCGTTCATGGCTTCGGATCATGGTGTTGCACTTGCCGCGGGAGTGACCGGCGCGCCTACATGCGTGGACTGCCATGACGAACACCAGGCGGTCGCAGCTGCGGACACGTCCTCGCCCACCAGCAGGACCCACGAAGCGACGATGTGTCTGGCGTGCCATCTGGACAACTCGGACGTCAAGGCGGCGGTCGCCCCCTCCGCCGGGTTCATCGCCGGCTACGAAAAGAGCGTGCATGCCCAGGCGATGAAACACGGGAACGAGCTCGCAGCCACCTGTTCCGATTGCCACGGCAGTCACGAGATGCGGAAGGGATCGAACCCGGAATCGCGGGTGTACAAGCTGAACATCGCGGCGACGTGCGGACAGTGCCACGGCGACATCAAAGAGGAGTATCTTCAGAGCGCCCACGGGGTTGCGCTTGGCAAAGGCGTGCGGGAGTCGGCGACGTGCACCGACTGCCACGGCGAACACACGATCCTCGCGCACGACGATCCGCGGGCGCCGATCGCGCCGGTCAACGTGTCGGGTCAGGTCTGCAAGCCGTGCCACGAATCGGTCCGCCTCACGGCAAAGTACGGCCTGGCGGGTGATCGCTTCAGGACCTTCCAGGACAGCTATCACGGTCTTGCCGGCAGCGCCGGCTCCGTGGAAGCAGCCAACTGCGCGAGCTGCCACGGTGTCCATTCCATCCGTTCGTCCTCCGACCCCATGCTCCAGCATCCACAAGGACAACCTCCCGAAAACCTGCGGCGAGTGCCATCCCGGGGCGACGGCGAACTTCGCGAAGGGCACGGTACACGTGATCGCCGCGGAGTCCGAGAACGATCTCCTGCGGTGGGTGGCGTCGACGTACATCCTGCTGATCACCGTGACGATCGGCGGGATGGCCTTTCACAACATCCTCGACTTTTTCAGGAAATCCCGAACGCAGCTCGAGTACCGGCGGGGAGTCCGGCAGCGGCCGCGCCACGGCAACCGCCTCTACCTGCGGATGTCCTTCGGCGAGCGGATCCAACACAGCCTGCTGCTCACGAGCTTCATTACGCTGGTGCTCACCGGCTTCGCGCTCCGCTTCCCGGACGCCTGGTGGGTTGCGCCGTTCCGGCAGATCAGCCCGTGGATGTTTGACCTCCGCGGCATCATCCACCGCGTCGCGGCGGTGGTGCTGGTCGGCGCGAGTCTCTACCACACCTACTATCTGCTTGCCGTCCCCCGCGGGAAGCAGCTGCTGAAGGACATGCTCCCGGTCGGGAAGGACATTTCGGACTTCATCGGCGTGCTGGCCTACAACGTCGGCATCCGGGACGAGAAGCCGCTACTCGACCGGTTCAGTTACGTCGAGAAGGCCGAGTACTGGGCCCTCATCTGGGGCACCGCCGTCATGAGCATCACCGGGGTGATCCTTTGGTTCGACAACACCTTCCTGGGGCTGCTCACCAAGCTGGGCTGGGACGTCGCACGAACGATCCACTACTACGAGGCGTGGTTGGCCACGCTTGCCATCATCGTCTGGCACTTCTACTTCGTGATCTTCAATCCGTCTTCCTACCCCCTGAATCTTGCATTCTGGAAGGGGACGCTGACCGAGGAGGAGATGGAAGACGAGCACCCGCTGGAGCTCAAGCGCATCCGCGGGGAGGAATGGGCGATCGCCGAAGGTACGAAGGACGACGGAGAGGGGGAGGGCTCATGAGTGCGCGCCCCGATACCGCGATCCGGGTCCGGGGCTTCGCTCCGGGCATATTCCTCCTGGCATGTCTGGGCCTCCTTTGCCCGGCCCCCCGCGCCCTCGCGCAGGAAAACGAGGAATGCCTCGCCTGCCACGGGGACGTCACGCTCACAACGGAACGGGGCGGCAAAACCGTTTCGGTCTACGTCAACGAGAAGAAGTTTGCGGGGTCCGTGCATGCGAGCCAGCCGTGCGTGACGTGCCACATGGACCTCGCGGGAAAGGAGTTCCCCCACGAGGGAACGCCCGCGCGCGTCGAGTGCGCGACCTGCCACGGCGAGATCGCCGAACAGCACACGTCGTCCCTCCACGGAAAAGCGCTTGCACGGAAAGACCCCCTCGCGCCGGGGTGTACGACGTGCCACGGGACGCATGAGATCCTCTCGTCCAAGAATCATCGCGCCGACACCTCCCCGCTGCGCATCCCGTATCTCTGCGGGAAATGCCACCAGGAGGGTGCGCCTGTCGCGCGTCAGAGGCCGATCCACCAGTCGAACATCCTCGAGAACTACTCCGAGAGTATCCACGGCGAGGGTCTCCTCCGCAAGGGGCTCTCTGTGTCAGCGAACTGCGCCTCGTGCCACACGGCGCACATGATCCTGCCGCACACGGACCCCCGCTCGAGCATCGCACGCGCGAACATCGCCGCCACCTGCGCGACATGCCACGGGGAAATCGAGACAGTCCACCGCAAGGTGATTCAGGGGCAGCTCTGGGAGAAGGAGGCGCACGTGCTCCCGGCGTGCGTCGACTGCCACCAGCCGCACAAGGTGCGCAAGGTCTTCTACACGCAGGGCATGGCCGACAGCGACTGCCTGCGGTGCCATGAGGGCGAAAGCATCCGGTCGTCGAAGGACGGCCACTCCCTCCGCATCGCGGGTGCAGACCTCTCGCACTCAAGGCACGCGAAGGTGGCCTGCAGCCAGTGCCACTCGGAGGTGAGCGCTTCCCGCACGCGCGCGTGCGAGACGATCACCAGGCAGGTCGACTGCGCCTCCTGTCACGCGGAGGTCGGGCAGCAATATGTCGGCAGCATGCATGGCGTGTTGCAGGCGAAGAGTGATCCAAATGCCCCGAACTGCAAAGTATGCCACGGAACGCACAGGATTCTCGGCAAGAAGGATCCCCAATCGCGGACATTCCCCACGAACGTACCGGACCTCTGTGCCAGCTGCCATCGCGAAGGCCAGAAGGCTGCCGTCCAGTACCTGGGCACCGAGCATTCGATCATCGAACGCTACACCGAGAGCATTCACGGGAAGGGCCTGCTGAAGAGCGGATTGACGGTCACCGCCATGTGTACCGACTGCCATACCGCGCACGGCGAACGTCCGTCGCAGCGACTCGCTGTCGAGCGTCAACCGGAAGAACGTGGCAGGCACGTGCGGCCGTTGCCACCACGGCATCCAGGAGCAGTTCGAGCAGAGCGTTCACACGACTGCTGCCGGCAAGACGGAGAAGCAGACTCCGGTCTGCATTGACTGCCACTCCGCGCACACGATCAGGCGGGCGGACGCCGACGGATTCAAGCTGGACATCATGCAGAAGTGCGGCCGGTGCCACGAAAAGATCGCGGCGACCTATTTCGACACGTATCACGGGAAGGTTTCCCAGCTCGGCTACACGAAGACGGCGAAATGCTACGATTGTCACGGGGCGCACGACATCCTGCCCGTGTCCGATCCCCGTTCGCACCTGAGCCACAACAACGTCGTGGGCACCTGCCAGAAATGCCATGCGGGGGCAACCAGGAGATTTGCGGGATACCTGACCCATGCGACCCATCATGATCCCGACAAGTACCCCTATCTGTTCTGGACCTTCTGGGGCATGACCGCGCTGCTGGCCGGGACGTTTGCCATCAGCGGCCTGCATACGCTGCTCTGGCTCCCGCGCGCGCTCAGGATGAAACGTGAACATGCGCGCGCCCTCGAGGAGGCTGCTCGCGCCGAGGCCGAATCAGCGGCTGCACAGGTGGAGTTGCCTCCGGCGGATCCCCGGCCTCCCGGCCGGCAGGCGTCAGGACGCGATGCGGGAGAGGACACAAAGGCATGACCACGACCACGCTTTCATCTTCGGCGGACGGCATCCATGAAACCGTCGTCATTGAGAAGGAGTACGTCAGGTTCACTCCGCTCAACCGCACGCTCCACGTGATCATGATCATCAGCTTCATCAGCCTTGCGCTGACCGGGATGACCCTGAAGTTCTCGTACACCGGGTGGGCCTCCGTCCTCTCGCACATGTTTGGGGGATTCGAAACCGCAGGGTATGTGCACCGTCTTGCTGCAACCTTCATGGTCGGTGATCTTCATCGCGCACATCTGGGATCTCCTGCGCCGGGCCAGGAAGGAGTCGGGCGGCCTGAAAGCGATGTTGACCGGCCCCAACACAATGCTGCCGACGAGGAAAGACCTGCACGACCTGATCGGATCCGTGCGGTGGTTCCTGGGGAAGGGGCCGCGCCCGCAGTACGGTCGTTGGACCTACTGGGAGAAGTTCGACTACTTTGCCGTGTTCTGGGGGATCTTCGTGATCGGATCAACGGGGTTCACGCTCTGGTTCCCTGAATTCTTCACCCGATTCATCCCGGGCGAGTTTCTGAACGTCGCGACGATCATCCACAGCGACGAGGCGTTGCTGGCGACAGGGTTCATTTTCACGATCCATTTCTTCAACACCCATCTCAGGCCCGAGAAATTTCCGATGGATATCGTCATCTTCACGGGGCGGATGACTGTTGAAGAATTGCGGATTGACAAGCCGTTGGAGTACGAAGCCCTGGTCAAGACCGACACCCTGAAGGGTCATCTGGCTCCGGGATATCCGCCGATCGTTCTCCGGGCGGTGCGGGCGTTCGGGTGGACAGCCCTGACTGTCGGTTTCTGCATGGTTTTGTGGATCATTTATGCGATGGTGTTTGCGTACCGGTAGGAAGTTCCCTTGCGGTTTTCAGATCGGATCGCTACATTCGGTCGTGATTCCCCCCGCAGGATGCCAACACAGTAACAAAGGAGGACCTGCTTTCATGATCTCGATTCGCAACATCATGGCGCTGGCGGTTGCGCTGGCGTTTGCGTGCAGCATGTCCCTCGCCCAGGCGAAGTACACGGGCGTGAAGATGTGCGGCGCATGCCACAAGCAGGAGAAGACGGGTGCGACGTACACGAAGTGGGAGAAGAGCCCGCATGCTGGAGCCTACAAGACGCTGCTCAGCGAGAAGGCGAACGCGATCGGGAAAGAGAAGGGGCTGAAGAAGCCCGCGGCCGAGTCGCCGGAATGCCTTGCATGCCACGTCACCGGTGGCGCTGCGGCGGCCAACGTCGAGAAGACCTTTGCCAAGGAAGAAGGCGTCACGTGCGAAGCGTGCCACGGAGCGGCATCGGGATTCAAGACGCTGCACTCCAAGCCGGAGAACAAGGCAAAGGCGGTCGCAGCCGGGCTGATCGAGGGCAGCAAGGAGGACGAGGCAGCCTGCAAGAGGTGCCACAACGAGAAGAGCCCCACATTCAAGGGTTTCAACATGAAGGAGTACTGGGCGAAGATCGAGCACGCTCTGCCCGCCAAGTCCACGAAGTAGTTGTCCTGAACTGTGCCGGCCGGGTCGATGCGTGACCCGGCCGGATTTCTTCTCCCCAACTCATGCGCCATCTCCCGAAGTCCCTCTATAATCCTATCTCGATCGTTGGCGCGGCGCTCGCCGCCGTGAGCTTTGGGGCGATCCTGTTTCTGACGTTCGTCGACATTCTGCAGGCCACCACGCCGGCGTACATCGGCATAATTGCATACGTCGCGCTTCCGATCCCGCTCGTCCTCGGGCTCTGTCTGGTCCTGTACGGTTGGATCCGTGAGCGGCGGCGGCTCCGCAGGGGGCTTCCCGCGAGCCGGCTCTCGTTCCTGGTGGACCTCAATGTCCCGCGCCAGCGCACGTTCCTCGGATTCTTCGGTCTTGCCGCCGTGATCTTCTTCCTGTTCACTGCGTACGGGAGCTACCGCGCATTCGAATGGACGGAATCGGTCGAGTTCTGCGGGGAGACGTGTCACGAGGTGATGGAGCCGGAATTCACCGCCTACCTCAATTCTCCGCATGCCCGCGTGGCCTGCGTCGACTGCCACGTCGGTGCGGGAGCCGGGTGGTATGTCCGCTCGAAGCTGTCGGGAGCGTACCAGGTTTACTCAGTCCTTGCAAACGCGTACTCCCGGCCGATAGCCACGCCGATCCACAACCTTCGCCCCGCCCAGGAGACCTGCGAGCAGTGCCACTGGCCCTCGCACTTCACGGGTGACACGAAGTACGTCAACACGTACTTCAAGTCAGACAGCGCCAACAGTCCGTGGTCGGTCGCCCTGCTGATGAAAGTCGGCGGGGGGGATCCGGAGCGCGGCCGTGCCGAGGGCATCCACTGGCACATCAATATCGCGGACGAGGTTCTGTTCGCCGCCTCAGATTCCCTGTCCCAGGTGATTCCGTGGGTGATGACGCGGAACAAGGAAACCGGGGAGACGACGGAATACCTCTCGACGGATGCGCCGGATTCCGCCGGGGCGTACCGGCAGGGCGGCATGCAACGCATGGACTGCATCAGTTGCCACAACCGCCCGTCGCACATCTACAGCCCCCCCGTGCGCATCGTGGATCGGAGCCTCACCCTTGGAAGACTCAGCCGGGAACTCCCGGCCGTGAAGGCCGCATCGGTCGCGGCGCTCGTCGGGGAGTACACCAGCCGCGAGGCCGCGATGGACAGCATCCCCATCCTCTTCGAACAGTACTACCGCGAGCACTATCCGGAGGTCGCCGCCGCCAGGGGCGAGGCCATGCGCGCGGCCTCGGAGGAGCTGAAGCTCCAGTACGGCAGAAACTTCTTCCCCTATATGAAGGTGAGCTGGAAAGCCTATCCCAACAACATCGGGCACATGACGAACATGGGGTGCTTCCGCTGCCATGACGGGAAGCATGTCAGTCCCGAAGGGAAGGTCATTTCGAAAGACTGCAACGCGTGTCATGCGATTCTGTACCAGGGTCCCGAGCAGGATGCCGTCGACCTATACGACCGCAGGCGCCGAGTTCATACATCCCGAAGACATCGGCGACGCCTGGAAAGAGACGAACTGCAACGATTGTCACACCGGTCAGTGAGGGGCCGGTTCTTCCTCACCTATTGCCAGGAAAGGCGTCACGCCATGATGAGACCTCGCATCGCCGCAGTGATGCTGCTTGCTCTCACGGCCGTTCTCCCTCTCCGCGCCCAGCTCGTGAGCGGGCGCTTCGTTACCTCCGCATACACGTGGGAGCAGTTTGACACTGTGGGGACCTCCGCAACCTATCTGCGCGCGTTCCAGACCGCGCAGTTGTCGGTGGCCCAGGGTGATCTCTCGTTCCACACGTATCTGCAGGGGGCGCTGAACGCCACCAACGAGTTCGGCGACCTCGGGAGAATCCGGGTCTACAACCTCTACCTGAAGTGGTCCAACATCGGAAACGCTGTCGACCTGACGGCCGGACGGCAGGCTGTCTACGCCGGCGTCGGGGCCGGGACCATCGATGGAGGTCTGGTCCGCGCCAGGCTCCTCGACAAGAGCGTTACGGTCGTGGGGTATGCGGGCGCCCCGGTCGTGGGGCGGTACGATTGGATTTCCGAAGGATGGGACAAGGGGCTCGCCTTTGGCGGACAGCTCACCACGTCCGCGGTGGAGAACACCAAATGGGGGTGAGCTATGTGAACTGGCGGGAAGACCGTCCGTCGTACACGTCATTGCGCGCACGCGACACGACCTTCGCACCCTACGCAATGCCGATCGAAGTCAACGATCAGGCGTATCAGTACATCGGCGGCGACCTCCAGTACCGGTTCCAGAACAAGGTGTCGCTCTACGGCCGGTACGATTACGACATCAATTTTGACCGGACGGCCCGGTTTCAGGCCGGGGCCCGGTTCGACGTCGTCGATCGCCTCGGGTTCACGGCCGACTACATCTACCGGATCCCGCGGGTGGCGTTCAACTCGGTCTTTTCTGCGTTCATCGCCAACAACGTCGAGGAGATGGAGTTCGGCGCCGAGTATGAAATCCTTCCGCGGCTGCGCGCGTTCGGCAAGGTGGCGCGCGTCATGTACGACACCGACGAGAGCAACCGGTGGACGCTCGGGCTGAACAGCGGCTACGGTTCGCTCAGCTACTCGGGAGGCGACGGCTATGCCGGCCAGCTGCAGTCGGTGACCCTCCAGGCGGCGTATCCGCTGGCGGAACGGAGGATCATCCCGAACGCTGCCGTCAATTACGCCAGCTACCGGCTGAGCGCTGACGACGACCGGCAGGATGCCCTGAGCCTCGCGCTGGGGGCCACGTTCCGCCCGTCGCAGCCCGTGTCGATCGACGTGCAGGGGCAGATGCTCACGAACAGGTACTACTCGAACGACTTCCGGCTGCACCTGCGCTTCACGTACTGGTTCGCCGAACAGCTCACACTCTTCTAGTCAGGAGGGATTCCCATGCTCGGTCGGTATTTGATCGTCATCCTGGTGATCGCCGGGGCCCTCGTGACCGCTGTGGCCCACAAGTCGTCCGCGCCGATGTCCTGGCCGGAGGACGACACGGCGTCGCCGCTGAAATTCTCGCACACGTTTCACGTCGGCGAGGCCGGCGTGGCATGCGCCGACTGCCACAACGCCAAAGAGAGCAAGCTCGCCACGGACCACCTGAAGGCCGGGCACGACAACTGCACCTCGTGCCACGAGGAGCAGCTGAACGACAAGTGCGCGTACTGCCACGTGGATCCCGACAACATCGTTCCCGCGCCTGCGCCTGCCCGTGAGATTCTGTTCTCTCACCAGCAGCATGTCGCCATGGACGGAGTCGCGTGCGAGACCTGTCATGCCGGGCTGGACAAGGTCGCGTATGCGGGGCCGGCCAACATGCCGACGATGGAGACCTGCGCCACGTGCCACAACAGCACGTCAGGGCCACGAACGCCTGCGAGGCCTGCCATCTGAAGCTGACCGGCGTGATCCCGTCGGACCACCTCGTGGCGAATTTCAGGCGCGAGCACAAGAAGCCGACGCGCATCGGCGCGCTGGACGTCGAGTGCTCGACCTGTCACACGCAGGATTTCTGCGCGGACTGCCACGCCGCTTCGTCGTCGGTGCGGTTCGGCATGGGGCCGCTCGTGGCTGACCCGTCACCGCGCGCCTCAGCGACCGACTCGCCGGACAAGATGGTCCTGCAGTTCGCTCATGATCTGAACTACCGGTACACGCACGGCATCGACGCGAAGAGCATCGCGGCGGATTGCTACAGCTGCCACAACTACCAGCAGTTCTGCGTGACGTGCCACGTGGAAGGCGAGAAGCTCGCAGGCCCCGGCTACGTTCCGGCGTGGCATCTCGGGTCCGGGTTTGCGCTTGCCGGACGGGGCTCCGGCGGCGGCAGGCACGCCGAGTTCGCCCGCCGCGACCTCGAAAGCTGCATTACGTGCCATGACGTGCTCGGAGCCGATGCGACCTGCATGCAGTGCCATGTCGACCCCGACGGCATCAGGGGCACGGATCCCAGAACCCATCCCCCGGGATTCCGGAGCGGTGGCGAGGGAGGGGAATGGCACAGTGATCCCGGCGCGACGTGTTACTCGTGTCACACGGACCTGAATGCGCGGCCCGGAGGCACGCCGGGCAGGGGCTTCTGCGGATACTGCCATGGATCGGAGACCTCCCATGAATAGAATGCATGGCGTAGTACCTCGGCTGGCCGTGCTGCTGCTCGCCGGAGCGTTCATCGCAGGCTGCAGCGAGCTGAAGAAGGAGCTGGCGCCGCCCACCTCTCCCGCAGGTAGGGGTTCACAGTGAAGCATGGGTCCGACACCACGTCATCCCAGTTCCACGGCGCCGCGATGAAGCAGTCGGGCTTCCCGACGAACGAATGCGTCAAGTGCCACGGCGGTGACTTCGGCGGCGGCACGAGCGGCGTGTCCTGCTACGGTTGCCACGCGCTCTACCCTCATGACCCGGAGTGGATGAAAGCGGGAAGCGACAGCTCGCATTCGGCCTACCTGAAGAGGGTTGGGTACAACACGTCGTCGTGCGTCACGTGCCACGGCGCCGACCTTGCCGGAGGCTCAAGCGGCGTCAGCTGCAACAGCTGTCACGCGCTCTATCCACATCCGCCGGGATGGATGACGCCGGCGGATCAGGGCTTCCACGGCGCCTATCTGAAGAACCAGAGCTACAACCTCACCGGGTGTGCGTCGTGCCACGGCTCGGATTTCCAGGGCGGATCGAGCGGCGTGTCGTGCTACGGATGCCATGCGTCGTACCCGCATCTCGACGCCTGGACGAATGTCGCGAGCGGCGCGTCGCACGGTCACTACCTCAAGGCGAAAGATTGGGTGGATGCGGAGTGCCAGTCGTGTCACGGCACCACGTACACCGGAGGGACAAGCGGCGTCGCGTGCTTCACCTGTCATGCTTCGTACCCGCATAGCCAGGCGTTCCCGGCGGGCGGAGACCACACGCTGTACATGCGCCAGAACAGCTTCCCGCTTCCGGCCTGCAAGACGTGCCACGGGCAGACGTATGCGGGCGGTGCGGTAGTGACAGATGGTTGCCTGGAGAGCGGCTGTCACGTGGACGCGAACGGCGTGAAGAAGTCGCCGGAAGCGTGCAATACATGCCACGGCAGCTTCAGGGCGCCGGAGTCCGATATCGTTGCCACGGCGCCGCCGAAGAGCGTCGCGGGCGAAACGTCGACGTCCGTCCCGGCCGTGGGTGCGCATGCGGCGCACCTGAAGTACGGACGAGCGCTTGAGACCGTCCAGTGCGTGGAGTGCCACAACGTTCCGCTCGGTATGGAATGGTTCAGGCCACATCGATCCGACGCCCGCAGAGATCGTGTTCAACGGTCCGCTGGGACGGCAGGTCACGGGGGACGGGACGAACGTCCCCGCCCCGGCGTACAACGGCGGCACGAATGGCTGCGCCGGGACGTACTGCCACGGGAATTTCGCCGTTCGGAAGGCGACCGCGCCGGCTGAGTACGCTTTCGCGTATGCCGACTCTGTCATCACGGGCGGATTCTTCGCGCCGGTGTGGACGGGCGGCTCGGCGCAAACGGCGTGTGGTTCGACGTGTCATGCTCTGCCTCCGAAGGGCCACCTTGCCTCCGGTCCGACCTGCAACGGGTGCCATTCGGGTGTCGTTGATGCGAACAACAACATCATCGATTCGACCCTGCACATCAACGGGAAGGTGAACGTCTTCGCGACAGAGAGGCCGATGCACTAGAGGGATAGTCATTAGAAGGTCGTTTTTCTTGCGGGAGAGCCCGGATTACCCCGGGCTCTCCCGCTTTCTGGCCCCAGGTTGTTTTTGCTGGGAATTCGGCCCCTCAATGTTCCCATCTCTGCGAACCACTGTTGAATTTTTCCACACTTTCTCGTGAAATGGCCCCGGAATCGCCCCCTGCTCGTGGCACGGTCATTGCGCTAGGGAAGGACACAATTCCATGCACCTCAGGAAGTTCCAGGAATTCCGTCAATGGCTCTGCGCCTGGCACTCGGCACACTGATCGTTCCACTGCTGTTCCTGTTGCTCGTCGCCGTCGTCTACGGATAAGGACTGCCTCCGGCCTGCCGGAGGACCATTGACTGCAACCCCGCCTGCCGGGCACGCGGGCATCGGATCTTTGCCATATGTACCAAGCAACGCTGAGTTTTCACTCCTGCAAAGGGCTTCCCATTGATTGGAAGCCCGAGCGGCCCTCAGTGCCCACGTCCCATTTTTCCTGCCGCATTAGCACTATTTCCCGGCCCGGGTCAGGCCCCTGCGTGGCACGCATGTTGACCCCATCCCATCAGATACGAACGAAAACCGCTCAATGACTGTTCTTGGACACTGGCTTATCCTCCTGGCTGTCGCGACGTCGGTTGCGTCTGCAGTTCTTTACTTCCGTGCGGCGACCACGAGCGATCGCTCCACCCGGCTTCCCCGACTCCTCCTGTTCGGTGGCGCGGGCGCCGTGGTGCTGGCCTCCGCAGTTCTCCTCACGCTGATCCTTCGACACGATTTCACCAACGGGTACGTGTACTCGTACAGCGACCGCTCGCTGCCGCTGCACTACCTTCTCTCCACCTTCTATGCCGGGCAGGAAGGGAGCTTCCTCTTCTGGGCATTGTGCGCGATGGTCATCGGTCTGTTCCTCGCGCGGTTCACTGCGAAGGAAAAGATCGAGCCGTACGTCATGACGGCGTATATGGCGGTCACCGCCGGGTTGCTTCTGCTTGTGATGGTGAAATCTCCGTTCCGCTCGTTCTGGGAGATGGTATCGGGCGCGCCGGCGGGATTCATGCCCGAGGACGGACGCGGCCTGAACCCGCTGTTGCAGAATTTCTGGATGGTCATCCATCCGCCGGTGCTCTTCGTCGGGTTTGCGGCGATGGCGGTCCCGTACTCGTTCGCGATCGCGGGGCTCTGGACGCGGACGCAGGACCTGCTCGTCAACAGAGCGCTTGCATGGATCCTGTTCGCGTCGGCGGTCCTTGGCCTCGGCATCGTCCTCGGCGCGTACTGGGCATACGGCGTGCTGGGCTGGGGCGGTTACTGGGGCTGGGATCCGGTCGAAAACTCCTCGTTGATCCCGTGGATCATCGGCATCGCGCTCGTGCACACGGCGATCGCGCAGCGGCGCACGGGCAAGTACGTCCGGACGAACCATCTGCTCGCCGTTGCCGTCTACGTGTTCGTTGTGTACAGCACGTTCCTCACGCGGAGTGGCATTCTCGGCGACGCGTCGGTCCACGCCTTCACTGATCCCGGCTCTACGGTATACGCGATGCTGCTCGGGTACCTGGTTCTTCTCGGCGTTGCAGCAGCCGCGCTCATGCTGCTCCGCTGGAAGGGATTCGCGGCGCCGGAAGCGGGTGCTGGATTCCTCACGCGCGAGACGGCGCTCGGGATCGGCGCGCTGGTCCTGATGATCAGCGCGGTCATCATCCTGTTCGGCACCAGCCTCCCGATCTTCTCCACCACCCGCGTCGAACCCTCGTTCTATGACGCGACGAATCTCCCGGTGGGGATTCTGATGGGCCTGCTTATCGGCCTTTCGCTGTACCTGCAATGGGAATCGCAGGAAGGCTTCGGGTTCCTGCGGGGGACCTGGAAGGCAGCGGCGGCCGCTCTTCTGGCCACGCTTGTGCTTGCGATTGTCGCCGCACGGGACGTGACAACGATGCTGTTTGCGTGGACCGCCTTCTTCACGATTGCGGCGAACCTTGAGACCGCGCTGCGTACCTGGGGAGGCAACTGGAGGATGCTGGGCGGGAAGCTGGCGCACATCGGGACGGCCCTCTTCTTCCTGGGTGTGATCGGCACCGGGAAGTACGCGGACACCGACCAGCTGGTCCTGCCAAAGGGGACGCCGGTCGAGGCCCTCGGGTACACCTTCACATATCAGGGGAACGCCCAGCGGCCCGATGGCAAGTACGCGTTTCGCGTCCGTGCCGAGCGGGCCGGCAGCGCAATCGAGCTGCAGCCCGTGATGTTTCAGTCGGGCGAGCAAGGGGTGATGCGAAACCCCGATATCGCCAACTTCCTCACAAGGGACCTGTACGTCTCACCGGTATCGCTGCAGGAGAGCGAAGGGGCGCATTCGCACGACGCGGAGTACACGCTCGAGAAGGGTCGCGCGGCGAAGGTGGGCGACGCGATGGTGACGTTCGTGAAGTTCGATATGGGCGCGCACGGGGGGGAGAGCATGGGCGCGGCCGGGATGAAGATCGGATCGCACCTTGAGATCGTGCGTGGCTCCGAGAGGGAGACGATCATTCCGGTGATGGTCTACGTCCCGAACGCTTCACCCGAGTATGAGCCGGCGAGTTCGAAGATCCTTGGCGGCGTGGTGCGCCTGACCACCATGAATGCGGGGATGAGCGGAGGGGGATCTGCCGTAACCATTGAGGTGGGAGACGGGAAGGGCGGTCACGCGGCGGAAGAGTCGCTCATCGTGGAGGCGAGCATCAAGCCGTTTGTGGGGCTGCTGTGGCTTGGTTTCCTCGTGATGATGGGGGGATTTGGGGTGTCAATCGCAAAACGATCGAAGGAAGCCTGACCGTGAATGACGATCCGAAAAAGCTGCCCTTGAACGCCCCGGGAAAGTACTACACGACCGAAGAGTGCGACGGGTGCGCCTACTGCGCATCGCTTGCCCCGGAGAACTTCGACTACAACAAGGACACAAACCAGTACGTGGTCGTGCGTCAGCCGAAGTCGAAAGAGGAGGAGGAGTTCGTGCAGGAGGCGATGGAGGATTGTCCGGTGGATGCGATCCGCACCGGCGATGGAGGCGCCCGCAAGGACGCTGCATGACGATGCTGGCCAGGGACACGCACGCGCTGTATGATCCGGTTCGGACGCCGTTCGAACTGGACGAGCGCGACTTTCCGGTGTCCGGGACGCTGGAGGACCAGTTCCGGTTCCTGCTGCGCTATGCGATTCTTGCGCCGTCGACGTACAACACGCAACCGTGGCGCTTCGCGGTGAGCGAGAACGGCATCGAGGCGTATGCCGACTACACGCGCCGGATGCCGTTCGTGGATCCGGGAAACCGGGAGCTGCTGCTGAGCATCGGAGCGGCCGTGGCGACCCTGCGGGTTGCAGCCGCGCATTTCGGATTTTCCTGCCTGGTCGAGTACAACCATACGGGAAGCAGCGACCGCCCGCTGGCCATCGCGCTTCTGACCCCTGTGGCGGCCCACCCCATCGGGGATGCCGCGCGTGCGAGGCTGTTCCCGGCCGTCGCCAGGCGGCGGACCAACCGGAGGGCTTTTCTCCTCTCTCGCATCCCGCGCTCGGCGCTGGAGGCGTTCGGCGGATTGGACGCGGGGCGGGTGAGCTCGCTGACAGTCTCCGTCGACGGGCGGCTGAATGAAACGGTGGCGGCCCTGGTCGCCGAAGCGGACACACGGCAGCTGGCCGATCAGGCTTACCGCGACGACATGTCCGCATGGATCCATGCAGACACCGCGGCAGTTTCCGACGGCATCCCTGCGGTGGCGACCGGATCCAATGGCGTCCCTCCTCCGATCGCCTCCTGGGCGCTCCGTGCGGTGGAAAGCGCCCGTCAGCGCGCTACTCAGGACCTGAACCTGTGCCGGCAAGCACCGGCCCTGGCCGTGATTGCATCGGAGGACACGGTCCCGCACTGGCTGGACGCCGGCGAGCTCTTGCAGGAGCTCCTGTTGACCGCCGAACGCGAGGGGCTTGCCTGCAGCTACTTCAACATGCCGATGCACGTGCCGGAGATCCGCGCGCGGCTCCGCTCCGTGATTGGCGTGTCGTCGTGGCCGCAGCTGCTCCTGCGCATCGGCTATTGCCTCGAAGAGACGCCGCGGACGCCCCGGCGGCCGCTCGAGGACGCGTTGGTACCGACATCAATCGTTTGACACTGGAGCATCGCGATGGACATGTCACAGAACGAACAGCAGGACAAGAAGGAACTGAGCGGGTATTCGCCGGAGACGCGCCTGATTTACGGCGAGATGCAGGACCCCGCCTGGGATTATTCCCATCACCTTCTGCCGCCCATGTCTTCGTCGGCGACGTACAGGCTCGACAGCGCCCAGCGCGGGGCCCAGGGGTTCATGGAGTTCGCCCATCACACGCCGGAGGTCGATGTACGGACGAAAGCCCCGATCTATATTTATGACCGCCTCGGGGAGCCGAACAAGGACATGCTGGAGCAGAACCTCGCGTTCGCGGAGGGCGGCGACGTCGCCGTCACGTTTGCGAGCGGCATGGCAGCCATCTCGGGAATCCTCGGCATGCTGACGGCGGCGGGGAGCGAGATCGTCGCGCACTCGACGCTGTACGGCTGCACCTATTCACTGCTCACGAACTGGTATCCCCGATTGAAGATCGGCGTGCGGTTCACCGATCTGACGAATGTGGCGAATCTTGAGAAGGCCATCACGGACAAGACGCGCGTCGTCTACGTCGAATCGCCGGTGAACCCGACCATGCGGCTGGTCGACCTGAAGGCCGTGGCGGACATCGTGCGGCGCGTGAACGCCGCGCGCGGGAAGGACGAGCGCATCTACACGGTGGTGGACAGCACGTTCGCTACGCCGTTCTGCCAGCGGCCGATTTCGTTCGGGTTCGATTTCGTCGTGCACTCGCTCACGAAGGCGATCTGCGGGTTCGGCACGGAGGTTGGCGGCGTGGTCATCGGTCCCTCCTGGAGTCGCGACCCGCTGCTGCTGTACCGGAAGGACTTCGGCGGCTCGATGTCGTCGAAGAGCGCGTGGCCCATCCTCGTGATGGGGCTTCCCTCGCTCGCCGTGCGCATGCGCGCGATGCAGGAGACGGCCGGCACGGTCGCGCAGTTCCTGGCGACGCGCCCCGAGATCGAGTGTGTCCATTACCCCGGCCTGCCGACGTTCCCCCAGCATGCGCTGGCCCGCCGCCAGATGGTGGACTACGACGGAAACTTTGCTCCCGGATCGATGATCTACTTCGTGATGAAAGGGGATGACCTGAACGACTCGCTTCGCCGGGCCGAAGCGTGCATCAACAGAATCGCCCGGGACGCATACTGCATCACGCTGGCTGTGAGCCTGGGAAACATCCGTACGCTGATCGAGCACCCCGGCTCCATGACCCATTCGGCGATCCCGCCGGAAGAGCAGGTTGCCAGGGGGCTGGACCCCGGTGGCATCAGGCTGGCGATCGGCATCGAAAAGGCTGAGGATATCATCAGGGACCTGAAGCAGTCACTGGAAGCCGGACGCTGATCCGGTTGGCGGAAGGATAAGGAGAACACTCGATGGCGACCAAGGGCAAGGTGACGTTCGACATTGAGACGTGCAAAGGGTGCGAGCTGTGCATCGAGGCATGTCCCCAGGAAAGCATCACCCTTTCCCCGCACATCAACGCGCAAGGATACCACTACGCCGTTCTGATCAAGGACAACTGTACCGGCTGCACGAACTGTGCGCTGGTCTGCCCCGATGCGGTGATCACGGTCTACCGGGAAGCGAAAAAGGGGAAAGTGCCGGTGGCCAAGATCTCCAACGTGACGCAGGATATCACCGTCACCATCGATGAAAGGAGCTGACCGTGGACGACGTTCGGTTGATGAAGGGGAACGAAGCCCTCGCGGAAGCCGGCATCCGCGCGGGGTGCAAGGCGTACTTCGGGTATCCGATCACCCCCCAGTCTGAAATCCTCGAATACCTCACGGCGGAAGCGCGCCAGCGCGGGATGATCGTCCTGCAGGCGGAAAGCGAAGTGGCGGCGATCAACATGGTCTATGGCGCAGCCGGCGCGGGCGCCCGCGTGATGACCACGTCGTCCAGCCCCGGCATCAGCCTGATGCAGGAAGGGCTCTCCTATATCGCCGCCGCCGAACTTCCCTGCCTGGTCGTCAACGTGAATCGCGGCGGCCCGGGCCTCGGCACCATCCAGCCATCGCAGGGAGACTACTTCCAGGCCGTGAAAGGCGGAGGGCACGGCGACTACCACCTGATCGTGCTGGCCCCCTCCAGCGTCCAGGAGATGGCGGATTTCGTCTATGACGCGTTCGACCTGGCCGACACATACCGCAACCCGGCGATGATCCTGACGGACGGGGCCCTCGGTCAGATGATGGAGAAGGTGGAATTCCGGAAGTACAATCCCGCCGAGCACATTCCTCCGAAGCCGTGGGCGACCACCGGCAAGCCGGCGACCCGCGAGCGGAACGTCATCACGTCCCTCCACATCCAGCCGGAGAAGATGGAGGAGATCAACCTCCGTCTGCAGGAGAAATACCGCATGATCCGTGAGAAGGAAGTCCGGTTCGAGGAGCTGGACACGGACGATGCCGACGTCGTCATCGTGGCGTACGGACTGGTGGCGCGCATCGCACACCGGGCCTCACAGATCGCGCGCGAAGAGGGGATCAAGGCCGGCGTGCTCCGCCCGATCACGCTGTATCCGTTCCCCACGCTCCCGATTCGCGCACTGGCCGACCGCGTCGACGGCATGCTCGTTGTCGAAATGAATGCCGGGCAGATGGTCGAGGACGTGAGGTTGGCCGTGGAGGGCCGGACCCCTGTCACCTTCTACGGGCGCATGGGCGGCGTGATCCCCTCGCCCGAGGAAGTCGTCGGCGCACTCAAAAAGCTGATCGCGCAGAAGCAGTCACGCCACGCGGAGGCCTACTGACATGGACGACGTCGAAATAACCATGACCGAGGAAGAGCGCCGGACGCTGGAGTGCGTGTACGAGAAGCCTGACACGCTCACGGACACGCGCTTCCATTACTGCCCCGGGTGCGGCCATAGCGCGGTCCACCGGGTCCTGATGGATGTGGTGCACGAGCTTGGGATCCAGGAGCAGACGATCGGGGTCGCGCCCGTCGGGTGCTCGGTGTTCGCGTACCATTACCTGAACATCGACATGCAGGAGGCGGCGCACGGACGGGCGTCGGCCGTGGCCACCGCCGTCAAGCGCATCCATCCCGACAGGTACGTGTTCTCGTACCAGGGCGACGGCGACCTTGCCGCGATCGGAACCGCGGAAACGATCCATACCGCGAACCGCGGCGAGAACATCCTCATGGTCTTCATCAATAACGCCATCTACGGCATGACGGGCGGGCAAATGGCTCCCACCACGCTGCTGGGCATGAAGACTTCCACGTCGCCGGCCGGACGCACGGTCGAGACCGCAGGCTTCCCGCTGAAGATCACCGAAATGATCGCGATGCTCCCCGGAGTTGCCTACGTCACGCGCCAGTCCGTCCATACCCCCAACGCGGTCCGGCAGCTCACGAAGGCGTTCACGAAGGCCTTCCAGTACCAGAAGGAGAAGAAGGGGCTCTGCTTCGTGGAGGTCGTCTCGAATTGCCCGTCGGGGTGGAAGATGACGCCGGTGGAAGCGAACCACTGGATCGTGGAGCACATGTTCCCGCTCTACCCTCCCGGCGATCTCAAAGTGCCGCAGTGAACTGACGGAGAAGATCATCAATGACACATGAAGCTCTTTTTGCGGGGTTCGGCGGACAGGGCGTCCTCTCCATGGGGATGACGCTCGGCTACGCGGGGGTGGTGGAAGGGAAGGAGATCAGCTGGATGCCGTCCTACGGGCCCGAGATGCGCGGCGGCACGGCGAACTGCATCGTGATCGTGTCCGACCTCAGAATCAGCTCCCCCATCGTGACGACATTCGACACGGTCGTCGCGCTGAATCAGCCGTCCGTGGACAAGTTCGAGCAGGCGGTGCGGCCGGGCGGCCTGCTGCTCTACGATTCCACGAACATCATCACGCCCCCGACGCGTACGGACATCTCCGTGCTCGGAATTCCGGCCAGCGAGGAGGCGGTGAAGATGAAGAACAGCAGGATCATGAACATGATCGTGCTGGGGGCGGTGCTGGAGCGGACCCACGTCGTGGAGCCGCAATCGGTTGTGAGCGCGCTGAAGAAGGTGCTGCCGGAGAGGTATCATCATCTGCTGCCGCTGAACGAGCAGGCCATCCGGCGGGGCATGGAGCTCGCCGGGGCCCTGGAAGCCGTCTGAACGAAAGGAGGGCCGATGGAACGTCAGTGCGTCCATTCGTGTAGGGGGTTGTGTGCGGCGCTCGATGTCGCCGAACACCGGGAGCGGGAGGCGATCAAGGAGTATCAGCGTTTCGCCGCTGAGTGCGATTACCCTGACGTCCGGGAGCTGCTTGACGACCTGATCCGCGACCGGAACCGCTCGCTCGCGGCGTTGCGCGTCAGGCGCGAGGCCCTGCTGGCACGCTTCAACACACTCGACAATATCAACGATAGCTTTGCCTGACATGCCACATCACCGACCTGAACCGCTCAACTGGGCCGAGATGTCCATGCGCGATATCCTTGAGATCGCCATCGCGGATGAGATTGAGGCGCGGGATTACTACCGGCATGCCGCGGACGTCGCGGCGGACCTGCACACGCGGCAGGTGCTGATGGATCTGTCCGCGATGGAGCAGGGGCACGCCGATACGCTCCGCAAGGAGCTCGAGGAAATCGAGCTGCAGCGCGACCTGGAAGCGGGCATGGCGGACTGACCGGGGGGGAGGCCAGTGCAGCCCGGTGCCGGGTCGGATGCGGCACAACGGTCACACTACCCACGGAGGGAGCCATGAAGCAGTATGTCGTTGCGGCGATCCGTATCCTGGTCATCACGCTGGCGGGTCTTGCCGGCGCGGTGGTCGTCGGCCTGATGCTGTACGGGAGCGACGTGTTCGTCCTCACCAGCCCGGGATTTGCGTTTGTGTCGTTCGGCTTCAGCTGTGCACTGATCTTTGCATTCTATCACGTCCGGGGCCTCTCGGAGGCGATCACCGCGGCGGTCGTTGCGAGCGCGGTACAGTTCTTCGTCGCTACCTCCTACGTCCCACGACTTCAAGCCGTCATTTTCTCCTTCGGCCTGAACCTCCCCGTCATCGTCGTCGCGTACCTGTTCGAGCGAAGGCTGGCGCAGTTGCGGGCGTTCCGGTTTATCGTCGTTTCGCTCACGTACGGCGCGATGTTCGTGCTGCTGACGCTGCTCATCGGGTCGCTGTCAGGGCCATCGGAGATCCCGGCGGAAGCCTTCCGCAAGAACTTTGTGGACGGACTGCTTCTCGGGCTCGGGCTTGGTATCGGGGTGGAAGCGGGGGAGGCGCTGCTGCATCCGCTCGAGATTCGGACCGCGGGAGCGCGGAAGGCATAGTTCATCTGATCATAACCACGAAACGGACATCTATGGCACAGTATTCGATCGCCTGGCTGCCCGGCGACGGCATCGGCAAAGAAGTGATGGAAGCCGCGCGCCTCGTGCTGGACGCGCTCCATCTTGACGCAACATATCCGCACGGCGACATCGGCTGGGATTTCTGGTGCAGCGAGGGGGACGCCCTCCCGAAGCGCACCATCGATCTTCTCGGCTCATCCCACGCGGCGATGTTCGGAGCGATTACGTCGAAACCGGTCAAGGCCGCCGAAGCGGAGCTCGCGCCGTCCCTTCGCGGGACCGGACTCGTGTACCGGTCACCGATCGTCAGAATGCGCCAGCTGTTCGATCTGTATATCTGCCTCCGTCCGACCAGGGCCTATCCGGGGAATCCGCTGAATTTCAAGGAAGGGATCGACCTGGTCGTCTTCCGCGAGAACACGGAAGACCTGTACGCCGGCGTCGAGTTTGCCCCCGTTCCTCCGGCGCTCGCCGAGACGCTCGGCTCGCTCTCAAAGCCGTTTGGCGCGTTCAAGGGGTTGTTACCCGAGGAGTACGCCGTCTCCTGCAAGATCAACACGCGCAAGGGCTCGGCCCGGATCGCCCGCGCGGCCTTCGAGTTTGCCCGCGAGCACAAGCGCAAGCGCGTCACGATTGTCCACAAGGCGAACGTGGTGCGCGCGACCGACGGTCTCTTTCTTGAAGAGGCGAAGCAGGTCGCCAGGGAATTCCCGGACATCCAGATGGACGAAGCCAACATCGATGCGATCTGCATGTGGCTGCTGAAGAATCCGTTCAACTATGACGTCCTCGTCGCGCCGAATCTCTACGGCGACATCATCTCCGATCTGTGTGCGCAGATGGTCGGCGGCCTCGGCTTCGGGTGCTCA
This sequence comes from uncultured Ignavibacteria bacterium, assembly GCA_963701735.1. Lineage (GTDB taxonomy): Bacteria > Bacteroidota > Ignavibacteria > UBA10030 > UBA6906 > CAWABB01. Next base: position 8,841 of record CAVPBI010000002.1, on the reverse strand, counting down.
GGCAATATCGGCACGAAGCTCGCGGTGTTCGAGCCGACGCATGGCTCCGCCCCCAAATATGCGGGGCAGTACAAGGTCAACCCCATCGCCACCATCCTCGCGGCGAAGATGATGCTGGACTGGTTGGGAGAGGGGGAGAAGGGCCGGAAGCTCGAGCAGGCTACCGCCACGGTCATCAAAGAGGGGAACGTCCGCACATACGACATGGGCGGCAGCGCGACCACGATGCAGATGGCGGAAGCGATCGCCGGGAAGCTGGGAGCCTCGGAAACCGCGAAGGTGGTGCGGGCGGCGAAAGCGATCAAGGGAAGAGGGAAGAAAGGTGGCGGCGCGGCGAAGCGGCTCGCGAGAAGGGCGAAGCCGGCTCACGCGAAGGCAAAGGCGAAGAAGAGAAGCGGAAAGAAGTGAACCGCGAACCTGAATGAAGTGCCCCGGGAGCCAGCATGAGATGCCCTGGCAACCGGCATCCAGTTCCCGGTGAACCCGGAGGACATGGCCCGGGGACTCGATCCCTGTACTCAACGTGAGACCACGAGGGTGAGGATGCAGAAGATCGTACTCCACGAAGTCGGCATGCGGGACGGACTGCAGATGGAGTCCGCGACCGTGCCGCTGGAGACCAAAGTTGAGTGGCTGGAAGCCCTCGCCGGAACGGGCCTGGATGTGATCCAGGTCGGTTCGTTCGTCCACCCGACGAGAGTTCCGCAGATGGCCGACACCGACAGACTTTTCCCCGCCCTGGCGGGTCGGATCCCGCAGGGAGTGACGCTGTCTGCCCTCGTGCTGAACGAGAAGGGGCTTGAGCGCGGATTCGCATGCGGGGTCCACATGTTTTGCATGGGGGTCTCCGCCAGCGAGACCCACAGCATGAAGAACACCGGCATGAACATTGCCGAAGCGACCACACGGATCATCGCGATGGCAAAGACCGCCACCGATTCCGGAGCGAAGGTGCAGGTGTCCGTCCAGTCGGCGTTCGGCTGCGGATACGAAGGGCCGGTCCCGCAGGAACGGGTCCTGGGCATCGTCCGGAGGTACGTCGACGCAGGACTGCGCAACATCAGCCTCGCGGACACCGCCGGACATGCGACGCCGGACCAGGTGGAGCGCCTCTATGAAAACCTCCACGCGATCGACGACGGCCTCGAGCTTGCCTGCCACTTCCATAACACGTACGGCATGGCGATCGCGAACTGCTACGCGGCAATGAACGCGGGCGTGCAATCGTTCGAATCCTCCGTGGCCGGCCTCGGCGGGTGTCCGTTCACGAAGATCGCGGGTGGGAATGTATCGACCGAAGACCTGGTGCACATGCTTCATCGCATGGGCCTCCGGATGGACGTGTCGCTGGATCCGTTGATCGGCGTTGCGCGGCGGATCGCGGAGTTCTTTGCGCGCGAGATGCCCGGCACGATCTATCGCACCGGTCCGATCGCACACCAGCCAATGCACGCGTGACCGATACCCGGGGCATCACTATTCTGAAAGCCGTATGACCACAAAAGCACTTCAGGGCGTGCGCGTCCTTGACCTGACGAACGTCCTCTCCGGGCCGTTCGCGACGCTCCACCTCGCGCTGCTCGGGGCGGAAGTCATCAAGATCGAGAATCCGAAGGACGGCGACCTCGCCAGAAAGCTCGGCTGCGTCCCGAAGTACAACCAGATGTTGATGGGGACCAGCTTCCTCGCGCAAAACGCGAACAAGAAGTCGCTGACGCTCAATCTCAAGACGCCCGACGGGAAAGCCATCTTCAGGAAGCTCGTTGCCACGGCCGATGTCGTCGTGGAGAACTTCCGCCCGGACGTGATGACCCGTCTCGGGCTTGGCTACCCGGCGTTGCGTGAGATCAACCCGCGGTTGGTCTATTGCGCCATCTCCGGTTTCGGGCAGACCGGGCCCGACGCGCTGAAGCCCGCGTATGACCAGATCATTCAGGGCCTCAGCGGCGAGATGGCCATCAACGGCGACGAGCGGCTGAATCCGCTGCGCGCCGGATTCCCGGTGTGCGACACGGTCGGCGGCCTCAACGCGGCGTTTGCCATCATGGCCGCGCTGTATCACCGCGAACGCACGGGCGAGGGGCAGTCGATCGACGTGGCCCTGCTGGATTCCATCATGCCGCTCATGGGATGGGTGGTGGCGAACCTCATGATTGGCGGACAGCACCCCGTGCTCCTGGGGAACGACAATTTCACCGCCGCGCCGTCCGGGATGTTCCGCACGAAGGACGGCTTCATCAACATCGCGGCCAACAAGCAGGAGCAGTGGGAGGCCGTTGCCGACGTGCTGGGCGTCCCCGGGTTGAAGGAGGATCCGCGGTTCAAGGAGCGCGATGCGCGCAAGAAGAACCGGAACGCCCTGACCCCGCTGCTGGAGGAAAAGCTTGCCGGGCGGGAGACCGCCCACTGGGTGACGGTGTTGAACGAGCACGATGTCCCGTCGGGGGAGATCCTCACGCTGGATGCGGCCGTGAAGCAGCCGCAGGTCGAGCATCGCGGGACATTCGGGCGGGTATCGGTGGACGGCATCGGAGAGATCCCGCTGTTCCACATGACCGCGAAGTTTGAAAAGACCCCGGGGACGCTGGAGGCGCCGCCGCCCACGCTCGGGCAGCACACCCGGGATGTCCTCCTGGGCCTTGGCTACACCGAGGGCGATGTCGAGGCGTTTCGCAAGGCCGGGTCGGTGTGACGCCCGTTCCGTTCGCGCGGCATCGCCGTCGCGCGATTCATCGTGCCATGAAGGAAGAACTCGTATGGGTATGACAGTTGTCGAAAAGATTCTGGCGCGTGCCTCAGGGCTTGTCGCCGTCACAGCCGGCGACGTGGTGGAACCAGCCGTCGACCTGGCGATGTCTCATGAGAACGCCGCGCTGGTGGTGAACCAGTTCCTGGAGGTCTACAAGGGGACGGGCCTCGAGCCCGCGATCTGGGATCCGGTGAGGGTCGCCATCATTTTCGATCACCGCGTCCCTGCGGAGTCGCCCAAGACCGCGAGCAACCAGAAGAAGGTACGCGAGTTCGTCGCCCGGCATGCCATACGGAAATTCCACGACATCAGGGGCGATGTCGGGGGCATCTGCCATCAGATCCTTCCGGAGAGCGGCTACGTGCGGCCCGGCGCGGTCGTGGTGGGTACCGATTCGCACACGACCAGCCACGGCGCGCTCGGCGCGTTCGCGTTCGGGATCGGTGCAACGGAGATGGCCAGTGTCTGGACGCTCGGCATCGCGGTCAATGTCGAGGTTCCGGCAACGATCAAGGTGAACGTGCGGGGCAGATTCAAGCCGTTCGTCGGACCGAAAGACCTGATCCTCCACCTGATCGGCACGCTCACCGCTCAGGGCGCCAACTTCAAGGTGCTCGAATTCCACGGCGAGACGATCCGCACGCTGCCGATGTCCGGCCGGCTCGTCATCTGCAACATGTCGGTGGAAGCGGGAGCGACTGCAGGCATCGTGCCCGCGGACGCAGAGACGGAGCGCTACCTGCGTGAGGAAGCGGGAGTCAAGGATCCGGTGACGCCGGTCCTGCCGGACGCCGACGCTTCATACGTGCGGGTGATCGACATTGACGTCAGCGGCCTCGAGCCGCAGATCGCCTGTCCGCACACCGTGGACAACGTGAAGAGCCTCGACGCGGTCGCCGGCACGAAGGTCCACCAGGTCGTCATCGGATCGTGCACGAACGGCCGGCTGGATGACCTCGAGGTCGCGGCCTCGCTCGTACGCGGCCGCACGGTGGCCCCGACCACGCGGATGCTCGTGTTCCCGGCGTCCGGGCGAATCTATCAGCAGGCTGTCGAGCGCGGGCTCGTCGCCGACTTCATGCGCGCCGGCGCCGTCGTGATGAACCCCGGATGCGGCCCCTGCCTCGGCGTCCACGAGGGCGCTCTCGGCGACGGGGAGACTGCGCTCTCCACAACCAACCGGAACTTCAAGGGCCGCATGGGCAACCCGAATTCCGAAGTGTATCTCTGCTCGCCTGCAGTGGCCGCCGCGTCGGCGGTCACGGGCGTGATCACCGATCCCCGCAAAGGAGGGATGAGCTGATGGCGAAGGTTGTTGTGATGCTCGGCGACGACATCTCCACGGATGTCATCTACCCCGGCCGCTACATGGCCACCGTGCTTCCTTCGGAAACGCCGCAGTTCGCATTTGCGGACATGACCGACTTCAACGCGGCGCTCACATCCGGCAGCGTAGCGGCCGGGAGCATCCTGCTTGCGGGAAAGAATTTCGGCTGCGGCTCCTCGCGCGAACAGGCCGTCTCCGCTCTCCTCGGCCATCGCCTGGTCATTGTCGCAGAAGGGTTCGCCCGGATCTTCCTGCAGAATTCCGTGAACCTCGGCCTCCGCGTGATCGCTGCACCCGGGGTGAGGGGGAGCGTCGGAGACGATCTTGAGGTCACGCAGGGGGAAGTCATCAACCGCACGACGGGCGAGACACATGTGGTGGAACCCCTGCCGCCCGCCCGGCAGGCCATCATCGATGCCGGAGGGCTGATCGCGTACACGCGGCGCCGGCTCGTCGATCGCACGCAGCAGGCTCGCCCCTGATATGGAAACCACCGACCATTCAAAGACGCGCCAGAAGGCGTTCACGTTCCGGACATCCGTCGCCTGGCACTCGGACCGTTCGGGGACGGCGACGGCCAACGGGAAGCCGCCCATCCGGGTGTCAACCCCGCGTGAGTTCAAGGGGAACCCGAACGAGTGGAGCGCGGAAGACCTGTTCATCGCGGCGGTGGAGATCTGCCATATGCAGACCTTTCTCGCCTACGCAGCGCAGCACTCCGTGCAGGTGGTGTCCTACACCTCCCACGCCAACGGCGTCCTTGAGTTCATCGATGGCGATTACCGGTTTACCCGTATCGTCATCTTCCCTACCATCGGGGTTCCTGCGGCCGGGGCGGAAACCGTCGTGCACGGGCTCCTCAGGGAGGCAGAGAAGCACTGCCTGGTCGCGAATTCGATCGCCTCTATAGTAGAAGTCAATCCCACGATTATCGTCGAACAGGGCTGAGGCGCATTCCTTGCGAATCGGCCCGGAACTGCGTAGGTTATTTCACACCCTGTTCTTTGACGACCCGGCTGGAGGAGAGGATGGGAAGTTCGTTCGCCAACGTTGATCTCGCGCTGCTGAAGAAGTACGATCGTCCCGGCCCCCGGTACACCAGCTATCCGACCGCCCCGCTGTTCAAGGATGCGTTCACGGCCGCGGACTACCGCGACGAAATCGTCGCCACCAACGGTCCTGGCGTGAATGCCGATCTCTCCCTCTATTATCATTTCCCGTTCTGCGACACGCTGTGCTACTTCTGCGGCTGCACCATGATGGTCACGCGCGACCGTGCCCGCATCGAAGAGTACAACGCGTACCTGAAGCGTGAAATGGAGATGATCGCCCCGCTGCTCGCGCCCGGATCGCCGGGTGGTGCAGCTGCACTGGGGCGGAGGCACACCGACGCATCTGTTCCCTGACCAGATTGCCGACGTGGCCGGCACGATCATGCGCCTGTTCCACGTCGACCGCGAAGGAGAAATCGGCGTCGAGGTCGATCCGCGCGAACTGCACCGGGAGCATCTCGTCGCCCTCCGCGAGTCCGGCTTCAACCGGATGAGCATGGGCGTCCAGGACTTCAACGTCAGGGTCCAGGAGGCGGTCAACCGCATCCAGCCCGAAGCCATGACGGCGGAGGTCTACCGCTGGGCACGCGAGCTCGGGTTTCAGAGCATCAACCTCGACCTCATCTACGGGCTGCCGTTCCAGACGGTGTCGACGTTCAGGGAGACCGTCCGGCGCGTGATCGAGTACGGCCCCGACCGGATCGCCGTCTTCAACTATGCGCACGTCCCGTGGCTCAAGCCGCACCAGAAGCTGATCCACCAGGAAGATCTCCCGACGCCTGAGCAGAAGCTGGAGATCCTCAAGATGACGATCGAGGAGCTCTGCTCGAACGGGTACGAGTATATCGGCATGGATCACTTCGCGAAACCGGACGACGAACTCGCGCGGGCGCAGCGCGGGAAGACGCTGTACCGGAACTTCCAGGGCTACTCCACGCGGTCCAACGCCGACCTCTACGGGTTCGGCATGTCGTCGATCAGCCATTTCCAAACGAGCTACGCCCAGAACGAGAAGAACCTGAAGGAGTACTACGGGGCGATCGATGCAGGCCGGCTGGCGACCCGCGTCGGGTACCGCATGACCGGGGACGACACGCTGCGGAAGCACGTCATCATGCGGCTCATGTGCGACCTCGAGCTGGACATTCCGTCGGTGGAGCAGAAGTTCGGCGTCGATTTTCAGCAGTATTTTGAATCGTCGTTGCAGGCGCTCGAAGAATTCGAGGCCGACGGGCTCGTGGAAGTGACGCCCGTGAAGATCACCATCCCCGGGGCGGGACGCCTTCTGCTCCGGAACATTGCGATGTGCTTTGACGCGTACCTGCCCTCGATGACGTCCGGCAAACCGGTATTCTCGCGGACCGTGTAGGTCGCGCACTCTGCCCCTGGCGCAGGCTCCTCGCACGCACGCGGACGGAGCCGGCGGCAGGGGATCCTGTTCTCGCACACCCGTTCTCTTTCACCTTGTGGGAGTTCCACGCAATGGCTGCGCGCCGTCTCCGGGCCGCCATCGGCCTGCTGTTGTGTCTTCTTATCGCTGTCCCTTCTTCTCTGCTCTCCCAGCAGAAGGAGAAGCTGACCATCGAATGGATGAACAGCCCCGAGTCCTATCGGATCGGCGCACTGCCGCAGTGGCGCTGGATGCCTGACGGGTCGCTGCTCTGGGATGATCCGGCAAAGCCCCAGGCAGAACGGCGCCTTGAGGTTATGGATCCCCGGACCGGCAAGCTCCGCCCGTTCGTCGACACTGCCGCAGCGCTCGGGTCGATCCGCTCGATTCTCGGAGAGGAGAAGGCCCCGCGGCGGATATCGATGCCTTCCGAGCTGGACGAAAAGGGGACGCGGGGACTCTATACGATCGAGGGTGATCTCTTCGCCCTTGACCTGCCAGGCTCGAAGTTCCTGCGGGTCACTTCGAATCCCGGTCCAGAAAAGAGCCCGCGCATGTCGCCCGACGGACGGAGTGCCGCGTACGTTCGCGGCAGCGATCTCTACGTGAGCGCTCATCGACGCTCCAGCGGAGCGGCGGCTGACATCGGACGGAACAGACAGCCTGCTGAACGGAACCCTCTCATGGCTGTACTGGGAGGAGCTGTTTGCCCGACGGGACATGGGCTACTGGTGGTCCCCGGACTCCAGAGCCATCGCGTTCCTGCAGACGGATGAGTCGGGTGTCAGCATTCAGCACTGGGTCGATTTCAAGCCGTGGACGCCGCGCGTCATCACCCAGCGGTATCCAAAGGTCGGCGAGAAGAACCCGCGCGTCCGCGTGGGCATTATCGAGATCGAGTCCGGGAAGATCACCTGGGCCGACCTCTCCGGGATCCCCTACGAATACATCGCCCGCGTGGGATGGACGCCCGACGGCTCCACGCTCGCCGTCCGGACACTGAACCGCCTGCAAACGGAGATGAAGCTCGTATTCGTCAACCGGCAGACCGGGGCCGCGCGCACGGTACTCACCGAATCCAGCGAGTCGTGGGTGAGCGTGCTGGACGATTTCTACTTCCTGAAGGATGGCAAGCATTTCCTCTGGCCGTCGGAGCGGACCGGTTATCTTCATCTGTACCGGTACACCATGGACGGGACGCTGGTGAACCCCGTGACGTCCGGCCAGTGGTCGATGCATCCGGATCGGGCCAGCAACCAGGGATTGGAGCAGGCCGTGGTCTCCATCGACGAGGCGGAGGGCTGGGTGTATTTCAACGCTCTCGAGAAATCCCCCATTGAGCGTCACATGTACCGCGTGCGCGTGAACGGGAAGGATTTCGAGCGGATGTCGAAGGAGGACGGGACCCATGACTACACGATGAGCCCGCGGGGCGATATGATGATTGACAGGTACTCCTCCGGGTCGACCCCCCCGTCGTTGAGGCTCTTCGATTCCGACGGCTCGCTGATTCGTGTGCTCGCGGAGCCCAATCGGACGTTCAGCGAGCGGTTCGAGGCTGCGGTCCCCGAATTCCTCCAGATCCCCGCCCGGGACGGGTTCCCGCTTCCCGCCATGATCCTGAAGCCCGGCATTCTTGAATCCGGGAAGCGGTACCCTGTGATCTTCAGCGTGTACGGGGGCCCGAATGCTCACTCCGTCGAGAACTCCTGGTCGAACAGGGTGTGGGACAATATCCTGGTGCAGAACGGCTTCATCATCGTGGCGGTGGACAACCGATCGGCCACGGCCATCAGCAAGATTCTGGAGGAGACCATTCTGGGCCAGCTGATGGGGGAGGGCGAGCTGAACGATCTTGTCGATGCCGTCCGGTGGGTGAAGCGGCTCCCGTACGTCGATTCGTCCAATGTCGGGATCTGGGGCTGGAGCGGCGGTGGAACGTACACGATGCTGGGGATGACGCGCTCCAGCGGAGTTCAAGGCAGGCATCGAGGTGGCGGGGGTGAGCGACCAGCGCTTCTATGACACCAAGTGGACCGAACGGACGATGAAGACCGAGGCGGAGAACAGGGGTGGATATGAACAGACGTCGCTCCTGCGCTACGCCAAAGACCTCCACGGGACGATCCTCCTGGTCCACGGAACGTACGACGACAACGTCCATCCGCAGAACATGTGGGCGTTCCAGGACGAGTTGATCAAGGCCAACAAGAGGTTTGAAATGATGATGTACCCGATGCGCGGTCACGGCATCTCGGACTACCCCGCACGGATGCATCTGTACACGACGATGCTGGATTTCTGGAAGCGCCAGCTGCAGGGC
>CAVPBI010000001.1:0-79320 GCA_963701735.1 uncultured Ignavibacteria bacterium | reverse complement strand
CTGTGGTCAAGGCCATCGTCGAGAAATGTCACGCGCACGGCCTTCCGGTCATCTATCACGGATGCGGAAATGTGAAGCGCATATTTCCGGACTTCATCGAGATCGGCATCGACGCATACAATCCGCTCGAGGCGAAGGCCGGGCTGGACGTGGTGGAACTGCGGAAAGAATACGGTCACCAGATCGGGTTCTGCGGTAATCTCGACGTGGTGACCTGGGCCAACGGATCGCGGGAGGAGATCAAGCAGATGGTCCTCCACAAGCTGAATGCTGCCAAAAGGGGGAGGGTATATCGTTCAATCAGATCACTCCGTCCCCAGCAACGTCTCCGGGGAGAACTATGACTATGTAATCCGGCTCCTCCGGGAGTATGGTGTTACCCGCTCCGGCTTGGCGCCCGTGACATTTCCGGTTTTTCCTCACTACATTAGTCGAACAACCCGGCTCAGCCCCGGAGCCCCCTTCGGCCTCCTCATGCGCCAGAATCCCCCAGGACATCTTCCGACCATCGTCATCGCGGGGAGCGGCAGGGATCGTTCTGCTCCTTCACGCATTCGCACTTCTCGCTCCGACCGGCGGGGACTGGGGCTTTCACTTCTTACCCTTTCTTCCCCTTCCCCTCTTGTACCTCTTCAAAAGTCCATCCGGGTTAAGAGAACCATCATAGGCTCTTCTATTAGGGCGTGGCATCGTGAATCGGAATTGGATCTGAAGGAGGTGTCCCTCTTCAAAACTTCATCCGCGTACACAATAGCGGCTCCCATAGAAATCGATACGACCCGTAAGGGGGACTTATTCCATCTATCCTCCCAACAGCAGATCCCGAAACCTAGGGAAGCAGAGAGAACCGCGGTTACATCCGCAAGACTGCCGTTCTCGGTGGATTACACCACCACTACCCGAGACAGGCGGCATGACGTACGGAATAAGTCCCCCCTGCGGGGCAAGAATACCGAACTCAAGGCGCACTAGGCATCTTGTCAGCGGACGGTCTGTTGACGAGGGAGAGCTCTTCCGCAATTGGTTCTTTCAGGCCAAACCGCTATCTTTCTCCCGGACCATATGGCCACCGAAAAGAAAATATCACGCATTGTTTCATCCATTGTGGCCCAATGCTCACCGGAGAAGGTAATCCTTTTGGTTCACACGCCTATGGAAAGCCCACCAGTAATAGCGATATAGACCTGTTCATCGTTGCGGACATTCCAGGACTGCCGGCAGAACGGGTGAGACATGTGCGACGCGCCATCAGGGAACAAGCATCTGTTGATATTGTGGTGCGGTCCCCAAAGGATGTCAAAGCATCGCTCAAAGGCCGGGATTGGTTTGTTCAGGAAGTGTTTGAGAAGGGCAGGGTTCTCGACGATGCTGAAACCGAGGCCTGGATATCAAAAGCAGAAGGGGACTATATGGTGCGTCTGCTCTGGCAAAGAATCGAAGCAAGAAGATCGCCCATCTCACGAGTTTTGCGGCTCACCAGTCAGCGGAGAAATACCTAAAAGCGTTTCTCGTAGAACACAATGTTGCTTTTCCTAAGACGCACGATCTTGCGAAGGAATTGCTTCCCCGGTGTCTGAAAATCGATAAAAGCTTCTCGGTGCTCGAGCCCCACCTGGAATTCCTCGATCCCTATGCTGTCCAGTTTCGCTATCCCGGCGATATCGTAACACCTGCAGAAGCTCGAGACGCACTGAAAGCGGCAAAGTCAGTTAGAAGCTTTGTGCGCCAGAAACTCGCCCTCAATCGACAACCACGGTTGCTGTGACACCATGTCGTTCTGAAGCTTTTACGGTTCGTTCATTTCGTTCAGAATATTCATCTTCCCCGCCCCAAAAAACCCGACCTCAGATCTTCGGCTCACATTCCCGATGTGTGTGTGTGTGAGTGATTCCAGTTGCGGGTTCCGGGCACTGGGTGAACCTACAGTAGAGCCCTCATCTCTAGCGAGATTGAGCTCTCTTTCAGTTTCCGGCTTGACGGTCAATGCAGAAGGACAAGCTTTCGCGTCTGGACGAATTCCCTGCTCCGCTCTTGGAGTCCCGCGGTGAGGCGGAGTCCGAACCGCGGACCCGCAGCCTATACAAATACACCCGCTGGCCAGTCCCGATGCATCAAACTTGACCTCGTGATACCCTGCCTCCTGTTCTCCCTGGACGAGCGTCGCCACCTGCTGCCCGAGCGTGTTGAAGACTGCGAGCATGAGGTTCGAACGGCTCGGGAGACCGTAGCGGATCGTAGTGGAGGGGTTGAAGGGGTTGGGTAGTTCTGATCAAGCGCGAATTCCCTCGGGAGGCCACGGGCTTCCTTCGCATCTGTTGCGATCTTCTCGAAATCCATTATCGTCGAAAGCGTCTTCTGCCCGACACCGAACCTGGAATGAACGAAGACAGTGGGTTATAGTATCCGGGGGAAAGCATGTGCACCTGTACGCTGATTGTCACGTTCTGCGAATCGTGGGGCGCAGAGCAAATGATCGGGGGAAAACCGCGATTGCCGAATCGGGGGTCACGTTCGCAGGGCTGACGGAGGTCGTCAGAGAATCCGTTGCGTAGCCCGTATTCCTCACAACGATTGCGGTGTCAAGTTGCGCCTTGGCATCGCTGATCGGCTCGAAATAGATCGCTCGAGTGTTGAGCGCGATGATCGGCACTTTCGGGAAGTCGATCGTGAATGAGAGTGTATCTCCCAGGAATCCGACGTCTCTCAGGATCAACCCACCCGGTGATCCGTCGGTCAGGAAAGACGAGGGCGCTGTGCTGTCTGTCAACGTTACCCGTCCGGAATTCGCACTCATGGCTGCCCTCTCCGGTGTGCCGTTCGCGGTCATGGTTCCGCCGGGTCGATAGAGATAGAGCTCATCCGGGGACCATCGGCATTTCCGTTGTAGTCTCGATTGACTCTGTAGACGAGGAGCCCTTCACCCGGGAGAGTACTCTCGAATGTCCCCATCCGCCTGCGATATTCCACTACGAAGAACTCGTCCGACGAATAGATGGAAGGAATCCTGAAGCAGTTGTTCGTCGGCGAGAGGAGGGGAGCCAGTGCATAGGTCCCCGGGGTGGTGATGGTTGGAATCGAGCTGATCCAGCCGCCGTACCTCCATTTCATGTAGGCGCTCATATGGACTGGCGGGTTGCCGGTGTAGTTCATGATATCCCACGCACCCACGGGATCCGGAGGTTGGAAACTGTAATGATAGAGGTCCGGAGCTCCGAGCGAATGGAACATCATGGGCAAGCACATAGACCATGTTTCCCGGGTCGAGAAGGGCGTTCCTTAGTTGGAAATTGTAGACTCCGACCGTTTTCCCATTGATCGCCGCCGTCAGATAGGTCAGCGAACTCATATGCGGCCAGAGCAGGTCTGCCCACGCCTCGACGCCGCCGGACACCACGAAACAGACATTGTCCACGAATCCGTCATTGTTGGCATCGATGTTCAAACCGGCGGGGACCTGCGAGCTGACCGCCCTGATTGCACTTGCCAACATGGTCTGTTCCCTTGCCCAGGCTTCATCGCCGGTGGTATACCCCGCAGGATTTGTCACCGCATTGAATTTCTTGTAGTAGTTGCGCGGATGGGTGTCGGTGTACGAGACGACGCTGTCGATGGCGGATGGATAGAACGTCGAGAGGATGCTCAGCCGGTTATATGATACTTCCCTATAGTAGTTGTACATGGAGTTTGCCCCGGGGAGTGGGGAGTTGAACATTCGGTCGAACTCTGCTATCCAGTCGGGAAAAGCAGTCGTGGGTTCATCGGCGAAGCGAACAAATATGACGATGTTGCTGATTGCTCCCACGCTGCTCGCCTCTTTCCAACCCATTCCCGTCCTGGCCAGTGCGTTGTCTCTCATCGCTTGTTTGGCGGCTGCCGGGATGTTGGCACCTGGGGTCAGGCCCGCAGCTTCGGGATTGACTTTTCCCACGATATGCGTGGTAGGCGACAGCGCTCCGTTTTGGAGCACACCATACACGAAGTAACCCGTCGTGGAATCCTGAACAATGGTGTAGCTCTGCGCGTCATGCAGCCAGTGGTGGAACTCGTCGCCGCTGGCGTAGCAGTGTACCACAGATCCGTCAGGCTGCACCAGCTTCTGGGGGTAGTTATGGAGAACTGCGCTTCGGGCGACGAGCGCGGCCAACAGAGCCGACAGGCATATCGCGGCACATCTGAGAAACATCATGGGGGGGGGCTTCTCGAGAAGGGAAAGCAGTGTGATGCAAGAACGGCGAACCGGAAGCCTGGAGACTCCCTACCCCTGTAAGAGTCAACGGTGCGGAGACAAAATAGGCGATAGAGACGCCAGAATCAAACTGTTGATTCGGCCGGCCGGGGTGGCACAAGGCAGATCGAACTCAGCTACTGTCATGCCCATCTCGTGGCACGCGTGCGAAAGACTTCTCTTCGGATGAGTTGATGGGAGGACGAAGCTGGAACCAACTTTCAAAGGAACAGGAGTTGCCACCCGAGAGCACCGCATGGCTGCCTCCTCCGAGGGTCTGCCACTAACATAGAGAAGAATTCCGTGGTGTCAAACGGGGACTTCCGGGCCGGTCCGGCCATGACTTGGCAGGAATCAGGTCCGGGGGATTCTGGAGGAGTACGTCGACGTCTACAACACTCAGCGACCGCATCGGGGGATCCAGCAACAGGTCCCTGAGCTTGGTGAAGGCGAAATAACGGGCGGTCCCATCCGTAAGAGTGCCGTTCTCGGTGGATTACACCACCACTACCCGAACCAGGCGGCATGACGGACGGAATAAGTTCCCTCTACGCGGTGTCCACTTCTAAGGGTAGAGAATATTCCCAACGGTCCCCGTAGCCAGCATTGTCAGCAGACACTGCTCAATCGGGCGGACCTGCCGGGCCGGCGGATTTCCGGAGGCGGTGATACAGGGCAAGGAGGCTATACCTGTCCATCATTCGCCCCATGCTCTTCCCCATCGTCAGGATGTCCGCGACCGCCTCCTGCGAAGGGTACTTGCGATCGAGCTTGAGCCGCACGTACTGCGCGAGTTCAGCCCTGAGGGCGAAGAAATAGAGCCCGACGACACTCACGGCGTATCCCACCTGCCACGGATCCCCCGTCCGCCACCAGAGCCACGCGATCATCAGGAACGTCCAGCTCCACCGCATGACGAGAAGACTCCCAAGGACGACCCCGCCAAGAGAGCCGGCCGCGTTCGTGACGACCACCCCGAGCCAGTCGATCACAACGAAGCCTCCGATCATTGGCGACTCCCCCCGCCCGCCTTTGAATCGATGGAACACCGGCCAGTTGTGTCCGGCGACCGCTGCCGTCCCGAACACCAGGTGACCAGGCACCCCGGGAACGAGCTGCTGGATGAGCACCATCGGTACCGCCACCTTGAGCATATCCATCACGGCGGTGAGGCAGCCGTACCTGACGCCCGCGTGCGTTCGCATGGTGGTCGCACTGATCGTATCCATGCTGAACACCCTGTCGGCACCGGGGACCGGGTGCTCCACCTTCGAGATGTCCTTTCCGGGAATGACGCATCGCGCGACGAGGCGGGCGGAGGAGATTCCTCCGATCAGGTAGCCGACAATGGCACATCCGGTCAGCAGCAGCCAGTCCACGTTCGTCTCCTTTTCGGTGACCAGGTCGGAGAGCTAGAACTCCACTTCCAGGCCCGCAGGGGGAACTTTTTCCATCTGCTCAAATGAGGCGGGGCGGGCGGGGGTCCCGCAGAACCCTCATGCCCATCACAGTTGCATTGAGGTGACACCGTGGGCACCCATGAGTCACCGGATGCCCGCCTTGACGAGGACCACTGATTTGTCAAGTCAGCGGATTGGAAGGTGTCTGTGCGTCGTCAAAGGGCTTCGCGCCACTGTCAGGCTAAGCTAGGAGACGGTTTGATCCAGGGTGCCCCATAGACCTTGAGCAGATCCTCCCCGGGGTTCTGGAACGTGCACAGGCGCGTGAACGATTGGACCGGGCCGAAGAAGAAGAGGTGAGGCGACTGGGCAGGCCGTAGCGGATGGTGGTCGATCACAGACCCAGCCTCCTCCGTCGCTCCGACACCACCTCGAGATACCGCGTTTTCATCGGTCTCGACAAGAAACTGATTTCTATGAGGTTCTCCCATTGAGAGAAAGACTCTGCAAAACGGCTCAGATCCTCGTCAATTAGTGCACTGCGAAGAGCCAGGCGACCACTCCCAAAGTATACTATGAGGTCCTTTCTGGTCAGTTTTCGCATCTTGCCGTTGATGGGCAATGCAACGTCGTCTTTTGCGCCCGGCATCGCAATGGTCGAATTCAGAAGATCGTATGCAGGAGACAGTTCTACTTTGTCATCCCGAGTGATCAGTGAGAAGTTCTTCAGATGCATGTCCTGGTTGCCAACCAGGAAACTGAACACTGTCAATTTCAGCAGTTTTCTCTTCTCAATGACGGGAAAGGTGCAGTGGGCGTCTACCACCGAAGCCACCTCTTCCATGCTTGAGTCATATTTCGTATCTCGTGAGCCGCCGGTAAGTTGTGCGAAGTCCTCGACCGGAAGTCTGCCGTGCTTGCCAGCTCTGTCAAAACGCTTGATGAAATAGGTCAATGATGCATCTTTGGAGAACACCAGGCCGTGCTGAGGGACCTCTATACCGACGAGGGCGGCGAGCCGCATTGACACATCCTCGTTTTCTGGAAGTTGGGGAAATTCGACTGACTGAGGCTTGAGAATGAAGCGGCCGTGCCGATCAACAACCACAAATGACTGCTTGCTCACACTCAGTCGTGCGCTCAGCTTCGGCTGCACACCCTGGATCGACATCCGACCTGCTCTGGCTGCAGCCTCTTGCCTCTGCTCGACAGCTGTGAATGGCAGGTCCCTGAGGTCTTTCAATTCCCTCGATAGGCCTCTCAGCCCTTTGGCCGAGTATCTCTGCGCCTCCTCAATCGGAACATATGATATCGGGCAGAGTTTCATGCCTTTTCCTTCACGCTAACCGCTCCGACCAGGTCCTCCCCTACTGCAACCAACTGTCCGAACAAGTCGTTGCGGTCAATCTTCTTCTGCTTGAGCAAAGCTTCCAGCATGACGCCTTCCGGCAACACACCATCAAAGAACGGCGGGAATGATTCATAGAGGTACTCCCTCTTCGTGGTTGGCATCGCCAATGACACTGGTCGACCCGCGTATCCTTCCGAATAGCGAAACACATATTTCTTTCCACGCTCCGCTTCCTCAAGGATACCTGCAAAGGCCCCCTCGACGAACACTTCAGCTTCTCGCATCTCTTTCCCCCTTTGACCTCTCGTATGCATTCATCAAGGGACTTGAGAGAGACACCCTGATATTCAGTGCATCGAAAACCATTTGCAGCGTGCTCAGCCGTACCGTCCTCTTTCCATTCTCAATGTCGAAGATCACGGTCTTCCCCACGCCAGCTGTCTTGGCCAATTCTGCCTGGGACAGGCCGCTTTTTTTTCGGTGAAAGCGAACGATCGAGCTTATGTCTTCTTCTAGAGCCACTTGTACCGCCCTAGCAGTAATATTGCATTCCATCATCGACTCACATTCGACAACATCTATTCATACAGCACAA
Source organism: uncultured Ignavibacteria bacterium (assembly GCA_963701735.1). GTDB lineage: Bacteria > Bacteroidota > Ignavibacteria > UBA10030 > UBA6906 > CAWABB01. The sequence continues at coordinate 71,749 of CAVPBI010000001.1, read as the reverse complement.
TATACTGCTTTAGCGGTGCCATGTAAAGAAGTTTTGCGACAAGACCGGCATAGAGGAGTGGTTCATAACTTCATCCGTCCTAGCTGAGCCCCACGTTGCAGGGCGAAGCCCCGCCTGCTGTGCAGGCAGGATTCCGGGCACGCCGGCGGGTTGACTCAACAGCCTTCGGAGCCGGACGCCGATCAGAACATGACCTCGAGCCCCAGGCGGAATGACATGGGGGGCTGGAACTTGATCGCCTCCATATAGAAGGGGTTCGGGTTGATCTGGTTCCCGCTGGCATCGACGTTGAAGTAGTGGATCTGATCGTAAGCCACCGGGGTCCGGCTGCTGCCCACGTGAACCGCGTCCGCGATCAGCCGCACGCGAAACGCGGACGTAAGTGTGGACGGAAGGTCGTACGTCAGACGGATGTTCACATCCCACAGCGAGGGCGCCCGTCCGTTGGTCCCTCGCTCGCGGAGGAAGTTGTAGTTGAACCCCCCCGCCGTGGAGCCACCGAACTCGCTCAGCGGGGTCCCCGACTCCCAGAGAACGAACACCCCCGCTGTGACGTCGAAGTCGAAGCGGTAGGAGGCGGACAGCTTTACAACGTGCGTCCTGTCGTTCGGAAGCCTCCCGCTCGCGTTTACAAGGTTCTCGACATAGTCGAACGACTTGTTCGCGTTCGGCAGGCGTACGTCGAAGTCGGAGTTGAACAGCCCGGGATAGTTGCCCGCGGCCCGCGAGAGGACGTAGGAGAAAAGGAACCAGGGATTCGCCTCCGGCGCTCGCCTGACTGTGAACTCGAGTCCGGCATAGGTCCGCTCGGGCCGGGGATAAGAGGAGAGCGGAGTCCTCCCGGGATTCCCGAGGATCAGCTCCTTGGAGCCCGTGGGGGCTTCCGCATCCTCGATGGCGTCGAGGAGCGTCCGGTATACTCCCCTCACACCGCCCACCAACCCGGGCACGATTTCCCTCTCGTAGCCGAGCGTGAACTCGTCGTACGCCTGACCGCGCATCCCCTCGATCTCCGGCTGGATGGTCGAAACGACATTCACGACCGGCCTGCCGCCGGTCGGATCCGTCCGCGGATCATGGTTGTAGCCGATCACCTGCTGCGTCGCCCCGGCGATGTGGTACAGCGTTGATGCGTACATCAGGAGATCCTGGTAAAACCGGCCGTAGGACGCCGTGATCTTGTCGGCAGCTCCGTGCTCCGGCCTGATCACAGCTCCCAGCCGCGGCTGCCACTGGCCGAGTATGCGCTGGGCCACATTGCCGTCCGATCCGACGATGAACTGACCATCCCACCGGATGCCGGCGTTCAGCGTGAGCCAGGAGGCGGCATCCCAGCTGTCCTGCACGAATACCGACGGCACCCTGTTGTGAAGCACTCCATCGCTCGCATAGTTGATCGTCGTATACGCGAACGGGCTGAAGCGCTGGATCAGCGACACGGAGAAGTACGCATCCAGCTTTGTGTCGTAGTATTCCACTCCCCCCTTCAGCAAATGGTCCCGCACCTGAAGCGTCCCTCGCACGCCCCCTCCTACAACCGAGCTATGGTTGTCCACCCTCATCGGGTAGCCGCCGGACCACGTGCCCGTCGCCATGTCGATGAAGAGCGGCTCGCTCTCCCCGACGGCCGTCTGAGGCATGTAGCGGTCGTTCCTCCCCATCCAGGAGAGCGTGAATTCCAGCAGCGTCGCGTCGCTCATGATGTGCGTCCCCTTCAGCCGCACGCCGAGGCCTCCCAGCGTCGCCCGTCCGAGGTAGGGATCGGGATTGAGAAACTTCGCCGGCGTGCCGAACTCACCGAACGACTGCCCGACCGCCTCCCGCACCGTCGGGTCCCCGGAGAGCGAGAGCATGAGCGAATGATCCTCAGCCACTCTCCAGGTCAGCTTCCCGGCAACGACGTGGCTGGTCGCGCGATCCGGGTAGTAGCCGAGCCCCGGGATGTCCACGTCTTCGGAGGTGAAAACGGGGCTGTAGGCGAGAAAGAACCAGAGGCGGTCCCTCAGTATCGGCCCGCCGAGCGAGACTCCGACATCATACTGGGAGAAATCCCCGCTGGCCGGTTCCAGCGTCGCCCCCCGGGGGGTCCCGGACAGGTCGTGGTTGGTGAAGTAGCCGTAGACTTTACCCGAGAATTCGTTCCCCCCGGAATAGGTCACGAGGTTCACGATCCCCCCCAGCGTGCTCCGGTATTCCGCTTCGTACGCCCCCGTGCGGACCTCGATCTCCCGGATGATGTTGTAAGGCAGACTGGCCCCGGTCAATCCCCGGTACGGGTCGGAGACATCCACCCCGTCGACGAAGTACTTGTTCTCCATTCCCGTGGCGCCGGCAACGTTGACACCGTCGCCCAGGTAGCTCTCGTTGGCCTGGGGCAGAAGCGCGATGATCTTGTCGTACGTGCGCTGCACGGGGAGCGATTCGAACTCCGCCGGGAGTAGACTCCCGCCCGCGGCGGTGGAGACTGGATCGATCATCGGAGGCGCCGCGACGACGGTGACCTCCGGAATGGACACCGTCTCCGATTGCAGCCGGACTGTTCCAATGCTGGTCGTCGCACCCAGCCGGATTCTGACACCCCGGATCGTCACCTCCTGGTAGCCAACGTGAGAGACCCGGACCGCATATTCTCCGATCGGGAGCGCCGGCAACCTGAAGAACCCTTCGCTGTTCGCGACGGTCCCCCGCCCTCCCTGCAAGCTCGGGGATGTAACGGCGACAATGACTCCAGGCAAGGGAGCGCCGAGGCTGTCGACCGCTCTACCGTCAAGCGCGCCGGCCGTTTCCTGAGAGCGGCCGGTGGAAAGCGTCAGGCAGAGGAGTGCACAGCACAGGGGGGAGACGATATTCCTCAGACGCAGCGATGGTGCCATGACAACCTCCACTGGAACGTGAGGGCATCGATACTGCGGAACCTCAGGCGGCTCTCCACAGCGATTCTACGCCGGAGAGGAGCCCCCGGGTCGATCCTAGCGACGCAACTTCCTGAACACGGTGAGGATGTTGTGCTGATCCATCATCCTCCCGAACCTTTTGCCCATCCCGAGGAACTCGCCGATCTCTTCCTGCGTGGGGGCCTTCCCGGTCTTCTTCGACTCCAGGTACGGGAGCACTTCCTTCCATATCGCGAGAACGTACAGGACGTTCGTCCCTACGGCATAGAGGATGTGCGGCCAGTCCCCGCGGACAAGCCAGAACCAGGGGACGAGAAGGAAGAACCCGGTCCACCGGAGCACGAGGAGACTCCCCGCCGCGATGCCCACAACGAACCCGATCGCGTTCGTCACGACGATCGCCAGCCAGTCGATGACAAAGAGCCCCCCGATGATGGCCGACTCGCCGCCTCCCCCGCGAAACCCGTGATAGAGCGGCCAGTTATGCCCGACGATCCCCGTCGTCGCGGTGATCAGGTGATAGGGGATGTCCGGCTGCCAGAGCCGCACCAGCAGCGTGGGCACGGCGACCTTCACCATGTCCAGCAGGGAGATGAGACATCCGTAACGGGGGCCGAGATGATACCTGGCGCTTGTGGCGCTCGCGACATTCATATCGATGGTAATGTCACGCCCCGGGACCTGGTAGTGCACCTTCGAAATGTCCTTGCCGGGTGCGACAATCCTCCCGATGATCTTCGCGAACGAGAACGACCCGAGGAGGTATCCCAGAAGCGCCGTGCCCGCCGCAATCAGGGGATCGATCATGGTTGCCTCATGGCGATATCAATCTTTTCCTTAATGGCCTGAATGACGAGGGGGTCGTCGTTCCACGCGCCCAGATTGACCCTCGCCACCGCCGCGGGGAGGTATGCACCGGCGACCAGATCAGGCGTATCGTACTGGCTGTGAATGGCATCGGCGCTGATCGCCGCGGAGAAATAGAGCAGCCGCTCGATGCCCTTCCTGCCAAGTTCCTCGACCGCCGGGACGACCTTCGGCTCGCGGAATTCCATCCAGGCAAGGCCCACGAAGTCGCGTCTGAAGCCGTCCGCCACGAGCCGCGCCAGAACGTCCGTGCGGAACCCGATCTCCTGAGACGTCTCCGTGGGCCACTCCGCGTCCCACTCCTGAGGCTGCCCATGTCCGACAAGCAGGACGCCCACCCGGGACTTCTCTATGCCGCCGAGATTCTCGTCGGCCCGGCGCACAAACATCTGCTTCAGCGGTTCGGAGTCCCAGAGCGGACCTGTGAACGAGAGGGGAATTCCGAACCGCTCCTGGATCTTGAGATTCCTGATCAGCTCCTCACCTTCCGCGGTGTGGTTCGAGATGGTCAGAAAGACTTCGCTGACCACCACCCGGCTGGCGCCGTCATTCAGGGCGCGTATGACGGCCGCGTCGGGGCGGGGATCGTCGTCCAGGAACGAGAGATAGAATCTCGTCGTGGAGTCACCGTCGGCGCGGCAGGCACGTTCAAGGCTGCGGAGCATCCGCTCGTGCATGCTGCGATGGTCGCTCCGTCCGACCTTCAGGTACTTCTGCCTGAGGGCAAACGCGAAGAACGGCCGGACAAGGTAGGGAACGAATGCGATCCCCTGCTCGTCGAACTCCCGGAACTGATTGATCCACCCGATCGGATCGTAGGTCGGCGGTTCGCCGTGCGTCATATAGACGACCGCCACCGTCCCCCGGCCCGGATCTCCCGGCACCCGGGTGAGGTGCGGAAGCTCGCGCGTGTCCTCCCTGGAAAGGAAACGGGCGGTCATGAGCCAGTAGCCTGCGAGGAAGCCGACGACGGCAAGCATCACTGCGATCCAACGAGCTGGAGCATGGAACAGGGCCGCCAGGACGAGGATGACCGCCACGGTTGCCGCAAGCGTCAGGAAGAGGTACAGACTCATATCGAGCGGGTGGACGGTCAGATACCGCACAAGCAGCATGCCCATCCCGAAGGCGAGAACGGCTATCAGTAACCACCGGATGATCACGTCTGTGGCTCTCCTTTCTCAAGGTTGAATTGCACTACGTCGCCTGTGTACCCATCAACCCCCACAATGGTGTCGTCCGCCAGCCGACAGGCGCCGGGCACCGAGACCACGGCCGGGATCCCGTACTCCCTCGCGATGATCGAGCTGTGCGACAGCATTCCGCCCGATTCCGCGATCACCGCCCCGGCACGGACAAAGAGCGGGGTCAGTCCGACGTCGGAGAAGGGAATCACCAGCACATCCCCCTCCTTCAGCCTGTCGTATTCCTGTATGCCGCGGATGACGCGGACGGGGCCGCGGTAGTAACCGCGCGATGTGGGAATCCCCCTCAGATCTCCGGCCCCCTCCTTCCGCAGCGGCGGGGGATCGTCGCCATAGATCGTCGTGGGAACGGTGACGTCCCTGAGCTCCTCCATCTCCTGGCGCCGTTGTGAGATCTTCTCCCGGAATTCCGCCGGTGAATCGCCGTCGCGGAAGAGCGATCGGATCTCTTCGTGCGACAGATAGAAGATATGATCCCGTTCTGAGAACACGCCGCGGCGGACGCATTCGTCGGCGAGCGCAAGGAAGTACTTCCTGAAGAGTCCGTATCCAAGCGTATAGAGTGCCCCGACACGCGTGCGGAGGACGAGGAATTGCCTGGCGCGCCCGTACATCAACCTTGCCTGGGCCCTGCGAAGCCCCCTGACCTTGAGCTGCTCAAACCCGATCTTGCTGCCGGTGATTTGCGGCGCGGAAAATGCCGTCACCATGCGCAGCACCAGATCAGGGGTCTCGCGCCACGGAACCGCCGAAAAGTCCACCCCCACGTTGCTCAGGTGCCCGAAGCGCCGGAGGAACTCCTCGAGGGCCGCCTGGAACTCCGCGATCCCTTCCATCCGGAGGAATCCTTCGTACGTGGAACTCAGGATTCGGGAGCGGAGCGATTCGGGCAGACGTTCGTACTTTGCGTGCAGAGCGGCCAGCGCCACGTTGGGGTCAACCGTCTCATCACTCGCACAGGCCATGTCAAACTGCTCGTAGTCCACGCCGAGCCTGCGCAGGATTCCCGTGAAGGAGCGGTTGTACATCTGCATCAGGAGCGGGACGATGATATTGTAGTAGGCCGTCCGCTGGTTCAGCACGAAGAGCCGGTCGATCGCCGCGAGGATCTCGTCGGGGGAAAGGCTCTCGACCGCCTCCTCGATAAATGGCGTGTACTCCCGGCCGGCTCCGGCGATGAAGCGCTCGAGATCGCGGCTGATGGTCCATTTCTCCCGGGCGAAGCGGGCCATTCGCGCGAGGTGCCGCATGGTCCGCAGCGTGGGCTTGAAGCGCGGCTTCTCTCCCCCCTCGACCTCGATCCCCATCAGCAGTTCCAGGCTGTCGCGGGGCATCCCCAGGAGCGCGAAGATCTCCCCGAACGCTCCCATGTTGAAATACGCGCGGTAGTAAAACTGCCGGGCCAGCGAGCGCGGGTCCAGGTCGTTCTTTCCGATCAGTTCCGTGAGGATCTTCACCCATGCCCCGTTGACCAGGGGGATGTTGACCGACCAGATGAGCGGCTTGATGAGGCCCGGCAGCATCTCCCTTGACATCTTCTCGGAATAGACATTGAGATTCCGGACCAACGTGATCTCGCGCATCTGGAGCCAGCTCAGTGATTTCCCGTCATATGCCCATTCCAGATCGACGGGGCGTCCGTAGCGGCGTTCGATCAGCCGGGCGCCCTTCACCACTTCGCGGATGAGCGGTTCCGGTATGGAAGACCGCTCGGGCCGCGCGGTCCACCCCCCCCATTTGTTTACCCAGCGATCGGGAGTGACCCCGCGCTGTACAAGCTCGTCACCACGACCCTGTACCGCTTCCACGACCACCTCGTCCAGGCCCGTCATCGGATTTCGGCTGAAGGCGACTCCGGAGACCGTCGCGTGGACCATCTGCTGGACGATCACTCCCATCCAGATGCCGTCGCCCGTCCCGCGAAGCTTCCGGGCGTACTCCCGGGCCTCGCCCGAGGAGGCGGAGTCCCAGACAGAGACGATGGCGTTCAGGAGGTTGTCGATCCCGAGAACATCAAGGACGCTGGCGAACTGGCCGGCGAACGAGCTTTCGAGGTGGTCTTCGACGTTGGCCGAGGAGCGGACGGCGTAGGAAACGCCGGGGTCGCAGAGGCGGCTGAGCTCGGATCGGAGAGCGGGGAGAAGCTCCGGGTCCTTGAGCTGGTAACGCTGCCATGCCTCCATGGAGCAACAGAGCGCGGGTGGAACCGGGAATCCGTACCGATACAGGAGGCCGAGCATTTCGGCCTTGGTCCCCATTCCCTGGCGCCCGCGGGCCTGGCGGATGTCGATCAGATATCGGGTTTGCACGAGGATTCCCCCCTGGTCTGCGGCGTTACCTGCGGAGCGCGGCCTTCGTGAAGAAGTGGTCGGGAATATCGACGTCGAATTGCACCTCTTCGACGACGAACTCCGTCCCTCCCCCGGTCTTCAGCGCGTCCTTCACCTCGATCTCCGAAGAGACCCACTTCCCGTTGACGAGAGCCACCCTGTTCACAAGCGTGGTCTTCAGGAGCCTGCCCGAGCGGGCAAACCGGTCCTCTTTCATCACCAGAAAACGCTCCTTGTCGACCCAGATCTTCCGGGAGTGATAGGCGACATCGCCCCCCCTGGAGGTGAGCGAGAGGACCCAGCAGGGCCGCTCCAGGACGACCTCCTCGCCGACGACAGCCGGCTCATAGGCCGGAAGGAGTTTCGGGTCTTCCAGGAGATCCTGGTATGAGAGGTCGGAGCCCATGACCGACTGGCGCAGCATGTGTCCCGAGATCAGGATCGTCCTGTCCGTTGATGGCGTGTACGTCCAGAGCTGATCGTCCAGCTTCAGCATCTTGGTCCCCTTCTCGCGCGGAGGGTCCAGGAACTCCGTGAAGGAGCTCGTCATCCCCTTCAGCCAGGACTTCATCCGGATGGTCCGCACCTCGCGCCTCTCCTTCACGCGCATCTGCCCGACAGAGACCTTTGTGTCCGAGCCCATGTTCTTGTCCACACGTGTCAGGATGGCTTCGCCCGAGGGAGTCTGGGCGAGCCCGAGGGAAGCGGTGCACACGACGGCAACGAGAATTCTCATGATTGCAGTTCCTTTGCCAGTTGGGCGGTTTGCCTCCGGTAGATCCCTATCCCGGCAATCGACGTTCCAAGCAGTGTCGCGCAGAGGCCGGGGACAAAGCCGATCACATAGGAAACCGCCGTCACGCGGGCACGCATGACATTGGCGAGCATGATCGATGCATTCTTCATCATCGAGCCGATCTCGATACCGGTTTCCTGGAGATAGTACGCGACGCCGATGCCGGCGGCGGTTCCCAGCGCAGAACCCATGATGCCGATCATGAGGGATTCGGCCAGCATCGCACGGTAGATCCGCCCCCTCGCTTCCCCGAGAGCAAGCCGCATCCCGATCTCGCCATACCGCCGCAGGCTGGCCATCAATCCCGCGTTCCAGAGGACGATCGACATCACCATGATGAAGATGGTCACCAGGACTCCCGTCAGGTATTCCCACACGTCGAGAATCTGCCCGAGGCCGGCCTGATTCCGCATCGTGGCCATCACCGGCGCAAACTCGTCGCCGTTCTCCGGCACGAGCGAGTTGAATGCCTCCGCCGTCCTGGTTGCGACGTCGTCCCGGTACAGCTCGTCGGCGAAGAAGCCAAAGACCTCTCCCGCCGCGTCGTCCATGTCGAGGGCAACCTGCACGTCGGAGAGATCGGCGATGATGGTTCCCCGGTCCAGCACCGTGAGGCCGAACCGGACCGTCCCGCTCACCGTGAAGTTCGCGGTCGTAAGGCTCCCGTGTCGTGTGGCGCCGATGAGCGTTGCCGTCTCCCCGATCCCCACCCCCAATCGTCGCGCGAGCTCGTCGCTGAGGAGCGCCTCCCCCCTCCGCGCAGGAAGGGCGCCCCGTGCCACCGCCCGATCGAGGTTCAGCATGCGCAGATCAGGGGAGTCGGGACTCATCAGGTCCACCGCGAAACCCGCCACGGGCCCCTGGGCCCGCGTCTCCCCGCTGGAGTCCGGAATGTCGAGCAACCCGCCGAACCTGATCCGCGGACTCCAGAGGAGGCCGGGGAAGCGCTCCCTGAGTGTCCGCAGGAGGGAATCGACGCCGAGCAGAGCGAGGTCGTTCGGCAGCTGGTCCTCCTCCAGTGCGTAGGCGCGGGTCGTCACCTTGACATGGCCCGTGGAGAATCTCGCGCTCGACTTCACGAGCTCGCCCTGCAGCCCGCTGATCCAACTCTGAAGCACGACCGTAAGCATCACGCCGACGGTCACCGTGATGACGGGGAAGACGCTTCTGGACGGGTCGCGAAGGAGACCTTTGAGGAGAAAGAGGATCATGTGAACTTTCCCCTCAGAGCGTCGGTGGGTTTCAGATCAGCGATGCGCCGCACGGGCAGGAAACTCACGACGGTCGTGGTCGCCAGCACAAGGAGTGTCGTCCCCAGAACGAGGCCGACGCTGAAGACCGGGAAGAGCCGCTCCCCGATGGCGAACCCGTAGGATTCCACCCCTGCGGGGAGCTCCCACCCGTCGCGGGCGAGGCTGCCCAGTAACGGGATCCCGTAGAGGGCCGCCACAAGGGCCGCCAGGACGCCATGCGCCGCCCCCTCAAGCGTGAAGAGCTGAATGATCTTGAGCCTGGTCATCCCCAGCGCCATCAGCGTCCCGATCTCCTTTCGCCTCCGCCAGACCGAAAGCACCTGCGTGTCGAATATGGCGAGGAGGGCGAGCAGAAGGAGAATGACATATACGACGGACGATCCGACGGCTTTCGAACGCACCACCTCGCGGATGTCGGCCAGAAGCTCATCCTGGCTTGTGAAGTGCCAGCCGTCAGGTGCGGGCGGGGGGACGAACCCCGGCCTGGCAATCACCAGCGTCGCCTCGTTCTCCATCCTGGCGACGCGCCGAAGCGTGTCGAGCGGGATCCAGATCTGGTTCAGATCCACCGACTGCACGGAGGTCGAGAAAACCTCGGCGATCCGGGCATCCTGCGCGTCGAATGTACCCCTGGCGTCGCGCCACTGAAGCGTGACGTAGTCGCCCACGCCCATGCCGCTGCTCTTCGCCATCCGCGCCCCGGCGAGCGCCGGGATTTCGCCGGGGACCGGGAGAAGCCGGGAAGAGGGCAGCCGCACGACGGTCTGCCCGGGGTCGATCCCCTTGATCAGCACGGGCCGCACGCGGCCCTGCACGTACAGCGATCCCTGCACGATCAGGACGGCGGTCGCCTCTCCCTTCTCAATCGCCGCGTCGATCGCCGGCGGGACCACGCTGTGTCCGTCCTTCAGCGTGAGCGGGTCGTACGGATCGTACGACCCGTACCGGAACTGACCGGCGCCGTACTCCGTATCGATCATCGCCTGGGCCACCTGGTCGTTCATTCCCTCGAGCAGGCCCTGCGTCGCGATGATCGCGACGAAAGAAAACGAGAGAACGACGACATTGAGCCATGTCCGGATGCCTGCGCCGAGCAGGTTCTTCAATGCCAGGTGCGGGATGGCCATCATACGCCGTCCCCCTTCCCGCTCTGAAGGACGTCGCTTGCCACGCCGCCGTCCACCAGGCTGATCTTCCGCCGCAGGTACCGGATCACTTTGTCGTCGTGGGTGGAGAAAAGGAACGTTGTTCCCAGCTCCCTGTTCAGCTTCTCCATCGTCTGGAGGATGGCGTGGGAGTTCGCCGCGTCCAGGTTGGCCGTGGGCTCGTCCGCCAGCACAATCTCCGGGCGCTTGACGATAGCCCTGCAGATGGCGACCCGCTGGCTTTGACCTCCGGAGAGCTGGTGCGGACGGGACCTTGCCCGATCCGCCAGGCCCACAAGCTCCAGCGACTCCATCACCATCACCCTCCTCTTCGCGGAGGGGATGCGCAGGAGGATCAGAGGGAATTCCACGTTCTCGTAGACCGTGTAGACCGGGAGCAGGTTGAACGTCTGAAAGATGAAGCCGATGTGCCGGTTGCGCATATCCGCCGCGCGCTCGTGGGAGAGAGCCCCGACGGATTCACCGAGGACAGTCGCCGACCCCCCGGTGGGCGCATCCAGCGTCCCCACGATGTTCAGGAGCGTCGTCTTGCCAGAACCGCTCGGCCCTACGAGGCCGGAAAACTCCCCCTGCTGGAACAGAAGCGTGACATCGCGGAGGGCGACGATGGAGGAATCCCCCATCGGATACGACTTCATGAGACCATCGGTTCGTATCAGCGTTGAGTCGTGCATGCGAAAGCCTGAACCCTCCAGTCGTCGTGTGCGGCGGCAGGCGCTCCCGCCGTCAGTGGTTGAACGCTACCAGGAGAACGATCCCTTTCCCCGCGAGCGACAGACCCTGCTGCAGCCCGGCCACGAAGCCCGACTGCTCGGGATTGGCGAACAGGATCAGATCGAACGTCCAGTTATCGTAGGTCCTTCGCCAGTCGATATAGGCGTAGGAGTCGCTGTTCCCGATGTCGTAGTAGAAGATGCCGGAGATGTTGTCCACGATATTCAGCGGATAGGTTGCCATCAGACCCGCCATTCGGGCCGTGGACCCGGCCCCGAGCATCTCCTCTGTGTAGCTCTGGATGAAGAATTCCCCCATCACGGTGAGGCCGGTGCCGAGAGAGAAGGTGTAGTCCATCCCGATCGTACCAGCCTGCTGCCATCGATACGGCAGGGACTCGGTGTTCTGGCGAACCGCTGCCCCCTCGAGCCAGATCCCGGGACCGATGTCCCATTTCCCGTCCACACCGACCCGATCCTCCGGGAAGGAGACCGTTTCCTGGACGGGGGCGGGGAAGGCGGGGAGTGTGGCCGTGAACTGCACGGTCCGGTGGTGATAGGAGACGGCCGCCTCCCCCGAGAAGAGCGGCATCTGGAGACGCCCTCCAAACTCCGGGGACCCTTTCTTCGTGGGGATGACCTCCCACCCTTTGAGTTCGTCCCTCCCGAGTATGCCCCACATCCACAGGTTCGCCGTGCCCAGGAAGTACGCCCGACCGAGCACTCCGTAGACTCCCTTCGTTATCTGGAGAGGATCACGCGGATCGATCGAGTCGAACCACATCAGGGGACGGAAGAGTGTCGCGGAGCCGAAGCTGATCTTCTGTAATCCTGCCCGCAGCTCGAGATGCGGCGTTGCATACCGGACCCATCCCCGGTAGAGCTCCAGGTCGGTGTCTGTTACCACCCGCTGTTCGCTCGCCACGCTCGCTGTCCCGAAGAGATTCAGCGCGAGTTCTCCATCCAGCGTCGAGGTCTCTCCGACGGCGGCCTCGAGAAAAGCCGAGGGGATATACCGGAGCCCGGCTCGCGCGGTGAGTTCCGGGGCGTCATTCCCGCCAAGCGACGCTGATGCCTGCCCCCGGACATCGATTTCCTGAGATGCCAGGTCCGGCGGCACAAACAGGAGTCTTGACAACAGCAAGACCGCGGGCAGAAGGGCCTTCATAGGGGGGGGGATGAAGTGAACAGGAAGCTCAGGACAACCTACTCACCGTGACGCCGGGAAATGGACCAAAGGCCGACCCGGCGTTGGAAGGAATGCACTTCGAATGTAGAGAAGGTCTTTGGATTTATCAACTTGATTCGGCATGTCCGGGAGGCAGCACATCCCCGGGAGGCAGCAAAGGTCGTCTGAGGAGAGAACGAAAGAGTCGATTTGTCCGTCTTGCCCGCCTTCCATCCTCAGAAGGGGGCCTGCCGCAAGCGGCGGTGACCCGCCTGCAACCGCCAGCCCTCTTCTCAGCACCATCCGAGGCGGCTGTGTCCCCTGCAGTAGTATTTTGAAAAGACCAGCGGCTTCCCTTCCTTTAATAGCTTTCACGCGGGGAGTTCATGGACAAACAGCGATGTCTCAGTAGAAATGTCAGGGTAAGGCACCTGAGTGTGTGTGAGTGATTCCAAGTGCGGGTTCCGGGCACTGGGTCAACGTACAGAAGAGCCCTCATCTCCAACGAGATCGAGGGATCTTTCAATGTCCGGCTTAACGGTCAATGCAGAAGGACAAGCTTTCGCGTCTGGACGAATTCCCCTGCTCCGCTCTTGGAGTCCCGCGGTGAGGCGGAGTCCGAACCGCGGACCCGCAGCCTATACATATACACCCCGCTGGCCAGTCCCGATGCATCGAACTGGACTTCGTGATACCCTGCCTCCATCTCCCCTTCCACAAGCGTCGCGACCTGCTGGCCGAGCGTGTTGAAGACCGTCAGAGTCACATGCGAGCGGCTGGGGAGACCGTACCCAATCGCGGTTGAGGGATTGAACGGATTCGGAAAATTCTGTGCCAGTGCAAAGTGCAGAAGCATCTCGTTTGAGGGCTGCCTCACCGAGGTCAGTTCAGATATTGGGCACCTCCAAACCCCCCCTTCAGTCCCGGCAAAGACATCCGTCCCGGTAGCGGACAGTGAATAGATGTCATTGTATAGCAGGCCGGCATTGACTGCTTCCCAGCGTGTGCCGCGATTGGTGGAATGATAGACGCCACCCCCGGTAGTCCCCGCAAAGAGATTTGTCCCCGAAACCGCGATTGACCAGACCGCACGACCTTCCAAACCGTCGCCAACCAAGGTCCAGCTCGTACCGTTGTTGGTGGAGAGGAAGGTGCCGCTGGTAGTCCCGGCGAAGAGATCCTTGCCTGAGACCGCGAGCGACAGAATTCGATCGCTCGTCAATCCGGTATTGATCGCAGTCCAGTTTGCGCCATTGTCGGTCGAAAGAAACATGCCCCCGCCCAGAGTCCCAGCAAATACATTCCCCTCCGAAACGACGAGCGCAAAGATATAGGTATTCGTCAAACCGGTATTGACTGCAGTCCAGCTTGTGCCGCTATTGGTCGACAGAAAGAGGCCGCCGTGGGTCCCGGCAAAGAGATTCACGTCGCCTGTCCCTCCGCTGGCGGGAGAAACGGCAAGAGCTTCCACGATGGTATTTGTCAAGCCACTATCTACTTGAGTCCAGTTTGCGCCGCTATCGGTAGAAAGGAAAACACCTCCGTTGTAGGTGCCGGCAAAAAGTTCCGTACCCGAAACCGCTAGTGACAGAACCTCCATGCTCGTCAAGCCGGCATTGACTGCAGTCCAACTTGTGCCGCTGTTGGTGGAGAGAAACACGCCGCTGGTACTAGTTCCGACAAAGTGACTTGTACCCGAGAAAGCTTGTGACAGGATAATAGTGTTTGTCAGCCCGGTGTTGATCGCAGTCCAATTCGTCCCGTTGTCGGTGGAAAGGAAGACTCCGCCGCCATGAGTACCGGCATACAGGTTCGTGTCCGAAGCAGCAAAGGACTTAACCCTGGGATCTGTCAAGCCCGCGTTGGCGGCAGCCCAGCTTGTGCCGAGATCGGTGGAAAGGAAGACCCCGCCGGTAAGGGTGCCGGCATAGAGATGTGTGTCCACCACAGCGAGTGACAGGACAGAAGTTCTTGTCAAACCGGTATTGACCGCCGTCCAACTTGTGCCGCCATCGGTGGTAAGAAACACTCCGCGAGAAGTCCCGGCGAAGAGGTTCGTGCCTGACACGGCCAGTGCGGGAACTCTGCTCTGCGTCAAGCCGGTATTGACTGCCGTCCAGTTCGCGCCGTTGTCGGTGGAAAGGAAGACGCCTCCGTCATTGGTACCAACATAGAGATGTGTGTCCAAAACAGCGAGTGACAGGACATACGTGTGTGTCAAGCCGGTATTGACCGCCGTCCACCCTATGCCGTTATCGGTGCTCAGGAAGACCCCGTCATAGCCTCCGGCAAAGAGATCTGCGCCCATGAACGCGAGGGCAAATACCTCATGCGTAGACAAACCGTTATTGACTTCAGTCCAGCTTGTGCCGCGATTGGTCGAGAGGAAAACGCCCTGGTGAGTCGCGGCGAAGAGGTTCTCACCGCTGATGGCAAGATCCTCGACATTTCCATTTGTCAGGCCTGTGTTGACTGCAGTCCAGCTTGTGCCGTTGTTGGTGGAAAGAAAGACGCCGCCCCCACCGCCTCCGGCAAAGAGATTCGTCTCGGAAACCGCGAGTGCATTGATTTCCCCTCCCAGCGGTCCGTTGGTTTGCACCCATTGTGCCTTTGCAGGAGGGAACAGCAGGATGACGGCGACTGTCAGGGAGATGAACGGGATTTTCATCTTGTCCTCCTTTGTACGGGCTCGGTACGGCAGCATGCTGACATGGCGTGGCGCCTGGCGGGTCGTCAGGGGGGCCCTACAACGGAGGCACTGGACCAGGGTCCGACAGTGGCGGCTCGATGAAGGAAAAGCCGGAATCTCCCATGACGAGAAACTCCGGCTTCTTTTGAAAGAACGTACAGGAAAGGTAGGCCAGACCCACGAGACTGTCAAGGGCGCGGACTGATCCAATTCTATAACAGATCCAATTCTATGTATGTGACTTTCGCAGGTCAGAACGACCCGAACCGGAGGAGCAGGATTCCAGTTACTCCCGAGAGGTCACCGTCGCTTGCTGCGGGGGAATTCGCGCCCGTCACCCACCGGTACGAAACTCCAGCCGGAATTCGGAAGAAGTCCGTAACGTTGATGTTCCCATTGTGAGAAAGTCTCTGCAAAACGGCTCAGATCCTCGTCACTTGCGACAAGACCGGCATATTGGACTGACATATGCACTGATTACCGTTATGGCGGCACAGTAACACGCCTGCAAACAGGAGCGGTTCACCCTTTCGCAGTCTCTTCCTTGAGCGCCACGATCCGTTCCCCCAGCGCAAAGAATGCATCTTCCTGTCTGGTGAGCGCCTCCCCGCGAAGCAGACCGCCCGGTGAACCGAGAAGCCATACTTCGGAATTGCCTATCCTGAATGACTGGAAGCCGAGGGTGGCAGTGACACCGGGATGGCGACTTGTGAACAATTCCACAAAGAGATCGGGTTTGGTCACGAATGCCAGCACCTTGGAATTCAGCACCGGCACCCTGGCGATGAATTGTTGAATGTCCTCTTCTCCAGGTCTGGCAGCCTTGTCTTTGTCGTCGATGGCAATGACGCGCCGGTTCAGATCAGTGAGACCTATGCCAAGTCGCAGCAACTGAGAAGTCTTCTTCTGAATGAACATCGAACGCACCGGTTCACTCAGGCTTCCTCGTGCGTGACCATCCGCGAGGGCTTTGCGCTCCGAAGGGGTGATGATTCGTGTGGGAGTGATACCACCAATCTCAAGGAGTTCCCAGAAGCGATTTCTGGGGTGGAGGTGGTAGAAGCCAAGAGTGTCCGAGAGCTCTTCGACCGCAGTTCCTACGAACACTACTGAAAGGTCAGGTTCCCAGATCTCTCGTAGCATTATGTCCCCCCGGCGCGGCATGTGAGCGCGACGGTGCGCGTGAATCGAGTGTCCTCGGCTTTGCAGACGACGGCTATGCTGCCTTCGCCGAGTTTTGAGATGATCCTGTAGTGAGAAACGACCTTTTCCCCCGCATGCTACACTGATCAATCCTCATAGGATGGTCGCAGGCAATGACACGACGCGCTTCATCTTCACAGTGTCCTTGCGCCAATCATTCACAGCCGCACGCGCACGCCGAGCATCGCCGACAGACCATACTGGTCGATCGCGACCGGAAACGATCGGCGCGTGTTGTTCGTCACGTCATCCTCGGTGTTGAGGTTGTTGACGTTCGCATAGACCTGGAGTCCAGCCCAGGGAAGCTCCTGCTTGACCGAGAGGTCCCAGCGGCCATACCGGCCCGACATCGTCCTGAGCTGGGGCCACCAATCGGGATTGCGGAAGATATTGTCCTGGAAGAGGAACGAGATGCGCGCCGAGAACCCCCCGTAGTCGTACCCCAGGATCAGATTCAGGATGTCGTTCGGCTGGTTGAGGAGACGCGCTGTGTAAAACGTATCCGCCACCACGCGCGTGGCGGTGCCGTCGTCTTCATACTGCCACTGCATGATCGCCTTCGGATACTTCGCTTCAGAAAAGATGTGCGTGTAGTTCACGTTCAGGAGGAGGCCTGAGAGCACACCGGGAAGGTACCAGAAGTTGGTCTGCCATTCGGTTTCGAATCCGTAGAGATCGACCGGGATTGTGCTATTGACATATGTGCTGAGCTGATAGAGCGGGCCCGGGCTTTGGGGAAGGTCCGGAAACTCCTTGAGGTCGCTCAGAAAACGAGTCGAGAAGAACACCAGCCCGCTGATCCTCTTGCGGAAGCCATTGAACGACAAAAGGCCGATCTCGTCGCTGTGAAGCGCCGCGACCAGGTCGACATTCTCCGACGTCGCCGGTTTGATCGCAAAATTGTTGTACGCGATCGCTCCGGTCGTTGAGATCATATACCTGGGTGACAGGGTGCTGTAGTCCGAATACACCAGGGTGTTCGTATATGCCGCGCGCAGCTGGAGCCACTCCGTCGGTTGGTACCGCACATGAACCATCGGCAGCCAGAGCCCGTGCGGCACGCTGACCGTGGTATCTTTGCCCTGTACCCCCCGCGTCACCTCCATCCCGCGGAAACCGGTGTAATGGGTGGTCAGGTTTTGATATCGCACTCCCGGCACGATCGAGAGGTTGTCGCCAAGCGACAGGCTCGCCATTGTGTATCCCGCGCTTTTCGTTTCAAATCCGTCATAGTTGTTGAGTTTCGACGCCAGCGGATTCTGGGAGATCCCGCTCCCCCCTGCCGGTGTGAGGGTCGTGAGCAGATCAACGTCGATGGCGTACGGCGCAGGATACGCGCCGTCGAAAAATGCCCCCACGGAGTATGAAGGATCGTACACGGTCTTCGCGGAGACGTTCCCTGATACGACTCCCATCGAAGCAAGGGCCCTGAGCAGCGCCTGGACGTCTCCCGACCCCGACCCTGTCATGTACTCGTACCTGTGTTCGCGTCGCTGGATCATGCCGCCGATTTTGATGAACCCGGTCATCCCAGTCGTGATCGAGAATTCGCGCTGGAGGTCGATGTAACCTGCCAGGATCCTCTCCCGCGTGACGGTCCCCGTTGTGGAAAGTCCGGAGTATCCAGCCCTCGCTGGATCCAGAGCGAGGGCGCGCATCGTGATCTTCGGATCGACGTACAGGTAGTCGCCCGGACGCGCCAGTGCCCGCCGCTGCTGAAAAGAGAAGTTCAAGGCCCGGGGAGACAGGTTCTCCGAGAGGCCCTGGGAAAGCTTGACATCGACGTGGAACCAGGGAAGATCCTGTTTGAGCGTGACCAGATTGCTCAACACGTTGATTGAATTCTCGTCATAACCGGCACCAAAGACGGCTGACCCGCTGGACACGGGAACGGTGATGTTCCTGTTCGCCGTGCTGGTCAGTCCGGAGTTATAGAAACTGATAAGATTGACTTCTCCGCCGCCGTGCTGATAATCCAGAACGACGGTCGCCCCTGTCCGTTCGCGTGTCCGGAAGTTGTCGTTGACCACGATCCCGCTGACCGCCGGGATGCCGCTGTAGTCGGGAGCCTTGTTGAGCAGCGTCATCGACGCCGACATGGTATTGTCGCTCAGATTGCGTCGCTCGAGCGAGCCCTGCAGAAAAATCCCGAACGATTCGTCGAAAAACCTGTTCTCGAGCGAAGCGATGAGCCGGTAGTCATTCCGGGTGTACTTCAGACCGTTATACCCGCCTTCGGCGCGAAGTTCGACCGAGGGAACCCACGTCAGGTTGCGGGGCGCCATCGGCGTGGTCCGGGCGGCCCGCCGCAGCGTGAAATTGATCGTCCCGCCGATCAGCGTCGCGTCCATGTCGGGCGTGATCGCCTTGACGACTTCGATGCCGCCGAGCATGCTGGACGAGATCATGCTCAGGTCTACCGCCCGGTCGCCGAGACGGGCAAGGGTCCCTGACGCCGCGTCAACGCTGGTGATGTTGTTGCTCGACGGAATGTCGGTCGGAAGCTCGACCCCCTCGATGGTCACCTGGTTGTACTGCGGCGCCATGCCGCGGATGATGACCTGGGTTCCCTCGCCGCCCACCCTGATCAGGGCAACACCCGGGAGGCGGCCGACGGCATCAGCCGCGGTCATATCGGGGAGTTCCACGATCTTCGCTGCAGAAACGACGTTCATGACGGGCAAGGCCGCGAGCTGTTGGCTGATCGCGGCGTTTTGCCCGCTGGCCTGTCCGCTGACGATAATCGTCTCCTCCTCGATGGTGACCGGAAGAAGCCGGTAATCCTTGACCATGGGGCCGGCGGCTGGCTCGTCGATGGTGAGCTTCGATTCGTGGGTCTGGCAGCCGACAAAACTGACCTTCACCGTGTATTCGCCGGCGGGAATCCCGCGAATGGTGTACCGACCGTTCCCGTCGGCCGATGCGCCGAGCCCGGTCCCGACGAACACGATGTTGGCCCCGGGGAGCGGTTCTCCCGACTTCGCGTCCCTGATCGTTCCGCTCACTGTGACCGACGCTTCGGCATGGGCGGTCAGGGAATGGCAGAGGAAGATGACGATGAGGAAAAACAGTGGATTTCGGAAAGCATTCATCGCGGACAATTCTTGTCGCTCGATATTCTTCGTTACATTCGTCACGCTAGCGCGGCAACAGGAGGCACAAGGCGGAGTTGCCCTCTGACCATGAAGACCGGAAGGAGGGGCTTCTCACGGGCAGGTGATTCAATGTCCCGCAGAACGCACAGAAAAGCAACCCGGCGTGAGGGAGATTAGAAGGAAAACCGTGGGTTTCAGGCGCCTGCAAGGCCGAGAAAAGGCCCAGACATCGCTGACCGGCCTTGCAGAGCCGTCACTTGCTGTTGCGGGCACCGGGGAGGGTTCGGAATGAGGGAGGCTATTTCTTTCTCATCTGTTTCATCGCGGTCTTGATCATTCGGCCGAACCGCCTGTCCTTCTTGCGCCTTTCGATGTACGACAATTGATGAAAGTCGGATTCCTTTTTCAGTTTGATGTAGCTCTGGTACCGCTGCCCGCTCACCTCCCCGTTCTCGACCGCCTGCAATACTGCGCAGCCAACTTCCGTGGTATGCGTGCAATCGTTGAAGCGACAACCCTCTGAAAGTCCGTGAATGTCAGCAAAGCTTTCTTCAATACTCTCGCCGACACCAATCATACCCAGCTCCCTCAAGCCGGGCGTATCGACAAGGAGCGCTCCGCTTCCAAGGATGATCAATTGCCGCCGCACAGTCGTATGTCTTCCCCTGCCGTCCTTCTCACGCACAGGATGTGTTTCAAATACCTCCTGTCCGAGAAGACGATTGACAAGCGTTGTCTTGCCTACACCGGACGGCCCCAGCAAGCAGCACGTCTTTCCCCGCTTCAGGAACTGTTGCAGCACGTCCAGTCCGCCCGGGGCCATGCTGGTAAACGGGATGACTCTGGCACTGCTATGCGCCAGCCTGATCTCTGAAACGCGCGTCTCCAGATCTTCTGCATCGATGAGGTCGCTCTTGCTGAGCAGAATGACCGGCTCGATGTGGCCTTCAATGACCATGACAAGGTACCGCTCTATACTGCGCAGATTCAAACGGTCGCCGCAGGACTGGACAATGAGCCCGTGATCGATATTTGACGCAATCATCTGAAAGTCAACGTCCTTGCCAGCAGACTTCCGGCGAAGGAACGTCTTCCTCGAGAGCAGATCGTGAATGATGGCGAAGGCACCGTCATTGTGGTACTGCACCAGGACCCAATCACCCACGCACGGCAGGTCTTGACTCGACTCGGCGCTGAACAGCATCCTCCCTGTCAGTTCGGCCTGCACTTCACCCAGTTCATTTCGGACGAGATACCTGTCCCGGTCGACTCTGGTGATTCGTGCGACACCACAATCAGGTCTCTGCAGCTCTTCTCGCTTCTGTTGAAACCAGAGATCAAATCCGAGTTCTGACAGTTCCATTTACCCTACTCAATCAGAATGGAGAGCGACAATTGGTTCGGCCGAATGATACGGCAGCGCAAGGCGAGAGTCAATGAAATGCGGAGGGAAGCCTCGTGGACATATACCGGAGAACCCCGTGGGGATGGGTCTTGGCAAGAAAAAAGCCCCGGGGTGAGCCGGGGCTTATGGTTGTGGGAGCACTACAAGAGGTCTAGCGGATGCAGAGCATCTTCCGGGTCAACACCGTATTGTCAGCTTTGAGCATGCAGAAATACACCCCGCTTGATAGGCCGGTAGCGTCGAACGTTGCTTCGTGGTATCCGGCTTCAACCTCAGCGCGTACGAGGTCACGCACACGCTCACCTACTGTGTTGTGGATCGTGAGCTCAACCGCCGAGCGCTCCGGGAGTGTATAGCGGATCGTGGTTGAGGGGTTGAAGGGGTTGGGATAGTTCTGAAGGAGCGCCGTACGGGCGGGGAACCCATCGGATTCAACGCCGGTTGTTGAGAGTACACCGCTGAATGCTCCGGCCCCGTGCGTCCCGACGACGACCTTCCCATCCACCGATCGGGCGTCCAGGGCATTCACGACGACGTTGCCGATCGTGGAAGCACCCTCCTGCTCCCAGACTGTCGAGGCGCCATCGAGTGCGGTCGTCGAGTACAGTCCGGTGCTTGTCCCGAGAAAGTAGGTGGTGGTGCCGCCAACGGGAACAATCCGGCCTGTGCGGCAGGACGGACCTGTATCGCCCGCGAGGTTCCCCTCCACATCGGACCACGTGTCCCCCCCATCCGTTGTGAAGAACACGCTCTCAATGCCGTAGTTCGAGAAGACGATCAACGCCTGGTTGCCTTCGGTCGGATCGACCGCCAGTCCGCTCACAAACGCCCCGGCGGGAAATCCCTTCCCGGTCCAGACGTCCGTCGGCGCCGTGGCTGCGGTCGCCGCATTCGCGCCGTCCAGGCGGTAGACCCGCCCGTCGCTTGTACCATAGTATAAGCTGTGGTAGGGGTTCGCTTCAGAAGCGGCAAGAGCCGTGATGGTCGCGCCGCTCACACCAGCCGCCGTCAGATTCGTCCAGTTCTGCGTCTTTGTGCTCTCTGCCGTTGACGGAGAGGCGGACCTGAGGGGAATCTCCGGTACGTTTGAATTCATCCACAGGCTGGAGCCGGCCGGCATATACATGACATTGTTGTCTGTTGGATCCAGAATGTGTGGGTTGACGAAGAGGTACCCGGAGGCTCCTGTTGGGTCGACGCGCGTGTAGTCCTGAAACGAACCTGATGAACTGAGAATCAGCCTGTATGTTTTACCGTTCTGAACGGAAGCATAAAACGACGTGCGCCCGTCGGCAATCGCGCAGGCCACACCATCGCCAGTCACCTGCCGTGTCCAAGACGATGTCACAGAGGAGGAAGAGGTGGACCAGATTCCGTTGTCCTGCATCCCGCCAAGTATGAAGTTGTTCCCGCTGGTGGCATGGTCAATGGCAATCGTGTAGAATTGCGTGGTAAAATAGCCAGAATTGAGCCGGCTCCAGTTGACGAACGATTGTGTCACGTCTGTCGTCCTCGCGACGCCCTCATCATGCCCCGATACGAATGTGACGTTGTCGGACAGAAACACGCCCGCGTGTTGATCCGGGTGATGTCCTGAATACCACTCGTAGGTGCTCGGACCTGCATATCCGCCGATACGCCGCCAGTTCGAGGCGGATGAAAAGCCGTCGCTGGAGACATACAGATTCGTTCCCCCTGCGACGACGAAGTCCGGGTCGTTCGGTCTGACTCTCAAGAGCATGTTGTAGCTGTTCTGGGTGTCGAATTTTCCGTTGCCCGGCAACCCGGATTCGTTTGGTAGATTCTCCCCCCTGCTCACCCATGTGCCGCCGGACCCACTGCCGTCACCGGAGATATAGGTGTATTTCCAGAATTGCACACCGTTGGTCTGGTTGACACCTTCCGAGCCGTTCGCGCCGGCCGCGAGGAAATAGACGATGGCCTGGTCAGAAGGTGCGACTGCCAGCACGATTCGTGCATACGCCGTGGGAAACGCCGAGGGTGTGATATTTGTCCAGGTGATACCATCGGTTGATCGATAGAGACCGCGCTTCACCGATCCGCTTGTGCCGCTGATTCTCTGATCGCTGAGTGCGGCGTACGCAACTCCTCCGGCGCCGACGGCGACGTCGGCGTACGCTGAGTTGTCATTGGTTAATGCGCCGAGAACGTAATTCCATGTCGCGCCGCCATCGGTGGTCCGCTGGATACCACCGCCCACGGCTGCGTACACCACATCCTGACCGCTCGAAGGGTCAGTCGCAAGATTCCAGGCAAAGTCAAAAGGCTGGTCAAAAGTATTCAGGGCGCCTGGAATCGTGGATGGCAGGACGGCCCAGCTAAGCCCGTTGTCGGTAGATTTGTAAATGCCATTACCGTAGAAAAAGGCCCCCGTCCCACGCGCGGAGTTGCCGCGGTACTCCCCCGTGCCGTAGTACCAGATATTTCGCTTGCCGGCACGTGTGTCCTGCACAAGGCAGGTCACACTATGAAGGTCTTGGTAGGCGGAGGTCTTCACCCACGCACCACCGTTATTGGTTGACCGCCACATGCCGCCGGACACGCCGCCTGCAAGGATGGTGGATTCGTTCGCGACATCCACACCAAGGGCGCGTGTGCGCCCGCCAACGTTGAATGGGCCTCGTCGCGACCAGCTCGCTATCAGTGCACCATCAGCGCGACCGTTCTTTGCCAGCTGCTCGCGAGACGGGAGACGAGAAGCGAACTCAAGTTCCTTTCTTCTGATATCCCGCGGGATTTCGCCGGTCGCCGGGTTCCTGAGTCGTAGCCATTCAAAACGGGCGGCTGCGCCGGGATCGTCCTTCTGGTCTGACAGCGCAGGCATCGCCGGAATCTCTGGGCGCTGCACTGACCTGCTCGTCAAGAAGGCAGAGATGAAGACCGTGCCCGCAACGACGAGGATGGCTGCCGCCCACAGCATTGGCAATGGCTTCCTCATGCGCTTCTCCCCACAGGTTGTGGAATTGTTGGTGATGTTATTTGCTGAGCGTGTAAGTCCTGACTGTGAACACCACAGGCGCGCCGCCAATACCCATCTCCCCTGCCTCGATATCAGCCACGAAGGAGGAACCGAGAGACAAACCAGGCAGTTCCGGCTTCATCTCCGGATACACGTTTCTGGTGGGGGCAAGGGTATACACAAAGGTCATCGGCACCGTTTCACCCACGCTCAAAGGGGGAACAAACGACGAGCCGTATCCCTGCACTGCATCGATTCGCACCGTCCCCCTGCAATGGAACTTCGAACAGGGGTCGGTCGGTGACCCGTGTGTGAAAGACGTATCGATAGCGATGATTGTTGCCCGGGCCCGGCAGGTGTTCGGGGGGATCAGGTCCTGGACTGGGGAAGGAAGAGCAGGTGTAGAGATAGAGTCGCGGGACGACACAGAATCACTCCTTGACGGGGTGCAGGAGGGGTGCAGTGCCGCGAGAACGAGTCCGGCCGCAAGCGCAAGGCCGGCCAACCTCCCTGGTGTGTCGCCGACGGCCCTGCAGTTCATAAGCCTCTCTCGTTCGGTGGAAAGAACAGCTGCTGCAACACCCAACGGCGCAATGTCGCTTCGCCCGGGCTAAAAAGCAAGCGATTCGCCAAGATTCCCTGCGCAAGATTCCCTGCACAGCATCACCCGGTTGTGAGACCGTCACATGTTCGCACCATCGTCGGTCCTGTTCCGGGCACAGCAACGCTGCGCCGGGATATCGGTGATTCCGGTATCCCTTACGGCTGGTGGGCGCTGGCACAGGTTCCCCCGATAGCACCGAGTCGGGATATCCCGAGAGTTGAGAAGGACTATCACAGGAAGGGCCCGGGAGAAATCCCGAGCCCTGTGTGTACACAGTGAAACGGACAGCCCGCAATGTGTTCCGTCTAGAAAAGCCCCAACGCCTTGGCCACAAGACCTAAAATGCCGAGGCCGATGACGGCTATGACAACATAGAACTGCCAGGCTACCTCTTCTGGCTTAGTTCCTTGCTGCTTGTCACGAACATCTGATTGGGTTTTCACGGCATTATCCTCTCTATGACTGCAACTCGTCCACGGTTCAGGAAGATGGCAGGGCGCGCAATGGATATTGCGCACTGCAAAACGGAGCCCAACCCTTCAGATTTGCCCTCTCAGGTTGGCTATCTCGCTGTGAAGAACTAGGCGGTCGGAGGGGCTTTGTTGCTGAGAGGAGCGAAATACGATTCGGATTGAGGGAGGGGTGGCTGATCACGCCGAATGATGTGAGACAGTTTTTCTGACGGGTACGATGCTAGAGTGGGGGCCTCTGCCGGTGACAGGTTAACCTGTTCGCTCAGCGGTAGATGTGTCCGCGGCGTCCAGGACAGGACCGCGTGCTCTCTGGCGGGCCCGCTCTGCCATGCAACGGCGTGTTCCCCACGCGTGGAGTACCACTCAGACACAATACAGACGACCGTTGCCTGCGAGGCGAGAAGATAGGCGGCCGTTATCAGGATAAGAGATCGTCTCTTGGTCTTTGCTTGCATGGTCACCCGGTAGCAAATCTATGGAATCCAACTGTAAAGTCAAGTCACGGCCTGCGCTGCTGAGGCTACCGTGATATTGACTTCCCCCTGGCCGACATCGCCTTAGGGGGAATGCTGGGATTACCGGACCGATTGCCATCAAGGCCGTTTCAGGTCGTTTGAGATTTTTCTATCTTGTCGTGTCGCATCTCGCATGCCTGATCGCCCCGCACAAGGAGAGATATGCCCCCTCAGCCATACGTTCTGTCGACCACGCCGTGGAAAGTGGTTCGTGAAATGCGTTACGACCTTGCGGTCCTCCCCTGGGGAGCCACTGAAGCTCACAACTATCATCTCCCGTTCGGCACCGATAACTTCGAGTCCGAATACATCGCGGCGGAGTCGGCAAGGCTGGCATGGCAAGCCGGCGCACGGGTGGCTGTTCTTCCAACGATCCCATTCGGCGTCAACACGGGCCAACGTGACATCCCTCTGACAATCAACATGAACCCGAGCACGCAGGCCGCTGTCCTCGGGGACGTTGTCACATCTCTTCTTGGCCACGGCGTTCGCAAGCTCGTCATGCTGAACAGCCACGGTGGAAACGATTTCAAGCAGATGATCCGCGAGCTTCAAGGCACAGAGCCCGACATGTTCATTTGCACGATCAACTGGTGGCAGATCCTTCCACAAAAGGAGTTCTTCGAACATCAGGACGATCACGCGGGGGAGATGGAAACGAGCATCATGCTCGCCCTCAGACCGGATCTTGTCCTCCCTTTGAGCGAAGCGGGGTCGGGAAGGGCAAGGTCCTTCACGCTGAAAGGGCTCCGGGAAAAGTGGGTCTGGGCGCCGCGGTCGTGGACAAAGACGACCGACGATACGGGTGTGGGAAATCCTGCCGCCGCCACCGCCGAAAAGGGGAAGCGCTTCCTGGAGGCCGTCACCGTCACGATCAGCGGTTTTCTCGTCGACCTGGCGAAGGCAGACCCCACCAACCTCTACGTGTGACATCGGTTGCTACCACGTCTCGTTCACAGGCCATCGTCCGCCCACCGATTCCGTTTGCCGCGGCGCCGCAGGGTTCGCCGGCGGGCCTCCACGCAGGACGATGGTACAGGAACGCTCGGCGGCTCGCTGACTCCTACATCAAGTCAGTGAGCTCATGTGTCACTTCACGGGTATTTCGGGCCGAGGGCTGCGGCCGGAAGAGGTTGTCGAATGGACTCTACGACGAGGTCACTGGAACATGGTCCAGAGCGGCGGCCCGTCTCGTCACGCCTGCGGCGTGATGGACGAGGCCACGCCATCCCGAGGCATCGGGACGACGGGCCCTCAGGCGGGGAACGCCATCGGGCATCAATGAATGTGCCGGGAGTATACACCGTAGGGAGACCAGAAGCAGGAGAGTCCGGAAACGCGAAGGGGGCCTTTCGGCCCCCCTCAACACACCGGGCAACTCCACTCCCTACAAGCGTTCGTACCTGGCCTGGAAGAACCTCAAGTACTTCGGTTCATACACCATCTTCAGCCCCCGCGTCTTTTCGCGCTGTTCATATGCCGCGCGGACCGATTCAGCAACGACATCCATGTGCGCCTGTGTATAGACGCGCCTCGGGATGGTGAGCCGCGTGAGCTCGAGTTTCGGGTAGTAGTGGTCACCGGTATTGGGGTCGCGTCCGGCACTCGCAATTCCGCGTTCCATCGAACGGATTCCAGAATCCAGATACAGCTCCGCAGCCAGGGTCTGCGCCGGAAACTGGTCCTGCCGCAGATGCTGGTAGAACGCCCGTGCGTCCAGGAAGATCGCATGTCCCCCAATCGGCAGGACCATGGGGATCCCCCAGTGCGCAAGAAGCTCTCCGAGGTATCGTACCTGGCCGATCCGTGAACGCACGTGATCGTCCTGAACAGACTCTACGATCCCGATGGCCATGGCTTCCATATCCCGCCCGGCGAGACCGCCGTAGGTGTGAAGGCCCTCGTACACCACCACCATATTCCGAAGTTCCTCGAACAGCGTCCAGTCGTTGACTGCGAGCCAGCCGCCGATGTTGACCAGGCTGTCTTTCTTCGCACTCATCCACGCACCGTCGGTATAGCCGCAGAACTCCTTCAGGATCTGAGCTATAGACCGGTTGGCATACCCTTCCTCCCTCTCCTGGATGAAGAAGGCGTTCTCGACCATGCGCGTCGCATCAAGGTATACCTTGATGCCGTGCTTGTCGGCGAACGCGCGCAGGGCCTTCACATTCGCCATACTCACCGGTTGGCCGCCGGCCATGTTCACTGTGCCGGCAAGACTGATGTAGGCAACCTTCGCCGCCCCTTCACGCCTGACAAGCGCTTCCACCTTTTCGAGATCCACATTTCCCTTGAACGGATGCGAATTCTGCGGATCATGCGCTTCATCGATAATGACATCGACGAAGATGCCTCCCGCAAGCTCCTGATGCAGGCGGGTGGTGGTGAAGTACATATTCCCTGCGATGTACTGGCCCGGCTTGATCGCCGCGCGGCTGATCAGATGCTCTGCGCCGCGACCCTGGTGGGTAGGAATGATGTGCTTGTACCCGTAGTATTTCTGTACCGCCTCTTCCAGGCTATAGAAGTTCCGGCTGCCTGCGTACGCCTCGTCACCGAGCAGCATGCCGGCCCACTGGCGGTCACTCATCGCGCTCGTTCCACTGTCGGTGAGCAGATCGATGTACACGTCTTCCGACTTCAGGAGAAACGTATTGTAGCCTGCCTCCTCCAGCGCGCGTTCGCGGTGCTCACGGTCGACCATGCGAAGCGGCTCGACCATCTTGATCTTCCAGGGTTCGGCCCATGACCGACGGCCGAACTGTTGGCCCATCGTCCTTAGCTGTGACTCGCTCATGTCAGAGTATGCCTCCAAGGTTCACTATGTCAGAAAGGAATACGACAAGATACCGCGATACGCAGGAACAATCAACGCCCGGCCCTCCTGCTCCTTCGGCTCCGATTGTGCTGGCCGGACAGGCTACCCCAGCAAAAAAAAAGCCCGGACATCGCTGCCCGGGCCTGAGATCGCCCCGTCAGGGGTCTTCATCAGTTGGTATCACCTGACACTACTTCAAAAGCATGAGCCTCTTTGTCTGCACAAAATCGGCCGCTTGCAGCCTGTAGAAGTACACTCCTGAGGAGAGCGTCGATCCGTCGAACCGCACCTCATGGTGCCCTGCCGGTTGTGCCTCATCCACCAGATCTGCCACGCGCTGACCCACGGAGTTGAAAACCACCAGCCTCACCACTGCCGCTTCCGGCAGCGCGTACCGGATCGTCGTTGCGGGATTGAACGGGTTCGGGAAGTTCTGCGCAAGCGCATACGATGTGGGGAGCGCAGCTGGACCTTCCTCCTCAACACCGGTCACATTGATGATCTCCCCCGTCGTGGCGCTTGCCAGGAACATCTTCCACGCCACGGAGTAGCTGCTATCCATCGTGGCCTGGACCTGGAATGTGTACTGGAGTCCCCAGTAGTCCTGGCTCGTATCTGACACCATCCATCGAAATTCCGAATTGTGGAGCGCGCCTAGTCGGGCATAGGCGTTGAAGTAGCTGCCGGCAACCGGAGGAGCCTGCCTGCGAAACTCCTTGCCCCCCATCCGTTCCGCGCGCGCAACGACCGAATCCAGCAGGGCTGCGGAGGCGAGGCCTGTGTAGGGACGTGAATAGTTGGCCCCATAGTTCCAGATTGGCATAGTGTCGTACTGCATCCCGAACGCCTCTATCCATATCTCAGTGAGGAACTCGCTTCCAGGGACAGTGTAGATCCCGTCGAACTCCTTTGCGGCGCCGGTGGAATCAACCTGCCATCCGTAGAACTGGCGGAGTTCATGGTTTGGAGGAAGGAGGTCCGATGCCTTTGCAGAAATGGAATCGCGTGCCGCGGCGAAGCGGACCGGCTCATATGTGAAGAACTGCATGTTGAATCCGGTGACGTCAGCTCCGCTCACCGTCACACTGTCGCCGAAAGCAAGCGGGTCGCCCGCACCCGGGTCGATCATGCCATTCAGGTCGGCGTCTTTCGCGGCAATGGGATACCACGTCCCGTCAGCAACGTACGGGATGGTGAACTGTCCCAGGGCATTGGTCACTGCCACCCCGACAAAGGCAGGGTCGCTGCCGGAAAACGGGGTTGCTCCCAGTCCGACAATCGCATTATCGGGTGTCACCGGGCTGCCTCCGCTGAAGATCGTTCCGCTCACAGAGTGGAGATCCGTCGGAAACGTTGCCGCTGTGGTCCAGTAGAAACAGTACGGAACGGGGAACCCGCCGCCGGCAACCGGTTTCGCGCTGTGGATCAGGAGAAAATAGACGGTCGAAGGCTCGAGGACGACCGAGAAGGAAATCGTCCGGCGGTCGGCGCTCCACCATTGGCCCAGGAGCGTGGTAACGTTGGTGAAGTAGTTTTCACCCTGGGCGAATGAAAGGGTCGTATCGACTTCTCCGCTGAATGTCACGCTGATCGTTGCCTCAAGGGGAACGCTGGTCGAGTTGTGAGCCGGATTTGTGCTGATGACGCCTACCTGCCCGGAAGCCACGGAGGCTACCAGGAGGAACAGAACTATGGTCCAGAGACGCATGTGGCCCTCGCTGATGGTGATGATCATCCGGATGGATGACAGCGTCAGACTGTTGCAAATCTGCTGCCAGAACGAAGGAACGGACCGATCTACAGAATTCGGCCCTTTCAGGCAATATGAGGGGACTCCAGTACGCGGACTATCACCCATCTGTGCAATTTCTTCACCCATGTGCGCAAGGAGCCATCTCAAGCGGAAGGACCGGTGCCTCAGCTCACCGGTTGCAGGAGAACCACTGTGAAGTGAACGGGGGCTGGACTGTCGCACCATCAATTACATAGAAGAAATGATCCGGCGAGGCGTGAAAGGCGGGACAAACAAGGGGGGAAATGGAGACCAGTCAGTTTCCTGCCTGTTGATCACTTACCGGTGCCGAAGATCAGCCAGGCTTGCTCGACAAAGAACTCGAAGCTCTCCTCCACCCCAAGGTTTTTTGCATATTGCAGGCGTGATTTTGCGGCTTCGAGGAACTCCAGCTTTGTCTTCGACTTCATGGCGAGCTTGTCGAGCTTTAGGATCTTTATGTACTCCGGTGGTGCCATCACATTATCTCTATCTAACAGACCCGGGAGCTGCGCAACCATGCTGCACTATGGAGACCATATTGGTGCCCAATAGCAAGAGTCAAGCTTCGCCAGAAAACCCTTGTACCGCACCACTGACAGCAGCCAAAGCGTGATCCTGTCAGAAGTCGGTGCTTACGCAATCCCTCCGGTGGTCAGGAGTACGGCCCGGCTGAACGAAATGCGCGGTTCAGCAACTCGCGTGAACCCTGCCTGTAGCGCGACGCCGACTGTTCGAGTGAATGCTGCTCGCGAGACATGTCCTATCGGCTCCACCATCAGGAAACGACCTGCGGGCGTAAGTGACAATCGAATCTGCCTCAACAGTTCCTCCTGGTCGGGTACCTCGTGTACCATCCAAAACGCCAGGACAAAATGGAAGGTCTTCTGGAATTGAAGGCCGGTAGAATCTACCTGGTGGAGTCGAATTCGCGCCAACATCCCGGAACTCTCTGCACGCCGCTTCACTCCGGCAAGCATCTCTGGCTGGAGGTCGGCAGCGACTACCGCTCCGGAGGAACCTGCAAGCCTGGCCATGGGGATTGTGAAGTATCCGTACCCACATCCCACATCAAGACACGTGTCACCGGGTTGGATGAGCCCCTGAAGGAGCTTGTCCGGATTCTGGAATAGCCGACGGACGGGATTGTCGAAGGTGTGAATGACCCACCATGGGCAAACACGTGATTCGCGTGACGGTTTGTTCGGTAAGTTCATGATGACCCGGTCGTATTGGGGCCGCAGCCGACCCGCGGCGTGCAGAAGACAACTCTCCTCGCCCGGGATCAAAGCCCGGAGCGTGTGGCTTCCAGTGCCAGCGAAGACCCGAACGTCAGCCCTTCGTAAATTTGGTGCCCGGGATGCCGCACACCGGGCATTTGTCAGGTGCTTTCAGGAACTCGATATAGCCGCACACAGGACAGAGAAAGAAGTCCGTCACTCCGAAATCCTTACCCCCTTTCGCCGCCTCCATCGGTCCTACTTTAGGTTAGTATCACCTGATACCTAGGCAAAAAGTGGTTACTTTCACTATCTCTTTGCCGGAGGTATCATATGTTGGATCAACCGCTCACCGCTCGACTTCAGTCGAAGTCTGTTCGGCAGTCGATCATCTCGAGCATCGCCAGAGATTTCAACCTCACCCCGATCCTGGCTGAAGCGTACTTCTCTCAGATCAGCGACTACTTCCTCCAGCATGCCGAGGTTCAGCTCGGCTCGGGTCAGTGTCAGTATCTGGCCGTCGACGAGAACGAGCCCGCTGGCAAGCCTATTGCTCTCTGCAAGAAGGTCTCCGTCAAGCTAACGCTGCACAACCCTGAGGAAGACCTCCCGGTCTACAACAAGTCCGGGCTCCATGGTCTCAGGCAGCACAAGATCGTCCGCATCACCAACGAAGCCATCGATCAAGGCGGCGTCCTGTCCTATGAGGATATTGCCTTCATCCTCACGTGCAGTGTCGTCACCATCAAGCGCGACATGAGCTCGATGCGCAAAAAGGGGATCATCCTCCCCTCGCGAGGCTGGCGTCACGAGATGGGTCGCGGACAGACCCACAAGACTCAGATCCTTGAGCTCTATCTCTCCGGCTACCAGTTCTCCGAGATCGAGCGGCGCACAAAGCATTCCGAGACCGCCATCAAACGCTACATCCAGGACTTCGCCCGTGTCGCCTTACTCCACAAGAAGGGCTTCTCCGTCCACCAAATCCGCATTTCCACTGGCTTCTCCGTCCGCCTGATCAATGAGTACCTCAAGCTCCTCAAGGCACACGCAACAAGCCGAGAGCTCAAGCGGATCCTCCAGACCCCTAAAAAAAGGGGGCGCCGAACGCTATGATTGCAAAGAACTTACGCTTCATCCCCAGGGACACCCGCGATCATTCGCCTGCTGCCGACGCCTTTCGTGAGTACAAGCGCATGAAGGGCAAATCTCTGAAGCACATCGTCCTAGACCGCTTCCTGAACCATTACGGCTACGATAAGGGCGCTGTCACTGCCTCCGCCATCATCGATGATTTGCTCGCCCTCATCGAGCAGTACTACCGCTACAAGGACAATTCGTTCCTGAAGCAGGGACAGATCGTCTGGCATGCTGTCCCAGTCGACGAGTACCCCAAGAAGGGCAAATCCATGGCCCAGACCAGACTCAAGCCGGTGGTCCTCGACATGATCACCGACGACGATATTGAAGGCCTGAAAACCCCTGTAGGCGCTCACGAACTCAAGATGAAGAAGATCGAGCGCTGGACACACCAAGCCTACGACCAGGGGGCGCTGCTCTCTCAGCTTGATCTCGCCGTTCTCCTGGCGAGCACCACCGTCACCGTTGGAGTCTGCGTCCGCGAGTACCAGAATCTGTACAACCGATCCCTCCCTACTCGCGGCAACATCCAGCTTATTGGCGGCGGCCAGACGCACAAACGTGTGATCATTGCCCTTCACCTCAAGGGCTATCTCACACCAACCATTTGCACGAAAACCAACCACTCCAGAGAAGCCGTGGAGCGCTACATCCGTGACTTCGAATCCGTCAGGCTCTTATCAACCAAATTCGATGATCCCGAGGTCATCTCCCGTATCATCCGTCTCGCTCCCTCAGTCGTCAAGCAGTACCTCGACCTGGTACCGCTTGACTCCTGAGAGACGAGATCGTAAACTATAAACCCACCGACACCTGGTATCAGGTGATACTATTTCAAAAGCAGAAGCCTCTTTGTCTGCACAAAATCACCCGCTTCGCTCCTGGAGTCACGCCCGATGGCGGACTCCAGAGGGCGGACCTGCAACCTGTAGAAGTACACTCCCGACGAGAGCGAGGACCCGTCAAACCGCACTTCGTGGTACCCTGCCGCCTGTGTCTCATCCACCAGATCTGCCACACGCTGACCAACAGCGTTGAATACCGCCAGCCTCACCACTGCCGCTTCTGGCAGCGCATACCGGATTGTCGTGGCCGGATTGAAGGGATTGGGAAAATTCTGCAGCAGCCTGATTGACTGCGGGGCACCATCTGCCAGTGAACCTGTCCCGGTCAGCACCGGCTCGTATCTCACCGCGAATAGCCCTCCTGTTCCGGGAGGCAGGTGGAGGGTGCGGTTCGCGGCATCGAACTCCGTGTACTCCGTGCCGTCGGCAAGCACGTGCTGGATCCTGTACTTCGGCGAGGAGTACGCAAGGGGGTTCAACCTGATCTCGCGTTCCTCGTCGAGCGCCTGAAACCGGTAGTAGAGTGTAACCGGCAGGCCCCTGACGAAGAGATTGCCATACAGGTAGAGATAATACCCCAGCTCAATCGAGTGATAGCCAGCCTTGTACGCATTGCCCTTGTCGTTCCCCCATGCCGTAATGGCGGCGCCATTCCGGAAACGGTCAGAGTACACGTCGCCATAGACGTGATCGACGAAGTACCGCATGAAGAAATCGACGGTCGCATCGGCCGCCGCAAGATAGGATTCCTTCTTCGTGATCTCGTACAGCATCAGACCCGCCGTGATCGCCTGTTCCATCTGCCACCAGGCTTTCGCGGTGTCCTGCCCGTACATGAACATCTCGCCTGTCACACGGTCATAGTCCTTGTACGGGCCGCCGTAATGATGATCGTATCCTTTTGCCAGCACATCATTCATGAGCGATTCGGCCGTCGCCACGTACAGCGGATCAGGAAACAGCTGATGAATCCTCCCCAGACACCATGCGGTCTTGAGCACATGCCCCATGATCGTCCTGGTGTTGTTGTTCGCAGTAGTGTTGCTCCAGCTCCAATCGGTGGAAAACATCTCTACGAAACCGATGCGTTGCTGACCCATCGTTCCCGCAAACCGCTGGACCATTTGATCGGCCATTTGTTTCAGCCGCGTCGCATACAGCGCATCCTGCGTCATCAGATACATGGTGAGCAGGTGGGTGGTCACGGCATCCACTGTGGCATTGAAGCTCTTCCCGGTACGGACGGACCAGTCGGCACTGGCGTTGTCAAAGTACCCCTCGGAGGTCGGGCCGGAATCCCAGAGGTGTGTCTCGTTGCTTTCGTAGCCATCGTTCAGCCACGCCCAGTCGAGCGTGTCCTGGGTGGCCTCGACATAGGCAGAAGGTCCCAGCAGAGCATAGTGCTGGTCGAACGCCGTCTTCTGCCAGCCGGCGCTTGTCTGGCCACCGAACCGGTCGACCATCGTGATCCAGCCGCCACGTGTGGTGTCCCAGTGGTGCCGGTACATGAAGTCGAGCGCCCGCCGGGCCATCGTGAGATACCGCTCCTGACCGGTCAGCATGAACGCCCGCACGAAACCGTAGGCATTTCTCGTCTGGCTCAGGAGATACTTGTCGTATGGGGTCTTCACGTTTCCCGACCGGCCGATGTTCGTGAAGAATCCGCCGTTCAGTGAATCGTAGGCCTTTTCCCAGAATGTGGCGCAACTGTCGACGTATCCGATCGCGAGCGTCGGGTCCATAAGATAGGGCGACCGCACCGTGTATTGGGACAATGCGACTCCCGGGGCCACCGTGAGGAGGAGGGCAGCAAGTATCCCGGGTGCAAGGTGGACGGAGCGTGTTCTCATTGTTTCCTCGGGTTCTTCCAGTGGCGTGTTCGACACTGCAGCGTCAGAAGAAGACCTGCTCTCCCCCTCACTCTGTGGAGGGTGACCAGGATCCGGCCACGGCTGTTCCCGTCGACCAGGCGGGAAGTCGTATGGACGTGCGCTTCTACAGACACCACGGGCTCCGCATTGGCCGAAGCAGCCTGGCTGCGGCTATCCCATCCCCCACAATCTCCTCCCTGACCGGATCCCAATGGATTCTCCGCCCAGTCCGAACGGCGATATCGCTCAGGTGGCTGACGAAGTCCGACTGGACCGCACTGTCGATCGGGCTGGATGGCAGTCTGCGGGATGCGACGCAGTTGACGAAGTCCTGATAGTGATTCGTGCTTTGCAGTAGATGGATTTCACCCGGTTTGATCACGACGTCGAGGAGGGTGCCGGGATGGGCTTCGATGCCGGCGCGTGAGGCCGCAACCCAACCCTCTTCCCCCACGAACGTCGTCCTGTCCGGACCGTCCTTGAACGAGAAGAGCGCTCCGTCCGCAAAACTCCCTCGAATCGCCCAGTTGGTCACGGTGCTGTACAAACCCGTGCGCGGAATGGTGCCGGTCCCTTCGTATTCGATGGGGATATGCGGATAACCCCAATGCATGACGTCCAGGGGGTGGGCACCCCATCCGGCGATGAAGCCCAGCGAATTATCATATATATGATAGGTTCCCAGGTTCGTGCAACGATCCAGAGTGTACGGGCTCTCCGGCGCCGGACCGAGCCATAGGTCGTAGTTGAAGCCCTCAGGGATCGGCGCTGTATCGAGACACCCGCCAGAAACTCCGGCGGGGGCCTCCACGTGTATCTCCCGGATCTTCCCCAGATATCCGTTCCGAACCAGTTCACAGGCGAAGGCACAGTGCGAGTTGAAGCACCGTTGCTGTGTGCCGTACTGAAAGACACTCCCGTAACGGTGGACGGCCGAGCGCAACGCTTTGTTCTGAGCTATGCTGAGGCCGAGGGGCTTCTCGACATAGATGTCTTTGCCCGCACGCACCGCGGCCAGCGCAATCGGCACGTGCCAGTGGTCGGGAGTGGCGATGACCACCGCATCGATGCCAGGATGTGAGAGCAGCTCCCGAAAATCTTCATACGTCACGCACCCTTTGTACTGACCGCTTTTCTTTCGGGTTGCGTACTTCTTGTTCACAAGTTCGGCGGCTGCCTCACGGCGGTTCTTGAAAGGATCGCAGACGGCTACACTCTGACATTCCTCGACCTCCAGGAAACCCATCAGCAGGCCGGTTCCCTGCCCCCCAACGCCGATGTGGCCGAGGTTGACCCGCCGCCCGGGGGGAGGGATACGTGCCTTCCCCATCGTCCATGAGGGACTCATGAGCGGCAGGACGAACGTGCCCAGCGCGGATGCGGTCGCCCCCCGCAGAAACGACCTTCTCGACAGCCCGTTGGTTCTCATTGTCCGCTCCGCCGGCTGTTCTGCTCCCTCGGAGTCTGTTCCCGCCTGCCTTCGGCACACCATTGCACAGCCTGCGCGACGAGCACACGGAACTGTTCGTTCTCAAAGATCTCCGGGCCATGCCCGAGCTGGAAGTGAACGACGCGGGAGCGCCGGCAGGTCCTCGTCCATCCAAGAGGTTCGTCGCTGCTCTTCTCAGTGGTCGTGAGGAGAAGATGATTGTCCGGCTCGAATTCACAGCCCTTGTAGGTTTCATCGCGAACGACGAAATCGCGCACACCGCGGACGACCGCATGCGTCGTATCCGTGACATGGACGGGAATATCGACATCATGCTGATAGGTGCTCGGCTCCCGGCGTGCTCCGTCCCGCTCCGCCGGCGAAAGGAGATACCGGCATCCGATGATTTTCGGATACTCGCACCACTCCTGAAACGCGCCGCTCGCGTGATGCAGAGAGACCACGCCCACACCGTCATCAAGCAGGCGCAGAAAATTGTCACGCCGCTTTTCAGAGATCTTCTGGGTGAAATTGTAGAGGACGATCACATCATACGGCCATGCGCCAATCTCATCGAAGACCTCGCTATCGTCGGCCTGCGGCAGATGCGTGTATGTGATCCCCTTGTCAGATGTGAACAGCCGGAGAAACGCCGGCTCGTCGAATTCGTGGCCACCGGTGACGACAGCTACCTTCATGTTCCCCTCCCCGGTCTGAAAATCCAGTCGGGCGAGCTCGGAGCTCACCTGCTTCGCAACGGGGGGCGACTGGACTGATTCAAGAGCCCTCCCGAGCGCCTTGCGGCTCTCGGCCGGATATTGCCTCCCGGCCGTCTGGACTATCCCGACAACCGCCAGCGCAGCTTCATCGCCGATTTCGGGCTGATCGAGGCACGAAACGGCAACGCGGAGGGCCTGCAGGGACGATTGTTTCCCCAGTGCGCTGAGCAACAACAGCTTCGCCTCATCGGAGTCGGCGCTTCGCAGTTCCCGTTCGATGATCCTGACGCGCTCCTCATCCTTCAGATCGGGCGACTTCTCCAGAAGGCTTACGCCGCCGCGCAGCGCGAGAGTCCGCGGACCCGGATCGCCGGGCGTATGGGACAGCATCAGGAGATCCTCCAGAGGTGCGCTGTCAGGCCAGGCGGACAGGACGCGGACCGCTGCCGCCCGGACCTCGGGATCGGGATCCGAGAGAGCGGACCGGACGGCCAGATAGGATTTCTCGCCGCCGAACTTGCCGAGGACCTGGAACATCGATGCTCTGGCATCGGGCGATGGACCGGGAAGTCCCGCCAGGACCGCGTTGCACACGCGGTCGGGCGCCTGATCACGGAGACCGATCCTTATCAGTGTTTTCACGAGGGACGACCGCTCGGCTGCAAACCGGTCTGACTTGAGCATCTGGACCAGGTCGGGGCTGATTGAGCCGTCAGCCAGCGATCCCAGCGCTTCGATGCCGGCCTTTCTGACTCCGGCACCGCCGGCATTCACAGCTTCCAGCAGCGCGGGCACAGCGTTCCGGCAGTCGCGGGCTGCCAGGGCGAACATGACCTGCTCCTTCACTGCGGGCGTCGATCTGGATGCGAGAATGGCAAGCAAGCGTTCGTCGATACCCGGACCGTGAAGGCGGGCGAGGCTGTTTCTGATCCCGGCGCGCTGTTCCGCGTCGGCTTTGTCGATCACCGCGCACAACCGCCCGACGCTCGAGGAGTCGCCGAGCTTTCCGATCCCGAAGACTGCGGCGGTCCGGAGCGACCGGTTACGATGGGCGACGGCTGCATACATGTCCGGAAGGGCTCCGCGCTCTCCCGCATCAGCCAGCGCATAGAACATCTGCGCACGCCGTGCATCGGGCAGCTTCGACGTGCGGGCGGCCACGACCGCCGCCATCGTGCTTGCCGCCGGGCTCTCTCAGAACCCGAAGAGCGGCTCCATACAGGACGTCGTCCCCGCTTTGCATGGCGTCGGTCAGCATGGCCTGGCCACGATCCTCCCGGCAGCGGATGACCCCGACAAAGGCGGCCGCACGGATCTGTGGGAGCTGCCCGGAGTTGTTGAGCGATTCGTATATCTCCGCCGCCTCAGAGAGATCCCCGGCGGATTCGTACGACCCGGCACACCGCAACAGCGACTCGCCCACAAGCAGGCCCGGCGAACTGTCGGCGGGAAAAGCCCGCAGGAGGCGCACGGCATCCGGGCCCCCGATCTTCCCGAGGGCATGGATGGCAGCCCCCTTCACCGCTGCGTCATGAGTGCCAGCGGCATACCGCCCCAGCAGTTCGACTGCCTGAGCGTCCCTCCTCTCCCCCAGCGCATTGATCTCACCGATGAGCGGCAGGCCTGCAGCGGTCGCGGCCGCTCCTTTCAGCGCGCCAGCGGATTCGCCGCCGGGAATCCTCTCGAGTGCAAAGCGGGCATGAAAGCCGAGCGTTGGATCATTCAGAAGTCGCGCCAGCGAAGGGACCTCATCTGCGGTCCCGATCAGAGAGAGCTGTTCACAGAAATACTTCTTCCAGGCTGTCGACGCGTCGCTTCCGAGCATCCCGGCCATGGCTTGCGCCAGTGCTCGTCGAAGGACCGGGTTGCGGGATGACGATTGCACGAGCTGTCCCACTGCCCCCAGTTCTTCCCGGCCCGGGGCAGCAGCGGAAACGGCTCTCTGCAGCGCCTGCGCAATGTCGTACGGGAGGTCGATCGAGGCTTCAGCGGTTGCGGCCCACTCCGTCCCCCGCAGGAGCAGCATCCTCCAGTTTGGGTTCAGCATCGCCAGGACATCGTGGCCAAGCACGAGATTGAAAGAACGCCCGCTCCCGAACGCCGTGCCGTAGGCGACGGGCTCCCGGCGACCGCTGCCGCCTTTGGCAGTGTCGGAATAGGCCGCACACAGGATGTGTGCCTCCGGCTGCCTGGTCATCCGGTGCCACAGTTCATCCTCCGCCGTGAAATCGCCGACGACCCGGGTCACCGGATGCCCGGTGTCCGCCACCGAGACATTGAACGCGTGATACGCTCCGTGGCCGGTGCTGTCTCCCCAGGTCGCGCCGACGAGCTGCTGGTACTCGGGCCATGCAGGGAACGTCGCGCTCGCGGCGTGGACCACAACAAACCCCTTGCCGGATCTGACGAATTCCATGATCGCGCTCTCTGCGGCCCGGCCCCATTCCCGCTCCCGGGAGGGAAAATTCGTCCAGTTGCTGACAACGACATCGCACTCCTCCAGCAGGCGCTCGTCACAAAGCGAGGGATCGTTCAGCACGCGCACCTGGAACCGGCCGCTCTCTTCGAGCACCCTGGTCAGCACCGGTGTTGTCTGCTGCCAATCGTGGTTGTTCTTCCCGGTCAGCAGCAGGACTCTCAACTGGTGATCAGCAGAGAGCACACGCGCTTGGGGAAGGCAGAGTGCACACAGGAGGACAGAAGCGAGGTACGGGCGGAGCGGCATGATCATCCCTCCGGTCGCACGAGCGGAAACAACCTAACCTCGCGCACAGACGTCATACCTGAACCCCCGGGTCTCACACCACACCCCTCTTGCCTGGCCTGCAGCACCCCCGCCCGATCCCGCTTCACGGGATTCCATCTTCAAGCATCCATGTAGTGGTTCAGCGTGCATTGGACTTCTGAAGCGCGACACAAACACATCAGCAACACCCCGAAGAATACTCTTCATCGTACTTTGAATACCCGGTCACCATCCTTCGTGAATTCAAATGGCCCGGGCCCCGGCTTAGCGGCGTCTCTGTCTTCACCCAGGAAATCCTCGCCTATGATATACGGAGAACCATCCGGCATTTCGTAGGGCAATTGTGGCGTGTGTGCTTTACCCAGCAGTTGAGTCGTCACCAATTGCCGTTCACCTTTCATCCAGGATTCATCGATGACCATGTGCAGATACATGCCGTCATCCTTCTCGATGAGTTGGATCCCGGGATCGGCGCCCGCATTGACGATCGCATTTGCCTCATGCTTCGAAGGCCTGGCGCCGTTGAGGAACACATTGCCGTGCATGAACACCGGCAGCGTGGCCCGGTCATACTCGACCAGGCCATATGTAACGAAGATGTTATTGAAATAACGCTCGTCACCACTGGGATTGGGAGCCATTCCTGCCACTTCTGTTGAATGCGCTTTGAGATAGGGCGTCTCACGCTGCTCACCGTACAGGACATGGACCTGACCGGCGATCAGGTTATGCACATACGCTCCACCCTGCGAATTGACCATCATGCTTGGATTCGAGAGGAGAATGTTGTTGTCAATGAGAACTGGCCCGTGACTGACTTCGACGAATAGATCATGGGATGGACCGTTATCGTGCAGGATATTGCGCGAGACCCGGGTGCCCTGCGCCATCCAGTCAAGCCAGATGCCCAGAATTGTGTTATAAATGTGGTTGCCGCTGATCTCGGTATCAACCGCACCATGAAATTTGATCCCGGCCATTTCCGCACCGGTGAACAGCCTCCGCACGTGAATGTCATGGATCGTATTGTCTTTAACCTGTGAAAACACCGCTCCCAGGCTGCCGACGATGCCGGCTTGTTCGCAATGGGATATATGGTTATTGCGGACGATATGATGACCGATATTCGCTTTGGACCAGCCCCGTGCCAGTGAACGCTCGATCGCCTTGACATACCCTTCCAAGGTCGGCGACGTAT
Organism: uncultured Ignavibacteria bacterium; assembly: GCA_963701735.1. Lineage (GTDB taxonomy): Bacteria > Bacteroidota > Ignavibacteria > UBA10030 > UBA6906 > CAWABB01. The sequence goes on along the minus strand of CAVPBI010000001.1, from coordinate 30,633 downwards.
TGTCATACGCATCACCGTGTTTGCCAAGCGTGAGACCGGTGCACACCGAATAGCTGATCTCATTATTCTCGATGATCCAGCCCTTGCTCCAGTGTGTACCGATCAAACCGACCTGTTCAGCCGTGGGCGGCGCCCAATTTGTTGCGGCATGCATCATTGTGAAACCGCGAACAGTGATGTAGTTGATCCCGGTTCTTTCCGGGTAGAAGACACTCTGGCGGACATTGATCTCGACAAGATCGTCATTGGGGTCACTGTCCTTGAACTGCGCCCAAATGCTCGTCACGCTGTCATCAACCGTGGCGAACCATAAACGGAGATCGGGATCGTTGACCTTCCCGTTCGCTTCGAACACCAGGCAGACAGGCTGAATGCCCCTCACGTTCTTGATCTCTGCGATGAACGATCTCCAGAATTGCCAGCCATTCGTCGTGGGTATTGAGCATGTGCCAAGAAGCTCTCCATCCGGATCATGCAATCGAATCTGAATGGTACCCCCGTGGCGGTTTCCAGAGCTTGCCCGAAACTCGACCGTGCTGGTACCTTCACCAAAATCCACCTTCGCATATTTAACCCAGTCATCCTGATTGATCCTTCCAATGCACTCTCCTCCCTCCACGCATGGCCCCGTTCCGATTCCATGTTGATCGCTGAAACTCGCAGCCGGAATCCGCTGGGCATGATCGTGCACCGGACGAAACCAGGTTATGTCCAGCAAATGATCGGTGAATCGTGGATCATAGGCCCTGGCCGCGTTCCCGACAGGCTGCAACACGTGATCCAGTGTCGCGGCCTCGGTCAGCCAGTGACCGTTCAGGTAGACAGCGCCCGTGTGGTGTTCGCGTCCCAGAGGATCGAACCAATCTCCTTTGATCACATCCGCATACGGATTGAAATCCCCGAAGAAGCGATTGGGAATTGTCGCTTTCCAGGTGTCATTCTGCACTCTTTCCCAGCCCGTGATGACCTCTGACCCCTTAATAATGACTTCCTCTCCCGGAGCGGCACGAAACACGATCCGGTCCATATCCGAGGTTCCCCCTCGTGGCGGATCGATCCGTTCGCGATACACACCTTGGTGAACGGTGATCACATCGCCGGGTTGTGCTCTCCCGGCAGCCATGGATATTGTCTTCAAGGGACTGGACACCGAACCATCGTTTGAATCATCACCCGTCACCGCAACGTGAATGTCATCTGAGCAGCCAGTCAGGGATATGATGATCATGGTTCCTATCATCACAGTCTTCAACATGTGTTCCTCCGGAGTGTGAGGGCAACACCTCAAACATCGGCTGTTGCCTTTGTGGTTCTCAGTAGCCCTTCTATTGCTGTACTCTCTGCAAGGCTCGCGGGGTGCCGAGCCTTGTGCATCGGTCAGAGTATCCCTGTCGCGTGGCCCCGCTCCGGTCCCGAGCGCCCGGCGTCATCCACTTCCATGTGATCGGTCCGTATGCCCACGGGGTCTGTCAAGGGATATATTTCGGCTACTCTGATCGCCGACGAATCTTCGGCTCTGGCTCCAGAACGGCAAATGCGATGCCCATCAGGGTTCTGTGAGACCCCCATCCGCCCCCGCAGCACCCCTTTAGTATTCCCGGCAGTCGTGGAAGGTTTCGATCATCGCCATGAGGTTCTTGATAGGGACACCCGCCTGGACGTTGTGGATGGTGTTAAAGATGTAGCCGCCACCGGCGCGGAATTTCCCGACGCGCGCACGCACCTCCTCCGCGACCTGCTCCGGCGTCCCGAAAGGAAGGGTCATCTGCGTATCGATGCTTCCCCCCCAGAACGTGAGCGCATCGCCGAACCGCGACTTCAGCCGGGCGGGATCCATATCGGTGGCCGAGCACTGGACCGGATTAAGAATATCGAATCCGCTCTCGACGAAATGGGGAATGAGCTGGTACACGGACCCGCATGAATGGATGAAGGATTTCCAGGTCGTGTTCTTGTGGATCCAGCCGTTCACTTCCTTGTGGAACGGTTGATAGAGATCCCGGTACGCCGCAACGGAGATGAACGGACCGCATTGCGTCCCGAAATCCGTCCCGGTCGTGAAGACAGCCGCCACACGCTCGCCCACGACCTCGTGGATCTTGGCCAGATTCTGCAGCGCAATCTCGCACTGCTTCTCGAAAATCGACCGGACGTACTCTTTGCGGGTCATGGTGCTGACATACCACTCCTCGATATCCCGGATGCCCCGCGGATGCCTCAGCCACATCGCCGGGACCAGCGCGATATCACCAAACGCCGTGCCTCCAAACGTCGCCAGTATCGCTCTGTCCGTCTGGGCGTAGAGGCGCTCGGCGTGGTACTTGAAGTGGAGCAGATCGGCTTCGGACACGGGAGCGAATTCCTCGGTGTTGTCCTCAACACGGAGGCGCTCATCGTCGATCGGCCCCTGCCGGACGATCGCATCGAAGTAGTAGCCGTCCTTCGGCATTCTCCCGCTGGGCGCAATCGACCTGTCCCCTTCCGGATACATCAGGATGTCTCCGTTCGGTTCCGGCTCGGTATTGAAGGCACCCGGCACCAGCACGGGAGTCCCGTCGAACAACCGCCACTCCTTCCATTCCCTGTTTTCGAATCCGAACATCGTCTTTCTTCCCCAGAGGCACACCACATCGATGCTGATCGCATCCATCAGATCCGGGGCGATCTCTCCGAGCATCTGATAGGGCTCCACGACCTTCACCGGGGTGCCCGGGGGATCGAGCCCGAGGGCCTGCCTCAGCCTGTAAACCGTGCTCACCTGCATCCCGGTCACCGCACTTCCGCCGAGATCGAAGGGGACTCTGTCGGGCTCTCTGTGATTCAACGAGGCGATGACGCGTTCTCGAGAGGTCATGACGGTGTTCCGCGATGGTGCCAGATACGTTCTATCTCCTCCAGCGACTTCCCGCGGGTCTCCGGAATCCTGGTCAGCACCAGGAGGAAGAGCACGACACAGAAGGCTGCATAGACCCAGAACGGGAAGGCGTGATGGAAGAGATCGACAAGGAGGGTTGATTTGTCCAGCATTGGAAACGTCTGCGAGACTCCGTAGTTGGCGATCCAGAGGCAGACGGTCGCAATCGCCATGGCCGTACCGCGCATGCGGGTCGGAAAGATTTCGGAGAGAATCACCCAGGTCACCGGACCCACGGCCAGGGCGAACGAGGCGATGTAGACAAGGATGAATGCCAGCAGCCACCCCTCGGTCCGCCCCATGTACGCCGCCACGCCCATGGAGACGAGGGCAAGGCACATGCCCGCCGCCCCGATGAGCATCAGCGGGCGTCGTCCGACTCTGTCCACGGTCGCGAAGGCCACGACTGTGAATATCATGTTGCAGGCGCCGATAACGATGGTCTGCAGGAGGGCGGCATCAGTGTGCGTCCCCTGCACGATCGATTTGAAGATCTCCGGACCATAATAGAGGAAAACATTGATCCCCGTGACCTGCTGGAGAATGGCAAGCGCAATCCCCAGGATGAAAACCGCACGGAACGGCTTGCCAAGGAGTTCGGCAAGCGGAGAGGAGGAGTGGTCAGCGCTCATTTCGATGCCCCGCAGTTCTTCGCGGGCATACTCTTCCCCGCCGATCCGGACCATGATCCTGCGGGCCCGTTCGACCCCATCGCGGGCATGGAGTGCGAGTCCATCGCGGGGTTTCGGGGATGAACAGGAGCGAAACAAGGAGGAAGAACGAAGGGATCGCCCCGGATCCGAACATCCATCGCCAGCCGTCTGTCCGGTTCCACGCCTCCGTCCCCTGCCCGGCGATGAAGTAGTTCACAAAGTAGACCAGCAGCATCCCGGTCACGATGGCGAACTGGTTGAGGGTCACCATTTTGCCCCGGATGGGCGCCGGGGTGATTTCGGCAATATACATCGGAGAAATGATCGACGCGGAGCCGATTCCGAGTCCGCCCAGAATCCTGAAGGCCACAAACGTGCCGAGCGTCGGCGCGAGCGCGGTCCCCAGCGAGCTGGCGAAAAAGCAGAGAGCCGAGACCAGAAGAGCTCTTTTCCGGCCGATCCTGTCGCTCACAAAACCCGCACTCCCGGCCCCCACGGCACATCCCAGCAAAACGGACGAGGAGGTCCACCCTTCCAGCGCGGGAGTCATCCCGAAGTGCCTGCTCATATACCCGATGGCGCCGGAGATGACCGCCGTGTCGTAGCCGAACAGCAGCCCTCCAAGGGCCGCCACCGTGCAGACGAAGGCGATGAAGAGTCTGTTCATGAAGGAAGAGACAGAGCGGGTGAGCACCGCCAGGCGCGGCTTCTCGTGAGCCTGCAAGCCGGCGGGCGTCAGGTGGACGTGAATGTAACGTAGCACTCGCCATCTCCAAAAGCAACCGCAGGAACCTCGTCCCCATTGACGCTCGTGTCGATTGACAATGCAGTCGGCGGTCAGTAGTTTTCAGAAACCTGTCCCGTGAGCCTCGACGGCAGCACGGCCGCGGTCACCGCGTTCGCCCCGCGAGCGAACCCATTCACAATCCCGGTCACCCCCCATGAAGAACCGAATTCTGGTTGCTGTCCTGATTCCGCTCCTGTTTGCAACGGTCGTGTCCGCCCAGGAATCCCGCCCGGCGCGCATCAGCATCGACGCTGCCCGTCCCGGTCCCGCGTTGAGCCCTTCGATGTACGGCATCTTCTTCGAAGATATCAACCATGCGGCCGATGGTGGCCTGTATGCGGAGCTGATCCGGAACAGGGATTTCGAATACAACCGCGCCCCCGAGGATATGCACTGGATCGACGATTCCACGATCATCAACCCGAAGGGGTGGAAGGGGGCGTATCGCCGTCCCGCCGACCTGCAGTTCTGGTCGTTGATTCAGGAGGACGGTGCGTCTGCCAGGATGCAGCTGGATACGATCAATCCGATCAACCCCTCGAACTCCCAGTCGATGAAGTTCGAGGTTCTCACGACCGGTCCGGGGCGGGCTGGCGTGGCCAACGGAGGCTACTGGGGAATACCGCTCAGGAGGGGAGAGTCCTATGAGCTCTCGTTCTACGCACGGAAGGACTCACGGTCACCGGGGAAGATCACGGCTACCCTGGAGAGCGCCTCGGGCCAGCCATTCGCATCACAGCAGATCACCGGCATCACCGGGACCTGGAAGCAGTTTCGCGCGACCTTCACCTCGAGCGGCGACGACCCGCGTGCGCGCCTTGTTCTCTCTGCCGGAAGCGCCGGGACCATCTGGTTCGATGTCGTCTCGCTCTTTCCCGCGGAGACCTGGAAGAACCGTCCGAATGGCTTGCGCAAAGATCTTGCGAACCTGCTCGCCGACATGAATCCCTCGTTCGTCCGCTTCCCCGGCGGCTGCGTGGTCGAAGGCGCGACGCTCGAAAACCGCGTCCAGTGGAAACGCACCATCGGCGATATTGCGGCCCGCCCGGGGCACTGGAACCTCTGGGGATATCGCGCGACCGACGGGCTCGGCTTTCACGAGTTCCTCCAGCTCTGCGAGGACCTGGGCGCGGAGCCGCTGTACGTGATCAACGTCGGCATGTCGTGTCAGGGGCGTGCGGGAATGGTGGCCGACCGGGAACAGCTCAAGGACTACCTGCAGGAGGCGCTCGACGCGCTGGAGTATGCAATGGGACCCGCGACCAGCCACTGGGGGACGCTGAGGGCGGCCAACGGCCATCCAGCGCCGTTTGTCGTCAGATATGTCGAGATCGGCAACGAGAACGGCGGCCCCGACTACCAGCGGGCGTACCGGTTCATCCAGTCGGGCATCAAGAGGGCATACCCCGGGATCATCACGATCGCCAATGAACTTGTGATGCTGACCGATCAGGACAGAGCATCGTACCCCGGGGTCAGCCTCGAAATGATCGACGAACACTACTACCAGTCGCCGGCGTTCTTCTATGAGCAATCGACGAAATACGACACCTACGACCGCTCCGATTCGGTGGGCATCTACATCGGGGAGTTCGCCGTGACGGCCGGCGGTCCGGGAAAGGGCAACCTCCTGGCCGCGCTCGGCGAGTCCGCCTTCATGATCGGCATGGAACGGAATGCCGACAAAGTCCGCATGGCCTCGTATGCACCGACATTCGTCAACGTGAACGACCGGGCGTGGAACCCCGACATGATCGTCTACGACGGATCCCGCTCGTATGGCACCCCGTCATACCACGCCATCAAGATGTTCTCGCTGCACCGTCCCGATCGCGTGCTGCCGACCTCGGTCGACTACGTCGTGGACACCACAGGTCGCCGATGGGAGCACCTCCGCGGCGGCATTGCCCTCAGTGCCTGGAATACCGTCGCCGAATACAGGGACGTGAGGGTCGAGAAGAACGGCCAGACGCTCTTTTTCGACGACTTCTCCTCGGGTGCCGGCCATTGGAGGCAACAGCAGGACCTCTGGGAGGTCAACAACGGGGCGCTCAGGAACAAGAACACGGTCGTCGAAGCGATGGCCGATGCGGGCGAGCAGGGATGGTCAGACTACACCCTCACGCTGAAGGCGCGAAAGCTCAGCGGCGAGGAAGGGTTCATCGTCTATGTGCTGAAGAACGCGGAAAGTCAGTGTATGTGGAATATCGGCGGGTGGGGGAACTCCACCGATGTTCTCATGCAGGACAGGGTCGATCTCGGTAAACGCCGGGAGATCCGCATCGAGGCGGGGAAATGGTACGAGGTCAGGATCGAAGTCAGCGGCCGCCGCGTCCGCTGCTTCCTCGACGGGGAACTCAGGCATGACGCTCAGCTGCGCGAGAAATACATCCCGACAATATTCGCGACCTCCGGAATCCGGGAGAGCGATGGCACGCTGATCCTGAAAGTGGTGAATCCCTTCGGGGAGGAGAAGACCTGCCAGGTGTCGATCAACGGCGCCGGCGCGATCGAACCGGCCGGCGAAGCGATCGTGCTGACTTCCGGGAGCCCGACCGACGAGAATTCGCTGGACCAGCCGGAACGGGTGGCCCCAAGGTCGGTCGCTCTCCGCGACCTCGGCGGATCGTTCACCTATCGCTGCCCCCCGAATTCCCTCTCTATTGTCAGGGTGAAGGCCAGGCGCTAGGAAGCATTGTAGCTGCTCACGCAATCATTGCAGGGAACCAGGCAGAGAGATGCCGCACCAGCAGACAGCATCAATACCCCGAAGGGTTGATCTCATGAAGAACCGCAGACGCAATCGCAGGATCGCACGTGCCACCATCCGGGCAGCCATTGTCATCGGGCTCTTTGTTCCATCAGCATCAGCCAGGGATCGGGCCACCCCGTCGGCGCAGATCTCAATCGCAGGCACATGGAGGGTCCGCCTCGACCCCGGCAACGTGGGCGCAGACAACCGCTGGCAGGACAGCACGTTCAGCGACTCCGTGAAGCTCCCGGGTTCACTCACCGAGAACAATATCGGCGATGAAATCTCCATCGCGACAAGGTGGACTGGCAGCATCATCGACAGTGCATGGTTCACCGACGAGCGATACGCGCCATACCGGAAGCCGGGCGACATCAAGATTCCGTTCTGGCTCACGCCGGACAAGTACTACGTCGGCCCCGCCTGGTACGCACGGGACATCGTCATCCCGGCCGGCTGGAAGGGCAAGGACGTGCATCTTGTTCTGGAGCGCGCCCACTGGGAGAGTCACGTGTGGCTTGACGGCAGGCCCGCCGGGACACAGAACAGCCTTTGCGTTCCCCACGAGTTCGCACTCGGCGTTCTCTCCGAGGGTCGCCACAGGCTCGTCGTCCGGGTGGACAACACGCCGAACATCGACGTGGGCCGGAACGCCCACAGCATCTGCGATCATACCCAGACCAACTGGAACGGGCTCACAGGCACGCTCGAACTGAAGGCCTGCGATCAGGTGCGGATCGCGGACCTGCAGGTCTATCCCGACGTCCAGCGACGCATTGCCCGGATCCGATGCACGGTTACGAATGCTGCGGGCCACTCCACGAAGGTGAGCATCGTACTGGCAGCACGCACCGTCACGGGCTCCCCGCTCCATGAGGTACCGGCAACGACGATCCGCAGAACCATTCCTTCGGGGCAGACTACCCTCGAGGCAGACCTTGAGATGGGGAGCGATGCCCGTCTCTGGGATGAGTTCTCTCCGGTGATCTACGCCCTGGACGCCGAGCTTACAGCTCGCGATGGAAAAAGGACGTATGCCGACCGCAAGAGCACGACGTTTGGCATGCGCGAATTCCGGACGCGGGGGACGGATTTCACGCTCAACGGAAGAGTGACGTTCCTGAGAGGCACGCTCGAATGCTGTGTGTTTCCGCTGACCGGATATCCGCCCATGGAGACGCCCGAATGGGAGAGGGTGTTTACGGCTGCGAAGGACCACGGACTCAACCATATCCGGTTCCATTCGTGGTGTCCGCCCGAAGCCGCGTTCGAGGCTGCCGACCGCCTTGGCCTCATCCTGCAGGTCGAGACGCCGGTCTGGACGCGTCTCGGGGACGACCCCGCAGTTGATGCTTTCATCTATGCAGAAAGCGAGCGGATCTTGAGGGAGTATGGCAACCATCCGTCCTTCTGCATGCTCGCGGTCGGGAACGAACCCTCGGGCGAGAAGCAGCAGGAATTCCTCACGGCCATCGTCTCCTCCTGGAAGGAGAAGGATTCCCGGCGGCTGTACACGACATGTTCCGGGTGGCCCATCCTGCCCGTGAGCGACTACAACTCCACGCCCGAGCCGAGAGTCCATGCCTGGGGAGCCGCGTTGAGCAGCCGTTTCAACAGCCAGCCATTGACCACGGAGATCGACTATACGAGTGTCATCTCGAAATACAAAGTCCCCTCCGTGTCCCACGAGATCGGGCAGTGGTGCGTGTTTCCGGACCTCGCGGAGACGGCGCAGTACACAGGGGTCCTGAAGGCAAAGAACTTCGAGATCGTCCGGGACGATCTGGAGCGGAAGCAGCTGCTGGATCAGGCTGAGGATTTCCTGGTGGCATCAGGAAAGCTCCAGGTGCTGGAATACAAGGAGGAGATCGAGGCTGCCCTGCGGACGCCCGGCTTCGGGGGGTTTCAGCTACTCGGGCTCCACGACTTCCCCGGACAGGGAACGGCGCTCGTCGGAGTGCTCAACCCATTCTGGCGTTCGAAAGGGTACGTCACACCGGAAGAGTTTCGCCGGTTCTGCTCGGCAACGGTTCCCCTGATGCGCATGGCGAAAGTCGTCTGGACAAGTGCGGAGCAATTTGCCGCGAAGGCAGAGTTCGCAAACTACTCGGCAGCGGAGCTCCCGGATGCGATCCCCGAGTGGTCCCTCAAGCGGCCGGACGGTTCCCTGTTCGCCTCAGGACTCCTCGAACGCCGGACTATTCCTCAGGGGAGCGTCAGTCCCCTCGGACAGCTGGCCGTGCCACTTCAGGACATCGCCAGGGCGACGAGGCTGACATTGACGCTCGGTCTGAAGGGGACGGAGTATTCGAATTCCTGGGACATCTGGGTCTACCCCGCTTCATCTCCCATCCGCTGGCCCGATGACCTCATCGTGGCACGCGAGATCACGCCCGACGTCGAGAAAGCCCTTCAGGATGGAAGGAAGGTCCTGTTGCTGGGAAATCCGAAGCTCGTCAACTCTTCTGTCCCTGCAGGTTTTTCCTCCATCTTCTGGAACACGTCATGGTCGGGGAAGCAGCCGCCGCATACGCTCGGAATTCTCTGCGACCCGAAGCATCCGCTCTTCGCGGATTTTCCGACGGAGTATCACTCGACCTGGCAGTGGTGGGAGATTGTCAGCAGTTCGAAATCCATGGTTCTGGACTCCCTCCCGGCAGGCGCCCGTCCGCTCGTGCAGGTCATAGACGACTGGAACACGAACCGGAAGCTGGGCCTCCTCTTCGAAGCGAAGGTCGGGAAAGGCAGGCTGCTCGTGTGCAGCATGGATCTGTCGACAGGTATGGATGGCAGGCCGGTCGCACGGCAGATGCTCCGGTCAGTTCTTGCGTACGCCTCAGGCACCGCATTTCAGCCCACACAGTCAGTCGAGCTGACCGCGATCCGTCGGCTGTTTCGCCGACCCACGGCCATGGATGAAGCGAAGCTCATGCGAGTCGACAGCGAGGTCCGAGGCTTTGAGGGAATGAACGCTGTTGATGGCGATCCTACCACGTTCTGGCACACGCCCTGGGAGGGAGAGATTCCAGGCTACCCGCACTCTCTGGAGCTCGACCTGGGGAAGGAGGTCGAAATGAAGGGATATATCCTTCAGCCTCGAACTGACGGGATAACGGGGGGATGGGTGGCAAAGGCGTCAATCTCGGTGAGTGACGACGGGCTTCAATGGAGCCCGCCGGTCAGGACCGACACGTTCGAGAGGAACAGGACGGAGAAACGGGTCATTTTCCCCTCGCCGGCGCGGGCCCGCTATGTTCGGCTCACCGCCCTTGAAGGGTTCGCCGGACAGGGATTCGCCTCGGTGGCAGAATTCAGCGTGATCGGCGTCGGGGAGAACTAGCGCGGTTCCAAATGGACTCTTGAACGGCGCAATGCCTTTGGGGACGTTGGAACGCGCACTGCGCCCCATTGTGCGTACAATGAAATAGCTGGTGGGGAACCAGGGTTCGCCCCGACGGGCATGACAGAAAGATCCACATTGCGAACCATTGACATTAGTGAACAGAACGTCCTCGCTTTACTTGCGGGCCGCCGGTCGAATGGATACTTTGAAATCGGGAACCCATGCGAACCGCTCCCCACAAGGTCCTGCCATACGCCCATGCTCTGAGAATTCTCGAAAGCATTGCCGCCGGCGTCTTCACCGTCGACAGAACCCTCCACATCAGATACTTCAACCGCACAGCGGCACGGATCACCGGGATCCCGCCTCACAAAGCTCTCGGCCGGTTGTGCTGCGACATCCTCCGCTGCGGCAATTGTGAAACGGACTGCGCTCTCCGCCACGCCATGAGAAGCGGGAAGGAGACCGTCAACAAGCATTGCCGCCTCGAGCCAAAAGGCGGGGGGTCGCTTCCCATCAGCATCACGGCCGCGGCGCTGCGAGACAGCAGCGGGAAGATCGTCGGCGGCGTCGAGTCGTTCCGGGACCTTTCCGCGATCGAGGCCCTGCAGAAGGAGCTGCGGCACTCCTATGCTTTCGAGGACATCGTGTCAAAGAACCACCTCATGCAGGGAATCTTCGACATCTTGCCGAGCATCGCGGAGAGCGACAGCACGATCCTGATCCAGGGTCCGAGCGGCACGGGGAAGGAGCTCGTGGCACGGGCCATCCACAATCTGAGCCACCGCAAGGCGATGCCCTTCGTCGCCGTGAATTGCGGCGCGCTGCCGGACACGCTTCTCGAGTCCGAGCTCTTCGGATACGTTCGGGGCGCCTTCACCGACGCGCACCGCGACAAGAAGGGCCGCTTCGCCCTGGCCCAGGGGGGCACCATCTTCCTCGATGAAGTTGAGAGTCTTTACCCCGCAACGCAGATCGTATTGCTCCGGGTGCTTGAAGAGAAGGAGTACTTTCCGCTCGGCGCAACGGTGGCCGCGAAGGCGAATGTGCGCGTCCTGGCCGCCACAAAAGAGGACCTGGCCTGCCTGGTCGATGAAGGGAGGTTCAGAAACGATCTCTACTTCCGGCTGAACGTGCTGAAGCTGGAATTGCCGCGGTTGGCCGAACGACGCGACGACATCCCCCTGCTGGTCGACCACTTCATCGAGAAGTTCAGTCAGAAGATGATGCGGTCCGTCCGCGCGGCCTCCCCCGAGGTGATGGCCGTACTGATGCGGCATGAGTTTCCGGGGAATGTCCGGGAGCTCCAGAACATCATCGAGCACGCGGTCGTCATGTCCAAAGGCGAGGAGTTGCAGCTGCACCATCTCCCCCCCGAGCTGGCCACGAGCCCGCCCCCCACCCGTCCGGAGGCCGGGGGACCGCTCGATCTTGCGCAGCGGGACATCATCATGGCGACCATGAAGAAGAACGACTGGAAGCGGATGCTTACCGCACGAGAGCTCGGCATCAGCCGGACCACGCTCTGGAGGAAATGTGTGAGGTTTGGTCTGACCCTCCCCCGTGTTTCAAATTCGTAACAGCGCCGGAGCACATGTTTCAAAGGCGCGACATGCGCCAGGTCCGCCGGATGGCAGCTCCCTTGGTCAGTCCAGAATCGCCCTAATCGGCCCACCGTCGTTGCCGGTGGCTGGCACGCCACTTGCAGTCCATGTCGCAGGGAAGAAGCCGGAACGACAGCGCAGGCACGAGAGCGAGAACCGCACCTCGGGTAGATCCGCGCCCCCGGCCCACGGAGGGCCCTGTGACTCCTTTGGAAATCATCATTGCGTCGCTCGTGATCCTGACCGTCGACTACTTTGTCGAGCTGTACTTCCGTCGCACAGATTTCCGAAATCGCATCGCGTTTCGCCAGCGGAGCTCGCACCCGCTGCTCAGGAACACGCTCTACTCCCAGGAAGTGCCGAATCCCAGGCACACGTGACGCGCGGCCGCGCGAGGGAACTACCCTTCTCTCGTCGCTCCTCACACCTCGTCGAGTCCAGCCGGGCCCTGTTTCCCCCAGCCCCGTGCCCGTAGGGGCACACTGACGTTCACTTCTTCAGAACCTCCCACGTCGCAAGCGCCATCACATACCCCTGGTCCTCGCTTGCACAGATACTACGGTCACAGTCTGCTATTCAACGAAGATCTCGTCCACAAAGATCCACGCGTCGCCACCCGGGACAGTGTGCCAGTCCGGGCACTTGCCGTAGTTCTTCACCTTTATCTTCAGATACCGGGCTTCGACATTCTTCAGCGGTATCGCATACTTTTGGATCGCAGAGACATCCTTCGGGACGCCATTCCGAATGTTCGCTACCGAGGCAAATTGCCCCATGGTATTCGAGGCGCCCACCTCGATTGCCTCGGGCAAGAAGATCCACGAATTCGGACTGCTCAAGAACCTCATGAGTATCCGGCGAATCGCCGTGGGCTTCCCCATGTCGAGTATCACCTCCATGTCGCCCGCTTCGTAGCCTACCCATTTCCTGTCGCTGAACGTCGAGGATCCCTCCTCACGGTCGATCAGCGTCCTGTCGCCGTGCGCAGGAGTGTACTTCGTCGAATATCCCGTTACAAACGTGATATCCTGCACCGGGATCCGTTTGGGATGAATGTCGATTTCCGCCCTGGCTTCATAGCTGTCTGTGTACCCCGGCTTGAACGCTTTCGCCCTCACGACAGCGCTCTTTGAAATCGTCAGGTTGCCATCGTAGAGCCGCGACTTCTCGGTCGGCATCATATTGTCCGTCGTGTAGCGGATCGTCGCGCCTTCGGTACCGCATGTAAGCTCGATCGCAATCGGGTTCTCATCAGACAACATCCTGTTCTCGATCCGGGGCGCGGCCACAATCTTCGGCGGTGTGACGACGGTGAACCCGGTCGAGGAGAATCTGTACCGCCCCGAGGGAATCTCCACGACAACCCTGCCGCCCGTCGTCCCGGCGATACGGCAATAGCCGGATTCAGAGAGCGGCCGGCCGTTCTCCAGAACATCGGCCGGCTTCCCCGCCGGGACATGAAGCGTCGCGGTCACATTCACCGGAACAGACACGTCCCAGGTGAACGTTCCCCCTGCAACGTTCCACCTGCTTGCAATCGTTCCGTAGGGGGAATCGTGCGACGCGTCCACTGCATCCAGCCCTGCGATGAGTGTCGGCTCCACAGTGACGTGCTTGAATCCTGTTTCTGTCGTGCTCGACTTGATACCCGCAAGGTTCTCGTAGAACCATGTGATCAGATCCCCGAGGAGCATTACGTGATTTTGCGAGTTCATCGCGGGGTCGGCCGTGTTCCCGTTCCAGAGCTCCCAGATGGTGGTTGCGTCGTTCTGGATCATGTACCCCCAGCTCGGATAGTCTGTCTGGGTGGCAAACCGGTACGCAATGTCGGGACGGCCGATCTGCGTCAGCGTCCTCATCAGGAATTGCGCCCCGACGAGCCCGGTTGGTATGTGTCCTTTGAATCTGGTCTCGATTCCTTCGACCAGATTGTCAGCGACCCTCCTCCTGTTCTTGTCGTCCGCCAGGCCGAATGCGAGCGCAAGGATATTTGCCGTTGCCGTGTTGTTGCTGTACGTGCGCGTCTTCGGATTCCAGTACGTTGTATTGAACGCCCTCTTCATCGATTCCGCCTTGCGGGCGAACGAGAGCTCATCCTCCTTCTTCCCCAGGAGCCGCGCAAAGTCCTTCATCGTCTGCGTGAGAAAGTAGAAGTACGCACTGCCTATGTACGATCCCCGGGTGATTCTGAGAGGATCCGCGGTATGAATTGCCGTGGGCTCATCGGGAGGGACGCACCAGTCTCCGTACGTGTCCCGGGGCATCAATCCATCCTTGAGGTACTTCCTCGTCATGTAGTCGTGCCACTTCTTCATGTTCGGATACGCCTGCCGGACGATCTCCAGGTCGGCATATTGAGTCCTGAGCATCTCCAGCAGCACAATCGGCGTTCCGTCCCAGGTCACGTTGTCCGAATAGAGATTCCAGTACGCGGGGCAGACGTCCGGTATGGAACCGTCGTACCTCTGTGCATCGACAATGTCGCCGATCCATTTGCCGTAGAGATTGGCAATATTGAACACAAAGCTCTCCCCTTTCGAGCCCACCGCCCTGTCTCCGAGCCAGCCGTGCCGCTCGTCTCTCTGGGGGCAGTCCGTCGGAAAACTCCTGTAGTTCCCCCGGATCCCCCACACGGCGTTCCTGAAGATCCTGTTGATATTGTCGTTTGAACAGGAAAAGGTGCCGATTCTCGTCACATCGTCGTGAACCACCTTCCCCTCGATTGTCGTCAGATCGGGCGTGCCGGGAAACCCTGTCACTTCCACGTACCTGAAGCCGTGATACGTGAAACGCGGCTGCCATGTTTCCACGCCTTCCCCCTTGCAGACATACTCGTCTGTGACCTTCGCGCCCCGGATGTTGGCCAGATAAAGCGAGTCCGCGTCGAGTGATTCCGCAAAACGCATTCGTACTCTGGTTCCCGCATCACCCTTGACTCTGAGCCTCACCCAGCCCACCATGTTCTGACCCATATCGAAGATATGGACGCCCCGCTTGATGTCCTTCACCGAGACCGGGCTGAGGGTTTCCGTAACCCTGATCGGCTCGTTGATCTGCGCCCGGATTTGCTCTGTCGGCTTTGTAAGCACTTCCGCAGCCAACCAGGTCCGGTCGTCAAAGCCAACCCTGTCCCAGCCCTCCATCTCCTTTCTTGCGTCGTACTTCTCTCCATCGTACTCGCTGTTCTCGGTGATCGGCCCGTCAGCGGTTATCTTCCATGTCTGGTCGCTGGCGAGAAGTTCCTTCGAGCCGTCGCGGTAGACGATCTCCATGTGCAGGAGCAGTTTGGGAAATCCGAAGTTGGCCATGTTGGATTTCCGCATCGTGAAATACCGCCCGTTGCCGAGGATGACGCCAATGGCGTTTGCACCTCCGGTTACCCGGCCTGTCACGTCATAGGTGTTGTACAGGACCCTTTTGTTGAATTGCGTCTGCGCCGGGACCAGGACCTCGTTGCCGACCTTTGTCCCGTTGATGGACAGCTCATACAGGCCGAGCCCGCAGACGTACACAGTCGCGCTTTGAATCTCCTTGCCGACCTGAAATTCCTTTCGCACATACCGCGCCGAGAGCCGTGTGAACTCAGTGGTGTCGTCAGCCCCCACGGGTCTGTCCAGCCCGATCCATTTCGCCTTCCATTCTTCTTCGCTCAACAACCCCATGCTCCAGAAAGACGGTGAGCTCCACTCCGACAGGGTGCCGTCGTTTCCCCATGCCTGAACCTTCCAGAGGTATTTCCGCCCTGATTTCAGGGGTGTGCCTCTATAATAGACATTGACCGATTGATCGGAGTCGACCCGTTGTGTATCCCAGACGTCTCCCACGCCGGAGCTCAGGAGCTCTTCGCTGCTGGAGACCATGATCCGATAGGCCGTCTGCCGCTCGCCGTTCTCTTTGCTTGCGAGTTCCCAGCTCAGCCGGGGGGTCAAAAGATCGATTCCCACAGGGTTCGCACGATACTCGCATTTGAGGTTCTGGGGATGGATCGCCGCATCCGCCCTGCTGCAGAGACTGCCGATCAGAAGAAGGGTGCCTGCGATCGCGACGGCTTTCACATTCGATTTCATGCTTGCCTCTCTGACACTTTTCCTGATTCAGTCCCGGTCTTCATGCATCGTCCATTCGCGACAATTGCGTGCGACCCGGATCGTAGGTGCGCCCTGCCTCGGTGGCTGCGCTCAATATCCTTCCCCCATACATCGACATCAGTTCGCTCCCTGCCGGCGATGTGATCGCACACAATTCAATCTCCCGCTCTTTCCATGACATCCTGACTGCAGAACCGCCGCGCGCTCTGGACCCTCCTGGCGGGCGTGTTGAGAAGGGTCAGCGGATAAGGACGAGCTTCATCGCCTGCACAAAGTCCTCCGCTCCAATCCAGGAGCCCGGCTCGACGGCGGTTCCGCTCTCCGAATCCCGCCCAGCGTCGGAATCCAGTCGCGGGAAGTCCAGAGGGCGGACGTGCAGACGGCACAGATAGACTCCGCTCGACAGGTTCGCGGCATCGAACGTCACGCGATAGTTCCCCGGCGCCTTCTTTTCATCGACCAGGACCGTCACTTCCCGGCCGAGCATGTCGGACACCGCAAGCCTCACCTGGCTCGGCCCCAGCCCACCAACCCTGAACTCGATCGTCGTGCTTGGATTGAACGGATTGGGATAGTTCTGCATGAGAACATATCCCTCCGGGATCTCATCCGGCGGATCCTGGTCTGCCTCGACCCCCGTTGGCACAACCAGGGCATTGAAGACTGCGTCGGTGTACGATTTCAGGTTGTTCGCGGCGTACACCATGATGCCCGCCTTGGGAGGTGAAGCGGGCTGCCAGGACGCCGCGCTCATCGCGTGCGATACGTCGTAGTAGTCGTTCAGCACTCCGACCATGGTCCTGGAGGCGCCGATGGAGTCGGCCCATTGCTTGAACCGGGCTGCATAGTCCCAGACGAAATACGCCATGTCCATGATGAAATTCATGTGCGCCGTAATATCCCGGGACTTCCCTATGACGGGACCCGGCGCACCTCCGGCATAAATGGCTGCTATATACATTTGCGACGTGCTGTCGGGGGACAGCGGGCCGAAGTACTTCCCGATTTCCTTGAGGAGCGAAATGTAGGCGGCGTTCCCGGTCGCGCCATGCTCTATGTCGAGGGAGATGCCGTCGAGACCCACCGAATCAATTGCACACGCCTTGATGAACGCGGCAAATTCCTGAGGGGTGAGCTTCTTCCCATCATGCGTCGTGAACGGCGTCGATGTGCTCCACGATACCGCATCGTCGACGTTCATCAGGACTTTGACGCCCTGCGCCTGCAGGACTTTGATATCGCGAAGGACCTCGGCGTGCGAGTGATAGTTCACGTTCCGCATCCAGCTCGTGGCATAGTGCGCGGAATCGGCCAGCTCCCACAATGTCCCTTCGAAGACCACCACGATGTTGGCCGCATCGGTGAACGTCGGCATAGGGTAACGGTCGGGTCCGCCGGAGTCAAAGACGTAGTAGGCAACTTTGTTGTTCCCTGGCCGGGGAAGGCCTGTGTCCGCCCCCCGCAGGTCTGGTGCGACGCTCACAAGCAGCGACACGATAGCCATCGCGATTCCTGCGCGTGCCTTCTTCTCCATTGGTCTGTCCGGTCATTGTTCAGAACGCCGCGTGTGATCCACCTGCGGTATCCAGGAGCCGTCCACGTTTGCGGCCGATCTGGGGCTGTGCGGCCTGAGAATAGCCATAACATAGGGAATTGTCAAGGCACATTCCCGCCCCCTGCCGGATACCCGACCGGCGTGTCGGGCACCACCGACGCAGTGCGAGGAGGCGTCACGGCGACGGCTTTCTCTTGCTCCTCCCAATTCTCCTCCGTACTTTGACCGCAGAACAGCGCAGGAGGCGAACATGATGGTCCGAAAGAGCCGGAGGGAATTCATCCGGAACACGACAATGGCCGGAGTCGGGCTTGCGCTCGCGAGTGCGACCACCAGCTCCAGAGCTCCCGCCATGCTCGACTATCCCGCCCGCCCGGCCCCTGCCGGCGAACCGCTGAAGAAGGTGCGGATCGGATACGTCGGGGTGGGCGGCATGGGGACTTCCCACGTCAGCAACCTCCTGAAGATCGAAGGGGCCGAGATCGTGGCCGTCTGCGACATCGTGGAGGATCGTGTCAAGCGGGCACAGGAGATGTGCGTGAAGGCCGGGCAGCCAGGTCCGGAAGGGTATGCGCGCGGGGAAGAGGACTTCAAACGGCTGTGCCAGCGCGACGACCTCGACCTCGTCTACACCGCCACGCCGTGGGAATGGCATGTTCCGGTCTGCCTGGAGGCGATGAACACCGGCAAGCACGCCGCGACAGAGGTCCCCGCCGCGTATACGATCGCGGATTGCTGGCGCCTGATCGAGACGTCAGAGAAGACCGGCCGGCACTGCATCATGATGGAGAACTGCAACTACGACAGCGTCGAGATGATGATCCTGAATATGGTGATGCAGGGCGTCCTCGGGGAGCTCCTGCACACTGAATGCGGGTACCTGCACGATCTCCGGGAGGTGAAGCATGACATGGAGGGAGAGGGCCGCTGGAGGCGGGCCCATTCGTGGAAGAGGAACGGCGACCTGTACCCGACGCACGGCCTCGGTCCGATCGCGCAATGCCTCGAGATCAACCGCGGAAATTGCTTCGAGTCCCTGGCTGCGTTCGGTACGAAGACCCGCGGCCTTCATCTCTATGCCGTCAATCGGTTCGGGCCAGACAGCCCTCAGGCGAAGGAGACGTTCGCCCTGAGCGATGTGGTCATCACCGCCCTTCGGACGAACAAAGGGGAAACGGTGATCCTGAAGCACGACACGAGCTCGCCCCGGCCGTACAGCCGCGACATTCTCGTGCAGGGGACGAAGGGCATCGTGCGGAAATACCCGGAAACGCTGGTGCACATTGAAAAGAAGAGCCCGGCGCACGAATGGGAAGCGGTGGACGCCTACATGAAGGAGTACAACCATCCGGTCTGGGTGGAGCTGGAGGAGAAGAGCAAAGGGGCCGGTCACGGCGGCATGGACTTCATCGAGGATTACCGGCTGGTACAGGCCCTGCTGCAGGGTAGGACTCCCGACATGGATGTCTACGACGCCGCAGTCCTCAGCGCCGTATCGGAGCTAAGCGGACAGTCGATATCCAAGAGCGGGGAGCCGGTCCCCTTCCCCGACTTCACGCGCGGAATGTGGAAGACCCCGCGGACGCTGGAGGTCATGAAGAAGGCCTAACCCGTCGGCATCGCCATCGCGGTTCACATGGAAGAGCCTGAATGCCGACCCGCGTTGCGCTGTCGACACTTCAGGCTCTCTCATAGGCGCACCAATGCTGACTGTCTTCTGTTAGTACTGATACACCTCTTTGTGCACAGATTTCGGATCCCCGATCACGGTCGTCTGCATGCCGTGGAAATACTTTCCGGCCACTCTCTGGATATCTGCCGGAGAAACGCCGCGCAACCGGTCCATCAGCTGGGTCGTCGCCTTCCAGCCGGCGCCCGACAGCTCATAGAATGCGAGAAAATCTCCCTGCGACTCGTTCGTTTCGCGGGCGAGCGTGTACCCGGTCAGAAACATCGTGATCCGGTCCTTCAGGTCTTTGGCAGGGACGGGCTCGTTCTGCAGCCGCTTCACCTCTCCCAGCATGACCTTCACGGCGCTGTCCGGATGGACCGTTGTAACGTACAGAAACCCCTGGTTGGCAAAGAAGTTCGTACTCCGGGCAGCCGGCGCATACGAGAGATTCCGCTTCGTCCGCACCTCTTCCCAGACGCGCGTTCCGAGCACGCTCATCATGACGAGGGTCGTATGGTGGTCCGGATCGGACGGACCGGGCAGCGCAAATGTCCCCCGGAAATAGTTCGTCGGGCATCTGCTGCTCGATGACCTTCATGGACGGCGTCGCGTGCACGACGGGAGGGGGGAATACGGGCTTGTACTGGCCCTGGGGAAGCTTTCCGAACGTCGCCTCAACTTTCTTCCGCACATCTTCCTTGCTCATGTTCCCGACCACAACCAGGAGCAGCTTGCTGGTCACGAGGTTGTCAGTCAGGTACTTCTTCATTTGCTCGATGGTCAGGGCTGACATGGAGCCCTCCACACCTTCCGGCTCAAAGCGGTAGGGGTGTCCCGCGTAGAATCCCTCATCCGAAACCATCGCCAGATAGCTGTCGGGATTGTCCTTCCGCTGTCGGATGCCCAGCAGGATGTTGTTCCGGACCACCTCCACGTCTTCCGGAACGAATGCCGGCCGCATGATGACGTCCGCAAAGACATCCCAGAGCATGTCGATGTCGGATTTCAGGCACCGCAGCGTGACTTTGCTGTAGTTCCTGGTGCTCGCGCCGGTGATAGCGGAGGCTGTCCTGTCCAGGACCGCGTTCAGCTGCTCCTTCGGATAGTTCGTGCTCCCCTTGAGGGCGCTTTGAAGGAGGAGATGTTCGATCCCCTGCGTGGCTTCCGTGAGGTTCATGCATCCGCCGCGCAGATACAGCTGAACGGAAATGATGTCGTTGGCGCTCACGGGCTTCACGAGAACCTTGAGCCCATTGACGACGAACTCATCGACCGCCACGCTCTTCTCCTGTGCGCTGCTCTCCCATGCCACACAAGCGAGCACGACGACGGCGATCTGCATCCAGTGCTTTTTCATAGCAGACGTTCCTTGCGCTGAAGGAGAGGATGATTACTTGGCAGTGACTTTGTCCCGGTCGCCGGGCGACACCAGCACGCCCTTCACGTAGGGTGCCGACTGGATATACTTCTGAACGTAGGCATTGATGTCCTGCCTGGTGACCTTCCGCAGATTGTCCACATACTGGAGGTAGTAGTCGAGCCCGCCTGCCACCGCCCACCAGTACCCGACCGTGTGCACGAACGACGAAGGCCTTTCCTGCGAGTATAGCTCGTTTCGTTCAAGCTGGTCTTTCGCCGTCACCAGCTGTTCGTCGGTATAATAGTCTGCATTGGTGAGCTTCTTCAACTCATCGAAGATCACCCGTTCCGCCTCGGCATACTTGGCAGCGCTCAACTGGGCCACCAGGCGGATTGGACCGGTATAGTTCAAAGTCTGGTAGCTGAAATTGGCGAAGCTGCAGAGGCCGCTTTCGACAAGGCGCTTCTGGAACCCCGAATTGCGCTGCGTCATGATGTAGCTCAGAACGTCCGCCGCATAGGTGGCCTGGACATCCTTCGAGAGGCTCGGTCCGTGCCAGGCGATCATGAGCGTCACGGCATTGACGGGCTTCTCCACGATCACCGTCTCGCTCCCGGAGAGGGGCGGGTGTTCCGGAACGGGGTACAGTGTGAACGGATCCTCCGCCTTCTTCCAGTCGCCGAAATACTCCTGTGCGAGCTTGAATATCTGCTCGTGATCGACATCCCCTGACACGAGCAGCGCGGAGTTGTTCGGGACGTAGTACCGGTCCTTGATCGTCTGCATCTTCTTCTGGTCGGCGCTCAGGATAGTCTCGCGCTCGCCAAGGGCGTTCTTCCGGCTGTAGTATGTGTGCCAGAGCTTCCTGTTGACCGCGACGTAAAGATGGTACCCTGGGTTGGACTCGTTCCGGTCGTATTCTCCGATGACCACCGGGCGCTCGCGCTCCAGCTCGCTCGGGAGGAAGAGCGGGGTCATTGCCGCGGCCTTCATGAAGGCGAGTCCCTGTATCAGGCTGTCCCTGGACATCGTGAAGAAGTAGTTGACGCGTTCCTCGCTCGTCGTTCCGTTCCAGCTCATCCCCAGTTCGCGCGCGCGTTCAAGGTACCGTTCCTGGTTCGGAATCGATGCGTTGGCCTTGAAGAACATGTGTTCGTACAGATGTGAGAGGCCGTTGTATTCGGGCGGCTCGGTGTAACTCCCGTTCCTGGCGTTGAGCTCGACGGTCACGAGCGGGACGATGCGGTTTTCCACCGCGATCACGTCCAGCCCGTTGGAGAGTGTCGTCGAATAGATGCCGTACTTCTGTCCAAAGCAGATGGCCGGCAGCAGAAGCAACTGCATGGCACATGCGAGTGCCAGAGATCGTCCTGTCATCGGGCGCTCCTTTCCCTTGATGCTGGTCTGAAGAGAGCTTGATGTATGAGGCCTGCCGGGGAGCGGGTCGTCGGGGGGGGAGACGACAATGAACTATCGTCGATTGGCCATAGTCCATCGGTCTGAACCAGAGCGGCGGCGCTACAGTCCGGAAGCCGTCAGACGCCAAATGGTGTATGGCGAGAAGTTACTCCCGGCGCCTCCAAATAGCAAGGGCGCGCCGCTCACTCCCAGGCTCCGGTGGCAGTAGTGCGTCAGACGTCGGCGCCCTTTCTGTAGCTAAGACGGATAGACTACAGGGCTGTCACAGGGGATGTGGCGGGTACCTCCGACGTGAGCGGACGCACCCTCCGGAACGGGTTCAGCCCCACAAACCAGAAGACGAAGTACCCGAGCACCACCCAGCCGGCTTCCTTCACGCGCTTCACGGCAATGTACGCCGCAGCGAGCGGGATGGCATCCGGAAAGCCGAATGCGACGAGGAGCGTGACAAACCCCACCTCGGTTGCGCCAAGGCCGCTCGGGATGAAGAAGAAGAGGATACGCAGGATCGACGCAACAGCCTCAAGGGCAATCGCCTGGGTCAGCGTCGGATCCGCCCCGAGAAGCTTTAGTATCAGGTACGACTCAACCCCGACAAGCAGCCAGGCTGCAAACCCGAACAGCAGCGAGCCAGCGAAACGTCGTGTGTGGTCCCGGGCAAACCGGCCCACGTGACTGTCGAGGCGGCCGATCGCGGGCTCCGATTTCGCGATGAGCTTTCGCAGCGGGGCCAGGGGGATGCGGGAAAGGAGACGGATGAGCTGCGATAAGCGCGGTCCGCTGAACGGCAGGGTCAGCAATCCGATGGCGCACACCACGACAAGACCGACCAGCAGATAGCCTGCAGGCCCCCCTTCCACGCCGAGCTGATGGCTGACACCGGGATAGAACACCATGACGAGGATAAACCCGAGGAAGACGAACAGCGCCTGTGCAACGGCGATGTTGATCTTCGTGATGATGCAGGAGCCGATGCCCTCAGTCAGGTTGATCCCGCACTGTCGCTGAAGCAGAACGGGCCGCATCGGCTCGGCCACCGCGACGCCCCCTGGAATGGAGTACAGGATGGCGTCTGTCGCCATCCGTATGAGATACAACTTGCCCACCCCGGGCCTCGGTGTGTGCCTGATGGTGAGCCGCCAGGCGAAGGATTCTGCAAGAAAGACAAGGGCATACGGGATGAGGACAATCGGCAGCAGAAATCCACTTCCGCTGATGCGCGCAGCCACCATGGAGAGATCGAGACCCGAGAAGTAGTGCCAGAGCAAGGCCGCGAGCCCACCCACAAGTGCCAGGCGCAGCACCACTCTTGCCGGCCTCACCCACCCCTGCTTACCACCCATATGGTTCTCCTGCCAATTAGCGTCGCCACCCCGGCCCGTTTGCGGGGTTCCCTTGAATGGCCGCCCCGCCTTCATACCATGCGGCTCCCGCCGGAAGTCTCAAAACCTCCGCATCCAGCTTACGTTTTGGAAGCTAGCGACGCAATCCACCCGAAGAATGAAAGAGGGACTAGTCCGGTTTCGGTCCTCTTGGGTGTTCCTCCAGAGCATACTGATCGGTATGTTGTATTGTCCACATTCGCGTCCACACTCTATGGCTATGAACCTCCGAAGACTCTACCATACGATCGAAACGATTGGCTCAAAACGCTTTGAAAGCGAACAGCTGCTGCTAAAGCATGTCCTTGAAGAGATCGTTCGGCACGAGGATATCGACCTCAAAGGAGGCCGCCTGTGGAAACTGGTCGTGGCGACCGGCATGTACGAACTCGTCCATCAAACCGGCAGCACCGAGCACATCGCCCTGGGCCATCGCATCCAGGTCACGGACTACCCCATCCTCCTCGAGTTGCCACGCCTGCACACGGTCCTCGCCGAAGAAGACAACCAGTACCTGCGCGACCGGGGCATTCACATGTATTCGGTAACGGGAATCGGCCAGAAGGTGGACTGGCACGGGCAGCGTCTCTACAAGTACATCGTGGCATTCAATGCGGAAAACTTCGACCAGGATACCACGGCCCGGCTGAACATCATCGGCGCCGCCCTGAATGCGTCGCTTCGCTCGCAGAGGGTGGAGCGCAAGGCACAGATGCTCGAAATGGATCTCGACAGGGCATCCGAGATCCAACGCAAGATCCTTCCACAACATGCCATGCAGTTCAGTTCGTACGATATGTATGGTGTGTCGATCGCAGATAGAATCGTCGGCGGGGACTTCTTCGACTATCTGCAGGTCGAAGGCGACACCGAACGCCTGGGCATCGTCATCGGTGACGCCACCTCCAAGGGGATGTCAGCGGCAATCGAAGCGCTCTATGTGTCCGGTGCTCTACGGCTGGGATATCAGTACCAGTCACGCATCGGCGTGCTCCTCTCACACGTCAACAAACTCTTCCACAAGACGTTTGCAGACGATCACTTTATCTCCCTCTTCTACGCGGAACTGACGGACAGCGTCAACGGATTGATGGTCTACGCCAATTGCGGACACAACAATCCCATCCTTCTCCGGGCCGGTTCCGATCGACCGGAGTTCCTGAAAGCGACGGGACAGGTGCTGGGCCCTTTTCCGGAAGAGATCTTCAAGACCGACAGCGTCCACGTGGGACCGGGAGACCTCCTCCTGCTCTATACGGATGGGATTACAGAAGCGTCGAATGCGCAGGGGGATCTGTACGGTGAGGACCGTCTTATCCAGCATTTGATCGCCGGGCGCGCGCTGAGCCCGAAGGATCTGACGCAGCATCTCCTGGACGACGTCCAGAACTATAGCACTCAGGGGTCGTATTCGGACGACAGGACGCTGATCGTCATAGCGCGGAGACCCTGAAGCCGGGTCCCCCTTGAGAACGCAGGCGTGTTCAACTTATTACGCGGGAGCAACACCATGAAGCACACAACGACGACGCGGGCGACACATCGCGGCGTGGAGATAGCGGTGCTGTCAGACAGGATCGGACACCAGACAATGTTCAGCTGCACCAACGGTCGCAGCACCGGCGGAGACGAGGAACAGTGGTTCTCCACGCAGGGCGAAGCGATCGCGAATGAACGCCAGCGGATTGACAGGGTCCTGGGATGAAACCGTCTCAGCCCGGATGCCGCTGCCAGAGGCGCGCCCTGGAGATGCGGCCTATTTCTTCTGCGCCGGCGCGGGCTTCAACAGCAGGTCCTGGAAGTCGTAGCTGAAGTCGGTGGCGTCCGAGACCGCTTTCATCGTCGCGCGGTCGATCTCCCCCTCTGCGGTCAGGGCGAATGTCACGAAGGCGTCTGCCCTGAGGTCGCGGTCCCGCCACCGCACAACAAACGTGTCGTACTGCCAGTGCTGCACGTCGCCGATCATGACCGGTGAATGGGAAAACGTCATCACCAACCCGCCGCCCTCCTTCACGATCGAGATCGTCCCGTACCACGCGTCCTCGTACTCGCCCGCATACCTGTCCAGCGGCAACGACGGACGCGATAGACTGTCCCGACTCGTGACGATCTCGCGTTCCTGAATGGCGCGAAGAGAGTCTGTCCGTCCCGGAACTGAGCGAACCCCTTGATCCAGTCTGTGTCGTTCGCCCCGATGTAGTAGTCCAGGATGCGACACGTCAGCGCCATGTACGCCTCCTCGGATTCCTGGTTTGTGAAGACAGCAACGCCCAGCTTCAGCTCGGGAATCATCGCTATTCGTGAGACGAACCCCGACAGCCCTCCCGTATGGCTGACGAGCTTGTAACCACGGTAGTCCCGGAGGACAAACCCGAGCCCGTAGCCGGCGAAGTTGGACCGGATCGCCTTCAGTTCCGGCGGCGGAGCGCCGACGCCCAGAGGCGTGACGACCGACCAGAGCTCCTTCGTCGTGGATGGATTGAAAAGACGCGTCCCTGCCGCAGTCCGGCCCGAATCGAGCTGCACGATGAGCCATTTCGCGATGTCGCGCGCGTTGGTGACGATGCCTCCCGCCGCGTCCGAGTTTTCACCGACGAACGGATTGACCGGCCGAACCACTCCGTCAATGCTGGCGTGGGCGGAGGCGGCGTTGGGAAGCCTCGCGATGTCCGAATGCCTGACGCCGGTCTCTTTCATTCCAAGCGTGTCGATGATGCGCGTCGTGACGAAATCGTGCCAGTTCTGGCCGGATACCGCCTCGATCAGTTCGCCCGCCGCGAGGTAGAGGACGTTGTCGTATGCGTACTCGCTGCGGAAACTGGTGGAGAGCGGGACGTGCGCCAGCCGCTCCACGATGGCCCGCTGATTCAGGTTGCTGCCGGGCCAGATGAGCAAATCGCCGGCGCCAAGGCCGAGACCGCTCCGGTGCACCAGCAGGTCGCGAACGGTCAGCTCAGCGGTGACATACGGATCGGAGAGGCGGAACCACGGAAGATAGCGGATCACCGGCGCGTCCCATTCCAGCTTTCCCTCTTCCACAAGCAGCCCCAGCGCAGTGGCGGTGAAAGCCTTCGTATTCGACGCAATCGCGAAGACCGTCCCGGCGTCAACCGCACCAGAGGCCCCCATCTTCTTGATGCCGTACCCCGTGGCGAGAAGCACCTTCCCGTCCTTTACGATCGCGAGGCTGATCCCTGGCACCTCGAACTGCTTCCGGACGCGCTCCACGTATGCGTCAAGATCCGGAGGAAGGTTTGTCTGCGCGAAGATTCCCGGGACCCCGATGGTCGCGAGCGCAAGAAGGTAAAGGCGTGCCGCACGTGATATGTTCACCGGTGAGTCCGTTGATCAGGTGTGAATGGATGGCACCACCCGGTCTGCAAAAATCCTCAGGCACTCCTCTGCAGACATCGTCCTATTGCCTCGCTGTCTGACTGACCTTGAACGCCACCGCGTATTGCGAAGGCACCTTCCCGCGCTCGCTTGCAGGAACCTGGATCTTGAAGTTGCTCCCGTCGGATTCCCATTTCAGCGAGCTTCCATCCTTCCCGAGCATGCTGACCTTCGCGCCTTTCGCCGGCACAAAGCCCTTCACCTGGATCTCCGCGGGCAGTGCTTCGTTCTCGTCAAACAGGTAGATCACGTATGCCGATCCGTCCTTGCCCCGTGTGTAGCGCAATGTGCCGTCGAAGTAGGGAGCGATCGTCCTGGTGCCGTAAATGGCCTCTCCGTTGATCCGGAGCCATGCCCCCACCTCCGCCAGGCGGTCGTACGCTTCTGGATACCATGTGCCATCCGGACCCGGACCGATATTGAGCAGGAGGTTCCCTCCCTTGGCCACAATGTCCGACAGCATGTGAACCACTTTCCGGGTGGGCATCATCTTTGCGTCGAATGAGAACGACCAGCCCCCGCCCAGAATCATGCACGACTCCCACGGATACGGCAGCATCTTCTCCGGCACCATGTTCTCGGGGGTAAGGTAGTTCTGGTTCTTGCCTTCCACAGCCCGGTCCACCACGATGGCGTCGGGCTGCTTCGAGCGGATCTTCTCGACCAGCTCGTCCATCCTGATGTCCTGATTGTAGTACTTCTTCACATGGTACCCCGGGATATGCGGGGCATCTCCTTTCGCCTCGTTCTTCTGAACCTGCCCGCCGTCGAACCAGAAGAGATCCATCTTTCCGTAGTTGGTGCACAGCTCCATGATCTGGTTGTGTGTGTACTCCACGAAGCTGTTCCATCGCTCGGGGTATTTGGCCGGGTCGTAGTTCACGTTCCGGTCAAAGGGCGGGAACTGCGGCCACCAGTAGTCGGGACTGTGCCAGTCGGGCTTCGAGAAATAGGCGCCTGTCCACATCCCCTCGCTGCGGAAGGCATTGAAGATCTCCTTCGTCACGTCGGCTCTGGGGTTCGTGCTGAACGGGCAATCCTTCCCGGTGATCTTGTAGTCGGTGTACCTGGAGTCGAACATGCAGAAGCCGTCGTGATGCTTCGTCGTGAAGACCACGTATTTCATTCCGGCGTCCCTGGCAGCCCTGGCCCACTTCACCGGGTCGAACTTGACCGGATTGAATGTCTTCCCCAGATTCTCGTACCGCTGCTTATATGCAAAGTAGTCCGCCACGGTATCCGGCAGGCACCAGGGCTCGTCTTCCGGGCAGATCGACCATGACTCCACGATGCCCCACTGGCTGTACGGCCCCCAGTGCATGAGCAGCCCGAACTTGATATCCTGCCACTGCTCGAGGCGCTCCCGAATGCGCGGATTGGGGTCGGGGTAGTACTTCTGTTCCTCGTGCTGAGCATATGCTGCCGATCCGGCCAGGACCAGAAGCAGAACAAGAAGCCGTGGTGATTTCATCTGAGAGCCCTGAGTTGTATGGAAGATAGAGGGAAAAAATGTGCCCCGCGAAACGCTCGTTTGTCAGGATTCCTGCGTGCTGAAGTCCCAGCGTCCTCATCGTCTTGACGGTCATGCCCCCGTCCTGGTCGTGACCAGCGCAAAGGGCTCCATGAGCCCGTAATCCAGCAGAAAGTACCCGGCCCCCGAAGGGGGCCTGGCGGGTGCGTAGTCCCACTCCCACGGACCGTAGATCCACGAATAGCCGTTCTCTCTGTAGAAGAACCCGAACGTGTTCTTGAGGCTGCCGGTCACCTTCACGGTGATTTCGTTTGCGCCCTCTTTCAGCACGCCAGTGACATCCAGCTCGTTCGGGGGGAAAGCAATCAGGCCGGCTTCTTTTCCGTTCACCACGACCTCGGCCACTGTTCCGTTCCACCGGTTCAATCGCACCCTGAATGCCGACCCCTCAGGCCCGGCCACGTTGAACTTTTGCGTGTAGGCCACCTTCTGCGAATAGAACGGCAGGCCCCCCTCACGCCAGGAACCGAGCGCGCCGATCCCGCCGCCGGTGATTTCAAAACCCCGGGGGGCGGGCCTGACGAGAAAGTCTCCCAGAATATAGATCGGCATCAGTTCGGCCAGCACGTTCATCCGGGGAGCTTTCAGAGTCAGGGTGTTCAACCCGGATTTCACGTGACCGCCAATAGCATATCGCGGAAACTGCCGTTCGATCCAGTAGCTGTTCTTCAGCGCCGGCACCTCTTCGCCGTTGATGAAGACACTCCATAGTCCCGGCCGTTCCACCACCGCCTGTATCGACTTCATGGCGGCAGGCTCCAGGCCGGGCCTGACGCTGAAATGATAGCTGGCTTCAAACCAGGAATCGGGGCCGAACAGGGTATCCAGCGCGAGGTAGTCCTTCCTGTACTGGATCTTGTGTTGCCATGGGTTCCCCATCTCCACGCCGTTCTCTTTGAACAACCCCTTCAGGGCGTCCATGAAGTAGACGTCCTTGCGGTTGGACTTCGCCGTCTTGAGGTCCAGGTAGTTCACCATCAACACGTTTTCCGATTCACGCTTCACCGCCACCTCCCCCGTTCCTTCCACCATGGCTTCGGCGCCGGAAGGACGGGCGTACGCGGGCTCCTCAGCCTCGGTTTCGGTCACCAGGAACAGGGCACTCCCCACCGGCTCAAGGTCGATGTCAAATGAAACCTTCCCGTCCCGTGGTCTGGACGGATATCCGAAGGCTTTCCCGGTCATCGGGTCGAGCTTCGAGACGTGCTTCCCCCTGATCGTGACCGTGGCCTCGGCCGCCCTCTCTGTGTGCGAGTTCACGACAAACAGCAGCTCACCGTCGTCCA
This sequence comes from uncultured Ignavibacteria bacterium, assembly GCA_963701735.1. GTDB lineage: Bacteria > Bacteroidota > Ignavibacteria > UBA10030 > UBA6906 > CAWABB01. Next base: position 894 of record CAVPBI010000001.1, on the reverse strand, counting down.
GCACCCTGCGCTGATGATACAGCATCCCGTTTCGGGAACGGTCATCCATGGAAAACTCATCGCGTCCGAGCAACCGAAGCGCCTGCTGGTCGTCAAGACCTCCTGCAACCGTCCACCGTCCTCCCGACCCTGCCATCAGATCGTCCACCGACGTTGACGGCTCGCCATTCAGCATCGGGACCTGCGTCCGGAAACTCAGCACCTTCCCGCCGTTCTTCACATAGCTCGCAAGCAGATCGTACGTCGTGCTGTCGACGTTCTCCATCTCAGCAGGGATCACCACCACCGAATAGTCCCGCTTGCCCACACGGAGCAGATCGCCCTGAACGCTCCCCAGCACCTTCAGGACATTTTCTGATCCCAGATCATATTCCAGGTGGTGCTGCTCCAGCCGGTACACGAAGCTCTTGAACCCCGTCCGGATGCTGTCGATCGCCGGGTTCCTGACCTGGCGCGAGAAGTACATCCAGGCGGTGGTGTTGGGTTGAAGCACCAGCGTCCGGTTGATCTGCTCCCCTGACGACATCGCCATGCTGATGCGGCCGATGTAGTCGCCCATGAGTCTGTAGTGGTTCCACCACGGCTCGTGGTACGAGAAGGACGGCGGGTAGTCGAACTTCCGCACGCCGTTCAGCGAATAGTACGACAGGTGCTGATTGACGAAATTCACGCCGAGCACGCATTCCCAGTCGACCAATCGCTTCTGGGTGGCGAACGTCATGTCCCAGCCCCCGCCGCCGTAGGTTTCGCTGAGCGTCCGTCTCCACCCGGCCTGATTTGCGGCACTGAGCAGCTCTCGTACGGCACGGTCGTTTCCAAATTGGCCGCCGGATCCGGCAGTATCCAGCGTGTTTCCCAGCATGTCAACGCCCGGCATCTGGTGCCAGATGTAGA